>NZ_LMFV01000010.1 GCF_001427285.1 Mesorhizobium sp. Root552
AACCCGGCCTGTCCCCGCATCCATCCCCTCCCGGCAAATCACCGGGGCAGTGAATCATCCCGAGCCGTCAATGGCGAGGTTTTTCGAGGCGTCCAGCTGCAGCACAGGTGCAGCTAACGCCGTTCCGGCCGCACTACGACGCACTGTCTGAGTTGCAGGAATCTCTGGCCGAAACGCTGAACGCGCTGCACGATCGGCCGCGAGGGTGGCGGGATTTGAGGCGGTGAAACTCTAGCCAGCAGGCCGTGTAGGCAGCCTATTCCGTATTTCGGTCAATCGATTGATAACAATAACAAGCGCCACGCTAAGGACGCCTAGGCCAAACGATAGCATTCCAAGAATTTCGTGGATCGCGGATTTGGCAGTGATTGTAACAAGGATGCCGCCCAATATCTGGAGCAGCCCGACGACAAGTACTATGAATTCCATGTTGCCTCCCAAGCCCACCGCACGGTGCGCCCTGATGGGAGTCGGGGAAATTAGACTTTGGGCTTGTGCCAGCTTGACTTCCCAAACAGATTGTTCTGGTTATGTTCTCATGCCGGAACCGTATTGGCCAAAACGAAAAGGCAGCTATACGCTCGCCGAAGCCGCGAAGAACTCCCAATTCGCGCGGCTGCGCTGCCGTTATTGCAAGATTGAGCGATATTATCCGATTGCCGATCTCATCGTGGTTTTTGGCAATGTCGAATGCGACGACATGATCTACATGCGGGACTGGCGCTGCACCAAGTGCGGTCAGCGCAACACCCTGGATATGGACATTGGCGACCCGCCCGCAGCCAAGCGGCAGCAGATAAAAATCCGCAAAATCGATCGGATTGAGTATGTGCGGAAAATCGTCTGGAAAGATGAATAACAATAATAGCACGGCTGGCGCGCGTGCAATAGTTGATGAAACTAAACGCGCCAGCCGTCAGACCTTGGGAGGCCCTAGAAGCATATAGTTTTCGGCGGTGGGGATTCAATGGCGGTGGCTCGGCCCGCCCAAAGCTTGGAGGGAAGAGCAGGCCGAGCCTGTCGCCAAGGTAAATTTAGCGGCGCCGAATATTATAAGGTTAAACCTGAGCCGCGAAAATTACTCCGAATGGCTAGACCGTTTAGGCGCATTAATGGATCGTATTAATGCCGCTTGGTATGCTTCGAAGCTTCTCGGTCACCGCTTGGGCTACCGCTCGTCGGATGCGATCCTTTATATCTCCCCACCGGCCGAATGTGGCGTCGCAATTCGAGTTGGAACATGAGGCGATGGAATCGTCCGTGAAGTTCTCTGGTAAGTCTACGCCAGCGGAGCCGCATAAGGGGCACTCATACTGAACCTTTATGGTGCTCACGTTAGGCGCTTCCATTCACATTAACCCAGATCAAGCAGCGCCTGGGCGGGAGGGGTGTCAATGGATGTGATCTGCGAACGCAGCAATTGGGGAATAACGCAACTCTATTAGACTTTCGTGGGGTTGGCTCGGTCGCCATTTTTTTTGGGGGGGCGGTAGCGACCGAGCCTGTTACTTCCGCTGCGTAAGCTTTAGCAACGGCTAATGCATAATCGATCACCGACAGGAAAGAAAGATGAGTTTTTAGGCCGCACGCCGCTTTTCTCATCGACCCCGCAGCCGCACTCCTGGCCCACCGCCGTTTTGGTCGATGAAGATAACACCCTTTGATTCCAGCGTGTGACGGAGAGCGGTTGCGGTTGATAGGCGTGGATCCGTCTTCCCGGTCTCGATGTTCTTTATACTCTGGAGCGCCACTCCTGACGCTTCTGCCAATTCGCGTTGCGACCAGTTAAGCAGGCCACGCGCGGCTCTAATTTGTTGGGGCGTTAACATGCACGTTTAGTGCTTTCTTCTGCCTCAAGAGTCAAGCAAAATGATCCTTTGGATCACTTATCACTTGCATCTTGGCTCCGTTGGTGCTTTCTTATGATCCATTGGATCACTTAAAGCACTAAAGGAGCAACCAGCATGAACCAGCACAGCATTCCCACCGAACTGCACCGCCGGCTCGGTCTCGACAACATCGAACCATCGGGCCTGGAGGGCGACAGACCTGTGGCCGACGTGGCGTCCGAGGCGCAAGCGACGGGCATCGACCCCAGCGGACAAGCCTTCATCTCGGTCTGCAACAAGGCCGACGACTTGGTCGGACTGCTGACCGTGCTGCACCAAAACCTTGAGAACAACGACGCAACATTCCGGCAGTCGCAGGTCGCGAGGATGGCCTTGAAACTTGCAGACTCTGTCAGCGAGGCGCTCACTGAAGCTAACATCCGCGGGAGGATGGCATGAACGTGCACACACAGGTGCCCGTCATCGATCCAGCGACAGTAGTGATCGCCGCGCTGCGCAGGGAAGTCGCCGTTATCGACCGCGCCGGTGCAGTCGAGGATGAACCGACCGAACAGGCTGCCTGGGCACGATGGAGCGCGGCCAACGCGCTTCTGGAGCGCACCGACCCGACCAGCATCGACGGCGTGATTTCGTACCTGCGCTATGTCATCGAGGAAGACGACAAAGGCACGGACATTAGTTGTCTGGTGCCAATGTTGCACGCCGCGGTGCGCGGTCTGTGCAAGATGCGGGAGGCAGCATGAACCTCACCCAACTCCTCGCCCGCCGCCGTGAGAACCGCCGGCTGATGAAAACTGCGACAGGCGAGCGACTGGCCTTGCGTCAGCGTCTGGATGAGGTGTTGGCCGTGCTGATTTGCAAGCTTTCTCGCCGAGCGTAACGAATTGCCCCTGTACCGGCCGGAGCTTCTACCTCCGAAACCGTAACTGGATACATGCCGGTTCGATCCCGGCCAGGGGCTCCATAGTTGACAAGTTGAAAGGCGAGGAGGCATAAGAACGGTGCAGCCATTAAATGGCCAGCCCAATCCCTTCAGTGGGACTTTCGCCGCTCGCAACCCTCTCAGCGGCCATTTCATCAAAGCTATGCACCCTTGCGGGTGAACGTGAACGCTTGCCGTGTGGCAGGCATATTGAAACGTCCGGCTGCGTGCCGGCGAAGAGGAGCAACGTGATGGATATTCATCAGGACGACTATAAGGCAGCGTTTTGTTATCTCGCTCACCGAGCATTGGGCGGAGATGATCCGATGCCCACTATTGGTGGGAAAAAGGCGCATGACCTCCAAGCCTTTGTGAAACTGATGCCCCGTGGGGATGACCTATTCTATTTGTCCCTGGAGAACGAGGCTCTGGTATCTCCGATATTGTCTGGGCCTAATCTCACCTACTTTCGGTCAGCTTGGGCGCTTTACCATATTGTTCGACAGCGTGAGACAGCCGCACAGCGCCGAGCAGCGATCAAGAGGATGTATGCTCAAGCTTAGGCCCACCACGGCGCCCCGCGCTTGCTGTAATGAGCGCGGGGTATTTCAGATTGCGCCAACGGTGCCCAAAGAAGTCAGATGGTGCGACCGTCAAACTCCATGGGGAAGATGTGGCGTTCCGCGATGGTGAGAACCATGGCCTCAATGTCCTCCAAGGCTACATTTAAGCCTGGGCACCTCTGCCAAACCTGTTCCGCGATGACTGGGACATTCACTATACGGTGCGACGTCATTGCTTTTGAGATCAGCTTCTCAACTTCATGCTGCAACTCGGCACGCTTGGCGCCATCGATGAAAATATCCATACGCCACTATGTAAGCATTCGACGCAAAAGTCAATATAGTTTAATGACTTCAATAAGTTAGCAGAATGAGACGGCATCTAGTAGTTAGTGGTACGAGGCTATATCGTGTCTTGCAAATTAAGTATCGTTGCCGTCGCCAACTCATAGTGATAATTTAGGGTAAATGGCGGCACTTACTCATTCTATATCGAGGGAGGCGACGATGGCAAAACTGGAGCGCCAAGAGCGTTTGCAGGTCATGCTGTCGGGTGAGGAACTGGAGGCGTTGGAGAACTGGCGGTTCGAGCAGCGCATGCCGAGCAGGGCGGCGGCAATACGCGAACTCTTGCGTCGCGGCTTGGCGGCGGAAGGGATGCTTGAGACAGGGCTAGGAATTAAATCGGGTGATTTCGGCGTGCTCGAACAACGCGGAGCCGAGGGAGAGGGCGACTCGGAATAGCTGCGCCGGGTGATAAGCCCGCCAACGCCGTATCAAGGTTTGACGGGTTTTTCTTGTCGCATCCTTGTCGCGTTCCGTAGCCGCCGTTCATTGCGACGCATTACAAATCAATACGTTACGTTGCGACAAATTCCGCAGCTTGCGACAAGGAATTTCGGGGGTTTGGGAGCTAAGTGCTTGAAATTGCTTGGCTGGGGAACCTGGATTCGAACCAGGACTAACGGAGTCAGAGTCCGTGGGTCTACCGTTAACCTATTCCCCAAAAAGCATCTGAAGCGATGTTTTGGCAGCTTGCGGAAGGCTGGTTTTCCAGCATCTCCGCCAGCGCGGCGTGAAACCACGCTCCGGTAAGTGGCCGCGTTTTAATCGCCGCCATGAAATAGTCAAGCCCAAGACTGGCTTCAACCGCGACTGTGGTCGAATTGCGAGCGTTCGAACAGGAGTACGACCACGAGGCCAATGATCAAGGGAACGACCAGGTAGAAAAGGCGGAATACCAATAGGGCGGCCAGAACGTGGACGGGCTCCATTTCGGACAGTCCGGCCAGGAATACGACTTCAAGCACGCCAAGTCCGCCGGGAGCATGGGAAATCAGGGCGGCTGAGAACGAAACCATGAAAACGCCCAGCACCACGAGATAGCCCGGGTTTCCGGCTTCGGGCAGGGCAAAGTAGATGATGGCCGCTGCAGCAAGCAGTTCGAGCGGGCCGATGATTAACTGGCGCGCAACGATGGGCAGGCGCGGGTAGTGTACCTGGAACGACCCGATCTTGAGGGGGCGCAGATGCAGCCAGCTGCCGAAGATGTATGCAATGACCGGCAACAGCATGACCAGGCCCGTAGCTCCGGAAAAGCTGTGGAACCCGATGCTGGAAAAGCGGTCGAACAGGCCGGGCACAAGAATAAGCACTATCGCGCCGACGAGCACCGACGACAGCACGAAGGTGAACCAGCAGACTGCAACCAGTATGCCGACTTCATGCCCGGTGAGGCCCTTGGTGCCGTAGGCGCGGTAACGGATCACTGCGCCGGAAAAGACTGAGCCGCCAATGTTGTGGGACAAGGCATAGGTGGTGAACGAGCACAGTGTCACAAACAGCCAAGATACACGTTTGCCGATGTGAAGAAGTGCGATGTGATCGTAGCCCGCCAATGCTGCATAAGCGACAATGGAGCAGAGTGCCGACAGAATCCAACCATGGATAGGTATGGACACCAGGCTGTCCCAGACATCGTCAAGCGAGATGCCCCGCAATTCGTCAAGCAGCAGCCAAATTGAAAACGCAACTGCGGCCAGGCCGACGGCGGGCCAGAAATATCGTTTCCAAGTCATGCGCTGCCTGTCATGCGCGACGAACGCCTCCCCCGAGGTGCGGTGTGGGGCGGCTTATGCTGGGCCGCCTTCCGAATCGTGCATTTCAGCAATGCCTTATCGAAGCCGACTATTCAACCTTGCAGGCATTCAAATGGCTGCGACCGAGGGCGGAACCTATTGAAATCATCAATAGTTGGCTTGTTCCCCATCAAGTTGACCGGTCGTGATCTTTCCACGCTTTGCTCTTGGTGATTGGGCGGCACGCTGCTAGTCTGGCGGCAACTTGAAACATTGGCGCGTGCTGCGTCCGGAAGTTCCGGTTCGCGCGGCGTTGGAAGGAACGATCCGTGACAGACCGCAACACCGGCGCCAGGGCGCTGGAGGTTGGCGTGTCCGGGGAGGCAGCGAAGCCGGCGGGCAATGCGGCCTTTTCAGTTGACCACCGTAGCGACGGTGCGTCGGCGGCCTTGGCCGGAAACGGGCAGGCTGGGCAAGCGACCAACAATGAAAATGCCAAGGGCAAGACGAGGAAAAGGCGCAAGCGAAAACGCGGGCGCAAGGTCTTTGCGCGCGACGGCGAGGCCCTAGCCCAAACTGCGACGGCGCCGACCGAGCCGGCCACTCCACCCAAAAACCAGAATGCGAGCGGTCAGCCCGGAGTTGTCGATCAAGGGGACGCCAACCCGACGTCCACCAGCGGCGTCCGTCGCCATCACGCGAATGATCTGCCGGTTTTTGCAGCGCTCGATCTTGGCACCAACAATTGCCGGCTGCTTGTTGCGATCCCGTCGCGAAACGGCCAATTCCGCGTCATCGATGCATTTTCCCGCATTGTCCGGCTGGGTGAAGGCCTTTCTTCAACTGGCCGTTTGTCCGGTCCCGCCATGGATCGCGCGGTGGAAGCATTGAAGATTTGCGGGGACAAGCTACGCAGCCGCAAGATTGCGCGCTCTCGACTCATCGCGACCGAGGCTTGCCGCAGCGCGGAGAATGGCGCCGAATTCCTAGAGCGTGTCGAGCGCGAGGCGGGCCTGAAGCTCGAAATCATCGACCGGCGCACCGAAGCGCGGCTCGCCGTTTCCGGCTGCGGTTCGCTGGTCGAGCGGGACACACAGGGCGTGGTGCTGTTCGACATCGGTGGAGGTTCGTCGGAAATCGCGTTGATCGACCTGACCAGGCGCCGTTCCGCGCGACTGGCCAACCATATCGTCTCATGGACCTCGCTTCCGGTAGGCGTCGTCTCGCTGGCCGAACGGTTCGGAGGCAAGACAGTGACCCGCGAAGTTTTCGCGGCGATGATCGACGATGTCGCGACACGCCTCAATGCTTTTGAGGGCCGCCATCGGCTGAACCACGTATTGGCGACGCCCAAGTTCCACCTGCTTGGCACGTCCGGCACCGTGACCACGCTAGCCGGCGTTCACCTCGACCTGGAGCGTTATGATCGTCGCCGGGTCGACGGCCTATGGATGGACAGTTGCAGCGTTGATCTCATGGTGGAAAAGCTGCTTGGCTGGGATTTTCAGCAAAGGGTTGCCAATCCCTGCATCGGTGCCGACCGTGCCGATCTTGTGCTGGCGGGCTGCGCCATTCTCGAGGCAATTCGGGCGGTTTGGCCGGCGAATCGGCTTAGGGTCGCGGATCGGGGCCTGCGGGAAGGCATACTGAGCGAATTGATGGCTGACAATGGCGCCTGGCAAGATCGACGGAAGAGGGTGGCGCAGCCATGACCAAGAAACCGGACAAGCCGGGTTCCGGTGGCATGCGCGTATTGCGCACCAAGATAAAGAAAAAGAGCGGGTTGAAGGAGTCGTCGCGCCGTTGGCTGGAGCGCCACATGAACGATCCCTATGTCCAGCGCTCCAAGGCGGATGGTTATCGTTCCCGGGCCGCCTACAAGCTAATCGAAATCGATGACAAGCATCATCTGCTAAAACCAGGCATGCGTGTCATCGATCTTGGCGCGGCACCCGGTGGTTGGTGCCAGGTGGCGGCGGTGCGGACGAAATCGACGGCAGACGCGCCGCATGTCGTCGGTATCGATTATCTTGAAATGGACGCAGTGCCAGGTGCCGAGGTCCTGCTGATGGATTTCCTCGACCCCGAAGCGCCTGCCAAACTGGCGGAGGCGCTGGGCGGCGAGCCGGACATAGTGCTGTCGGACATGGCGGCTCCGACCACCGGTCACCGCCGCACGGACCATATCCGGACCATGCACCTGTGCGAAGTTGCGGCCGATTTTGCCATGTCGGTGTTGCGGCCGGGCGGACATTTCCTGGCCAAGACGTTCCAGGGCGGGACGGAAGGCGGGCTGCTTGATGCGCTGAAGCGGAACTTCCGGTCCGTTCATCACGTCAAGCCGCCGGCTTCGCGTGATGAATCGGTTGAACTCTACTTGCTGGCCAAGGACTTCAAAGGCAGGGCTGAGGCAGGCGACGACAAAGGCGCTTCGTAGTCAGGAAGAAGCCTCGCTTTCAAGCACCTTGGCAGGTCGGGCACCATGGCCGGAGACAGCGCTGCCGGCATCGGGCGAAAGCCGCAGGAAAGACAGCGACGCCAAGGCGGAAATCGCCGCTACGATAAAGAACGCCGTGTGGAAGTCGGCCAGCGTCAATGGCCCACCATGAACGGTCGTGGCCACTTCCAGGATACCGCCCGCGACAGCCACGCCGAGCGCTATGGACAATTGCTGGCCGACGGCAGCAATGGGCGTCGCTTTGCTGGTGTCTTCCGCCGAGATGTCGGCGTAGGTGAGGGCATTGACGCCGGTGAAAAACATCGAGCGTAGAAAGCCGCCGACCAGCAGTATGGTCAAAATGACGAGATAAGGGGTTTGTGGTGTAAACAGCCCGTTGACCGCTACCGATGCGGCCGAAATCAGCGAGCCGAATACAAGGACGCGCCGAAACCCGGCCATTCGGAACACGCGCGTCGTGACGAGTTTCATGCCGATCGCGCCGATGGCCGAGACAAAGGTGATGAGGCCGGACTGAAACGGAGTGAGGCCAAACCCGATTTGCAGCATGAGCGGCAAGAGGAAAGGAACCGCTCCAATGCCGATACGGAACAGGCCTCCGCCGAATACCGAGGTTCGGAAAGTCTGATTTTTTAGAAGATCGAGCGCAAGCAGAGGGTTTGGCCTGCGGCGCGCATGGAGCAGATAGAGCAGTCCTGCAACCACACCCGTGATCAGCGTAACCACGCCTACGATGGGCGGAAGCGCAGGCATGCTGACGACCGAGAGGCCGAATACAACCCCCGATGCTCCGATGCCGACCAGTACGAAGCCGATCAGATCGAGGCGAGGCGTGACCAGCCTTTCAGTCTCGGGCAGGTAGCGAGTCGCCAGCCAGATGCCGATGAATCCGATCGGTATGTTGATGAGGAAAATCCAGTGCCATGAAAAATAGGTGGTGATGAAGCCTCCGACCGGCGGGCCGACCAGAGGCCCAACCAAGGCCGGTATCGTCAGCCAGGACATGGCGGCGACAAGTTCGTTCTTGGGTGTCGAGCGTACCAGAACCAGGCGACCGACAGGCGTCATCATGGCACCGCCCATGCCTTGAAGAAGGCGTGAGATTACGAAGGAGCCGAGCGAGTTGGACATCGCGCAGGCGACGGAACCGGTCATGAAGACGACGATTGCCGCGCGGAATACGGTCTTTGCGCCGAAACGGTCTGCCATCCAGCCGCTGACAGGAATGAATATCGCCAGCGCCACAAGATAGGCCGTCAGCGCCAATTTGAGTGCAATAGGGCTGGTATTGATGTCTGCGGCAATCGCGGGCAGCGACGTTGCGATGACGGTCGAATCCATGTTTTCCATGAACAGGGCGACCGCAAGAACAAGCGGAATGATGCGATTCACGATCAGAATCCGGATGCCTGGAATCGGGCGCCGACCGGGGGCTGTCGACTTATCCGCCGGTTATCACGCCAAAGTGGCGATGTCGCGTTACAAAGAGGCAAGGTTGCGACAACAATAACTGATCGTGGTGTGCTTTTCATCGACCATGAGACGTGTTACGAGCCAGCGCCAATCCTGAAAGGGAAGATGACGAGTCGGCGCGGTCCATTCGGGTACCCGCGCCTTTCATGCATTCCGGGAACTGGCCATGGCAAAAATCATCGAAACGTCCACCGGCGCATTGGCGCTTACCTTCGACGACGTGCTGTTGCAGCCGGGTCACTCGGAAGTGATGCCGGGCGAGACCGACATCAGCACACGAATTGCCGGCGATATCGATTTGAATTTGCCGATTATTTCGGCTGCAATGGATACTGTGACGGAAGCCAGGCTGGCGATTGCCATGGCGCAGGCGGGCGGCATCGGCGTCATTCACCGCAACCTGAATCCTGTCGAGCAGGCCGAACAGGTGCGGCAGGTGAAGAAGTTCGAGTCCGGCATGGTTGTGAACCCGGTCACAATCGGCCCGGATGCAACACTGGCAAATGCGCTTGCGTTGATGAACCTGCACGGCATTTCGGGCATTCCCGTTGTCGAAAACGGTGGTGTTGGCGGGCATACCGTGGGCCGCCTTGTCGGCATCCTCACCAACCGCGACGTACGTTTTGCATCTGACCCGACGCAGCGCGTCTACGAACTGATGACGCGCGAGAACCTGATTACGGTGAAGGAAAACGTCGACCAGCAGGAAGCCAAGCGGCTTTTGCACCAGAATCGCATCGAAAAACTGGTGGTGGTCGACAAGAAGGGCAATTGCGTCGGTCTGATCACCGTCAAGGACATGGAAAAGTCCCAGCTCAACCCGCATGCCAGCAAGGATGCGCAGGGCCGGTTGCGCGTCGCGGCGGCGACCAGCGTCGGTGATGACGGCTTCGAACGCGCTGAGCGCCTGATCGAGGCCGGCGTCGATCTGCTGGTAATCGATACCGCGCATGGGCACTCGCAGCGCGTGCTGGATGCGGTGACGCGGGCAAAGAAGCTGTCCAACTCGGTCCGCATCATGGCAGGCAACGTGGCGACGGCGGAGGGTACGCAAGCGCTCATCGACGCTGGCGCCGATGCGGTAAAGATCGGCATAGGTCCGGGCTCGATCTGCACCACCCGGATCGTGGCCGGCGTCGGTGTTCCGCAGCTTTCGGCAATCATGGCGGCGGTCGAGACGGCGCAGAAGTCTGGTGTGTCCGTCATCGCCGACGGTGGCATCAAGTTCTCTGGCGATCTGGCGAAGGCACTGGCGGCAGGCGCCAGCGCTGCGATGATCGGTTCTTTGCTTGCCGGCACCGAGGAAAG
This sequence comes from Mesorhizobium sp. Root552, assembly GCF_001427285.1. Taxonomy (GTDB): domain Bacteria; phylum Pseudomonadota; class Alphaproteobacteria; order Rhizobiales; family Rhizobiaceae; genus Mesorhizobium. The sequence continues at coordinate 10,653 of NZ_LMFV01000010.1, forward strand.
CCCCGGCGAGGTCTATCTGCACCAGGGCCGGTCGTTCAAGGCTTACCGAGGCATGGGATCGGTCGGCGCGATGGCGCGCGGTTCGGCAGATCGTTATTTCCAGGCCGAGGTCCGCGATACGCTGAAGCTGGTTCCGGAAGGCATTGAAGGCCAGGTTCCATACAAAGGCCCGGTGTCGGGTGTGCTGCATCAGCTTGCAGGCGGCCTGAAAGCCGCTATGGGTTATGTTGGAGGCCGGAATCTTGCCGACTTCCGCGAGCGCGCCACATTCGTTCGTATATCGAATGCTGGTCTTCGTGAGAGCCATGCCCATGATGTCACGATTACCCGTGAAAGCCCCAACTACCCCGGCGGAATCTGAGCACCACGGCATTCTGCATTCGCTCTTTGCCGCTTTGACGCGATTGCCGCGCCATGCGGGGGCGCTTTTGCTTTCTTCGGCTGCGGTTTTTGCAGCCATGACAGCGCTGGAATTCCTGTATTTTCAGCGTTTGAGCGGCGGGCTGCTGTCGTTGGACATTCGCGCCTTCGGTTTTACGCCCGACGAAGGCATGGCGTGGCTAACGGCGCTAGGGCGTGGCGGCAGTGAGACGATTATCGTCTGGCACTATCTGACATTCGACCTGTTGTTCCCCGCTCTTTTTTCGCTGACAATGATCAGCCTGATGATGGCGACCGGGCGGAGGCTGCCCGGATTCGCATCTCTTTCTCCAAACGGACAGGCGCTGGTTTCGATGGGCCTGGTGTTTCCATATACACTGGCCGACTACGCTCAGAATTTCGCTGTTGCTCGTTTGTTATCCGACTTCCTCTCCGCCAACCCTGATTCGCTTGCGTTGGCATCGGCGTTGATCGTGGCGAAATTTGCATTGGGTGCGATCCCGATCATTGTGATCGCGGCATTTGCGCTTGCAGGCCAACGACAGCGCCGCCACGACAAGCAGGGGCAGGACTACGACGCATGAATCCCATTGCAATCTTCTGGCCCATGGTGGCGCATTTTTTCCTGGTTTCGGCGATCTACGTCCTGCTGGGGTGGCGCAGGCGCATTGCCGTAACGAGTGGTGGGGCCAAGGTACGTCAATTCAAGGTCAGAACGCAGGAGCCGGAAGGCAGCGTGACGGCGGCAAACAACCTGATGAACCAGTTCGAACTACCGGTCCTGTTTCACATCGTCTGCCTGGCTTTTTTCGTGACCAACGGCGTGTCGTTCGTTGCCGTACTGCTTGCCTGGGTGTTCGTGGCACTGCGCTACCTGCACGCCTATGTGCATGTTACCAGCAATAACCTGCGCATCCGCAGCCTGTCTTTTGCCGCGGGCTTTGTGATCGTGGTCTTGATGTGGGCGTGGTTCTCCCTGCATCTGGCAGGGCTGGTGTAGATCAGGAATCCACGGCGAACACCGAAATCCGACGATTTTCGAAGCGGATGGCTATATCGCCGCGCACCAAGCGTAGCGCATGATCTCCGAAAACGGCACGACGCCACCCATGCAGGGCAGGGACATCCGCTGCCTCACCCTGGGCTGCAATCTGGTCGAGATCGTCGCTGGAAGCCAGAACCTTGGTGGCGACCCCTTCCTTCTCCGCGATAAGGCGCAGCAGCACCTTCAACAGTTCCGATGCGGCGCTCGATCCTTCCGGCGGCTGAAACTGCTTGGGCAGTTTCGGCATCATTTCCTTGGGTATGGCAAGGGCCGTGTTGACCGCACTGAGCAATGCGGCGGCACTGGACGAGCGCTCCCATCCCTTGGGCGTGCTGCGCAAACGGCCAAGTGCGTCCGTATCGCGTGGCGCCTGCTGCGCAATCTCGTAGATGGCGTCATCCTTCAGGATGCGTCCGCGCGGAACGTCTCGCTCGCGCGCCTCACGTTCGCGCCAAGCCGCTACCGTTTGCAAGATCGCTAGCTCCTGCGGCTTGCGCACCCGCATTTTCAGCCGCTTCCATGCATCATCCGGGTGTGGGTCGTAGGTTTCGCGCGACGTCAACACGCGCATTTCCTCATTGAGCCAATGGGCGCGATTCTCGCGATCGAGTTCGGCCTTGAGATGCTTGTACACGTCGATCAGGTGGGTGACGTCAGCCAAGGCATACTCAAGCTGCTTGTCCGAGAGCGGACGATACTTCCAGTCGGTGAACCGCGAGGATTTGTCGAGCCGCGCGCCGGTGATCTTTTGCACCAGCTGGTCATAGGAAACGCTATCGCCGAAGCCGCAGACCATGGCGGCGACCTGCGTGTCGAAAACGGGATGCGGCACCAGGTTGCCGAGATGAACGATGATTTCGATGTCCTGCCGCGCAGCGTGAAAGACCTTCTCGACCTTTTCATTGGCCATCAGTTCGAAGAATGGCTTGAGATCAAGGCCGGGTGCCAATGGATCGACAAGCGCGGTGACACCGGGTGCCGCCATCTGGATCAGGCAAAGGATTGGCCAGAATGTCGTTTCGCGGATGAATTCGGTATCGACCGTAACGAAATCCGACTGCTCGAGTGCTTTTATGGCGGCTTCGAGTTCGCCTTGGGTAGTAATGACGTGCATCAAATCGCTTTTTTTCGACCGGGTGGTCTCTCTCAATTTCAGCCGGTAGTTCATTCGTCAAGGCGCACTGCAATATGGATAGTGTCGGCCTTAGCCAGGTCAAGCCTTGTTGGTCTTGCTCTTGCCTTGACAAAAGGCCATGCCCATGCGCTTTTCGCGCCAATTTTCAGGCTGGGCAAGTGCTTCGGCTTTACCGGAACTTTCTGATCGGATTCAGGCAATGCATCGTTACCGCAGCCATAACTGCGCTCAATTGAGGAAGGCCGATGTCGGCTCTACCGTTCGTCTCTCTGGCTGGGTGCATCGTGTGCGCGATCACGGCGGTCTTCTCTTCATCGACCTGCGCGACCACTATGGCTTGACGCAGATCGTCGCCGATCCGGATTCTCCGGCCTTCAAGTCGGCCGAAACCGTGCGCGGCGAGTGGGTCATACGGGTCGACGGCGAGGTCAAGGCCCGCTCCGCCGAGGCAACCAATGCCAACCTGCCTACCGGCGAGATCGAGGTTTTTGCGCTCGATATCGAAGTGCTGTCGGCGGCGAAGGAACTGCCGCTGCCGGTGTTCGGCGAACCCGACTACCCGGAAGATATCCGGCTGAAGTACCGCTTCCTCGACCTGCGCCGCGAAACGCTGCACAAGAACATTGTCGCCCGCACGCGCATCATCACTGAAATGCGCAAACGCATGGGTGAAGTCGGTTTTACCGAGTTCTCCACGCCGATCCTGACGGCATCCTCGCCCGAAGGCGCGCGCGACTTCCTGGTGCCGAGCCGTATCCATCCCGGCACCTTTTACGCGCTGCCGCAAGCGCCGCAGCAGTACAAACAGCTCATCATGGTGTCGGGCTTTGACCGCTACTTCCAGATAGCGCCGTGCTTCCGCGACGAAGATCCGCGCGCCGACCGTCTGCCGGGCGAATTCTATCAGCTCGACCTCGAGATGAGTTTTGTCGAGCAGGATGACGTGCTTGGCACTATGGAGCCGGTGATGCGCGGCGTGTTCGAAGCCTTTGCCGACGGCAAGCCGGTAACGAAGGAATTCCCGCGCATCCCTTACGATGTCGCGATGCGCAAATACGGTTCCGACAAGCCTGACCTGCGCAATCCCATCGCCATGGAAGAAGTGTCGAACCACTTCCGCGAATCCGGCTTCAAGGTGTTCGCCAACATCCTTGCCAACGATGCAAAAGCCGAAGTCTGGGCGATCCCTGCCAAGACGGGCGGCAGCCGCGCATTCTGTGACCGCATGAATTCATGGGCGCAGGGCGAGGGCCAGCCGGGTCTGGGCTACATCTTCTGGCGCAAGGAAGGCGAGAAGCTCGAAGGCGCTGGCCCGCTTGCCAAGAACATCGGCGAGGAACGTACGGAAGCGATCCGCCAGCAGCTTGGCCTTGCGGACGGTGATGCGGCGTTCTTCGTTGCCGGCGATCCGAAGAAGTTCGTCAGCTTTGCCGGTGCGGCGCGTACTCGCGCCGGCGAGGAATTGAATCTTGTCGACCGCGACCGGTTCGAGCTTTGCTGGATCATCGACTTCCCGTTCTACGAATGGAACGAGGATGAGAAGCGCGTGGATTTCGGCCACAACCCGTTTTCGATGCCGCAAGGTGGCATCGATGCGCTGAATGGGCAGGACCCGCTGTCGATCAAGGCCTACCAGTACGACATGGTCTGCAACGGCTTTGAGATCGCGTCGGGCGGCATTCGCAACCATCTGCCGGAGACGATGGTCAAGGCGTTTGAAATCGTCGGCCTCGACCGCGCCACGGTTGAAGAGCGTTTTGGTGGTCTCTACCGCGCGTTTCAGTATGGCGCTCCGCCGCACGGCGGCATGGCAGCGGGCATCGATCGCGTCGTCATGCTGCTGGTTGGAGCAAAGAACCTGCGCGAAGTCACCATGTTTCCGATGAACCAGCAGGCCTATGACTTGCTGATGAACGCACCGGCGGAAGCGACACCGCAGCAGTTGCGGGAACTGTCGCTGCGTGTTGCGGCGCAAAAGAAAGAAGCCTGACGGACGTCATAGACCGGGCTTTGGCCCGGTCGAGTATAGGGTTTCCGTCTTCCGGTCCGACCTTTTAGTGTCGGACCTGATACTTCGGCTCGTAGCGGCCATCCGGGCTTTTCAGGAACATTTCCCGGATCTGGGGATGGCGCACCGGTTCGCCGGTGCGGTCCTCGAGCAGATTTTGCTCGGAAACATAGGCGACGTATTCTGTTTCCGAGTTCTGTGCCAGCAGATGATAGAAGGGCTGGTCCTTGCGCGGGCGGACTTCCGCCGGGATGGACTGATACCATTCCTCCGAGTTCGCGAACTGCGGATCGACATCGAAAATGACGCCGCGGAACCCAAACAGCCGGTGGCGCACGACCTGACCGATCGAGAACTTGGCCGTTTTCATTGTACTCATCCTAACCACTGACTCTATTTGGCGCATACGTCACGGCAATTCAATCCCGTATGGCTTGACGGGCCTTAGACCAACGGGCTAGCCGGGTTCAAGATTTCGTGCGGTGGAATGCCTATGTTGGAAGTCGTTGGCCTTGTTATCCCATTCTTTGGCCTGATCTTCCTTGGCTATTTCGTTGCCAGGATTACCCGGCAGCCATTGGAAGCCCTCGGATGGATGAACACCTTCATCATTTATCTGGCGCTTCCGGCGCTGTTTTTCCAACTGCTCGCCAAGACGCCTTTCGAACAGCTGACGGAATGGCGCTTCATTGCCGGTTCCGTCCTGTCCACCTTTGCCATTTTCATGATCATGTTTGGCGGCTCTCTGGTGGTAGCGCGCGGAGCGATCGCAGAAGCGACTATCAAGGGGCTAGCCGCCGCCTACGGCAACATCGGCTATATGGGACCGGGCCTTGCGCTGCTCGCCTTTGGCGAGACAGCGGCGGTTCCCGTTGCGCTCATATTCTGTTTCGAAAACATAATGCATTTCGCCGTTGCGCCGATGATGATGGCGCTGTCTGGCGATGACAAAAGCCCGCCACTGCAACTTGCGGGGGAAGTCGTCAGGAAGATCGTCCTGCATCCGTTCATCATTGCCACTGCATTCGGCGTGGCAGCCGCATTCTTTGAAATCAGGCCTCCGTTGCCGGTGGAGCGGTTGCTTGTCTATTTGTCGAGTGCTGCCGCGCCTTGCGCCCTGTTCGCCATGGGTGTCACGCTTGCGTTACGACCGTTGAAGCGCGTGCCGCATGAGATGGCGCCAATCGCCGTCCTTAAACTCATTGTGCATCCGCTGTTGTGCTATGTCGTCCTGAGCGGCGTCGGCAATTTCTCGGAAACGTGGCTGTTTTCGGCGGTGCTTCTCGCAGCGCTGCCGACGGCGACGAACGTGTTCGTCATTGCCCAGCAATATGGCGTCTGGGTCGAGCGTGCTTCTGCGAGCGTGCTCATTACCACTTGTCTGTCGGTATTGACCGTGACGGGCCTGCTTTACGCCATCACCCACGGAATATTGCCGCCCGACCTATTTCCGTAAGGTGTTCGCCAAGGCTGAAAAACCGCTGCCCGGTCGCAGGCCTTCGCGCATGAAGAATGCACGTAGCGGGGCAAACGTGCGAAGCACATCCAACCCTGCGCTGCGGGCCATCTGGGCAGGCAGCATGTTGGACAGAAGGGTCATGTTGAGCAGATTGACTGCGCTGCTGCGGGCAAGAATATCGGGGCGCCGCTTGAAGTCGTACGCAGCGAGAGCGTTGGGCTCACCGGGATCTTGCCGGTTTTTACTTGCAACATCAATGAGATCAGCAACGTCCCTGATGCCGAGGTTGAGACCTTGCGCACCAATGGGGGGGAAGACGTGGGCGGCTTCACCCACCAGCGCCACGCGGTTGTTGGCGAAACGCCAGGGTGTAGCTGCGGAAAGCGGGTAGATCTGCCGCCCGCTGTCGACTGTCACGCGGCCAAGCATCGACTGCATCTTTTCCTCGATGCGCACCGACAGCGTGTTGTCATCGAGTGCAGCTAGTTCCTGCGCAATTTCCGGCTCTACCACCCAGACAAGGCTGGAGCGCTTGCCCGGTAGCGGCACTTGCGTGAACGGCCCGGTTTCGGTGTGGAACTCGGTTGAGGTGAAGGCATGGTCGCTGGTGTGCGCAAAATTCAGCACAAGGGCAGCCTGCGGATAGGAGCGCGTGGAAACTGCAATGCCTGCGGCCTCGCGGGCCTGTGACAGCCGTCCGTCAGCTGCAACGGCCAGCGGTCCGCTGATTTCGTTGCCATTGGTTAGCATTGCTACGGCACGGTCTGCCTCTAGCCGCCAGGCGGAAACAAGAGATTTGTGCCATGCTATTGCCGGCTGGGATGCCACAGTTTCCGCGAGCGTCTGGTTGAGGACGGCATTCGGCATGTTCAAGCCAAAACGATGCTCGTCGATCTCGCTGGCGCGGAACGTAACGACGGGGCTGCGAATCAACCGGCTTGTCGCATCGACTATGCGCATGATCTTGAGAGGTGCGGCCTTGTGTGCCAGTGGCTTCAGGACGCCCAACCGATCCAGCATAGCAAGCGCAGGGTTCATTAGCGCGGTTGTGCGGCCATCCTGGGCATTTACCTCAGGTCCTACCAACGACACGCCAAAACCGGCATCGGCAAAGGCAAGGGCGGCGATCAGTCCGGCAGGGCCGGTTCCGGCCACGATGACGCGCGGGTCCAGTTTCTGGTTTGACATGACAGTGGCTCCGTATGTGTCAAGTATAGCCCAAGGGGGCCAGCCTTCAACGCGACGTTTCAGCCGATACATTCAATGCGATTGGTGGGCGAACGATATTTTCTTGTGCGGCCAGCTTGCCTGCTATTAGGTTCAAGTTGACCGGAGATGTTGGTTGGCTGATCAAGACAATCGTTTGACGCCATTGCAAACTGGACTGGCGGGCTGTGAGCAAGAATGTAACTGGCAAGAAGATCCGGGATCGTATCCCGAGACCCAAGAAGAAGGTGACATGGCCGCAGGCGCGCGCCTTCTCGGTTCACCTGCTTACAGCATCAGGTTCGTTCCTCGCATTCGTTTCGCTTGTAGCTGCCAGCGAGGAACGTTGGACGGCGATGTTCTGGTGGCTGGGTCTTGCCTTGTTCGTCGATGGTATCGACGGGCCGATCGCTCGAAAGCTCGAGGTCAAGGAAATCCTGCCGACCTGGTCGGGCGAACTGCTCGACAACATTATCGACTATGTCACCTACGTGCTGATCCCCGCATTCGCGCTCTATCAGTTCGGTCTGATGGGCGAGGGACTTTCCTTCCTGTCGGCCGCGATCATCGTGGTTTCCAGCGCAATCTACTACGCCGATACCGGCATGAAGACGAAGGAGAACTTCTTCAAGGGTTTCCCCGTGGTCTGGAACATGGTCGTGTTCACGCTGTTCGTTGTCGGGCCGGGTGAGTGGGTGTCGTTCGCGGTCGTCGTCGTCGCCGGCCTGCTTACCTTCGTGCCGATCAATTTCCTGCACCCGGTGCGGGTCAAGCGGCTGCGTCCGATCAACCTGACCGTCACGCTGCTCTGGTGCGGCTTTGGGGCTATTGCGCTCGCGGAATCCGCCCTTGCCGTGTTCTACAGCCAGATCGGCGTGCTCGCCGAAAATGTCAGCCAATTCACGAAGATAGGCATCACCGTAACCGGTCTCTACCTGTTCTGCATCGGCGGCATCATGCAATTCTTTCCTAACCTCGGTGCCAAGAAAGCCTGATCATGCCCAAAGCAATTCGCGTCCATGCCCACGGCGGGCCGGGAGCTCTCGTCTATGAAGATTTCGAGCCGGGTCGTCCGACCAAGGGGCAGATCAGGGTCAGGCACACCGCCATCGGTCTCAATTTCATCGACGTCTACTACCGAACCGGGCTTTACCCGGCACCCGATGGCCTGCCGCTGATACCTGGTGGCGAGGCGGCGGGCGTCGTCGTCGAAGTGGGTGAAGGAGTAGACTGGCTCCAGCCGGGTGACCGGGTCGCCTATGCGGTGAAACTGGGCGCCTATGCCGAGGAACGCCTTATCGAAGCCGATCAGGTTGTCAAAGTTCCGGGTGGCATCAGCGACGAACAAGCGGCGGCCATGATGCTGAAAGGCATGACCGCTGAGTATCTCCTGCTGCGCACGTTCAAGGTGAAAGCGGACGACACCATCCTTTACCATGCTGCCGCCGGAGGCGTCGGCCTCATCCTTGGCCAATGGGCAAAGCACCTGGGAGCCACGGTAATCGGCACGGCCGGGTCGCCCGACAAGATCGAATTGGCCAAGGCGCACGGCTTCGACCATGTCATCGACTATCGCAAGCAGGACTTCGTGGCCGAGGTGGTAAAGCTTACAGGCGGACGGAAATGCGATGTCGTCTACGATTCCGTGGGCAACGACACATTCCCCGGCTCGCTCGATTGCCTGCGCCCGTTGGGGACTTTCGTGTCATTCGGGCAGTCGTCGGGGCCGATCCCGCCATTCAGCATCAACCTGTTGGCTCAGAAGGGTTCGCTGTTCGCGACCCGGCCGTCGTTGTTCGCGTACAATGCGAAGCGTGCCGACCTGGAAGCATCGGCGAAGGCGCTGTTCGATGTCGTTGCGAGCGGGGCGGTCCAGATCAAGATAAACCAGCGCTATGCCTTGAAGGATGCCGCGCGGGCGCATAGCGATCTCGAGGGACGCAAGACCACCGGAACGACCATCCTTCTCCCATAGTAGCATTCCCAACTGGCCCTGAAATTCTTGAAGCTCTTTCAAACTGCGGGACGCTTTGCGTAATTTCCCAGTCGCGCCTACGATAGCTTTGGGAACACAGAACATATCTGGCATACCGGATGGGAGGCACTGTGAGTGTACAAGAGAACGCTGTGAACCTGTTGGAGGTTCGCGGCCTTACCAAGATATTCGGCTCCCTCAAGGCGTGCGATCATATCGACTTGGCGATTGCCAAAGGCGAAATCCATGCATTGCTAGGAGAAAACGGAGCGGGCAAGTCCACTCTGGTCAAGATGCTGTTCGGCTCCCTGGAGCCGAACGCGGGCGACATTTTCTGGAATGGCCAGAAGGTCAACATTGCGAACCCCGGTGCGGCCAAGAAGCTTGGCATCGGCATGGTGTTCCAGCACTTTTCGCTGTTCGAAGCGCTGACTGCGGCCGAAAACATTGCGCTGTCGCTGGATGACGGCGCGCCGATTGGCACGATCGCAGCCAAGGCGAGGGCGCTTTCCTACAGCTACGGCCTGCCGCTCGATCCAGAATCGCTGGTCGGCGACCTGTCCGTTGGCGAACGCCAGCGCATCGAAATCATCCGCTGCCTGTTGCAGACGCCGCAGCTCATCATTCTCGACGAGCCGACTTCCGTGCTGACGCCGCAGGAAGCGGACAAGCTGTTCGAGACGCTGGAACGACTGCGGTCTGAAGGCAAATCGATCCTCTATATTTCTCACCGCCTCGAAGAGGTAAAGCGCATGTGCGACCGCGCCACCGTGCTGCGGCACGGCAAAGTGGTGGGTCATTGCAATCCGCGTGAGGAAACTGCCTCTTCACTCGCGAGAATGATGGTCGGCAACGAGGTTCATGCCGTTGTGCGCCAGCCCGTCGAAGGCATCGACAAGGCGCAATCCCTGCTTGAGATCGTCAATCTCAGCCGCCAGCCGGCAACGCCCTTTTCCATTCCGTTGAAGAACATCAACCTGTCGGTGCGCGCCGGCGAGGTCATCGGCATCGCCGGGGTGGCCGGAAACGGCCAGGGCGAGTTCTTCGAGGCGGTTTCCGGCGAAGTATTGCAGCAAGATGCTGCTTCGGTGCGCATACGCGGCAAGAATGCCGGCGGGCTCACCATAACGGGCAGGCGGCTTCTCGGAGCGGCCTTCGTGCCTGAGGAGCGGCTTGGCCACGGTGCTGCCCCACGCATGAAGCTGTCGGAGAACCTCTTGCTGTCGCGCCATGCGACCGACGGGAAAATGTTTGTGGGAACAGGCGGCACCGTCAACAGCAGCAGCATCTACAGTGCCGCCCAACGGATTATCGAGGTGATGGACGTTCGCAAGAGCGCTCCTGACCCGGAGGCAGCCGCGCTATCCGGCGGCAATCTGCAGAAGTTCATTGTCGGGCGCGAACTCGACCGCAAGCCCGCTGTCATGGTCGTCAACCAGCCGACCTGGGGCGTCGATGCGGGCGCCGCCGCCCATATCCGCCAAGCACTGATCGAACTGGCGCGCAGCGGATCGGCCGTCCTGGTGATAAGCCAGGACCTGGATGAATTGTTCGAGATATCGGACTCCATTGCCGTCATGCATAATGGTGAGTTGTCGAGACCTCTGCCCATTGCCGAAGCCACCTTCGAAAAGATTGGATTGCTGATGGGTGGTGCGGAACCCGGCCATACCGAACATGCAGCGGAGGTCGCGTGATGCGTCTCGAACTGGTAAAACGCCCGCAGCGTTCAATGCTGTTTTCAATGCTGTCGCCGTTCATTGCCTTTGCGCTGACGGTGATCGCCGGTGCGCTCATGTTCGCCTTTCTCGGCGTCAATCCGGCAACGGCACTCTTCACCTACTTCATTTCGCCGATTACCGAGGTGTGGCAGATCCACGAACTGGCGATCAAGGCCGCGCCTCTGATCCTTATCGCAGTCGGACTTTCGGTCTGCTACCGGGCCAATATCTGGAACATCGGCGCGGAAGGGCAGTTCGTTATCGGCGCAATTGCCGGCTCGATCATTCCGGTGCTCTATCCGGAGATGCAGGGGCCGTTCGTGCTGCCGATGATGCTGCTGATGGGAATGGTAGGCGGCGCGCTCTACGCCGGTATCCCGGCGTTCCTCAAGGCCCGTTTCGGCACCAATGAAATCCTGACCAGCCTGATGCTGGTCTATGTGGCGCAATTGTTCCTCGACTGGATGGTGCGCGGTCCCTGGCGCGATCCGAAGGGGTTCAATTTCCCGCAAACGGTGCAGTTCAACAGTTCCGCGGTCCTGCCTGAAATCATGCCGATGTCCGGGCGGGCCAATTGGGGTTTCCTGTTTGCGCTGATAGCCGCGGTGCTGATCTGGTTCATGATGAGCCGTATGTTGAAGGGCTTCGAGGTGCGCGTGCTCGGCTCCAGCCCACGGGCAGGGCGCTTCGCAGGCTTCAGCCTGAACCGCATGGTGTTCTTCGCATTCATGGTGTCGGGCGCGCTGGCGGGATTGGCCGGAATTTCCGAAGTGTCTGGCGCGATTGGCCAATTGCAGCCAAGCATATCGCCCGGCTATGGCTTTACCGCGATTATCGTTGCTTTCCTTGGCCGTTTGAACCCGCTTGGCATTGTCGCCGCAGGGTTGGTGCTGGGCTTGACCTATCTCGGTGGCGAGGCAGCCCAAAGCGTGCTCGGAATTTCCGACAAGGTTGCCCGGGTGTTTCAAGGCATGCTGCTGTTCTTCGTGCTCGGTTGCGACACGCTGATCCACTACCGCATCCGTCTGGTCGGTCTTGGTGCGCCCAAACCGCAAGTCGCGGCAAAGCTTGAGGAGGCACGCTGATGGATATCACCGTCAACATTCTGATGACGATTGCCACGGCCGCGACCCCGCTGCTGATTGCAGCAATCGGTGAACTGGTGGTCGAACGTTCCGGCGTTCTCAACCTTGGTGTCGAGGGCATGATGGTGATGGGTACCATCGGCGGATTCGGCGCAGCGTACCTCACCGGAAATCCGTGGATCGGACTTTTCGCGGGTATAGCGCTTGGTGCGATTTTCTCGCTGCTTTTTGCCGTGATGACGCTTTCGCTTGCCACCAACCAGGTGGCGACTGGACTTTCGTTGACGATCCTGGGCCTTGGCCTGTCCGGCATGATGGGCACGAACTTCGTCGGTCTTCCCGGCGAGCGCCTGCCCAACCTCTATATTCCGGTGCTCACCGACATACCGGTGATAGGTCGCCTGCTGTTCGGCCAGGACCCGATCTTCTACATGTCGATCGTGTTGGTTATCGCCGTCGCCTGGTTCCTGTTCAGGACCAGGACCGGACTTACGCTGCGCTCGATTGGCGACAGCCACACCTCGGCTCACGCGCTTGGCATCCAGGTTATCCGCTATCGCTATCTGGCGGTCGTCTTCGGCGGTGCCTGTGCCGGCCTTGCTGGGGCGCACCTGTCGCTGGTCTACACGCCGCAATGGGTCGAGAACATGACTGCGGGCCGCGGCTGGATCGCACTTGCGCTGGTGGTGTTCGCCTCGTGGCGTCCGCTCCGGGTCTTGGCGGGCGCATATATCTTCGGCGCGGTATGGATCGGACAGCTTCATGCACAGGCTTTTGGCATTCCTGTGCCTTCGCAATTTCTTTCTTCGCTGCCCTATCTGGCAACCATCGTGGTTCTTGTTCTAATCTCGCGCAACAAGCGCCTGACCATGATGAATACGCCAGCTTCCCTTGGGCAGCCATTCGTGCCAGATCGCTAACAACAAGCAGAAGCCCAGTGGCTAAACACAGAGAGGTAACATGATGAAAAAACTGCTTATTGCGCTTGCAGCCACCGCTGCGACGCTTTCCTTCGCCGCGACAGTGCAGGCGCAGGAAAAACTGAAGGCCTGCTGGGTCTATGTCGGCCCCATCGGCGACTTCGGTTACTCCTATCAGCACGACCAGGGACGCCTCGCGGTCGAGAAGCAATTCGGCGACAAGGTCGAGACGGCTTACCTCGAGAACGTCGCCGAAGGCCCGGACGCGGAGCGCGCCTTCGAGCGCCTTGCGCGCCAAGGCTGCAAGATCATCTTCGGAACCTCGTTCGGCTTCATGGATGCCGAGGTCAAGGTCGCCGCGAAATTCCCGGACATCAAGTTCGAGCACGCGACTGGCTACAAGATGGGCGACAATCTGGGCATCTACAACGCGCGCTTCTATGAAGGCCGCTACGTGATCGGCCAGATCGCTGCCAAGCAGTCGAAGGCTGGCGTCGCCGGCTACATCGTGTCGTTCCCGATCCCGGAAGTCGTGATGGGCATCAACGCCTTCATGCTGGGTGCGCAGTCCGTCAATCCTGACTTCAAGGTCAAGATCGTGTGGGTGAACTCCTGGTTCGATCCGGGCAAGGAAGCCGACGCTGCCAAGGCCCTGTTCGACCAGGGCGCTGATATCATCGTGCAGCACACCGACTCCACAGCGCCTTTGCAGGTTGCCCAGGAGCGCGGCTTGCACGGCTTTGGCCAGGCTTCGGACATGATTACCTTTGCGCCGAAGTCGCAGTACACCGCGATCGTCGATGATTGGGGTCCGTACTATATCGAGCGTATCGGCGAAGTGCTGGCCGGGACCTGGAAGCCTGAGGATCGTTGGGAAGGCATCAAGGAAGGCGCGGTGCTCATGGCTCCGTACACCAACCTGCCGGATGACGTTGCAGCTGCTGCGAAGGAAACCGAAGCCAAGATTGCTGGCGGCTGGAACCCCTTCACCGGCCCGGTTGCCAAGCAGGACGGCAGCGAGTGGCTGAAGGACGGCGAAGTTGCCGACGACAAGACGCTGCTCGGCATGAACTTCTACGTCAAGGGCGTGGACGACAAGCTGCCGCAGTAAGGCATGCGGTAAAACCGCAGAATGAAAAGGGCGCCTCGCGGCGCCCTTTTTGCTTTCATGGATTTTGACCGAGGGTCAGACGGCCGTTCCGTAAAGGTCGTAAGCGTCGCTGCGCTCGATCTTGACCGTTACGATGTCGCCGGTACGCAGCGGACGGCGCGACTGGATGTGCACTGATCCGTCGATTTCCGGCGCGTCGTATCTGGTGCGGCCTTTGCCGGCGTTGCCGTGCGCCTCGTCGATGATGACGGGCAGGCGCTTGCCGACTTTCCTGGCCAACTGAGCCGCGGAAATCTTCTGCTGCCGCTGCATGAACCGGTGCCAGCGGGCTTCCTTGATTTCCTGCGGCACTTGCTCGAGGCCGAGGTCGTTGGAGCGCGCACCTTTGACAGGCTCGTATTTGAAGCAGCCGGCGCGGTCGATTTTCGCCTCGTCAAGCCAGTCGAGCAGCATCTCGAAATCTTCTTCGGTTTCGCCGGGGAAGCCGACGATGAAGGTGGAGCGGATCGCCAGGTCGGGGCAATCCTCTCGCCATGAACGGATGCGGTCCAGCGTCTTTTCGCCATGGGCGGGCCGACGCATGTTCTTCAACACTTGCGGCGAGGCGTGCTGGAACGGGATGTCGAGGTAAGGCAGGATCTTGCCATCCGCCATCAGCGGAATGACATCGGCGACGTGGGGGTAGGGGTACACGTAGTGCATGCGCACCCATACGCCGAGCTTGCCCAGTTCTTCGGAAAGGTCGAGGAATTTCGCGCGAACCTCGCGGTCCTGCCAGACGCTCGTCTGGTACTTGATGTCGACGCCATAGGCGCTGGTGTCCTGCGAGATGACGAGGATTTCCTTCACGCCGGCCTTTGCAAGCTTTTCGGCTTCGCGCAGCACATCGGCGGCGGGGCGCGAGACGAGGTCTCCGCGCAGTGCGGGAATGATGCAGAAGGTGCAGCGGTTGTTGCAGCCTTCGGAAATCTTCAGATAGGCGTAGTGGCGTGGCGTGAGCTTGACGCCCTGCGGCGGCAGAAGGTCGATATAGGGGTCATGCGCCGGTGGAGCCGCTTCGTGCACCGCTGCCATCACGCTTTCGTAGGCTTGCGGTCCCGTGATCGCCAGTACGTTCGGGTGCTTCTCGCGGATCAGGTCAGGGGTCGCTCCCATGCAGCCGGTAACGATGACCTTGCCGTTTTCCTTGAGCGCCGTGCCGATCGCGCCAAGCGATTCTTCACGCGCCGAATCGAGGAAGCCGCAGGTGTTGACCACGACGAGGTCTGCTCCGTCATGCTTGCGGGCGATCTCGTAGCCCTCGGCGCGCAGGCGGGTGATGATGCGCTCGGAATCCACGAGTGCCTTTGGGCATCCGAGGCTGACGAAGCTCACGCGAGGGGTTGACATGCAAATTTTCCAGAAAAAGTGATTGCGGCGGGCCTGTTATCACAGTTCCCGCCGCATGGATACGCTTTGCCTTGGTCGTCTAGGCGAGGGCAACGCTGAGGTGTGGCCAGACCTCCACCGTGCCGCGATAGATCATGTCGAGCGCTACATAGAGGATGATGAGCAGGCCGACATAGGCGATCCAGCGATAGCGATGCAGGAGCCTGGCGATGAAGGATGCCGCCAGGCCCATCAGCGCGATCGAGAGGACGAGACCGATGACCAGCACGGTGAGATGGTCGCGCGCGGCGCCGGCGACGGCCAGCACGTTGTCGAGGGACATGGAAACGTCGGCGATGACGATCTGTGTCGCCGCTTGGCCAAGTGTCTTCCGCCTTGCCTTGCCGGCCACCACCCTGTCGCCATCCAGGTCGGCGTCGGATAAGGCTTCGGTCGCTTCGTGTTCATCTTCGTGCGACGTGCGCAGTTCGCGCCACATCTTCCAGCAGACCCACAGCAGAAGGATGCCGCCGACGAGCAGGAGGCCGAGTATCGCAAGGAGCTGGACGGTGATGATGGCAAAGCCGATGCGCAGGACCGTCGCGGCGATGACGCCGATCAGGATTGCCTTCTTCCGCTGCTCGGCGGGCAGGCCTGCGGCAGCGAGCCCGATGACGATTGCGTTGTCTCCGGCCAATACAAGATCGATTGCAATTACCTGCAGGAGCGCGGTGAACCCTGCCGCTGTGAAGATTTCCATTGCTTGAAAGCCAATCTGAGGTGGTGAGACGTGATATGACGGCCTAACGCGCGATATATGAGCGCGTCAAGGGTTAGTGCCTTCAAGCGCTGGCATCCGAAAGAACATCAGTCGTGCTGGGCCTTGGAAATCAAGGCCGTTGCCGATCTCAATTGCACCTTTTGCTAAGTGACGTGTCGGCTGGGCAAGTTTGATTTACAGCCTGCGGAGCGGCCAAGCCTTGCCGGCTTGCACCTGCTTTACAGGCTGCTTCCTCTTGCCGTTCGCCGTCAGCCCTGCTCGGAAATGGTCTTGTTGAAATTCGAAAAGAATTCACCAGCGAGCTTTTTGGAGGTCGAAACGATGAGGCGGCTGCCGAGTTGTGCGATCTTGCCACCCACGTCGGCGCGAGCCTGATACTTCAACAGCGTTTCATCCGGGCTGATCGCGGTCAGGGCGACATCGGCACCCCCCTTGGCAAAGCCTGCGATGCCGCCTTTGCCTTCACCCTGGATGGTGTAGGAGTTTGGCGCCTGGATGTTGCTTAGCGTCACTTCACCGGCGAACTTGGCTTTGATCGGACCGACTGCGAGTACGACGGTGGCCTTCATGTTGTTGTCGGAAGTCTTGACCAGATCGGTGCAGCCCGGGATCGAGGATTGCAGGATTTCCGGCTCGTTGAGCGCAGCCCAGACCTTTTCAATCGGCGCCTTGATATGCTCTTCGCCTTCGATGACCAGTGACATGTTTTCTCCTCCTAGGGCATTTTCAGGATGGGTCGACGCGAACGCACCGGCATGGCCAAGGCGGCATGAGGGCGTTCGCGGTTGAGGGCGCGGTGCCAGTAGGCACCGCTCATTTCAGCCCGGCAGGGGATGGTGGATGGCGATGTTCTTGACCTGCTGGTAGGCGGCAAGGGCCTCGAGACCCTTTTCGCGGCCATAGCCGGACAGCTTGTAGCCGCCAAACGGGAACTCGACATCCAGCCCCACCCCAAAGGAGTTGATCCAGACCTGTCCGACCTGCAACCTCGATCCGACACCCAGTGCCTTGTCGATGTTGGAGGTATGAATACCTGCCACAAGGCCGAACGGAGAATCGTTCGCCCCATCGATGGCTTCTGACGCGGTGTCGAAGGGGATCACGGTGAGGATTGGGCCGAAGATTTCCTCGCGCGCGATCTGCGTGCTGTTGTTGGCGCCTACGACCAGGCCTGGGCGCACGAAAGCGCCGTTTGCCAAAGCAGCCGCCGTCGGAACGTCAGCGCCAAGCAGCAGTTCGCCATCCTTGCGCGCGATATCATAGTAGCGCTCTACATCCGACTTGTGCGACCGGCTGATCAGAGGCCCCATGTCCGGGTCTTCGACACCTGCACCAAGCGTCATCGACTTGATGCGGGCATGCAGCTTCTCAACGACCTTGTCGTGAATGGAACGCTCTACAAAAAGGCGCGTGCCGGCATTGCAGACCTGGCCGCAATGCGTGAGGAAGCCACCTGCGATGATTGGCAATGACCTATCGAGGTCCGCATCGGCAAACAGGATCTGGGGTGATTTGCCGCCGAGCTCCATGTTGCATGGAATGGCGTGAGACGCGGCGGCGACCAGCACGCGCTCTCCGGTAGGCACCGAACCCGTGAACGTTATTTGGTCGACGCCCTTGTGACGCGCCAGCAGGTCGCCTGCGACGGAGCCGCGACCGTTGACCAGATTTACCAGACCTTCCGGCAATCCTGCCTCCTGGCAGATCTTGACGAACTCATAGGCAGTTACCGGCGTGTCGGCGGATGGCTTGATGATGACCGCACAACCGGCAGCCAGGGCAGGGGCTACGCCACGGGCGATAAGCTGGAACGGGTAGTTCCACGGGATGATGTGCAAGCTTACGCCGATACCTTCCTTGACGGTCCAGTCCGACCAGTCCGGGCCAAGCGGAATCGAATTGCCATGCAGCTTATCTGCGGCGCCGCCGTAGAATTCGAAGAAACGGGCGGAGCAATCGACTTCCCAATAGGAGTCGCGCAGCGGCTTGCCACTGTCCATGCTCTCTTTACGCGCAATCTCGTCGCGCTTCTGAAGCATCAGTTCCCCGATGCGGTGAAGGATACGCCCGCGCTCGAAGGGGCGCATACGCCGCCACGGGCCATTGTCGAAAGCTTCGCGGGCAGCCGCGACTGCCATTTCCACTTCGGCCTCGCCTGCGCGAGCAAAGGTGGCAACCACTTCGCCGGTTGCAGGGTCCACAGATTGACCGATGCCGTCCGAGCCTTCGCTCAGGACCTTCGTGCCAACCACAATAGGAATAATGACGCGTTCGTTCACGATGGGTCTCCCTGAGAAGTGGGTGCTTCAAGCTTGCTTTCTAATGAACATCAAACAATTTTGTATGCAACAGAAAAAAGATTGTCTACATAAATTGACAACATGCTCACACGTTGGTAGCCAAATCTAAAGGCAAAATGGGAGCGCTTTCTGAATGGAACTCGGACTAAAAGGGCGGCGTGCACTGGTAACGGCGGCGTCACGTGGCCTGGGGAGAGCCTCAGCACTCTCGCTCGCGGCTGAGGGTGCTCGTGTGGCGGTTGCAGGGCGCAGTGTTACTGCGATGCAGGATCTTCTGGCCGAGTTGAAGGAAGCCGGTGCTGCCGACGTTCTGGCCGTTCCGATGGATTTGACCGACCGTGCGACGCTCAAGCCGGCAGTCGATGAAGTGGTGGCCAAGTTCGGCGGGCTCGATATTTTCGTCGGAAACACGGGCGGGCCGGCAGCCGGACCTTTTCTTAGCGTTCCGCGCGAGGGCTGGGAGCAGGCATTGAATGAAAGCCTGCTGCCATTGGTGGATCTCTCGCATGCTGTTCTGCCGCATATGCGGGCCGGTGGCTGGGGCCGAATCATCTTCGTGACGACAGTGGGCGTGAAAGTTGTTCAGCCCAACATGGTTCTGTCCGATTCCGTGCGTCTCGCGGTTGTCGGCCTGGCCAAGTCGTTGTCCATCGAGTTCGCCCATGAGGGCATCATGGTCAATTGTCTGTGCCCGGGGCCCTTCGCCACCGACCGCATGGAGTACCTGGTCAAGTCCAGCATGGAAATTGACGGCCTCGACCGCGCTGCCGCAGAGGCGGTTTGGTTGGCTGAAGTACCAGCCCGCAAGTTCGGGGACCCAAATGATTTCGGCGCGATGGTGGCCATGCTCGCATCCGAGCGTGCCGGTTTTATCACCGGAACAGCCATTGCCCTCGACGGAGGAAAGTCTCGTGCATACTGATAACAAGCCTCAGAAGAACGACCGCATGGATGGAGGCGGGGCTATTGTCGCCTGGCTGAAGAATGCCGGCGTCAAGAATGTCTTCTCGGTTTCGGGCGGCCCGATCAACGCTGTCTATCGCGCCTGTGCGAACCAGGGGCTTCCGCTTATCCATGCTCGCCATGAGGCGGCGGCCTGCTTCATGGCCGAGGCGCAGTCACGCGTAACCGGCAAGGCCGGCGCTGCCGTTGTCACGCTCGGCCCCGGTGTCACTAACGCCGTGACGCCGGGTTTGGTGGCGACGCTCGCCGGCACTCCGATCATCATCGTTGGGGCAAAGGCGGGAACCAAGTCCGACGACCGCGGCGCGGGCATGGCCTACGACGTTTTGCCGATCATGAAGAATGTGACCAAATGGGCGGCGCGCTGCACCGACCCCAACCGGTTGCAGGAATATCTCGACATGGCTTGGCGCAATATGTGGGCTGGCCGTCCGGGCCCGGTATTTCTCGAAGTTCCATCCGATATTCTGTCGACGCCGCTTGCGTCCGAGGCGATCGGCACATGCCCGCCACTTCCCGGCACGCCCGGCGTTTGCGCCAGCGATGCCGATGCGGCGATCAAGCTGCTCGGCAACTCGAAGAAGCCGCTTTTGATCTTGGGCGACGAATTGTTCTGGCACCGCTCCGAGCGTCTTGTCGAGACCATCGAAAAGCACAACCTGGCCTTTGCCACCATGCGGTTGGCCCGGGGTATCGTCAGTGAACGTCACCCCAACTGGTTTGGTCCCGCCTACATACCCTGCAATGCGACATTGAAGCAGGCGTTGGCGGACACCGATTGCATCATGCTGCTGGGTCATCATTTCGAGTTCGACCTGGAGTTTGGTGACTCGGTTGGCGCAGGCGCCCGCATTATTCAGGTCTGCTCGGATCAGGAACTTCTGCATCGTAACAAGCGGGCCGATGTTGCAGTTGCCGCTTCACCAGCCGCTTTTGTCGAAATACTGGCCGGTCTGCCAGCGTTGAATACGGACAAGGCCTGGAGTTCCGGCCTGGTTGCGGCATGGAACAAGGAGCACGCAGCGCAGCTTGGCCAAGGCGACGCCGCAGGTATCCACCCGATTGCCGCCGTCGATGCGGTAAGCGAGGCAGCGCCCGACAACACCATCTATGTGACTTCCCATGGCAATATCGACTTCTGGGCTGATGCGCGCCTGCGCATTTCCGCTCCGGGCCGTTACCTGAGGGCGGGCCAGTCGGGGGCTCTTGGGGCCGAAGTGCCCTATGGCGCCGGTGCGAGCTTTGCCGACCCGAAGGCGCCTGTGGTGGTCTTCGTGGGAGACGGAGGCGTCGGCTTCCATATTTCCGAGTTGGACACGGCGGAACGGTACGGCCGCGCCTTCATCATCGTCGTGCTCGACGATGAGATGTGGGGCGCAATAGCGCTACCGCAGGAGCAGATCTTTGGCGAGACCTACGAAATGACCCTGCCGCGCCGCGACTGGACCAAGGTTGCGGAAGGATTGGGTGGGCGAGGTTATTTCGCCCGCGATCCCGCCGAAATCAAGAAGGCTCTGGGCGATGCCATAGCCAGCGGCAAGCCGGCAATCATCCAGGTGCCCGTGCGCAGCGTGATCAGCCCATACATGGCCTACATTTCCTAAGGCACTCACTTAAGCCGGTTATTCAAGATATTGAGGAAACGACATGAATATATGGAAGAATGGCAATGCCACCGGCATTACCCCGCCTAATCACTTCGGCGGCTTGAACGTTCTCGATATCGTGCCCTTTCAGGGAAGCAATTTCTGCGTACAGGTGTCCAAGGCGCCTGTCGGCGGCGGCGGCGAGCTTCACCATCACGACGACTGGTCTCAGGTTTTCTACGTGGTGGAGGGCCAGATGACTTTCGATACGGGCAAGGAGCGCTTCACCCTGACGAAGGGAGAGTCAGTACTGTTTGAGCCGGGTGACCCGCACTACACGGTCAATGAAGGCAAGGATCAAAGCATGTGTCTGGTGATAACGGTAAAGCAGTAGTCTTGAATGACTATATGAACGGCGCTTGCATCAAATCTGGCAAGGATGCATCTAGCATCGGAATACGACAGATCGAGGAGGCGGCATTGAGCGAAGTCATCAACGGTGAGAAAGAGGCCAGGCTTTCGACAGACGGTCTCGTCCGGCTGCTCGAGGACGACATCCTGAACAGCATCCTGAAGCCCGGCGATCGGCTCGACGAGCAATCGCTGGCACGCCGCTTCGAGGTTTCCCGTACGCCGGTACGTGAGGCGCTCCGTCATCTTGCGTCGAGCGGCCTGATCGAGATCCGGAAAAACCAGGGCGCTACGGTCAAGCGGCTGACTACGGCGGAGCTGATCGAGATGTTTCAGGTGATGGCGGAGTATGAAGGGCTTTCGGCGCGGCTTTCGGCGCGGCGGATGACCACCTCCGAGATTGCCGAAATGCGCAAGTGGAACAAGGAATGCGACGCGTTGGCGAACAAGGAGGACCACGACGGGTTCTATGCCGCCAACAATCTGTTCCACGAGACGATCTTCCGGGGTTCACGCAATGAATTCCTGCAGGAGGAAAGCCGGAAGCTGCGCAACCGCCTCAATGCTTATCGCCGTCATATCACGACGCAGCCAAGGAGCATGCAAAGGTCGGTCGTTGAGCATAACCGCATTGCAGACGCGATAAAGGCCGGAGACGAGGACACCGCCCACAACCTGATGCGACAGCATGTCGATCTTGTTGCCGGCAGGGCGGCGGACGTGTTTCTGGCCCTGGAAAGCGAGATCGCAGAATAGCCAACTAGCCATCCGGCTGGAAGATCGAGCCGTCCGCGCCTGCTGGCACGGGCAGGGGAAGGTATTGTCCGATGATCCGTCGGGAGACGGAACGTGCATGAGGATGTGAGGAACTGCAAATGAAGCTTGTCGAAAACCGCTCGTCGAAGCGCAATGCTCCGCTTAGCAAGGAAGAAGCCACGATCGTGGGAACTGGCGCGGCGGCAATCGTACGCGAGTTCCTGCCCGCTTTCCCGATCTATGCGGCAACCCCGCTTGAAAGCCTGCCAGGGCTTGCGGCCGAGGTCATGGGAATAGGTCCATCCGGCGTCGCCGATCGGCCCAATATAGACAAATCCAACTTTTAGCGGTTCGTCCGCTGCCTGTGCCACCCCTGTTGCGGCACCAAGACCAAGGCAAAACACTGCTGCCGCCAATTTTCGCGCAAAACTTCCAAACATGATTTCCTCCCAAACTAAATTGCATGCACCTAATGTATATTTCGTCCACATATTGATAGTTTATGTATTCAATCTAGCATCGATCGATACAGAAACAAGATCGATTTGTGCGGAAACAGCAATCAATAGTTAGGCAAGCGACTGCCATGAAATTTTCACGGAAGGCGTAGGTTGCACGGGCTGTTTTGTTGTGGGTCGGTTGCTGGGATAGGTGTGCTCGGTTGGTTGCGCAAAGAGCCAAATTTGGGCGCGCGACTGGCGGATGGGATCGGTTCGATTTTCCCCGCCATGCCTTGCGATCCAAAACTAGTGACCGATGAATTAAATTCCGGCACTTCTATGGGTGAGGGCGCAAACGGCCGCGGTCTTCGCCCAGACTGTCCGGCCTTGGCGCGTATCCTTACCGTGGCGTCCTTGCCTCGCTCTGAAGTGCGACCACCCTGTCATGCGGCTTGATGCCGCGTCAGTCGTAGCCGAAGGCGCGCTTTGTCCGTTCTACGAAGTTCCGGACTGTCACGCGTCCCTCCAGTTCGATCTTTCGCAGGTCCTCGGCCAGAAGGTGCCGGGTCTTGATGGCATGGTCCGTGTCGTCCAATCCGAAGGCGACGCCATTTTTCGCGATTGGCCTGTGAGCGGCCCACGCCGCCCGGTCTTGGTAGAAGCCGGGAACCACGATCGGCAGGCAGCCACAAAGCGCAGCAAATTGGGCATAAATCGTCGCCTCATCATAACAGATGAACCGTTCGCATCGGTTGAACTGGTCTGCGATCGTTTCGTGATCCAAGCCGTCCAGGCAAACGTCACGGTCAGGGTCATGCAGGATCGGTTTGTCCGCTTGCTTGCGCACCATGTAGCAGGTGCCATTCCGATCCTTGTTGCCGTAGTCAGTATAGGCCGGATGTACCGAAAAAAGCTGCAGCAACGCTGCGCCCCCGGTGAGGCCGACGTCATCGCTGAAATCACTCACCTTGAAAAATAGGTCATTCGGGCCGAAGCTTGCTGCCGTTCCTCGCAACTTTGGCGGGTACATCAGCCAGCGCACTACACGCTTTGCCCCAAGCGGATTCCCCATGACGACCTCAGGGTAGACAACGATTGCGTTGCGATGCAGGTCATCGGAATGTGCCAGACGAGCTGCAGTGTCCGGCATCATCTTGTACCCGGACTTTCTTCGCGCCATCCGGTGTAAGGCATCTAGGGCCAAAGAACGCGGCTTCGAGCCCATCGGCCACAGGACGGCCCGTTCTCCGATGCAGGCCAATTCGTTCGCAAGCCTATGAAGAAAGATATTTCCGCCGGAACTGTCGCAATACTGGGGCGCGACGATGACATAGGTTGGCCGTTTCGATATCCACATCATCTGCCTTACGGACTAGCGGCGAAGAATGCCGAAACCGCGTCGATCACGAGACCGTACTGCTCCGTGGACATGTTGTAGAAGACCGGAAGCCGCACGAGCCGGCTGCTGTCGCGTGTCGTCACCACATCCTGTCCGACGAACTGGCCGAATTGTCGGCCTGCGGGCACTGTGTGCAAAGGGACATAGTGGGAAACCGCAAGCACACCTCTATCGCGTGCGGCGGCGATGAAGGCGTCACGGTCAGATTCATCGCGCAGTTTAAGGTAGAATATGTGACCCGGTGCATAGGTGCCCGCCGGCATCTCCTGCACCGCTATTCTGCCAGAATCTATAAGGTCGGCGAAGGCAGCCCTGTAGGCATCGCAGATCGATCTTCGCTTCAATGTAATCTGGTCGATCTCGGCAAGCTGCGGCCAAAGATAAGCGGCATTCACCTCGGCCATCAGATAACTGCTGCCGATATCCATCCACTCATACTTACTGACTTTTCCCGCACGAAACGCGCTCCGGTTCGTCCCTTTTTCCCGAATAACCTGGGCGCGGGCAAAAAGCTCAGGATCGCGTACCCAGATCATGCCGCCTTCGCCGCCACTTGTCAGGTTTTTGGTCTCGTGGAAACTGAACGCGGCCATGTCACCAATGGTGCCAAGCGGACGTTCCATCCACCGCCCCCCAACGGCATGTGCAGCGTCCTCAATGACTGCCAAGCCGTGCGCGGATGCCAGGTCCATCACAGCGTCCATTTGGCAGGCGACCCCGCCGTAGTGGACCACGACAATGGCGCGCGTCCGCGCCGTAATGGCAGGCTCGATACACCGCTCGTCAATGTTCATCGTGTCAGGCCTGACATCAACAAACACTGGTCGCGCACCGCGCAGCACAAAGGCCGTTGCCGTAGATGGAAAGGTGAAGCTTGGCATGATCACTTCATCGCCAGGCGACAGATCAAGGAGCATCGCCGCAATTTCCAAAGCATGCGTTCCCGAAGACGTCACCAAGACATTACCGAAACCCAAGTGCTCACTGGCGCGGTCTTCGCATCTTCGGCTGTAGGCGCCGTCCCCGGCCAGTCGTCCGCTGCGTATGGCATCCATGACAAAGCTTTCTTCCGACCCCAGCCTTGTCGCCAGATTGAAAGGAACTGCCATCATGGATTGGCTGGCGGGAGCGCGGTGGGCGGCGTCGCGCCGAAAGCGGCACACGCTGCAGCATCTGTTTCTAGAGCATCTGGTCCGCCCATTCCTACCTCGTTACCGCGGGCCGTAAAGTGGCCGGACGACACGCCCCGGATTCCCCGCAAACAGTGCGCGCGAGGGCACAGTCTTCGTGACCACGGCCCCGGCTGCTATGAATGCTCCGTCGCCTATTTCAATCCGATCAATGATCACCGCACCGGCACCGATCGTCACTTGCTCGCCTAGACGGCAATGGCCGGAAATGACAGCACCGGGATGAATGGTGCTGTAGCTGCCAATTTCTGCGTGGTGTCCGATCGCAACGCGCCTGCCGATGCGGACGTGGTCGCCGATCCGTGTAAACCCGGCGATAACCGTGCCGGAGTCAACAGATACGCCAAATCCAAGCGTACTGCGGCGCGATACGGTACTTGATGGATGGAGTAGCGTTGCGAACTCAAATCCTTGTTCCGCCATTTCAGCAATCCATGCGTTCCGTTTGGTCGTACCCAGAATGCACAGGAGATTATGTGTGCTGCGCAAGTGACCAACGGAGCCGGTCCAGTAGACGGGTCGGCCGAGGATTTCGCGGCTGTCCGCCGCGGGATCTAGATTCTGAACGCAACCAGTCAGACGGACACCGGGCACATCCTCAAATGCATCCAGAAAGACGGCGGCGTAGTCCGTTGCTCCGAGTAGGAGAATAGGCTTTGTGGACTTACTGCTTGGCATTGCGCAGACGGATGTTGCTTCGGATCAACGATAGGGTTTCGGAACCTTGCAACAGCTCGGAAAGGCCGCATGAGCATGAGCAGGTCTGTGGGGCGCTAATGAGTGGTCGCTTAGGCTGCGTTGGACTAACTCCTATTGTCATGTTTTCCGTCACGCCGCCGGTGCCGACCTAAAAATGCGTAACCCGACGAAACATCTTTGCAAGCTACCGGGGGACTCCCGGTGAATCCATAGATATTCCATTAAAAAGATCAGTGTCTGGTGAGCCCTCGGTGCAAAGACCACTTCTTCACATGCCGATGCTGGAAAAGTTGGCGGGCCGAAGCCGATGAAACGGAGAACTACGTCTACGCTATAGCTCTCCAAAATTGATGACGGGACGACCATTTTTGAGGTAGGAAGCGGAAGAGCGGCTTTCAGTTGAACTTTACCAGAAGCCGCCGCCCAACCTTTTCCTCTGGGAATTTTCTCGCGTGTTCAGCCGTCGCACTAGTCCGCCAATCCCTCTATTCCAGGACAACGACCGCTTCTACCTCGAAGAGCATAGGGTCGATTGCAAGCTTGGGAACGGGAACCAGAGTCTGGGCCGGTAGCCTGTCGCCGAACATTGCCGTGACATTCTGTGTCAGCACCCCGAGCTTGGACATGTCATGATCGACCACGAAAACAGTGAGTTTGGCGACCTGATCCGGCCTCGCTCCGATTCCTTCAAGGGCTGCACCAAGGTTCGCGTATGCTTGTGCGACCTGAGTAGCGAAGTCGGGCAATAAGGCCCCTGTTCCGTCAAAGCCGCCTTGCCCGGAGATATAGGCCACCCGCGCATTTGCAGGCACGATAACCGCCGTGCTGTAGCCGTTCGGCGTGGGATCGCCGAGGTTTGGCGGGTTGACGATGGTTAGCTCCTGCGCAGTTGCCGCAGTCGATATTCCCATGATGATTAGTCCTCCAATGAACAGGTGCTTGATTGCGCGTGGCATGATTTTCTGAGTCCCTAGGGGGTCTGAGATATGGTCGGGACGGGCTTCGGTCTGTTGTCTGCCCGTGGCCGACGACGACACATTAGTCGGCCATACCTGTCAATTTGTGTCAGGTTGGTTATGCTCGTGCGATGCGAGCAAGCCGCCTTCTATCCATCCTGACCACGCTGCAAGCGAAGGGACACGTCACCGCGCAGGCGCTTGCCGCCGAGTGCGAGGTTTCCCTGCGCACGATCTATCGAGATGTAGATGCCCTTAGCGCAGCAGGCATCCCAATCTACAGTGTGCAAGGTAGCAGCGGAGGTTATCGGCTGCTTGATGGCTATCGAGTTCGCCTGAACGGCTTATCCTCGACAGAGACCGAGGCGCTATTTTTGGCGGGCCTCACGCGGCAAGCCGCCGACCTAGGGATGGGCGCTGTAGTGGCAAGCGCACGTGCAAAGCTCTTGGCTGCACTACCGGAGGCCATGCGCCCCGGTGCGATGAAGACACGTTTCCACTTTGATGCGCCGGCTTGGTTCGCCGAGCCCGAAACCTTGGACCACCTGCCAGCGATTGCCGATGCCGTGTGGAACCAGCACCCGATACGTATGCGCTACCAAAGCCGGACGACGGACAAGGAGCGGCAAGTCGAGCCTCTGGGTATCGTCCTGAAAGGCGGCGCTTGGTATCTAGTCGCCCAAGTTCACAATGAAGTTCGCACCTTCCGCGTTTCTCGCATCAGCAAGATGATGGTGCTCGATGACCGCTTTGAATATCCAAAGGCTTTCGACCTCGAAGGATATTGGGCTGAGAGCATCCGGCGATATGAGGTGGACCTGCATCCAAATCGAGCGGAAATTCGTCTTTCGCCTTGGGGCATAGACATGATGGAGGAGCTTCTGCCTCCCTACGTCCGCAACGGGGCTGTGATTTCGGAGGAAGCCGACGCACGAGGCTGGAGGCAGGTATCCGTATCGGTAGGCTCCATGGCTCACGCGGCTATGGAGATACTGCGCTTTGGAAAAGACGTCGAGGTAATCGGGCCGCCCGATCTTCGAACCGAAATGGCGAATGTCGTTGGCGCACTGGCAAAATTCTATAATCTCAATGGGAAGTAGCAACACGCTTGACGAAGGTCTGCTTACGGGAAAGCAGTTAAGAGGAACTGACGGCAGACGTTAAGGTCGAAAGTTGCCGTATCGCTGGCCTTCATGATTTATCGGGCTATAGCGTAGAATCGGCAGTTTTATACGCTGATCGGTGGGTGTGCGGTATCGGGGGCAATCTCGCACAATAGAGGGCAATCGGCGGTGATTGGCGGATGGGGTGGGATTCGAACCCAC
Source organism: Mesorhizobium sp. Root552 (assembly GCF_001427285.1). Classification (GTDB taxonomy): domain Bacteria; phylum Pseudomonadota; class Alphaproteobacteria; order Rhizobiales; family Rhizobiaceae; genus Mesorhizobium. Next base: position 38,873 of record NZ_LMFV01000010.1, read on the forward strand.
GGTGAGTTGCCCCACGCCGGTTTTCAAGACCGGTGCCTTAAACCGCTCGGCCACCCATCCAACATTGATTTCGTTAGCTTATCTGGTTTTTCGCTAGCCTGCATCGGGGCAGTTGCTACCATTTTGCTACCGAATACCTTTTACGCGCTCGGCTTTACCGCGCTCCGGATCGCCGCGTCAACCTGTTCCGCGGCATCTGCCTGCATTCCGGGCAAAACGTGGCTGTAGAGATCGAGCGTAATGCCGATCGTCGAATGCCCAAGCCGTTCGCTCGCCAACTGCAGTTCCGCGACGGACTCATCCTTGCCCTGCTGTCATTGTGGCCGATCCGGCGCAGAAGCATGGCGGCTCTGACAGTCACTTCCCATCTTATCCGCAGCGGCGCCACCCTGACCATCAACCTGCATGCAGAAGACACCAAGAGCGGACGGTCGGACTCGTTCATCGTTCCAGCCAAGCTGGCTCCCCATCTTGCCCACTATCTCGACTGCGGTCGGCCGCGCCTGGCTCGATGTCAGGCGAGCGACACACTGTGGATCTCCCAGCGCGGCAAGGCGCTCACGGCTGACGCGATCTATCAGGTCGTGCGCCGCCTCACGCAGCAGAGCTTTGCCGAGCCTATGAGCATGCACGACTTTCGACGCGCCGCAGCGACCTCGCTCGCCATCGAAGCCCCTGACAAGATCGGGCTCGCGACCGGCCTACTGCAGCACACAAGGGCCGACACGACCGGGCGTCACTACAATCTGGCCGGGTGTGCTGGCGCGAGCAGGCGGTTTAAGCAGGCGTTGTCAAAGCGGAAAGGCTGCTCGATCCAAAATCATGATCGCAGCGTCAAACACGAAAACACTTGAATCTACCGGCCTTGATGCCGAAATGCCTTTGGTAGGTTGAATCCGATGCTTGTTCTCGACCCTGAAGTTACCTCACCCAGCAAAAGCCTAGTGCACAGCCGCTTACCGTCACTTTCTGGGAAACGGCAAAGGGGTTGGAGCCTTCGAGCTTCACGCGAAAGAGCCGGGATCGGTCACGCGGCCGAAACAGGTTTTGAAACTCGTCAGGTAGCGCGTCCGCAACAGCAAGAATGCTATCTATCCGTCCCTTGGTCGTTTCACCGCCGCTCCTGATGGTCACCACGGTTCCTCTCTTCAATTGAAAGAGGTACTGATCCGGCAGATATGCCAGGACATAAGCGGTATTGCCGTTGATCTGTAAAAGCTGTTCTCCAAGTTGGACAACTTGGCCGGGCATTGGCACCTTGACTCCGATAACGCCGGAACTGGCCGCTTTCACGTTTCCATCTGCATAGATATTTTGTAGCTGCTCCATCGCTCGGTTCGATTGAACCCGTGATTTCGCAACCAGTGCAAGCTCGCTCTCTATCGACACCTCTTGGCTGGAAAGCTCGGCCAACCGCTGTGCCGCATTCAAACTATCTTGCAGCGCGGAATCGCGTGTCGTTAGGGAAACCAACCCCCGACCGGAAACCTTGTCGAATTTTTCGACAGTACTGGTCGTTTCCCTGGCGTTGCGCTCGGCGAGCGGCTTGACTGTTTTGATGACGTTCAACTGTCCGCGCAACTGACCTTCGCGAACAGCCAACTCACCATCTCGAAGCGCAAGATCGGCAATTTCCTTGACCATGGCGAAGGATTCCAGCCTCATGAGAGGGGCTCCTTCTTCGACATGATCACCTTGCTTGACATACACCTCGACGATCGTTGCAGTATAACTGGCGTCGACCGCCCTGATATCGGCCAGAACTATTCCATCTGCCGACAAGACAACCACATTGCCAAAAAGATAATAGAGGAGGGACCCGAAGAACGTGGTGATGAGGCCGATATAGACCAAGCGCCCCCATTTTGCCGAACCGGCGCGCTGCTGTGTCCCAAGATTGTCTACCCGTATGGCCTTGCGCAGTCGTTTCATGGCGGTGCCTTACCAAGGCCTGACGAGGCGAACTTTCAGCGGGGTGTAGTTATCCCGGTGCGAACCAGAAAACACCCACTCATCGAGATAGGCCAACAAGCGGACGGGTCGCATCAGGTATGTCGCAAAAACGGAATACCCTGGAAGGAATATAAGGTTGTGCCAGAACACCTTGCGCCGCGTCGTCCAGGCTGCAACGGCCAGAATGAGCATGTCCACGCAGAGGAGTCCAATCTGCATGCCAAGGAGTATGGCAATTGCAAATGAACCGAACTGCGCGAAAAGCCAAACGACGTAAATGGGAAAGACGAAGGATCCCACTACATTGAACAGCAGAAAATCCAATTGGTGAACCACTTCGGTTCCGCGAAATGACTTGTTCCACGGAACCAAGAGGCGCCGGTGTTTGCGAAAGCGAATCCAGAGGGCGTCACGTTCCCAGCGAAGACGTTGGCGTATGTATTGGAATGCAGTGGCGGGAACATCCGTGTAGCAAAGCGCCTCAGGTGCATAGACGATCTTCCAGCCGGCACAGCGCAGTCGCATTGTCGTGTCCAGATCCTCGCCACCGCCCACGTCAAACCCGCCGACATTCGCCAAAGCCGATCGCCTGAAGGCGCTGAATGCACCCGAAGCACAAACAACCTGATCGACAGCGTTTGCGATGCGCTTTCCTACGGAAATGGATTGGAGATATTCGATCTCCTGAAACTGAGTGATAAGACTGGCGTTGCTGTTGCGAGGGGCGATATCTCCACATACTGCACCCACGGCCGGATCGGCAAAAGGTTCGACTAGGTGCTGAATTGCATAGCGGTCGAACGAACAGTCGCAATCCACGTTGATCACAATCTCGCCCTTGGCTACGGAACAGGCAAGATTGATACCGCTGGGCTTTCCGCCACGCAGGTCGGTAGAAACGATCCTCGTCGCGCGGCCTGCCTTCACCAGTGAACGGGCAACGCCACTCATTTTATCCGCAGAACCATCGCTGACGATAACGATCTCGAAGGACGAAAAAGATTGTTCCCGAAGCGATCGAACACACGCTTCAAGGGCGCCTTCTTCATTGTGTCCAACCAGAACGATACTGACGCTCGGCGCACGACCCTCGCCGCGGTCTGTAGAGATGGACCTATCTGTCGCCGCGCGCATCGTCAGCCCTGCCGCGATAAACGGCAGAATGTATCGAGGAACCTCAAAGATCAGCGTGTACCAGAAAACGAGCACAAGGCTCGCCGTTGTCTGGGCAAGGAGAAAGGCAAAGCCGAGTTCGATCTCCGTCAACTTTTGCCCCGTCGGGAGCGAGCGAGCACCCGAACTATTGGCCGCAATCTGTCGCTGAGCACGTCTTCACATTGTTGCAGAAGCCGTTGCGTGCGACCAAACGTGCTTGCCTCATAACCATTCACAAGCAGGTATTCGCAATCGTTTCCGATGTGCAGCGACACTTCGTGATCGCCCAGATTGTTCGCAAGATTCTCGATGAAAAGCGTACGGAGCTTTTCAAAAACCAAAGCTCCCCGGGTTTCGCACAAAACATCTTGCGCTTCATAGCGGACCTCCAGAATAGCAAGCGGAAGGTGGCTGGAATTGTGGCGCAAACGATCGACTGCAGCTGTCAAGGACGTCGGCAAATCTCTCAGGCCGAGAGGTTTGACATGGCTGGTCAGCAAAGCGATCGCATTGTCCGTGAGATCGTAAGAAAAGAGGTCCGTACACCTGATCGATTGCCCATCTGCTCTTGCATTGCAGTCAAGGCAAACAAAGCCAATTTCCGGTTCGGAACTTGCCGCCGTGCACTGCCGGCAAACCTGCGTGACCCCCGGTTTGTCATAGTCCTTGCCGTAGTTTCTGAGCTGCTTTCTGCATTTGGGACACACCAAGGCCGAGCCCTGACGGAAGTTGTCTTCGGCCTCCAGAGCGGCACAACTGTAGTGATGCAAAAGAGCAACCTCATGGAGGTTTGCCGAACGGCACGCGGGACATTCCTCTCTGACTAAAAGCCGGCGTGACCCGCACGCGCCACATTCATGCAGGCGATCGAAGAATGTCTTCTTCAACAATCCTCGACGTACCAGACCCTCTGCCAGGGGGATGGTCACACGAGCCGGCGGATAGCCAGGGTAACATACGGTTTCCGGTATCGACGCGCTATATTGAGCCGCGAGGGTCCGGCCGGAGACGAATGAATGCGCGAGAAGCTCCATCTCTGGGGCTGCAGGGGTGGCGAATGCAGGTCCTAGTTGTCGGCGCCGTTCCCGGAAATCAAGGATGCGACGCGCAGTTTGTGCCCAACTATCGCGATCGGCGATATCGAAGCGGACATCCGCAAAGTCTGTCGCACGTCCTGTTAAATCGATGATTGGAACAAGCATCGAACCCGGCGCCGCCCGGAGATCATGCAAGACTGATGTTCGTGACGGGTCTGCGAATACAATCGCATCGACGTGGTGGTGGGACGTGTCGAATATAAGCTCCAGAAACTTCTGATAAGGCAGCGGAAGCCCAGGGAGCCACCCCACTTTGGGCCGGTCAAAAAGCCCCATACCATGCCACAGCGCTAGGCACTGCTGAGCAACGTCATTGGTTTCAACCGGCAGGGATCTAAGGGGCAGTTCTACAACCGTCGATGACAACATCACCGCGGACACTCCATAGTCGGGTTCCATTGAAAACCCGACAATTTGTCCGGCGTCTTCGCAGGAGTGTCGAATCGGCTAATGGATGTATTTTATTACCATTTAAAGCTAGTCCAATTTGGGTAAGCTTACTCTCCGGAGGCGTGCGCAGATCGGATTGATATGCTTGGATATCGCTTGCGGAATATTGCGACCACTCTCGGCATTTGACGCCGGATGTCTCGCAACCCTTGGCGAAATACATGGAAATTCTCACTGCCTTCCTGAGCATGCCGCCCGCAGGCGTTCGATAGCTTGATTGGCATGGCTTCGAGCAATCCCACGCACCTTGTCGTGTAGCGTCTGGTCACCACCGGAAAATTGGATTTCTTTAAGATCGCGATCGATTTGCATCACGAAATAGTCGAACGCGATATCCTTGTGCTTGATTGTGCGCAGTGCGTAGTCAAGGGCAATTGTAGCCAGAATTCTTCCAGCAAGCGCTTCGCCACGCATCTCAGCCAATTGATCAAGAACATCATCCATTTTCGCCTCAGCGCCAACAACCAGTCCGTATCCAGGAACCCGCCAATTAGCGACTTGGCCCATATATCTCGAAATGAGACATGTCCTGCGCCCTTCATCATTCCTTACGGATTGCTCAGCAAGATTCAGGCCAACCTTGACTGCAACCATCGGTTCTCTTTTGCGCTGCCAGAACCGGGAATCCTGGAAGCCGGGCGGTCGAAGCAGGCCGCCTGCTGCCCGATTTAATGGTTGATTTAGCTTCCTGGTCCATTCTCCGAAGAAAATCGGAGGTCGTTATGCGTCGCCAGACTTTTGCAGCTGTCAGCTTCCCCCTTCTTCTGATAGGTCTGCTGATGGCGGAACGCATTGCGACCTTTTTCCTTGGGCTGCATCCATCGAGCATGGCTTTGTGGGCAGCTTCGGTAGAGCTTCGTGCACTGTGCCGGGTAATCACCAACTGGCTTGAACTCGCAACCGGCGGACACCTGATACTACAGACCATCCTGATTGCGGTCGTTGCCATTGCTATTTGCCAACTGGCTCGGACGAGGCACGGCTCGGCTGTTTCCTTCGTCGTCAATCACGGCGCATTGTTGACGGTAGGGGCTGCAACAATGCTTGCCAACGGAGCCAGTTTTGCCAGCGTGGATCCGGTTGCTTCTGCACCACTCAGCTTCGTCCCGTTCCAAAGCCTGCATGTCGGGTGGTTACATGGCGTCGTTTTCGCCATTGGCCTGATGGGCTGCCTTTCATGCCATTACTCTTACCTGGCTAAGGCGCGCGGGCGCGAACGCGCCGTCAAGGCCAGACTCACCGAACTCAGCCTCGGTCTTGAGGGCAGGCGATTGGCTTGACGAAATAGGCTTTCACAAAGCCGCTCATCTTCACATCCGGCAGCGGAAAGTAGTCCACCGCACACCACTGGCGCTTAACGCTCAAGCCTTGCGGAAGACACCTGCCGGTCGCCCGCAAGACCCCGGTGTGATCGGGGGCGATCGCACCTACCGCCGATGATAGGTGCGTCTGTCGACTACGAATGTAGAGCACATCCCACATGTCGACATTGACGACATGATAGCACTTGGCATTTGCTGCCTGTGTTCTTGCTGGCAATGCGCCAGGAAAGCACAGAACTATTGCAATGATGAGTCTCTCGAGACGGGATTCAGCGTATCTTGCGATAGGTCACCTTTCCGTCAGCAGTCTGGAACCTCTGGTAGGAGGGGCTCAGGCTGGGCAGTTCCCTCACTCCCGATCTGCGAGGGTCAGCAATGGCCATCGATACATCAGCTTCGGTCATGAACGCCTGAGGCGCATCGCTTGCCAGCAAGCCAGGCTCAGTCGCCGCCGGCACCGTGCCGAAGGTGCCGAATTCGTTCCGCGTGCCAACCTGAGCAAGCTTCTGCTTCAGTTCGCCTACGTTCTTCGAGACGGCCGCAAAACGAGAATCGAAATTGTTGTTGAGTTGGTCAAACTGGTTTTGCAGGCCGGTATTGACCAGATTCATCTTGTCAATCAGCCGCTTTTCAAATGTTGAAAGTTGTTCCAGCCTGCTTTCCAGCACCGCAACGTCCGAGTTGACCCCGTAAAGATGCACCGAAACAAACAGGTTGACGGCCGTCAGGATCGAAGCAGAGGCGGCGAAGGTGGCAACAACCCACGACCGATTGGAAGTATTTTCAGCCGTGAGCGCCTGAGGTTCGACAGCAGGTGCGTCCAAATCATGAATAATGGTCATCTCACCACCACCTTTGCTCCGACTGGTACTCTATTGAACAAGTCCATGATGTCCGTGTTTGTCAGACGGAAGCAGCCGGACGTTCCGTCAAACCCGACACCGGCCGGGTCATTCGTTCCATGTATACGGTAAAGCGTGTCGCGCCCTGCCTTGTAGAGATAGAGGGCTCGGGCACCGAGAGGATTGTAGGGGCCGGAAGGCACAAACTCCGGAAGTTCCGGTTGGCGCGCACGCATTTCTGCTGGCGGGCGCCATTCCGGCCATTCCTGCTTGGCCCCGACCTTTACCGTGCCAGTCCAGCCAAAGCCCTCACGTCCAACGCTGATGCGGAACCGCAATGCCTGCCCTTGCCCGGTAACGAGATAGAGCATCCCATCATCTTTGTTGATCACGATGGTGCCTGCCGGTTCCGTGGACTGGAATGCCACGGCCTGCTTGAAGCTGGGGCCCATTTTCGGCAACGGCGGCCGCTTGGCTCCGTGAACCTGCTGGATGCTTGCCTGCGCATTCGCATAGCCAACGATGCCTGTGGCGATCAGCGCACCAAGAGAAATCCCGGCCAGGATTTTCCAGATATCAGCGTTTGCCGCCATCGAGCCGCTCACGGAAAATCGAGGTCAGGTCTTTATTGAAGCGTGCGCCAGCATGGACTTCAGACGGCAGCAGAGCGCGATTGAGCGCATCCGACAAAAGCGGTGTATCGAGGCTGACCGCTTTGATGTGCGGCATCTTGAAGATCTTCTCCAGTTCGCTGTTGGAGAAGTGATTGCCAAACAGCTTGCGCTTGCGCTTGTTCGCGACAAGCGTGACGTTTGCCGCACTGCCGCGCAACTCGCGAATCCGGGTATAGATTGCCTTAGCGCGGCGCAGCGATGCGACGTTGAGTTCGAACACAAGGAAGATCTCGTCGCTGGTCGACAGCACCGTCTTTTGCCACGGTGTTTCGATGCTCGGCAGATCGATGATCACATCGTCGAAGCGATAGGCAGCCAGGTCAAGTAAGCGGAATACGAACTGGTCGCCACCCAGATCGAATGGCAGGCTTGGCCGCTCGAACGAATAGAGCGTGAAGCCACGCTTGTGCGTCAACTTGATAATATCCATCAATTCGACGTCGAGACGGTTGGGATTGGAAACCACACCTCCGAGGTCGAATTCGTTGTAGATATTGAGATAGCCGCTGCAATTGGCGTGCTGGAAATCGAGATCAACAACGCAGGTGCCAGCAGCATTCTGCGCGGATTTGCGTGACAGATAGTCCGCAGCTGAAAGCGCCAGCGTGGTCGCGCCTGCTCCGCCATTGGCGCCTACGAATGTGATTACCCTGCTCTTGTTGGCTTCGCTGCCGCTGTCGTGGAACGTGACTGCATTGATCAGTTCCTTGGGGTCGACAGGTTTGCGCAACCAGTCGGCGGCGTTGAGGCGCACGACGGCCCGCATGTGCTCGGACTGCAGTTCACCTGACAAAGCAATCAACGGAATTGAGGCCCAAGCCACTCGCGCCTCGGTTAGGCGCTCATTGTCGAGGACCTGACCGTCACCGACATCGAAAATTACGATACTCGGGCGGGCGTCGGCCTTCGGCCCATCGAGAAAAGCGTCGGCATCAGCCACCTGAACATCGTAGATCGCAAGTGCATCCAGACGCGTCGCGATGTCGTGCTTGAAACGGGCATCGGCAGAATAGAGTGCGATGCGCTTGCGCCGTGTTGGTTGGATTTTGGTGTTTAGGGCGTTCATGTGGGTGCACCACTTTTCAGATCTTCACCGGTCACTGTGCTCAGCATGGAAGGCATGGTGATGTCCGTGAAACCCAACAGGCCCTCGAGGAAAAAGAACTGGAAATTAATGTTACGCAGACTGACTGTGATGGTTGGAATGGGGCCGCTCAGGCGGGTCTGGTAGCCAAGACCGGTCGCCGAATAGGTGATGACCACATTTTCTCGCCGCAGCATTGGATAGAAATGGCACATGCCCGGACGCTTACCTGACGTCAAAGCAGGACACGGCACGCTTGCGTTGAATGGCATGTCGCCCTGGAAAATCTGGTTGAAATCAATGGTATTTGAAGCAACGGTGGCCCCGTTCTGTGTGCAGCCGGTCGACGTGCAAACGAAGGGCAAGTAAGCATTGGCCACGACCGGCGCTCCGGGTGTCCCTGTCGGTGCAGCACTTGTAAGACCCGTTGCCACGGGGTTTGAGATCGATGCGAGCCGGGCGCCGACCTGAACAGCTTTAGTGGCTGAATTCCATTGATAAAGGGCGTTGCCAAGGTCCACGAAACCAAGCGTTAGCGCCAGCATGACGGTCAGGGCGATAGCCGCCTCGACCATCACCGCACCGCCCTGTTCCTGGGTGAATCGCTTCAACATAATCAGAACCTGATCAAACGCTCTTCCTGAGCGCCTTGCAGTGCGATTGGACCGATGCCTATGAGGGTCAACATACCGATGCCGGCGTAGTTGAGCGTGCCGGATGCTCTGACGATACACACCTGCGCGGTGACCGAATGGTACTGAATGACGCCGCCTGAAACTGCATCGTGGCAGGAAGCTGGATCGGCAATAGCGATAGCAACATCGTCGGCAATCAGGTTGCGGACCCTTGCCGTACCGGTCCCGCCAGGATTGCCGAATACTGCGATGTTTCGCGCAGCCGTTGCACAATTGATGACCGGAGAAATATTGCTTTCCGTATACAACTGGCTGTTGCAGCGTGCGGCAAAACGCGCAGCGTCACGCAAGCCCGATTCCATCAGCGACTTGCTGTATATAAGATTTCCAAATTCGAGCACGCCCGCCGAGATCGTCAGCATCAGCGGCGCGACCAAGGCCATTTCGACCAGCACCGATCCCTGCTGTTCGCGTCGAAAGCTTCTGAATTTGCACACGAATTTTCTGATGAACGCGCTCATCGGTACAGCTGAGCCTCGTCGCGCAGGAAGTTGTCCAGCGTGCCACGCCCGCCACGGCCGGTGATGTCCACCAGTTCGGCGTAGATATCCTTGCTGTCCTTGATCGGTTCGGTGATGAAGAAGCTGGCAAACGCCCTGACCGGCACGTTTTCCTTTCGACCATTGAAACCGGGGATCTGGTCGCAATCAATGATCGCACCGTACAAAATGCGGCGATCGACGGTTGTTACGGGCGTTTGATTGCAGGCAGGAATTCCAGTCTCACCACTTACCGCAGTATCCCCTACGATACTGTCATTGGTGGCAGGGTCCCCATCCGGATCAAGTTCGTATCTATAGACTTCATAACGCGTTGGCAGGTTGTCTCCGGTGCCGGAAAGAGCGGCGGGAAGAGGGCGGGTAGGATGATTGACCGCCCAATACCTTGTAAGATTCCAATCGCCAGCGCCCATGCGCCTGTCCATCATGGTGCAGTTGCCCGCGATGTGACAGGAATCCTTCTCCAAACCTACGCCCTTGTTCGGGTCGGTTTCGAAAGTCACCTTGCCGTTGTTGCAGTTGACGCTCTTTAGCCCCATGCGAACATTCGCAGCGGGTCCGTCTGCAGTTCCGATGTAGCTTTTGCTGATGCCAAACCGGGCATTGAGTCCGTCTTCGACCGGGCCGGTATTTTGACCGGGCTCGGTGTTCACGCCGTTGCGGGAATAACATCCCGGCGGCTTGACTTTCGCCAGCATGGCCTCAAGCGCATTGGCTCCGTTGCCGAAGGGAGAGGCGAGGAACGCGAAATTGCCAGGAACGTAAGAACTACCCTTCCTGATCAGGATTTGCCGCCGGCGGTACTGCCTGGTGTTGGCAGCCTGTTCAAGCGTAATCCCACCTACTTCAGCAGGCCGCTCATAAGGATTGCAGATGAAAATCGGCGTGTAATCGCACACGCCCGACCGGAAACCGGCAACAGCTGAGGCAGCAACGTTAAAGCCATTATTGGCCGAATTGCCCGTCAGGAACGACACCGGGAAGATCGCGGCAAATCCCTGCGGCGCGACTTTGACCTCGACAAAGCCGGTCGATTGTTCGTTGAGGGCGTAGTTGGACGAGGTTATTGCCGAACTATCAGAACTGGGAATACTTGCGAGGAAGCACCAGCTTAAGTTGCCGGCTGTGTTGCAGGTCTTGTCGCCCCCTGGCTGACCTCCTCTCAATGTCACAGTGCCGGATGTGGCGAAGCGCGCGTCATTGTCGACCAGCGTGGCCATCGCCCGCTCGGCGCGAGCCCACGAACCGGTCGTGCCATCCAGTTCGGCTGCCGCTGCGAGCGCCAGCGAGTCCGTCCCACGCTGCAGATCGAAATGCAGATTGCTGGCGCGGCTCATGTCGATGACAAGCAGCGAGAACCCGATAATCGCCGGCAGCAGAATGGCGACGAGAATAAGCGCTATGCCGCTCTCATCCGAGCCGAATTTCCGCAATTTTGCTAAGACCAGTCCCATAACGCATAACTCCGGATCGGGCGCTCGATGTCTGATGCCGACCTAGTTCGTTGCTCCCACATTGACGGTGACATTCTGCGCAGGCTGGGAAGCCTGCTGCGGTGCATGGTATTTTCGGACCGCGCTCGCTGCGTGCGGACCACTTCGGGTGATGGAGGTGTCTGTCGAATCCGGATTGAAAGGGTCGACGCTGTGCAACATGATGTTGCTCTTCGTCGCATCGCCAGCAGCCAGCGTGACCGTATCGTAGCGGTTCATATAGTCGGCGCAGCCCATAAGAAGCGCACATGGGGCCAGCACGGCGAGAAGCAGTCCGCTATTTCTTGACATAGGTCATCTTGTCCTTGGGCGAGAGGTCGAGCATATGCCCATACGGGCCGATCACGCCTTTGCCGAGTTCGTAATTGCGCACCATGTCCTTGGTGACTTCCAGTTGGCCGAACGCAAAGAATTCTGCATCGTTCGCAGACCGCGTCTTATCGAACGGCGTGGCCACCCGCTCCGACGGCCCGGCAGGGCGCACCAGCCGTGGCGTCACGATCACCACCAACTCGGTCTCTTCCTTCTGAATGCTCGAATTGCGGAACAGCGCACCGACGATCGGCACCTGGCCGAGCCACGGCACCTGGTTCTGGATCTTGGTGTTTTTGCTCGACATCAGCCCTGCCAGCGCAAAGCTCTGCCCGTCCCGCAGTTCCACGACGGTGGAAAGCTTGCGGTTGGTGAAGATCGGATCGCCCGCGGTCGAGAAGCCTGTCAGGTCGCTGACCTCCGGCTGCAGCCGGATATTGATCTTGGAATTATCCAGAACCACCGGTGTGAAGTTCAGGTTCACGCCGAACTGCTTGTATTCGATCACCACTTCGCCGTCCGAGTTCTCGCGCCGTACCGGCACTTCGCCGCCGGCGTTGAAGCTGGCCGGCTCGCCGGAAAGCGTAGTCAGGTTCGGCTCGGCCAGCGTACGCACCGCGCCCTTGGCTTCTAGCGCTTCGATGATGAGGTCGACGCTGACATCACTGTCCACCACCCGCGCGATTAGCGCACCCATTGGGCTGGCGCCGGAAAGCACGCCGCTGATCAGGTCACCGGTTCCAAGCACCACGCCGTCGCTATCGGTTGTTGCAACACCGGTGCCGCCCCTGAACTTTCCCGGTTCGCCGGCACGCAATGACACTCCGAGGTCGCGTCCGACATTGCGCTTGGCTTCCAGCACGCGAACTTCCAGGTTGACCTGCTGGCTGTCCTCTACCTCCATGGCGTTGATCACCGCCTCGGGGCCGTATTGCTGGGCGATGTCGAGAACCTTGTTCATCGCCACCGCGTCCTTGACTTTGCCGGCAAGGCGAACCTTGCCGTTGACTGATCCCACGCGCACCTTTGCGCCGGGAACGACCTGCTGGATGGCCTGCGCCATATCCGTGACGTCCAGCCCGACCTCGATTTCGATCACGCCGAGCGGGCGTTTGTCCTCGGAAAACAGATTGACCGTTGTTGTGCCAACGCCCTTGCCGATAATGTAGAGGCTGCGGTCGGTCATTGGCTGGGCGTCGGCGATCTTGTCGTCGGCAATGATGATGTCGCCCAGATTGCGGTTTACGCTCACCGTCTGCGACTGCGAGATCGGCACGAATACGCGATGCACAGTGGCGCTGGTCAGGTCGATTTGCCGGCCGGCAGCACCGGCGGCGAACCCCCCGCAAAGAGGCATTGCCAGCACTAGCGCAGAGGCCATACGCCTTAGATATACAAACGCCATAACTCGCCCCCGCACTCCCTTGCCTTATGCTCCCGCCTCGTGCCGTTTCTCTGGACTATCGTGTCCGCGGCACGTCGTAGACAGTTCGTTCCATGCCTCGCGTCACGCCCACGCTCGCCATCGAGGGCGGCTCCGGCTGCACGTATTTGACCACTTCGCGCACTTCCGGTTCGGTCTTTGGTTGCGGCGTATTAAGCTTGTCGAGTTTCTGCTCAACATTGCCGACGCGTTGGTCCACTTGGTCGCCGAGAGTTTCCAGTACGGTGCGGATCTTCTTGAACTGCTCCTCGGAGCGTTCTTCCTGCAGCTTGGCGTCGCGTTCGGCATCAGCCTGGCGACGGGCGACATCCAACGGCGTATCGCCGGTCAGGTCGGCCATCGTCACACGCTCGGTTGTCTCGCCTTCGTTGGAGGCAGCTTGCCGCAGTGCCAGTGAAAGTTGCCCGGTTCCAGCTGCCAGTGTCAGCTTCTGGGCGTCCTTGGTGCCGACTTCGACAGTCACGGCCTTGACCACCGTCGGGCTGTCCTTGCTCTCGTCGGCCACCTGGTCGACAGCCAGCACTTTCACGCTCTGCAGCAGCACGTCCACATAGGACTGTTCGTTGCCTTGGTCGTCACGCACGTTGCGGGTCAACAGAACGTCCACCCGGTCGCCGGGGAAAACAAAGCCGGCAACGCCGAGGACGTCATTGACGCGGATCGAAACGGCCCGCATTCCTTCCGTCAGCACAGCCGAAAGCGTTGCCCGCTGGCCGGGTCCGGTGATCTTGGTGGCGAGTACTGGCTCGTTAGCGCCGATAGCCTGCAGCGCCTGGCGGGTGCCGCCTTCCTTTTCGATGAGTTCAGCCGATGTCTTGAACGCGCCTTCAGGCAGCGAATTGGTCGGCCAGGGAATTTCACGAAGCTTGTCAGTGGTCAGCACGTCGCCGAATTTCAGCGCCGTTGCCGCTACGACGACCGTGCTCGTCGGCGTCTTCATGGTCGACGCCAGTTCGCTGCGCTGGCCGGCCAGCCACATATTGGAAAGCACAACCGCGACCACGCCGAAGACAATGGCCAGCAGGATCATGACAATGGTGTTCGCGCGCATCAGCCCAAGCCCCTGTCGATGCAGCTAAGAAATTGCCAGTATTGCGATGGAGGTCCGGGCTAGAGCCCGGACTTCCTTACTATCGCTCACCAGTTAATCTCAAACCGGAGCTGTGCCATTAACCTGGCAAGCGCCAACCGCAGCGCTATCCAAATTATTGCACAACTCGGTAAAAGCTCCGGTCACCCACAGACCGATGCCGATAATAACCAAGATGGTAGCAGTAGCGATAACACCGACCAGGATCGAGTATTCGACCATGGCAGCGCCGTTTTCGTCGTCGCGGAACTGCCGGGCCATCGTCATGAGTTTCTTCATGTCAATTTCTCCCAAGGAGGTTTTAAACCCGACGAGACGAGCAAGGAATGAACCCCAAACCCAGCATCCCCCGTCGCCGCTCATTAGGCTCTGTCAAAATTAGGAGTCAATCGTGAAACCATTTTTTAATTAATATATACATGGCAGAAATCCTGTTTAATCTTATACAAAAAAAATCATAACATATTGATATGTATATCATATTTAAGAATTTTAACCATTTGTAAATGATTTATTCTTGGCAGGTAATTACATATTTTAGACATAGACTTAACCTTAAAGTTTTACCGAATTTCTAACCTAAATTAATCACTCTTTCGGACTAGGCTACGCCATTGAAGGTAAAATATCGCCGGCGTTAGAAGTCCGAGATTTTCTAATATGATAATTCTTGTCCGCTTTAATACCTTGAAAAACCGCCATATTTGTCTTTAAAATTAACCTTTTGCTAATGTTAAGCTTGCGCCCGGCACCCGGCGATGCTTGAACTTGCTTTGCAGGAAATACTGTCATTAATACTTGAGGCAATTGCGCGGCGGGCTTGGGCCGTGCCACGGCGAGAGGCTCTTCTGCAATGCGAAGAATCGTTGAAAGGGCGTAGATCATGCTTGGCCGTTTTACCAAGGGAAATGGATCAGTCGCAGTCCGCATCGAACCGGAAGTGAGCGCGGTTGCGCCGGCGCCAGTTCTCCAGGCTGTGGTGCCGGTTCAGGACCGGGGCGCACAAGACGACACGCTGTCCCTCAAGGTCGATTTGCATCGCCATTTGATCGATCGCTTTAATCTCTCTGCGCTCGAAAACGCCACCAAGGACGAAATTCAGGACCAGATCCGCGCAGCGGTCCGCGACTTCGTCCGCGCTCGCAACCTGCCCTTCAACGCCCGCGAGCTCGACCAACTCACCAGCGATATCGCTGACGAGATGCTGGGGCTTGGCCCTATCGAGCCGCTGCTGCAGGACGACAGCATCGCCGACATTCTCATCAACACCCACAATCACGTGTTCGTCGAGCGGCGCGGCGTCCTGGAGGAAACACAGGTCCGTTTTCGCGACGAAGCGCACCTGCTCAGGATCGTCAACAAGATCGTGTCGGCCATCGGTCGGCGCGTCGACGAATCCTATCCGATGGTCGATGCCCGCCTTGAGGATGGCTCGCGTGTGAACATTGCCGTGCGCCCCATCTCGGTCGATGGTCCGCTGGTGTCGATCCGCAAATTCTCGCGCAATCCCTATTCGCTGGAACGGCTGGTGGAGTTCAATTCCATTCGGCCACCCATGATCGACCTGCTCCGGATTGCCGTGCAATCGCGCAAATCCATCCTTGTCTCGGGCGGCACCGGCAGCGGCAAGACGACACTACTTAATGCATTGTCCAGCTACATTTCGCCGAAGGAGCGCCTGGTCACCATCGAGGACGCGGCGGAACTGCAATTGCAGCAGCCGCATGTCGGGCGGCTCGAAACCCGTCCGCCCAATGTCGAGGGCAGGGGGGAAGTGAGGCAGCGGGAACTGGTCAAGAACGCGCTACGCATGAGACCTGACCGTATCATCGTCGGCGAAGTGCGCGGCGAGGAAGCATTCGACATGCTTCAGGCCATGAATACGGGCCATGAAGGTTCCATGACCACGATCCACGCCAACACGCCGCGCGATGCGCTAAGCCGCTTGGAACAGATGGTTGGCATGGCGGGAATGCCGATGTCTGCGGAATCGATCCGCGCCCAGATCGCCTCGGCGATCGATATCATCGTGCAGACCCAGCGCCTGTCGGATGGCGGCCGCCGCATCGTGTCCATTTCCGAACTCACCGGCATGGAAGGCAGCGTCATTCAGTTGCAGGAGATCTATCACTTTGTCCGCCGCGACGTTGCCCCGGACGGCAAGATCATCGGCGAGTTCCGCGCCACAGGCGTCCGCCCGCGCTTTGCAGGCGAGGCGGCCACAATGGGCTTCCAGTTCGGCAAGGATGTCTTCAATCCGCAGGTCGCCTTGTGATGTTGACGGGGCAGACGCTTCTTTACCTGATCTACGTGCTGGCGGCTGCTTCCGCCATCCTCGCCATTGAGGCAGTCTATGCCTCGTTCGCGGGGCGAAGGGCACGCGCCGGCACGATCAACCGCAGGCTGAAGCGCCTTGCCGAAGAAGCGCCGGCCGAGCAGACATTGCAGGGCCTGCTGCGCGAGCGCGGCCTGACTGACAGCGGCGATTTCGCTTTCGGGGCGATCTGGCTCAACCGGCTCTATACGCAGTCCGGCATCACCGGCAATCCACTGGCCTTCGCCTCCATGTTCTTTGCTGCCGGCCTCGTATTTGGCCTGCTGTCGCGTATCATCGTTGGCGTGCCGCTTTGGCTTGCTGCAATGCTCGCCTTGTTCGTCGGTGTCGTCTTGCCGCTGCTGGTCCTGCGCCGTGCGCGCAACAAGCGCATTGCCCGTTTTGCCGCCCAATTGCCCGACGCCCTCGATATGATCGTTCGCTCGCTGCGTGCGGGCCACCCGACATCCGTGGCGATCGGCCTTGTTGCCCGCGAAATGCCCGACCCGCTCGGGACCGAGTTCGGCATTGTGGCCGACGAGATCAGCTTTGGCCTCAGTCTCGAACAGGCCGTGCGCAAACTGTCAGAGCGGGTTGGTTTCGACGGCTTGCACCTGCTTTCCGTATCGCTGGCCATCCAGGCCAAGACTGGCGGCAACTTGACGGAAATTCTCGCCAATCTCTCTCGTACATTGCGCGAGCGCCAGAAGCTGAGGCTTAAGATTCGCGCCCTGTCCGCAGAGGGACGCTGGTCTGCCATCCTGCTGTCCGCCTTTCCGCTCATCATGTTCGCCATTCTGCTGCTGATCTCGCCCAACTACTACGGCGGCGTATGGGGCGACCCGCTGATCCTGCCAGTCTTCGTGATCTTTGGCGGGCTCGCGCTGATTGGCGACTTCATTATGTACCGCATGGTCAACTTCGATTTCTGACGGTTCACTATGAGCGATTTCCTCTTCTCCGCTGAAAATTCTGGACTGTTGGTTTCGATCACTGTCTTTGCGGCTGCCGCATCGCTGTTTCTGGTGGGCGCTTTGGTGCTTTCCCCGGCGATCCAGACACGGCGGCGCATCAACGAAGCCCTGTTTGACGAGGGCGGCCTCACTCGTCGTTCGCTCGGAGCGCAACAAAACATTGCCAAAGCTGCGGCGCAGGCGCCGGTGGAGGCCTATTTTCGCGCTACCGAGAAGGAACAGCGCGAACCGAACGCCCTTGAAGCCAAGCTTTTCCGCGCCGGCTTTCACCAGGCGAGCGCACCATTCATCTACAACCTCTCGCGTATCGGCTGTGTCATCGTCGGCTTCCTCGGCGCATACGCAGTTCTATCCTCGATCCTGCCGCAGAATATGCCGGGCCTGTTTGCCTTCGGCGGCGCCTTCCTGTTCGGACTAGGCTGCATCGTCATCCCGAGCATCGCGCTTGACCGCTTCGAAAGCGGGCAGAAGCAGCAGTATCGCCGCGGCTTTCCCGATTTCATGGACATGATGATCACCTGCGCCGACGCCGGCATGAGCCTTGAAGCTGCCGTTGAACGCGTGACCACCGAACTTGCCGGCACGCACAAGGAGCTCGGCGTGCAGCTCTCGATCATGACGTTGCAGATGCGCGCCGGCAAGCCATTGCGCGAGGCACTGCGCGAACTCGCCGACCGCATCGGAATCGAGGAAGCGCGCTCGCTCGCCGTACTTTTCCGTCAATCCGAGGAACTTGGAACTAGTCTTACCGACGCCCTCCGCGTCTATAGTGATGAAATGCGCTCACAGCGCATTTTCCAGGCGGAAGAGAAGGCTAATGCGCTCCCGGTCAAGATGATGATCCCACTCGGCTTGTGTATCTTTCCGGTCGTTCTGATGATTATCATGCTACCGGTCATCATCCGTATGCGAGGTACTTTCTTCTAGTCGGAATTTGTTTTGTCGGGGCATCTGGAGTTGTTGAGGGCATCGAAATGACAATAAAATCACTAACCGCGTCTGCGGCAGTTTTGATGATTTTCCTCGCCGGCTGCCAGTCGACGACGACTGCCACCGACACCGCCGTCCGCACCAACTCCCCAATGGCGGCGGAATTCACGTCGTTCGGTAACACCTTCGAAGGGTTGAAGACTGTCGCCAATGTCGAGTTTTATGCCTCCGATCAGGCGGTGGCCGAAGCTAAGAACCAGTTCCGCCAGGAAAACTTCGGCAATGCCGGCGCCATGTTTTACAAGGCCACGCAGTTGGCTCCGAACGATGGCGAAGCGTGGCTCGGCCTTGCGGCCTCGTGTGACAGGATCCATCGGTTCGACCTTGCCGACAAGGCTTACGCAAAAGCCCATGGCCTGGTTGGCTCGACCGCCGCCTACTACAACAACGTAGGTTACTCCTATCTTCTGCGGGGCAACCTGAAATCAGCGCGCAGCAGTTTCCTTAAAGCGTATGAGTTGGCGCCGAATGATCCGACGGTAACCAACAATCTGGAACTCCTCGCATCGAGCGTCCGGGATATTCAGCGATGACCATGCCAGTTTTTCTCAATATTGCACTAACCGCCATCGCCATCGCTGTGTTGCTGCGCATCGCGATGATCGATTTCAAGAAAGAGAAAATAACCAATCGCGACGTTCTACTTGTTGGTGCCGTTGGAACAGGGAGTCTCGTGATAGCTAGCCTTCAAACAGGATTTTGGATGAGTGGGCTTGGCGTCTCGCTTGTCGCTGCACTTATGTTTTTTGTACTGTTGTTCCCCTTTTGGCTTTTGCGCAAGGTTGGAGCTGGAGACGTAAAGCTGATGGCCGTTGCGCCGCTTGTTGCAGGTGGTGAAAACATGCTGACATTTGCAATTCTGCTGCTGGTGCTTGCAATTGTGACTGTGTTTGCCGTCAGGAATCCGATGCTGTTACCGGCTCCTGCGTTCAGGCAATATCTGGAGCACTTCGAACGTAAAGGGATCGTACCTTTTGGTGTTCCGATCGCCGGAGCGCTTATCGTAACCACCGTAGCAAAAGCCCTAAATCTGATCGCAGCATAGGCAATGCGTAAGCATGCGCCGAAGGCCGCCTTGTCCATGGTCAGGGATTTTGGGGCCATTGGGGGCGTGAGCTAACGGAGGCTCTGGCGCATCCTGGTTGTCATTTTAGGCGGCCGTTTTGCGATGAAGCAAGCGGCGCCGTTTAATGGTTTCGCGTTTGATCCTTCTCGTTGTTCGATGATGTCTGCGGCCCTTCTGAAGTAGGCGTCGGCCGGGGTCACGTGGCCTAGGCTCTCGTGATAGCGCTGGTGGTTGTAATGCTCGATGAACGCCTCGATCTGACGTTCGAGATCGCCGGGAAGGAAGTAGTTTTCCAACAGGATGCGGTTCTTCAGCGTCTGATGCCAGCGCTCGATCTTGCCCTGGGTCTGCGGGTGAAGTGGCGCTCCGCGGACATGGCTCATGCCATTGGCGTCGATCCACTCGGCGAGTTCGGCGGCGATGTAGGACGGGCCATAGCATCTACGGAAGGAAGAAGAGGAGCCGCCGAGACAACGGTGCGCGCAGCTTTTCGCTGCAGGCGCACACCGGTCGAGGTGGCCATGGCCAGTCAAGGTTTCTCTAGAATGTGAATGTTCACAACCCATTCCGGAGAGACCGACCATGACCGTTGCATATTCTACACCCGCCGATGCCGTGCTGGTAGCGATCGACATTACCAAGGTGCGCAATGAGGTCCTGATCGAAGCGACAGGGCAAAAGCGCCGCCGTCGCCTTTCGGTCCTCAACAGCCGCACAGAGCATGATCGGCTGATTGATGTTCTGCGGGCGTATGGCCTATCCGTGGTCTGTGGCTTCGAAGCGACGGGGAACTATCACCGGCTCATTGCCTGGCGTCTGGCTGAGGCCGGTTTCGAGGTGCGGCTGGTGTCATCACTGGCGCTCGCCCGGACCCGGGAGGCCTTGCACAACAGCTGGGACAAGAACGATCCCAAGGATGCGCAGGTGATCCTGCACATGCTCAGAATCCAAGCGACGCAGGTCTATCATGATCCGCTGCGCGCCGGCATCAACGACGTGCAGGAACTGTCGAAGACGCATGAGGCGATCGCCAAGGCCAAGACCGAGATCCAGCACCGCATCCTGACGCACTACCTGCCGCTGTATTTTCCCGAGATCGAGCGCTTCCGGGGCCGCCCGTCAGGACCGCTCCGTCGCCATCGTCGCGGATCTCTTCAAGCTCTGGGAAAAGGAACTGCCGCGGATCTCAGGAAAATCGAAGCAGGCCGAGGCGATCCGCTACGCCACGTCCAGGCGGGCTGTCCTCGAGCGCTTCCTGACCGACGGCCGCGTCGAGATCGACTCCGATATCGTCGAGCGGGCAATTAGGCCCCAGACAATCGTCAGAAAGAATGCGCTTTTTGCAGGCAGCGACGGCGGCGGAAACACGTGGGCGACTGTCGCGACCCTTCTGCAAACCGCCAAAATGAACAATGTCGATCCGCTCGCCTGGCTCACCCAGACCCTCGAGCGTATCGCTGATCGCTGGCCAATCTCCCAAATCGACCAGCTCATGCCCTGGAACTACAGCTCCTGAACGGCTTTAGCTACGCGCTTACGGCCTGGCTCGCCGACGTGCTTGCTCGCGTGCCCGCGCATCCGGTCCATCGGCTTGAAGAACTGCTGACCTGGAACTGGCCTGCGCAATCGACCACCGCAATCGCGGCCTGAGGGATGCAAATCAACAAGGTCCACTCCGTCCGGACCTTAGCGCTCGTCGCAGAGGACCTCGGCGAAGATGCGGACTGGCTTGCCGACATCGCCGTCGACATGGAGCCCGAAGACGGGCTGATCCGGGTTTACGATCCGGAGCACCCGGACGGAACCATGGCCTTCTCCCAGTTCGGAATCGAAAGCCTCTGCAATCTCATCGAAATCCACCGCAGTACGACGAAGTAGGCCCGCCGCGGCCCGCGCCGGATGCATACGGCAATGCTAAATCTTGGAATGCTTCAATTTCCAAGCAGCGTGCACAGCCAAGCCTCTTCAGTCGTTGAAATTTGGTGTGGAAACGTCCGCGCATCGACCTGCCTGATCTAGTTGTTCTATTCCGCCGCTCAAAAACCTTCTCGTGGGCGGGTTCACTACATCTTTCGCGACTTCGGCCGTCGTCTAGGCAGCTTTTCATTGGGGTGCGGCGGCACCGCGCGGGCGTTGGTTGGCGCGGGCCAGTTTCGGCGAGTCCTTACCATTGCCAGCAGAGGCGATTGCTGGGTTGTGAGAGTAAGATAAAGGCTTGCCGTGAGTGCGGCGTCTTCTAGAGCGTTGTGAGTGGTTCTAGAATAATCCAAACCAATCCTGGCGATACAGTCATCAAGATTGACCGATGCAGTACGCAATTTTGAACTGACCAATCCTACAGTGCTGACAACAGGCCGCTGAAGTTGTTCCGATCCGGCCTGACTCAATTCACGTTGAAGGTAGTACATACTGCGCGCGCCATTATGGGCGACTATTTCATCTCCCCATGACAGCCACTCGGAAATTCTCGGGGCCCAATCCACGAACAAGTCTTGAAAGCGTGTTTCCCAATCTGACCAGCCGTGAGTTTGATGTGCTTCACTGCTGCTATTCTTTCGAGGGTCGAATACAAGGTGCAAGCCTCGGCTTATTTCACCGTCCTCCAAGCGTATTGCGCCCAGAGTCACAATCCGGTCACTTGGTCGATCGCCTGTGGTTTTTATCTCTAGAGCGACAAAGCGTTTCGCACGTGTATGAACACGAAGTACATGCATGCGACATAAAATCCACCTATAGATAGTAAAATTTATCAGGCTCTGTATGAAGTTGGTATGTAAGCATGCGCCGTAGGCCGCCTTGTTGAGAAGTATTTCGGCGTTCAGCTTTTCGCGTTCGTAATCCGGCAGCATTGCCGGCAGCGGTGCTGGAGAGCTTTG
>NZ_LMFV01000011.1:0-71037 GCF_001427285.1 Mesorhizobium sp. Root552
GGGGGAGCAGCCAAACCTCCCCGGAACAAGACCACGTTAGCCTCGCCTCCGGGGCACCGGCCCCTTCCCACGCAATCACCGTCATGACCGGTGTTCCCCGCGGAAGGGACAGGGGCAGATTATGGGTGGGGTCGCGAAGGGTGTGGATAAGTAGAGTGAAAGATTTTTGTGAAAGCGAACGGGGTCAAGGGGTTGGACGGAGATTGGTCAGCTTTTCATGCACATCTGGCATGCTTGGCGCTGCCCCTCACCTCCCCGCAAGGGCAGGGAGAGGGCGACGGCAGGCGTGGGCGGAAAGCACCCCTACCCTTTGCCCACACGCACGAACCACTCGTCCTCGTCGATCACCTCGATGCCGAGTTCGCTTGCAAGCTTGAGCTTCGAACCAGCGCCCGGCCCGGCAACGACCAGATCGGTCTTGGCGGACACCGACCCGGCCACCTTGGCGCCAAGCCGTTCGGCCATCGCCTTGGCTTCCGAGCGCGACATCTTTTCAAGCGATCCAGTGAACACGACGGTCTTGCCCGCAACCACGCTGTCGGCAGAAACGGTGACGACATAGGGCTTGGGGCGGACCTGGGTGAGCAGCGCGTCGAGCACATCATCGTTTCGCTCATTGGCGAAGAAATCGCGCAGCGCCCCGATCACGGTATCGCCGATGCCGTTGATGGAGGGGAACACCGTATGCGGATCGGCAGCCGCAGCTGTCTCCTTGCCGACCCGGATCAACTCCTCGATGGTCGAGAACGTTTTTGCCAGAAGCGCGGCGGTCGTCTCTCCGACATGGCGGATACCCAGCGCAAAAATGAAGCGGTCGAGTTCCGGTTCGCGGCGAGCGTCGATTGCGGCAAACAGCTTGTCGAGGCCTTCATAATTGCGATCTTCGACACTGCGGACATTCTTGCGTGTCTTGCCCGAAGCCGCCTCCCTCAGCCTGGCCTGTTCTTCACGGCGCTCTGCCAGCGCCAGCTGCACATCGGGACGCCTGTCCTTCAGGGTGAAGATGTCGGCAGCAGTCTTGATCAGCCCGGCGTTAAAGAAAATGTCGATATTCTCCGCGCCGAGGCCCTCGATGTCCATGGCCCCGCGCGACACGAAATGGCGCAGCGCCTCCACCGCCTGCGCCGCACAGATCAGCTCGCCCGTGCAGCGCCGGCGCGAATCTTCCTTGCCGGTCTTCTCATTGATTTCGCGCGTGGCCGGCGACCCGCAAACCGGGCAGGTATGCGGGAATTGATAGGGCTCGGCATCGGCAGGCCGCTTGTCGATCACGACGCTGACAATCTGCGGGATGACGTCCCCTGCCCGCTGGATCACGACGGTGTCGCCGATGCGGATGTCGTTGCCTTCGCGGATCGGCAGGCCAAAACTGTCGAAGCCCTTGATGTAGTCCTCGTTGTGAAGCGTGACGTTCTCGACGACCACGCCGCCAACGGTGACAGGCGCAAGCCGCGCCACCGGGGCGAGCGTCCCGGTGCGGCCAACCTGGATATCGATCCTGCGCACCGTCGTGGTCGCCTGCTCTGCCGGGAATTTATGGGCGACCGCCCAGCGCGGCTCGCCTGTGACAAAGCCCCAGCGACGCTGCAATTCAAGCTGGTCGACCTTGTAGACGACCCCATCGATGTCATAGCCGAGCGACGAGCGCTGCGCCTCGATCAGCTTGTATTGCGCGATAAGGTCCTCCACCGACCTCGCCCGCACCATCAGCGGGCTGATCTTGAACCCCCAGTCGGCGAACTTCTGCACGGCATCGTACTGCGTGGGAGCCGGGTCCTCGCTCGTATATCCCCAGGCATAGGCGAAGAACTTCAGGTTCCGGCTGGCCGTCACCGTGGGGTCCTTCTGGCGCAGCGAGCCGGCCGCCGTATTGCGCGGGTTTACGTAGTCCTGACCGCCGCTGGCGGCGGAACGTTCCTTCAAGGCCTGGAACTCGGCATAGGTCATGTAGACCTCGCCGCGGATCTCGATGACCTCCGGCCAACCCGAACCGGCAAGACGTTGCGGAATGTCGGCAATCGTCTTGAGATTGGCGGTAATGTCTTCGCCAACCGCGCCATCGCCGCGCGTCGCACCTTGCACGAAAACGCCCTTCTCGTATCGCAGCGACGCCGACAATCCGTCGATCTTCGGCTCCGCCGTAAAGGCGATATCGAGGTCCTTGTCCCGCTCGAAAAAACGCCGGCCACGTTCGATGAAATCGACCACGTCCTGATCGGTATAAGCCTTGGCAAGGCTGAGCATCGGCACGGCATGGCGCACCTTGGCAAAGCCCTCTGCCGGGGGCGCGCCTACGGTCTGGGACGGCGAGTCTTCGCGGATCAGCTCAGGAAAGCGTTCCTCGATGGCGAGGTTGCGACGCCTCAGCTCATCGTATTCCGCGTCGGAAATCGTCGGCGCATCCTCGGCATGATAGCGCCGGTCATGCTCCGCAATCTCGATCGCAAGCCGTTCCAGCTCGTCCGCAGCTTCGCCCTCGGTCAAAGCATCGACAGGTTTACCAGACATGGCGCCTCTCCCACGCGAACGGTGCAATACGAAGACGGATCAAGCGATAGCGGGAGTAGTAGCGCAGGAAGCTGCAAGGAAACAGCCACATACGCGCTTATCCTGACTCAATTTGGCAGCTCACTAACAGTTCAGGAAGCCGCCGCCGTGTTCTCCCGCAAGAGCCGCTCCGCCGCCGCGCGAGCCTCATCCGTAATGGTCGCGCCGGCAAGCATGCGGGCGATCTCTTCCTGCCGCGCATCCGTATCCATCTCGGCAATGCCGGTCGCCACGCGGTCGCTGCCACCTGACTTCGAGATCAGAAAATGCGTAGCCGCCCTCGCCGCCACCTGCGGCGCATGGGTAACCGACAGAACCTGCACACGCCTGGAAAGTCGCGCCAGCCGCTGCCCGATGGCATCCGCCACAGCGCCGCCCACGCCGGTATCGATTTCATCGAACACAAGGGTCGGCGCTGAACCCCGATCGGCCAGCGCCACCTTGAGCGCCAGCAGGAACCTGGAAAGCTCGCCACCGGAGGCAACCTTCATCATCGGGCCAGGGCGGGTGCCCGGATTGGTCCGCACCCAGAACTCGATCTGGTCAATGCCCTCTTCCATGCGGTTGCCGGCCTCGCTCGACATCTCCACGAGGAACTCCGCGCGTTCCAGCTTGAGCGCGGGAAGCTCCGCCATCACCGCCTTGAGCAGGCCGGTAGCCGCCGCATGGCGAAGGGCTGAAAGATGCGCCGCTGTCTCGTCATACAGGCTACGCGTTGCCACCGCCTGCTTCTCCAGCCCGTGCAAGCGATCCTCGCCCGCATCGAGATCGGCAAGGTCGGCTGACATTGTGTCGCGCAGGCGTGCAAGATCATCCACCGCTACATTGTGCTTGCGCGCGACGGCCCTCAGCGCAAACAATCGCTCCTCGGCCTTTTCAAGCTTTTGCGGATCGTATTCGGTCGCGCGAAGCGCTGCCTCGACGCCCGCCTGCGCGGCGTCGAGCGAAAGCAAAGCCTCGTCAAGCGATTTGACGACATCGTCAAGCAGGCCGGGCGCTTCGCCAGCCTTGCGCTGCAACCGCCTCAGCAGACTTGCTAATTGCGGCAAGGGTGAAGACGGACCTGACAGGACATCCTGCGCGTCATGGATTTCAGAGGCAACCTTCTCGGCTCGCATCATGGCGGCGCGAAGTTCCGCCAAGTCGCCTTCTTCGCCCGGTTGCGGATCGAGCTTGACCAGTTCCGCCACCGATGCCCGGAGAAAATCGGCTTCCCGCGCCGCAGCCTCCACCTTGGCGCGATGACGCGCAAGCTCCTGCTCCGCCGCGCGCCACGTGCGCCATGCTTCGGCGGTTTCGCGAACGGCACCGGCATGGCCGCCGAATGCGTCCAGCAGTTCCCGGTGCGCCCCAGCATCCACCAGAGCGCGGTCATCGTGCTGGCCGTGGATTTCCACCAAAGCGCGGCCGATATCGCGCATCAAGGTAACGCTGGCCGGCTGGTCGTTGACGAAGACGCGCGTGCGCCCATCCGCCGTCTGCAAGCGCCGAAGAATGATGTCGCCATCGTCCTCGATCGCATTTTCGGAAAGAACAAGTCTGGCTGGATGGTTGCGCGGCACGTCGAAGACGGCCGTCACCTGACCCTGCGTCGCGCCGTGGCGAACCAGCGAGGCGTCGCCTCGCGCGCCAAGGGCGAGCGACAAAGCATCGAGCAGGATGGACTTACCAGCACCCGTTTCGCCGGTCAGCACAGAGAGCCCCGGCGAAAAGTCTATGTCCAGCTTCTCGATCAGAACGATATCGCGGATCGACAGTCTGGCGAGCATCAGGACCTTCAGCCGGTGATGAGCTTTCCGGCCTTGGAAATCCACGAGCCGGCATTCTCACGCGGCGCGAGACCGCCGCCCTGCAGCAGCTTGTAGGAATCCTTGTACCACTGGCTGTCCGGATAGTTCTGGCCGAGCACGGCAGCAGCGGTCTGCGCCTCGTCGGTCAGGCCCATCGCGTAGTAGGCTTCGACCAAGCGTGCCAGCGCTTCCTCAATGTGGCGGGTGTTGGAATAGGTTTCGACAACGCTGCGGAAGCGCTTGATCGCCGCCAGATATTCACGCCGCTCGAGATAGTAGCGGCCGATCTGCATTTCCTTGCCGGCAAGCTGATCGTTGGCGAAACGGATTTTCGCCTTCGCGTCCTCGACATATTCCGAGTCGGGCCAACGCGTGACCACTTCTTGCATGGTCTGTACGGTCTGGCGCGCTTCCTTCTGATCCTGGGTCACGTCCCTGATCTGGCGGAAATAGCAGAGGCCGATGATGTACATCGCATAGTCGGCGTCTTCGGTCGAAGGATACAAGGTCAGGTAGCGCTTGGCCGACCCGATCGCTTCTTCGTAATTGCCCTGGCGATAGTTGGCGAAAGCGCCCATCACCATCGATTTGCGGGCAAATTCTGAATACGGATGTTGTCGGTCGACGGCCGCAAACTTCTTGCTTGCCTCGGCAAGGCGTCCGGCATTGAGGTTGGCGAGGCCCTGATTGTAGAGCACGTCGGCAGGCTCGGTCTGGTCGACATAGGTCGAGAGGTCGATGTCCTTTTCGGACGACATGCAGCCGGACAGCAGCAAGGGCGCCGTTGCAACCGACAGGGCCAGGAGAATACGTTTCGCGGGTGCCATCGATCGATCAGCCCGTTTGAACAACATGATTGGAGTCGGCCCTTTCGGCACCATTTCAGTCATCAGCGAGCAGCCATAGACCATAACAGCATCGCGCGGCAACGCTATCATCCGGCAATCGCACATTTTTGTGGCAGCGGCCTAAAGTCAGACTACCCAAGGTGCATAGACAGGCGAGCGAACCGCCCGCATTTCGGCACTGCGCCCGCGTTCCGGTCGCGTCGTTTCAACGATCTCGAAGGCGGTACGGTCGGACAAAAGCCTCCGAAGTGCAGCCGCATTCAAGCGATGGCCGCCACGATAGGAGCGGAAACAACCGATGAAGCGCGCGCCGGCAAGAGCCAGATCACCCATCGCATCGAGCGTCTTGTGGCGAACGAACTCGTTCGGGTAGCGAAGGCCGCCCATGTTGATGATGCGGTTGTCGTCTCCGATCACCACCGAATTTTCAAGCGAAGAACCAAGCGCATAGCCCGCCGCCCAAAGCCGCTCGACATCCTTCATGAAGCCGAATGTGCGCGCGCGCGCAATATCACGGCGGAAAACGTCGGCATTCAGATCGGAAGCGAATTGCTGACGGCCGATGGCTGGGCTTTCAAAGTCGATCTCGACTTCGAAGCGTGTGCCTGCATAGGGTCGGAACTCCGCCCAAGAGGCGCCACTTTCAATGCGAATCGGCTTGACGATGCGAATGAAACGCCGCTTTGCCGCCAGCGTTTCGATACCCACCTGGTCGATTGCATCGACAAACATGGCGGCACTGCCGTCGAGGATCGGAATTTCGTTGCCGTCGATTTCTATGACGAGGTTATCGATGCCGACGCCGAGAAGTGCGGCCGTCAGATGTTCAACAGTCGCCACATGCTGGCCGGCCGGATCTCCCAACAGTGTGCAGAGATCGGTTGCGCCGACTTCTGAAACCAGCGCTCGCACTTCCTTGTCCGACGCCGCTCCACCGACAAAATGAAACACGATGCCTGTGTCGGCATCCGCCGGAGCGAAGCTTACGGAAACCGGCTTGCCGCTGTGCACACCCGTTCCGGCCAGCGTCACTCGCGCTTTAACTGTCGTTTGATAATCGTTCAAAACGATCCCCGTGTGCCCAAGCCCACATTGCCAGCTTTATCAGTCCAGCCGGCTTTGTACATATCAATGACTGGAGGCCCCATCCCAACCCACAGTCAGTTATTGCCGCGCGAAGATAATAATGCGTCCGACAGACTCCAAATCACGCTTTCTTTCCTCGTGTAATGGCGCATCCTTCGTCGGGGTGGCGGCAACCTCTTGATTTAAAGGCGTTTATACAGAAACAGGCAGGCGTTTTCACGCCTGCCTGTTGATAAGTATTACAACCGGTTAACGGTCAGTTTGCCTGGCGCCGGAGGAAGGCCGGAATTTCCAACTGATCCTCTTCGTGAACGCTGCGCGACGGCGATGCGAGGCGGCCGT
Organism: Mesorhizobium sp. Root552; assembly: GCF_001427285.1. Classification (GTDB taxonomy): domain Bacteria; phylum Pseudomonadota; class Alphaproteobacteria; order Rhizobiales; family Rhizobiaceae; genus Mesorhizobium. Next base: position 6,614 of record NZ_LMFV01000011.1, read on the forward strand.
GGTCGTCAAGCTGGCCACGGCGCGGCGCGTAAAGCTGCGGGTCCTGGCTCGGCAGGCGACGAACTTCCGGAGCGGCCTGACGCAACTTCGGTTCGCGCGGCTGGGCGGGCTGCAAGCGTGCCGGCTCCTCCTCGCGGCGGGTCAAGCCATTGGTCAGGCGCTTCAGCAGGCCCATCGGGCCGCGATCCTCATGATCGACCGGATGCGACTTGGCTTCGACTTCCGCCTTCACGACCGGAGGAAAATCCTCCACGCGAGGCATGCGCTGCGGTGCGGCAGCCATCGGCTGCTGCATCTCGCGCGGCTGCGGAGCCGGCTGCATGGCCTGAGGGGCAACGTGCTGGACGGGTGCCTGTGCAGGCGGGGCCTGGAACAGCTTGCTCTGCGGACGGAACTCCTCGGCATGTCCGGTCGGGGCCGCACGGTGTGCCATCGCGGCCGCATTCTGCTCTGCCATCTGAATGGCTTCGGCGATCGGATCATGCGCGCGCTGCTCCTGCTGTATAGCAGGCTGCGTCGGAGCCGGACGAATTTCAGCCGCAGCGGCAGGCCGCACCGGCTGCTTCGGCGGAACCGAGCGGATGGCGATCGGCGCAGCAGCAATATCAGCAGCCGACTTGTCGATGCCGGTGGCGACGACCGACACGCGGATGACGCCTTCCAATTCCTCGTCGAAGGTAGCGCCAAGAATGATGTTGGCGTCCTGGTCGACTTCTTCGCGAATGCGGGTTGCAGCTTCGTCGACCTCGAACAGGGTAAGGTCGCGACCGCCTGTAATGGAGATCAGCAGGCCCTTGGCGCCCTTCATCGACGTCTCGTCGAGCAACGGGTTGGCGATAGCGGCTTCGGCTGCGGCCATTGCGCGACCGTCGCCCGATGCCTCGCCGGTGCCCATCATCGCCTTGCCCATTTCGCGCATCACCGAACGGACGTCGGCGAAGTCGAGGTTGATAAGGCCTTCCTTGACCATCAGGTCGGTGATGCAGGCAACACCGGAATAAAGCACCTGGTCGGCCATGGCGAAGGCATCGGCAAAGGTGGTCTTGTCATTGGCCAGGCGGAACAGGTTCTGATTCGGGATAACGATCAGCGTATCGACGCACTTCTGCAGCTCCTCGATACCCAGAACGGCCGTCTTCATGCGGCGCTGGCCTTCGAAATGGAACGGCTTGGTGACAACGCCGACGGTCAGGATGCCCTTTTCACGGGCAGCGCGGGCAACCACCGGAGCAGCACCCGTGCCCGTGCCGCCGCCCATGCCGGCGGTGACGAAGCACATATGCGTGTTCGAGAGATGGTCGTTGATCTCGTCGATGCACTCTTCCGCCGCCGCACGACCGACCTCGGGCTGCGAACCAGCGCCAAGACCTTCGGTCACATGGGCGCCGAGCTGAACGAGCCGCTCGGCCTTGGACATGGTCAGAGCTTGCGCATCCGTGTTCGCCACGACGAACTCGACGCCGCGCAGGCCCGCCGTGATCATGTTGTTGACCGCGTTTCCGCCACCGCCACCGACGCCGAATACGGTGATTCGTGGCTTGAGTTCGGTAATGTCCGGCTTTTGCAGATTGATTGCCATTGTCCTCGTCCTTTGCCTTTTCCCGCCGCCTCGCCGTAGCGGCCGCCTATGGGGCTGTCCCCGTCAACTCTAGAAACTGTCCCTCAACCACTGACTCATGCGATGCAATCGTCCATCGGTTCCGGTCATCTTCAGACCAGATACTCTACTTGCTGAAGCACTCTCGAAGCTTGCGACCTGCGGGTAGATCAAAAGTCCGACCACGGTCGAAAATGCAGGTCCCTTTGCCGCTTCGGGAAGGCCGGCAACGCCGAGCGGCCGCCCTATCCGCACATTTCTTCCAAGGATACGCCGCGCCGCCTCCGGCAAGCCGGCAAGCTGGCTCGCGCCGCCCGTCAACACGATGCGCTTTCCAACGGCACTGCCGTAGCCTGATTTGTTGATTCGGTCGCGCAGCAATTCCAGCGTCTCATCGACACGGGCGCGGATGATACGCGTCATCACCGAGCGAGGAATTTGCTGGGGGGCCTCATTGTCGTCGCCGATCGGATGGATGGTGACCAGATCGCGGTCATCGGCGCTTCCAGGCAACGCCGAACCGTGCATCACCTTCAGGCGCTCAGCGGCCTCGATCGTGGTCGACAGGCCCTTTGCCAGATCCAGCGTAACGTGGTTGCCGCCAACAGGAATGGCATCACCATGCGCGAAAGACCCTTCCGAGAAAATCGAGATGGTCGTCGTTCCGCCGCCCATGTCGATGCAGGCAGCGCCCATTTCGAGTTCGTCATCGACCAACGCCGCCAGCCCGCTGGCATATGGCGTAGCGACAAGGCGCTCGACCGACAGGTGCGACCGGTTGATGCTAAGCTCGAGATTTTTCAGAGGCGCGGCATCTCCCGTCAAGACGTGCATGTCGACGCCAAGCGTATCGCCCACCATGCCCCGCGGATCGCGCACGCCATGTTCGGCATCCAGCGCGAAGCCGACCGGCAGCGAATGGATTACCTCACGCTCGGACTTCAGCGCCTGCCGCGCACCGGCCAGGAGAACCCGCTTGATGTCGCCTTCGTCGACCTCATGCCCGCCCAGATTGATGGTTGCGGAAAAGGTTTCACTCTTGAGACGACCCGCCGTCATGTTGACGATGAGCGAATCAACCGTAAGCCCCGCCATCCGTTCAGCGGAGTCGACAGCCAGGCGAATGGCATGCTCGGCGCGATCGAGATCGACGACGACGCCGGACTTCACCCCCTGCGATTTCTGGTGACCTATGCCGATGACCTGAACACGATGCGAACGGCCACGCAGCAGCTTGCCGTCCTCGTTGGGCTTCAGCTTGGCAACAACGCAGCAAACCTTGCTTGAACCGACGTCGAGCACCGTAAGGATGCCGGATCGGCGCGATGAGGAATCGCCATGCCCGCCAAGCCAGCTCATATTTTCTTCTCCGGCTTGCCAAGGCCCTTCGGCTTTTCTTTCAGCGCCGCCATGCGCGCCGCCGATGCGTCCGGCGACAGCTCCACGGCAACGCGATCGGGAATTCTCAAATCGACGGCGACGACATCACGTCCAAGCAGGCCATTTTCACGGTCCATCCGCACAATGTCCGCAAGAGCTTGACCGACATCGTGCTCCGGCAGCTTCACGGTGATGCCATTGCCCAGCTTGATGTTCCAGCGTCGGTCGCCGACGCGGATGTAGCCCTTGACCTGCGCGGCAAGCGTCGGAAACTGCTGCACTTGCGCCATCAAGTCAGGAGCATGGTCGGGCGCACCATTGCCAACGATCAACGGCAACTTCGCCAGTTTCCCGCCGGTGAACGGCGCAATGATGCGGCCGGAACGCTCGATCACGTCAAGCGTCGTCCCTTGCTGCCAAAGCGCGAACGCCTGCCGTTCGTCGATGCGGATCTCAAGCGTGTGCGGATAGACCTTGCGAACGGTCGCGACTTCGACCCAGGGCAGCGAAGCCACCCTTTCGCGTGCGGCTTCGACATCAAGCCCGATCAGCGAAGTCCAACCATTCAGCTCGAGCTTGTCGAGAATATCGATTTCGGAGGTATGCTGGTTGCCCACCACCTTGATCTGGTCGACGGCAAAGCCGGTTCGCGCCGTGACACTTTGAACAAAGCTGTCGAGATGCCCGCCGACATAGGCCCCATAAGTCGCGCTGGTCGAAAGCAGCACAGCCGAAAGGATCGTCGCAGCGTAGGGCGGGGCAGTGTAAGCCCCCTTACCCAACCTCGACACCATGCGCAGCGGTCGACGCAGCCAACGGCGCGGAACGAAACGGCTCAACGGCGCAAAGACATCAGCCAGCGCAGCGCCCGAGGCGCCCCTTCCGCCACTCTGTCCCCACCTCAACGCAGACACGAAGCGTCCTCCACCATCCAACTCAACAAATCGCCGAACGAATGTCCCGCATGAGCGGCGATTTCGGGCACCAAAGACGTCGGCGTCATGCCCGGCTGGGTATTGACCTCAAGCCAGACAACCTCGCCGTTTTCGGAGTGACGGTCGTCGTAACGGAAGTCCGACCGGGATACGCCCCGGCAACCGATCGCTTGGTGAGCCTTAAGCGACAGTGTCAGTATTTTTTGGTAAATATTCGGTGAAATTTTTGCGGGGCATTCGTGTTTTGATCCGCCGACCACGTATTTTGAATCGTAATCATAGAAGGCATGCCCCGTCGGGATGATCTCGGTTACACCGAGCGCCACATCGCCCATCACGGCACATGTCAGCTCGCGCCCATGAACATAACGTTCGACCATCACCACATCGCCATACTTCCAGTCCGGCGACGAAATCACCTGGGGCGGATGCGACTGCCCTTCCTTGACAATGACCACGCCGAAGCTCGAGCCCTCGTTGACCGGCTTGACCACATAGGGTGGCCGCATCGGATGCTTTTCGACAATCGAAAAGCGGCTGACGACCTTCGATTCCGCCACCGGCAAGCCGGCGGCCTTGGCAACCTTCTTGGCTTGCTCCTTGTTCATCGCAAGCGCCGAGGAAAGCACCCCGGAATGTGTATAGGGAATCGCTAGGTATTCCAGAATCCCCTGGATCGTACCGTCTTCGCCAAAGGGGCCATGCAAGGCATTGAAGGCAACATCCGGCTTGAGTTCGGCAAGAGTGGCGCCCACGTCACGATCAACATCCAGCCGCGTAACACGATAGCCTTCAGCCTCGAGCGCATCCGCGCAAGCCCTGCCGGAAGACAAGGACACAGGCCGCTCTGACGAGAAACCACCCATCAAGACAGCCACGTGCTTGTTCTTCATTCCCCGTCATCCCCTTGGCGGGCCAGCAACCCTGCTTCCTGAAACAAAAACCAAGCGCCCGGCGGGCTGCCCCGCCAGAAAAACAACGCGCTAAACGACTCAAATCAGGAAACGCTTCCAGAGCAGAGAATCAGAGAGTTGATTCCGTGACAAGTGCTTAAGATTCCGAGAGATTCACTTTCTGCGAAAACAGCGAAAAAACTGCGGAAGTGAGTCTTCAGAGCAACTGTCCGAGAAACTCCTGGACCGTATGCCCGGCCCGGAAATTTCCGATCCGCTTGATCTCCCAATGAAGGCGGATGCCGGAATGTTCGAGCACCCGGGCGCGCACGGTTTCGCCCAGATATTCAAGGTCGTAGCCGGTAGCCGACCCTGTATTGATCATGAAATTGCAGTGCATGGGCGACATCTGCGCGCCGCCGATCATCAGGCCGCGGCAGCCGGCATTGTCGATTTCCTTCCACGCCGAGGTGCCCTCCGGGTTCTTGAAGGTCGAACCGCCAGTCTTCTCGCGGATTGGCTGCACCGTCTCGCGATGATTCTGAACGGCATCCATGGCGGCCTTGATCACCGCCTTGTCTTCTGGATACCCCTCGAACAACGCCGACGTGAAGATGAAATCCGCTGGTGCCGACGAATGCCGGTAGGCATAGCCCATGTCGGAATTTGAAAGCGTGTGGCGGTTGCCCTTGCGATCCAGGGCTGTCACTTCCACCACGCGCTCGCGCGTCTCGACCCCGTTGGCCCCCGCGTTCATCCTGAGCGCGCCGCCGATCGCACCCGGTATGCCGTGATAGAAATGGAAGCCGCCGATACCGGCTTCCAGCGCCACCGCCGCAACGCGCTTGTCCGGCACGGCGGCGCCTGTCCTGATCTGGGTGCGCGAGACTGCCTCGGCCTCTCCAAACCCCTTGGCGGAAAGGCGAACCACAAATCCGCCAATGCCACCGTCCCGGACCAGAAGGTTGGAGCCGACGCCGACAACGGTCAGCGGAACATCTTCAGGCACTGCTTTAAGAAAAGCCGCCAGGTCGTCCTCGTCAGCAGGCTGGAACAGCGCGTCGGCAAGGCCGCCTGCCCGGAACCAGGTGATCTTGTCCATCTCGGCATTCGGCGTGATACGCCCGCGCAAACCTGCGAGTTCGCCACCAAGCTTTTCTATCAGTGCTTCGCCACGGCTCAAATCTTCGCCTCGCCAAGTTCCTTGGGCAATGCATAGGCCCACTGCGTGATGTTACCAGCACCAAGGAAAACAACGAAATCACCGGGCTTTGCAAGGTCACGCACAAGTGGCGCGATAGCGGACGGGCCTTCGATGTAGCGTGCATCGCGGTGCCCGCCGGCGCGCATGCGCGCAACCAGTGTGTCGCTGCTCACACCTTCTATCGGCTCTTCGCCTGCCGCATAGACAGGCGCGACCATGACCGTATCGGCATCGTTGAAGCAGACCGAGAAGTCGTCGAAGAGGTCGTGCAGGCGCGTGAAGCGATGCGGCTGCGCAATGGCGATGATGCGGCCCTTGGTCGAATCGCGCGCAGCCCGCAGCACGGCCTTGATCTCGACCGGGTGGTGGCCGTAGTCGTCGAATATCTCCACCCCACCCCATGAGCCGGTATGGGTGAAACGCCGCTTCACGCCGCCGAACGACGACAGGCCTTTCCTGATCGCCTCGGCGGACAGGCCAAGTTCATGCGCGACGGCTATGGCAGCGGTGGCGTTCGACACATTGTGGCGGCCAGGCATCGGCAGCCTCAGCCCCGGAATGGAGATGTCGGCGCCAGTCTTGCGGTTGCGGATGATGACATCGAATTCGGAGATGGCACCATGCATGCGGTGATTGGTGAAACGCACGTCGGCCTGTGCATTTTCACCATAGGTGATGACGCGCCGGTCCTCGATGCGGCTGACCAGCGCCTGCACTTCCGGGTGGTCGATGCACATGACGCCGAAGCCGTAGAACGGCACGTTTTCGACAAACTGCCGGAACGCCTCCCGCACACGGTCAAAGCTGCCATAGTGATCGAGGTGCTCGGGGTCGATATTGGTAACGACGGCAATTTCAGCCGGCAGTTTCAGGAACGTGCCGTCGCTCTCGTCGGCCTCGACCACCATCCACTCGCCGTCGCCCATGCGGGCGTTGGTGCCGTAGGCGTTGATGATGCCGCCATTGATCACCGTAGGATCAAGCCCGCCGGCTTCGAGCAGCGTCGCGACCATCGACGTCGTGGTCGTCTTGCCATGCGTGCCGCCGATGGCCACCGCCTGGCGAAAGCGCATCAGCTCGGCCAGCATTTCGGCGCGGCGCACCACCGGCAAAAGTTTTTCGCGCGCCGCTTTCAGTTCCGGGTTGGATTTCTTGATCGCCGTCGAAACCACGACCACTTCCACATCGCCGAGGTTTTCAGCCCGGTGACCGACGAAACACTCGATACCCTTTTCGCGCAGACGCTGGACATTGGCGCTCTCGGCCTGGTCGGAGCCTTGCACCCTGTAGCCAAGGTTGTGCAGCACCTCGGCGATGCCGCTCATGCCGATGCCGCCGATGCCGATGAAATGCACGAGGCCGATGGATTGCGGCATCTTCATGCGTGCAGTTCCTTCCTGAATTGTTCGACTGATTTGCCGGACGCAATAGCCTCTGTCAGGTCGGCGAGCAACCTCGTGGCGTCCGGTTTGCCGACAGTCCTGCCGGCAGCGGCCATCGAAGCCAACCTGTCCGGACCGTTCATCAGGCTGCCGATCAGTCCGGCAATCTTATCCACCGACAGCGTCGATTGTGCGTGGACTTCCGCACCGCCGGCAGCGGCAAGTGCTGCCGCATTCGCAGCCTGGTCATGGTCGAGCGCGTGCGGGTATGGAACGAGCAAGGCAGGCCTGCCGATCACCGCGATTTCCGAAACGGTCGAAGCGCCCGAGCGCGAAATCACCAGATGGCTGGCCGCCATGCGAGCCGCCATGTCGGTGAAGAATGGCGAGACTTCCGCCTGTACCCCAATCTTCTCGTAAGCCGCCTTCACCCGGGCCACGTCTTCCGCCCGCGCCTGCTGCACGACGGAGAGCCTCGCCAGTTGATCCTTATCCAACCGCGCGACGGCGGCGGGAACCGCGTCGGAGAAGAACTGTGCGCCCTGGCTTCCGCCAAACACCAGAAGGCGAAATGCGTCGCCGGATCGCGAAACCGAATATGGCGTTGCCGCCGCCGAGATCACTTGCGGCCGCACCGGGTTTCCGGTGGTAACGGTCTTTGCCCCGGCAGCGCTGGCATCCTCCGGCAGAAAGCCGCCGGCAATTGCCGTCACCCGCCTCGACAATGCCCGGTTGGCACGGCCCATCACTGCATTCTGCTCATGGATGAGCGTTGCCACGCCGCGCCGCGTCGCCGAATAGAGCGGCGGCAACGTCGGATAGCCGCCAAATCCAACGACCACCGCCGGCTTGATCCGCCTGATAACCGTCGAAGCCTGGCGCACACCGTCCCACAGCTTCCAGAACGTTGCCAGCAAGGCGAGCGGATTTTTCGAGCCTACAGTTGCCGAACGTATCTGGTGAATGGCCTCGGCAGGAAAATGCCCTGCGAACCTCTCGGCGCGATCATCGGTCGCGAGATGAACTGCCCAGCCTCGCTCCTTCAGTTCGTGAGCCAAGGCCTCGGCAGGGAAAAGGTGGCCGCCCGTGCCTCCGGCAGCAAGAAGAATGACGCCCTTTGCCATTTACTCTGCCGGCATCGCCCGCTGCAAAAAGCCGTATTCGGCCTGTTTGCGCTTTTCCGGCTTCCTGCGCGTCAGGGCAAGCACCATGCCCATGGAAAGGGCGATGGCAATTTGCGACGAGCCGCCATAGGAAATGAACGGGAGCGTCATGCCCTTGGCCGGCATCAATTGCAGGTTGACGCCCATGTTGATGACCGATTGCAGCCCGAAAACCGTGACCAGTCCACCAATGGCATAGCGGGTAAAGTCATCGTGCTCTTTCAGCGCAGTACTCAGGCCGCGCAGCACGATGAAGGCAAAAATCAGCATGATGCCAAAGCACATGATGAGGCCGAATTCTTCGCCCGCAACCGCAAAGACAAAATCGGCGTGACTGTCGGGAATGAGGCGCTTGATCGTACCCTCGCCAGGCCCAAGCCCAAGCCAGCCGCCATTCACCAGCGCCTCGTGGCCCATGTCGACCTGGAACGTGTCGCCCTCTCCGGTCAGGAAGCGGTCGATACGCCCGGCGACGTGAGGAAACACCTCATAGGCCGCAAACATGCCGCTGACCCCGATCACGCCGAGAGCGATGATCCAGATCCACGGCAATCCGGCCATGAAGAACATAACGCCCCAGGTGCCGGTCACCAGCATGGTCTGGCCGAGGTCAGGCTGCGCCACCAGAAGCGCCAGCACCAGCCCGAGCAAGATCATCGCAAACAGGTTGCCCGGAATATCCGGCTGGCGCTTGTGTTCGGCAAAAAGCCACGCGCAGATGACCACGAAAGCAGGCTTCAGGAACTCGGAAGGCTGGATCGACAGACCTGCCAGCGACACCCAGCGCCGCGCACCCTTCACTTCGACGCCGATGTAAAGGACGGCAACCATCAGCACCAGCATCAGGCAAAGCATGATAACTGCCAGCCGCCTGATCTGTCGCGCATTGAGGAAGGACACGGCAAGCATCACGCCAAGCGCGGGAATCGTGAAGATGATCTGCCGGGTGGCGAAGTGGAATGAATCAAGCCCGATGCGTTCCGCAACAGCAGGGCTGGCCGCAAACGACAGGATGATGCCCAATCCCATCAGCGACAGGAAGGCGGCAAGGAACCAGCGGTCGATCGTCCACCACCAGTTGGAAACCGGGCTAGTGTCGAGACGGCTCTGCATCAGCGTGCCCCTCCAATAGGCATTACACCCTTTATGGCATGCGCAGCTTGCCTGAAGGCTTCGCCTCGCACCTCGAAATTCTTGAACTGGTCAAAGCTCGCGCAGGCTGGTGACAGCAGCACCACGGCCTCGCCGCTACCATCCTGTTCGGCATCATGCGCGGCATGTTCGATCGCCGCCGCGAGTGTACCGGAAATCTCATAAGGCACGGTTTCGCCCAGCGTGGCCGAGAAGGCAGGCGCTGCCTCGCCGATGAGATAAGCCTTGGCGATGCGCGAAAACAGGCCGCGCAAAGGTTCGATGCCGCCCTCCTTCGGAAGCCCTCCGGCAATCCAGTAGATGCGCGGGAAGCTGGACAAGGCAGGTGCGGCTGCATCCGCGTTGGTCGCCTTGGAATCATTCACGAACAGCACGTGCCCCTTGCGGCCGACCTGCTCCATGCGATGCTCAAGACCCGGAAAGCTCTCGAGGCCGTTCTGTATTTCGCCGAGGTCGAGACCAACTTTCAGGCAGGCTGCAACCGCAGCCAGTGCGTTCTGCGCATTGTGCTGGCCACGCAGCGAGCCGATCCCTTCGAGGAACCCGATCCGGCTGTAGCGCCCATCCACGGCTTCCATCAGGTTGGTGCCATCGGCAAAATAGCCGTCCGTCAGAGGCAGGCGCTTGGAAATGCGGACGACTGTCTTGCCGGCGCGCTCGAGCCGGTCCGCGATCTGTGCGCACCAGCTATCGTCAACGCCGATGATCGCCGTATCGCTGCCGGCGACGAGGCGCTCCTTGATCGAAGCGTAATGCTGCATCGTGCCATGACGATCGAGGTGATCGGGCGTCAGGTTGAGCAGCACGCCCGCAGTCGGGTTGATCGAGGGCGCGAGATCGATCTGGTAGGACGAGCACTCCACGACATAGCACCGGTCGGCGGCTAGCGCATCGAGTGTCATCACCGCACGGCCGATATTGCCGCCCATCTGCGCATCGCGGCCTGCGGCCTTCAGGATATGGGCGGTCAGCGCCGTCGTCGTCGATTTGCCGTTCGTGCCTGTAATCGCGATGAACGGCGCATCCGGCGCACGCGCAATGCGCTCGCGCGCAAACAGTTCGACGTCGCCGATCACCTCGACGCCCGCGCCCCGCGCCAGCTCTACCGTCCAATGCGGCTTGGGATGCGTCAACGGCACGCCGGGCGACAGCACGAACGACGAGAACGTCGCCCAGTCCGCGTTGCGCAGGTCTCCCGTCGGAATGCCCTCCGCTTCGGCCTTTGCGACGCTTTGCGGATTGTCGTCCCAGGCAAGCACGTCTGCGCCGCCGGCCATCAAGGCGCGCGCCGTTGCGGTTCCCGAACCGCCAAGCCCGAAAAGTGAAACCCGCTTGCCTGAGAATACCGATGCTGGGATCAAGTTGTTGCTACCGGAGCTTGAGAGTGGAAAGGCCGATGAGCGCCAGGATCACGGCTATGATCCAGAAGCGGATCACGACCTGGCTCTCGGTCCATCCGAGCTTTTCGAAATGGTGGTGTATGGGCGCCATCAGGAAGACGCGCTTGCCGGTCATCTTGAAATAGCCGACCTGGATGATGACCGACAGGATTTCGACCACGAACAGGCCGCCGACGATGGCCAGCACGATCTCGTGCTTGGTTGCAACGGCAATGGTGCCGATCAGCCCGCCCAATGCCAGCGAGCCCGTATCGCCCATGAAGATCGCCGCCGGAGGCGCATTGAACCACAGGAAGCCGAGGCCAGCACCGATGACCGCACCAAGGATCACCGCCAGTTCACCGGTTCCCGGCACGAAATGGATCTGTAGATATTCCGCGAAAACCGCATTGCCCGAGAGATAGGCGATGACGCCGAAGGAAGCAGCCGCAATCATGATCGGCACGATGGCGAGGCCGTCGAGCCCATCGGTCAGGTTGACGGCATTGCCAGCGCCAACGACAACGAAGGCGGCGAACGGAATGAAGAACCAGCCGAGATTGAGCAGGAATTCCTTGGCGAACGGAAAGGTCAGCGACGACGAGAACGGCGCCTGGCCATTGTGCATGATCACCCATGCGGCGATACCCGCGATCAGGAATTCGAACGCAAGCCGCGCCTTGCCGGAAAAACCGAGATGCGATTGCTTGGTGACCTTGAGATAGTCGTCGTAGAATCCGATTGCACCGAAGCCCAGCGTCACGAACAGCACCACCCAGACATAGACGCTGGTCAGGTTCGCCCACAACAGCGAGGACACGACGATGCCGGTCAGGATCATCAGGCCGCCCATCGTCGGCGTGCCGGCCTTCTTGAAATGCGTCTGCGGCCCGTCTGCGCGGATCGGCTGGCCCTTGCCCTGCCTGATGCGCAGCGAATTGATGATGGTCGGCCCGAAGATGAACACGATCAGCGCCGCCGTGATCAACGAACCGCCGGTCCTGAACGTGATGTAACGGAAAACGTTGAAGGCCGTGAACCGGTCTGCAAATTCAACGAGCAGCGTCAGCATGCTTTGTTCGTCCCCCAGACCTGTCAGGTCTGTCTTGAAAATTCAGTTTCGGCCGGAAATTTCTTGAGCAAGGCATCGACCAGCTTGGAAAAGCCGATCCCCTTCGACGACTTGATCATAACAACGTCGCCCGGCTTGATCGTATCGATCAGAACCGGTTTCAAATCCTCAGCCCCGGCGCGGTGTGCAACCTGGATATCGGCAGGCAGCGCATCGGCGAGATGCTGCATCTGCGGCCCGCCAAGCAGCACGGTCGAGGTCTCCGAACCGACGATCAATTCACTCAAGGCCGCATGCAGCTTGGCCGAGTGGTCGCCAAGTTCGAGCATGTCGCCCAGCACGGCAACACGCCGGCCGTCGCCGGATACCGGCGTCGTGTTGAGCAGTTCCATCGCCGCCTTCATCGAAGCAGGATTGGCGTTGTAGCTTTCATCGATAAGCGTGAACGGGCCTTTCGGATGGTGCAGCAAATGCCGCTTGCCGCGGCCCTGCTCGGCCGAAAGGTCGCTGAGCGCCAATGCCGCCTTGGCAACATCCGCGCCCGCGAGATGGGCTGCGCCCAATACGGCGAGCGCGTTCTGCACCATATGGCGCCCGGGCGCGCCGATGCGCAGCACCATCTCCTTGCCGGCGATCTTGGCCGTCACCGTCGAATGGTCCGCGTGCAGCACGCAGTCGATCAACCGATAGGTGGAGCGCGCATTTTCGCCGAAGCCATAAACGCGCTGTACGCCGGCCGCCCGCGCCAGCTTGTTCAGCATGTTGGCGCGCGGATCGTCGCGGTTGAGCAAGGCCGCGCCTTCGGGTTCAATGCCTTCAAATATTTCAGCCTTGGCCTTGGCGATCTCGTCCAGGTTCTTGAAGAAGCCAAGATGCGCCGCGGCAATCAGTGTGATGATGGCGACATGCGGCCTCACCATCTTGACCAGTGGCCGGATTTCGCCGGGATGGTTCATGCCGATCTCGAACACCGCATACTGCGTATGTTCGGGAAGACGCGCCAGCGTCAGCGGCACGCCCCAATGATTGTTGAACGACTTGTCCGAGGCATGGACCGAGCCGACGGAGCCAAGCACGCGCCGCAGCGCTTCCTTGGTCGTCGTCTTGCCCGCCGAGCCGGTGACGGCGATGATCTTGCCCTTCGACCTCGCCCGCGCGGCCGCGCCGAGCTTTTCCAGGGCCACGAGCACGTCCTGCACGACGATCATCGGCGCGGTAAGCCGTCCCAGCGCCGGCAGCTTGCCTTCAGCGATGACAAGCACGGCCGCCCCCGCCTTTACCGCGGCGGTCGCGAAATCATGGCCGTCCATCGCCTCGCCCTTGATGGCGAAAAAGGCGTCGCCCGGCTGCAGGCTGCGGCTGTCGATGGAAATGCCGGAGATGCCTTCCGGCATCGAACCCAGGGGCCGTCCGCCCATTGCTTCGACAAGCGCGTCTGAGGTCCACAGGAAACTCATGCCGCGCGATCCTTCAGCGCTGCACGCACTTCCTCGTGGTCGGAGAACGGAAAGGTTTCCGCCCCGATGGTCTGGCCTTCCTCATGCCCCTTGCCGGCCACGATCAAGGTGTCGCCGGCATGCAGCATCTGAACGGCTTCATGGATGGCCTTGCGCCTGTCACCGATCTCGACCGCGCCGGGCGCCGCAGCCATGATCGCCGCACGGATCTCGGCCGGGACTTCCGAGCGCGGATTATCGTCCGTCACGATCGTGACATCAGCCAGCCTCGTCGCGATCTCGCCCATGATCGGGCGCTTGCCGCGATCGCGGTCGCCGCCGCAACCGAACACGACGACGACGCGGCCCGTCGTGAAGGGGCGCACCGAGGTCAACACATTCTCCAGCGCATCGGGCTTGTGGGCGTAATCGACATAGACCGGCGCACCTTCCCTTGTCGTGCCGACAAGGTCGAGACGGCCGGGCGCACCTTGCAGCTTTTCCAACGCCATCATCGCCTTGGCAACCGGCGTTCCAGTCGAGATGGCAAGACCGGCGGAAACAAGAGCGTTTGAAATCTGGAAATCACCGGCCAACGGCAGATCGATCTCGTAGAGGGTGCCGTCGGCCTCGACCTCCGCCCGCTGGCGGTGCCGCTCGTGTTCCACCCGCTTCAGCTTCAGGAACGAACCGTGGCGTCCCACGGTTCGCACATCGAGCTTGGCCGCTTGCGCTGCCTTTATCGTAGGCTCGGACCACGGATCGTCGGCGAAGATGACCGCCGGCGCGCCCTTCGGCAGCAGCGTATCGAACAGGCGAAGCTTGGCGCGGTGATAGTCCTCGACCGTTGGATGATAATCCATGTGGTCGCGGCCAAGATTGGTGAATCCGCCGGCTGCCAGCCGCACGCCGTCGAGACGGCGCTGGTCGAGACCGTGGCTGGAGGCTTCCATCGAGGCGTGCGTCACGCCCACATCGGCCAGTTCCTTGAGCAACAGGTGCAATGCGACCGGATCGGGCGTCGTCAGCGAGCCATATTCGTTGCGGCCCGGCGCAACAACGCCCGTGGTGCCGATGGACGCGGCGGCAAATCCGGCATGTTCCCAAATCTGGCGCGTGAAGGCGGCAACCGAGGTCTTGCCGCTGGTGCCCGTCACCGCGATCATCGTTTCTGGTTGCTTGCCGAAGAAGCTCGCCGCCGACAGCGCCAGCGCCAGCCGCGGATCGTCAACCTGCAACACAGGAACAGAGAGATCGGAGGGTGCGCTGCCTTTACCGGTTACAATCGCAACCGCGCCTCGCTTGGCTGCGTCCGAGGCATATGTCGCACCGTCGGCCTTAGTGCCGGACAGGGCAAAGAACAGCATGCCGGGCTGGATTTGTCGAGAGTCCGACGAAATCCCGGTAATCTCCGTGTCGGAGGCAAGCGCCCCTTCGACAGGCAGTATGCCGGTTAGATCTTTCAGCTTCATCTAAATCCAGTCGCAATAGCAGATGGGCATCAACGCGCCCGTAGAATCACTCGTAGGAAACCAGCGTTGCCGCATTTTCATGGCTGAAATCCGGCTCAACGCCAAGCATCGAAGCCGAACGGCGAATGATGTTTGCAACGATTGGCGCGGCGTTCGAGCCGGCAGTCGCACCCATGCCCGGCTTTTCCGGCTGCGGTTCGTCAACGATGGACAGGACGATATATTGTGGATCGTCCATCGGGAACGACGCGACAAAGGCATTGAAACGCTTGTCGCCTGAATAGCGGCCGTTCACGACCTTTTCGGCCGTACCGGTCTTGCCGCCGACCCGATAGCCCGGAACCTCGGCCCGCTTGCCCGATCCCTTCTCGGCATTAAGCCGGTAGAGATAACGCATGTCGTTACTCGTCTTTTCGCTGACGACCTTCTTGGCTTCAGCCATCGCCTGTTCCTGCGTGCGCGGCAAGAATGTCGGCTCCATCAGGTAGCCGCCGTTCATCAAGGCGGCGCAGCCAACTGCCGTCTGCAACGGCGTCGTCGAGACGCCGTGTCCGAAGGCGATGGTGATGGAATGGACCTTCTTCCAGACCTTCGGCTCTGTCGGGCGCGCGACTTCCGGCAATTCGGTCTGCATCTTCTCGAGAATGCCCAGCCGATGCAGGAATTCGCGGTGGCCCTCGATGCCGACCACATCGGCTTCCTTCGCGGAACCGATGTTGGATGAGTAGATGAAGACTTCCGGCACGGTCAGCACGCGATGCTTGCCGTGGAAGTCGCGGATGGTCTGGTGGCCGATGGTGATCGGGCGGGTCGCATCGAAGGTGCTGTCCAGCGACACCTTGCCGGAATCCAACGCCATCGCCGTCGTGAAGCTCTTGAAGGTCGAACCCATTTCATAAAGACCCGCGGACATGCGGTTCAACCGGTCCTTGTCCTGGGCGTTGTAGGGGTTGTTCGGATCGAAGTCCGGAACCGACGCCATCGCCACGACCTCTCCGGTCTTGACGTTGAGAACGACGGCACCGGCGGCGATTGCATGGTATTTTTCAAGGGCGGCGGCAATCTCATCATGCACGATGTGCTGCACGCGCAAATCGACCGACAAGCGGACAGGCTCAAGGTCCTTGGCAATGGCGAGCCCCGACTGCTGCAGGTCGGCCAGCCCTTGCCCGTCAATATACTTTTCCAGGCCGGATATGCCCTGGTTGTCGATGTTGGTCAGGCCAACGATGTAGGCCGCAGTTTCGCCTGCGGGATAGAAGCGGCGCTTCTCGGTCCGAAAGCCGATGCCGGGGATGCCCAACTGCATGATTTCGGCTTGCTGCTTCGGCGTCAGCTGCCGCTGCAGCCACACAAAGCCGGCACCGCTTTTCAGCTTGTTGTAGGTCTGCTCGTAGTCGATTTCCGGCAGGACTGTCGCAAGCTTTTCGATTGCCTCGTCTGCGTCCACGATATGGCGAGGTTCTGCATAGAGCGATGACGTCTTGATATCGGTCGCCAGCACTTCACCATTGCGGTCGACGATATCCGGGCGAGAGGCCGTGACGCGGCTAGCTGGCGCGCCCGATGTGTCCGGATCCTGGAAACCGAGATAAACGAGACGGCCACCGATCGTGGCGTAAATTCCGAAGAACACGGCCATGGTGAGAACGACGCGCGTTTTCGTCTTGCCGCCGGTTGCCTTGCGGGCCGCATCGACGACAATCGAACCGTCTTCGCTGACGGCCCGGGTTCGCTTGAACGGATTCAACCTGAGCTTCATTCCACCGCTCCGGTCTTGGTCGGATCAAGCAGTTCATCACCGGTGCCTGCGGCGTCCGCCGACGTGATGTCTTCAATCGTCAACGGGCGCGGCGGTAAAACATCAAGGCCCGCAAACTGGTGCGGATTGACCGGTTCCAGTCCCAGTTGTTCCTGATACCGCTCCACCAGTTTCTGCAGCCGTGACGGTTGGGTCAAAAGGCTCCAGTCGGCCTTCAACAGGTCGATCGTGTCTTCTTCCGTGCGGATCTGCACCTGCAGCTTGCGAACATTATCGAGCTGCTCTTCGGCATCTCGCTTGATCGTATAGGTCATCGCCGCCGAAGCGACCATGACTGCTATAAGGACGATGTCACTGGGGCGGAACACGTGCTCACCTCTCTCCCGATTGGTGGATGCCGGGCAGCTTTGGAAGGCCGAAAATCGAAAAGTCTTCGCCGCGCGCCGGAGCTTCGGTGCGGATGGCAGCGCGCAGACGCGCAGAACGCGCGCGCGGATTCTGCGACACTTCGGCATCGCCCGGCGTGATCCCGCCGCCCAATTTCTGGAAAGTTGCAGTCCGCGCTTGCGCCTCGGGCATATGGCGTGAGCCGGCGGCGGCATCGGCGCGGTCAGCGATGAAGCGTTTGACGATCCGGTCTTCCAGCGAATGAAAAGTCACCACGGCCAGACGTCCGCCCGGCTTCAGCACTTTTTCGGCAGCGATCAGCGCCTTGGCCAGTTCACCAAGCTCGTCGTTGACGTAGATGCGCAGCGCCTGAAAAACGCGCGTCGCCGGATGGATCTTGTCCTTGGGCGCGCGACCGATATGGGTCTCGATGGCATCCGCCAGGTCAAGCGTGCGCTCGAACGGCTTCTTTTCACGACGCGCTTCGATCATGCGGGCAATGCGGCCGGCATGGCGTTCTTCGCCGAGAAAGCCAAAGATGCGGGCGAGATCGCCGGCCTTGAGCCTGTTGACGATATCGGCGGCGCTCGGACCGGCCTGCGCCATGCGCATGTCGAGCGGACCGTCCGTGCGAAAGGAAAATCCACGTTCGGCCTGGTCGAGCTGCATCGAAGAAACGCCGATGTCCAGCACCACCCCGTCAGCCTCGTCTATCTGCTCGGCAAGCGATGAGAACGGCGCATGCACCAGCCGGAGACGTCCTTGCGACTGCGTCTCCAAAGCCTTGCCGGCAGCGATTGCATCGGGATCGCGGTCGATCGCCACCACGGACGCGCCGCTGTCCAGGATCGCGCTCGTATAGCCACCGGCACCGAAGGTCCCGTCAATGATGATGTCGCCCTCATTCGGCGCCAAGGCTTCAAGCACCTCGGCAAGAAGGACCGGAATGTGACGGATCAGTCCGCCAACGGCGGTGTTGTCATCGCCGCGACCCGTCATCATTCCGGTCGCTCCCCAAGCTTCGTCCCCTGTCGAAGCTTCAACAGCCTCGCCCGCACTTCCGCCCCATAGGCGGCAAGCCGGCCAGGCTCCCAGATCTGAAAGAATTGGCCGCGGCCGACGAAGGCCACTTCCATGCCAATTCCGGTATGTTCCCTGATGAAGTCCGGAACCGTGATGCGTCCGTCCCGATCGAGCTTTAAAAACGTCCCGTCGCCATGACAGAAAAAAGACATGTCGTCCGCGGTCTGGAGAAACGGGTCCTCCTGCGCGATACGCTCTTCGTAGCGGTCGAGCAGGTCGAGACCACCGACATCCATCGCAGGAACATCGAGACAGCGCAGCGCGTAAAGCTCGGTATAGCCGCGCTTCTGCACGACGGAACGGAAATGCGCCGGTACCGAGACGCGCCCCTTGGCGTCTATCCTGTTCACTGAGTTCGACAGAAATCGGTCCATTACGCGCCACAGCCGCTTGCGCCGCTGCATCCCTCCCCGTCTTCACGCCGCCGCGGCGCGTTTGCTGGCGATTCTCACCGTTCGAGCGGGCAAATTGCGTCGCACGGAAAGCCGTTGCGGCTGCCCGTCTGGCGTACGCTTCACCCTGACACGAAACGAAGGCTTGAATCTCGATATGGGATACCATGGGCAACTATGGGCGTCAACGGGAACAGGCTCGGTTGTCCGCTCGCTTCGACCTCACGAAGCACTTGTGCGGCATGCTCGCCTTTATGTTCCATTAAGACTAACGAACCGTTTAGAAATGGGTTGGCGTAACGCCTGTCTCTTGCAGCGCGCGCCGTGCAGGCATAGCGTCAACCTGCGTTTCTGCAGAATGAAGAAAGTTGCCTATAAATGTCCGATACCCCATCGAGGTCCGGTAACGCCAAGTCCCGCGCCGCAGCCTTGTCCCACCTCCGCCGCGCTTCGCTCAAAAAAGGAGATTCCATCCCGCTGCCGCTGACCATGGCCGCGGTTTTCCACGCTCCGGGCGATGCAACCGGCTTCCACCAGTACGGCCGCTTCAGCAACCCGACCTGGGATGCAGTGGAACACATGATCGCCCATATGGAAGACGCGCCCTGCGTTGGCTTTCCTTCCGGCATGGGTGCGATTTCAGCCGTGTTCTTCGCGCTTTTGCAGGCCGGCGACCGCGTTCTCATCGCCAGTGACGGCTACCCGACCACGCGCGGCATCGGCGACCGCTTCCTGAAGAAGTTCGGCGTCGAATACGACACCCGCCCAACCGCCACCTTCCTCGACGGCGGCTTTGCCGGCTACAAGCTGGCTTTCATGGAAACGCCGTCCAATCCCGGCCTCGACATTTGCGACATCGCTGCCGTGGCCAAGGCTGCCCATGCCGCCGGCGCGCTGCTGGTGGTGGACAACACGACCATGACACCGCTCGGCCAACGGCCCCTCGATTTCGGCGCGGATATCGTCGTTGCCGCCGACACCAAGGCGCCCAACGGCCACTCCGACGTGCTGTTCGGCCATGTCGCCAGCCGCAATCCCGATATCATCGAAGCCGTGAGGGACTGGCGCAAGACCTGCGGCGCGATCCCCGGCCCGTTCGAAGCCTGGCTGGTGCATCGCGGCCTGGAAACGCTGGACGTGCGCTTCGAGCGCATGTGCGACACCGCAGAATACATCGCGCCGCGCCTCAAGGCCCATCCCAAGGTGCGCATGGTCCGTTTCCCCGGCCTCGAAGGCGACCCGTCGCACAACCTCGCCCGCGCCCAGATGGAGCGCTTCGGCTTCCTGATCAGCTTCGTCGTCGCCTCCGAGGATGCCGCCGAGGATTTCATCAACGGTTGCGAACTGATGGAATCCGCCACCTCCTTTGGCGGCGTGCACACATCGGCCGAACGCCGCACGCGCCGCGGCGACATCGTGCCTCCCGGCTTTATCCGCATGTCGATCGGCTGCGAGCCGGCCGAAGAACTATGGGAAGCGATCAAGGGATCGCTTGACCGCCTGTCCGAATAGGCGGCGCGCCAAAACAGTGCGGCGGTTCAAGACGCACTTGAATCGCCGTCACCGCCTTCCAGCGCATCCATCTGGAATAAAAGGAAAAATGCCAGCCGGCCTGTAAGCCGGGTTCTGTATGGCCTCCGCCCCTTGCGGCGCGGAAACGTGGCGGCCATTCATCTTGGACGCCTGTTGCCAGGCATCTCACGCAACCTACCCGGGCGGTGGGCGGGAAACAGCCCCCGAGGGTTTCCCCTCGCACCGCCCCTATTCGGTTTTGCTCCCGGTGGGGTTTACCATGCCGCTCCCGTTGCCGGTCGCGCGGTGGGCTCTTACCCCACCCTTTCACCCTTGCCACGAAGTTCGTGGCGGTCTGCTCTCTGTGGCACTTTCCCTGGGGTCGCCCCCGCCGGCCGTTAGCCGGCACCGTGTTTCCATGGAGCCCGGACTTTCCTCACCCGCAGCCTTTCGGCTCTCGCAGGTGCGGCCGCCCGGCCAGCTGGCAGCGCGTATAAAGGGGCTAGCCAGCCAAAACGCAACAAAAAAGCAGTCGCAGCCGTTAAATCGACGAGCCGAGCGCCGCCATCTGCACCTTCACCTTGCTGCAATAGGCTGACGAGACGGGATTCATGCGGCGCGCGGCGTGGCCTGCATTGTACTTCAGGATCGTCCCGCACGTCGTGCCGCCGCCGAGGTCATGCGCCATCGCCAGGTACTTCATGCCGTACTTGATGTTCGTCTCGGGATTGAACAGCCCCTTGGCGGAGCCGCTGTAGCCCATCATCCTTGCCGTTGCCGGCTTGATCTGCATCAGGCCGATCTCGCCCGCGCTTCCCACGGCGTTCGTGCGGTAGTTGCTCTCAACCTGGATGACCGCATGCGCCAGCGAAACTGGCACGCCATAGCTGGCGGCATAGCGCTGGACGATCGTGTTGAAGCGCGGCCCGCTCGCCGAGTTCGAAGCAACCTGCTTTGTCTCGTTCTTGGACTTCTTCGACGCAGTCTTGGTGGCCTTCTTGGCAGGTGCAACGCTAGCCTTGGCGCTCTTTTCCGAAGCCTGCTTTTTCTCGGCCTTCTTGGGCGCAACTTGCGATTGGGCGGCCCCGATCATGCCGGGCAGTTCCATGCGCCCTGCCTGCGCCGTGTTTGCGGCAATAGTTAACACACCAGCGGCAATGGCCGCTGTCAGAACGGACAACTTCTTCATAAGATCCTATACTAATTTGGCCGTGGGAATGTATTCACACGGAAGGGCTTCATCGAGGCTTGAACATCTTGCAAAAGACATCCGGAACCTGCTCGGCCTGCGCTTTGAATGCTGAAATTGTGCCAAAGAAGGCGGATCAAGTCACTTTGGGTGACACGTTGTAATCTAGATCACCCTGTTTCAGACTTGACCTAGACTTGGTTCAACCGACGCGAGCAGCGATGCCAGCGTACGCCTTGTCGAGCCATCGGCTATCCCATCCACGCGGCGCGGCCGGAAATGGCGCTGGAATGCTTCGACGACGATTTCGGTCTGCTGGTCGAATTTGCCGGTGATTTCCGCGCCATAGCCGTAGAGAGCCAGCATGGATTGCAACTCTTCGACGGCGCGTCCCTCGTCGCCCCGGTGCAACACGCGCCCGCGCCTGATCGGCGCCGGCTTCACAAGATGCCCCACCCCAGCCTCGAACAACCTCGGCCACGGGAATTTTTCACCCGGATCGACTTTGCGCCCCGGCGCGACATCGGAATGCGCCAGCACAAACTCCGGCGCGATGCCGTATCGGTCAATGATGCCCCGGCAAAGATCGACCACCGCATCGATCTGGATTACGGGGAATTTCGGATAGCCCAGCGTATGGCCGGGATTAACGATCTCGATACCAACCGAACGCGAGTTGGTATCGGTTACGCCGCGCCATGAACTCTTTCCCGCATGCCAGGCGCGGTCGCTCTCGCGAACCATCTGCACGATGCGGCCATCCTCATGCACAAGGTAGTGCGACGACACTTCGCTTGCCGGGTCGCAAAGCCAGGATTCCGCGCCTTGCCCGGTTTCCATCCCGGTATAGTGCAGCACGATCATGTCCGGTTTGCGCGTGCCTTCTCGCGGTCCGAAATTCGGCGAAACCCTGACATCTGCTCCGGCGTGGTCGGGCAGGAAACCGCTCATGCCGCTTGCAGGCTCCGCTCGATGATTTCGTAGGCGGCATTGATTGCCGCCAGCCGGGTCGTTGCGATCTTGATGAATTCCTGCGGCAGGCCGCGCGCAATTAGCCTGTCGGGATGATTGTCGGCCACCAGCTTGCGGTAGTGCTTCTTGACCTCGACCAGCGATTTGCCGCGCTCGATGCCAAGCACGACATAAGGGTCCGCGTCGCCCAGGTCGACATGCCGCGACAGGATCGTCTCGTAGTGCGCGTCTTCGATTTCGAAGATTTCGGCGATACGGCGCAGGAACTGGCCTTCCCGTTCATGCAGCACGCCATCGGCGGTCGCGATATAGAAAAGACCGTCCAGTATGTCTTCAAGCATCATGCAGTTGTGGGCGCCATTGCCACACAGCCCGGCCATTTGCTCGGCATAGGCCTCGAAACCGGCAATATCGCGCTTGGCAAGGTCGTAGAGACGGGCCACGTTGCGCGCTTCTTCCTTCGGCACCTCGAAAATAGCCTGAAAGGCGCGCACCTCGTCTTGCGTGACGACACCGTCCGCCTTCGCCATCTTGGCCGAAAGCGCAATCATCGCGACCGAGAACGCAACCCTGCGCCGCAATTCTGGATCGCCAGCGAACACGGTACGCACGGCTTCGACAACCTCCGCCACCCCTTGGGTCGCGGAAGCCGACATGCGCTGGATGAATTCACCTATGCGAAGCCAGATCGACATGGGCGCTTCATAGAGCGAACGCCCCGCCGCTATCAAGCTATGATCGGCCCTGGCGCGCGGATTGGCCGCGCAAAAAGGAAAGGCCGGCAAATGCCGGCCTTTCCTGACATGTGAAGCGGATTACTGCGCAGGCGCAGGTGCCGGCTGCACGGGCGTCATGGCACCATCATCGGCCGCACCATCCGAAGGCGCAGGCGTAATGCTCTGCGTCGTGGAATTATCGGTCGCAGGCGGTGTCGTCGCATCGGGTGTTGCCGGCGTCATCGGCTGTTCGGCAGCCGGAGGATTGGTGCTTTGGGTCGTAGTAGTATCGGTCCCGCTGTCACTGCAGGCAGCAACGCCGAAAAGGGCAAGGGCAGAAACCGACGCTAGAATGAGCTTCTTCATCTTATCTCTCCTTCATAATAACGCCCCCGTTTCGGCGGGCGGTCGAGGAGAAAATGTCCGTCGCGCCAATCCGTTTCATAACGTTGCGTTTCGATCTGTAACAACGCCTCTTTTGGGCCAACGGGTCAAAACCGTTGTCGATCAATCCATTGCGGTCTAACAGGCGTGGAAAATATCAGCGGAGAGCGGGCGATGCCGAACGCCAAGTGGGATTTCTGGATCGATCGCGGCGGCACCTTCACCGATATCATTGGCCGTGATCCAGAAGGCCTCTTTCATTCCCGCAAGCTCCTGTCGGAGAGCCCCGAAGCCTACTCGGACCCCGCCATTCAGGGCATCCGCGACCTGCTCGGCCTGAAATCGCATGAGCCGGTTCCCTCGCACCTTATCGGCGATCTCAAGATGGGTACGACGGTCGCTACCAATGCGCTTCTCGAACGCAAGGGCGACCGCGTCCTGCTCCTCATCACCAAGGGTTTTCGAGACGCGCTGCGGATCGCCTACCAGGCGCGGCCCGACATCTTTGCCAAAGAGATCATCCTGCCCGAGCAACTCTATGAACGTGTGGTCGAGGTGGATGAACGTGTCCTCGCCGACGGTTGCGTCGAGCGCCTGCTCGACATCGCGGACGTCAAGCCCGCCATCGAACAGGCCAAGTCTGACGGCATCGATGCCGTTGCCATCGTCTTCATGCATGCATGGAAATATCCCGATCACGAAAACGCCGTCGCCAAGGTCTGCCGCAAGCTTGGCTTCGGCCAGATTTCGGTGAGCCATGAAGTCTCGCCGTTGATCAAGCTGGTCGGGCGTGGCGACACGACGGTGGTGGATGCTTACCTCTCGCCCATCCTGTCGCGTTACGTCCGCAACGTCGCGCAGGAACTCGGCGTCGACAACACGCAGACCGAAAGCCCAGCCATTCCGGCCGAAGTCCGAGCGCGCGACGGCGCGCCGAGTGATGGTTCACCCGCCCCGGCGGAGGCCAGCGAGCGGAGCGAGCGCTCGGCCGCGAGCCCAAGATTAATGTTCATGATGTCCTCGGGCGGCCTGACCGCGGCAGACATGTTCCAGGGCAAGGATGCGCTTCTATCCGGGCCGGCTGGCGGCGTCGTCGGCATGGTGGAAACCGCGAAGCTTGCCGGCTTCGGCAAGGTCATCGGCTTCGACATGGGCGGCACGTCGACCGACGTCGCGCATTATGACGGCAACTACGAACGTGCTTTCGATACCGAAGTGGCGGGCGTCAGGGTACGTGCGCCGATGATGCGCATTCACACCGTCGCTGCGGGCGGCGGTTCGATCCTCCACTACGAGGCTGGCCGCTTCCGGGCAGGCCCCGACTCCGCCGGAGCCAATCCCGGCCCCGCCTGCTACCGGCGGGGCGGACCGCTCACCGTCACCGATGCCAACGTGATGCTGGGCAAGCTCCAGCCCGACCTGTTCCCTGCAATCTTCGGCGCCAATCAGAACGAGAGATTGGATGCATCCATCGTACGCGAGAAATTCGAGGCATTGGCAGCCGAGATCGGTGGCGGCCGCACGCCGGAAGCGGTGGCGGAAGGGTTCATCACCGTCGCGGTCGAAAACATGGCCAATGCCATCAAGAAGATTTCTGTCCAGCGCGGCTATGATGTCACCGAGTACCTGCTGAACTGCTTTGGCGGCGCAGGTGGCCAGCACGCCTGCCTGGTGGCGGATGCGCTCGGCATGGAAGCCGTGCTCATCCATCCCTTTTCGGGCTTGCTCTCCGCCTACGGCATCGGCCTGTCCTCCATCTTCGCCTCGCGCCAGCAGGCGCTGCTCCAGCCGCTGGAAGATTCTTCCTTGCTGGCAATCGATCAGTTGATCGGCTCACTTGAGCAGGCGGTCGTGGAGGAACTTGCGAAACAAGGCGTTGCCAACTCGGCAATTGCCGTGAAGCCGATCCTGCACATCCGTTATGACGGGACGGATACCTCGCTTCCGGTAGGTTTCGGGCACGGATCGATCGAGCTGGCGAGAACGAGCTTCGAGACCGATCACAAGGCCCGCTTCGGCTTCATCTATGACGGAAAACCCATGGTCGTCGAAGCGGTCGGCGTCGAAGGCTCCGACACCAGCACCAAGGGGTTGGGCGAGCTTGTTTCAGATATCGAGGACATCGCCGCAACGTCCTCACAAACCGGCAGGATCTTTATCGAAGGCGACTGGCGCGATGCCGGCATTTTCCTCCGTGATCGACTGAAGCCGGGCCACAAGATCCTCGGCCCGGCGCTGGTGATCGAGCCGAACCAGACGATCGTGATCGAGCCCGGTTGGGAGGCGACGATTACCGCCAGGAACCACGTCCTGATGCGCCGCATCGAAAAGAAGCGCCGTCAGGAAGCCCTCGGCACCAAGGCCGATCCGGTCATGCTGGAAGTGTTCAACAACCTGTTCATGTCGATCGCCGAGCAGATGGGCGTCACGCTCCAGAACACCGCCTATTCCGTGAACATCAAGGAACGGCTGGATTTTTCCTGCGCGGTGTTCGACGGCACCGGCGCGCTGGTAGCCAACGCTCCGCATATGCCGGTTCATCTTGGGTCCATGGATCGGTCGGTCGAAACCATCATCCGGCTCAACGCCGGCAATGTGCGCCCCGGCGACGTCTTTGCGCTCAACGCGCCTTACAATGGCGGCACGCACCTGCCCGACATCACCGTGGTGACGCCGGTGTTTGACGATAAGGAAGAGGAAATCCTCTTCTGGACCGCCTCGCGCGGCCATCATGCCGATGTCGGCGGAACGGCCCCCGGCTCGATGACGCCGCTGGCCACCACGGTTGATGAAGAAGGCATCCTTTTCGACAATTTCCAGATCGTCGAACGCGGCCGCTTCCGCGAGGCCGAACTGCATGCCCTTTTGACCGACCACCCCTACCCCGCGCGCAATCCGCGCCAGAACGTCGCCGACCTGAAGGCCCAGATCGCCGCTAATGAAAAAGGCACTGCGGAATTGAAGAAAATGGTCGCCCATTTCGGCCTCGATGTCGTCGAGGCCTATATGGGTCATGTTCAGGACAACGCCGCCGAAAGCGTGCGCCGCGTGCTCGAGCGCCTGCCTGACAGCTCGGAATATGAATACCCGACCGATACCGGCCAGGTGATCAAGGTCAAGATCACCGTTGATCGCGCCAATCGGCAGGCCACCGTCGATTTTACCGGCACCTCGCCGGTGATGAGGAACAATTTCAACGCGCCCGAACCGGTCACGCGCGCCGCGGTCCTCTACGCCTTTCGCGTCATGGTGGAAGACAACATCCCCATGAACGCCGGGTGTCTCAGGCCAATCAACATCATCGTCCCCGACGGCTGCATGCTGAAGCCGTCCTATCCGGCAGCGGTGGTGGCCGGCAATGTCGAGACCTCGCAACATGTCACCAATGCGCTTTTCGGCGCCATGGGCGCGCTTGCCAATGCGCAGGGCACCATGAACAACCTCACCTTCGGCAACGACGCTTACCAATATTACGAAACCATCTGCTCCGGCTCGCCCGCCGGCATTAAGAACGACGGCGCGGGCTTCGCAGGCACCTCCGGCGTGCACACGCACATGACCAACTCGCGCCTCACCGACCCCGAAGTTCTTGAACTGCGTTTCCCGGTCGTGCTGGAGGATTTCCACATCCGCGAGGGCTCCGGCGGCACGGGAAAATGGAGCGCCGGCGACGGAACGCAGCGGACCATTCGCTTCCTCGAAAAGATGGAATGCGCCATCCTGTCCTCGCACCGCAACCGCCCGCCAGAAGGTCTGGCAGGCGGCGGCGACGGCGAGCAAGGCTCGACCAAAGTGCGGCGCAACGACGGTGCGGTCCAGGTCCTGAAGGCTTGCGACCAGACTGAGCTCGATCGCGGCGAAGCCGTCATCGTCACCACGCCGACGGCGGGAGGATACGGAAGGCCTAGAGCGTGTCATGGTTAGATAGAATCATTCTGTTTGTCGTGCGGCGAGGTGATCCACGCGAAGGGTTGCGAAGGTCGATGTGGTTCATCGGCCGAGCAAGCCGACAAAGTGGGCGACCGCCGCAGGCAAACAGAATGATTCTATCTAACCATGACACGCTCTAGGCCAGCCGCCCCGTCATCCGACTGTCACGCCGCTGCGTTACCCGCTTGCGCACTGCAACCGGAGAATCGCCTTCCATGTCCGACGTTTCCAACGAACTCGTTTATCGGCGCGGCAAACAGGTTGGAAAAGCGGTCTACCAGAACAGGGCACTCTCGAAGGCAGGCTTGTCGGAGCGGCTGTTTGCGCTGGCCTTCTCCGGCCTCGTCTATCCGCAGATCTGGGAAGATCCCGAAATCGACATCGAGGCCATGCAGCTAGGCGAAGGCCATCGCGTCGTCACCATCGCATCGGGCGGCTGCAATCTCCTCGCCTACCTCACCCGCCTGCCCGCCCGCATCGATGCCGTCGATCTCAACGCCGCGCATATTGCGCTCAACCGCATGAAGCTGGCCGCCCTTCGCCACTTGCCTTCGCATGCCGATTTCTTCCGCTTCTTCGGCACAACCGACAATCCATACAATTCCCTTGCCTATGACCGGTTCGTTGCCCCGCACCTCGATCCGGTGAGCCGGCACTATTGGGAGCGGCGCAGTTGGCGCGGCAAGCGTCGCATCGAAGTGTTCAATGCCAACTTTTATCGTACCGGTTTGCTTGGCCTGTTCATCGCCGCCGGACACAAGGCTGCGAAGCTGCATGGCATCGACCCGTCCGAGATCATGAATGCGAAGTCGCTGCCTGAACAGCGCCGCTTCTTCGACCAGAAGCTGGCCCCGGTTTTCGACCGACCCTGGGTGAAATGGGCGACCTCGCGCAAATCCTCCCTGTTCGGTCTCGGTATCCCGCCTGCGCAGTATGACGCGCTCCTCACCTCCGGCGACGGTTCAATGGCCGGCGTGCTCAGGGCGAGGCTGGAAAAGCTCGCCTGCGACTTTCCGCTGCGGGACAACTACTTCGCGTGGCAGGCTTTCGCGCGCCGCTATCCGGCCGAAAGCGAAGCGGCGCTGCCGCTCTATCTCGAGCAGCGGAACTACCGCCTGCTGCGCGAAAAAGCCGGCAACATCGCCATCCACCACGCCAACATGATCGACTTCCTCGCCGAAAAGGACGCCGGCTCCGTGGATCGCTTCGTGCTGCTCGATGCGCAGGACTGGATGACCGACGACCTGCTCAACCGCCTGTGGACGGAAATCACCCGCACCGCATCCGCAGGGGCCCGCGTCATCTTCCGCACCGCCGCCGAGCCGAGCCTGTTGCCGGGCCGCCTTTCGCCCACTTTGCTAGACCAGTGGGCCTACGAGGAAAAAGCCTCGCTCGACTTCTCCAGTCGCGACCGCTCAGCGATTTATGGCGGCTTCCATCTCTACGTGAAGAAACCGGCATGAGTTCCACCTCGACGCGGGCGCAGAACCATGCCGCCCTCATGGACGGCACCTACCGCTGGCAGCGCCATATCTACGACCTGACCCGCAAATACTACCTGCTCGGCCGCGACCGCCTCATCAATGGGCTGGACGCACCTGCCGGTGCGGCCATCCTCGAGCTCGGCTGCGGCACGGGCCGCAATCTCGTCATGGCGGCGCAGCGCTATCCGGACGCCCGCCTGTACGGACTGGATATCTCGGCCGAAATGCTGGCAACGGCGCAAAAAGCCGTCGATGGCCGGGCACTTTCCAGCCGCATCCGGCTTGCCCAGGGCGATGCGACCCGGTTCGACCCTGAAGCCTTGTTCGGCATCGCCCGCTTCGACCGGGTCTTCATCTCCTACTCCCTGTCGATGATCCCCGGCTGGGAAAAGACCGTTTCCGCAGCACTCGCCGCCCTCAAGCCGGGCGGATCGCTGCACATCGTCGACTTCGGCCAGCAGGAGGGCCTGCCGCGATGGTTCCGCGGCCTGCTTCGCGCATGGCTTGCCAAGTTCCATGTCACGCCGCGCTACCGGCTGCGCGAGGTGCTGGAATCAGGATCTGCACGCGTAGGCGCAAGCCTTTGTTTCGAAACGCTCTATCGCGGCTACGCCGTCCTCGCAGTCGTTACCGCGGCTGGCGCAACGGCAAGATAAGCGCCGACACCAGCCTCTGCGGCCGGTAGTTGAGCTTCGACGGCGTCAGCCCCATGCGAACCACAACCAGGCGCTCCGAAGGCACGATCGCGACCGACTGGCCGTCATGGCCTTCCAGCCAGTACGTATCGGCCGGCAATCCCCAGCCCTCGCCGCCGCCTGACACCTCCTCGTCGCCGGGGCCGGAAATCCATAGCTGGCCCTTGGCATAGGTCCCGTTGGACGCCGGCGCCACTTCGCGCATCCAGGTCACGAACCCGGCGGGCAGGATTTCCTGTCCGTTCCAGCTCCCGTCCTCCAGCAGGAACTGGCCGAACCGCGCCCAGTCTTGGGCCGTGGCGTAAAGATAGGAGGAGCCGACAAAGGTGCCGCGCTCGTCCGTCTCCAGCACGGCGCTGCGCATGCCAAGCGGATCGAACAATGCCTTGCGCGGCCAGCCGATCGCCGCCTGTGGGTCTCTCAGCGCTTCCTGCCACAGCCGCGACAGGATCATCGCCGTGCCGCTCGAATAGGAAAACGCCGCGCCCACCTCGCCGGCCAGGGGCTTGGCTTCGGCAAACCCTGCCATGTCGGGCTCGAGATAGAGCATGCGCGTGACATCGGTGACGTCGCCATAGTCCTCGTTGAACTCGAGGCCACTCGACATCGCCATCAGGTCGGACACGCTGATCGCCGCGCGGTCGTCCGCATCCCACGGCTTGGCGAGTTTCCTGCCGTCCACGCCGATCTTGCCGTCCTTGACCAGCGTCCCGAGGATCGCGGCGTTGACCGTCTTGGTCATCGACCAGCCGAGAAGCGGTGTCTTCTGGTCGAAACCTTCGCCATAGCGTTCTGCAACGATCCTGCCATCCTTGACGACGACAACCGCGCGCATTCCCTCCCCGGTCAGCGCCTTGTCGTCGAGGACCGCAGCCACGTCTGCCGACTGCGACGGCTCTATCCGATCCCCTTCCGGCCACAGCGCATCGGCAGGCTCGGTAGATGGCAGCGCCGGTCCAGCGAGTTCCCTCGCCTTCATTACGTCACCGTCCGGCACATTGGTGCAACCGAGCCCGTCACGTACCACGGCAACACTCTTGCCCAGGATGCCGAACAGTCCCGCCGAAACGGTACCGGCCTCCTTGTCGACGGAAACCGACATCAGCTTGAGCAGCGGATGGCCCGGCGCCTGGACATCGACCGCCAGCACCTCGTCAGCATCGCGGCCAGCGAGGAACACATTGGAGCAGACAATCTTGGCGGAATAGCCTGATCCCACCCGGATCAGGTCCGGCGGAGCGAAATAGAGCCATGCGAATACGCCGATGATCGCAAGGACGAGCAGCACCACCAGCCATTCGACGATCTTGAACAGAAACCGCATTCCAAACCTTTTCAAAACCACCGGCGCTTGCGCAAATCGCCCCAGCACTCTCGAATGCCATCAATCGAATATCAACCATGTTGATAGATGACGATGGGGCAACGCGACGATAGAAGCAGGGGGTGGCGGCTGGCAATGCACGCCCTCATCTCGACTTTGGCCTGACGGATTTTGGGGGAACTGATGCGCAAACTTGCGCTGCTGGTTGCATTGACGCTGCTGAGTGCCTGCACCACCATCGATGACCTCGCTCCCGTCAGTGGCCCGTCCGCCACCGGCACATCGCATTCGCCACGGTTTCAGGACAGGGACCCCCACGAGTGGACCGGCCGCGCGCCGTGGCACTATGCAGTCCACGGCACCGACGTTTCCAAATACCAGACTTCCATCGATTGGCAGCGGGTGAAAGCGAGCGGCATCTCCTTCGCCTTCATCAAGGCGACGGAAGGCGGCGACCGCGTCGACGACTATTTCCATGAACATTGGCGCGGGGCCAGAGGCGCGGGAATCCCGCGCGCTGCCTACCATTTCTACTATTTCTGCCGCCCTGCCGCGGAACAGGCGCGCTGGTTCATCGAGAACGTTCCAAATGACCGCTCGGCCCTGCCTCCAGTGCTGGATATGGAATGGAACCCGCTATCGCCCACTTGCAAACTGCGGCCGCCGCCCGAAACCGTGCGCAGCGAAATGAGCACCTTCCTGTCGATCATCGAGAGCCACTACGGCAAGAAGCCGATCATCTACACCTCGATCGATTTCTTCGACGACAACAACCTCTCGACCTTCAGGGGCTATCCCTACTGGTTGCGCTCGGTCGCCGGACATCCCGGCGAGAAGTATGGCAGCCACCCTTTCACCTTCTGGCAATACACCGGAACAGGCATTGTGCCGGGCATAAGAGGCGACGCCGATATCAACGTGTTCAACGGTTCGGCGGCCACCTGGGATAAATGGCTGCGGCAGAACACCCGTTGACAGCGCGGAACTAGCCTGCTTTTCGACAACATTGACGCACAAGTGGCGTCAGGCAAACGCGGCGAAACACGCCTCAGGCCGGAAGGTTGTCATGCGACTGCACTCGATTGTTCTCGCGGCGCTGCTGTCAGCCGCGGCCGGTTCGGCAATGGCCGAGCAATGCGGCGGCGATTTCGAGACCTGGAAACAGGGCATCGCCTCGGAAGCGAGGGCCGCGGGCGTCGGCGAAGCCGGCCTGTCGGCATTCGAGGCGGCAGCCATAGATCCCAAGGTCTTGGCCCGCGATCGGGCCCAAGGCGTCTTTTCGCAAACCTTCGTCCAGTTTTCCGGCCGCATGATTTCCGACTACCGCCTCAAGCAGGGCGCGGCCAACCTAAAGAAATACGCCGATGTCTTTGCCCGCGCTGACCAGCAGTTCGGCGTCCAGCCGGCAATCATCACCGCCTTCTGGGCGCTCGAAACGGATTTCGGCGCTGTGCAAGGCGACTTCCATACGTTGAGCGCGCTGGTCACGCTGGCCCATGATTGCCGCAGGCCGCAACTCTTCCGGCCCCAGCTTGTGCCGCTTCTCACCCTCATCGATAGCGGTGTCCTGCCGGCCGATGTAAGCGGGGCATGGGCAGGAGAGATCGGCCAGACGCAGATCCTGCCATCCGACTATCTGGCGCGCGGTATCGACGGCGACGGCGACGGCATCGTGGACCTGCGTCGCAGCGCGCCTGATGTCATCATGACCACCGCCAACAAGGTGCTTTCCCGCGGCTGGAAGAGCGACCAGCCTTGGATCGAGGAAGTCCGGGTTCCCGACGACCTGCCGTGGGACCAGACCGGCCGCACCAATAAGCTGCCGCTCTCCAAATGGGCCGAGTGGGGCGTCACCCGGCCAGATGGCACGCCTCTTGTGGACAATGGCCTCAACGCCGGCCTTGCCCTGCCAATGGGCCGTAAGGGGCCGGCCTTCCTCGCCTACGACAATTTCGACGTCTACCTGCAATGGAACCAGTCCTTCACCTATGCGCTCACCGCAGCCGTGCTGGCCACGCGCTTCGCCGGCGCTTCGCCTTACGATCCGCGTAATGCGGAGCCCGGCCTTACCGGCGACAGGATGAAGGAGTTGCAGTCGAAGCTGGAAGCCAAGGGCTACGACGTCGGCACCGTAGATGGCATTTTGGGCACCAACACCCGTGAAGCGGTTCGGCAGGAACAGATGAAGCTCGGTCTCGCCGTTGACGGCTGGCCAACCGAGGAACTGCTGGCGAAACTGTAGGCTTGCGAGGCAGCCACCCTACTGCCCTACTGCCCTACTGCCCTACTGCCCTACTGCCCTACTGCCATGCTGCCCTAGTCCGCCATCGTCTCGAGGCTCGCGAAGCCCTGCGGCGCGTCGCCTTCGTCGAACGGCGTGGTGACTTCGACGAAAGTGTCCGGATAAAAGCCGTTGAAGCGCGTGCGTAACGACAGCGAATAGGCTCCGATATGGCCTATCTCGATCCAGTCACCGGTATCGACCGTCTCTGGCAGCCGGAATGGCCGCGACAGGATATCGACGGAATCGCAGGTCGCCCCGCACACCTTGAACGGCACGATGTTCTTCTCCGAGCCATTGCGCGAACGGATGGCCGGATCGGGAATGAAGCGGGCCGGCAGCGTGATCTTTCCCGTCCACGAATCCGACAGCGAAGCCCATATGCCGTCATTGATGTAGAGCCGCCTGCCCTTGCGCAGCAAAACGCGCACAATCAGCGACAGGCAACGCGCCACGATCACCCGTCCCGGCTCGGCCACCAGCGGCATCTGGTCGAACTGGTATTCCTTGATGTCCCCCGACAGGCGCGACATGATCTGCCCGAGCGACGGCATCTCGACCTGCTTGCGGTTCGGATCATGGCCGTACTCGGCCGGAAAACCGCCGCCGACATCGAGCCCCGCGAGATCGAAGCTCAGCCGGTTGCGCACCCAGTCCGCCGAGGCCAGCGCACGCTCATAGGTATCCGGGTCTTCGATCTGGCTGCCGACATGGAAGCACAGGCCCACCTTATAGCCCGTCTTGGCGAGGCGTTCGGCCAGTTCAACAGCATAGGCGGGGCCCGCGCCGAATTTCTTCGACAATTCATAGGCGGCATGGCCCTTGGTCTGCACCCGCACAAAAACCGTGATCGCGCCGGGGTCGATATCGAGCGCTCGCACCACGCGCGTCAGCTTGGTGATTTCATCCTCATGATCGACCGAGATGACACGGATGCCGTACTTTTCCAGCGCCAGCTTGATGTCGGCCTGTGCCTTTACGGGATGCATGTAGAGCATCTCCGCATCGTCAGACACCGCCCGCACCGCTGCAAACTCACCCGGCGACGCAACGTCGAAGGCAGTCACGCCGGCTTCCACCAGCGCCTTCAGGACGATGGGTTCGCCGTTGGTCTTCACCGCATAGGCTGTCTTGCCCGGAAACATTCCCATGAACTGCACGGCATCGTCCTTCAGCACCTGGGGCCGGAAGCAATAAACCGGTTCGTCCGGGCGCAAAGCCAGCGCTGCGGCGCGCGCATTGTCGAATCGCTGCATCAAGCGAATCCCTGTTTCGGCGCGCAAAACTAATCCCGCCCGGGGAAGAATGAAAACCCCTCCATGCCTCGCTCATGCATCCGGGCGGAGTTAAATCTCGCAGGGCAAGTTGAAGGTTGCCTGTTTCGGGTGGCTACGCGCCATAAAGTGCCTCAGGAAGCTGGAACCGACATCTTCGGCGCATTTTTCAGGAATACCCCAATGACAACGATGACCGAGACGGCACAGCGCGAGCCAATGGCGCTGAAGGATTGGGCGCAATTGCTTGTTCTCGGCGCGATATGGGGCGGCTCCTTCTTCTTTGCCCGCATTGCCGTCGCGGAAATTCACCCGTTCGTTCTGGTGTTTTTCCGCGTCTCCATCGCCGCGCTCGTCCTCCACCTCTATCTCGCCCTTCGCGGTCCGTCGTTCCGCATCGCCTTCACACATACCGGCCTGTTCTTCGCGCTGGCCTTGACCAACAACGTCATCCCCTTCTCCCTGATCTTTGCCGGCCAGACCGAACTCGGCG
The DNA here is from genome assembly GCF_001427285.1 of Mesorhizobium sp. Root552. GTDB lineage: Bacteria > Pseudomonadota > Alphaproteobacteria > Rhizobiales > Rhizobiaceae > Mesorhizobium. The sequence continues at coordinate 41,557 of NZ_LMFV01000011.1, forward strand.
CCGGGCTGGCGGCGATATTGAACGCCACGACGCCATTCTGGACGCTCATCATCGCCAACTTTTTGACCGATGACGAAAAGCTGTCGCCCGGCAAGATCGCCGGCATCGCTCTCGGCATCGGAGGAACGGTGGTCATGATCGGCCCCGGCCTCTCATCCGGCCTCAGCGGCCCGGTCTGGGCCAAGTTCGCCCTGATCGGGGCAACGATCTCCTACGCGGTGGCGCTGATGATTGCCCGGCGGTTCAAGGGTGTGCCTTCTCCGGTTGTCGCAACCGGTCAGTTCACCGCATCCACGATCATGATGATTCCGGTCGTCCTCGTGGTTCACGGACCATCGGGCCTGTTCTCGGCAAGTCCACCCGTCTGGGCCGCAGTGTTGGCGTTGGCGATCCTGTCAACGGCCTTCGCCTACATCCTCTACTTCAACCTCGTCGCGTCGGCTGGCGCGACCAATGCCTCGCTGGTCACGCTGGTCGTGCCGGTCAGCGCAATTCTCCTCGGCGTTGCCTTCCTCGGCGAGCATCTGGAGGCATTCGAAATCGTCGGCATGACCATCATCGCCCTCGGCCTTGTGACCATCGACGGTCGCCTCTTTCACAAAAAATGACACGATCGCGCCACAATTTATTCACAGTCGGGCCGATGCCGTTTGCCAAGGAATTTCAACGCCTAACGCCAAAAGTAGGTCGAAAATTCCACATTTGCGTCGCAATGCAGCACATTTTCCGCTTGCCTGTGGCCGAAATGCTTCTAGATTCCGGCCATAGCTTTTCAAGAGGAGGCTATCCATGGGACTGACGAGGCCAATCAACGCATTGATGATCTGCGCTGCATTCGCTTTTATCGGCGCTCTTATCGTGGGCGTTCTTCCATAACCGCTTAAGCGGAGAAGGCTAGCACCTGACAAAGCAGAGAAGACGAAAAGGCCGGGATTTTCCCCGGCCTTTTTGTTTCTGCTGCTCTCTAGGCCGCCGCTGAATTCGGGCTCGCCTCGGGCTTGTGCGAGCGGATGCCGATCATGTGGCAAACGGCAAAGGCAAGATCGGCCCGGTTCATCGTGTAGAAGTGGAAATCCCCCACCCCGCGCTCGACCAGATCCAGCACTTGTTCGGCCGCGACGGCTGACGCCACCAGCGCATGCGTCTGCGGGTCCGATTCCAGCCCGTCGAACCGCTCCCTCAGCCAAACCGGCACATGGGCTCCGGCGCGCCCTGAAAAACTCGCCACCTGCGCGATGTTGTGGACCGGCAGGATGCCCGGCACGATCGGGATATAGATGCCCGCGCGGCGCACGCGCTCGACGTAACGCTCATAGATATCGTTGTCGAAGAAGAACTGGGTGATCGCCCGCGTCGCCCCATTGTCCACCTTGCGCTTCAGCATGTCGATGTCGGTGGCGAAGTCCGGGCTTTCAGGATGCTTCTCGGGATAGGCGGAAACAGAAATGTCGAAATCGCCGTGACGCTTGAGCGCGCCAACCATCTCCGCGCCGTTGGCGTAACCGTCCGGGTGCGGCTGGTAGCGCGTGCCGGCACCCGCTGCCGGATCGCCACGCAACGCCACGAAGCGCGTGATGCCGAGCGCAGCGAACTGCCGGATCACGTTGTCGGCCTCTTCCCTGCTTGCATCGATGCAGGTCAGGTGCGCCGCCGGGCTGAGCGACGTCTCGCCAAGGATGCGCGCCACTGTGCGCGCCGTCCGTTCGCGCGTGGAACCGCCGGCGCCATAGGTCACCGAAACGAAGTTCGGCCTCAGCGGCTCCAGCCGCTTCACCGTCTCCCAAAGCCGCGCTTCCATCTCGTCGGTCTTCGGCGGGAAAAACTCGAAGGAGACCCTTATCTTGTCGCCAATGTCGGGCCGGCGTGAAAAACGGAACTGGCTCATCAGGCGACTTCCCCGATCTTGATGGATTGGTTGCCGTTGGATGGATCGGCAATGAGCAGACGCCTGTCACGGCCAAGCCAGAGCTTGACGGTCAGCTTGGCCTCGCTGTTGCCGCGCGGTTCGAAATCCTGGCTGGTTTCCAGATCGAGGCCGGCCTCGTTCAGCCACTCCCCGATCTGCCTGTCGGAAAAGCCGAGGCGCTGGTGGGCGTGGTCATCGCGCAGGAATTCCAGCGTGTGTGCGGCAAAATCGACAATGACCAGCCGGCCGGATGGCCTCAGCAGCCGCGCCGCCTCCCTGATCGCACGGGCCGGGTCGTCCAGATAGTGCAGCACCTGATGGATCGTCACCAGGTCGAAGGCGTCGCGCTCCACCGGCGGCGCGAAGATGTCGCCCTGCCGCACCTGCGCGTTGGTGACGCCGGCCTTGTCGAGATTGGCGCGCGCCACCGTCAGCATCTCGCGCGACATGTCGATGCCGACGCCGCGCCGGTAAAGCGGCGCAAAAATCTCCAACAGCCGCCCCGTACCGGTGCCGAGGTCGAGCATCGACTGGAACGGGCGCTTGCCGACCAGCGCGAGCAGCGCGCTCTCCACCGCGCGGTCCGGCACATGCAGCGAGCGGATTTCGTCCCAGCTCGCCGCGTTCTCGGAGAAATACTCCGCCGCCCGCTCCTGCCGCTTGCGTTTCACCGCCGACAGGCGCTCGAGATCGCGTTCGACCTGCGGGTCAATACTGCGGATACCGGCAATCAGGCCGACTACGAACTCGCGCGCCGCATCCGAATCCGACAAGCGGAAAAAGGCCCACGAGCCCTCCTGGTAGCGGCCGATCAGGCCGGCCTCCAGCAGAAGCTTCAAATGCCGCGACACGCGCGGCTGCGACTGGTTGAGGATTTCGGTCAGGTCCGAAACGGTCAGGTCGCCGCGCGACAGCAGCGCCAGGATACGCAGCCGGCTGGATTCGGCCGCCGCCTTCAATGTATCCACCATGGTGTCGAGTGAAACGTCCATTCGCCAATCTTTCGAAAAGATATAAAGATATGTTTATGTCATTTTCATCGGCAAGACAACAGCCAATATCACGACAAGAACCGCTGCCGCCGTGCGCTTCCACCTGCTACGCTGTCGGCGCACGACCATACTCCTTCCGAATCGGGACCGGCTTCGATGTTTGAATTGCGAGACAATGAAAAGGTGATGGCGCTCGACCCCGCCTCCCTGCCCGGCGACGCCCACATCGTTTTCATCGGCCGCATCCGCTCGCCATGGCGTGAGCGCGCCGAATGCCCCAAGAACATGCGCGCAGCCCTTGAAACGGGCCAGCGCGCGTCGCTGGTGCTGGACCCGCCCTACCGCGAAGGCCTGCTTGGCCTTAAGGGCTACACCCACGCCCACATCTTCACCTGGCTGCACAAAGTGCCGCGGAATCTGATTGTCCAGAAACCGCGCCATGCCGCTGAAGAAAAAGGCGTTTTCGCCTTGCGTTCTCCCATTCGCCCCAACCCCGTCGGCCTGCACACGGCAAGATTGCTTGGTGTCGATCAAGAAACCGGCGTGATCGAACTGGAAGCCATCGACGCGCTCGACGGCACCCCGGTCATCGACATCAAGCCATATTTTCCGTCGGTCGATACGCTCGCCGATGCCGCGACGCCGGACAGGCCCCGGTGATGAACGCACCGACCGGGCGACGCCGCGCCATAGCCAAGGCGCTGACGGCGCTTTTGCCTGTTGCTCCCTATTCCGACATGGAGCGGATACGCGAAGACGCCGCGTCCAGGCACCTGAAAACCCTGCCCCCGACGATTGCGGTGTGGCTTGCCACCGTGGCTCACGTCCGCCATGTGCATACGGACTACGAGAAGCTTCTCGCCGAAGGCTACGACCGCGATGCGGCCCGCTTTTTCGTCGTCAACGACATCAATGCGTGGCTGACCAAATGGCGGGCTACCCGCCTGCTCGACCCGGATGATGACGACGCCTAGAATTGCGCCGCCAAATGACTGGGCTTACGCCCCTCGCTTCGCCACGATGAACAGACGCGGGAAGCGCAGCAGGACCTTGCCATTGTCGGCCGGCGGGTAAGCCTGCCTGATCTTGTCCAGGTAGCGGGCAAGGAACGCCTGTTTCTCGCCCTCGTCCAGCGGATCGATGAAGGTCTTCAAGCCGGTCGACTTCAACCACTCCACGATAGCTTCGGCATTGGCCAGCGGGTGGTTGTAGTGGGTGTGCCAGATATCGACCCGGTCGGCCAACGGCGTCAGCAGATCGTAGTAGAAGGCGACCGGCGGCAGCGGATCGCGCGCCGCACCCGCCATCTTGGCAGCGAAAGGCATTTCGGCGGCGGCTTCCCGCATCAGCCTGTGCGAAGGTTCGCCGAGATTGTCGGGCATCTGCACCGCCAGCGCCCCGCCGGGCGCAAGCAATCCCATCAGCCGCTGGAAAACCGCCGGATGTTCCGGCAGCCACTGGAACACCGCATTGGCGAAAATTACATCGACCGGCTTTTCAGGCTTCCACCCGGCGGCGTCCGCCAGTTCGAAGCGCACATTCGGCAAACGCTTGCGCGCCTTCTCGATCATGTCGGGCGAGGTATCGAAGCCGCTGATCTCGGCTTGCGGCCACCGCTCCACCAGCAACTCGGTCGAATTGCCCGGCCCGCAGCCGATATCGACAACCCGCCTGGCGTTCGGCACCGGCACTTGCGCTACGAGGTCGCGCGCCGGCCGGGTCCGCTCGTCTTCGAATTTCAGGTATTGGGCGGCGGACCAGTCGGCCATGAAAGTTTCCTTAAAATCAAAAACGCCCCGCTTGTCAGCGGGGCGTAGTGGTAATTTAGCGGGTAAGTCTCTTGTGCGTCATGCGGTGCGGCGTGGTTGCCTCGACGCCCAGCCGGCGCACCTTGTCCTTCTCGTATTCCTCGAAGTTGCCCTCGAACCACTCGACATGCGCATCGCCCTCGAAGGCCAGCATGTGCGTGGTCATGCGGTCGAGGAACATGCGGTCGTGGCTGATGATGACGGCGCAGCCGGCATAAGCTTCAAGCGCATCTTCGAGCGCGCCCAGCGTCTCGGTGTCGAGGTCGTTGGTCGGTTCGTCGAGCAGCAGCACGTTGCCGCCGTTCTTCAGCATCTTGGCCAGGTGCACGCGGTTGCGCTGGCCGCCGGAGAGGTTGCCGACTTTCTGTTGCTGGTCGCCGCCGCGGAAGTTGAACGACGAGCAATAGGCGCGACTGTTGACCTCATGCTTGCCAAGCTTGATCACCTCGGCGCCGCCCGAGATTTCCTCCCAGACGGTCTTGTTCGGGTCGAGCGCGTCGCGGCTCTGGTCGACATAGCCGAGCTTGACGGTCTCGCCGATGCGGATCGAACCGGAATCCGGCTTTTCATGGCCCGTGATCGTCTTGAAAAGCGTCGTCTTGCCGGCGCCGTTCGGGCCGATAATGCCGACGATACCGCCGGGCGGCAGCTTGAAAGACAGGTTTTCAATCAGCAACTCGTCGCCGAATCCCTTGTTCAGGCTGTCGACCTCGATCACCACATTGCCGAGACGCTCACCGGCGGGGATAACGATCTGCGTATCCGTCGGCTTGCGGTTCTGTGCCTGCTCGACCAGGTTTTCATAGGCCTGGATACGCGCCTTCGACTTGGTCTGGCGCGCCTTGGGCGAAGACGCGATCCACTCGCGCTCGCGCCAGATCGCCTTCTGGCGGGCGTCGTCCTCGCGCCCTTCCTGGATCAGGCGCTTGGCCTTGGCGTCGAGATACTTTGTGTAGTTGCCCTCGTAGGGAATGCCGCGGCCACGGTCGAGTTCGAGAATCCAGCCGGTCACGTTGTCGAGGAAGTAGCGGTCGTGGGTGATGATCAGCACCGAGCCCGGATAGTCGCGCAGGTGCTTTTCCAGCCAGGCTGTCGTTTCGGCGTCCAGATGGTTGGTCGGTTCGTCGAGCAAAAGCAGGTCGGGCTGCTCCAGAAGCAGGCGGCACAGCGCCACGCGGCGGCGCTCGCCACCCGAAAGGTTGGTTACTTCAGCATCGCCCGGCGGGCATTGCAGCGCTTCCATCGCCATTTCGACCTGCTGTTCGAGATCCCACAGGTTCAACCTGTCCATCTCGTCCTGCAGCTTGGCCGATTCCTCCGCCGTTTCGTCGGAGTAGTTCATCATCAGCTCGTTGTAGCGCTCGATGATCGCGGTCTTCCTGGCAACGCCATCCATGACGTTCTCGAACACCGTCTTGGCCGGATCGAGTTTCGGCTCCTGTGCGAGATAGCCAACCGTCGCGCCTTCCGCGAGCCATGCTTCGCCGGTGTATTCCTTGTCGAGGCCGGCCATGATCTTCAGGATCGTCGACTTGCCGGCGCCGTTCGGCCCGAGGATGCCGATCTTGGCATCCGGGTAGAAGGACAGGTTGACGTTTTCCAGCACCTTCTTGGTGCCGTAGGCCTTTGAAAGGCCGGCCATATGATAGATGAACTGGCGTGCCACGCGCGCTTTCCCTGAAAAAGGTGACCTTCTCGGTCACGCTGGACGGAGGTTGGCCGCTATGTAGGCGATAGGGGGCGAAACGGCAATCGCTTTCGGCGCCAGTTGCCGGGTCGCTCCTCGATAAGGCCCCTTGACGGCCCAATACCATGGCTCGCCCCACGAACTCCGCATAGACCTATACAAATCCACGCAAAAGAAAGGCGCAATTAACCCTTCCCCGGCAAAAGGGGGTGGAAGGAAATGCCGGCGCTTCGCGATTTCCGCAGTTGGGAGCCGATCGTATTGCACAACAGCCTTCTGCTCTTTCTTGAAGCAGCCGCCTACTTCGGCGTGATGGTGACGCTGTTCCGGCTTCGCAAACGCATCGGCATCGGCGTTTTCTTCTGCGCGCTTGGCGTCATGCATTTCCTCGAAACCTATCTTGCCAGCGCATTCTACGTCGCCTTGCCGTTCGGCATCGTTTCACCCGGCTCGTCGGTGCTGTTTTCCGGCAAGCTGGTCATGCTGCTGCTGGTCTACATGAAGGAAGACGCCACCACCGTGCGGCAGCCCATCTACGGCCTGCTGTTCGGCAACGCCTTGATGATCGGCCTTGTCCTGCTGTTGCGCCAGCACGACATCGCCCCGCTGCCCAATGGACAACGCCCGGACATCGCCTTCATCGACCAGATGGGTTGGCTGATGGTCTGGGGCACGGCCTTGCTCTTCGTCGATGCCATACTCATCATCCTGCTCTATGAGCGGCTCGGCAGATTTCTGCGCAAGGCGCTGTTTACCCGCATTCTTGTTTCAACCGCCTGCGTGCTGACTTTCGACCAGATCGGCTTCTTCACCGCGCTTCACTTCGTCACCGGCGCACCGACGGAAGTCTTCTTCGGCGGCTGGTATGCCAAGATGGCGGCGGCCTTCACCTACAGCATGATGCTCGTGGCCTATATCCGCTGGGCGGAGTCGCACCCCATCCCCGCACCACGCGGCCTCGGCGATATCTTCGAGATGTTGACATATCGCGAGCGCTACGAGGCGCTGATCCAGCACGTCGGGCGTGACGGGCTCACCGGCCTCTGGCATCGCGGCCGCTTCGAGACCGATGGCGAGCAGGACGTTGCCGCAAGTCTCGCTTCCGGAAAACCGCTCAGCCTGATCGTGCTCGATGTCGATCACTTCAAGTCGATCAACGACCGCTTCGGGCACGCCGAAGGCGATCGTGTGCTGCGGTCGATAGCCATATTGCTGCGCGATGTCGCCGGTCCCGGCGATCGCGTCTACCGCACCGGCGGCGAGGAGTTCGCGGTCCTCTGCCCTCACCCGCATGCGGTTGCCCGCCTGCTTGGCGAAAACATCCGCCATGCCGTCAAGGCAGCCAACGTCACCAAACTTTCCGAGCTGACGATAAGCGCCGGCATCGCCACCCTGTCGATTTCGACCCCGGGCCTGTCCGAACTCTTCGCCGTGGCGGACCAGCGCCTCTATCACGCCAAGGCCAGTGGGCGCGACCGGATCGTCGGCGAACCTTCAGCTGCCGAACCCGCAGCACAACCACCCCTTTCGGCCGGCAACGGTCACTGACTTCGTCCGCCTTTCCGCTACCGTTGATTTCCGGTCGGATGCCGTCTTGACGCCACTCCCGCCCGATCTACTCTCCACGCCGAGGGGACAGGCAAAATGCCGTTCGACGAACAAACCACTTTGGCTTCGCCAACCGGTGCGGCGCTTAATCTTTACGTGAAGCGTGCCAAGGGAAAGCCTCGCGCCGTCGTCCAGATCAACCACGGCCTTGCCGAACATGCCGCCCGCTATGCCCGCTTCGCCGATTTTCTCAGCATGCGCGGCTGCCATGTCTTCGCCCATGACCATCGCGGCCACGGCTTCACCCGTGCCCCCGACGCCCCGCAAGGCCGCTTCGGCAGCGAGAACGGCGGCGACAAGGTTCTGGCCGACGTCACCGCCGTCCATGACCTCATCGCGGCAGACCACCCGAACCTGCCCGTCATCGCCTTCGGTCATTCGATGGGCGGCCTCATCGCGCTGAACTTCGTGCTCCGGCACTCCAGCCGCATCCATGCCGCCGCCGTCTGGAATGCCAATTTCACCGCCGGCCTGCCCGACCGCCTTGCGCTCGCCATCCTCGCCTGGGAGCGTTTCCGGCTCGGCTCGGATGTCCCCTCGCAGCTTTTGCCTCGCCTGACATTCGGCGCGTGGGGCCGCAAGATCGCCGGCCACCGCACGCCATTCGACTGGCTGTCGCGCGATCCAGCCGAAGTCGACAAATACGTCGCCGACCCGCTCTGCGGCTGGCCAGCGTCCGTGTCGCTGTGGCGCGACCTGTTCGGCTTCATCTTTAATGGAGCAGACGACGCCAACTTTGCCGCCGTGCGCAATACCCTGCCGTTCAATCTCGTCGGTGGCGAGAAGGATCCGGCGACCGACGGCGGCACGGCGGTCGAGCATCTCGCCAGCCGGATGCGGCGGATGGGCTTTTCGAATCTCGTTTCAACGATTTATCCGCAAACCCGCCACGAAAGCTTGAACGAGATCAACCGCGACCAGGTCATGGCCGACTTCGCCGCATGGCTGGACGGCATCCTGAAATAGCGCCTCCGCTTCTGGCCCAGCGTAAGGTCCGTGACATCGCAGCAACGGGTTGGTAGAGCACGTCTATCCTCTCGATCAACGGCGCAGATATCCATGACCGAAGCTCCGCTCAAAGGCGTCCGCGTAATCGAACTTGCACGCATCCTCGCCGGTCCGTGGGCCGGGCAGTTGCTGGCCGACCTCGGCGCCGACGTCATCAAGGTGGAAAGCCCCGACGGCGACGACACCCGCAAATGGGGCCCGCCCTTCGTAACCGGCAAGGATGGGGAAAACCTGTCAGCCGCCTACTATCACTCCTGCAACCGCGGCAAGCGCTCCATCGTCGTCGATTTCTCGACCCCCGAAGGCGCCGAAACCATTCGCAACCTCGCCGCCGGCGCCGATGTCCTCATCGAAAACTTCAAGCTCGGCGGCCTCAAGAAATACGGCCTCGACTATGAGAGCCTGAAGGCCGTGAATCCGAGCCTTGTCTATTGCTCCATCACCGGCTTCGGCCAGGATGGCCCTTATGCCCCCCGCGCCGGCTATGACTTCATCGTGCAGGGCATGTCCGGCCTGATGTCGATCACCGGCGCAGCCGATGGCGAGCCGCAGAAGGTCGGCGTCGCCGTCACCGACATCTTCACCGGCCTCTATTCCGTCATCGCCATCCAGGCCGCACTTCGCCATGCCGAGGCGACCGGCCAGGGCCAGCACGTCGACATGGCCCTGTTCGATGCCCAGATCTCGGTGCTGGCCAACCAGAACCTGAACTATCTCGTCTCCGGCACCCCGCCGACCCGCATGGGCAATGCGCATCCCAACATCGCGCCATACGAGGTCCTGCCGGTCAAGGACGGCCACTTCATCCTCGCCACCGGCAACGACAACCAGTTCCGCAAATTCTGCGCCATCATCGGCCGCGACGAACTGGCCGACGACCCGGCCTTCGCCACCAATTCGGCCCGCGTCGCCAACCGCGTCGCCCTGCACGATCACATGGTCCAAGCCCTTGCCGACCGCAACCGCGAGGACGTCCTCGCCGCGCTCGAGAAAGCGCATGTCCCGGCCAGCCCCATCAACGATATCGGCCAGACCTTCGCCGATCCGCAGGTCATCGCGCGCGGCATGCGCCTCGACCTCGATGACGGCCACGGCAACGCCCTGCCCTCAGTGCGCGCGCCCATCGTGCTGTCGCAGACGCCGCTCACCTACAATCGCCCCTCGCCCCGGCTCGGCGAGCACACCGGCGAAATCCTTGCCGAACTGGAGCAGACGAAATCATGAAGACCGGCGGACAACTCATCGTCGACGCGCTGGAAGCCAATGGCGTCAACCGCGTGTTCTGCGTGCCGGGCGAATCCTACCTCGCCGTCCTCGATGCGCTCCACGATTCGAAAATCGAAACCGTCGTCTGCCGCCAGGAAGGCGGCGCCGCGATGATGGCCGACTGCCACGGCCGCCTCACCGGTCAACCGGGTATCTGCTTCGTCACCCGTGGGCCCGGCGCCACCAACGCCTCGCCCGGCATCCACATCGCCCGCCAGGATTCCATCCCGATGATCCTGTTCATCGGCCAGATCGCCCAGAAGGCCCGCGAGCGCGAAGCCTTCCAGGAAGTCGACTACCGCGCCTTCTTCGGCCCCATCGCCAAATGGGCAACCGAAATCGAGGACGCCGCCCGCATCCCCGAAATCCTCACCCGCGCCTTTTCAGTGGCAACGTCCGGCCGTCCCGGCCCGGTCGTCATCGCGCTTCCGGAAGACATGCTGACCAGTTTGGTCGAAGCGCCGGCCGCCCTGCCTTCGGCTCCGGTCGAGACCCGGCCCGGCGAAGCCGAACTTGCCCAGCTTGAGACCCTGCTTGCCAAGGCAAAGCGCCCTGTCGCCATTCTCGGCGGCACCCGCTGGGGCGAGCAGGCGACAGCAGACATGAAAGAGATCGCCCGCAACTGGTCGCTGCCGGTCGGCGTCGAGTTCCGTCGCCAGATGCTGTTCGACCACCTTGACCAGAACTATGCCGGCGATGTCGGCATCGGCATCAACCCGAAGCTCGGCGACTACATCAAGGGCTCCGATCTCGTCCTGCTCGTCGGCGGGCGTTTCGGCGAGATGCCGTCATCCGACTACACGCTGCTCAAGAGCCCGTATCCGGACCAGCAGCTTGTCCACATTCATCCCGACACCAGCGAACTTGGCCGCGTCTATCGGTCCACGCTCGCCATCAACGCCTCGCCCGCTGCATTTGCCCAGGCTTTCGCAAGCCGCAAGCCGAAGGCCGCACCAGCGTGGGCCGAGCAGACGAAACAGCTTCACGCCAACTACCTGAGCTGGTCGACACCGCCGCAAACCGGCCCCGGCGCGGTCCAGATGGGGCCGATCGTCGCCTATCTCAACGAGACCTTGCCGGAAGACGCCATCCTGACCAACGGCGCCGGCAACTATGCCACCTGGGTCCACCGCTTCTACAAGTTCCGCCGCTACGGCACGCAAGGCGCGCCCACCTCCGGCTCGATGGGCTACGGCACGCCCGCCGCCGTTGCCGCCAAGGCGCTCTATCCCAACCGCACGGTCGTAGCCTTCGCCGGCGACGGCTGCTTCATGATGAACGGCCAGGAGTTTGCCACCGCCGTCCAGTACAATCTCCCGATCATCGTCATCGTGGTCAACAACGGCATCTACGGCACCATCCGCATGCATCAGGAGCGGGAATATCCCGGCCGCGTCTCGGGCACCTCGCTCCACAATCCGGATTTCGCCGCCCTTGCGCGCGCCTATGGCGGACACGGCGAGACCGTCGAAAAGACGGCCGACTTCATTCCGGCCTTCGAGCGCGCCCGCGCTGCCGGCAAGCCGGCCCTGATCGAGATCAAGCTCGACCCGGAGGCGATCACGCCGTCGCGGACGCTCTCGGACATCCGCGACAAGCGTTGAACTGGAGCATCGGACCGGAAAGCGGAATCCGGTTTTCGGACTGTTCCGATGCTCGATCGAACTGCCGGAGACCCTGCTCAGGCGGCGGACAGCGCCTGGGCGAGGTCCGCGACCAGATCGTCGGGATGCTCGACGCCAATTGACAGGCGGATCGTCGTATCCAGCACGCCGATGCGCTGGCGCACCTCGATCGGCACGCCCGAATGCGTCATCGCAGCCGGATGGCTGGCGAGCGATTCCGTGCCGCCGAGACTGACCGCAAGCTTGAACACCTGAAGCGAGTTGAGGAAGGTGAACGCCGCCTTCTCACCGCCGCGTATGTCGAACGAGAAGGTCGAGCCAGCGCCGCTGCACTGCGTCGCGAAAACCTTGCCCTCGGGCGAATTCTTGTCGAGGAACGGCAGGTAGTGCACCTTCGCCACCTTGGCGTGATCGCGCAGGAATTCGGCGACAACACGCCCGTTCGCGTTGGCCTTCTCCATGCGGATCGAAAGCGTCTCCAGCGAGCGTCCCAGCATCCAGCAGGAATGCGGATCGAGTTGCGTCCCGATTGCGCCGCGCAGTGCCTTGATCGGCTTGGTCACCGCTTTCGAGCCCATCACCGCACCTGCAATCAGGTCGGAATGGCCGCCGACATACTTGGTCAACGAATAGAGCGAGATGTCGGCCCCGAGTTCGATCGGCCGCTGGAACACCGGGCCAAGCAGCGTGTTGTCGCACATCACCACCGGCCGATGCCCTTGCTTCACGCCAAGTTCGTCGGCAACCGCCTTCATTAAGGCGAGGTCGATGACGCTGTTGATCGGGTTGGACGGCGTCTCCACCAGTATGATCGAAACCTTGCCCTTGGCGGCTACCTCGTCCGCGGCCTTGCGAACCGCGCCAGCATCGACCCCGTCGGAGAAGCCCACCGCGCCGATGCCAAACCCGGCCAGGGTGCGGGCCAGCAGCGTCTCCGTGCCGCCATAAAGCGGTTGCGAATGCAGGACCACGTCGCCGGGCCGGGCATAGGCAAGGATTGCCGTCGCAATCGCCGACATGCCGGAGGAAAACAGGATGCAGGATTCGGTGTTTTCGTAGACCGCCAGGCGGTCCTCGACGATCTCGCTGTTGGGATGATTGAAGCGCGAATAGACGAGCCCCGCCGCAGTCCCCTTCGGTGGCTCCTTGCGGCCGGAAGTGTAGTCGAAGAAATCGCGCCCTTCTTCGGCCGATTTGAAAATGAAAGTGGAAGTCAGGAACACGGGCGGCTTGACCGCACCTTCCGAAAGCAGCGGATCGAAGCCATAGCCCAGCATCAGCGTTTCGGGGTGGAGCTTGTGGTTGCCGATATGGGTCCTGGAAGGTTTTGGCGCGGTCATGATGTTCCTCGATATGAGATTGCCAGCACAATTTAGCTGATCGCGATGGATGGGTCCTTGCTATTTCATGGCCATTATGGACGTCTGCACGCAATCCAGCCTCATACGGTGCAGAGCATGCAGCAGAAAATTGCCGACGAGTTCGACCAGAAAATTCTCCGCGAACTTCAGGCGGATGCGCGCCTGCCAAACAACGAATTGGCCGAGCGCATAGGCCTGTCGCCGTCACCTTGCCTGCGCCGCGTGCGGCGGCTTGAGGAAACCGGCGTTATCCGCGGCTATACGGCGCTGGTCGACCCGGCAGCGTTCGGCTGGACCATGATGGCGATTGCCACCATTCGCTTGAGCCAGCAGAACGAGGACGAAATCGTCATGTTCGAACAGGCCGTGCAAGGGTGGGACGAGGTGCTGGAATGCCATCTGGTCACCGGCTCGCGCGACTACATGCTGAAGGTCGCCGCCTCGGACCTTGGCGACTACGAGCGTTTCATCAAGCAGAAGATCGCCCGCCTGAAATGCGTCGCTTCGATCGAAACCAGCCTTGTCATGAGCACCATCAAGGAACGTCGCGGGTAAGCAGCCGCTTCGCCGCGTGAGCAGGAGCGCGCGCCCTCCGCTTCGTCATCCCGAAATTCGCTTCGAGCGGAGCGAGAATGAAATCTCCGGGATCCATGCCGTGACATCGAGGACGCGCATCAACGGTACAGAACCGGCTGCGCTCACCCCTCATCCGACCTCGCTACGCTCAGCCACCTTCTCCCACAAGGGGCGAAGGGGACGCTCGCGCATTCCTCAATTCCAATCGCAAACATTTGAGATTGGCAGAAGCGGCTGCGAAAGTCTTACCTTCGCCCCTTGTGGGAGAAGGTGGCTGAGCGTAGCGAGGTCGGATGAGGGGTGCTTGGCGCAAACGCTGACGCCCCCTCTCCCTGTTTACGGGGAGAGGGTAAGGGTGAGGGGCAGCGACAAGCACGCCAGATGTGGACGAAACGTGGACCACTCTCCGCCCAACTCCTTGAACCCTTTCGCTTTCACAAAAATTTTTCACCTCCCTTGTCCACCCCCATCCCCGCCTCTCCCATAATCCGCCCCATCGCTCTTGCGGGAACCGGCTGCGCACCGGGCAACGGTTGGGGCGGCGGTGACCTCCCCCCATTGGTTCGGCCCAATGGACCCGAGGGCATCCGACAGGCCGGCGTCCTGCGGCGGGCTTTCCATGACAAAGGAAAGAGGCAGGAGACGCATTTCGTCTGATCGTCGCGACAGGGTGAGCCCATCGGACGATCTTGGGACCGGTCGACTGGATGACAGACACCGGACGGGCGGCCGCAAGGCCGCATACTTTACCTAAACGAGCGACCGAACGGCCGCCCGTCCTCCCGACCTGTGCTTCAAAGGCAAAGGTCAGTTCTTTGACAATGGCCAGACGGCATTTGCCGGGCGTGGTGATGAACAAGCACAACCATCTCTTCGTCATCCTAGGGCGGAGCAGGCCGAAGGCCGTCGCGAAGACCCTGGGATCCATGCCGTTACAGCGCGGCAGCGTGGAAAGGGTGCAAATTAAGGCTCCTCATCCTGAGCCGCTCCTTACAACGTGACCCTCACGGCATGGATCATCGGGTCGCGCCTTTCGCTACGCTCAGGCTTGCCCGAGGATGACGAAAGAAGAAGAACCTCCCACGAGAAGAAGCGAGCCATCCCCACCGCGTCATCCCGGAAGCGAGCCAAGCAAAGCGATGGCGATGCTATTCGGGATGAAGAACAGAAAAGCGGTGGCCGGCCCAACGGGGAGCAATCCGTCCCACAACTCCTGCGCATCCATGTAGAAAGGGGCGGTTTCCCGCCCCTTTCCAAATCAAGTCAGCCAGCCGGTCGCTTACTGCACGGCCTTGTCGGTGATGGCCGTAGTATAAGCGCCCTCAGGAGCCTTGGAGATGATTTTCTGGTCGAGCAGCGCCTTGGCCGTACGCTCATAAGCTTCCGGAATGAGCTTGCCGTCGGCGTTGTCGATAAGCTTGGCCACCTCGCCCATCATGAACTTCTGGTGGTTCTCGTCCTGCCCGCCATTTTCGACGACGATGCCTGCTGCTTCGTCGACGTTTTCGGTGGCGTATTTCCAGCCCTTCATCGAGGCGCGGACGAAACGCACCATCTTGTCCTCGAAAGCGGGGTCCTTGAGCTTGTCTTCCAGCGCGTAGAGACCGTCTTCGAGCAGGTCGTTGCCCATGGCCGTATAGTTGAAGACGATGAGGTCTTCCGGCTTGTAGCCCGCGTCGAGCACCTGGCCATACTCATTGTAGGTCATGACCGAGATGCAGTCCGCCTGCTTCTGGATCAGCGGCTGCACGTCGAAGCTCTGCTTCAGGACGGTCACACCGTCCGGGCCGCCTTCCGTCGAATAGCCGAGCTTGTTCATCCAGGCATAGAACGGATATTCGTTGCCGAAGAACCAGACGCCGAGCGTATGGCCCTTGAAATCGGCTTCCGTCTTGATCGGGCCGTCCTTCGGGCACACCAGCTCCATGCCGGCCTTCTTGAAAGGCTGCGCGATGTTGACCAGCCCGACGCCCTTTTCGCGAGCAGCCAGCGCGCCGCCCATCCAGTCGACGATGACGTCGGCGCCACCGCCGGCGATCACCTGTTCGGGCGCAATGTCCGGGCCGCCCGGCTTGATGTCGACGTCGAGGCCTTCAGCTTCGTAGAAGCCCTTGTCCTTCGCCACGTAGTAGCCCGCGAACTGGGCCTGCGTTACCCACTTCAGCTGCAGCGTCACCTTGTCGGCAGCCATGGCTTGGAACGCAGCCAACGAGAAAGCGCCGGCCAACACAGGAAGTATAAGTCTTTTCATGTTTTTACCCTCTGGAGTTAAGTTTTCGAAGCTTATCACCCACTACCGCGTCTATCCACCTCGGACAGACGGATGCCAGAACGTGGCGGCTCTCTCGATGAGAGCGACCACTCCATAGAAAATCGAACCTGCAAGTGCTGCAACTGCGATCTCGGCCCACACCATGTCGATGTTCATCCTGCCGACTTCGGTGGAGATGCGGAAGCCCATGCCGACCACGGGAGTGCCGAAGAACTCAGCCACGATAGCCCCGATCAGCGCCAGCGTGGAATTGATCTTCAGCGCATTGAAGATGAACGGCGCCGCCGCCGGCAGCCTCAGCTTGAACAGCGTTTGCCAATAGTCGGACGCATAGGTGCGCATGAGGTCACGCTCCATATGGCCGGAAGCCGCAAGCCCCGTCACGGTGTTCACCAGCATCGGGAAGAAGGTCATGATGATGACCACCGCCGCCTTGGACTGCCAGTCGAACCCGAACCACATCACCATGATCGGCGCGATGCCGATGATCGGCAGCGCCGATACCATGTTTCCGATCGGCAACAGGCCGCGCCGCATGAACGGCACGCGGTCCGCAAGGATGGCGACGAGGAAGCCCGTGCCGCAGCCTATCAGGTAGCCGAAAAGCACGGCCTTGAAGATCGTCTGGTTGACGTCCGCGGCAAGGATTGGCAGCGAGTTGACGATGCGCACGCCGATTGAACTCGGCGGCGGCAACAGGATGAAGGGAATGCCGGCTCCGCGCGTCACGGCTTCCCATATGATCAGTATCCAGGCGCCGAAAATGGTCGGCACGATCAGCCGCAGTGCCGTGGAAACCTGTTTCGACCCGGTACGAATGGACGACAGGACGGCGACGCAGCGCCATGCGAGCAGCCACGCAGCGGCGATAAGCAGGTAGAATGGAGCCCTTGCAGTCCCCTCCACGCCGGCAATTCCCCGGATCAGCAGCCATGCGGCCACGTGGGCTCCGATGAAAAGAACCAGTACCTCCAGCATCGCCGGGATGCGGAACATGGAAACCAGGGCCGCACCGGCGATCAATGCGAGGATCAGGCCTTTGGTCGCTTCGTAGGGATAAACGCCCGCCGGGTCCGCCGCCGCGATCGATCCCGACGCGATTGCGGCGAGACAGAACAAGATTGCAAGCACGGCTTGCCATGACGGCTTCAAGCGGCTCATGCCGGCCTCCCGCCCATGGACCGCTCGACGAAGCGCCCGACGATGCCGACCGCCACCACCAGAAGTGCGGCGACGACGGAGCCCGCCACCAGAGCAGACCACATGTCGATCGATTGGCTGTAGTAGGCTGCGGCAAGCAGCTTGGCGCCAATACCGGCGACAGCGCCGGTCGGCAGTTCGCCGACAATAGCACCGACAAGGCTCGCAGCCACGGCAACCTTCATCGACGTGAACAGGAACGGTACCGAGGCTGGCATCCGCAATTTCCAGAACGTCTGCGAGCGACTGGCATTGTAGGTATGCATCAGGTCGAGATGCATGAGTTCGGGCGAACGCAGCCCTTTCACCATTCCCACCGCAACCGGAAAGAACGACAGGTAGGTCGATATCAAGGCCTTGGGAATGAGCCCCGTTATGCCGACAGCAGCAAGCACGACAATGATCATTGGCGCGACCGCAAGGATGGGGATGGTTTGCGAGGCGATGATCCACGGCATCAGGCTGCGATCGAGCGTCGTCACATGGACGATGCCTACCGCGATGACGATTCCCAACACCGTGCCGAACGCAAAACCGAGCAAGGTCGAGGAGAGCGTCACCCAGGAGTGATAGATGAGGCTACGATTGCTGGTGATCTTGCGCAGGAAAGTGTTTTCGAAAAAGTTCGTCGCCACCTGGTCCGGCGACGGCAAGGTTGGTTTGGTCTGCGTCAGGGTCTTGCCGATGAACTCGACCGTACCGGGCGTCTCGCCGGCGCGCCTGTCGAGGTCACGCTGGAACGGGCTGTTGAGCAACACCGCAAATGCGTACCAGGCCACCACCAGAATGACCAACAACGTGGTGACCGGGACGATCTTGTCGCGAAGACGATCCATCCTGCTCAATCCTCGTAGGAATGGCCGGCGCGCAGGCCGTCGCGCACCCTGGCGGCAATCGCCAGAAACTCCGGTGTCTCGCGAATATCGAGCGGCCGTTCCTTCGGCAGGGTCGATTCGATGACATCCGTCACCCGCCCCGGGCGTGGTGACATCACGACAATCCGCGTCGACAGATAGACGGCTTCCGGAATCGAGTGGGTCACGAAGCAGATGGTCTTTTCGGTACGCGCCCACAGTTCGAGCAACTGCTCATTGAGGTGGTCGCGCACGATCTCGTCGAGTGCCCCGAAGGGTTCATCCATCAGCAACAGATCGGCGTCGAAGGCAAGCGCGCGCGCAATCGAGGCACGCTGCTGCATGCCGCCCGAAAGCTGCCAAGGATACTTCTTCTCAAATCCCGATAGGTTGACCAGATCGAGCGTACGCTTGATGCGCTCGGCCTGCTCGGCCTTGGAAACCCCCATGATCTCCAGCGGCAAGGCGACGTTGCCGGAGATTGTGCGCCATGGAAACAACGCCGCCGCCTGGAAGACATAGCCATAGGCCCTGGCCTCACGTGCCTTTTCGGCGGTCATGCCATTGACCAGCATGCTGCCCGACGTCGGTTTTTCCAGGTCCGCGATGACCCGCAGCAACGTTGTCTTGCCGCAACCCGACGGGCCGATGAAAGAGACGAACTCGCCCTTGCCGATGGTCAGATCGACATTGGCCAGCGCTTGTACCGGCCCGTCATTGGTCTGGAAGGTCAGCCCAAGCTTCCTTGCCTCGATAACGGGATTTTTTACCTCAGACATGCCGGCTACCTGTTTGGGTTCCGGGATCATTATCGACATGTAATTGCTCCTCCCAGAACGTCACGGTCTTCTCGGCTCCTCATAATCTTTCGGGCATTTGTCGCAAATAATGCGGGCGTCGGCGCGGACGCCAAGACAATGACGACCGCTGCCAAAAGATACAATAGGTGCAAATCAAACCCCTGTCGCCGGGATGCCGGTGCGCTCCACCTTGCGCGGCGCAGAGATTTCCTTCCAGGTCGATAGCGCCCGGTTGACCGCCGCATAGGGTTCGCGTGCAACGAATTCACCATGCCCCGGATGGGCCTTGACCTCCGCTTCCTGGATGGTCAGTTCGCCGCGTGAGAAGACGAAGCGCGGCAGGCCTGTCACCTCCATGCCTTCGAACACGTTGTAGTCGATCACCGACTGCTGGCTGCCAGCCGAAATCGTCTTCTTGCGCTTGGGATCCCACACCACGATGTCCGCATCGGCACCGTCCACGATGGCACCCTTCTTTGGGTACATATTGAGGATCTTGGCGATGTTGGTGGATGTCACGGCAACGAACTCGTTCATTGTCAGCCGCCCAGTGTTCACGCCCTTTGTCCAGAGAACCGGCATGCGATCCTCAAGGCCGCCCGTGCCGTTCGGGATCTTGGTGAAATCACCAACACCGAAGCGCTTTTGCTTGGTGGTGAACGAGCAATGGTCGGTGGCCACAACCTGCAGCGAGCCTGCCTGGAGTCCTGCCCAGAGCGAGTCCTGATGCAGCTTGTTACGGAACGGCGGGCTCATCACCCGACGCGCCGCGTGATCCCAATCCTTGTCGAAGTACTCGGTCTCATCGAGCGTAAGATGTTGGATCAAAGGCTCGCCGAAAACGCGCATACCTTTCTGGCGCGCGCGGCGGATCGCCTCGTGGCTCTGCTCGCAAGATACATGCACGACATAGAGCGGCACACCGGCCATGTCGGCGATCATGATGGCGCGGTTGGTTGCCTCGCCCTCGACCTCGGGCGGACGCGAATAAGCGTGACCCTCCGGTCCGTTATTGCCTTCGGCAAGCAGCTTTTGTGAAAGGGCCGCCACCACGTCGCCGTTTTCGGCATGAACGAGCGGCAATGCGCCGAGACCGGCGCACCGCTGGAACGACGCATACATCTCGTCGTCGTCCACCATCAGCGCGCCCTTGTAGGCCATGAAGTGCTTGAACGAGGTGATACCGCGATCGACCACTGTCGCCATTTCCTCGAACACCTGCTTGCTCCACCAAGTGATCGCCATGTGAAACGAGTAGTCGCAAGCAGCCTTGGAAGTCTTGTTGTCCCACATCTGCAAGGCTTCAAGCAGCGACTGCTGTGGCGCAGGCAGGCAGAAATCCACCACCATGGTTGTTCCGCCGGCAAGAGCCGCACGCGTGCCGCTCTCGAAATCGTCGGCCGAATAGGTGCCCATGAAAGGCATTTCGAGGTGGGTGTGCGGATCGATGCCGCCCGGCATGACATAGCAGCCGGTGGCGTCGAACTCATGATCGGCATGCAGGTCCGGCCCGATGCCGATGATCTTGTCGTGCTGTATCAACACGTCGGCTTTGTAAGTCCGGTCGGCGGTGACGATGGTGCCGTTCTTGATGACTTTTGACATTGTTCTTATTCCCCGTATTTCCGTATTGTTCTTTGTCGGTTTCGTACCGTACGGTTTTTGGCGTCGCTGCGCTGTCAGCTCAGTTCGCGATCCTCCGCTGGCGCCGGCTGCGCCACTGGCGCATGTCCTCTATCAATACGTCGAGCGTTCCGTAGACTGGAACAACCACGGCGAAATGCGCTGAACGAAGATTGCGCGAGGGCGTACACGCCTTTGCGATTTGCTCCTGATAGTCCTCCGTAAGCCAGATTCTCGCAAAGCCCAGAAACTGTACGATAATATCCTCGCGCAGATTGGCGATGCGGAAATGATTGGCCCGGAAAATCGCGAAAGTTGTGTAAAGCGCAGTCAGCAGAGCAAGGCCGAGGATCAGCAGCAGGAAATTTGTATCGCCGGAATACTCCCCCGAAATCATCGCATAGGCCCAAGCCGCCGCCGAGAAGAGAATAAAAGCCTTGGATATGGAGAAGGCTGCGTTCACACCTTCCAGTTCGGCCCGATATTTCTCCTCGATACCCTCTTCTATCTCTTTCAGCTTCTTCTTGAATTCGTAGAGCCGCTGGTTCTCCTCCTCGGTGTGCTCTTCTCCACGAGCGTCCCTGAGGATGTCGAACGCGCTTAGCGTAACGTCGTCCGTTGCCGTCCAACCGGGGAGTGGAAGTATTGCCGGCGGCAAATATTCCCCGATGCGTCTGAACACGACATAGATGATGTGGATCGTGGTCAGGAACATGAACAGGATCAAAAGAAGCGCAAAGTCCGAAACGCCCAACACGTCGAAAATTGTCTGGTAGTTCTGCACCACCTGGTTGACCAGTTCGACATCTGGCAGGAATCCTGCCGATGTGCTGCCTATCGGGGTGAAGCCCGCAGCCACGTAGAACACCACGCCGGAGACAATCAGTCTCGACGTCATGAAATTGGAAAACCGGATTACGCTTTGCAGTAGCGCATCGACATCCATTGAGCGCTCTCAACTCACTCCGTTCCATCCGATACGATTTCGGCCGTTTCCACGACCGCATGAAAGAGCACGTCACAACCGGCAGCGGCCCATTCCTTTGAAATGTCTTCAGCCTCGTTATGTGACAAACCGTCAACGCAAGGGCACATAACCATGGTCGCAGGCGCGACCTTCGCCGCCCAACAAGCATCATGTCCTGCACCGGAGATCAGGTTCATATGCGAATAGCCAAGATTCTCGGCAGCCTTGCGCACCCTCCCGACCAGGGTCGGATCAAAGGTTATGGGGTCGAAGTGGCCCACCGCCTCGACCGAGCATTTGACACCCAGCGCAGCACAGATTTCGGCAGCTTCTTTCTCGATACGAGCGCGCATGCCATCTAGTTTGGCCTGATCGGGTGAGCGAATATCGACCGTAAATATTACCGTGCCTGGCAGCACATTGCGCGAGTTGGGAGAGAACTTGACCTGACCAACGCCACCAACTGCACCCGGCTGCGCATCCATCGCCACCTTCTGCACCATTTCAAAGATGCGGGCCATCGCCAGGCCGGCGTTGACGCGCATGGTCATGGGCGTCGAACCCGTATGGGCTTCCTTGCCTGTCAGCGAGAACTCCAGCCACCAAAGCCCCTGGCAATGTGTGACCACCCCAATCTGCTTGGTCTCAGCTTCAAGGATCGGCCCCTGCTCGATGTGATATTCGAAATAGGCGTGCATTTTGCGCGCGCCCACTTCCTCCTCGCCGACCCACCCGATGCGGTTCAATTCGTCGCCGAAGCTCTTTCCTTCGAGATCCTTGCGTCCATAAGCGTAATCAAGTGAATGCACGCCGGCAAAAACACCTGAAGCCAACATGGCCGGGGCAAAACGTGCACCTTCCTCATTGGTCCAGTTGGTGACAACAATCGGATGTTTGGTCTTGATGCCAAGGTCGTTGAGGCTGCGCACCAATTCCAGTCCGGCAAGAACGCCAAGCACGCCATCATACTTGCCGCCGGTCGGCTGGGTATCGAGATGCGAGCCGACGTAAACCGGCAACGCGTTGGGATCGGTGCCGGGACGCGTCATGAACATGGTGCCCATCTTGTCGACAGCCATGGTCAGCCCCGCAGCGTCGCACCACGATTTGAAGAGGTCACGCCCTTCCTTGTCCGAGTCCGTCAGCGTCTGGCGATTGTTGCCGCCGGCAACGCCTGGGCCGATCTTCGCCATTTCCATCAGCGAATCCCACAGCCTTTCGGCATTGATACGCAGATTCTCGCCCGGTGCGGACATGCAATTCCCTCTCATTCAATTTCACAACAGGCGGCGGCTCCATCGCCACCTGTTGCGCAGTTTTTATTTAGTCGCCCGCGCGAAGAACTTCGCGGACGTGATCCACCAATTCGTTGATCTGGCCCTTGGTG
Organism: Mesorhizobium sp. Root552; assembly: GCF_001427285.1. Taxonomy (GTDB): domain Bacteria; phylum Pseudomonadota; class Alphaproteobacteria; order Rhizobiales; family Rhizobiaceae; genus Mesorhizobium. Next base: position 64,497 of record NZ_LMFV01000011.1, read on the forward strand.
ATGATAAGCGGTGGCGACAGCGCGATGATGTCGCCGGTCGTGCGTATCAAAAGGCCGCGCTCGAACGCCTTGAGGAAAGCCGAGAATGCTCGTTTTGTCGGCTGGCCAGCAATCGGCTCAAGTTCGATCGCACCCACGAGACCGATATTGCGGATATCGATGACATGGGGCTCGCCCTTCAGCGAATGCAGCGCATCTTCCCAGTGAGGCGCCAGTTCTTCGCCACGCGTCAGCAGGCCCTCTTCCTTGTAGGTGTCGAGGGTTGCAAGGGCGGCAGCCGATGCAATCGGATTGCCCGAATAGGTGTAGCCGTGCATGAATTCGATCAGGTGTTCAGGTCCATTCATGAAGGCATCATGGATTTCCTTCTTCACGAATACCGCGCCCATCGGAATGACGCCGTTGGACACGCCTTTCGCAGTGGTCATGATATCAGGAACAACACCGAAGTAGTCGGCAGCAAACGGAGTGCCGAGACGCCCGAAACCTGTAATGACCTCATCGAAGATCAACAGGATGCCGTGCTTGGTGCAGATGTCGCGAAGCTTTTGCAGGTAGCCCTTCGGCGGGAGAATAACTCCGGTGGAACCCGCTACCGGCTCGACAATAACGGCCGCTATGGTCGAGGCATCATGCAGCGCAACGATGCGTTCCAGTTCATTGGCGACATCCGCGCCATGTTCGGGAACGCCGCGCGAGAATGCGTTCTTGTCCGGGAAATGCGTGTGCGGCATGTGATCAACGCCGGTAAGCAGTGTTCCGAACATCTTGCGGTTCGACACGATGCCACCGACAGAGATGCCACCGAAATTGACGCCGTGATAGCCGCGTTCGCGACCAATCAGCCTGGTGCGCGCGCCCTCACCCTTAACGCGATGATAGGCAATGGCCATCTTGAGCGCTGTCTCAACCGATTCCGACCCGGAATTGGTGAAAAACACATGGTCCATACCTTTGGGTGCAATGTCGACCAGCCGGTTTGCCAGTTCGAACACGATTGGATGGCCCATCTGGAAAGCCGGCGCGTAATCAAGCTCGGCAGCCTGACTCTGGATCGCTTCGGTGATCTTGGGACGGCAGTGGCCGGCGTTCACGCACCAGAGGCCGGCGGTGCCGTCCATGATCTTGCGACCGTCGCTCGAGGTGTAGTGCATATCCTTGGCAGCGACCAACATTCGTGGCGTCTGCTTGAACTGCCTGTTTGCCGTAAAAGGCATCCAGAATGCACTAAGATCGTTCGGCGTTACCTTGAGCCGGTTAGACATGACCAAGCTATCCCTTTGGTTTCTTGTTTCGTTGCGGCCAACGCTTGGTCCTTCGCATAAATCCGTGCTACGCAATTTTTTGACCGATTGGACAAACGTTAGCACCGCCGCATGGGCGGTCAAGTTATTAGTAGCTGAAATGCGCCCTTGAAAGCGCGCTCCACAGGCCGGTAAAAACTGGTCCAGACTATTGGTCCAGATTTGAGCCAAAGCCTTGGCTTGATTGAAGTGAGCATAGCAATGGAAGCGCCCGTTCCACGACGCACCCGCATCCAGCAGGAAAAGCGCGAGCTTATCCTGGAAGCAGCGCTCGACGTGTTCTCGGCGAACGGTTTCCGTGGCTCCACCATCGACCAGATCGCCGAAGCGGCGGGCATGTCGAAGCCGAACCTGCTCTACTATTTCCGCCGCAAGGAAGACATCCACGAAACCCTGATGCAACGCCTGCTCGATACCTGGCTGGCCCCGTTGCGCGAGCTTGACGATGTCGGCGACCCGATCACCGAACTCAAGAGCTACATTCGTCGTAAACTTGAGATGGCGCGCGACTATCCGCGGCAAAGCCGGCTTTTCGCCAACGAGATCCTGCAGGGTGCGCCGCGCATCATGCCGATGCTGGAAGGCGAACTGAAAAACCTTGTCGACGAGAAGGCTACGGTCATCACCGGGTGGATGCATGCCGGCAAGATCGCCAAGGCCGATCCCTATCACTTGATCTTCGCGATCTGGGCGACAACCCAGCACTATGCCGATTTCGACGTGCAGGTGCGGGCGGTCCTTGGTCCAGACCGGGGCGGCGATGGCCGTTTCGAGGACGCCGCCCGCTTCCTGGAACAACTGATCATCAACGGATTGAAGCCCGCAACCTGATCAAACTGCGCATTCTTTTTCAGGCAGCCTTTGCTTCCTTGACCGGATGCAACGCGTGGAAACTGACGCATAGCCGGTTCCACACATTGATCATGCCGACCGCAACAGTGAGCTTTGTCAGCTCCTCTTCCGAAAAATGCTTCAGCGCCTGTTCGTAGAGCGCATCGGACACGCCGCCTTGCGAGATATTGGTAACGGCTTCAGTCCAGGAAAATGCGGTGCGCTCGCGCTCGGAGAAAAGCGGCGATTCCTTCCATGCCGCAACGAGATAGAGGCGTTGCTCGGTCTCGCCATCCTCGCGCGCCTCGCGGCTGTGCATGTCGACGCAGAACGAGCATCCGTTGATCTGCGAGGCGCGAAGCTTGATGAGGTGGAGCAGGCTCTTTTCCAGACCGCTTTCCTCGACGGCCTGATTGAGCGCCCTGACCTGCTCCATGAGTTTTGGCGCCTTGGCGAAGAACTGGAGCCGCTGTTTCATCGTCTTTCCTTTCACTTGCTACTTGGGAGGATTGATTTCTGCGGGCGCTGATTGCGCGCCACGAAGGCGCAACTGGCAGCAACCGAGCGCGGATCTGCATCGTTCCGGAAACCGGCCACAATATCGGAGAGCTTCTCGGCAGCCAGCGCGGCGCGGTAGGCCTTTTCGGCCCTCAGCATGGCAACATTGATGCCGCACGGTTTGGCATAGGCCGAGGCCGGCAGCTTGACCGGTCCGCGCTGGCGGATTTCGCCGCAGCGAAAAGCGGGTTGCGGCCCCTCCACCGCCAGCACGATATCCAGTAGCGAGATGCGTTCCGCCGGACGGGCCAGACGATAGCCGCCAGCAGGACCGGGCAGCGATTCCAGCACGCCCGCATTCGTCAAGGCATTGAGGTGCTTGAGCAAATAGCTCGAAGACACCCCGAACGCCTCGGCCATTGCCGAACCGGCCAGGGTGGCATTTCCCTCCACCCCGGCGAGCATTGCGGCGCAGTGGATCGCAGCTTCGACGCCTTCGCCCAGTTTCATGCAATCGGTTCTCTATTCATGGATTAAATATATCGTGGATAATTTTTATCTTCAATACCGTTAAAAGAAAACTCCTCCTCGCAGACGAAACCGCCGATACGCTACGCGGCGGTTTCGTCTGCTTCGGGAGGAGCCTATTCCGCGGCCACCTTGGCCATCGGGTTGTTCGGATGCGTCGTCCAGTTGGCGTAGTTGGGTGAAACGGTTTTGCCGGTCCGCTGGTCGAGAACATCTGCCTCAAGCGGCACCATGGTGATGCAACCCTCGACCGGGCAGACATTGACGCACAGGTTGCAGCCGACGCACTCGTCTTCCATCACTTCAAAGTGCCGCACGCCGTCAACGAGCGACGTGATGGCCTGGTGCGACGTGTCCTCGCAGGCGATGTGGCAGCGGCCGCACTTGATGCAGGCTTCCTGGTCGATATGCGCCTTGGCGATATAGTTCAGGTTGAGATACTGCCAGTCGGTCACGTTCGGCGTCGCGCGCCCGACGATATCGTCGAGGCTGCGATGGCCTTTTTCGTCCATCCAGTTCTCAAGACCGGCGATCATTTCCTGCACGATCTTGAAGCCATAGGTCATCGCCGCCGTGCAAACCTGGACGTTGCCGGCACCGAGCGCCATGAACTCGGCTGCATCGCGCCATGTGGTGACTCCGCCGATGCCCGAAATCGGCAGGCCGCGCGTTTCGCCGTCGCGGGCGATTTCCGCAACCATATGCAGCGCCATCGGCTTGACTGCCGGGCCGCAATAGCCGCCATGCGAGCCCTTGCCGTCGATGGACGGTTCCGGCGAGAACGTGTCGAGATTGACCGACGTGATCGAGTTGACCGTGTTGATCAGCGAGACGGCGTCGGTGCCGCCGGCCTTCGCCGCCCTTGCCGGCTTGCGGACGTCAGTGACATTGGGCGTCAGCTTAGTGATGACGGGCATGCGCGTATATTGCTTGCACCAGCGCACCACCATCTCGATATATTCCGGCACCTGGCCCACGGCAGCGCCCATGCCGCGCTCGGACATGCCGTGCGGACAGCCGAAGTTAAGCTCGATGCCGTCAGCGCGGGTTTCCTCGACCAGCGGCAGGATCGCCTTCCAGCTTTCCTCAACGCAGGGCACCATGATCGAAGCGATCAGCGCCCGGTCCGGCCAGTTCATCTTGACCTGCTTCATCTCGCGCAGGTTGGTCTGAAGGTCGCGATCGGTGATCAGTTCGATGTTGTTGAGACCGAGCAGGCGACGGTCGGCGCCCCAGATCGCGCCATAGCGGGGACCGTTGACGTTGACGACCGGCGGGCCTTCCTCGCCGAGCGTCTTCCAGACAACACCGCCCCACCCTGCCTTGAAGGCGCGCTCGACATTGTAAGCCTTGTCGGTCGGCGGAGCCGACGCCAGCCAGAAGGGATTGGGCGACTTGATGCCGATGAAATTGTTACGGATGTCCGCCATGATCATGCCCTCCCGTTCGAGGTGAATGCGCGATGGATGCTTTCGGCTGCGTCGCGACCCTGGGCGACGGAGGTCACCGTCAGGTCCTCGCCGCCGCGGATGCAGTCGCCGCCTGCCCACACCTTGGCCATCGACGTGTGTCCTTCGGCGTCCACCTTGATGCGGCCGTTCTCCAGTTCAATCGATGCGCCACTGCCGTTCAGGGCTGAGGAAACGAAGGTCTGGCCGATCGCCTTGAAAACCTGGTCGGCCGGAAGCGTGAGGAGCTCGCCGGTTCCGGAAAGCTTGCCGTCCTTCATGGCGGTGTATTCGAGTTCGATGGCGGTGACCTTGCCGTTGTGCGAAATCACGCGCTTGGGCTGGAGCCAGTGGCGAATGGTGACACCGTTGGCTGCGGCAAGATCCTGCTCGAAGCCGGACGCATTCATGTCTTCCTTGCCGCGCCGGTAGCAGATGGTGACATCTTCGGCGCCGAGCAGCTTCGACTGCACGCCGGCGTCGATCGCCGTCATGCCGCCGCCAATGACGACGACGCGGCGGCCAATGGGCAGCTTGGCGAGATCGCCGGTCTGGCGCAGCACCGAGATGAACTCGACGGCGTTCTCGACGCCCTTGGCATCCTCGCCATCGGCCTTCAGCGCATTGATGCCGCCGAGCCCCATGCCGAGAAAAACGGCATCGTAGGACTGGACGAGGTCCGAAAGCTGAATGTCACGGCCGAGCGCCATGTCGTTGCGGATATCGATGCCGCCGATGGCGGTCACGTAGTCCACTTCCGCCTGAGCAAAGTCATCGGTACTCTTGTAGGCCGCGATGCCATATTCATTGAGCCCGCCCGATTTCGGCTTGGCTTCGAAAACGGTGACGTCGTGCCCATAGCGGGCAAGACGGTGGGCGGCAGCAAGACCGGCCGGACCGGCGCCGATCACGGCCACCCGTTTGCCGGTCGAGGCCGCGCGCTTGTAGAACTGCTTCTCCTCTTCCATCGCAACGTCGGTCGAGTAGCGTTGCAAACGCCCGATCTGCACCGGCTTGCCCTCTGCTGCCTCACGCACGCAGGCTTCCTCGCACAGCGTCTCGGTCGGGCAAACGCGGGCGCACATGCCGCCCAGGATGTTCTGGTCGAAGATCGTCTTGGCCGACCCCAGCGGATTGCCGGTTGCGATCTGCCGGATGAACATCGGGATATCGATCGATGTCGGGCACGCCGTCATGCAAGGCGCGTCGTAGCAGAAGTAGCAGCGGTCGGCTTCGACCAGCGCCTCATGGTGATCGAGCGGCGGATGCAAATCCGAAAAATTGTCCGCATAGGTTTCAGGAGCAAGCCGATTGCCGGCAATGCCGTCCTTGAAATGACCTGTCGCCATTCCACATTCCCCTTTGTTATCGTTGTGGAAATGCTAGCACATCCTGATTTTTTATCAATTGGTCAATTTTCAAGCCAAGTCATTGAAAAGGCTTGGCAAAAACATGATTATTTTTGTCAGGTTTGAGCTTGAATAGGCATTCTGAATCGCTCCCACCCTGCCCTGGCAGTCCGCGGAACAGAACTCGAAAAGCATCGTCTTCGCTTCGCTCGGCTCGCTTCCAGGATGACACGGTACGTGGGCATCTTCGCAGCGTGAGAGGTTCCTTTCCCCTCGTCATCCTCCGGCAAGCCCGAGCGCAGCGATAGGCGCGACCCGGGGATCCATGCCGTGAGGATTGAGGATGTGGGGCAGTCCAGAATGGGGAGCCTTCTTCTGCGCCCTTTGCGCGCTACCGTTTAGTCACGGCATGGATCCTAGGGTCTCCGCAACGGCCTTCGGCCTGCTCCGCCTTAGGATGACGAAGAGATGGGTATGTCTATTCATCGCCACGCTGCCTTTCGGCCCTGGCCATTGTCAAAGAACTGACCTCGATTGAGGTCGGGAGGACGGGCGGCCGTTCGGTCGCTCGTTTAGATAGATA
>NZ_LMFV01000011.1:71077-119613 GCF_001427285.1 Mesorhizobium sp. Root552
GGGGGCTCATCACCCAGCCGCACACCGTTATGCGACCAATCCGGCACCGACGCCCTTCCCTGATACCCGGTGCGCACCAGGTCTCCCGCAAGGGCGATGGCATGAGTATGGGGGAGATGCCGAGGAGGTGGATAAATGGGGTGAAGGATTTTGCGGGGAGGCGTGATTTGTCCACTACGCGATCAGAAGCCTCACAAGAACAACACCCCCCTCTGGCCTGCCGGCCATCTCCCCCTCAAGGGGGGAGATCGGCAGCTTCAAGCTTACAGCCGCCTCTGTGACCTCAGCACCGGATGAAAGCATGGCAATCGGGTGATCTCCCCCCTTGAGGGGGAGATGGCCGGCAGGCCAGAGGGGGGGTGCCTGACGAGGCACTCGATCGGCAACCGGATTGCGCCTCTTCATCAAAGGGGAGAGAAAGCGCGCTGGTGCCCAGAGTAGTGCCGCGATGTCACGGAATGGATCCCGGATATTCCTTCCTCGCTTCGCTGGAAAGCGAATTCCGTGATGACGAAACGTAGGGATGCCTTGCTTCAGCCGGGTTACGGGAAGCGGAGGTGTTGTGCGCTCGTGCTTGCGCAGGGGCGTGGCGGCTCCCCGGCTGGCGGGAAGTGTCAGCTTTGATCATCCGAAAAAAATATTGTCGGGTATCCGTCGCGATGATCGTCCTATGATGGAACTGCCACCGATCCCACCCCAGCCAAGGAGCAAGCCATCATGCCAAGCGCAGCGAAATCCTTCTTCTGGTACGAGTTGATGACCACCGACATGGACGCGGCGGAAGCGTTCTACACCAGGGTTGTGGGCTGGGGCGCCGAACCGTTCGACGGCGGGCCTGGAATGCCACGCTATACGGTCATGAAAGTCGGCGACCGCGGTGTCGGCGGCATCATGACCTTGCCCGAGGAGGCCGGCAAAATGGGCATGCCGCCGGCCTGGGTCGGATATATCCACGCCGACGACACCGACGCAGCGACCGCCTCGGTGAAGAAGGCGGGCGGCAAGGTGCACAGGGAACCTTCGGATATTCCGGACGTGGGGCGGTTCTCGGTCGTCGCCGATCCGCAAGGCGCGGTGTTCATGTTGCTGCAGCCGAGCGGTCCCGACCAGCCACCCGTAGCCATGGGCACGCCGGGCCATATCGGCTGGCGCGAACTCATGGCCACCGACTGGCAATCGGCGCTGGATTTCTATTCCGGCCAGTTCGGCTGGAAAAAGGACGACAGCATCGACATGGGCGAGATGGGCATCTACCAGCTGTTCTCGGTCAATGGCGAACAGAACGGCGGCATGATGAACCGCTCGCCGAACATGCCAGCCCCCGCATGGCAATTCTATTTCAACGTGCCGGCCATCGACGCCGCCGCCAAGCGCGTGACCGATGGCGGCGGCACCATCACCTTCGGCCCGATGGAAGTACCCGGCGGACAATGGGCGATGAATTGCATGGACCCGCAAGGCGCGCATTTCGGCCTCGTCGCGCCGGTGCGCTGACCTCGATCCAGCCAGGTTTTCCAATGGCTTGAACCGGATTGAAGACTCTGCATAGGAACAAGTTGAATCGGAACGCGAAGCCGCGCGTTCCGATGAAAACGTTAAGATCCGCAGCAAGATTCCCTTTATGAATTGCGCTTAAAGCTGCGGCCATGTCCGCGTACAGTTTTAGTCGAATTGTTCCTGTCCTCGCCCTGCTTGCGCTTGCGTCTTGTGCAACGCCGCCGAGCCAGATCAACAATGTCTGCGCCGTGTTCGACCAGCGCGACGGCTTCGTCGGCAATTGGCGCACCGCTGCCGAACAGACCGAACGCAAATATGGCGTGCCGGTGCCGGTGCTGATGGCGACGGTGCGCAAGGAATCCGGCTTCAAGGGCAATGCGCAACCGCCGCGCGCGACACTGCTGGGCTTCATTCCATGGAAGCGACCCTCCAGTGCCTACGGCTACTCGCAAGCGCTTGATGGAACCTGGGCGCAATACCGCGCCGAAAGCGGCAATTTCGCGGCCCGCCGCAGCAGCTTTGCCGACGCCATCGACTTTATCGGCTGGTATCACGCCAAGAGCGCCGACAGCCTCGGCATCGACCGGACCGACACCTACAATCTCTACCTTGCCTATTATTCCGGCTGGACCGCCTACAAGCGCGGCGACTGGCGCAGCAATACCGGCATCCAGAGATACGCCCGCGAGACGGACGAGATGGCCCGCAACTACGCGGCGCAGTTACAGACCTGCACGCAATAACCAAGACCTCGGTATCGCTGATACCGAGACTTGATCGGGGTCGCCGCTACTTGCTCTTGGCCGGCTTGGCCTTCGGTGCGGCTTTGCCCTGAGCTTTCGCAGCCTTGGTCTTGGCGGGCTGGGCCTTTGCGGGTTGGGCCTTCGCGGACCTGGCCTTCGGTGCCGCACCAGCCTTGGCTGACGCCGGTGCGGTGGCCACAGGCTTTGCTTTGGGCGCAGGCTTGGCCGACGCAGGTTTCACGGGTGCCTTTTTGGCCGGCGCTTCCTCCGCGTCGCCATTTGCGAAGCTGATCACCGGCTCCATCTTTGCCAGCACGTCATCGGCCAGCCAGCACAGGCTCTTGTGGCCGCCGCCGAGGTCCTTCACCGGCGGAACCTTTGTCTCGCACAGATTGTCCGGCACCAGATGCTTGTAGCGGCAGCGGGTCTGGAACGGGCAACCGGTGGGTGGGTTCATGGCCGAAGGAATGTCGCCCTCGAGCACGATGTGCTTCTTGACCACCGAGGTGTCGGCAATCGGGATCGCGGACAAAAGCGCCTCGGTGTAGGGATGATAAGGCGGCGAGAAGATCTGGTCCGTCGTGCCCTGCTCGACGATATAGCCGAGATACATGACGACGACGCGGTCGGCGATATAGCGCACCACCGACAGGTCATGGCTGATGAACAGGAGCGTCGTCTTGTTCTTGCGCTGGATATCCATCAACAGTTCGGTGACGGCGGCCTGAACCGACACGTCGAGCGCCGAGACGGGCTCGTCGGCCACCACCACCTTGGCCTGGCCGGCAAAGGCGCGGGCAACGCCGATGCGCTGCTTCTGGCCGCCGGAAAGCTGGCGCGGCTTGCGTTCGGCGAAGGCCCGCGGCAGCTTCACCAGGTCGAGCAGTTCCAGCATGCGCTGGCGCCGGTCTGCCGGTGTATTGCCGACGTTGAACTTCTCCAGCGTGCGGATGATCTGCGAGCCGACGGTGTGGCTGGGATTGAGCGTATCGAACGGGTTCTGGAACACCATCTGGATCGAGGAGACGGTATCGACGTTGCGCTTTTCGATCGGCGTCGATTCGATCTCGGTGTTGCCGAGCGAGACATCGCCGGAGCTTGCCGTTTCCAAGCCGAGCAGCACCTTGGCGAGCGTGGACTTGCCGCAGCCGGACTCGCCGACGATGGCCACCGTCTCGCTTTCGCGCGCCTCGAAGCTGATGGTTTCGTTGGCCTTGACGGTGCGCCCCTCGCCGCCGCCGAAGACGCCGCCGGCGCCGACCTGGTAGTACTTCTTGAGATTGTCGACCTTGAGCACCGGCGCGCCGGGCTTGACCGGCGCGCTGGCTTTCTTGGTGCCGGGCGGCAGCGCCTCCCAGTCGATCTCGTTGAAGCGCACGCAGCGCGAGAAATGGCCTTCATGGCCTTCCACCGGGATCATCGGGATTTCGGCGGCGTTGCACACGCCTTCGACGAAGTGGTGGCAGCGCGGGCCGAAATTGCAGCCTTTCGGCCGTTCGTGCGGCAGCGGCAGCTGGCCGGGAATGGCGATCAGCGGACGCGCGTTCTTGTCCGCGCCCGGCAACGGGATGGAGCGGAACAGCCCTTGCGTATAGGGATGGCGCATGCGGTCGAAGACATCCTTGATCTCGCCGGTCTCGACCGCCTCGCCGGAATACATCACCGTGATCTTGTCGCAGGTCTCGAGGATGAGGCCGAGATTGTGCGAAACGAAGATCATCGAGGTGCCGAAGCGCTGGCCGAGCCCCTTGACCAGTTCGACGATGCCGGCCTCGACGGTGACGTCGAGGGCCGTGGTCGGCTCGTCAAGCAGGAGCAGCGCCGGCTTCGACAAAAGCGCCATCGCGATGACGATGCGCTGCTGCTGTCCGCCCGAGAGCTGGTGCGGGAAGGACCGCATCATGCGCTCCGGGTCAGGCAACTTGACGGCGCGCACCATTTCGAGCGCTCTGCCGTAGGCTTCGCTCTTGGACACCTTGTCGTGGATCAGCGGCACTTCCATCAACTGCTGGCCGATCTTCATCGCAGGGTTGAGGCTCGCCATCGGCTCCTGGTAGATCATGGCGATCTTGTTGCCGCGGATGGAGCGAAGCTCCTCCTCCGACATATCGCCCATGTCCTTGCCCTGGAACCTGATGCGTCCGCCGACGATCCTGCCGACATTGGACAGGTCGCGCATGATGCCGAGCGAGACGGTCGACTTGCCGCAACCCGATTCACCGACGATGCCCATCGCCTCGCCGGGCATGACGGTGCAGGAAAAGTCCATCACCGCCGGGATCTCGCCCTTGCGGGTGAAGAAGGAGATCGACAGGTTTTCGATCTCGATGATGGGTTGGGCGCCTGCTGTGTTCGTAGCTTTGACGGCTTCGTTCATGGCTGGCTCCTCAATCCTTCATCGATTGCTCGCGTAGCGAGTCGGCTAGCAGGTTAAGACCGAGCACGAATGACATCAGTGCGATCGTCGGCGGCAGCGCCGGATGGATGAAGGAACGCAGCAGGCGGCTGGCGTCCTTGATCGCGGTGCCCCAGTCCGGGCTTTCCGGCGCAAGACCCAATCCGAAATAGCCGAGCGTGCCGAGCAGGATGGTGGTGTAGCCGATGCGCAGGCAGGCATCGACGATCAGCGGGCCGCGCGCATTGGGCAGCACTTCCCAGAGCATGATGTACCACGGGCTCTCGCCGCGGGTCTGCGCGGCGGCAACGTAGTCGCGCGTCTTGATGTCCATGGTGAGACCGCGCACGATGCGGAACACGCCGGGCGACGAGGCGAACACCACCGCCACGAAGATGTTGAGCTGGTTGGGATCGATATGGACGATGCCGAGCGGATCGGCGTCGAACACCAGCCCCACATACACCCAGCCTCCCAAGATGAGGGTGATGCCGAGCAGGAGGTAGAGCCGGTCCGGCCGCTTCTTGAAGCGTGTCCAGAACAGCGTGCAGAAGAAGATGATCGGGAACAGGAAGAACAGCCCGGCCATGCCGTAGGGGATCGGGGTGTCCATGATGCCTGGCGTCACCAGAAGATAGAACAGAAGGATGACGGGGAAGGCCAGCACAAGATTGGCGAGGAACGACAGGAAGGAGTCGATGCGCCCGCCATAATAACCGGCAGGCAGGCCGAGCGTTATGCCGACCATGAGCGCAAAGGCGGTAGCCGCCGGTGCGATGATGAGCACGATCTGGCTGCCATAGACCATGCGCGAGAACACGTCCCGCGCCAGCTTGTCGCCGCCAAACAGGAACACCTTGTGCGTGGCCGGCTCGATGGCGCCGGGTAGCGCATCCTTCATGACGACGATCTGCTCGAGCGGATTGAACGGCGAGATCGTCGAAGCGAAGATTGCCGTAAACAGCCAGAACAGGCAGATGCCGACGCCGGCAATGCCGACGCCGCTGTCGAACAACTGGCCGTAGAGGCCGAGCTTCTTCTTGAAATAGAAGCTGCTACCCATCACCAGCGCAATCGCCAGCCATGTCGGCCAGAAGCGCGCGATCACGCCTAAAATGACGCCGAGGGTTCCAACATACTCAAGCTGCATGGTCCGGATCCTCCTACTGAACCCGGATACGCGGGTTGAGATAAGCGTAGCCCACGTCGGAAATGAGTTGCGTAATGAGAACGATGAACACCGACACCAGCGAGCAGCCGAGCAGGAGATCGATGTCGTTGTTGCCTGCCGCTTCGACAAGCACGTAGCCGAAGCCCTGGTAGCGGAACATCACCTCGACGATGACGACGCCGGTGAGCAGCCACGGGAATTGCAGCATGATGACAGTGAAGGGAGCGATGAGCGCATTGCGCAGCGCGTGCTTGATGACGACGGACGAAAAGCTGAGGCCTTTCAACCGCGCAGTGCGGATATATTGCTGCGTCATGACTTCGACCATCGAGGCGCGCGTCATGCGGGCGATGTAGCCGATGCCGTAAATGGCGAGCGTCATCACCGGCAGCGTGAAATTGTAGAAGGTGATGCCCTGGCTGGCGGACGCAGCCGAGCCGTTCAGCCATCCGAACCAGGAGGCGAAGATGACGGTGAAGATAACGCCCGAGACATACTCCGGCGTCGCCGTCGTTGCGATCGAGGCGACGGACAAGGTGCGGTCTGTGCGCGAGCCTTCGCGCATGCCGGCAAGGATGCCGATCAAAAGCGATATCGGCACCATGACCGCCAGCACCCAGAACATCAGGATGCCGGTGGCGCCGAGCGCCGGAAACAGCTTTTTCGAGACGTCTGCCTTGAACTTGGTCGAGCAGCCGAAATCACCTTGCAATACGCCTGAATAGACCGGCTCGACGGGATCGCTGCAGAACGAGAAGCGTTGCGAAGCCTTGCCGGTCGCCGGATCGATGATCGGCGATTTCTTGATGACACCCAGCCATTGGCCATAGCGGACGAAGAAGTTCTGGCGGTAGCCGTGGTTGACCAGCCACCCTTCAAGCTGCTCCGCCGAAGTGTGCATCTCGGTCTGGCTGATGGCGAGCTTCTTGAGGTTAGGCTCGAGATTGACCAGGAAAAACACGACGAGCGTGAGGCACAACATGGTCAATGCCATTGTGCCCAGGCGTCTCAAAACAAAGGATAACATGGCGCCCCCTGCCGGCAGGGTCGGGGTCAGGTGCAATCAACCCACGAACGTTGGCATGAGCCGACCCGGAAAGTCAGGTGATTTTCGCAAAGCCGGCATGCTTGCGTATCGTACCCGCGAGGGAAGGGAGCGCAAGGCTCCCTCCCCTGCTGGGTTCGATTGGTCAGGCCTCGTCGAGCCAGACCTTACCGTAGTCGTGCTCGAAAGTTGGGTGCATGGCATAGCCCTTCACCGCGGCTACCGAGTGGCTGTAGAGCTTGCGCCAGTACGGCTGGATGAGAACGCCGGAATCCTGCAGGATCTGCTCGATGTCCTTCATCAGTTCCTTGCGCTTGGCAGCGTCGGCCACGGCCAGCGCAGCGTTCAGCTTGGCATCCCAATCCGGGTTGGACCAGGCTGCTTCGTTCCAGGCTTCGCCGGTGCGGTAAGCGATGGCCAGAACCTGCACGCCGAGCGGGCGCATGTTCCAGTTGGTCATCGACAGCGGATATTTCGTCCAGTCGTTCCAGAAGGTCGAGCCAGGCAGGACGGTGCGCTTCACCTTGATGCCGGCGTCGCGCATCTGCGCGGCGATGGCGTCACCGGTGTTCTTGTGCCAGTCCTCGTCCACAGTGATCAGCTCGTGCTCGAAATCAGCCTGACCGGCTTCCGCCATCAACGCCTTGGCCTTGGCCGGATCGCGCGCCACCTTCGGCAGCTCGTAATATTCCGGATGAATCTGGCAGACGTGATGGTTTTCGGCGACCGTTCCCGCATTGCCGTAGCCGAGCTGGAGGACGACGTTGTTGTCGACCGAAAGCTGCAACGCGCGGCGCACCTTTTCATCGTCGTAAGGCTTGTTGGCGACGTTGGTGCGGCAAACGATGGTCGATGCCGTGACGACTTCCGACTTGACCAGATCGAGGCCGTCGAGGATCGACACATAGTCGGCGGAGGTTTCGAAATTGGTGTGGACTTCGCCGGCTTCGAAGGCACTGACCATGGCGGCCGGATCGGTGCCGTAGTCGATCAGCTCGACGCCGTCCAGATAAACCTCGCCATCCCACCACTTGTTGTCTTCGCGGCGCTTGTAGACGACCTTCTGGCCGACATCGTAGGACACGAGTTCGAACGGACCGGTTCCGATCGGGCAGGCCTTGAAGTCGCCGCCCTTCTCATCGAAGCTCTTGTGCACGATGAGGCCCGGATAGTCGCACATGTTCGGGATCAGCGCGATGTCGGGCTTGGCGAGCTTGAGCTTGACGGTGTTGTCGTCGACCTTGGTGACGGCGCTTTCGTCGAGCTTGCCGGTCTTTTCATCGACCAGCGTGCCAAGGCGGCCAGGCATGGAGTTGCCTTCGGCGCTCTTGTCGCCCCAGCGCTTGAGGTTGAAGATCACATCGTCGGCGGTGAAGGCGTCGCCATTCGACCAGGTGACGCCCTTGCGCACATGCAGCGTGTATTCGGTGGCGTCGTCGTTGACGTCCCAGCTCTCCAGCAGATAGGGGCGGAAGGTGTAGTCGTTGGTGTACTTGACCAGCGGCTCGAGCGCCTGGCGCTCGGCATTGGCGATTTCCGACCAGTCGGCCTTGCGCGGGTCCTTGGGATCCTTGATCCACTGGGCAACCTTGAGGATGCCGCCCTTCTTGGGCTGGTCCTGAGCCTGAGCCGGCGTCGGGGCGGCAAGCCCGATCATGCCGTAAGCCATCGCCGTGGAAGCACCGAACACGCTGGCGAGAGCAAGGAACTCGCGACGGTCGACCTTGCCAGCTTTCGCCAACTCGGCCATTTCGACGATATGTGCGGGAACTTGGTCGCCATTACTTTTATAGGTTTTCATTTGTAACTCCCATTGTTGGCTTTCCGCCTTTTAACATTCCGCATCACATCGCCGATGTCAAAACCGGCGATAAATTTGGAACCTGCGCAAATGTGCAACTTTGAAAAGCAGGCAGTGTGCGCGATTGCGACAGGATTGACGTAAATTTGTTATTGGCGGCGCGTTTTTTTGATTTCCGCACGCCACGACGCGCAAGCATTTCATGCCCTTGCAGCAACGGCATATCTGCGCATCCGCTGTCAGCGGCCATTGCCCCGCTATGCAAATTTGCGTGAAGGAACCCGATCCCCAAGCTTGGGTCGGACTAGTATTCCTTCTCGTAGAAGATGCCGCCCTTGGCCTCGCCTGCATCGGAAGCTTCGCCGCGAAGCTTCACGCCGCGTCCGACATTGAGGTCGATGCGGGCCTTGCCGGAACCCGGCTTCTCACCCTTCTCAAGCGAAAGGTAAGTGCGGTCGTTAAGGTATTTGCCGGCGGAAACGGCGGTGCCGCCCTTCTCGTCGGTGGTGACATCAAGGTCGTCGATGCCGATGGCGTTGCGCAGGTTCTGCAACAGCGAGGTGGAGCCGCCGACGCCGGCAAGCTGGGCGGCGGCCGATGCGAGTTGCGCGATCTGCAGCGGCGACAGGTTCGACATCGAGCGCCCGAAGATGAGCCGGGCCAGCACCTCGTCTTCCGGCAGCGCAGGCACGGAGGAGAAGATGAACTTCGGATTGGTCGCCTCGCCCGAGACGGTGATGGTAACCGTCGCATCCGACGCGGTCGATTCCGCGACAAGGTTGAGATAGGGCACAAGCGAGCCGGAGAAGCTCAGGCTTCCTTCGGTGAAATTCAGCCGCTTGCCGAGGATTTCGAGGCGGCCGCGCCTGAGCGTGAACTTGCCGACCGCCTGCGGTGACGATGTCGGGCCGGTGAGCTTCAGCGAACCGCCGAGTTCGGCATCGACGCCCCTGCCCTGGACGAAGATTTCGTTCGGCGCATTGATGGTGAGATCGAGCGTGACCGCGCCGCTGCCGCTTGCTCCGCCACCTGCCGGGCGCAATGCCCTGTCCTGTTCCCTGACGGCCGCCGGCGCATTCTTGTGCCGGACGCCGAGTTCCGACAACGAGCCGGGCAACTTGTTGGGCACGGTGATGACGGTGCGCGCAAGATTGATGACACCGGAGAGAACCGGGGAACTGGTCAACTGCCCCTTGATGGCAAGGTCGCCGCCAAGGTTCGCCGTGACGATGCGGCCATCGGTGTAGCGCCCGTTGGTGAGCTTGAGATTAAGGTCGGCCGGGAAGCCGGACGCAGGGTCGATGCCAACCGTGCCGCCCGCAGTCAGACTGCCTCCGGACGACAGCGTGCCGGTGAGCCGGTTGACCGTTGCGACGCCATTGCCAAGGCCGATGTCGAGGGCGATGTCGTTGATGGCGATGCCGGCAGAGGCGGCGACGAAACGCGCGCCGTTTGCGCGGACCGACCCGCTGATGACGGGCTTGGAGGCAGGCCCGCGCACCTGGACGGCGACGTTGGCCGTGCCGCTGAGCGAGAGGCCCTGCGCCGCCATCTTGCGCGACAGGAAGGCGAACGGGACGTTGCCGTTGAAATCAAGCGACAGGTTGGGTGCGCCGGCAGTGGTCACAGTGCCGCCGCCCTTGAGGCCAAGACCGGCGCCATCGGCAATGTCGGCCGTAAAGGTCAGCTTGTTGGCCTGGAAGGTGCCGGACGAACCGACGTTCAGCGCACCGAGGCCGGCGCTGCGCGTCTGCGCCACCTGCACGCCGGAGGTCTTGATGTCATAGGCAATGCTCGGATTTGCCGGCGCGCCGGTCACTTTGACCGTGCCCGAAACCGAACCGGACGCATCGAGGCCTGGAGCGAAGTTATTGGCGACCGCAATCGGCACGCCGGCAAGCGCGGCGTTGATGGCGAGAGCGTCGCCGACCGAGCCGGTGACCGTTGCCTTGCCGCCGCCGATGGCGAGCACGATCTTTTCCAGCGTCGTCTTGCCGTTGGCGATCGCGATGGTCGATGGTGCTGCGATGCTGGCCTTGACGCCCCGGAAAGTCGCGTCTCCCGAGACAAGCTCGACAGTCGTCGTGCCGCTGGCGACTTTGACGCGGCCCTTGGCCTTGGCCGGAATGTCCTTGACGGTCGCGCCGCCTGAGAATGCCGTCCAGTCGCCGTCTCGCGCCAGATCGACGGCGATGCCGCTGATGACGGTGCCGCCCAAGGTGACGCCGTCGGCGCGGATGGCTCCCGAGATTGCAGGCGCAGCGGCATAGTTGGCGATGAGCGCATCGATGGTGACGCCCTTGGCGGAGAGGTCGCCGCGCGTGATGCCCGCCGTGCTTGCCTTGACGTCGACCTGCGGAACGCCGCCGGGCTTGGAAAAGACGACGGCGCCGCGCACTTCGCCCTCGGCCTTTTCAAGCGCGAGCGCGGCCAGCGGGCCGATGTCGGGCAGTTCGAAGCTGACCTTGCCTTCGGGCAGGAACGCATCGTCAAGCACGAGATCGCCAGCGATCCGGTTCTTGCCGAGCGACAGCGTGAGCCCATTGATCTCGCGCCGCCCGTCGGTGGTCTTGAGAACCGCCTTGCCCTGCAGGGCCTGGCCGGCGACATCGGCGGCAAGCGTCACCTCGGCTGCAGGATTTGCCGCATCCGCCTTGCCGGTGGCGCTGAGCTTGAGGCCGGTGATCTCGCGATTGGCGACGACGAGCTTGTCGCTGTTCAGCGTAGCGGCGACATCGGGCGCCAGAGGCGAACCCTTGGCGGTGACGGCAAGCGCAATGGCGCCGCTGGCATCCTTGGCGAGCGTGGAGATGTCGGCCAGCGCGCCCTTGAGGTCGGCTGCGATCTGGCCGTCGATGAAGGAACCGCTGCCGCTGGCCGACAGCGGGCCGGACAACAGGTCGAGCTGGTCGGCCGTGACGTTGCCGCTGCTGTCGCGCTTCACGGCGACGGAGAGCGTGGTGCGTTCGCCAAGTACGGGCCGCGCGGCGACCGGCAGCGCGGCGGACGCGGCATCGGCCTTGACGTTGAGTTCGATCGAACCATCGGCAAGCGAGACCTGGCCGTCGAAGCCGCCCTTCAGCGCATCGCTGGTGATGAGGCCCTTGCCGACCGTGATGGTGTCCTTGGTCACGTCGCCGTCCACCTGAGCGGTGATCTTGCCGGCGATGAGCGGCGCGATGGTGGGATTGTCGAGGCCGATCCTGTCGGCAGTCACGGTGCCCGAGATCGGGCCGCTGCGGTTGGCCACGTCGAAGGCGTCCGAATGCAGCGCCATCGCAATGTTGTCGACCTTGGTGACATTGGTCGCGACCTTGGAAAGACGCGCCTCGATATCGACGGCAGGCGCGCTGCCCTCGCCAAAGGCGCGCAGCGATGCCGATTTCAGCTCGATGTCGATCGGGCTTTCCTCGCTGCCGAGGGACAAAGGCACTGTCGGGCCGGCGGACTTGAACTCGACGGAAAAGTCGCTGGCGCCCTTAGGATTGATGCTGCCCTTGGCCTCGCCATGCACGGCGGCGGTGTCGAAGGTGGCGTTTTCGATCTCGATGCCGCCATCGTTGGTGGCCGTGCCGGCAAGGTCGAAACTGGTCCGGCCGCCGAGCAGCGACTTCAGGCGCAAAGGCACGAAGCCCGCGAAATCGCCATCGCCCCTTGCTTCCACGCGGCTGCCCTTGTCGGTGAACTGATGGCGGCCGGTGATCTGGGTGATCAACTGGCCATCGACGTTGAAGGCGGCGCGGCCGTTCCAGTCGGCGAGCGGCCCGTTGCCGGAAACGACGATGTTGACCGGCGGCGCATCCGGCAGCTTGAGCAGGTTGGCGATGATGCCGCCGGCCGGCTCGTCGGCGCGCACATCGAGGTCGAGCCGGTTGTCATCGGGCAGGAAATGCACGGAGGCATCGACGGTGCCTTGCTTGCCGTCATGGCGCGCGAGGCTGAGATCCGCCTCGACGGCGAGCGGCGAACGCTCGGCCCGCACACCACCCTTGGCGGCGAGTTCGGCAATGCCGGCTCCGGCCAGCGCCTCGCCGAGCGCGATCTGAGGCAGGTCGATTTCGCGGATGTCCACGGAAACGGGCAGCGAAAAGCCGTCGCTGTTCTTCGGCTGCGCGTTCGGATCGGCGACAGGCGCACGGGCCGCCTCGATGCGCCCGACTGCAACGCGGTCGGCGCGGAAGGTACGCGACAGCAGGGCGAGCGGCGACCAGTCCACCGCGACCTCGCGCAGCACCAGCCACGGCCCTTGCGTGTCTTCCAGGACGACATGATCGACGGTGAGGTTGCCGGACCAGACGCCGCCAATACCGCTGACGGTGACCTTGCTGCCCTCGGACGAGGCGGCATTGGAAATCAAGCCCGCAAGATTGTCGCGGCCACGCTCGGTGGTGGTGAGGACGACAAGCGCGCCGATGGCTGCGGCCACCACGACGAGGGCCGCATAAAACAACACGCGCAGGATGCGTCTCACGATTGCCATTTGGTCCGCTCGCCGTTCAGTCCCGTCAGAATGCCTGGCCGATGCCGGCATAGATGCCGAAACGCGGATCACCCGGGTCGCGGTTCAGCGGCACTGCCGCATCGACCCGAAGCGGTCCGAACGGTGTCAGATAGCGCAGACCGACGCCCGCGCCCACCTTTACGTCGGAAAAATCAGGAAACTGCTTCGTTGAAACCGTTCCGGCATCGATGAAAGGCACGATGCCGATGGTGTCGGTGACGGCGATGCGCATCTCCACCGATGTCTCGAAGAACGACAGACCACCGGTCGGTGTGCCGTTGATGTCCTTCGGGCCGATGCCTTGATAGGAATAGCCGCGCACCGACCCGCCGCCGCCAGCATAGAAGCGCCGGTCCGCCGGCACCTCGTCGACGTTGGCGCCGAGGATCGAGCCGATGGCTGCACGGCCGGCAAGCACGAACTTGTTCGAATCGGAAAGCGAGTAATAGGCGGACCCCTCGCCCTTCAGCTTGATGAAGGCATTGCCGTTTTCGATGTCGTAGCTGGGCTCGGCGAAGGCAAGCGCCCTGAAGCCCCTCGTCGGGTTCAGCTTGTTGTCGCGGTTGTCGAAGACATATTGCAACGGCACCGAAGCGATCAGGAACTCGTTCTTGCCGAAGGCGTCGGTGATTTTCGAATAGTCGAGCGAAAGTTCAGCCGAAACCGTCTGGTATCTGGTCAGCTCGTAGGAAAGCCCGACCCCGCCCTTGACCGAAAAGCGGTCGTATGCGTCGGGATGCTCGTAGACCGTTTTCAGATTGGCGAAGAATTTCGAGGCAGGCCCGACCACGCCCGGTTTCTCGAACATGATGCCGGCATTGTAGTTCAGTTCCGAGAGATCGTTGGAGCCGATGCCGCTGATCGAACCGTCTATGCCCAGCTTCTCCGCACGTCCGAACAGGTTGCGGTGGCCCCAGTAGCCTTCCAGCCCCAGACCTTCGGTATTGGAAACCGTGCCGCCGATGCCGAAATAGCGCGGCTTGCGCTCGCTGACCTGGACGGCAATGGGAATATTGCCGTCAGCATCGAGCTGATCGGCTTCCTTCAACGTAACGCTGTTGAACACCTCAAGGCCAAGCAACCGTTCGCGTGCCTGGTCGATCTGCTCGGGCGAATATTGCGCGCCGCGCTTCAGGCCGGTCATGTATTCGGTAAATTCGCGATCTACCTGCTCGGTGCCCTCGACGGTGGTGTTTCCATAACCGGCGACCGGACCGGCCGCGACCGTCAACGTCACGTCGAGCGTGGTGGTCTTGTGGTCGGCCACGATCTCGCGGTCGGTGATTTGCGCAAGGGGCCGGCCTTCTTCCTTCAACGCCCGGACGATCAGGCCCTCGGCCTTCAGGATCGCGCCGGAACTGGCGTCGCCGCCCGCGATCAGGCCGAAGTCGGCACTGGCAAGGCCAGCCGCATCGCCTTTCAGCACGATGTCGCCAAGCGTGAACTTCGGACCGGGCGCAACGTCGATCACGACCGGGATCGGTTGCGGTCCCTTGAATTCCGCATCCGGCGGCAGATCGTCAATCGACTGGCCGGCAATGGTGACGTTGACGACGCCCTCGTAGCGGGCATCGGAGTAAAGTGCCGCCACCAGTTGCTCGCGGTCGCCGCGCGCCTTGGTCAGCAAGCCGAGCGAACCGGACACCGGCCTGTCTTCGTCGCTCTTCAGCGCCGAGGCCGCTTCCAGTTTCTTCATGAGGTCCTTGTCGGCGTCCGGCGCGTTGATGGTGACGGAATAGCGCATGGGGTCGACAATGTCGGCATCGTCCTCCTCGGACGATCCCCACAACTTGATGCCGAAAAGTTCGAAGGCGGCGGCAGGTTGTATCTGGGGCAGAAAAACCGCCGAGCCGAGCAGCGCGAGCACAAGCCAGCGCGTAAGCCGCAGCTTCGCTTCCCGCCCTCCTGCTCTGAACGCAATACTCTTCAGCATCACCCCTGTTTAACGCACAAAGTTAAAATTCGACTGAAGTTTCACGCATTTCGTAAAGCGGCCACAATCCACTTGTCTGAAATGAGAAGACGTTGGAATTCACTCCTTCTGTCCCTTTGCAAGAATGCGTGACTTCAATTTAAGGCTGCATAGCGGCGATCGGTCCAGAATGAAACCGTTACATCACGGCACGTGGCCGTCGCCAGATTGACAAGCATGAGCGATATTTGAAACCTGCCGGCATGGCAGAAGCATCTGGAGGGAATGCGATGACAATTCGCGCTGCTCGTGGTTTCCCCGTCCTCATTCTCCTCTTCCTCGCTTTGACGGGAGCGGCATTCGCTGCCGAAACCCGGCGCATCGTCACCACCCAGAATGCCGACTATTTCGGCTTCGACCTGCGCTCGGAGCAGAACGTCACGCTCGACCAGTGCGAAAGCGCCTGCCTCGGCGACCCGGCCTGCCGCGCCTTCACCTACAACAACAAGGCCAAGTGGTGCTTCCTGAAGTCCGACTTCAACGCCTTGAAGGCCTTCAACGGCGCAACCGCAGGCAAGGTGGTGGTTGCCGACAGCGACCCCGACATCGGCGCGCCGCCCGCGCTCGCTTTCTTCCCGGCATGGATGGCCGATCAGGCCGACCAGTATCGCAACCGGCTGACCGGCCCCAACTATCCCAAGCCGGGCGACGGCCTGGGCGAGCTGATCAACCAGGCCGAGCAGTCATCGCTGACCGGCGACAGCCGCGGCGCCATGCAAAAATACGAAGCCGCCGTTTCGGCGATGCCCAGCGATGGCAAGCTCTGGCTTGAGCTGGCGCGCGCAACGCTTGCAACCCAACCGACCGACAGCCAGGAAACCGCAAACCTGCAGGCCAATGCGACCTCGGCCGCGCTCAACGCCTATAAATTGCTGCGGACGCAAACGACGCGCGCCGACGCGCTTGCGCAGATTGCCGCCGGCCTCGACCGCCGCGACCTCTACCGCCCGGCCCTGCAGGCCTATGAGGCAAGCCTTACCTTGCTGAACTCGGCGTCCGTTCGCGCCGGCTACGAGGATCTCAAGGCACGCAAGGGTTTCCGCGTCATCGAACACAGCGTCGATGCCGACACCAGCGCACCCCGCATCTGCGCGCAGTTTTCCGAGGATTTGGTCAAGACCGGCGTTGACTATACGCAGTTCGTGCGCGTGGACGGCGGACCGCCCAAGGGCATCGAAGCCAAGGACCGCCAGATCTGCGTCGAGGGCCTCGAACACGGCCAGCATTATGAAGTTTCGTTCCGCTCCGGCCTGCCGGCTGCCGTCGGCGAGGTCATCGCAGCGCCTGTGGTGCTGTCCATCTATGTGCAGGACCGTGCGCCGTCAGCCCGCTTTACCGGCGACAGCTTCGTGCTGCCGGCTGGCGCGCGGCGCGGCATTCCGATGGTCAGCGTCAACATGGCCGCCGCCGACATGAAGCTCTACCGCATCGGCGACCGTGCGCTGACCCAGCTTCTTTCCGGCTACCAGTTCCTGCGGCAACTGGATGGCTACGATATCTCAAGCATCGCCGACCAGATGGGCGCACCCGTGTGGGAAGGCCAGCTCGAAATCGCCAACGACCTCAACAAGGAAGTCACGACCTCCTTCCCGGTGGACGAGGCGCTGCCGCAGCGCAAGCCGGGCGTCTATGTGCTGACCGCGCAGCCGGTGGATGACCACAGCGACGAGTGGAACTCGCGTGCAACGCAATGGTTCGTCGTCTCCGACATCGGTCTTTCGACTTATACCGGACAGGACGGCTTGAGCGTGTTTGCCCGCTCGCTTGGCAGCGCCAAGCCGCTGGCAGGCGCGGAACTGACGCTGCTTGCCCGCAACAATGAAATCCTCGGCACCGCGACCACCGACGCTGACGGCCGCGCGGTGTTCAATCCCGGGCTAACACGCGGCGAAGGCAGCATGGTTCCCGCCGTGCTTATGGCCAAGCAGGGCGATCAGGATTTCGTCTTCCTCGACATGGCGCGCGCCGGATTCGACCTGTCCGACCGCGGCGTGGCTGGCCGTGCTGCCCCCGGCGCACTGGACGTCTATGCATGGACCGAGCGCGGCATCTACCGCGTCGGCGAAACGGTGCATGTTTCGGCGCTTGCCCGCGACGACACCGCAAAGGCCGTGGACAACCTGCCGCTGACCTTCATCTTCACCCGCCCCGACGGCGTCGAGGACAGGCGGATCGTCAGTGACGGCGCGACTGCTGGCGGCCATGCTGTCGATCTTGCGCTTGAAGCCAACGCCATGCGCGGCACCTGGTCGGTTGCCATCCACACCGACCCCAAGCAGGCGGCGGTCGCCAGCCAGATGTTTCTGGTCGAGGACTTCGTGCCCGATCGCATCGAGTTCGACCTGACCGCCGACAAGACGGAAATCGCCGCAGGCGAAACGGCCAACGTGACCGTTGACGGGCGCTTCCTCTATGGCGCGCCAGCGGCGGGGCTTGCCATCGAAGGCGAGCGCACGCTCTCGACCACGCGCGAATGGGATCGCTTCAAGGGCTTCGTGTTCGGCCTTGCCGACGAGCAGGCCGGCGAACCGTCGGTTACGCCGCTGGCCGACCTGCCGCGGGTGGGCGACGACGGCAAGGCGACCTTCCCCCTGGCGGTGGACCAACTGCCTTCGACGACGCAACTGGTCAATGCCAAGGTGACGGTGCGCATGCGTGAGACCGGAGGGCGGGCCGTCGAGCGATCGCTGACGCTCAACATTCGCCCGCAAGGCGAAATGATCGGCATCCGCCCCGACTTTACGGACGTGCCGCAAGGCGGAACGGCGAAGTTCAGCCTGATCGCCGTCGATCAGGCGGGCAATCGCAAGGCACTGGCAGGCGCGAACTGGTCGCTGGTCAAGGTCGAGCGGAACTACCAGTGGTACCGTTCCGGTAATTCGTGGAACTATGAGCCGGTGACCTTCACCAAGGCGGTTGCCGACGGCACGCTCGACATCGCCGCCGACAACGAAGGCACGGTGTCCCTGCCCGTGGACTGGGGCCGCTACCGGCTGGAGGTGGATTCGCCCGATCCGGATGGCCCGGCGACAAGCTATGAGTTCGACGCCGGCTGGTATGTCGAGGCAAGCTCGACGGAGACGCCGGACGGACTGGAAATCGCGCTCGACAAGGAAAGCTATGCCGCTGGCGACACGGCCAAGCTCAAGGTCTCGCCGCACTTCGCCGGCGAGCTTCTGGTGGCGATCGGCGCGGACCGGCTGGTGAAGACGGTGACGGCATCGATCCCGGCTGAAGGCGGCACCGTCGATATTCCGGTCGGCGAAGACTTGGGCGCAGGCGCCTACGTCACGGCGACGCTGTTCAGGCCCGGCGACGCGCAGGAAACGCGCATGCCTGCCCGCGCCATCGGCGTGAAGTGGCTTTCGATCGACCCCGGCGCAAAGAAGCTGGCGTTGACGCTGACGCCGCCGGAGAAGACGGAGCCGCGTCAGGTCCTGTCGATCCCGGTGCAGGTAACCGGCGCCGAAGCCGGCAGCAAGGCCTATGTGACGGTTGCGGCGGTCGATCTCGGCATCCTCAACCTTACCAACTATAAAGTTCCCGATCCCGAGGACTGGTTCTTCGGTCAGCGCATGCTGGGGCTGGAGATGCGCGACCTTTATGGCCGCCTGATCGACGGCTCGCTCGGCGCGATGGGCCGCCTGCGCACCGGCGGCGACGGGGCCGCCATGCAGTCGCAAGGCAGCCCGCCGACCGAACAACTGGTCGCGTTCTTCTCCGGCGTGGTGGAACTCGACGCCGAGGGCAAGGCCAACGTCGCCTTCGATATCCCGCAGTTCAACGGAACAGTGCGGGTGATGGCAGTTGCCTGGACCAAGGATGCGGTCGGCCACGCGACGAGCGACGTCATCGTGCGCGACCCGGTGGTGATCACCGCCGGCCTGCCGCGCTTCCTGGCCCCCGGCGATGCGGCGACGATGCGGCTCGACTTCGCCAATACGGACGGTCCGGCCGGCGATTATGCGCTCAACGTCACCAAAACGGGCGACATCACCATCGGCGACGATGCGGTGCCGCAGAAGGTGACGATGGAACAAGGCAAGCGCCAGACGCTGACCGTACCGCTGATCGCGGTCGAGCCGGGCGATGCCTCGGTGACGGTGAGCCTGACGCATGCCGACGGGCCAGCCATCGAACAGACGCTTTATTTGCCGGTGCGTCCGGCGCAACTGCCGGTGACGACACGCATGGTGGTCGATCTCGGACCCGGCAGGTCGCTCAGGGTAGACAAGGAACTGCTGGCGGCGAGCCTGTTGCAGGGCGCATCCGTCAGTGTCGGCGTGTCGCAATCCTCGGCGCTCGACGTGCCCTCGCTGCTGCTTGCGCTCGACCGCTACCCCTATGGCTGTGCCGAGCAGACGACGAGCCGCGCGCTGCCCTTGCTCTATGTCAGCGAAATGTCGAAGGGCTACGGCATGGCGGTGGACAAGGACCTGCACGAACGGGTGCAGCAGGCGATCGGCCGCGTGTTGAACTACCAGGCCTCCGCAGGTAGCTTCGGCCTTTGGGGACCCGGGTCGGGCGATTTGTGGCTCGACGCCTATGTCACCGACTTCCTGACCCGCGCCCGCGAACAGGGCTATGCGGTGCCGGCGCAGGCATTGAGCCAGGCGCTGAACAACCTCCAGAACTCGCTCGGCTACGACCAGGACGTGGAGGATCGCGGCACCGACATCGCCTATGCGCTCTACGTACTGGCACGCA
Organism: Mesorhizobium sp. Root552; assembly: GCF_001427285.1. GTDB lineage: Bacteria > Pseudomonadota > Alphaproteobacteria > Rhizobiales > Rhizobiaceae > Mesorhizobium. Next base: position 90,910 of record NZ_LMFV01000011.1, read on the forward strand.
ACAAGAAGGCGTCCATCGGCGACCTGCGCTACTATGCAGATACGCAGCTCGAATCGTTCACCAGCCCGATGGCGGTGGCGCAGCTTGGCGCGGCGCTCGCGCTTTATGGCGATGCGCAACGCTCGGAGGCGACGTTCGAGGCGGCTCTCAATCTGGCCGACGATACCACCGGGTTCGACTACTACCGCGCCGACTATGCCTCGCCACTACGCGACGGGGCGGCGATGCTGGCCCTTGCGGCGGAAAGCAAGCCGACCCCTGCGGTGGTGCCGCAACTGGTGAAGCTGGTGGCGAAGGAGCGCGAGGCGGCGCGCTGGACGAGCACGCAGGACAATGCCTGGATGCTGCTGGCCGCACGTGCGCTTAAGGATGGCAACGATACCATTTCGCTGAGCGTTGATGGCGCGGCCCACAAGGGCGCCTATTCGAACGAGATCGCCGGCGGCGATCTGGTCCAGAACCCGCTCACCATCGCCAACACCGGCAAGACGCCGCTGGAAGCTGTGGTGACCACGGTGGCGGCACCCAGCCAGCCGCTGCCGGCAGGCGGCGACGGCTTTACCATCGAGCGCACCTACTATCGCCTCGACGGCAGCGAAGCCAACGTGACGGAGGCCGAGCAGAACGAGCGCTACGTGGTGGTGCTGAAGGTGCGCGAACTGAACGACTGGCCGTCGCGCGTGCTGGTGACCGACCTGCTGCCGGCAGGATTCGAGATCGACAATCCGAGCCTTGTTTCCAGTGCGCAATTGTCGAATTTCGGCTGGCTTGGCCAGACCGAGGCCGCGCATCTGGAATTCCGCAACGACCGCTTCGTCGCTGCCTTCAATCCGAACGAAGGCGACGGCAGCCGCGACCTCACGCTCGCCTATGTCGTGCGCGCGGTAACGCCCGGCGTCTATGCCCATCCGGCGGCAAGCGTGGAGGACATGTACCGGCCTCAATATTCGGCCCGTACCGCCACCGGCATGATGGAGGTGAAGGCGCAGTAGGTCGATGACCCGTCTCCGCAAATTAGCAATCGGGACAGCCGGCACGGCCATATTGGTTGCGCTTGGCTCGGTTGCGCTCTGGCGGCTTGACAGTGCCTACCCTCCTCCGTTGCCGGAGAAGTTGACGGTGTCTGCCGAAGTGCTCGACCGCGACGGCCAGTTGCTGCGCGCTTTCGCGACACCGGACGGCTATTGGCGGCTTGAAACCGGTATCGACAAGGTCGACAAGGCCTTCATCGACATGCTGGTCGCCTATGAGGACAAGCGCTTCTGGGACCACAGTGGCGTCGATGTGCTGGCGCTCGGGCGCGCGGCGCTGCAGTTCGCCGGCAATGGCCGCATCGTTTCCGGCGGCTCGACGCTGTCGATGCAACTGGCCCGCCTGATCGAGCCGCGCGAAAGCCGCAGCGTATGGGCGAAACTGCGCCAGATCGCCCGCGCGGTGCAGATCGAGCGACGGCTTTCCAAGCGCGAAATACTGGAACGCTACCTGACGCTGGCGCCGTATGGCGGCAATCTGGAAGGCGTGCGCGCCGCATCTCTGGCCTATTTCGGCAAGGAGCCGAAGCGCCTCACCGTGTCGGAAGCCGCCCTGCTCGTCGCGCTGCCACAACTGCCGGAAAAGCGCCGCCCCGACCGAAACGCCAAGACAGGGCAAACGGCGCGCGACCGGGTGCTGGCGCGCATGGTGTCGGCAAAGATGCTTGGCGAACGCGAGGCCGCGCGCGCGGCGCTGGAGGACGTGCCGACCACGCGGCGCGACCTGCCGGCGCTCGCCGCGCATGCCAGCCTGGCCGCGCTACGCACCGCAAAGCCGGGAACCCTGCCACAACTCACCATCCGCAAGAGTGTCCAGCAAGGGCTGGAAACAGTGGCGCGTGAGGCTGTGACCCGGCTCGGCCCGAAACTGTCGGTCGCCATGGTGCTGGCCGATTCGCGCACCGGCGACATTCTGGGTGAAGTCGGATCATCCTCTTTCACAGATTCCGGACGATCCGGCTGGATCGACATGACCCGCACCCTGCGCTCGCCGGGTTCGACCCTGAAGCCGTTCATCTACGGCCTCGCCTTCGAGCAAGGGCTGGTGGCGCAGGAAACGCTGATCGAGGACAGCCCGGCCGATTTCGGCGGCTACCGGCCGAAGAATTTTGACATGGGCTATCAGGGCGATGTCAGTGTGCGACAGGCCCTGCAACTGTCGCTGAATGTGCCGGCGGTGCGCATACTGGATGCGGTGGGACCGGCCCGGCTGACCGCCCGCTTCCGGCAAGCCGGCGCAAACACGGTGCTGCCGCCGAACGAAGCGCCGGGGTTGGCAATCGGCCTTGGCGGCGTCGGCATTACCCTTCGAGACCTGGTGCAGCTTTACACAGGTCTCGCCAATGGCGGCAAAGTGCATCCGCTGCGCGACGGCACCGAAGCCGTACCGGTGACAGGCGCTGCCACTACCTTGCTCGACCCGCAGGCCAACTGGCAGATCACCGACATTCTTTCGGGCGTGAAACCGCCGGAAGGCGCGTCGGTGCGCGGCATCGCCTACAAGACCGGCACCTCCTATGGGTATCGCGATGCCTGGTCGGTTGGCTTCGACGGACGCTACGTGCTTGGCGTATGGGTCGGACGGGCCGATGCCGGCGCGGTACCCGGCCTGTCCGGCTACGTCTCCGCCGCCCCCATCCTGTTCGAGGCCTTTGCCCGTTCCGGTATCGCGACCGTTCCACTGCCCAGCCAGCCCGCCGGCACCTTACGGCCACGGCGCGATGACCTGCCGGTGACGCTCGCGCGTTTCGGCTTGTCGGGCGATGGACTTGTCGCGGCGACCGCAACCGAACCTGCGCCGCACATCGTCTTTCCACCCGACGGCGCCCGCGTCGATCTGGACGTTGCTTCAGCCGGCGCAACGCCGCTTGTGTTGAAACTGCAAGGCGGGCGCGCGCCGTTTCGCTGGCTGGCCAACGGCAAGCCGCTCGTCGGGCAGGATCGCCGCCGCACCGCTACCTGGCAGCCGGATGGTGCTGGCTATGCTACGCTTACGGTGATCGATGCAGCCGGCCGCGCGGCGAGCGTGAAAGTATTTGTGGAATAAAATTCGCCAGGCGATTCACAAGATTCGCGTTTCCCAGCCAAGCCCGCCGGGTCAACGCGGACGCAGAAACCGCCACGGCTTGCCTCGCTGCCGGATTTATTGTGCTGCACAGCGGTCAAGCGAGGACGGTCGAGCAAAAATCTCCCTCTCCCAGCGGCATTTTGGGAACAGAAGCACCATCTGATACATAAAAACGCAATGATGGGCGCATTCCAATTTCTACAAATTCAGTAGAGTAAAGCTGTGCTCAACGGAGGGTTCCATGACCCATTCTCACCTCAACAAATGGCTCGGCATTTTGCTGGCCGGTTCGGTTCAGTTCGGCACCTTGGGCTTTGCGCTCGCCGATACGACCATCCTGAATGTCTCCTACGATCCGACCCGCGAACTCTACAAGGTCTACGACGAGGCCTTTGCCAAGCATTGGAAAGCCGAAACCGGTGAAACGGTCACCATCCAGCAATCGCATGGCGGTTCCGGCAAGCAGGCGCGTGCGGTCATCGACGGCCTTGACGCCGATGTCGTGACGCTGGCGCTCGAAAGCGACATCAACGCGATTGTCGATAATTCGAAGAAGATCAATCCTGACTGGCGCTCGAAGTTCGAGAACAACTCGGCCCCCTACACGTCAACCATCGTGTTCCTTGTCCGCAAGGGCAACCCCAAGGCTATCAAGGACTGGGGCGACCTGATCAAGGAAGGCGTGCAGGTCATCACGCCAAACCCGAAGACCTCCGGCGGCGCGCGCTGGAACTATCTGGCGGCATGGTCGTGGGCGAACACCGAGTACGGTGGTGACGAAGGCAAGATCAAGCAGTTCATTGCCAACCTCTATGCGCACGTACCCGTGCTGGACACCGGAGCGCGCGGCTCCACGGTGACCTTTGCGGAACGTGAACTGGGCGACGTGCTGCTGGCTTGGGAAAACGAAGCCTATCTCGCGCTCGACGAATTCGGCGCGGACAAGTTCGACATCGTGATCCCGCCGACATCGATACTGGCCGAACCGCCGGTTGCCATCGTCGATGCAAATGTCGATGCGAAGGGTACAAGAAAGGTCGCGGAAGCCTATTTGAGCTACCTCTATTCGGCAGAAGGCCAGACCATCATCGCCAAGAACCATTACCGGCCGGCAAAGCGCGACCTGGTGCCGGCGGAAGACCTGGCGGCGTTGCCCGATATCAAGCTGGTCACCATCGACGACCCGCTTTTCGGCGGATGGAAGAAGGCCCAGCCTTACCATTTCGGTGACGGTGGGATATTCGACCAAGTCTACAAGCCGGCACAGTAATCACCGTACAAAGAAGCAAGGGACCGCATGACCACAGCTTCCGCGCAAGCGGGGTGGCGATTCAAGAAACCGAGTGTCATTCCGGGCTTCGGATTGACGCTCGGCTTTGCGCTTGTCTACCTCACCCTCATCATCCTCATTCCGTTGTCCGGCCTTGCCTGGCGCTCCGCTTCGCTGGGCTGGACCGATTTCTGGGCCATCGCCACCGACCGGCGCACCATCAACGCGCTTAAGATCAGCTTCGGCACCGCCCTTGCGGCCGCAGCCGTCAATGTCGTGTTCGGAACCATCGTTGCCTGGGTGCTGGTGCGCTACCCCTTTCCGGGACGCCGGATCGTCGACGCCATGGTCGACCTGCCCTTCGCCTTGCCGACCGCTGTTGCCGGCATTGCGTTGACGACACTTTACGCGCCAAAAGGCTGGATCGGCATCCTGCTCGCCCCGCTGGGCATCAAAATCGCCTACACGCCTGTCGGGATCATCGTGGCGCTGGTTTTCATCGGTTTGCCGTTCGTCGTGCGCACCGTCCAGCCGATCATCGAGGAAATCGACAAAGAGGTCGAGGAAGCAGCGGCTACGCTTGGCGCGACGCGCTGGCAAACCATCGCGCGTGTGCTGTTTCCCGGGCTGGCGCCGGCCATCGTCACCGGGTTTGCACTGGCCTTCGCGCGCGGCGTTGGCGAGTACGGTTCCGTCATCTTCATCGCCGGCAACCTGCCCAACGTGTCGGAGATCGCACCGCTGCTTATCATCATCCGGCTGGAAGAGTTCAACTATCCGGCGGCGACGGCGATCGCGGCAATCATGCTGGTGATCTCATTCGCCATGTTGCTGGTGATCAACCTGCTGCAGGCATGGAGCCGCAAACGCTATGGCTGATCCGGTTCTTTTTGCTGCCGATCCAAATCCGGAAATCGCTTCCGGCATCACCGAATCACGGCCGGCGCGCTGGGGGCTGATGGCAATCGCCTTCATCTTCCTGACGCTGTTCCTAGTTTTGCCGCTGGTTCTGGTGTTCATGGAGGCCTCGCGCAAAGGCCTCGGATACTTCTTCGAAACGCTGGGCGAGCCCGATACCTTGTCGGCCATCCAGCTGACGCTGCTGGTCGCGGCCATTTCTGTTCCGCTCAACCTGGTGTTCGGTGTGGCTGCAGCCTGGGCCATCGCCAAGTTCGAGTTCAAGGGCAAAGCCTTCCTGACCACACTGGTCGACCTGCCCTTTTCGGTTTCTCCGGTCATTTCCGGCCTTGTCTACGTGCTTCTGTTCGGGGCGCAGAGCGCCCTTGGACCGTGGCTGAAGGCAAACGGCATCGAAATCCTTTTCGCGGTGCCCGGCATCGTGCTGGCAACGATTTTCGTGACGTTTCCGTTCGTGGCGCGCGAACTGATTCCGCTGATGGAAGAACAGGGCACGGGCGACGAGGAGGCCGCGATTTCGCTTGGCGCAAACGGTTGGCAGACCTTCTGGTATGTGACCTTGCCCAATATCAAATGGGGCCTGCTCTACGGCGTATTGCTGTGCAACGCCCGCGCCATGGGCGAGTTCGGTGCGGTCTCGGTGGTGTCCGGCCACATTCGCGGCCAGACCAACACCATGCCGCTGCACGTAGAAATCCTCTACAACGAGTACAACGCCGCCGGAGCCTTTGCCGTGGCCTCGCTGCTGGCTGGGCTGGCGCTGGTCACTTTGGCGCTGAAAACGCTTCTGGAAATGCGCTACGGCGCTGAAATCGCCGCCACACGCGGACATTGACAGGGTCATCTCATGCAAGTTCGCGTAGAAAATGTCCGCAAGGAATTCGATACCTTCCCTGCCCTGCACGATGTCTCGCTCGACATCCGCTCGGGCGAGTTGATCGCGCTTCTCGGGCCGTCCGGCTCGGGCAAGACGACATTGCTGCGGCTGATCGCCGGGCTGGAACAGCCGACCATCGGCAAGATCTTCTTTGGCGACGACGATGCTTCGGAACGATCGATCCGCGAGCGCAATGTCGGCTTCGTGTTCCAGCATTATGCGCTGTTTCGCCATATGACCGTGGCCGACAATATCGGCTTCGGCCTCAAGGTGCGGCCTTCGGCAACGCGGCCGCCGGCGGACGAAATCCGCAAGCGCGCTTCGACGCTGCTCGACCTGGTACAGTTGTCGGGCCTCGAGAAACGTTATCCGGCGCAGTTGTCCGGCGGCCAGCGCCAGCGCGTGGCACTCGCCCGCGCCATGGCGATCGAGCCGAAGGTGCTTCTGCTCGACGAGCCTTTCGGCGCACTGGACGCCCAGGTACGCCGCGAGTTGCGGCGTTGGCTGCGCGAGATCCACGACGCCACCGGTCACACCACCGTGTTCGTGACGCACGATCAGGAGGAAGCGCTGGAACTCGCCGACCGCGTCGTCGTCATGAGCCAGGGCCGCATCGAGCAGGTCGGCACCGCCGATGAGGTCTACGACCAGCCGAACTCGCCTTTCGTCTACGGCTTCATCGGCGATTCCAGTTCGCTTCCAGTCAAGGTCGAGGACGGGCAGGTCTGGTTGACCGACCGCCCGATCGGTCTTGCGGCACCCGATGCGCCGACCGGCCCGGCGACGCTGTTCTTCCGCCCACACGATGTCGAATTGCTGGACGAGTGCGCCGGCTGCCTTGCCGGCACGGTCGCCGCCAGCCGGCGCGTGGCAGGCACCAAGCGCGTGGAACTGGAGATCGGTGGCCATCGTGAGCGTGTCGAGATCGAGCTTCCGGTCGATCACCCGGCGGCGCAGAGGAGCCGCATCGCATTCAGGCCACGCAAATGGAAGGTTTTTCCATCGGCCGCGAATTGATTCCACAGCGCAGGAATATTCGCCTCGGAAATGGTTCTCATTGAGGTTGAATTTCTATTCAGCCTCTGCTGGCGGCAGCCATGTACCTCGCGCGGCAAGGCCGGCCGCGGCTATATGATGGCACCACTCTCATTGGAGCCCATCATGAAACGCCTTCTGCTTGCCGCCACCGCCGCTGCGGGTCTGCTTTTGTCCTCGGCCTCGGCATGGTCCGCCGACAAGCTGCTCAACGCTTCCTATGATGTTGCCCGCGAATTGTTCGTGGCGATCAACAAGGCTTACGTCGCCGAACACCCCGGCGTCACCATCGACCAGTCGCATGCCGGCACCTCCAAGCAGGCGCGGGCCATCGTCGAGGGCCTGGCGGCAGACGTGGTCACCTTCAACCAGGTCACCGACATCGATTTCCTGGTCAAGAACGGCCTTGTCACGGACGATTGGCAAAAGGATTTCCCCAACAACGCCTCGCCCTTCTATTCGCTGCCCTCCTTCCTCGTGCGCTCGGGCAACCCGAAGAACATCAAGGATTGGGACGATCTGGTGCGCGACGACGTGCAGGTGATCTTCCCGAATCCAAAGACCTCCGGCAACGCGCGCTACACCTATCTGGCGGCAACCGCCTACGCCAAGGAGAAGTTCAACAACGACGACGCCAAGGTGAAGGAATTCATCACCAAGATCTTCGACCACGTGCCGGTGTTCGATACCGGCGGCCGTGCCGCCACCACCACCTTCGTGGAGCGTGAACTGGGCGACGTGCTGATCACCTTCGAATCCGAAACCTATGGCGTGCGCAAGGAATTCGGCGAAGGCAATTTCGAACAGGTGACGCCTTCGGTCAGCCTTCTGGCGGAATTCCCGGTCGCCATCGTCGACAAGGTGGCGGACGCCAACGGTTCGCGCGATCTGGCAAAGTCCTACCTTGAATTCCTGTATTCGCCGGCAGGCCAGAAGATCGAAGCCGAGAATGGCTTGCGCGTGCACGACGAAAAAGTGCTGGCTGAATTCAAGGCCAATTTCCCCGATGTCAGGCTGGTCACGGTGGAAGACGTGTTCGGCGGCTGGGACAAGGTCCAGGCCGAGCACTTCGCTTCCGGCGCGCTGCTCGACCAGATCTACGGCAATCGCTGACCGTCGTTTACATGCCCAGGGAAAGCCGGCTTCGCGCCGGCTTTTCCGCTTTCGTGGCCCGGCCTCCGATTCGGCCAAAAAGTCACGAAAAATCAATATGTTTTATATTGTATATGGATTTAGTGGGCCCTATCATGTGGAGAGCGACGGTGAGCCTGCGACCAAGCGAAAAGCCGGCTGGTGACGCCGCCGCATGACCACTCCAAGAACTGTCTCGGGCATGCTCACGAAAAAAGGCAAATACGGTCTGAAGGCACTGGTGCACCTGTCGCGCCTGCCGCCTGAGCAACTTGCCTTTGTGAACGACATCGCGGTTGCCAACCACATCCCCAAGAAGTTCCTTGATGCTATTTTGGGCGAATTGCGCAACGCGGGCTTCGTCCAGAGCCGCAAGGGCAAGGACGGCGGCTACCGGCTCGCCCGCCCCGCCGCGGATATCAAGATCGGCCATGTCATTCGCGTGCTCGACGGACCGCTGGCGCCGATTTCCTGCGCCAGCCGCACGCAATACCAGCGTTGCGACGACTGCGACGAGACGACTTGCGAAGTCCGCCACATGATGTTGGAGGTCCGCCAGGCGATTGCCGATGTGCTAGACAACCGCAGTCTTGCCGCCATGCGCGATGCCGACAACGACGACTTTCCGGCGGAACTGGCTTCGAGCCTTTAGGCCGCGACCTGAGCCCGCCTACGTGACTGCGACAGGATCGTCAGCATGACGAAGATGTTGAGCAGGTTCCAGCCAATGCCGTTGAGGAACGCTGCTGCATAAGACCCGGTCAGGTCGTAGATCCAGCCGGACATCCATCCACCGAGCGCCATGCCGAGGATCGTTGCGGTGATGACGATGCCGACGCGCTGCCCTGCTTCCTTCGCCGGCAGATATTCCCGGATTACCACCGCATAGCTTGGAACGATGCCGCCTTGCGACAGGCCGAATACCAGCGAGACAACGTAAAGCGAGGCTAGGCCGTCGAAAGGTATGTAGAGCAAAAGCGCCAGGCACTGCAGGATCGAGCCCAGCAGGACCGTCCTGACCCCGCCGATCCAATCTGCGATGAACCCTGAGCCGATACGGCTGACGATGCCGGCCGCCATCATCAGCGCCAGCATTTCCGATCCGCGCGCCATGCCGTAGCCAAGGTCCATGCAATAGGCGACCAGATGGACCTGCGGCATCGACATGGCAACGCAACAGGCGAGCCCCGCGATGACGAGCAGCACCTGAAGGGCACGAGGCGAAAGCGAACTTGCCAGCATCGGCTTCGCGTTGCCTTCCACCGAGAAGGCTTCATGCGGAGCCGGTCGCCTCAGCAACAGGATCAGAGGTATCATCGTGAAAAGGCAGATCACGCCAATGCCGGCATAGGTGAAACGCCATCCCTCCGCCTCGATTGCCCACGGCATCAGCGCAGGCCAGATCGTGCCTGCGATGTAATTTCCCGCCGCGGCCACCGCGACTGCCACGCCACGGCGGCGCTGGAACCAATGCGAGATGTCGGCGATCAACGGCCCGAAGTTAGCCGCCGTGCCGATGCCGATGAGGAAGCCGTGCGCCAGTACGAACTGCATGTTCGAATGCGCCAGCGAGGCGAGGATGAAACCTGACCCCAGGGCGAGGCACGAAATCAGCGCCGGACGCCAGTAGCCGACCGTATCGATCGCCCGACCGACGACGACATTGCCCACAGCCACGCCGACCAGTGTCGCCGCATATGACAAAGAGGCGCCGGCGCGGTCGATGCCGAACTCCGCCTGCACGGAAGGCAGTACGACGATCACTGCCCACATGCCAGCGCCGCCTATGGTGCCGAGGACCAGCGAAATCGCCAGCCGGAGCCAAGCGTACGGACCGTCGATTGGAGAAACGCCGGATGCGGTCGAGGAAGGATGCACTGTGCCGCTGGTCCGATTGCGCCTGATGATGGTTCACGACGAGCATATCCACTCACTTGCGGGCGCTGCTGCACCACACACGGAAAGCCGTCGTTCCAACGTCGGCTCAACTTCAGGGTCGGGAAAACACGCCTTCGCTGGTCAACTGCATATTGGTCAGCGTGCGTTCGGCATGGGTGAGCCGCCAGTTCAGCATCTTTTGCGCATAGTCGCGCACGACCGCCGCCATCTCGGGACGATCGGCCAGATTGTGCATCTCATCGGGATCGCTGGAGAGGTCGAACAAGAGCGGCGGCAAGGCCGCGAAGTGCACGTATTTGTAGCGCGCGTCGCGGATAACGGCGTAGCTGCACTCGTCCGACTTGATGCCAAGGGCGGTTTCGGCTCGCTGTGCCTTCACCGTGCGGAAATCGTGCTCGAAAAACACTTCCTCGCGCCAGTTCGCAGGCGGCGTGCCATGCACATGGCCGAGCAGCGACGTGCCATCGCAAGTGCGCGGCACGGGCAGGCCAAGCCAATCGAGAATGGTCGGCATGATGTCTATCGCTTCGGTGAAGGCTTCCACACGAGCACCCCTTGAGACATTGGCCTCCAGCCTCGGGTCGCGGATCACCAACGGCAGGTGAAACGCCTGGTCGAAGTAGATTTCCTTGCCCCAGACATGATGCTGGCCCAGCATCTCGGCGTGATCGCTGGTGACGACGATCAGTGTGCGCTCGTACTGCCCCGTCGCCTTGAGATGGGCGATGATACGGCCAAGATGATGATCCACCTCCGAAACCAGGCCATAATAGGCGGCGCGCATCTGTCGGATTTCGAGGTCGTCGGCCTCTACCGGATTGAATGGACTGTGATCGTCGTATTTACCGGGCTCGCCGATGCGTTCCAACTCATACGCCAGCAGCGGATGCTGGCGTCTTTCCTCCGCCAGTGTAGGCGCACGCGCGGGAAACACCACGTCCTTCGGATCGACCATTGCATTGTAGGGTTCAGGGACGATCAGCGGAGGATGCGGGCGATAGAACACGAAATGTGCGAACCACGGCGCTTGTTCGCGCTCCGACATCCAATCGATGAAACGGTCGGTAAGGAAAGCGGTCTCGCTTTGCCCGGCCGGATAGACCGCAGGAATGAAACGAAAGCCGCGATCTTGCGGCAAGTCGAATGGCTGGCGCGGTCGAAAGGCATCGTCGCGGCCATTGGGAAGGCTGTAGCCAAGCGTCTCGAGATGGGCGACCCATGCCGCCATGTCGTCGGGCAGATGGAGCGCGGCGTCGAAGCCCGGCAACACGCCCTTGTCGTAGCCGGTAAGCACCGGATCGTCCGGATCGCGCCCACGCGGGTCCATGCTGGTGTCGGTGTAGCCGAACAGTGCAGGTTCGTAGCCGGCCTTGCGCGCCTCCAGCGCGACATTGGCATGGCGGGCATCAAGCGGCGTGCCGTTCCTGCCCGACCGGTGGTTCATCAAATAGAGGCCGGTTAGCAGGCTCGCCCGCGACGGCCCGCACGGCGTGCATTGGCCAAAGTGGTTCTTGAACAGCACGCCATCAGCGGCAAGCGCATCGAGATTGGGCGTGCGCACATTGGGGTGGCCGAGTGCAGAAATGCAGTCCGCCCGCCACTGGTCGGCGCAAATGAACAGGACATTCGGCTTACTGGTCAAAGGCTTGCTCTCGTTCCCGGAATCAGTTTGCGAACCCAATCATGGAGACCTTCAGGAGCCGCGCGCAATAGTCCTGTCGGTGGCGGCGAGCAGTTTGCGCACGGCGCGGCGCGCGGCTTGCGGGCGCTGCAGGCGAATATTGCGCTCAACCGTTTCGTGCAGCACTTGCGCCAGCGCCAGATCGTCGCCTTCGCGCGTAGTGAAGAGAAACAAATGATGGAAAGCCTGCTCGATCAGCACGCCGAGCGGCACCAGAAGATCGTTTCCAGACGCCTGCAAAATGGCGAGGTGAAAGCGCGTGTCGGCGCTCGTGCGCTCTTCCAGCGAATTTGCTGCGCCCATGACGCGACAGGCTGAGCTGATTTCGGCCATCTGAGCCTCGGTGCGTCGCGTCGCAGCAAGGGCGGCAGCCTCCGGTTCAATGATGTGGCGAAACTCCTGCACCGACTTCAGGAACGCCTCGCGGTCGGGTGCAGCCGCGTACCAGGCCAGCACGTCGCGGTCGAGCAGGTTCCAGCGCTCCCTCGGCTCGACGCGGCTGCCGATCTTGGGTCGAGATGCCAACAGGCTCTTGGCCATGAGCATCTTGATCGCTTCGCGCACGGCCGAACGGCTGATGTCGAATTCCTGCGACCAATGCGCCTCGTTGGGAAGGATCGTTCCCGGCGCGTAGTCGCCGCGCACGATACGCTGCCCGATTTCATTGGCGAGAGAGGCGTGCAGGCTGGTCCCTGAATCGGAAAGCGACTCGCGCGAGCGAGATGTCCTCGATCTGGATTTCTTCTCGTCCATGCTTTCCTCGCCTACGAGCCGCAGCCCTGTGCCAGAAAGGCGGCGAAGAAGAAAGTGTCAAGGCTTGCCGGCTTTGTGCGCATCGAGCATGCGGCGTGCGCTTTCCTCGTCGGTGATGAGCACGGTGGGCGCAAAAAGGTTCATCGCGCCAAGCAGCGCCTCGATCTTTTCCTGCCCGCCGGAGGTCAGGATGCGCATAGGCGCGCGGCGCAGGCGATCCACCTCGACCGACATGACAAGATCGTTGACCGGGTGATCGACAAGATCGCCGTTCCTATCGAAGAAATGGAACAGAAGGTCGCCCACCGCCCCGCGCGCCAGCAAGGCCTCCCGGTCGGAATCCTTGAGGAAGCCGCCACGGTAGAACGTCGTGGCCGAAGCGATGCCGCCAATGCTGACCAGCACGGCGTCGAGCGTATCGGCAAGCTGGAAGATTTCCTGCAGGCCGCACCGTTCGACCAGCGCAACCTTGGTCGCAACGCTGTCGACCACGGCGGGAGTCGGGATGAGATAGCCGTCGCCCTGGAAGGCCTGCGCGAATCGCCAGGCAAATTCGGCCGGGTTGAACCGACGCGCCACGCCGACGCCGCCGAGCAGGGAGATTACCTTGAAGTCGCTCAGCGATTTCGAGCTGATGAAAGGCAGGCTCCCGAACAGCGTCTGGCCCCAACCGACACCCACCCGCATGCCCGACTTCATGGTTTCGGACACGAAGCTTCCGGCCTTGGCGGCAATGGCCGGGATCGGATCGGCTTCCGGCGCTGACAATGGCGCAACGATGGCCTGTTCGAGACCGAACGCCTTTTCCAGCGCCCGCTCCAGCCGAACGATCTCGACCAGTTCGCTTTCAATGGCGATCTTGACCTCGGCGCGCGCGCGCGCTTCGGCCAGCATGCGCACCACGGTAACCCGCCCGATGCCGAGGACATCCGCGATTTCGTTCTGCGTCATCTGCTCGATGAAATACATCCAAGCCGCGCGTATCCTGAGACGATCGCTGCGGTTTTCGCTGGCCAGATGGCTGGTTGCCTGGTCTTCGACCGACCCGGCGCTCCTGCGCGGCTTTCTTGCCAATGCTCTCAACTCCCCCGAGATTCGTTCACCATTCCTTAGCAATTCGGCGCAACTGCACAATATGATCTATTGACCGAGTATGTGGGTTGGGAACAATCCTACTTTCGACACTGCACAAGTTCAGCACGCGACCCACACCAAGCCGAGGCGTTAAATGCTGCGTGAAATCTCCGAAGAGGTACGCATCAACCTGAAGGATCGGCTGCGCGACGTGCGCCAGGCCATCCGCCAGCGCCGCCACGACAGCGGCCGCTCGAACCTGCTGCCATTGCCGGGCGCGGGAGGCTCGGTGCCGTTTCCGCTGCGCGAGATCGAAGGCCTGCTCGGGCATGCCGTGAGCGCGTTCGACGACGCCATGACGGCAGCCGAAACGCTGGTGCCTTATGAGGGTCGACCCACAGGCGCTCCGCGTTCGCTGGAAGCCTACTTCTCGCTCAAGGGCAAGCAGAACCTGCTGGCCGGGGAACGGGCATTCCGCCGCGACATGTATTATCTGGTCAAGACCATGCTGGCGCGAAGGAACGCCAGCGCCGACCGTGTGCATGAGGCGAGCTTTGCCGCCGTCCACGCCGCGATGCTGCAGCGCCATCCTGACCTGCTCACAGCGCTCGGCAACACGACGGGCGAGACGGACCGGACGGCACAGGTGGCGCAGATTTGCGCGGCACTGGTCGTCGAATTCCTGCACCAGCGTCCGTTGCGGCTCGAGATACCTGAAGGCGCCGTCAAGAACCCGATGGAGGCCGAAAGCGCGCTTACCATCTCGCTGCTGGCCCCGGCGGCACTCGCCTGCGGGCTTGCCAGCATCGGCACAGGCGAAGAGCCGGATTCCGATCCGCTGGAAATCGCGGCGCTGGCGGTCGAGGCGCGGCTCGACAGGATCATAGCGGCTTGCCGCGGGGGCGATCCGGTTGCCGAGCTGACACCCGTCTTTGCGATGCTCCTGTTTCACCTGCGCTGAGGCAGGCATCTGAGGCGAAGAAGCCAAAAGACCGTAAAAACAACGTCGTAGGCGCTTCCGCTGAATCAAGTTCAACGGAAGCCATCGTTGCATCACCCGGCCTTGCCCAATTCGACGACCACCTTCTTGGCGCGCGGGACTGATGCCGGGCTCATGCTGAGCTCGGTCAGGCCCATGCGGAGGAAAGCTGGAATGAGATCGGGGCGGCCAGCCGCCTCGCCGCACATGCCGACCATGATGCCGGCCTCGACGCCTGCCTTCGCCGTCATTTCGATTGCCGCCATCACCGCCGGATTGGCGACATCGTTGAGCTTCACCACGGTTGGATTAAGCCGGTCGGCGGCCATCACATACTGGGTCAGGTCGTTGGTGCCGATGGAGAAAAACGCCACTTCCCTGGCCAGCGCAGGCGCGATCAGAACAGCTGCCGGCGTCTCGATCATCACCCCCAGCGCGAATTCGCCGAACGCCGTGCCCTGCTGCTTCAATTCCACCTTGCATTCCTCGATCAGCACGCGGGTGCGGCGAACCTCGTCGAGGTCGGAAACCATCGGCAGCATCACCTTGACGTTGCCGTGGACGGCGGCGCGCAAAAGCGCCCTCAACTGCTGCTTGAAGATATCCGGCCGGTCGAGGCACATGCGGATGCCGCGCCAGCCGAGGAACGGGTTCTCTTCCTCGGGGAACTCGATGCCCGCGATAGGTTTGTCGCCACCGATGTCGAGAGTGCGCACGATGACCGGATACGGTGCGAACGCCTTGGCAAGCGCGCTGTAGGTCTCGGCCTGCATGTCTTCGGACGGCAGGTGCATGTGGCGCATGAACAGAAGCTCGGTGCGAAACAGCCCGACGCCCATAGCGCCCGCCTCTTTCGCCGCATCGATTTCCTCAAGCGAGCCAAGATTGGCCGCGACCTCGATGACGGTGCCGTTGGCGAGCGTCGGCACAGTGTCCCTGAACATGGTCAGCGCGTCGCGTTCGGCCCTGGCGTCGCTCATGCGTCTCTCGTAATCCGCACGCGCGTCAGCATCGGGATCGGCAATGATGGCGCCGGAATTGCCGTTGACCGCAACGACCTTTGCCGAGCGCAACTCAGCAACCCGCTCGCCCAATCCCAGCACGGCGGGAATGCCGTGCGAGCGCGCGATGATGGCGATGTGTGACGTCGCTCCGCCGTGACCACAAACGACGGCACCAATGCGCTTCAATGGTGCACGGGCGAGATCCCATGCCCCTATATCGTCGGCAATGAGCACCGCGCCCTGGGGAATCTGTTCGAGGCTGACATCGTCTTGTCCGAGCAGCGCAAGGCATATCTGCCGCCCCACCGCCTGCATGTCGTCGGCCCGCGCGTTGAGGTAGGGGTCCTCGACTGCGCCGAATTCCTCCGCCAGCCTTGAACTGACAGCAATGGTTGCGGCAACGGCATCGGCGCCCTCGCGGATCATCGCGACCGTGTCGCCCACCAGCGTCTCGTCACCGGCGATATCGCGCAGCGCCGCGACGATGCCGCGATCGCCACCTGCCAGCGTCTCGTCGGCAAGGGCCTTGTCCATGCGGGTGCGCACGGCGGCAATTGCTGCCTGGAATTTCGCCAGTTCCGGCTCGATCTCGTGCGCCGCGAGCGCACGGCCATCGGAGCGGATCTCAGGCGGGAAATGCGCGAATGCCGGACCGAGATGCACACCCTCGCTGGCGGCGATGCCGACAAGTCCTGAATCGGAAGCCGCCTGCGACAGCGGCGGCGCAGGCTGAAGGGCAACCGCGTCCGCACCATCGGCCTTTGCAGCGTCATCTTCTTCCAGGCCGGCGCGAGGGTTTTCCAGATAACCGATCAGCGCCTCGACCGCCTCGATGGCATCCGCCCCGTTGGCGCGCACGGTGACTTCCTGCCCTTCCTTGACGCCGAGCAGCATCAGCTTGACGGAGCTCTTGGCGCTGACCGCCTTGCCGTCCTTGACGATATCGACCTCGGATTCGAAGCTCTTGGCGAGCTTGACGAACCTTGTAGCCGGACGGGCATGCAGTCCTTCATGCACCCTGACGATCGTCGAGCGTTCCATCACATCTACTCTGTTGTTCTCAATACGACCGCGAAACGGCCAGATTTCAGGCCGTGATCGTGATGACCGTATCCGGCTTCAATGCGGCGACGAGTTCATCCGTCTCGACCGTCGAGGCGCAAATCTCGCCCGGTCTTTCGGCGCTTCCCGCGCCATTGAACGTGATCACGACATGGCCGATTTCGCGCACTTTCGCCCACGCGCTCGGGCCAATGGCTGTGATCGTAGCGGATACCGGGCCAATGGCGATCGACGCACCGACCTGCGGTGCGCCGACGCTGGGCCCCTCTTCCGTTTTGTGCAGAACGGAGACTTCGGCCAGTTCAGGCGGCGAGCCATCTGCGAACAGGATGATAACGCCGCCTTCGGCGAGGTCCGCCACTTCGGGCCCGATAGCCGTAACCCGTGTTCTCAAAAGAACTGTCATGTGGCGAACCTCGATTTTAACTTACAGAACGAACAGGCTGACGACCCATGCGATCAGCACGGAGACGGGGCCCATGATCTGGCGGCTGATCAGCACCGCCGGCACGCCGATCTCGATCGTCTTCGGCTTGGCTTCGCCAAGCGCCAGGCCGACCGGGACGAAGTCGCAACCCACCTGCGTGTTGTAGGCAAACAGCGCCGGCAGGGCCATTGCGGGCGAGATCGTGCCATTGGCTATCTGCGGGCCGATGATGGCGACGCCGATGACCTGCGCGATCACCGCGCCCGGCCCCAATATGGGCGACAGGAACGGCAGGCCGCAGATGGCCGAGATGATCAACAGACCGATGATGTTGTTGGCGAGCGGTCCCATCGGCTGTGCCAGCACGTCACCGATGCCGGTATAGAGGATGAGGCCGATCAGCATGGTCACGAACGCCATGAACGGCAGGACGTTGCGGATCACCTGGTCGATGGTGCGGCGACCGGCATTGAAGAAGATGCCGACCACGCGTCCCATGATGCGGCCGATCGAGCTGATCAGGTTGACGAAACCGCCTTCGTTCGGCAGCGGCTGGGCCGCCGACGCCTTGGAAGACGAACTGCTGCTGCTTGATGCCATGGATGCGCCCCCCGCGCTTGTCACTGCTTCCGAGCCGTCGGCCATGGCGACGTTCTCCGGCTTGACGCCTGATACATAGATGTCTTCGGTGATGAACTGGGCAAGCGGCCCAGCCTGTCCGACCGGCGTCAGGTTGACGGTCGGGATGCGCTTGCGCGGATAGACGCCGCAACGAGCGGTTCCGCCGCAATCGACGACGACGACCGCCATTTCGCCTTCGACGGGCGGCGCCTTGAAGCCATCCACGGCTTCGGCGCCGGTCATCTCGGCGATCAGCGCGGCGACCGGATGAATGCCGCCGCCTGTGACGGACACCACCTTGTTGCGCTGCTCGTCAGGCTGGATGACGAGCGGGCCGCCCCAGCCACCGGAGCCCTTGGAAATCTTTACGGCTTTGTATGTCTTGGCCATGTTGTCCTCCCGCCCGCTTAGAGCTCAACGCCCTGGCGGCGTGCCATGATGGCGGTGATGCGTTCGGTCAGCATGCCCTTGAACAGGATGACGACGAGGCCGACGATGGCGTACCAGATCGCAACCTGGATATGGTAGCCGCTGGCGACTGCGCCCTTCTTCTCAAGCTCGAGAAGCGCCACCAGAATACCGCCCCAGACGAAGTATTCGCCCGGATTGATATGCGGGAACAGGCCGAGCGGCGGATGAACGTAGGAAACGGCCGCATCGTAGAAGGCCGGCTTGTGCTTTTCTTCGAGAAACGAACCGAAGGTGTAAGCCATCGGGTTGGTCAGGAAGAAGACGGCGAGCAAAGGCAGCACCGTATAGCGGGTGAGCGCGATCCTGCCGGCGCCGCGGGCAAGACCATGCACGCGTTCCTCACCGACCAGCTCGGTCACCGCATAAAATGCCGTCATCAGCACGACGAGCGTCGGAATGATGCCGGTGACGAAGCCGGCAAACACTTCGCCGCCCTTCTGGAAGATGCCGATAAAGTACTTGCCGATGGCGGTAAGCCAGCCAAGCTGCTCTTCCTGCTGCACTTCGTTCAGCTTTTCGCGGAACTGGTCGACGGTGAGGTTGCCACTGTCGGCTTGAGCCAGAACGACGAGTTGGTCTGAGGCATGCTCCACGGCAAGCTTGCCGTGCAAGGCAGCATCCGAGACCATCGAACCCGCGACATGCAGGTTCTGCATGGCCAAGTCGGCATGCTGCGCCAACATTGAAAATACAGACATTTTTCCTCCTAATGCCGCGCTGCCCTACTATCCCGGTAGGCTTGCGGCGCCCTCTATGCGCTTGCTGCACTCAAGCCGGACAAGCCCGGCTCTTTCCCCGGCTCCGACCGTGCCCGGTCGATCTGCTCGATCGCCCGCTTCACGGCCTCGGCCACACCGGGTTCCCCCTCCCCAAGAACTGCAGGGTTGGACCGGATGCTGTCGAGGGTTGCCCCTTCAAATTCCTCGTGACGCTTGAACTTGGTGAACACCGAGCGCCCGCTCATGATCAAAAGCCTGCGCACGATCAGGTCGGGCGTCACCACGAGCAGCACGATCGTGCCCTTGCGAAAACGGCCGCGACTGTTACCGGCGCCGACGAAGCCGTCCTTGTACTTCTCGGTGATGCCCTTGAAGACATCGGTGTAGTGGCGCATCTGCATCCACACGCCGAGCGCCTGCAGCCCCCAGACGAGCGCCAGCAGTAGCAATGCCCATTGCCAAATTGCCATCAGGCCCTTCCTCCCAAGCCTCCGCGCGGCCGCACGCTCGGTGGCGCAACATGCCCAATTAGAGAACATTTGTTTTCTTGAGTGTCAATATGTATGATTTCAACAGCCCCGTTGGCACAGCGGATCGGCATGCTAGAATCACCCTTCAAAAGGGATTTGACGATGGATATTCGGTTCAAGGATGAGTTGGCGTCAATGCCCGACCTGCGCCACCGCCTGAGGCGACTGCGTTGGTTTCGCGCCACTTTTCGCGCCAGCGCTCGTGCCGTGACCGAAGCCTATGGCATTCGTTTCGTCATTGACGACGCGAAACTTACCCGCGCCTTCCTCGACTGGATCGAGATTGCCGAAGCCGACAAGAAGTTTGCGGAAATCGACCGCGCCGATTTCATCGTCTTTGCCGCCGGTCTCGTCCTGCGCGAATTGATTCGCCAGGATCCCGCCAAGGCAACAGGCGAAGTGTCGCGCCAAAATGACGAGGCCGCAGGTCAGGAAAGCACGGAAGAAATCGTGCGCTTCTGGCCGGAAGGCTTCCTCTATACCAACTATTGCGTCTCCGCGGTCGCGGCCATCCACGAACAGGAGTTCGGCACGGCTCCGACCATCGACAAATGCGCCGACGACCTGCGCACATGGTGGTCCTATCGGGAAAACGTCACGGAAATGCCGGCCTACGCCGTGGCTTTCCTGGATCGTTTCCTCGGCAGCGAACCGAACTGGGTTTCGCCCGACCATGTGCCGTCGCGACGTGCCATGCGACAGATGCTGCAATCGCTGTCAGGCCAGCCTGCGACAGGTTTGCCCACACAGTAATCCATCGGCGCTATTGAACATTTGCATTTTCAACTATAGCGATGTGCGCGTTTTGCGAATTGGAGAAGGCAGCGCGTGGCATCATCCCCACTGATCATCTTCGACTGCGACGGCGTACTGGTGGATAGCGAGCCGCTGGCGGCGCTCGCTTATGAGCGTGTTTACGAGAAGCACGGCATGAGCGGTGTGAGCGCCGACATCATTGCCCAGTGCATCGGCATGAAGCAGGCCGACATCATCGTGCGCATCAAGGAGCTTACCGGCCATCAGTTCCCGGCAGAAGCAGGCGACGACATCTGGGCGGAAACAAAGGCGCTTTTTACCGAGCAGCTTGCCCAGACCCGGGACCTCGCTGCATTCCTGTCATCGCTTGGAGAGAAGCGCTGCGTGGCGTCCTCCTCCTCGCTCGAACGCATTCACCACAGCCTCGATGTCACTGGATTGGCTACGTTTTTCGGTGATGCAATCTTTTCCTCTTCGATGGTCAAGCGCGGCAAGCCGGCGCCGGACATCTTCCTTTTCGCAGCCGAGAAGATGGGAGCGGAGCCGGCCAACTGCGTGGTGATCGAAGACTCACCCTTCGGCGTCGAAGGTGCGGTCGCAGCCGGCATGACGGCAATTGGCTATACAGGCGGCAGCCACAGCTATTCCAGCCACGGCGAGGTTCTGTCTGCCCGAGGAGCAACTGCGATCTGCAAGGACTGGATCGAAGTCGGCAGCAAACTTCGCGAGTTGGGCTTTACTGCCTGATCCGGCTGCCGGCTCAAAGGCTGACGACCAGCTCATCGCCAAGGCGCGTTTCGCCAAACCAGTTCAGACGGTTGATGCTGACGGAACCAGCATCGACAACGCTGTTTTCATCACCCGGCGTCGTGTCGTGCCCACGTCCGCGCGGCAATAAGAGCACGGTACGGTCGCCATCGGTTTCAACCACTTCGGCGGTCCGGCCAATCTTGTCGCGACCGATGCGGGGCTGCCTGATTGCGGCGGGTAGCGCGGCGGGCAGGTTGATGCTGAGCCAGTGCCCTTCGACCGCCCATTCGTCACGCTTTTCCCATAGCGATCCGATCAGGCCCGCCAGCCAGGTTTCATCCCCAGGGCCGACAGTCGGATTTTTCACACGCGAGATGCCGATTGCGGGAATCCCCCAGAAGGTTGCCTCGCGGGCAATGCCGAGCGTTCCGGAATAGGCGAGGTCCTCGGCCACGTTGCGGCCGTCATTGACGCCGGCAAGCACGAGGTCCGGCTTGGGCTGATCCTTGAACAGCCACGCCATCGCTGTAATCACGCAGTCGGCGGGTCGGCCGGAACAGGAAAAGCGTTTCTCAGCCCGTCGCTGCATGGTGATGGGCTGAGCCAGCGTCAGCGACGGCCCCGCAGCCGTGTGCTTCTTCTCGGGCGCGACCACCCAGACATCGTCACTCAAATGCCGTGCCGCTTCGGCAAGACGGGCAATGCCCGGCGCATCGATGCCATCATCGTTGGAGATCAGGATGCGCATCGTATCTCTCCGTTTCCTACCGCCAGCCGGTCGCCGGTGCGGCTTTCGACCTGCAATGCAGGTATGCGGGAGGCCAATCGGGAAAGCTCCGCCGGCCCGCATGAATGTCCGAGCACCGGGGGACGTCCGGCCTGCTCCCAGATGGCGACATTTCCCGACACGGTCGGATGCGTTGGCATCCTGATCCAGTCCGCGCGACCCTTTGCATGGAGGATTTCGCCCGGCGTACCGGCCGGTAGATGGCCGCTGAGCAGGATCGGACAGTTGGCCGCGTCTGCCAGCGGAATCAATCGAGCCGACGGGCCGGCGCGGCCCATTCCATCGTCGGCAAGCAGAGGGCAGTCCGGCAAAGGCTGTCCATCCGACCAGTCGAGAGCTTGCGCGAGACGCTTGCGAAGCACATCGGCAATACTCGGCCTGAGCGCCGCATCCGCCTCGATCTGGGCCTGCAAGGATGCGCGCATTGAGGCATGGATGGCGAACCGGCCCGGCATCGCAGCGATAAGTTCCAGCGACCGGCCCGACAGCGGCGTCGGCAGCAGGCAACCTCCATTGTGCGCTTCGATCCAAGCGGCAATCTGCCTGGCGCGATCGGTGCCGGAGACAGGGTCGGCTCCGTAGGAAGCATCCAGCATGACGAGATCACAGGCCGGGATCGGATCCATGACGAAGACCGCGCTATCTGGCACCACGTCCGCGCAATAGACGACGCGGGTCTCGCCAGCGCTCGCGGCGAACCAGACGCCACCGACCACGTGGCCCGACCGCCCGGTGCCGATACTCAAGCCCGCAACCTCCAGACTATCGCCGGGCCGAAACAGCTCGATCCTGTCGGCGGGAAACGGGAAGGCGCGCAAAAGCTCAGGCTCGGCATAGGCTTCCAGCGTCGCCGGCGCCTCATCCAGCGTTTCAGCCGTCATCAGGATGCGGCCGGAAAAACCCTTCGATAACAACCAATTCAATGCACCGACATGATCCTCATGCGCGTGCGAGACCAGCACCGCTTCAAGATCGGCAACAGAATCGACTTGCGGGTAATACTCCTTGCCGCTCGCGCCGACCTTGATGCCGGCGTCGAGCATCACGCGTCGCCCGCCATGACCAATGACGATGCTGGTCCGGCCCTTTTCGCCGAACCCGCCAGCAAGTTCGATTGAAAGCGTCATGCCGGTTTTCCGTTCGGAATGAGCCAGCCGGACATGATCTTCAGCCTGATCTGCGATCCGGGTTCGAACGACCCAGGCTCTTGACGCTCGACATGCAGATGGAGGTCGGGCTGAAGCGTCGGCGAAAGCTCGACGCGCACCGCACCGCCCTTGTAGATGGCGCGGGTGACGGTGGCGTCGAAACCAGCCTCACCTTTGCCGGCTATCTCCAGATCGGGGGATCGGATGCAGATTTTGGCATCGGCGCGCGGCAACTCACCGGGACGGCAGCGGACCACGACCTCATGTCCAAGCACCTCGACCCGAACATGTCCCTCCTGTTCAGCGCTCAAGACCCTGGCCGGCAGCACGATGCCCTGTGCGATGAAGGAGGCGACCATCTCGTTGGCGGGTTCGCGGTAGAGGTCGCGCGGCGCGGCAAGCTGCGCCAGCCGGCCATGATCCATGACCGCGATGCGATCGGCCAGCGCCATCGCCTCGGCCTGGTCGTGGGTGATGTAGACGATCGTGGTACCGGTGCGCTTGTGGAAGGCGGCGAACTCGTCCTCCATCGACGCGCGCAGATGCACGTCGAGATTTGCCAGCGGCTCGTCGAACAGCACCAGCGAAGGCGCGGCGACAAGGCATCGCGCCAGCGCCACGCGCTGCCGCTGGCCGCCGGAGAGATTGGCGGGACGCCGGTCCGCCAGGCCGTCGAGATTGACCAGGGACAATGCATCCGCAACTCGCTGGCGCGCCACGGCCTTGTCCACCTTGGCGACCTTCAGCGAATAGCCGACATTTTCCGCAACAGTCATGTGCGGCCACAGCGCATAGTTCTGGAAGACGATGCCGACGCGGCGCTTTTCCGGCGGCACGCTGCCGCTGGCATCCGAAACCACGTCGCTGCCGATACGGATCTGACCGGAACTGATCTTCTCGAACCCGGCGACAAGCCTCAGCAAAGTGGTCTTCCCGCAGCCGGAAGGACCAAGCACGGCAAGAAACTCGCCGTCGCGAACATCGAGTGACACATCCTTGACGGCGTCATAGTCGCCGAAGGTCTTGGTCACATTGGCGATGGTCAGTCCCGCCATGGCAGCACTCCACTTGGAAGGTAAGGGGCAAGCAGGTTGGTCACCAGCATCAGGACGAAGGTGATCGCGACCGTGATGGCCGACATTGCCGCCGCGTAGTTGGAATCGCCGCCTTGCTCGAACGAGAACATGACGACACCGATGGTTTCGGAACCGGACGACCACAACAGCGCCGAAACCGTCAGTTCGCTGAGCGCGGTCATGAAGATGAGTAGCCCGCCCGCAATAGCGGCAGGCGCTACCAGCGGAAATACGATGGTGCGCAAGCGCGTGAACAGCCCTGCCCCGGCAACCTGCGCCGCTTCCTCGAGCGCCCGGTCGATCTGATGGTAGCCGCTGACGGTGGGCCGCAGCGCCAGCACCAGGAAGCGGGCGAGGTAGGCGTAGAGGATGATCCAGACGGTATTGTAAAGCTGGATGCCGGTGAACGGGATCGGCCGCAGGAACATCAAGAGCGCCGCAATGGCAAGCACCACGCCGGGCAGCGCGTAAGGCAATTCGATCAACAGGTTGACCAGCCTGATCCACCTTTGCTTGCCCCAGGCGATCAGATAGCCAACCGGCACGGCGACAAGCACGGCGAACACCGCAGCGGCGATGGAAAGGGCAAAGCTGTTGAAAAAGGCGCGCCTCGATCCAGCATGTTCGAACAGGACGAAGCGATAGTTGTCGAGCGTCGCGGTGGCTGACGAAAGGGCAATGCCATAGCCCGGAACGAGCGAGGTCAGGACCAGACCGAACAGCGGCAGGACAAGGATCAATATGATGAGCAGCCAGATACCCGCCTCGACCGGCACGCGCCAGCGTCCCAGTTCATAAGGTTCGGCCGAAAGCGACGTCGAAGAGATGCGATAGTCGCGCCGCCTGCTCATGATTTCCTGGGTGACGATGCCGGCCATGGCGATGACGCCGATCAGTACCGACAGGAACGCCGTCTCGCCCAGAACCGCTGGACCGCCGCCGGCCAGCTTCTGGTAGATGAGCGTTGGCAGGACGAGATAGTTGGCGGGAATGCCGAGGAAGGCAGGGATGCCGAAATTGCCGACGCAGGACACGAAGGCCAGTGCTGCTGCCGCCATTATAGAGGGCGTCATGAGCGGCAGCACCACTGTGCGCAGTACTGTGAACCAGCCTGCGCCGCCCGCTCGTGCGGCTTCGACCAGTTCACGCGGCAGCTTGCGTAGACCGGCACGCACGAGAAGGAAGACCAGCGGCCCGTATTGAACGCCGAGCAGCAGGATTATGCCTTCAGTGGAATAAAGCGGATTGCGGGTGCCGAGCGGCGGCGCAAGGCCGAGCAGCTTGAGGAAGGGACTGGCCGGGCCGAACAGTTGCAGCCAGGCAAGCGCCGTCACCTGCGGCGCGATCATCAGCGGCATGACATAGCACAGCACAAGCACGCCGCGTCCGCGAATATCGGTCAGCGTGACCAGAAGCGCCACGAACGTGCCGAGCACGACGGCGAGCAATGTGCCGAATACGCCGACGACGAGCGTGTGCCATGTCGCCACCCACGTCGCCGAACTGGACAGTCCAAGGCGGATCGCGGTGTCGGAGACAACGCCGCCCGGCGCCACCACCTCCTTCAAGAGGCGCAGCATCGGTAGCAGCGACAGAAGCACGATGACAACGGCTACCGCCGCCGTCAGGGCCATTTCCTGGCCCCGGCTTTCCTTCACCCTTGCAGTCATGGTTGCGTTCCTAAGCCCTTGAATATGCGTAACGACTGCACGGCAAGCCTCGGGATTTCCCCATCCGCGATTGCCGAGGGATCATGCGTCGTTTTCCGCGCGGCGCAAATGAGGCATTCGCTGCGGCAGGATCACCCGCCGCAGCGAACGGCCACTGTTCAATTAACCGCCGAACAGCTCGGAGAACTTGGCCTTGTCGGCTTCCGTCTTCTCGACGATCGCCTTGGTGTCGAACGACATCACCTTGACGGCAACCCCCTCGGGCAGCCAGGCGGGACGTCCGACCGAAGCCTTGGCCGGCAGGTAACCCATGTCCAGCGCCAGCTTCTGGCCTTCATCTGACAGGATGAAATCGACAAATGCCTTGGCGCCCTCGACATTCTTGGCGCTCTTCATGATCGCGACCGGCTCGGTCACGGCAGGCACGCCTTCTTCGGGGAACACGAACTCGACCGGCGAACCCTTGGCCTTGGCATTCATGGCCATGAAGTCGACGAGGATGCCGTAGGGCTTCTCGCCGCTTGCCACCGACTTCAACACCGCGCCGTTGCCGCGCACACTTACCGTATTGTTATCCTTCAACTTCTGGAAGAAATCCCAGCCATAGTTGGAATCGCCGGCGAAGCCCGAAAGCAGATAGGCCGCGGCACCGGAATAGAGTGGGCTCGGCATGACGAGACCATCCTTGTATTCAGGCTTTGCAAGATCTGCCCAGTGCGCTGGCTTTTCGGCAGCAGCGGTATTGTAGGCGATGCCGGTGGTGATCAGCTTGGAGCCGAAATAGGTCTTGTCCTTGTCGTAGGCGTCTGCCTCGATACCGTCGAGCTTGGCTTCTGGATAGGCAAGCAGCCGGTCATCTTTCTTCAAGAGCTCCATGCTGACCGCATCCGCGATCAGGAGCACATCGGCCTGCGGGCTGTTGGCGGCGAACTCGGCAGCCAGTTTGGTCATGATATCGCTGGTGCCGGAGCGATAGATATTCACTTCCGTGCCGGGATGGGCGGCCTTGAAGGCCTCGACCGTCTTTGCCGCATCAGCCTCGGGCTGCGACGTGTAAAGAGTAAGCGTATCGGCGCTGGCCGACCCCGAAACGAGCATGGCGGCAAGCGTGATCTGGCTCGCCAAAAGTGTGATGAAACGCGTCTTCATTGAGACCTCCTGATCCTTTGTGCATGGCGTCCCCGGACTTGACCGGATACAACCTGCTCCTCCCTGCACGGCGTATATGACCCGTGGATGACAACACGCCTGCAGTTATATGATATGTTCATTTGTTCGTTGTCAAATACAAATGAACATTGTTAGAGTGACAAAATCGTCACGCACAGTGGGCACACTATGCGGGGGATCGAGCGTGAATGCGGAGGGTCAGGCGCGATGGGCAAACGCAAGGTGGACAAGTCCGGCATCGAGGTGCCGATGGTGTCTTCCGACCTTAACGTCAAGACCGCATGGCTCTACTACGTCGAGGGTCTGACCCAGGAACAGATCGCCGAAAAGCTTGGAGTGAGCCGCGTCAAGGTGATGCGCACGCTGGCGGCTTGCACAGCCGAAGGCCTT
Organism: Mesorhizobium sp. Root552; assembly: GCF_001427285.1. Lineage (GTDB taxonomy): Bacteria > Pseudomonadota > Alphaproteobacteria > Rhizobiales > Rhizobiaceae > Mesorhizobium. The sequence continues at coordinate 118,207 of NZ_LMFV01000011.1, forward strand.
GTCGTCACAACCATCAATGCCGAAACGACCGCACAGGTGGCGCTGGAACGAGCGCTTGAAAAGCGCTGGGGTCTCGATGCCGCAGTGGTCATACCGACGCCTTCGGACAAGGATCATCTCGAAAAGGCGATCGGCCATGCCGTTGCGCTCTATATTGGCGAACAGATGCAGGACGGCATGACACTGGCCATCGGTGGCGGGGCGACACTGCACGCCAGCCTCGCCTTCATGGCCAGACGCCAGCTTAAATCGGCCTCCGTGATCGGACTGGTCGGCTCGCTGCCGCATTCGCAATGGATCAATCCGTCGATCGTCGCCGCCAAGGTGGCGGAAGTACTGGGTGTCGACAGCTACCAGATCACCGCGCCGGTCATGCTGCACGACCCGGCCTTGCGCGATCTTTTGTGGGCCCAGCCGGAACTGCTCGATGTCAGGCGGCGCGCCGCCGATGCCGATATCGCGCTCATCACGGTCGGCGAGATCTCGCCAGAAGCCACCATTTTTCGCCATGCAATCGTGCCTGCAGCGCTTATCCCCTCGCTCAGAGCAAAAGGCGCGGCAGCCAACATCCTGTCTTATTTTGTTGATTCGGCAGGTAAATTAATCGAGCACGAGATTAACGACCGCGTCATGGCCATCGGTCTCGATGTGGTCAGCGCAATTCCCAATGTGGTGCTGGCTGCAGGAGGCCGCCACAAGATCGCGGCGATCCGCGCAGCCCTGAAGGCAGTGGAGGCCAACGTGCTGATCACCGACAGCGAGACGGCAAAGGCGCTCAGCGAAGGATAGGAAGCAATTCTAGATCAGGCCGCGTTCGCGCAGGAAATCATCGATCCCGACATGGGTCATTTCCTCGAACTCGGCGATCGCTTCGGCCATGCGCTGGCGCTGGCTGGCAAGCAGTGTGAACACCTGCCGCATTTCACCCGAAACGCCAAAGCGGCCCCAGCGTTCGGCAATATGGGCCGGAAGGCCAATGTCGGCGCAGAACGCTTCCAGGCTTTCATAGCCGAGCTCACGCACGAAGGCCTTGGTATCTTCCGCCGACATGCGCTGCTCGAAGGCATGGTCGTGAAGGCGTTGCGCCATCAGCCTTATGTCTGCGGGAGACGCCCCCATGAGCCTGGAGACGAAATTCCGGACTTCAGAAGGCTGGAAGGGGGGCAGGGGCTGAACTCCTCGTGGCCGGGATGCGTTCGCGAAGCGAAAGGCATCTCCTGTAACTAGCTCAATATAACCGATCTTCCAGACAGGTCACTGCGCAAGATCAAACAGATGCCAGAGGCGGCAACACCACCGCTATCTGTCACACCAGCATGGCCATCGGGTTTTCGATGAGGCGCTTGAAGGCGCCGATGAGTTCGGCTCCGAGTGCGCCGTCCACCGCCCGATGGTCGGTCGAGAGCG
>NZ_LMFV01000012.1 GCF_001427285.1 Mesorhizobium sp. Root552
CACCCCCCTCTGGCCTGCCGGCCATCTCCCCCTCAAGGGGGGAGATCGGCAGCTTCAAGCTACAGCCTCCTCTGTCATTTCAGTGCCGGATGAAAGCATGGCAATCTTGGTAATCTCCCCCCCTTGAGGGGGAGATGGCCGGTAGGCCAGAGGGGGGTGTTGGTCCTGCGAGGTTGGGCTCAATAGTGGACAAATCCGCTCGCATCGCCTCAATAACCCCTTGATCCCGCTCACTTCCCAAAAAACTCCCGACTCCACTTATCCACCTCCTCCGCACCTTGCCCCATACTCATGCCATCGCCCTTGCGGGAGACCTGGTGCGCACCGGGTATCAGGGAAGGGCGTCGGTGCCGGATTGGTCGCATGACGGTGTGCGGCTGAAGCGGGCCGCATTGGACGGCAGCGCCCCCTCAGGGAGGCAAGACCACCGGACGGGCGGCCGCAAGGCCGCACTACTTACCTAAACGAGCGACCGAACGGCCGCCCATCCTCCCGACCTGTGCTTCAACGGCAAAGGTCAGTTCTTTGACAATGGCCAGACGCGAAAGCGGGTGTGGCAATGAATAGCTACGCCCCTTACCAATCGCTGAGCTTGGTCTCTCCGGCCACGTAGTCCTGGCCATCGATGTCCTTCACCACGGCCTGGCCGCAGCGCATGATTTTTTCCTTCTTGTCATAGGCATAGGTCGGCGAACCATAGAGGTGCCAGCCCTTGTTCAGCGCCGCTGTCACCTTGTGGCAGAAAGTGGCGTCGTCGATGGCGGTAAGGAAACGGTAGAGTCTCATGTCTTTTCCCTGATGGAAATGGATAGGGACGTCGCTGCGATGATCATGCGCCGATGCCGGCGGCTTTCGCCAGCAGTTTTTCGGCCTGTGCAAGATGCAGCCGTTCGATCATCCTGCCGCCCAGCACGACCACGCCCTTGCCGGCATTTTCGGGCAAGGCGAAGGTTTCGGCAATTGCCTTGGCTTCCACCAGCGCAGCGGCGGAAGGCGAAAAGGCCGCGTTGGCCGCTTCGATCTGCGCCGGATGGATGACCGTCTTGCCGTCAAAGCCCATGGCCGCCGCTTCCCCGCATTCGCGGGCGAAGCCGACGGCATCGCTGAAATGGTTGAACACGCCATCGACGACGTCGATCCCGCCGGCACGGGCCGCCAGCACGATCTGCATCAGCCACGGCACCAGATAGCGCCGGTCGGGCATGGCCTGGATGCCGGTTTCCTTGACCAGATCGTTCGTTCCGGCAACGAAACAGCTCAACCGCGAGGCGGGGTCGCGGCCAAGCTCGGCGATGGCTCCGATGTTCATCAGCGCCTTCGGCGTTTCGACCATCGCCCACAGCTTGACCTCGTCCGGCGCGAAGGCATCGTCGAGGGCATCGCCGGCTTCAAGGATATCGCGGGCGGTATCGACCTTGGGCAACAGGATGGCATCCGGCTCGCAGGCGGCAGCGGCGGCAAGGTCGTCGGACCCCCACTGGCCGCTCAATGCGTTGATGCGCACCACCATTTCGCAACGGCGCTCAGGCCGATTGGCCAGGATGCCGGCAAGCTTTTCGCGCGCCGCCACCTTCTCGGAAGGAAGCACCGCATCCTCCAGGTCGATGATCACGGCATCGCAGGCGAGCGTGGCGATCTTGGCCAGCGCCTTGTCATTCGAGGCGGGAACGTAAAGAACGGAACGGCGCGGACGGATCGGGTTCTCAATCATAGTAGGGTTTTGGGACATCTGGTCTTCTTGCCCGGCAAAGCTGGCCCTTGCAAGAGCTTGCAGCAAAGTGGCGAAAGCTGTTTCATCAGTGGCATAAACGGGTCCAGCGGCATGGCGAACTACGATATAGTGATCATCGGCGGCGCAATCGTCGGTGCCTCGCTGGCCTATTATCTCCGCGACGAGGGCTTTTCCGGCTCCATCGCGCTTGTCGAGCGCGATCCGCAATTCACCCATTCGGCGACGACGCTTTCGGCGGCCTCCATCCGCCAGCAGTTTTCGATCCCCGAAAACATCCGCCTGTCGCAGTTCACGCTGAAGCTGTTCCGGCGGCTGAAGGAAGAATTCGGCCCCGATGCCGAGATCGATTTCCACGAAGGCGGCTATCTCATCCTCGCCAGCGAAACCGGCCTGCCCGTGCTCAAGGCCAATCATGACACGCAGGTCGCCGAAGGCGCCGAGATCGTGCTGGAAGATGCGGCGGCGCTGACGAGCCGTTTTTCGTGGCTGTCAGGCGAGGGCATCAGCGGCGGCGCCTATGGCGTGAGCGGCGAAGGCTGGTTCGACGCCCATGCCTACCTGCACCTGTTCCGCAAGGCGCTGCGCAACAGGAAGGTCGATTTCATCACCGCTTCCGTCACCGCGATCGCCCGGCAAGGCAACCGCGTAACCGGGGTGACGCTGGACAATGGTGAAACCTTGGAAGCAGGCATCGTCGTCAACGCGGCTGGGCCGAATGCCGGCAAGGTCGCGGCATTGGCCGGGCTGGAACTGCCGGTCGAGCCGCGCAAGCGCAACGTCTTCGTGTTCGAGGCGCGCGACCGTTTCGCCGACATGCCGTTGATCGTCGATCCAAGCGGCATCTGGTGGCGGCCGGAGGGCTCGGTCTACATCACCGGCGGGGCGGAATCGGAAGACGGCGAGCAGGCGGCCGATCCGTCCGACTTCGAGCCGGAATGGGGCCTGTTCGAAAACGAGATCTGGCCGGTGCTGGCCACCCGCGTGCCGGCCTTCGAGGCGATCAAGATGACCCGCGCCTGGGCCGGCCACTACGACTACAACACGCTCGACCAGAATGCGGTCATCGGCCCGCATCCGGAAGTCGGCAACTTCATTTTCGCCAACGGCTTTTCCGGTCACGGCCTGCAGCAGGCGCCGGCAGTCGGCAAGGCTCTCGCGGAACTGATCATCACGGGCAGCTATCGCACGCTCGACTGCTCGGCCTTCGCCTATCAGCGAGTCGCGGAAGGCCGGGCGTTCCGGGAACTGAACGTGATTTAGGGCTTTGGAGGCGCTATCCCGCAGCCGTTTCGATGCGCTCCATGTCGTCATCCGAAAGGCCGAAATGATGGCCGACCTCGTGGATAAGGACGTGGTTGACGATATCGCCCAACGCTTCCTCGTTCTCGGCCCAGTAGTCGAGGATGGCGCGCCGGTAAAGCGTGACGCGGTTCGGGCCTTCGCCGGTCGCCGGGTTCCAGCGTTCGGCGATGCCGCGCCCCTCGAACAGGCCAAGCAGGTCGAACGGCGTCTCGAGCGACAGGTCGTCCATGATCTCGTCGGTCGGGAACTCAGCGATCTGGATGACGATCTCGCCGGTCAGCTTGCGGAATTCTTCCGGCAGGTGCGCGTAAGCCTCCAGCGCCAGCAACTCCAGCTCTTCGATGGAAGGCGAAAGCTCGCCGTGCCAGTTGCGGGTCTTGTAGATGCGGGCCATTCTGTATCCTTTGCCCGGGGCATATAGGCTTTTGCGTGGCACTCGGCAAACGGCAACCTCGCCCACGGACATGGCCCTTCCGACTTCAGAGGAATAAATTCCGCACCGCCCTGCTTGACTCTTTCTCCAAGCTCTGGAATCCATAAGAACATAACAAGAACAATTGCTCTGGAAATGGATCGTCATGACGGCAAGCGTCACGGCGCGGGAAACCGTTTTTTCCCTGCGCCACCAGATAGCCAGGATTGAAGGAACGCTGCCGGATCGCTTCGATGCTCCGGCCGGCGCACCTTGCAGCATATCCGGCCCCACCGATCAGATTCTTGTACGGCGAAGCGGTTCGGCGGGCGGCGAAGCCCTGTTAACAACCGGCGTAGCGAGCCTTGATGACACATTGGGCGGCGGGCTTTTGAAAGCCGCGCTGACCGAAATCCATGGCCCTGAAACACGCGATGCCGGTGCTGTTGCAGGCTTCGCCCTGGCGCTCTTGGGCAGGCTGGTCAATTGCGATCCGGCTGCTGGCCCCGCGCTATGGATCGGCACGGCGCAAGCCTGGCAGGAGGGCGGCTTTCCCTACGCCAGGGGCTTGCAAGACCTGTTCGACATCGTTCCGCAAAGCCTCCTCTTTTGCGAGGTGCCCAAGCTAACCGATGCTCTTTGGGTGGCAGAGGAAGCAGCACGGCTCACCACGCTCTCGGCAGTGGTGTTGGAAATCCGCGGCAATCCGCAGCGTCTCGACCTCACCGCAAGCCGCAGGCTTCACGCCAGAGCGCAGCAAGCCGCAAAGCCGGTTCTCTTGCTGCGCCAGGCAGCATTGGCGGAGCCGACGGCCGCTCCCATCCGGCTGATTGTCGAGCCGGCGGTTTCGGCATTGCGCAGCACGCTGGCTGGCCCTCTCGATGGATCGATCGGCCGGCCGGCCTTTGCGGTTTCGGTGAGCAAGAGCCGTACGGGCCGATGGGGAAAATTCATATTGGAGTGGAACCCCGATGAACACTCATTCGACGAGAGATGCGGCGATGAAAGATACGCTACCGAAAGATCCGGCGTTAGGATGCGGCACGGGAAAAGGGCAGAGAATTCTGTCTCTGTGGTTTCCCTACCTCGCTGCGGAGCGGATATGGCGGCAGCGCCTGGGGCGCGCCTGGCGGTCTCGACCACTGGTCCCGCACCCGCCACTGGTGCTCAGCCATCGTCAACAGAACGCTCAACGCATCGCCGCGCTCGACGAGCAGGCTGAGGCGCTTGGGCTGAAGCGCGGTATGGGATTGGCCGATGCGCGTGCCATGCACCCCACGATCGATGTGGTTGAAGCTGACCCCCAAGCAGAACTCAGCCTGCTCGAAGGTCTGGCCGACTGGTGCGACCGTTACACCCCGCTGGTGTCCCTTGACGGCCAGGACGGCTTGTTTCTCGACATCACCGGCTGCGCGCACCTGTTCGGCGGCGAGCGTGCGATGCTGGAGGATATGTCCTCGCGCTTCTTCCAGCAGGGCTTTGATGTCCGCATCGGCATTGCCTCGACAGCCGGCACTGCCTGGGCGGCAGCACGCTTTGCAAGTGAACGCATCGTTGCCTCCGGTGGCGAAGCAACCTTGCTAGCCCCCTTGCCGTTATCTGCCCTGCGCATCGAGCCTGCAATCCGCACCAGTCTGGAGAGCGTCGGTCTATGGAGCGTCGGGGCAATCATGGCCCTGCCGCGCGCACCGCTCATGCGCCGCTTCGGCTCGAAGCTTCTTCTGCATCTGGACAGGGCGCTGGGGCGTCTGGAGGAACCGATATCTCCGCGCATGCCGGTCCCAACTCTCTCCGCCGAACGCCATCTCGCCGAGCCGGTTATGCTGACCGAGGACATAGAGCTATTGGTGAAAGCTCTCGCTGCAACGTTGCGAGCCGATCTGGAACGACGTGGCGAAGGCGCGCGTGAGTTCGAGCTTTTGCTGTTCCGGGTGGATGGCGCGATCACGCGGTTAAGGATGCGCACATCGCAACCGGTTCGGGAACCGCAACTGGTTCACAAGCTATTCCACGAAAGGCTGATCGCGGTCGGTGATGGCTTTGACGCCGGTTACGGTTTCGACCTTGTGCGGCTGTGCATCCTGACAAGCGCCGCATATGAAACCAGCCAGATCGACCTTGCGGGGGAAATACAAGACGAGGCTGCGAGCATTGCCATGTTCACGGACCGGATCAACGCAAGGTTAGGGCAAGGCACCATTCTGCAAGCCATTACAGTGGCGAGCCACTGTCCTGAGCAAGCGGTGGCAATGGTTCCTTTCGAAGCGTCCGGAAAATCGGCAGCCGGGTCGCGTAGCCCCGCAATGCCCCATCTTCCCTCGTTGCAACGCCCCATCCGTCTTTTCCGCGCCCCCGAGCCGATTGACGTGCCGGCCACTGAAATGCCGGAAGGCCCGCCACGGCAGTTCCGCTGGCGACGCGCCCTGCATAAAGTCGCCCGCGCCGAAGGGCCGGAACGCATCGCTTCGGAATGGTGGCTTCGGGAAGCACCGACGCGCGACTACTTCCGGATCGAGGATGTCGACGGCCGCCGCTACTGGCTCTATCGCCAAGGTCTCTATGATGGCGTTGAACCTACGCCGCGCTGGTTCATGCATGGGATATTCGCATGAACGCACGCGTCACCCCTGCCTATATCGAGTTCGGTGTCCAATCGAATTTCTCATTCCTGCGCGGCGCCTCGAGGCCCGAGGAACTGGTGCTGGCGTCCTGCCTTCTCGGCCATGCCGGCATGGGTCTCGCCGACCGCAATACGGTCGCCGGCGTGGTGCGTGCATGGAACCAGTCGAAACATATAAAGCTGACGCCTGACACGAAAGAAATCCAATATCCCTACCATCCGGGCTGCAGGCTGGTCTTTACTGACGGCACCCCCGACATTCTCGCTTATCCACGGGATCGCAAGGGATGGGGCCATCTGTGCCGCATGCTGACCCAAGCCAATCTGCGTGAGGAAGCTGAAAAGGGCGCCACACTTCTTCGTCTGGACGACCTGCTGGAATGGGGCGGGCACATGTCGCTTGCTGTCCTGCCGGAACTGGTCACGGCGACGGACGACCTTGCCTTGCTGCAACGGCTGAAGGAGTGCTTCGGCAAGGCGCTACGGCTGGCTGTCGCACCCGACTATCGGGGAAATGATCGCTTCCGTATCGAACAGGCAGCCGCCGTCGCCACTGCCGCCAAACTGCCGTTGATGGCGACGAACGACGTGCTCTATCACGCGCCGGAGCGTCGCTCCCTGCAGGACGTGATCACCGCGATCCGGCTGAACACGCCCGTCACCGAGGCGGGATTGGAACTTGAAGCCAATGCCGAGCGTCACCTGAAGCTGCCGGGAGAAATGGCGAGGCTTTTCCGTCGGCACCCGCAGGCGCTGGCCGAAACGCTGCGCTTTGCTGGAGAACTGTCCTTTTCGCTGGCTCAACTTCAATACAATTACCCCGACGAGCCCACGCAATCAGGCCTCGGGCCACAGGAAGAATTGGAGAGACTGGCATGGGAGGGTGCGGCCAGGCGCTTTCCAACGGGAACCGAAGTCGACGTACAAAAACGCATCCGGGAGGAACTGGCCCTCATCAAGCGGCTGAATTACGCGCGCTATTTCCTGACCGTTCACGACATCGTCCAGTTTGCGCGCAGCAAGGACATCCTCTGCCAAGGCCGCGGCTCCGCCGCCAACTCGGTCGTCTGCTACTGCATCGGCATTACCGAGGTGGGGCCAAGGGAAATCAATTCCCTGTTCGAGCGCTTCATTTCCGAGGAAAGAAATGAACCACCGGACATCGACGTCGATTTCGAGCATGAACGGCGTGAAGAAGTCATGCAGTATATCTATTCGAAATACAGCGCCAAGCGCACGGCGCTGGCCGCCGCCGTCGTCAGCTATCGGGGGCGCTCGGCGCTTCGCGAAGTGGCCAAGGCGATGGGCCTGTCGGAAGATGTACGCAGCGCCTTGTCCGGATCCATCTGGGGCTGGTATTCCGCCACGCTCGGCGAAAGAGAAACCAAGGCAGGCGGCCTTGACCAGGCGGATCCTTTGACCAGGCACGTCCTCACCCATGCCAATCAGATCATGGGCTTTCCCCGCCATCTGTCCCAGCATGTCGGCGGCTTCGTCATCACCAGGGACCGGCTCGACGAGATCGTACCCATCGTCAAGACGGCGATGGATGAACGCAAGATGGTTGAATGGGACAAGGATGATCTGGATGCCGTGAAGATCCTGAAAGTGGATGTTCTGGCGCTCGGCATGCTCTCCTGCCTGAAGCGCACCTTCAAGCTCCTGAACCAGCACTATGATACAAGGGACGAAAAGAGCGGACGTCCCATTGTCGATCTCGATACGATCCCCAAGGAGGATGCCCGGGTCTACGATATGATCTGCCGTGCCGACACGCTGGGCGTGTTCCAGATCGAATCCCGGGCCCAGATGTCGATGCTGCCGCGCCTCAAGCCGAGAGAATTCTACGATCTCGTCATTGAGGTTGCGATCGTGCGCCCCGGCCCGATCCAGGGTGACATGGTGCATCCCTATCTGCGGCGGCGAGAAGAAAAAGAGAAAGTCGAGTACCCAAAACCCGAACTCGAACAGATCCTTGGCAAGACAAAAGGTGTGCCGCTTTTCCAGGAGCAGGCGATGCGGCTTGCGGTGGTCGCCGGCGGCTTCAAGCCGGGCGAAGCCGACGAACTGCGCCGGGCAATGGCGACATTCAAGCGCAATGGCACGATAGAAAAATACAGAAGCCGGATGATCAGCGGGATGATGGCGCGCGGCTACGAGCAGGAGTTTGCCGAGCGCTGTTTCAAGCAGATCGAGGGCTTCGGCGATTACGGTTTTCCCGAAAGCCATGCCGCTTCCTTCGCGCTGTTGGTCTATGCCTCCTGCTGGTTCAAGACCTTCTATCCGGATGTGTTCTGCGCCGCGATCCTGAATTCGCAGCCAATGGGTTTTTACCAACCGGCCCAGCTCGCGCGCGATGCAAGCGACCATGGCGTCGAGATCCGCGAGGTCGATATCAATTTTTCCCGCTGGGATTGCCTACTTGAAAAAGCTCCGTTCGACCCTGGGCGCATTCTCAAGCGCCATGCCGAAATGCGCGGGGTTATCCGCACCTGCCATGCCGTCCGCCTCGGCTTCCGGCAGATCAAAGGCCTTTCGCTGGATCGCATGGAAATCTTTTGCGCGAGGCGTGGCGAAGGGTACCAATCGGTGCGCGATGTCTGGCTGCGTTCCGGCCTTGATGTCGATGAGATCGAGAAGCTGGCCGAGGCAGATGCCTTCCGCTCCATTGGCCTCGACCGCCGGTCGGCACTTTGGGCGGTGCGGGCGTTGGATCGCAAAAGCGCCGTCGAAAAGCTGCCGCTGTTCGATCGGCCGACTGTGAACCTGCCCGACCTGGAGCCCAAGGCGACCTTGCCCGAAATGCCTTTGGGCCAACATGTCATCCATGACTACCGGTCTCTCGGCCTGTCGTTGAAGGCTCATCCGGTCGCCTTCGTACGCAAGCAACTGAACGAGGCAGGCGTCACGCCGAACGCTGTCCTGACATCCGTTCCCGACGGCCGGCGCGTCTCAGTTGCAGGGCTCGTGCTGGTGCGTCAGAGACCGGGCAAGGGCAACGCCATTTTCCTGACTCTGGAAGATGAAGACGCCGTCGCCAACGTCATCGTCTGGCCACGCATATTCGACCGCTATCGACCCGTCATCATGGGCTCGCGCTTCGTGCGCGTTACCGGCAAACTTCAATCGGAATCGGACGTCATCCATATCGTTGCCGACCGCATCGATGATCTCTCACCCTGGCTGGCGACACTGCTGGAAGAAAACCGGAAGACGTCGTTTCCTTCAAACGCAGCCCTGCCTTGGAAGAAACGTCAAGGTGAACCGGATCGAAACGTTCCACCTCACCGGGATCGCGAAGCGATGGCTCGCAAGGCGCGAAACGTCATGCCGAAAGGACGAAACTTCCAATGACGCATCGCGTTTACTTTTTCTCGAGCGAAACCGAACGCGCCTCCGAAGGCAGCATGATCGGAATACCGTCCCTGACCGGATAGGCAAGCTGCGCCAGCCTGGACACCAGTTCGCTGCGCTCCGGGTCCCAGCTCAACGGTCCCTTGGTCAGAGGGCAGGCAAGCAGTTCCAAAAGCTTGGGATCGACCTGCGATTTGCGTTCGCTACGTTCCGCCATGCGATCCTCCAGCCTATTGCAGGCTTGATCCAAATTCCTCATTGTCGCGAGCCAGCGCCATTTCGGTGATGGCAATCAGCGTCTCGGCCCGCGTCTTCAGGTCCGCAGCCTCAAGCAGCGCCTGTTTTTCTGCCGGTCCGTAGGGCGCCATCATCGACAGTGCATTGACCAAAATCGCATCGCCGGCGCGACTGACGCTTTCCCAATCGGCCTCGAGATCATTGGCCTGCAGGTAGGCTCGAAAGGCCTTGAGTAGTGCAGGACGGTTCACCTCGCTCGCTGCCCGGTCCTCGTCGAGATCGGCAAGGAAGGGCGTGACCCGACACTGGCGAAACGGCGTCTTCACGACAAGCTCGTGCACTATCCTGAAGCGGCACACTCCTTGCAGCGCAATCAGATAGCGGCCATCGCCACTTTCGGCGAGAGAGGTGAGACGCCCGAAACAGCCGACGCTGCAGAGCTCTGGCGTTGCTTCATCGCGAAGCGCCCCGTCAAGACGAGGTTGTATAAGACCTACCAACCGGTCGGAGGCGATGGCGTGGTCGATCATCTGCAGGTAGCGCGGCTCGAAGATGTTGAGCGGCAACCTGCCGCCTGGCAGCAGCAACACGCCTTCCAGCGGAAACACGGGAACGGTATGCGGCAAATCCGCTTCGCTCCGATAACGTGCGTTTCCTACCTGCATGTCGTGTCTCCGCTGTGCGCTTACGCCAGCGCCTTGCCATTTGGCTCAATCTGGTGCGCCAGCGCCGGATGTATCCGAACACCAGCAAATCATCAGACGAGGCGAAAATACAATCCCGCCTCAGGTTTGCCCCATGCAGGGCCAGCCTAGGAGAAAAGCAGCGATGACAGCTTCCGCCGCGCCGACAAGGTCGCTTCGTCGGCCATGCCCCAGGCTTCAAAGAATTGCAGTAACTGGGCCCGCGCTCCGTCGTCATTCCAGGTCCGGTCAGCCTTGACGATGGCAAGCAGGCTATCGGCCGCCTTGTCCCGGTCACCCTTCGCATTCTGGATCATGGCGAGATCAAAGCGTGCCTGATGATCCTTCGGGTTTTGCTCCAGCCGCCTTTCCAGTTCCGCCGGATTACCAAGATTGGCAGCCTGGGCCGCCAACGTCATTTTCGCCCGCAAGGCAGCAAGCTCGGGCGCATCGCGCTTGTCTTCCGGCGCACGCTCCAGAACGGCCTCTGCGCCCATAGCATCGCCAGCCTCGAAAAGCAGATCGCCCAACGCGGCAATGGCTTCAACTGTTTCGGGCGCCTGTTGGAGCACGGCATCATAGATGTCTGCTGCGGTTTGCAGATCACCCGAACTGCGTGCTTCTGCAGCGGCGGCAAGCGCCTCGGCTATCCCTGCCTTTCCGTCGTCACCTTTGCCGCCGACTTTGTCGATGAAGTCACGGATCTGGCTTTCAGGAATAGCACCCATGAACCCGTCGACTGGTTGCCCATCCTTGAAGGCAATGATCGCTGGAATCGACTGGATGCCAAGCTGGCCGGCAACTGAGGGGTGCTCGTCGATGTTCATCTTGACAAGCTTGACCTTGCCACCAGCGGCCTTGACCGCTTTTTCCAACAGCGGAGTGAGTTGCTTGCAAGGGCCGCACCAAGGTGCCCAGAAGTCCACCAATACCGGTTGCTTGCGCGATTCCTGGATCACGTCGGCGGAAAAACTTGCCGTCGTTGCATCCTTGATCACATCGAGCGCGCCATCGGCGGGCACAACCCCGGCAGCTTCGTTGCCATCGCTCCCATATCGCACCGTAGTTGCGTACTGATTGGCGCCGCCGAATGGGTTGCTATCACTCATCTTTCCACCTTATCGGTCAGTCCGTGCAGCAGATGTAGTCCGCCGCACCGGAAGATTTTTTCGTTCCAAATGTGGCGATCAAGCCGAGACTTTCAAGATAACAGGATCGTGCCCGGTTGCCTTGATGAAATTGACCAGATCGTCCGCTGCGATCGACGTTGTCGCCTCATTGGTCAATGGATGCGCATTGATAATGGCATTCTCCATCAGGGCTTTGTCCAGCACCACCTTGACCTTGCATCCTGCATCGTTGAGGAGCCCGAACACCGTAACCCCGCCTGGAACCACGCCGAGCAACTCCATCAGCTTCTCCGGCTTGCCGAAAGAAACGCGGCTGGCCCCGCCAATCAAGTGGTGGACTTGCTTGAGGTCGACCTCCGCCTCCTCCTCGAGGGTGACAAGAAAGAAATTATCCTTCTTGTCCTTCAAAAACAGGTTCTTTGTATGGCCGCCGGCGATCTCGCCACGCAACGCTTGCGAATCGGCCACGGTAAACAGCGCGGGATGGCGCTTGGTGGTGACGGCGATACCCAGTTGCGCAAGAAAGGCAAGAAGATCGGATTCAGTCTTCGGCATGGCGAACCTTCCCTGAGAACGCAGAACGCCGTTTACGGCCAAGCTGCACGGCAACACAAGATGCGATGCCCGCTATTGAGTGGTGCAGTTGCGAATCCATGCAACGGTCCAAAATTCGTTCATTCCGGCCAAAAAGGCGGCGATTTCCCTGTTGCAATCGCCGTGCTCTTCGGCCATATAGGCGCGGCTTGCGGCTCAAGGCCGTGCGAGCGGGTGTAGCTCAGGGGTAGAGCACAACCTTGCCAAGGTTGGGGTCGAGCGTTCGAATCGCTTCACCCGCTCCAATGTTTCAAGCATCGAAAAGCCGCGGAACTCCGCGGCTTTTTCGCTTTTCGGAACTCGATACCTCAACCTGTCGACAGAGGGTTCAGTCCGTCAAGCTGCCGCGGGAAAGAAAATCGCCCGACTGGCGTCGCAATCGTACATCGCCGAATATCGGTCCGCTGTGCGAGCGAGTTCGATTACCGAGTTGAGGATGAATTCCACCTTTTCGTCCGGCAAAAGGACACTGAAGTTGAGACGGGTGAACCCCGGTTTCCGGATTTCCCGGCCAGCCAGGATGTCCTGCCGCATCAGGTCCGATTCCGCCGCGTCAATCGAGAGCAGCCTGTGCACATAAGGTCCAGCGCAGGCGCAGCCACCACGCGCCTGGATGCCAAAACGGTCACTCAGCATACGCGTTACCAATTGCTGGTGGACGTAGCCACCACGGCCATCTTTCACCTTGAACGAGAATATCGGCAGCTTCGGCGCACCCGGCAGCCCCAGCAGTTCAATTTCGTCTATGCCTTGCCAGGCAGCGGTTGCACGGTTCACGAGTTCGTCGTTTCGGCGCTGCATGTTTTGCTGCCCGATGGCATCCTTGACCAGAAAGGTAAGTGCAGCCCGGATATCTCCGACCACGTTCGGTGTCCCTGCCTCCTCGCGCGCCTCAAGGCTGTTGCTGTAGTCGTGCACTGTGGGCGACACGAATTTGACCGTGCCGCCGCCCGGCCAACAGGGCTTGGTGGTCACCACGGCGTCGCGCCGCACGATCAGCACGCCGGAAGCTCCGGGGCCACCGATGAACTTGTGCGGCGAGACCACGACGGCATCGATTTCAACGCCTTCTGCTGGCGACATCGCGATTGGCAGGTAAGGACCGGCACCTGCGTAGTCCCAGACGATCTTTGCGCCGGCTGCCTTTGCCTTGCGCGTCACCGTCGCGACGTCAGTGATAATGCCGGTTACGTTGGATGCTGCCGAAAATGCGCACACGACGCTGTCAAATTCGGACACGCCGCGCAGCGCAGCATCGAGTTCGTCAAGATCCGGTCCGCCGAGCGCACCCTCGGCAATCTCAACTATCTCGGCGCCACTTTCGCGCCAAGGCAGGATGTTGGAATGATGCTCATAAGGGCCGATTATGACACGTGCCCGTTTGCCCGCGGCTCCTGAGGCGTTGACGCCAAGCAAAGTGACGAGACGATTCAAGCCAGCGGTCGCACCGGGCCCGGCAAAGATCACCGCGTGTTCATCTGTTGCCCCGCAACAGTCACCAATTGCCTTACGCGCCTCGCGACGTAGCCTGGTGACAACGCCGCCGCAATAGGAGGCCTCGGTGTGGCTATTTGCATAAAATGGCAAAACTTCCCGCAATATGAACTCTTCGATCTGCATCAAGGCGCGGCCGGAAGCGACATAGTCGGCATAGACTAGGGGCTTGTTTCCGAATGGGCCTTCGATCTCCGCGTCGTTTCCGATCAAGCCGGACCGTAGATCGTCCAGTACGCCGGGAACCGCCAAGCGGGCCCTGAATTTCTGGATCAGGGTAGGTTTGGATGCATTTTCGGATACGGCCGTGAGCATGGGAGACCTCCATTGGTGATCTCAGAATAGCTCCGACACCGCATTGAAAATGCACCTAAGATTTGCAATCTTGAGCTAGTTTTCGTTCATGTGATAGGTCATATGGATAATATTGATGGAATTGACCTCAAAATCCTGACATGCCTGCAAAAGGACGGCGGTCTTTCCCAGCGAGATCTCGCCGAGCGGGTCGGCCTGTCTCAAAACGCCTGCTGGCGACGGCTACAGAAACTTATGGGCGAGGGCGTGATCAAAGGCACGCACGCTCGGATCGACCTCTCAGCGCTCGGCTTCAAACTTACGGTCTTTGTCATGGTTCGCACGCGCCATCATTCGAAGGAGTGGGCCGACAGCTTTCGCAAGCACGTGGAGCATTTGCCCGAGGTCACCGACTTCTACAGGATAGGCGGAGATTGGGACTACCTGATCAAGGTCGTAACCCGCGACATGGGCGGCTATGACGGGTTCTATCAGAAACTCATCACCAATTTCGACCTTGCCACGGTAACGGGTTTTTTTTCGATGGAGGCCATCATCGAAAACCGCGCCGCGGATCTCAGCCGTTTGCGGTAAGTTGGCGCTTGTATCGATCCGGCACATAAAGGTTAAGAACCGTAGCGGATTTCAGGCGAAAGAGGCCGGGCGGATTGTGGATAGCCAGTGGATAACCTGTTCGGCATACAAGATGTTGTAGTGAACAAACCAAGAAAATCCACTCAACGCCGATTCGTCGCCGATTCGTTCCGGCTTTGGTCCGAGTATTAACAAGGCACGGCTGAATCAGCCCGTATTTGGTTACTGTGCATTAAGAAATGTCCAGCTTTTTCATGTCTTTGCCGGGGCAGCGGATATTCCCGCCTATCTCTTTCGAACATCTGTGCGGAAACATTAACCGATACCGAAGCCCGCGCATGAAATCATAGTAGGCAGATTCAGCATCTGGTGCATGAAACCTTCCAGCTCGCCATATCTAGCCATGAACAAACCATGAATTCGGCAGAGTCAGTGATTCGTCGCCGATTCGTTCCAGACTCGTTCCATAAGTTAATCTACATCATGGAAATCCGCTTGGGCTGCGCCTTTTGCGCTTCCTGTGGAACATTGCGACTTTCCCAGAGGCGCGGAAATGCCTATGTGTCGGCTGGGTTGGAGACGACCCTTGTTCGCCCCTTCCGAACGGCGCGGCACACTGGCCAGAGAGACGTTCCGAGCCGATGAATATCCAGCCGAAAAATCATGACCCGCTGATCCTCTCCGGGCGCGACGTGACCGCGGTTCTCGGGCCGACCAACACCGGCAAGACCCATCTCGCCATAGAGCGGATGGTGTCGCATGAGAGCGGTATCATAGGCCTGCCGCTGCGTCTGCTGGCGCGCGAGGTCTACGGGCGGTTGTGCGAGAAGGTCGGCGCCACCAAGGTGGCACTGGTCACCGGCGAGGAGAAGATCCAGCCTGCCGGCGCGCGCTACATCGTATGCACCGTCGAAGCGATGCCGCGCGAAACCGATGCAGCGTTCGTGGCCATCGATGAGGTACAACTCGCCGGCGATCTTGAGCGCGGCCACATCTTCACCGACCGCATCCTTCATCTGCGCGGCCGGCAGGAGACACTGCTGCTTGGCGCCGCCACCATGCACGGCATCCTGCAAAAACTGCTCAAGGGTGTTTCGGTGGTGACCCGGCCGCGGCTTTCGCATCTTGCTTATGCAGGATCGAAGAAGCTCACCCGTCTGCCCCGGCGTTCTGCGATCGTCGCATTTTCGGCCGACGAGGTCTATGCCATCGCCGAACTGATCCGCCGCCAGCAGGGCGGAGCCGCCGTAGTTCTGGGGGCGCTCAGCCCGCGCACCCGCAACGCGCAAGTAGCGCTCTACCAATCCGGCGACGTGGACTATCTGGTCGCTACCGACGCCATTGGCATGGGCCTCAACCTCGATGTCGATCATGTCGCCTTTGCCCAGAGTCGCAAGTTCGACGGCTACCAGTTCCGCCAGTTGACCGCCGCTGAGCTTGGCCAGATTGCCGGGCGCGCCGGGCGCCATCTGCGTGATGGCACTTTCGGCGTCACCGGTCAGGTCGATCCGTTCGAAGACGACCTGATCCAGAAGATGGAAAGCCATGACTTCGAGCCGGTTAAGGTGCTGCAGTGGCGCACCCCGAATTTCGACCACGCCAGCCTTGAGGCGTTGAAGCGGTCGATCGAGACCAATGCTCCTGTGGAGGGGCTGACACGCGCGTTGCCGGCGGTCGATGCCCAGGCGCTTGAACATCTCTCACGCGACGAGGAAATCCGTGCACTCGCAAGCGGGCGCGAGCGGGTTGCGTTGCTGTGGGAAGCCTGCGCCCTGCCAGACTATCGCCGCATCGCGCCGGCCCAGCACGCCGACCTCATTGCGTCGATCTATATGGACCTGGTCAAGCGCGGCCACGTCGATGAGAATTACATGGCCGAACAGGTTCGCCGCGCCGACACGACGGAAGGTGACATCGACACGCTATCGCACCGCATCGCGCAGATCCGCACCTGGACCTTTGTCTCCAACCGGCCCGGCTGGCTTGCCGATCAGGCACACTGGCAGGAAAAGACGCGCGAAATCGAAGACAGATTGTCGGATGCGCTGCATGAGCGGTTGACGAAACGCTTTGTAGACCGCAGGACTTCCGTCCTCATGCGCCGCCTTAGAGAAAACACTATGTCCGAAGCTGAAATAAGCCCTACCGGAACGGTCCTCGTCGAGGGGCACCATGTCGGTGAACTGCAAGGGTTCCGCTTTACCGCCGATCAAAGTGCTGGCGGCGAGGATGCCAAGGCCGTGAGCCAGGCAGCTCAAAAGGCGCTTGCCGCTGAATTCGAGGCGCGCGCCGAACGCTTTGCCGCTTCGGGCAACAGCGACATCGCCCTGGGTTCGGACGGAACATTGCGCTGGATCGGCGCTCCCGTCGGCACCCTGGTCGCCGGTGAAGATGCGCTGAAGCCACGCTTGGTGCTTCTGGCCGACGAACAGTTGACCGGCCCTGCGCGAGACAAGGTCGCCGCGCGCGCCGAACGGTTCGTAAGCTTCCAGATAGAGACCCTTTTGAAGCCGCTTATCGACCTGAAGGCTGCCGAGCAAATATCGGGCATTGCCCGCGGCATCGCCTTCCAGCTTGTCGAGCACTTCGGCATGATCAACCGCCGCGACATTGCCGAGGACATGCGTTCGCTCGACCAGGAAGGGCGCGCTGCTCTGCGCCGTCTGGGTGTACGCTTCGGTGCCTATCACGTCTTTGTGCCGGCCCTCGTCAAACCGGCGCCGGCAGGATTGGTGACATTGTTGTGGTCGCTGAAAAACGACGGCAAGGACAAGCCGGGCTTTGGCGATGTGGTCAACGCACTCGCCACCGGTCGCACCTCGGTGGTGGTCGACGCCTCTTTCGACAAGGCGTTTTACAGACTGGCTGGCTACCGCAATCTTGGCCGCCGTGCCGTCCGCGTCGATATCCTCGAGCGCCTCGCCGATCTGATCCGGCCAACCACCAACTGGAAGCCCGGCCTCGGCCAGCGCCCGGATGGGGCTTATGACGGCAACGCCTTCCTGGTGACTCCACCGATGATGTCGATCCTTGGTGCAACTGCCGAAGACATGGAAGAAATTCTGAAAGGTTTGGGTTACCGGGCCGAGCCCAAGCCCGCCGCTGAGGTCAAGGCAAGGCTGGAAGCCGAAGACGAGGCAGTTCGACGCGCCGCCGAGGCCAAGGCGGCGGCGGCAACAGCCAATGACGGAGCGGAGGGCGAGGTCGCTACAGCGGCTGTCGACAGCAGCGCAACGTCATCTGAAGTTGCCGAGGATGAGGTCGCATTGGAGCAGGCCACCGCAAATGCGCCTGAAGGCGGATCGGAGATCGCCGATGAAGTAGCGGTCCAGTCTGCCGCCGAGCAGTCTATCTCTGAAATCGCAGCGCCGGCTGAAGCTGATGGCGCCACGGTGGTGGCTGAAGCCGCGCCGACGGGCGATGTGGGGAACGCCACCGAAGCTGAAGAGCCGAAGCCGATCCTGCTATGGCGTCAGGCCCGGTTTGAGAGACATCGCGGTGGCCAGCGGCAGGATCAGCGCCAACGCGGCGCTCAGGGGCGACATCAGAAAGTCGCCGGTGCCGAAGCCGGGCCGGAAAATCAGGGCGAGGCTAAGGGCGGCAGTGGCGAACGCCGCCGCTTTGACCGCGATCGCTTCAAAAACGGCAAGCCGCAAGGGGAGGGCCGACCGGAGCACCGGGGCGGCAAATCGCAGGGTCAACGCCAGGAAAGGCGCGACGGGCAGCCCGATTGGAAAGCAGGCAAGAGCGGCGGCAAACCGCATTTCCAATCCAAGCCGCGCGAGGAAAGGCCTGTCCGCATCGATCCGGATTCACCCTTTGCCAAGCTTGCCGCACTGCGGGACCAGTTGAAGAAATAGCGGGGCCGTATGCAAGGTCGTGACGGTTCGAACTGATCCATGGTCGTCGAAGGTCGTCAGCGTATCGACAAATGGCTTTTCTTTGCGCGAGCGGTGAAGTCGCGCACGCTGGCGGCAAAGCTGGTGCTTGGCGGACGCGTGCGCATCAATCGCGACAAAGCAGCGCAGGCCTCCGACACTGTGAAGCCCGGTGACGTGCTGACCATCACCCTCGACCGCAGAATCCTGATCTGGAAGGTGCTCGATGCCGGGTCGCGGCGCGGACCGGCGGAGGAAGCGCGCAAACTCTATGAAGACCTGTCGCCGCCGCCTGCGCCATCGGATGGCGTTCCCGATGCCCTGCAACCGGTTCGCGACATCGGCAGCGGCCGGCCGACCAAGAAAGCGCGACGCCAAACCGACAGGCTGCATGGCAAGGATTGAATATCCGGATACCGGCGTATCCGCGTTGGTTTCATTTCATTCTGAGCCAAAATCAGCAACGTAGCTGGCCTTGCAAGCGGCCGGCAAAGGCGTTACCTCACCCTCGGAAGATCCGCCTGATGACGGGCAAACGCGGGCATTCCCGGAGCCGCCGATGACTTATGTCGTGACCGACAACTGCATTAAATGCAAGTACATGGACTGCGTCGAGGTCTGCCCGGTGGACTGCTTCTACGAAGGCGAAAACATGCTCGTCATCCATCCTGACGAGTGCATCGACTGCGGCGTTTGTGAACCTGAGTGCCCCGCCGACGCGATCAAGCCCGACACCGAGCCCGGTCTCGACAACTGGCTCCTGCTCAACGCGGAATATGCGGACAAGTGGCCCAACATCTCTGCCAAGAAAGACGCTCCGGCAGACGCCAAGGAGTTCGACGGAGAGACCGGTAAGCTAGAGAAGTATTTTTCGCCTGAGCCGGGCGAAGGCAACTGAGCTTTGGGCACATCGCAGCGACGCGAAAAGTTCGTTTGACCGGCCTTGTGCAGTTGCGATAGCCGCCTGTTGCCGTTAGCGTGTGCAGCAAATTCTTGATTCTTCCGACTTTTTGTGTTATCTATCCAGCAACATGCCGGTGACACAACGTCGATTGATGGCGCACACGCCCCAAATCACTGAAAGGTGAATCTAACAATCCGGACCAGAGCAATCTGGACGATAGGGTCGCTTTGGTGCGGTCCAGGGGTCCTTGCTTTCCCGGTAGTCTCATCTGTCGCGCGGCGATGCCGGTTCATCCGGCCAAACATGTTCGGCCGGCTTGTTGTCGGCCACAACAAGGAGTCTAGGGCGTAATGGCAACCAGCATCCCGCAGAAGAAGTCTGCCCCCGCACGTCACGGTTTCAAGACCGGAGAGTTCATCGTTTATCCGGCGCATGGTGTGGGCCAGATCGTATCGATCGATGAGCAGGAAGTGGCGGGACACAAACTGGAATTGTTTGTAATCGATTTCCAGAAGGACAAGATGCGGCTCAAGGTGCCGGTCGCCAAGGCGACTTCCATCGGCATGCGCAAGCTGTCCGAAACCGACTATGTCGATCGTGCATTGAAGGTTGTGCAGGGTCGCGCCCGCGTCAAGCGCACCATGTGGTCGCGCCGCGCCCAGGAATACGACGCGAAGATCAATTCCGGCGACCTGATCTCGATCTCCGAAGTGGTGCGCGACCTCTATCGCGCGGATAACCAGCCGGAGCAGTCTTACTCCGAACGTCAGCTTTACGAAGCAGCGCTTGACCGCATGGCGCGTGAGATTGCCGCGGTCAATCGCATGTCGGAAACCGAAGCGGTCCGCCTCATTGAGGTGAACCTTAACAAGGGTCCGAAGCGCGGCGCCAAGGCTGACAACGAGGAAACCGAGCAGGAAGAAGCTGCCTGATCTGACCGCTTGAGCAGTCACAAAAACCCGGCCCGTGCGGCCGGGTTTTTTGTTTCTGGGCAGATGTGTGGTTTGCACGACGGTTCGGCCTGCAACTGGGTGAGGCACGACAAGAAATGCTCACGATCTTCACCGCGCGACGGGCGCTGGAACGTCGCCAAGCTATTTCCATGCGAAATTCGATCTTTCCGTAGCCAACTATGGCCAGCTTCTTCGAGAAAGCACTGCCTTTTCGAAGGGATCGTGCGTTCGATAGATGTTATAAAGCCCCAGACGCAATTGAACATTGAATGCAACAGAAGTTCGAGGGTCGGGCGTATGAACAAGGTCTCCCTTGAGCATCGGGCAGTAGCGCTGGATCCGGCAGCGGCGGGTGCGATCCTTACCATCGATCTTGAGGCTGTACGCGAGAACTATCGCCGCCTGAGGGCAAGGCTTGACGCAGCGCGCTGCGCCGGCGTGGTCAAGGCCGACGGCTATGGTCTGGGCGCGGTACAGATAGCGCAGGCGCTGATGGCGGAAGGTTGCGATACTTTCTTCGTGGCGCATGTTGGCGAAGGCATTTCATTGCGCGATGCGATCGGCCCGAAACCCACGATCTACGTACTGAATGGAATCCCGCCAGGCGCCGAACGGGACGCGACCGGCTCCAACCTATGCGCTGTGATCAACAGCCTCGACCAGCTTTCAGCATGGAGCAAAGCCGCGCGAGACATAGGCCATGAATTGCCGGCGGCAATCCAGGTAGATAGCGGCATGTCGCGGCTCGGCATGGCCGCATCCGAGGTTTTGGCCTTGGCCGCCGATCCACAGGCGTTCGCAAACATTGAAGTAACGCTCGTGATGAGCCATCTCGCCTGCGCCGACGAGCCTGCGCATCCGGCCAACAAAGCACAGCGGATTGAGTTCGACCGCCTGCGCGCCATGCTGCCGCCGGTACCCGCGTCATTGGCCAATTCGTCGGGCATTTTCCTGGGCAATGGGTTCCATCATCAACTCGCGCGTCCGGGAGCTGCGCTCTACGGCATCAACCCAACGCCCGGACTTGAAAACCCGATGCTGCCGGTGGTCCGCCTGCAGGCAAAGGTGATCCAGACCCGTTCCGTGGCCGCCGGAGCAGGCGTTGGATACGGGCACACCGCCGTCACCGGGCGCAATTCCGCTCTGGCAACGATCTCGTTGGGATATGCCGACGGATGGCGCCGTCGCGCGGCTGCGTCGGCCTATTTTGACGGTGTCCGCCTGCCGTTCATCGGACGCGTCTCGATGGACTCCATCATCCTTGATATTTCCGCCCTTCCAGAGGGCCGTTTGCGGCCTGGCGACATGGTGGAAATGATAGGGCCATCGCAAACACTGGACGAAGTCGCCGGCTTTTCCGGCACCATCGGCTACGAAGTCCTGACCAGTCTCGGGCATCGTTTCCATCGCCGGTACGTCGGTGTCGAGTGAGCGGTTTGGACACGCTTGACAACCAGCCTCTTTCCAGCAAGGCTTGTAAGATGAGCAATCTTGCCCACATACCGACCTGTTTCCGGGTGTGTCCGATCGCGGGAGCGTAGCCCCGGCCCGGCCGTATTCGGCCGCGCGTAGCGGGGCATTTTCAACAAATTGAGAACCGAAGCGCTCTCGCACGCTGCGAAGCGCACGTTCAGCACGCAACCGCCGCTTCAAGCTTTTGAAGCTGCGCATGGCTTTAGCCGAGACCACATATCCGACAACCATGCGACAGGGCGACCGGCAGCGCGCCCGTAAAACCCGCTCTGCCAAACTCAAAAAAGGTTCAATCACATGCGCGAAGCAACCAGGCATCGTGAGCAACTCGACATCATCGTCAGCGCCGTCGACCATGACCGGCTGACCAGCCTTGCGCGTACGGCGCTCGACCGCCTGCCGGACATGGCGGACGAACTTTTGTCGGAAATGGATCGCGCCACCATCGCCAGCGCCGACGCCATGCCGGCCGGCGTGGTACGCATGGGCTCCACCGTTACCTTCCGCAACGGCGGCGAGGACACCAAGCGGATCACCCTCGTCTATCCGGGGCAGGCCGATATCGCTGAAAACAAGATCTCCATCCTTACCCCGCTGGGCACTGCGTTGATCGGGCTGGCCGCCGGGCAATCGGTCGTCTGGAAAACGCGCGACGGCAAGGAACGCGTCCTCGACATCGCCGAAGTCGAGCCGCCCTCGCTCGACGCCCAGTCGTGACATCGGGAGAGTGAAATGGCCCATGTAACCTGCCGGCTGACCAGCAAGGACTTCTCCATCCTGGAGGTCATGCTGGAAAGGCGCATCGCTTCGGGCGAAGCAATCCTGCCTTTGCTGAAATGCAAGGTCGCCAACGCCAGCGTTGTTCAGGTCGATTTGGTCGAAGCCAATATCGCAACGATCAACAGCCGGGTGATGTTCCGCGTCAATGGCGGCAAGGAAGACGTGCGGACGCTGGTGCAGAGCGACATTCGCGACATGGTGGGCGTCGGCCTGCCCATAACCACCATGCGCGGGCTTGCATTGCTTGGCCTTGCCGAGGGGCAGTCGGCGCTGATCGAACGCTCCACCGGCGAAACCGAATTGATCCTGCTTGAAAAGGTGCTTTACCAGCCGGAGGCCGCCCGGCGGCAATTCGCTCCAAAACGCCACATGCCGACGACGACCGCGCCGTCCCGTCGCCCCGCGCTGCGGCTGGTCCACAGTGCTCCAGCTAATGTCACACCTCTTGGCGAAAGGCCCGAAATCCGGCAGAGAGGGCCATATGATGACGACCCCGGCCCTTCCGCGGCTTGAACGGGGACCAAGGAGCATGAAATGAAGGTACTGGTGCTGGGCGGTGGCGTGATTGGCGTCACCACTGCCTATTTTCTGGCCGAGGCCGGTCATGAGGTGACGGTCATCGACCGCCAGCAGGGGCCAGCGCTTGAGACCAGCTTTGCCAATGCGGGCGAAGTCTCGCCCGGCTACTCCTCGCCATGGGCGGGACCGGGCGTCCCGGTCAAGGCGGTCAAGTGGCTGCTGATGAAATACGGCCCGCTCGTGGTGCGCCCGGCCTTCGATCCGCATATGTGGTCGTGGCTGATCCGCATGCTGAGGAATTGCACCGAAGCGCGCTATGCCCGCAACAAGGCGCGCATGGTGCCGATTGCGGAATACAGCCGCGACACGCTGAAGGCGCTGCGTTCTTCCACCAACATCGCCTATGACGAGCGCACCAAGGGCACGCTGCAACTGTTCCGCACCCAGAAGCAGCTCGACGGCATCGGCGGCGACGTCGAGATCCTCAAGCAGTACGGCGTGCCGTTCGAAGTGCTCGATCCCGATGGCTGCATTGCCGCCGAACCAGGGCTTGGCGCCGTGCGCGACAAGTTTGTTGGCGGTTTGAGGCTTCCCGGCGACGAGACCGGCGACTGCCAGATGTTCACGACCAGATTGGCCGAGATCGCCACGGCCGGCGGCGTCCGGTTCGAGTTCGGCGTGACGTTGAACGGCATTTCGGTCGAGAACGGCCGCGTGACCGGCGTCGCCACCAGCGCCGGCAACCGCACCGCCGACGCCTACGTCATGGCGATGGGTTCCTATTCGCCGATCTGGATGCGCAAGATCGGCCAGTCGATCCCGATCTATCCGGTCAAGGGCTATTCGATCACCGTGCCGATCGTCAAAGCGGATGCCGCGCCTGTCTCGACCATCATGGACGAGACCTACAAGGTGGCGATCACCCGGCTTGGCGACCGTATCCGTGTCGGCGGCACGGCGGAAATCTCGGGCTATGACCTGAGACTGCACGAAGGCCGGCGCAAGACGCTCGAACATTCCGTCAGCGACCTGTTTCCCGGTGCGGGCGATGTCGGGGCGGCAACCTTCTGGTCCGGCTTGCGCCCGATGACGCCGGATGGGCCGCCGATCATCGGCAAGTCCAAATTCGACAATCTCTTCCTGAACACGGGGCACGGAACGCTGGGTTGGACCATGGCCTGCGGCTCGGCCAAGGTGCTTGCCGACATCATGTCCGGGCGCAAGCCGGACATCGATACCAGTGAGCTTGGTCCAAGCCGCTACGCCTGACATTTTTGTTGGAGCATCGGAGCAACCCGAAAACCGGCTCCACTTTTCGGTCCGCTGCTCTCCTCACGCCGGCTGGAAGTTCAGCGCAACGCCGTTGATGCAGTAGCGCAGTCCGGTCGGCGGCGGGCCGTCCGGGAAGACATGGCCGAGGTGGCTGCCGCAGGTGGCGCAGTGCACTTCGGTACGGACCATGCCGTAGCTGCGGTCGGTCGTGGTCTCGACCGATTCCGGCACCGGGTCGTTGAAGCTTGGCCAGCCGGTGCCGCTCTCGAACTTGAGCGTCGATTCAAACAGCTTCGTATCGCAGCCGGCGCAGGTGAAGGCTCCCGCGCGGTGTTCATGCAGCAGCGCGCAGCTGCCGGGGCGCTCGGTGCCGTGGTTGCGCATGACGACATATTGCTCCGGGGTGAGGCGGGCGCGCCATTCAGCGTCGGTGCGGGTCACGGGATAGGTGTGGCTTTCCATGTCGGTCTCCTGCCTTCGCGGCCAAAGTTCTCGCCGTCTCTTCGTCCAAAGATAGGCATTCGTTACGCGGCTGCCCAGCGCGTTCAGTGCTTGCGCGACAATTCCCGCGTCGCGGATTCAAGTCCGGCGAGCGTAAGCGGGAACATGCGGTTGCCGAAGATGTCGCGCATCAGGCCGATCGAATGCGTATAGGCCCAATGCTTCTCGGAGGTGGGGTTGAGCCAGATCGCATTCGGCCACTGGGCAAGCACGCGAGAGAGCCACGCCGCGCCTGATTCCTCGTTCCAGTGCTCGACCGAACCGCCCGGCTGGACAATCTCGTAAGGGCTCATCGAGGCGTCGCCGACAAACACAACCTTGTAGTCCGACCCGTATTTGCGGATCAGGTCAAAGGTGGAGATTGTTTCCGAGCGCCGCCGCCGATTGTCCTTCCACACGCCCTCGTAGAGGCAATTGTGGAAGTAGAAATATTCGAGCTGGCGAAATTCCGCCCGCGCCGCTGAAAACAGCTCCTCGACGGTCTTGATATGGTCGTCCATCGAGCCGCCGACATCGAAGAACATCAAGAGCTTGACGGCGTTGCGCCGTTCCGGCCGCGTCCTGACGTCGAGATAGCCATGCTCGGCGGTGGCATGGATGGTGCCGGAAAGATCGAACTCTTCTTCCGCGCCGTCGCGCACCCAGCGCCGCAACCGCTTCAAAGCCACCTTGATGTTGCGCGTGCCAAGCTCGACGCTGTCGTCGAAATTGCGGAACTCGCGCTTGTCCCACACCTTGACGGCGCGCCGGTTGCGGCTGCCGTCCTGGCCGATGCGCACGCCCTTGGGATTGTAGCCATAGGCCCCGAAAGGCGAGGTGCCGGCGGTAGCGATCCATTTCGAACCGCCCTGGTGGCGCCCCTTCTGTTCCTCCAGCCGCTTCTTCAGCGTTTCCATCAGTCTGTCGAAGCCGCCCATCGCCTCGATCAGCTTCTTCTCCTCGTCGCTGAGATGCTTTTCGGCGAGCTTGCGCAGCCATTCCTCGGGAATTTCCGCCACATCTACCGGGGTTTCGCCGGACAGTGCTTCGATGCCTTTGAAGACATGGGCAAAGACGCGGTCGAATCGGTCGATATGGCGCTCGTCCTTCACCAGCGCCGAACGGGCGAGGTAGTAAAAGCCCTCCACGTCGTAGTCGACGAGCCCTGCCTCCAGCCCTTCCAGCAGCGAAAGATACTCCCGCAAGGAAACGGGAACCTTGGCGGCTTTCAATTCGAGGAAGAAGGGAATGAACATCGATTTATAAAATTCTCATTTTGTCGCTCACTCTATCTTAGAGCAGAAACCGCTATCGTGGACATATGGGATTGCAGCCTATTGAGCAGCTGATGCGGTCGGTGGCTTGCTTCGATGCAAGCTGGTGGAACGACGACAGGCGCAATTGGTGCGCCTATTGTGGGATTCCGACGAGGCGAAAGTCCGGCCAAGGTAATCCGCAGCCCCTTACTCTTGGCACGCGAGACCACGTTATTCCCAAGGCACACCGTGGCGGCTATCTGACAATTCCAGCTTGCCGAGCATGCAATGTCGCCAAAGGTAAGATGTCCTTGCCGGAATATCTCGACAGCGAGCATTTCAGGACTCGTAGGAAAAACAGGCACAAGCATCAATGGCCGCTGCATTTGCTTTGGGCTGTCACAGGCGTTGCGGCACTAAAGTGCTCATCTGCACTTTTGGCAAAATCCGTGTCTTCGAATCCGGCTAAAATCTCTGTGCCTGCCACTACAGAAGATCGTATTCGATGAAACCCGTCCTTCGTGCAACGTGATCGTAGAGACGGCGTGCGGTGGCGTTGGTTTCGTGCGTCATCCAGTAGACATTGGTGACGCCGGTCTTGGCCGCCTCGTTGCGCACCGCTTCGATCAACGCCGCGCCGACGCCCTTGCCGCGCGCTGCCGGGGCGGAGAACAGGTCCTGCAAGTAGCAGTTGTTGACCAGCGACCAGCCTGAGCGGTGATAGAGGTAGTGCGTCAGTCCGACCGCCTTGCCGTCGAGGAGGGCGATGAAGCCCTTGGGCTCGAACTCGCCGGGCGCGAACAGACGCTCCCAGGTCTTGGCGTAGACCTCGTCCGGCAGTTTGGTTTCGTAGAAAGTCAGGTAGTCGGTCCATAGCCGGCGCCAGTCGGCATGATCGGATTGCTCGAGCGGGCGGATGGTGATGTCGGCCATGTCTGTCTGCTCCCTGTTGCAAGCTTCGGAAGTTAGCGACTGGTTGCCCGCATGGCGATGGTGCAGGGCCGGTTTGTAGTTGGGCCGACGCGTTTCCTCATCGCCACGCCCGGCTAAAGCCGTCTGGGAGTCTTTTGCCCCGCCCTTAAGCTCCTCGCTAACGCTCGTCGCTGGCGGGGACCCCGGATGGCCAGACGGCTATCGGAGTTCGTGCTTTATGGTTGCCACGCCCGGCTAAAGCCGTCTGGCCATTGTCAAAGAACTGACCTCATCTGAGAGGTCGGGCGTGCTTTATGGTTGCCACGCCCGGCTAAAGCCGTCTGGCCATTGTCAAAGAACTGACCTCATCTGAGAGGTCGGGAGGACGGGCGGCCGTTCGGTCGCTCGTTTAGATAGATAGTGCGGCCTTGCGGCCGCCCGTCCGGTGGTCTTGCCTCCCTGAGGGGGCGCTGCCGTCCAATGCGGCCCGCTKGCTCAGTCGAGGCCCGGACTTGGGGGCTCATCACCCAGCCGCACACCGTCATGCGACCAATCCGGCACCGACGCCCTTCCCTGATACCCGGTGCGCACCAGNGCACACCGTCATGCGACCAATCCGGCACCGACGCCCTTCCCTGATACCCGGTGCGCACCAGGTCTCCCGCAAGGGCGATGGCAGCGAGTATGCGGGAGATGGAGACGGTGGGGATAAGCGGGGTGAAGGATTTTGTGGGGAGGCGTGATTTGTCCACTACGCGATCAGAATCTTCACAAGAACAACACCCCCCTCTGGCCTGCCGGCCATCTCCCCCTCAAGGGGGAGATCGGCAGCTTCAAGCTTACAGCCGCCTCTGTGACCTCAGTACCGGATGAAAGCATGGCAATCGCGTGATCTCCCCCCTTCAGGGGGAGATGGCCGGCAGGCCAGAGGGGGGGTGCCTGACGAGGCACTCGATCGGCAACCGGATCGAGCCTCCTCATCAAAAGGGGAGAGTAAGCGCGCTGGTGCCCAGAGTAGTGCCGCAATGTCACGGAATGGATCCCGGATATTCCTTTCTCGCTCCGCACGAAAGGGAATTCCGGGATGACGAAGTTGGGACGCCTTGCTTCAGCCGGTTACGGGATGACGAAGCGGAGCGGTTGGGCGCTGCTGCCTGCGCTGCGCACCGGCGTTCGCTGGCCTTTCATCGTGCCGCCGGCACGATGACTTCACTGGCGCATAGTGGTTGTTGACCCCCGCAAGAACGGAGATTGGCGCTGACGCCGTTGCCGCTGGGGCGAAACAGCGCCGCTAAAGCGTGTCGCGATCTTTCAGATTCGCTTCACGCGCTTTAGCTCCTTGATTTTATGCATGTCTTTGTCCCGAAACCGGTTCCCGCTTTCGGGAGACATGCACTAGCGGCCGGCGATGGCGAGCGGATTGTTTTCTAGCGCCGCGCGGTCCGGCGTGTCGATGGCCGGCTTGTTGGTGAGGGCCGCGAAAAGCCGCTGGACGTAATCCTGCGGCATGTCCATCGTGATCAGAACCAGCCGGGCGCCACGCCGGTCGTCCGGCCAGGCGGGCAGGCGGGCCGGCGGATGCAGGATTTTCTGGACCCCGTGCACCACCAGCGGCTTCGACGGGTCGTCGGCCAGCTCGATGATGCCCTTCATGCGCAAAAGCTGCTCGCCATGGGTGGAGCGCAACAAGTCGAGAAACATCTCGATGGACGAGAACGGCAAGGGGCCGTCGTGGACCAGCGTATCGGTGCGCACGCGCGAATCATGGCGGTGATGGTGATGCGCGTGATCGTGGTGGCCATGATCATGATGGTCGTGATCATGGTCGTGGTCTTCGGCAGCCTCGCCCAGCCAGCGGCGGACGTCGGCCGACTTGGTGGCAGGGTTGTAGAGGCCGCAGTCGAACAGTTCGGAAATGCCGGCCTTGCCGACATCGAGCAGCGGTGCGCCGGGGTTGAGCTGGCGCAGGCGGGCATGCAACGCTGCCAGTTCGCTTTTGTCGGCAACAAGATCGGTCTTGGTGATGACGATGCGGTCGGCGACCGCCGCCTGCTTCACCGCCTCGACATGGGCATCGAGCGTGGCCGCGCCATTGACGGCATCGACCATCGTAACGACGCCGTCGAGCCGGAACGCCTGCACCAGAACCGGGTGCGCCATGATCGACTGCAGCACAGGTGCGGGATCGGCCAGTCCGGTGGTTTCGATGATGACGCGCGAAAGCCGGCTGATGCGGCCGGTCTGCAAGCGGTCGATCAGTTCGGCCAGCGTGTCGACCAGTTCGCCGCGCACCGTGCAGCACAGGCAGCCGTCGGACAATTCGATGATGCCGTCGGACGCCTGCTCGACCAGAAGGTGGTCGATCGAGACATCGCCGAACTCGTTGATGATGACGGCGGTGTCGACAAGCGCCGGATCTTTCAGGAGACGGTTGAGCAGCGTCGTCTTGCCGGCGCCGAGGAAGCCGGTGATGACCGAGACGGGTATGGGAAAACTGGCCATTTTACCGGTGCTCAGCCGCCTTGCGCGGTGGTTTCGGTGCCGGCCGGCGGCGGCATGTCCGGGCGCCAGCTCGGAACCGGCACGTCGGCATATTCGACCTTGCCGATCATCGCCTTGGGCAACGGGCCGGTTGCTCCGCCCAGCCCGACCGCGACCAGCGTCGGATTGACGAGTTTTTGCCGGAAGACCGACTTCGGCGCATCCTTCTTCTCGGCGGGCGCGGCCTCGGAAAGTTCCGCCGCCGGTTTCTTTTCGCAGATTTCGGCGCGCATGTCGGTAAACGAGGTGGTGTCGCCATAGCTCGGCAGCGCAGCAAGCGTGGTGGAGCCGCCTTGCGTTGCAAAACCGCCGTCGAGCATCTTGGCCACTTTTTCGGCACGCGTGATGCCGGATTGCTCGCCCAGCACCACGGCAACCAGGGTTCGGCCGTTGCGGGTGGCCGAGCCGATCAGGTTGAAGCCCGATTCGCAGACGAAGCCCGTCTTCATGCCGTCGGCGCCGGGGTAGCGGCCGACCAGCAGATTGTAGTTGGGGATGGCCTTCTTGCCGACGGCGAGGCCTTCGATGCCATACCAGGAGGTGTATTGCGGGAAATCCCGGCGCAAGGCGGTGACGAGCATGCCGAGATCATGCGCGGTGATGTACTGGTCCGGCGAAAACAGGCCGTTGGGATTGACGAAATGGCTGTTCACCATGCCGATGCGCGCGGCCTCCGCGTTCATGCGCCGGGCAAATTCGGCCTGCGAGCCGCCAATGTTTTCGCCAATTGCCATGGCGACGTCGTTGGCCGACTTGACCAGCATCATCTTCAAGGCGTTGTCGAGGCGCATGACCTGGCCAGCCTTGAAGCCCATCTTGCTGGGCGGCTGGTTGACGGCGGTCCTGGTCATCTTGATCGGCGAATCCAGTGCAACTTCACCGGCTTCGAGCGCCCGGAAGGTGACGTAAGCGGTCATCAGCTTGGTCAGCGACGCCGGATACCAGCGCTTGAACGCATCCTCATGCTTCAGGACCTGGCCGTTGTTCAGGTCGAACAGAAGGGTGGGATTGGCGAGCGCCGGCGCGGCGGACGCAGCGAGCGCAAGCGCGCCGAACAGTGCGCTTTTCAGGAAATGCGTGCTTGTCATCGTGAAATTCGAAATCGCCTCTTGCCGTAGCCGCCTGCGGCTTTCTAAGATTTCCGCACGGAATTGCCAGCCTGCCGTTGGGGGCCGCCCGGCAGCTTTCGCGCAGTTGCTATTTAGCCTATGTGACATCAACATGGCAAAGGTTGAGCCTTTCACAATTATGGCAGGCCTTGAGGCTTGGCCACCAAGCGAGTGTGACAAACATGCCGATCCTGAACCGCGCCGCCGAACTGCAGGATGAAGTCGCCGGCTGGCGCCGACACCTGCACCAGACGCCCGAGCTGAACTTCGACGTCTTCGAAACGGCGGCCTTCGTCACCGGCAAGCTGAAGGAGTTCGGCTGCGACGACGTGGTGACGGGGTTGGGCAAGACCGGCGTCGTGGGCGTCATCAAGGGCAATCTCGGCAACGGGACGACGATTGGGCTGAGGGCCGACATGGATGCGTTGCCCATCCACGAGATCACCGGCAAGCCCTATGCTTCGACGGTTGCCGGCAAGATGCATGCCTGCGGCCATGACGGGCACACCGCCATGTTGCTCGGCGCCGCCAAGTACCTTGCCGAAACGCGCAACTTCGCCGGCACGGTGGCGGTGATCTTCCAACCGGCGGAAGAAGGCGGCGGCGGCGGCAACGAGATGGTCAAGGACGGGCTGATGGACCGTTTCGGCATCAGCAAGGTGTTCGGCATGCACAACATGCCCGGCTTGCCGGTGGGCCAGTTCGCCATCCGCCCCGGCCCGATCATGGCGGCGACGGCGGAACTCACCATCCGCATCAAGGGACGCGGCGGCCATGCAGCGATGCCTCACGGCACGCTCGATCCGATTGTCATCGGAAGCCAGCTCGTCGGTGCGCTGCAGACGATTGCGTCGCGCAATGTCGATCCGGTCGAGGCAGTGGTGGTGTCGATAACCAAGTTCCACGCGGGCGACGCCTATAACGTCATTCCCGAACAGGCGGAGCTGGCCGGCACGGTGCGCACGCTGAAGAAGGAAGTGGCCAAGCTGGCCGAGGAGCGGGTGCGCGCGATCTGCGCAGGCGTGGCGGCGACGTACGGTGTGACGGTCGAACTCGATTTCGACGCCAATTATCCGGTGACCTTCAATCACCCGGGCGAGACCGCCTTTGCCAGCGACATCGCCGCAAGCGTCGCCGGCGAGAGCCAGGTACATCGCGCCATGCCGCCGGTGATGGGCGGCGAGGACTTTTCCTACATGCTGGAAGCGCGGCCCGGTGCCTTCATCTTCATCGGCAACGGCGCCACCGCCGGTCTGCACCATCCGGCCTATGACTTCAACGACGAGGCGATCGCGCATGGCGTGAGCTATTGGGTGAAGCTGACGGAGACGGCGCTGGCGGCGTGAGGCGCGGCCGGCGGCAGGGTTCTATTTTGCAGGCGGGCCGGATTTTTCGGCCGGCTTTGACTTGGCGAAGCGGCTGCAAGCCGCTATGTGTCTGCCCGAGTGGTCCCGTAGCTCAGTAGGATAGAGCGGCAGATTCCTAATCTGTAGGTCACAGGTTCGATTCCTGTCGGGATCACCACTAAGTCATTGTTATTATTGGATATTTTAGAGACTTGAACCACTCTTTTAAGCGAAACCCGTACCAATAGTTTGAAAATGCGCCGTCTCTGTTGAGGAGATTCTCACATTTCCGCGCGTAACCATCATGGCGCTCTTTTAGAGACGGAATTCGAAAAACATTCCGGTCGTTTAGGAAAGAACTATTGGTCTAGAGTTTGTGTGACTGTCCCATCACCACTCAGTCAGTCCGTTTGGCAGCTTTCGGCACGACGGTTGAAAGGCCTCGTCATTTCCGAAGCTTAGTGGTCGGTTGCGCCAATCTGTTGGACAAGAGACGCGCTTTGGGGCTGGGTTTTGGGCCAAATTGGTGGATCGTCTCTTTCGGGTACGGAGCGTGCCCAATAGATTTCAGCGTTGATGGTTGGACAGTTGCCTGGATCTGCTTAGTTGCTGGCCTGGATGGCGAACTGCTGGCGCTGATCGGCCCACAGGATCGGAAGATCGTCCCGTGCCAGCGCGCGAACGGTGAGGTCGACTGGCTGGCGGCCACGTAGGATGGCGTCGGTTATCTTCGGCGCGAGGAAGGCGAGGGGAAGGATACGGCTGACATCGGCAACATGAATGCGGGTGGTGTTTGCCACATCGGCAATGGTGCGACCGGAGCCATCAGTCAGCATGCCGAGCAGGAGATGGGCCTTTGCCAATAGGTCGATGAGACTGTCGTCAGGTTTTTGGCGGGCGTAGGGACCTTCCAGAACAAGCTTGGACTCAAAACCCCTGCGCCGGAGCGTAAACGGTATTGGGAGTGTCACCGATTGTTGTTCCTGCCCGTCATGGTGGTTGTCATCGATATCATGGCTCGCTTCGAACACAGCATGGGGATTGACCTCCAACACCATGGCGCCGGGCCTGATGCAGATCGATCGAAACAGGGTCTTCAGCATCTTGGCGCACTCAACATGGGATGCTGCTGGTAGCGCTTCACGAAGTTGGGTTGCCTTGGCAATCACGGTTTCAATGCGGACTGACGGCGATAGTGTGCTGGCCCATTTTGACAAGCGGACCTCATCGCGAAGGATCACGTCCAGTTGATGAAGAACGGTTTGTTCCAGTTCCTCAGCTGGCAGCCGCCATCCTGTCGGATCGGTTCGTCTTCCGGTCTCAAGGCGGTGGGAGACATAATAGCGAAAGCGTTTTTCACCTTTGGTGGTGAACACCGGACTTAACCGATCGCCGGTTTCATCAAAGAGCAGGCCGGTCAGCAGATGCAGGCTTTGGCTGCGGTTTCTGCTTTTGCGATGAGGCGCCTGGGCCTTCAAAATTGCCTGAGCCATGGCGAAGGTCTCATCGTCAATGATGGGTTGATGCTCACCATCGTAAATCTTGTCTCTGTGTCTGGCCTTACCGATGTAAACTGGATTGGCCAGCAGGTGATAAAGCATGCCGCGCGAGTAGATTGTCCGCTGCTGTGGGTCCGATGTTGACGCCCCGGCCTCGTCGCGGTCACCCGAGTTCAGTTCGTCCAGCAGGAGAAAGACGGATTTGAGTTCGAGATAGCGGCTGAAGATCGATCGAACCTTCCTTTCAGCTTCGGGGTCAATGACCAGCTTTTTGTCAATTGCCCGATAGCCGAACGGCACTGAACCACCCATCCACATACCCTTCTTGCGGGAGGCGGCAACTTTGTCTCGGATGCGCTCTGCCGTGACCTCCCGTTCGAACTGGGCAAAGGACAACAAGACATTGAGTGTTAGCCTGCCCATGGAGGTGGTAGTGTTGAACTGCTGCGTTACAGACACAAATGATACGTCATTGGCATCGAAGACCTCGACGATCCTGGAGAAGTCCATCAGAGACCGGGTCAGTCGATCGATCTTGTAGACTACGACCATCTTTCTCGCCGACATATCGCCCTTGCCATGTCCGGCAACCGATTGATCGCGTGATGTACAGGCTACTGTGAAATGATGATCTGAACAGATGTGATACGCCGGATTTAACTGCTGGCCGAGCGGCAGTTACCAAGGGCGCTGGGGATGTGGGCAAACATTCGGACAGAGTGTTTCATGGCGATCCACATAGGGGAACGATTCTCGTGCTTTTGATCCATGAACTTGCTCAGCGACTGGCATGACTCGCGCGGATAGAACCAACTCCCGTGCATGTGATTTTGACGATACGACCAGTACGCGAGTAAGGCCCAGCCGGCCACACGCGTCCAATTCGCCATCCATCATTGTAATAAGATCGTGGGGTGCTGCGGACAATACACGGACCAAGCGATCCTGGCCGATCATTCTCAAAGTTGTATTGATCCAATTCAAAGCCAATTGCTCATCGTCTCTTGCCGTCTTTACCACCAATGTCGCGTCGCAGGTTCGTATCGTCTCGGCCATTTGACGAGCGTCGTCACAATCCAATCCACCCGCATTCGCCATTACGGCTAGGGGTCGGCCCGTTCGTGTAAGATGGAAAAAGCCAGCTAACGTATCCAAAGCCTCTTGCTCGAGGCATCCACAGTCTACGCGTACACCGGCTTGTCGTAATTCCGAAACACCACGGCCACTAACGCGCGGATCAGGGTCTGTCGCTACTGCGATTACGACCCGATTAACGCCCGAAGCCACCAGGGCGTTACTGCAAGGCGGCGTTTCGCCGTGGTGACAACAGGGTTCAAGCGTCACATAAGCGGTGGCGCCATTGGCCTCGTGATTGATGCAACTAAGTGCATTTGCTTCGGCATGAGGACGCCC
The DNA here is from genome assembly GCF_001427285.1 of Mesorhizobium sp. Root552. Classification (GTDB taxonomy): domain Bacteria; phylum Pseudomonadota; class Alphaproteobacteria; order Rhizobiales; family Rhizobiaceae; genus Mesorhizobium. Next base: position 34,782 of record NZ_LMFV01000012.1, read on the forward strand.
ACCAGGACCAGTCGCGCCTTCAGCGATCACTACATTTTCCCGGACAATAACACAGCCGACTGGCGGGTTAGGCGCGGTCGTTCCTTGGGCCCCGTTTGCGAGTCGAATAGCGCGAGCCATGAAGTGAAGATCGACATCGTCCCATTGCGTCTGCTCGGCTACACAGGCGGGCATTGCTATTCCTCAATCCATTGTTTCCACGATTGCAGTGCGTTGAGCTTCGCACGGCTCTTGTCTGGCCAGCTTACGGTATGCTCACGCTATGCTACGGGCAATATGGGAGTTTTCTAAAATGAAAAAATGATTCATGTGAGTTGAATGTTTAGAGGGTTATTGGCAGTTGTTAATAGAAATCGGCAAGGAGATGAGAAGCCATATGCGCATCGTCTGATTGGCCCCATTCACTTCCTAAATTTCTCGATCATAACCAGACGGCAAGTAATCGGCGCCAGGTCGGACAGTTCCGTTTTTTCGATCGGCTTAAAAGTCCCAATATGACGAGGGCCTTCTTTCAAAACTTGATTAAGGTGGCGTCGACCTGCATCGTGTTCATGAACCCGGTGACGAGGCGTTGGACACCTTCTCGCTTGCCAAGTTTGACCCGCCAGCTCTTGATGGCGCTTGAAGAGCATGCCCCACTGTCGAATGAAGGCCATTCCGACACTTTGCTAGCGACAAACCGATCGACATCGCCTCTCGTACGCTTCGAAAAGCTATCGAGTTTTCCGCTTTGACCCGGTTGATATACCGCTTCTGAACATGCTGTCCGTCAATCACGCCCTCAATTCTGAGCCATAGGCGCTGATCCCGGACACGCCAGCTACTCAACTAGCGTAATCATCTCGTGAATCCGGCATTCGAAGCGATTGCCTTGCCTCAGCATAACCGGTTGACAGAACGGGCCTAATTTCGGATCAGACGTTCTATCCCATCGCAACTCCCGGATAAGCCAATGCAAAGTCCGTTGTCGGTGCTCATGTCGGTAGCGCCAGAGATGGCGGAGTTGGTCGAGCGACGCTACACCGTGCTGCGTGCCGTGGCGGCAGGCGAACCGGTCGGTCGCCGTATCCTGTCCGACCGGCTGGGCTGGTCCGAGCGCATCACCAGATCGGAAGTCGAGATTCTTCGGGAGATCGGACTGGCCGAGTTGGGCGGGTCTGGCGTGTCATTATCTGCAGCCGGCCGCCAAATCCTTGCCGATCTTGCACAGATCGTTTCGGAACTTCAGCAATTGCGCAGCCTGCAGCGCAGGCTGGCCGCGGAGTTCTCCTTGCGACGCGTATTCATCGTTCCGGGCGATTCCGAGACGGAGGTGGTTGCGCGCGATGCCTTGGCGCGGGCGGCTGGCGAGGCCATTCTGGAAGTTCTCGGTCCTGAGGATGTGGTTGCCGTCAGCGGGGGATCTACGCTGGCAGACGTGGCACGACATCTTTTCAGCCACAAGGATTACCCCGGTGTTACGATCGCTCCGACCGGCGGCGGACTGGGGGATGCGCTGGAAACGGAAGCCAACACTGTCGTTGCCCAATTTGCCCGGGCGCTGGGCGCAAAGTACCGCCTGTTGCATCTGCCAAGCGACCTTGGTGAACAATCGGTCAGCATCCTGCTCGACGCGCAGCCTGCCATCCGTGAGATTTTCGATTTCATCCGTTCGGCGACCGTCGTGGTGCAAGGTGTCGGAACGCTAAAAAGCGTTGCCGCGCGCCGTAAGTTTCCCACCGCACGGATCAAGACCCTTGAACAGCGTGGGGCCGTCAGCGAGTCCCTCGGCTACTTCTTCGACATCAAAGGTAAGGTGGTGGAAGCAGCGGGTGGGGTCGGGATGCGGCTGGAGGATTTGAGTCATGCAGCCCATGTGATCGCAGTCGGCGGCGGCACGTCAAAAGCGGCGGCGATAAGATCACTTCTCAACACTGGTTTGCAGCACATTCTGGTCACCGACGAAGCGACGGCGCGCGCCATTCTCTCCGACGAGAGCGTTTCGCGATGAACATGCCGTCAAGACGTTGACGCCGATGCCTGTTCGATATGCCGGCAATACTGCCGGTAGTGTTCGCCGTAGCGTTCGCTCTCGCGCGGCTCGTAGTCGGTATAGCCGAGGATGATGGGCACGACCCATTCGGCTGCTTTCGCGGCAGAAATGGCGGCCCCACGGGCGGAGCCCAGCACCGTCGAGTTGGCTCGGACCGTTTGACCCATGACATCCGCATAGATCTGCATGATGGCAGGGAACCTGGCCATTCCCCCGGTTATGCGAATCTCGTGGATAGGCCCGGCCTGGCGATGGAGGTCATAAGCATAACGCATGCCCATCGCTCCTGCCTCCAGCATGGCCCGGTAGATTTCGACCGGCGTGGTTGTCGTCTTGATGTTGGCAACAATGCCGCCAAGGTCCGCTTGTCCCAGAGGCGTCCTGCAGCCGTTCCACCAGTCCATCACCTGGATCGGGCTTGGGCTAACTGACCCTTCAAGCTCTTGGACAAGTGTTTCAAGAACTGCTTCGGGGCTGGATCTGCCGCCAAAGGCCAGCATTCTCGATAGCCACGCCAGCATATCCCCGCTGGCCGCCTGACCAGTAGAGTAGTCGTATAGCCCGTCCACGGCGCCGCCATAGACCAGGCTTTCGATCCCTGCCACCGGCGTCGGTTGTGCCGACAGGCTCATGTGGCAGGTCGACGTCCCTGCTGCGGCGACCAATATGCCGGGCGTGCTGACGTCCGAACCCAGCACAGCCGCCTCGGCGTCAACCATGGCGACCCCCACGAGCGCTGCAGAGCCGATGCCTGTCACGTCCTGCCAGCGTCGCGTCAGCGGACCCGCCGAAGTGCCAAGCGGATGGGGCGGCGCCAGCTTGTCGAGCCAACTTCCAAGTCCGGGCTGTATTGCTTCGAGGCTGCCTGCTTCCGGATAGCCGCCGAAATCCGGCTGCCAATGGTTCTTGCATCCGGCATGGCTTGCCGAGCGCGTTTCCCTACCCGTGAGTTGCCACACGATCCAATCACCGGCGTCGATCCAGCGTTCTGTCGCTTGCCACAGCGCGGGGTCTTCAGCCATCGTCTGCCAGGCTTTTGCCAAAGACCATTCGGAACTCGTCTGGTTGTTGTATCGCCCCAGAAAGCTCGGGCGGGCCGCCGCAATCCGCTTTGCGTAGTGATCTGCCGCATGATGCTTCCAGAGCTTGGCGAAAGCGTGCGGCCGACCTGCAAAGGCTGGCGTGTGCAACAATGGAGTGCCATCGAGCAAGGTGGGGAGTATGGTGCAGGATGTGGCCGAAATGCCGATGGGGTGAATTTCGAAGCCAAGGTCGGCTGCGGCCCGAGCCGCCCAGCTCAGCAACTTTTCCGCTGCATGGATGAAGTCGGCAGGGTCCTGGATGGCCGAGTTGGGCGCAAGCTTCATCTGCGGCGCTGTCGTCTCGTCAAGAAAACCTCGTTGATAGCCGACCGTATGCTCGGTGACGCCGCCGCCGGTGTTTAGGTCGATCATGACGACACGGCCGGAACCCGTGCCGAAGTCGAGGCCGAGCGTCGCCGCGCCTGTCATCGTGCCACCGTTAACGTTGCTTTAGACCCGGCCAAGATACGGCAAGTGCAGTTCATTTGAACATTGCCGTAACGCTGGGCATCCGCACGGCTCCCTTGGAGGCGGCGACGGTGATGGCACCAATCATGATGACGCCCATAGCGATGTCCTGAATGTAGTAGGGCCAGCCCAGAAGATTGAAGCCATTGCGAAGCACACCGATGATGAGGGCGCCGACCACAGTGCCGCGCAGGTTTGCCTGTCCGAGGGAAAAAGCCGTCATGCCAAGGAATACGGCGGCCAGACCGTCCATGAGAAAGTGATCGCCTGCCGCCGGCTGGCCTGAGCCGAGACGGGAGGCCATGATGACGCCTGCCAGCCCAGCACAAGCCCCGCAGAAGACCAGAGCAAAGATCTTGTTCCAGCGAACCGAAATGCCGGCAAGCCGGGCGACGTCCTTGTTGTCGCCGATCGTATAGAGGTGCCGACCCGTCGCCGAGCGCTCGAGCAGAATGTAGGAAATGACGACAATTGCCAGCATGATGAGGATCGGAACCGGAATGCCGAACAATGCGCCTCGACCCAATACGGCGAAGCTGTCCGGCAGCCCCCCGTAAACGGCCTGGCCTTGGGTGTACCATTGGTTCAGACCCGTAACGACCGAGATCATCCCCAAGGTGGCGATGAGGCTGGGCAGCCCGACAACTGCAACCAGAATGCCGTTGAGCAGTCCAACGACCGCCCCCACCGCAACGCCGGCTCCAACCGCCGGCCCAACGTCGGTTCCCAGATGAGCGAGCAGGCCGGTGGTCAGGACGCCCGCGAGGCCTGCGACCGCACCCACCGAAAGGTCGAATTCGCCGGAAGCGACGACAACGGTGAGGCCGCTTGCCACCACCACCAGCATGGAAAGCTGAACCAGCACCGTTGACAGATTGCTGACAGTGAGGAAGCGGGGCGTTGTCAGTGCGAGCAGAACGCAGATCACGAGCAATGCCAGCAAGGTACCATACCGGCGGAGCCCTTCGGCCAGGCTCATGTTCGCCATCTGTTGGTTCCGCTGCGGGCCCTTGTCCGATCGGGCCGGCGACTCGGTATCCCGCGCCGCATCGACAGTCTTTGTCATCATCCATCCTCAACCGTTTTACGCCGTCACGGAAGACGGCTTCGTCAAGTTGCCGCGGCCAGAACCGCTGCAGCCTCACGGCTTTCATTTTCGTTCAAGTCAGTTGTCTTGCCGTTCTTGATGACAGTGACGTCATCGCTAATCGCCAGCACTTCTTCGAGATCCGACGAGGCGACGATGATCGATGCGCCATTGTCGGCCAGATTGCGCATGAGCCGGTACACCCCTGCACGTGCGCCAACGTCCAGCCCCTGGGTAGGTTCGTCGAACAGGAAGATGCGGGCAGCGGAGTGCGTGCCGAGCCACCTGCCAACCGAAACCTTCTGCTTGTTGCCGCCACTCAGATGTTCGACCAAGGTGTGGCTGCCCGGGGCGGCAATACCCAGTTCGGAAATGACTTCGTCGCCCAGCCTGGCTTCCCGGCTGCCAATAGAAAATCCGCGGCTCAGGCTGTTCCAGTACGGCATTGCGACGTTCCACGCGATACTGCGACCGGCCAGCAGTGCCTTGGACAACCTGTCTTTGGGAACAAGGGCCATGCCGGCCCTGATAGCTTCGCGCGGGCCCCACCGGTCGACCTTTTGACCTCCGAGGCTGATCTCGCCGCCGGTTTTCGGGTGCAGTCCGAAAATCGCCTCGAGCAATTCGCTCTTGCCGGCACCTACGACGCCGAAAATGCCAAGAACACGGCCGGAGTGCGCTGCAAGGCTCGCACTTTGCACTCGGCCATCCGCAGTGGACAGGTTCTGCACTTCCAAAGCCGGTGCGCCGGCGATCGCGTCGCCTCTTGGCGGCGCCACGGCCTCAACCTCGTTTCCGATCATGTGGCGGACCAGCGCGGTGGCGTTGGTCGAACTCATCGGCCCGGTCCAAACCAGTTCGCCGTCGCGCAGCACGGTTGCCGTGGAAGCCACGGAAAAAATTTCGCTCAGATAGTGCGAGATGAACAGCACGCCGATGCCGCTTTCGGCCAATTGGCGGATAATCGACAACAGATGATCGACATCCGGTTGCGGCAACGCGGCGGTTGGCTCATCAAGGACGAGCAGCCGTGGCCTCAGCGCAAGCGCGCGTACGATCTCGGCAAGCTTTCGCTTGGCCGGATCGAGGGCTCGTACCTCATGGTGCAGATCCAGGTCGAGGCCAAACTCGGCCAGGACCTCTTCAACCTCTCTAAGCATACGTTTACGGTCCAGCAGTCCGAAGCGTGTCTTTTCCCGTCCGAGAAAGACATTCTCCGGGACGGTGAAACCGGGATTGAGACTGCCTTCCTGGCTGACGTAAGCGACGCGGCGGCTGACCGCGGCGTCAGGGTCTCCGGCTCGCAAGGGTTCGCCATCCACCAGAAGCCGACCGCCATCGGGGCGTTCGGCGCCGGCAATTATCTTGACCAAAGTAGATTTGCCGGCGCCGTTTTGACCCAGGAGCGCGTGCACTTCGCCTCTACGGACCGTCAAATTGACGTTGTTGAGCGCACGGACCGGGCCAAACTGCTTGCAAATGTCTTGCGCCTGGAAAATTGCGTCGGAGGCAACAAGGTCTGTTTCCACTGTGCTCATGCCGAAGTGTCCACGCCTGTTGGTCGGCTAGTGTACCGTATTGCGCGGAAGCAATCTCGGTCTCGAAAACCAAAGCGTGTCGCGATCTTTTGCAGCCGCCTTGCACGCTCTGGCTCTGTACGTCGTGCACGTCTCCCGAAACGGGTTCTCGGTTTCGGGAGACGTGCAGTAGACGTTCCTTATGTGAACAACCCTACTTCGCTTTTGTCGAAGGGGTCACTCACATGCCTTCCACGGCAGCTCGCCTTCCGGGGGCACATTCTGCGCCGTGATCAGGCAGGTTGGCAGGTAAACCTGCTTGACCGGTATGACGGTGTCCGGGTCCTTTCCATTGACAACGATGTCAGAGATGTACTGGCCAGTTTGCGAGCCCATCTTCTCGAACGGTTGCGCGACCGTCGCCACGAACGGGCCGCCGTCCCGGATGTACTTCATCGCGGCCGTGTTTCCATCGATGCCGACCACGAACGCATTCTTCAGCCCGGCCTCCTTGATCGCATCGGCTGCGGCCATTGCGGGCTCGTCCCAGCCGGCGAACACGCCGTTGACCTCATCGCCAAAGCGGGTGATGAAATCCTCCATCGCATTCTTGGAATCGGCGTAGAAATTGGTGACATCGATCTGATGATCGGCAAGAACCTTGATGCCGGGTGCCTCGCCCATGACGACGTCGAATTCCTTGCCGCGCTTGCGCACGCCGTGGTGGGAGTTTTCCTTGAAGGCGATCACGCCGCCTTTTCCACCCAGGCGATCGGCCATGTAGGCGTTGATGATCGCGCCCATGGCGAAGTTGTTGGCGGTAATGTCGACGACCACGCCAGGCGTCCAACCGGCATCGATGGTGAACACCGGGATCTTGGCCGCGCTTGCACTATCAAGCGACGCCTGTGAGGCACGCATGTCAACCATCGACAGGATGATTACCGAAGAACCGCGTTGAACTGCATTTTCAAGGAGTTCGGCGGCTGTGGCCGGTGACCCCTTGCCGTCGGATACGTCGACGGTCCAGTTCAAATTGTTTTCCTTGATGTAGCTGTTGAAGCCATCGAGAGCCCGGTGGTCGGCTTGCGCCGCTGCCTTGGACAAAATCCACGAAACCTTCAGTGGCTCGTCAGCGGCGGCCGTACCGGAACCGGTAGCGAGCGCTGCAGGTAGCAATGTGAGAGTGGTTGCGAACGCGATTGCTGTGGTTATTTTCTTATACATCATTCTTCCTCCCTGATTACTATTGGATTCTTTATGCGGTTTAACCTGCTCGCCGATTGCTCAAGCATCATTTGCGCGATCAGATATCTTTTGCATCTATGACTTGCGGGCGACCGTTGCGCTCGACGACCCGCTTGAGAAAGCCGCCTTCTCGAACGACGCGCTCGTAGTCGTGACCTCCATCCGCTGGCCAGTATTTGAAGTAGGCGAATGGATCGTTGCCGACATTGACGGTTCGCTGCGCCCAGCCTGCGGCACAATAGACGATCGTACCCGGCGCCATGGGGACCTCCATGGTATCGCCCTTCGCGTTCTGCATCAGCATGTAGCCTGTGCCGGAGACGGCCAGATAGACCTTCACCGCAGCATCATCGACCTGGTAGTGGCCCTTGCTCATGAAGTATTCGTCACCAATCTTACCTGGAAAAACCACGGTGACGCTGGTGTGCAGTTCGCCTCGCGTTTCCGGCGCGAGGATCTCGTCTGCCCGGTAGATCAGCGGATCAGATTGGTTCAACAATTCCTGCTCCGCGGCGCGGTCAGCATAGCGGCCCGCCATATCGCTGAGGCGGCACGTGACAACGTGCGAAGGCGGCCATAGAGCGCCCGACCTCAAATCGAGCGTTGCCGCCCAGGGCACACTCAGCACCGAGTTCATACTGTCCTTTGACGTCAGAACCGGTTCACTTCGCATCGGTATGCCTCCGTATATGGGACTTATTTTGTCCCGATAGGTATTAAAAACGTCCCATTAACGCGACAGGTAGCAGCAGCCTTGACGCGCGTCAAGGCTGCTTGCGAATAGGGCCGCCAAGGAAGGGCACTTTCGGAACCAGGCTCGCTGTGGCCGCCCCGCCTTTCCCGCATCATGGCCTGACAGGAGGCTGATCTCAGGCCGGCCAGAACATGCCCTTTTTCAACGTATTGTCCGATAGGCGGCATGTTCCCACCGACACTGTTTTTGATCCGGAAGATTGGGGGAGGATGGTGCGTTGTGGTCACTTTCAATGCGCGGTCAGGTCGGCGCGTTGCGATTGCCGAGGTTAGGGCGGAATAAGGGCCTTCGTACGAGACTCAGAACCCAGGAGCATCGTTTCTAATTCATGAGTCAAATAGTCTAGTTTAGAATTATTCTATTTTTCCAATAGGTTGGGTCAGTCAAATTATTCTTGACTCTTATACTCATGTTTAGATATCGAGCCTTGGGACATGTCTTTCGGCCTGTGCGGCTGTGGGAGATTCAAGGAGTGGGGCTCATGATAAAATTCAGCAGGCCAGCACTTTTGATATGCACGGCAATCTCGTTTGCGTTGTCGTCGGCGGCGTTTGCGCAACAGCAAGCAGAGCCCGACAAAGAAAAGCCGACCACGACGAGCGAGGAACCAGCGAAGAAAAAGAGCGCGACCTATCTGTCTCCGATCATTCTGTACGGCGACGGCGTTGGAGATCCGTACAGGACGACTGCTCCGGTCAGCCACGTCACTGCCGACGAGATCGAGCAATTCGGCAACAAGAACATCGATGACGTCATCCGGGCAACTCCGGGTGCGGCCACACGTGACAATGTGCAAAACCCAGGCGTCGCAGTGAATATTCGCGGCATGGAAGGGTCCGGCCGCGTCAACATGATGGTCGATGGCGTGCGGCAGAATTTCCGCTTCACCGGCCATGAAGCGCAGGGCTTCGTCTATGTCGATCCGGCTTTCCTGAGCGGCATCGACATCAGCAGAGGTTACGTTTCAGGTGTAGGCGGCGGCAACGCACTCATGGGTTCGGCCAATTTCCGCACCTATGATGTCGAAGACCTTATCAGCGATGGCAAGAATTATGGCGGCATCGCATCCGTCACCTACGGGACGAACAACGGTGGATGGTCGGAATCCGCTATCGGGGCCTATCGTTTCAACGACACCTTCGCCGTGCTCGGCGGCATCAGCAAGCGCGATCCCGGCAACTACAAGAATGCCGACGGCCAGACCGTCAATTTCACGGAACAGGATCAGATTTCCGGCCTGTTCAAGGCCGAATTCACCCCAAACGAGGAGCACTCGCTCAAGCTCGGCGCCAATCTCTACAACAACGATTTCATGGCGAACTCCTATTACCAGACCATCGGTTCGCGCATCTTCACGGCGAACTACGCCTACACACCAGGTAACGACTGGGTCGATTTGAGGATCAACGCCTACTACAGCGATCTGGAAATGCTGTATGACAGGCCCGCCACGACAGGCTCGAATGCCGGACGCGACATTCGCGATGTCGGCACCGGCTTCGACATCAGCAACACGTCACGCTTTTCGGTCGGCGACGTCGCCGTCAAGATGAACTACGGCCTCGAGTATTTTGCCGACGACTACGATGTCGTGAACAGTACGGCGGTACCGGGTCGCGGCGTGAACGGGCCGGGCAACAGCGCGAACTACAGCCTGTTTTCTTCCACCCAGTTCATCTACGGCATCGCGGATCTGACGCTTGGACTGCGCTACGATCATTCCAGCTTGACCGGAACCGGCTCCATTTCGCCGACAAATCCGTACGGCATGCCGGGCGGCCCATTCACGGTCGACCGCTCCGAGGGCCGCTTCAATCCCAGCATCACGCTGGCGCTGAACCCCGTTCCGTGGTTCCAGCCCTACGTGACCTATGCCCACACGTCACGGCCGCCCACCATCAACGAGGTCTTCGTCGGGGGCCAGCATCCAGGCATGGGACCGCCCCAATTCTTCTTCCACAATCCCTTCCTGTTGCCGGAAAAATCGAGAGGCTGGGAAGTGGGCGCCAACTTCAATTTTGACGATCTCGCGGTTGATGGCGACCGATTGGGCCTGAAGGCGAACTACTTCAACAACCGCATTGAAGATTACGTCGTGGCCAATTTCGACGGCGGAACGCATTTTGCCAACGTGCCCGGCACATCGACAGTGCAGGGCGTGGAAATCCAGGCGGCCTACGATTCAGGCGGCTATTTCGGTAGCCTCGCCTACACATACACCCACTCAGACCTGCCTTCGCAAGTGAACGGCTTCGGGGCGCAGAGCTATCTGCCCGAGCACATGCTCACGGCAACGCTCGGTGCACGATTCCTCGACCAGAAGTTGACCGTCGGCGCACGCACCTATGTCGTCAGCGAAAGCTATATCGGCGAGATCAATGTCGCTCCGGGGGATTCGCCCTACGAACCCAGCTATGGCCTGGTCGACCTGTTCGCCAACTACAAGTTCGACAACGGCCTGGAGATTTCCGCCAACGTTTCGAACCTGCTGGACAAATCCTATTCCCCTGCTCTCAGCACGCCTCCAGGGGGCAGCCCGATCGAAACCGGGTGGGGCCGGACCTTCTTCCTGACGGCCAAGGCAACGTTCTGATTGACCGCAGTCAAAATCCCTCGGGAGGGGTCTCCCGGGGGATTTTGGTTTTCCATCTTGCCCTTGGTCGCCAGCCCGCCTCACTGGCTCCATGCCTACCGTGGCTGACGCTTATTTGTGTATTTGTGAGGAACAGCCATGCTGGTGTTGCGCCACATCATCCGGCTCATGAAGCTCTGCATTCGGGGACCAGGGGGTAAAGTCGGCATAGCATACTATGTCGTCGTGCTGGCGCTGGAATTGGCCGACATCGCGGTCTCGCTGCGCATGATCGCGTGGACAAAAGACTTCTACGACGCGCTCCAGCAGGCAAACGCGCCGGAAGCTCTGCGCCAGATCGGCATTTTCAGCCTCATCGTCCTCGTTGCGGTTGCACTCGGGCTGTCGTCGACCTACTTGCGTAAGCTGCTTGAGATCCGCTGGCGTGGTGCGCTCACCTCGCAAATTCTTGACCGTTGGCTGGAAGGCAAGGCGTATCTGCGTATGAAGCGCGGCGCCGACGGTAGCAACCTCGACAATCCCGACCAGCGCATTGCCGAGGACTGCCGCATCTTTCTTGCCGGCGCGACCATGGACCACGGCTCGGCCAGCGGCATCATTTCGATGTCGCTCGATCTTGTCACCCGCATCGTGGCGCTTTTTTCGTATGTGGCCCTGCTCTGGAGCCTTTCGGCTTTCGCGCTCGACCTTTCCTTTATCGGCATCGACGCCGAGTTGCCACGCTACATGGTCTGGGCCGCCTTTGCCTATGTCGCTCTGTCCAGCGGAATTACCCATCTGCTCGGACGGCCGCTCAAGCAGCTCTACGTGTGGCAGCAACGCCGCGAGGCAGACTATCGCTTCGCGCTTGTCCGCTTGCGCGAGAACGCCGAAGCCGTAGCGCTGTCTGACGGAGAGCCATCCGAACGCAAGGAAATCGACACGCGCTTTACGGGCATTATCGCCAACTGGCGGCAATTGATAAACCGCGAACTGATCCTTTCCCTGTTCACCGCCCCCTATCACCGCACGGTTCTGCGCATCCCCATCTTCCTCGCATTGCCTGTCTTCTTCGCCGGGAACCTCACGTTCGGCAGTCTCATGCAACTAGGATCGGCCTTTTCGAGCGTGGTCACCACGCTGTCGTGGTTTATCTTTGCCTATCGTCCGCTCGCCGAGCTGGCCGCTGCATCCTCGCGGCTTGGACGTTTTCTCGAAGAAATGGACAAACATCCCCAAGGTGGCATTCATGCCACCATCGGGCCGTCGGACAAGCTTGTCATCGCCAACTTGAGCCTATCCACGCCACAAGGGCGTCGGCTTCTCGACGTTCCGGGGCTTGATATCGAACGCGGCGAGACGGTGTGGCTAAAGGGGGCTTCGGGAATCGGCAAGACAACCTTGCTGAAAGCCCTGGCGGCTATCTGGCCATATGGGAGCGGCCGTCTCGTCGTTCCCTCAACCACATCGACTTTCCTGCCGCAACACCCCTACCTCCCGTTAGGCGGCATCGCCGATGCGGTCGCATATCCGCGCAGTGCAGGCGATTTGCCAGACGGCGACATCAAGGCCGCTCTCGCCGCGGCCGGTTTCCCATCGGAACGCATGTCGATGCCGATCGACGGTCTTTCCGGAGGCGAACACCAGCGGCTGGCATTGGCGCGCTTGTTCCTACATCGTCCGGCCTGGATATTTCTCGACGAGGCGATGAGCGCTCTCGATACCAGGGCGGAGAACCATCTTCTCAAACGCCTGCGCCACGATTTGCCCGGCTCCACCTTCGTGATCGTTTCACATCGTTCGCCGGAGGCCATTGGCGGCGTGCGAATTGTCGACCTGGACAGAAGCAAGCCTGCAGGTATTCATGCCGGCACGATGGAGGACGCATGACAATGGAACGCACACCCCCAACTCGCGAACGATTGGACATCGAGCCACTACGGGTATTGGCGACCCTGCCTTCGATGGGGAAGGTTATGGTTGCCAGCAGCGAACGAGGCGTCACTCACGAGAGAATCGGCCCGGTAGAAGCCGTGTCGTCCGAAGGCTTGTTCATCAGAGTTTCCGGGCCTTCACACGATTCCCGGATCGATCCGCGCGAGATCGCAAACATTATTGCCGACCGAAGTGGACGCATGGGCGAGAAAGTCTTTCCCCGCATCGACTTCCAGACGTCCGACGATGCAGTCTTGTTCAGCGTTGTCGGCTTTGAAGGCATTGAACCGTTCGACGCGGCCTTGGCGTCCCTGGGCGCTGGCACGCCGCTCGAAGCTGCCCCAGGCAAACCCGCCGGCGAGCGCGGTGAAGTCGTGGAAAGCGATCCAGGGGCTCTTCCTTTCAGCCGGGCCTCCGCCTCTGGCGAAGCGACGACCATCGGCTTCCATCGGGAAGGCTTCGAACAGCGTTGGCGCGGGCGTATCGAAACCGTCAAACCAGCGATGGGCTTCATCAATATCATCCAGCCGGATTTCCATATGCATCTCAAGGCGGGTGCCGTGACCGGCTGGCGACAGGATGGTGACAGGCTGTTTGCGATAGCGCCTGACGGCTCTCTGCTCGGGCTGTTCGTAGCGCCTGAACCTAGATAGCAACGCCGTCTTGTGTTGTCCGAAGCAGGGCATCGCCAAGCTGCGTCGTAAAAAAGCCCCGGCATCGACCGGGGCTGAGTTGTTTGATGGCTGACGGCACCGAAGAGTTGGTTGCTTCCTGCCCGTGGCTGTCATGCTGATGATCTACAGCACAAATCCACCATACAGACTAACCGGTGAAGCGCAATATATAGGGTGCCTCATAGGGTAACGCCGAATACCCCGTCAGGCGGCGTGGCCGAAAAGCTCCTCTCCCTGACGGGGAAGGATGGGTTGCGACGGACTGGTTGCTCAGCTCGCGTAGAGTCCGGCGAATTCCTCGCGCAGGGCGTTCTTCTGGATCTTGCCCATAGCGTTGCGGGGCAGCGCGTCCTTGACCAGTATCCGCTTCGGGATCTTGAACTTGGCCAGCACGCTTTCGAGCTCGCCGCGGATCGCGGCCTCGTCCACGGCGCGACCGGCGCGCGCCGTCACCACCGCCGTCACCGCCTCGCCGAAATCTGCATGCGGCAGGCCGATCACCGCCGACTCGCCGATCGACGGCAGCGCGTCGAGCGCGTTCTCAACCTCGGCCGGATAGACGTTGAAGCCGCCCGAGATAATCAGGTCCTTGGCGCGGCCGGAGATGGTGAAATAGCCGTCAGGATCGACATAGCCGAGGTCACCGGTGACGAAGAAGCCGTCGGCGCGGAATTCCTGTGCTGTCTTCTCCGGCATGCGCCAATAGCCAGAGAAGACATTCGGCCCCTTGAGCTCGATGACGCCGACCTCGCCCTGCGGTAGCGCCGTCCCCGTCTCCGGATCGGCGATACGCACAGTGATGCCCGGCAGTGCGAAGCCGACAGCGCCCGGGCGCCGCTCGCCATCATAGGGGTTGGAGGTGATCATGTTGGTCTCGGTCATGCCGTAGCGCTCTAGGATGGCGTGGCTGGTGCGTGCGGTGAAGGCGCGGTGCGTCTCGGCCGACAGCGGCGCCGAGCCTGACACGAACAGCCGCATGTGGCTGGCGGCGGCGCGGTCGAAGCGGCCGTCGGCAAGCAGCCGGGTGTAGAAGGTCGGCACGCCCATCATCGTGGTGGCGTGGGGCAGGGCCGCCATCACCGCGTCGATGTCGAACCTCGGCAGGTATATCATCGACGCACCCGACAGCATCACCGTGTTGATGGCGACGAACAGCCCGTGCGTGTGAAAGATAGGCAGGGCGTGCAGGAGCACGTCGCCGGCGCTGAAGCGCCAGCTCTCGACGAGGGCGATCGCGTTGGAGCGCAGGTTCTCGTGGGTGATCATCGCGCCCTTCGAGCGGCCCGTCGTGCCGGAGGTGTAGAGGATCGCGGCGAGGTCGTCAGGGCTGGTCGCGACGGTGGCGAAGGTCGCCGGCATGTCGCGGACCGACTGCTGAAGCGTGCCGGTACCGGCCGCGTCCAGCGTCTCGATGCGACCGGCCGCCGCGCCAAGTATGGCGCGCAGCGTGGCGAGGCTACCCGGCTCGCACACCACCAGGGCAGGCTCGGCGTCGCCGACGAAGTAGCTCACCTCGGCTGGCGTGTAGGCCGGATTGAGCGGCAGGTAGACGGCACCGGCCCGCAGGCATCCGAGATAGAGCCAGACGCTGTCGACATGCTTGCCGGTCTGCACCGCGACCCGGTCGCCCGGTTTCACACCCAGCGACGCCAGAACATTGGCATAGCGCGCCGAGGCCGCCAGCATGTCGGCGTAGGACAGCGACTTGCGGCCATCGGCGTGCAGGAACGGACGCGCCGGATCGGCGATCGCGGCCCGCATGGTGGCGAACAGGTTGCCGTTCATGACTTCATCCCCTCCATAATCGCTGATTCGACCAGCCGTCCGCCGGCCGCAGCGAGCCGGCGCACCGCGGCGGACACGGCAACCGGCTGGCCCGAAGCATAGGCCTCGTGATTGCGCTCAATCTCGTCGAGCTTGTAAAGATAGTTGACCATGATGCCGTGCGACGACGCCATGCCGGCATTGCCGGTGTTGGCCAGGAAATTGATGCGTTCCAGCCGCGCGCCGTTGCCGAGATGGAAGCGGGCGACCGGATCAGGCAAGCGGCCCGAAGCGTCGCGTGGGCCGGTGAGATACCAGGCGGCCAGCGGCGCGAGCTTTTCCTCCAGCGCAGCAGCGGTCTCCGGGTTCTTCCACCAGCCGGACGTGGCTATCGCCTCGATGCCGAGCCGGCCGGTGTCTTGCCTAGCCAGCCAGCGGGCGAACAGAGGCACCGGCGACAGCGTGACGAAGCGGATGAGTTGCGGCAGCTCGTTACGCAGTTCCTCGACCACCTGCTTTATGAGGAAGTTGCCGAACGAGATGCCGCGCAAGCCGGGCTGGCAATCCGAGATGGAGTAGAACACGGCCGTGTCGGCCTGCGCGGCCTGGATCACCTTGCGGTCAGGGCTGAGGATGGCGTCGATCGACGAGGCCGCAGCCTTGGCCAGCGCCACTTCCACGAAGATCAACGGCTCGTCACGCAGGCGCGGATGGAAGAAGGCATAGAGGCGCCGGTCGGGCGGGTCGATGCGCCGCCGCAGGTCGTCCCAGTCCTCGATCTCGTGCACTGCCTCGTAGCGGATGATGCGTTCGAGGATCGCCGCAGGGGTCTCCCAGTCGATACGGCGCAGCTCCAGGAAGCCCCGATTGAACCAGGATCGGAACAGGTGCTGGAAATCCTTGTCGACCGGATCGAGGTCGCGGTTATCCGGCAACAGCGCGAGCAGGTCGGCCCGCATCCCGATAAGCTCGGCCGTGCCGCGCGAGGTCTGATTGAGCAGGCGGAAGAGGTTTTGCCGGCGCGGCTCCGACAGATGGTGCAGGGATTCCGCCGCACGCTCGTCGGGGGCCGAGGCGAAGCGCCGCGCCGCGGCGATCAGCGGCTCCATGTCGGGGCCGAATTCGTCCAGAAGCATGCGGAAGAACGCCGGGCGCGTGGCTGCGTCCATGCTGCGATAACGTTCGAGAATCTCGGAGGCCGTGGCCAGCGCGCCGGCTTCGCCGCGCGACGACAGCAGGCTTGCGCAAAGCGCGGTCAGCTGCTCAACGGGCGTCGCCGCCTGTGGGATGGCGTTGAAATCGACCAGCGCCTTGCCGCGCTCGGTGATGGCAGCCAGCATGTCGCCGAGAAAAGACATCAGAGGCTCCGCTTGCCGCCCTGTTGCATTGACAGTCGCCCGCCTGCGTCAGATTTTATATCCATATAATGAACTCTATATCCAAAATATGACGCTGCGCAAGCTGGGTGTCGGGCGCACGTGGAAGACGGTCGCTCGCGTCGGATGATGGCGTCGCTCGCGTGATGTTCGACGTATCCGAGCCGCGACACATGAGGGCCGGAATCTCGGCAGGTTCACGTGTGCCGTGCCGCCGCAGGCGAATGGGCGCGCCTTTGGTCGCTCCCGGCAAGGGAGGGCGGGGATTTGCAACTGCCATCCAATGCAAACAGGAAAGGTCCATGCCCTTCGGCGAAGCCAACGGAAACCGACCCTGAACAGCGAGAAGTCAGGGTGGGGAACATGGCGGTCTCCGCCACGCCCGGCACATCGTTGAAAAGTCGCGGCAAGGGCCCCGATTCCCGCTTGCGGGCAGGGTAGGCACGTGTTACTTTTTAGGATATAGTATCCGTATAGTGGATATAGACTTCGGTCGGTATCCAGAAAAAAACGAGGGGAGATACGAGGTTCATGGCCACGCAGGGCGCCATCCTTTCGATTGCTGGCCTGTCGGTGTCCTACGGCACGGTGCATGCCGTCCGGCAGCTCGACATGGAGATTTCGGAAGGCGAAACCGTCGTTCTCCTCGGCGCCAACGGCGCCGGCAAGTCGAGCACGCTCAATGCCATTGTCGGGCTTGCGCCGCGCAGTGGCGGCCGGCTGGTCTTCGCCGGCGAGGACATCACGCGCAAGCCGACCGAGGCGATCATCCGCTCCGGCCTCGCGCTGGTCCCGGAAGGCCGGCGGCTGTTCTCCAACATGACAGTGCGCGAGAACCTGCGCCTCGGGGCGGCGGCGCTGTCGACCGTCGAGTTCGACCGGGAGCGGCAGGCGCTGGAGGATATGTTCCCGATCACCCGCCGCCGCGCCCACGAGCAGGCGGGGCTGCTTTCGGGCGGCGAGCAGCAGCAGGTCGCAATCGCGCGCGCGCTTCTGGCGCGGCCGAAGCTTTTGCTGCTCGACGAGCCGTCGCTCGGGCTCGCGCCGATCATCGTCAACACGATCTTCGAGATCATCGCCGAACTGAAGCGGCGCAAGGTGACCATCTTGCTGGTCGAGCAGAACGCCGAGCGGGCGCTGTCGATCGCCGACCGCGCCTATGTGCTGGCCCAGGGCAGGCTCGAGCTTTCGGGCGCCGCCGGCAGCATCAACGCCACCACACTCGAAAAAGCCTATCTCGGCGAGCGGGAACACGCCTAATGCAACTTGCCTTGCAGCAATTCATCAACGCCCTGTCTCTCGGGTCGATCTATGCGCTGGTGGCGCTCGGCGTCGCCATCCTGTTCAGCATCCTGCGCCTGGCGAATTTCGCCCATGGCGAGTTGATGACGACGGCCGGCTTCACCCTCTACATGACGCTTGCCTCCGGCTGGAACTGGGTGCTGGCGGTGATCGCGGCAATAGCAGCTTCCGTTGTTGCCGCGCTGATCCTTGAACGCGTCGCCTATCGGCGCCTGCGCAACGCCCAGCCGCTGACGCTGCTGATGACCTCCTTTGCCGTCTCGGTGGCGCTGCAGAGCATTTTCCTGCTCACCTTCGGCGCGCGGCCCAAGGGCATCGAGCTGCCTGCCTTCGTCGATGCCTCGTTCCGCATCGGCGGCATGCGGGTGCAGTGGCTGGATATCGCCATCATCCTCATCACCGCGGCCATCGTGTTCGGCCTGACGCTGTTCCTGCGCAAGACCGTCATCGGTCTCGCGCTGCGCTCCGCCGCCGACGATTTCCAGACGACGCGGCTGATGGGCGTGAAGGCCAATGCGCTGTTCGTCGGCGCCTTCGTGCTGTCCGGCATGCTGGCCGGAATCGCGGCGCTGTTCTACTTCGCGACCGTGCCCAACGTCGTGCCGAGTTCGGGTTTCGAGCCGATGCTCAAGGGTTTCATCGCCTGCGTCATCGGTGGCCTTGGCAGCCTGCCGGCAGCGATCGTCGGTGGCTTTCTGCTGGCCTTCCTCGAGGTTGGTTCGGACGCGCTCCTATCGGACAATTTCAGTCCTTATCTCGACGCGATCGTCTTCCTCATCGCCATCGTCATCCTGCGCTGGCGTCCGGGCGGAATCTTCGGCGTGCGCCTGACTGCGGAGCAGCGAGTATGAACATGCTTGCCGGAAAATGGTGGAAACAGTCACTCGTCGGCTCGGCGCTGCTGCTTGCCATCGTGCTGGTGATCGTCGCGATCGTTGCTTTGGCCGGTTCGACCACTGACATGCGCATCCTGATGGTGTTCCTGATCAACGTTATCGCCGCGATTTCGCTGCAGACCTATGCCGGCAATTCCGGCAACATCTCCTTTGGCCATGTCGGCTTCATGGCGTTCGGCGCCTACGGCTCGGCGCTGTTTACCGCTGACCCGGCGATCAAGGCGATCGGCATTCCCAATGCGCCGGCGTTCATCCGCGAGGCCGCGATCGGCTTCCTGCCGGCGATGCTGATCGGCACGGCGGTCGCGGTGGTCGTGGCGGCCGCGATCGGGCGCGTCTTCGTCCGGTTGAGCGGGGCCGCCGCCGCGGTGGCGACACTCGGCTTCATGGTCATCATCTACACGCTGCTATCGAATGCCGAGGAGCTGACCCGTGGCTCGAAGGCGTTCAGCGGCATCCCCGAATACACCACGCTTGGTTGGTGCGTGGCGCTGCTGGCGCTAACCATCGTTGTGGCCCGGCTGCTGCGCGATTCCAATACCGGGCTCGGGTTGCGCGCCTGCGCCGACGATCCGATCGCCGGCCAGGCTGCCGGCGTCGATATCCTCAACAGCCGCTACGTGATGTGGGTGGCGAGCGCCGCCGGCGCGGCAATTGCGGGCGCGCTCTATGCGCACTACATCGGCGCCATCCTGCCCAAGGCGTTCCATTTCGAGCTGACCTTCGTGCTGGTCACCATGGTCATCGTCGGGGGCCGCTCGATCACCGGTGCGGTGGCCGGCGCCGCCCTCATCACCATCCTGGCAGAAGTGCTGCGCCGCCTGGAGAATGGCTTCTCGATAGGCAGCATCAATCTCAGCGAGGCACCGGGGCTGACCACGGCCGTGCTCGCGCTGCTGATCGTCGCGACGCTGACGATCAGGCCGCAGGGACTGGTCAGTCGCTGGGAGGTCGAGGAGCTGCTTCATCGCTGGCAGTTTCGCCAGAAAGAGCATGCGTCCGTTCGGGCGGAGGAGAATCACGTCTGACTAGAAAGTGCATTCATTCGTCTACACAAAAACGCAAGGGGAACCGACAATGAAGTATAGCACCGCATCCATAATCAAACGGGCCGGCATCGGTCTTGCCGCCGCCACGGCCATGATGGCGTGGTCGCTCGCCGCTCACGCCGAGGACACCTACAAGATTGGCTGGGCGTCCGACAAATCCAACTACCTGTCCTTCGTCGACGAGCCGCTGGCCAAGGGCATGGAGGTCGCCATCGACGAGATCAACGCCAAGGGCGGTATCGGTGGCAAGATGAAGATCGAGCTCGACCGGCGCGACATGAAGTCGGACCCGATGCTCGGCGCCACCGTCGTCCAGGAGCTGATCGCCGCTGGCGCCAAGTTCATCGTCACCACCTGCGATACCGACGTCTCGCTGCCGGGTGCGCAGATGGCGGCCAAGGCCTCGCTGCCGGTGATGAGCAGTTGCGGCGCGGACGCCGCCGGACCGAGCCAGGTGCCGGACGGCTTCGGCTTCCTCAACGTCCCGGGCAGCCTGACGCAAGGGGCGTTCCTGGCCGAATACGCCGCCGCCAAGGGCTACAAGAAGGCCTTCACGCTGAAGTCCAAGAGCGAGGGCTACACCCACACGCTCGCCAACGCCTTCGAGGAGCGCTTCAAGGAACTCGGCGGTGAGATCGTCGGCCAAGCCTTCTACACGCTCGGCGACAGCTCGTATCGCGTCACCGCAACGAAGATGGTCGATTCCGATGCCGACGTCATCATGTCCAACGCCTTTCCGTCGGACAGCACAGCCTTCCTCAAGGACATGGAGCGGCTGGGCAACACCAAGCCGCTGCTTTTGGTCGATGGCAACGACACGCCGGTGATCTTTGACGCCGGCAAGCAACTCGCCCTGTCGGTGATGGCAACCTATGGCGGCGACCGTTCGCCTGGCTCGACCTTCTCGAAGTTCGAGGAGGAATATCGCGCGAAGTTCGGTGCCGATCCGGACTCGCTGCAGACCGCGCTCGGCTATGATCTGGTGATTGCCGTCGCCGCAGCAGTGGAAGCGGCTGGTAGCACGGACGGGCCTGCGGTTCGCGATGCGCTGCACAATCTGGACAACGTCCACGGCGCCACCGGCCTGATCACCTACAAGGACAGCCCCATCGGCAAGGGCATCCCGAAGAAGGACTACGCGTTGGTGAAGTTCGACCTCGACAACAAGAAGTTCATCACCCTGTCGACCGGCTTCCCGGAAAAGTTTCCTCCGGTGAAGTGACGCATTGCGGGCGAGGGGCTTTGCGGCTCCATCGTCCGCTATCCCACGTCGGGCATTGCCGGAATACCTAGTAGCGGCAATGCTCCAGTTTCGCATTTCACGCAGTTCGCCGGGTTTTCCCGCCGGAACTGCCTGGGTCCAACGGTATCATAAAGATGCATCTTCAAGCCAATGACGTCGTCATGAAGTTCAAGGGGGTGACAGCCCTCGACGGTGTCGACATGGAACTTCGCAAGGGTGAGATCGTCGGCCTGATCGGGCCGAACGGCTCCGGCAAGACGACGTTCCTGAACGTCCTGTCGGGTGTTTTCACGCCGACGAATGGCAATTTTCGCATGGGTGACCGGCAATGGTCGAAGGTGTCGCTGCGCGAAGCCGCGCGGCTTGGCATCCGCCGCACCTTCCAGAACATCCGCCTGTTCCCGTCCTTCACGGTCATGGAGACGGTTGAAGTCGCCTCGGCCTGGCTGGACAAGGGCGACCGGCGGGAGAATGCTCAGATCGCGCTCGACGCGCTGAATTTCGGCCAGTATCGCGACCGCATCGCCTCGGAACTGTCCTACGGCATGCAGCGACGGCTGGAGATCGCCCGGGCGATCGCCGGCAGGCTGGAGTTCCTGCTGGTCGATGAGCCGACGGCCGGGCTGAACCACGGCGAGTCCCAGGACATCGTCGAGGTGCTGCAGCGCATCCGTGGCCAACGTGGCTGCGGCATCGTGCTCATCGACCACGACCTCAATGTCATCATGAATGTGTGTGACCGCGTCATCGTGCTGGCAGAGGGCAAGATCATTTCGTCGGGAACACCGCAGCAGGTGCGCAGCGATCCAAAGGTCATCGCCGCCTATCTCGGGTCGTGAAAATTAGGGAGAGACTTCAATGAGCGACCAATCGCAAGCCAGCGGTCCCTCGCAACTCGACCTGCTTATCACCGATAGCCGCCTGCTCGACCGTGACGGGCGCTTCGACATCGGTATCGCCGGCGGCAGGATCGTCGAGATCGGCCAGGTGTCCACCTCGTCCGCCGCGCGCCGCATCGATGCGAAGGGCGGGCTGGTGACGACGAGCTTCGTCGACCCGCATTTCCACCTCGACAAGGTTCTGTCGCGCGACTATGTCGGCGCGCTGACCTATAGCGAGGCATTCGCCCGGGCACGCGAGGCGAAGGCCAATTTCACCGTTGCCGACGTCGAGGCGCGCGTCTGCAAGGCCCTCGACCTCGCGGTGGCGCAGGGGTTGGGCGCGATCCGCTCGCAGGTAGACGTCGACTTCGCCACAGGCCTGGTCTCACTCGAAGGCGTGATGCGGGCGCGCGAGCGCTTCAGCGGCCTGATCGACGTCGAGGTCGTCGCCTTCCCGCAGGAAGGCATCGTCACCGATCCCAAGGCGCCGGATCTTCTCAGGGAAGCGCTGCGCATGGGCATCAGGCTGGTCGGCGGCCTGCCGGAGTTCGAGGCCAATGTCGAGGACCAGAAGACCCATGTCAGGACGATCCTCGACATTGCCGAGGAATTCGACGCCCACATCGACATGCATTGCGACTACACCGACCTGCCGCATTTCAAGACGCTGGAGATGCTGGCCGACATGGTGATCGAGCGCGGCCTGCAGGGTCGTGCGACGGCCGACCATTGCTGCGCGCTGGCGGTCTATCCCGACGACGAGGCGGCACGCGTCATCGACAAGGTCGTGCAGGCCGGCATCAGCGTCATTATCCTTCCGATCGCCAACCTGCAGATGCTCGGCGGCAACGGCATCACCCCGGTCAATCGCGGCTCTTCGCGCGCCAGGGAGTTGCTGGCCGCCGGCGTCAATGTCAGCGCAGGCGCCGACAACATGTACGACATCTGGTTCCGCTTCAACCGCATGGACCCGGTGGACACCGCTTATATGACCTGTCTCAGCACCGGCATGCGCACCAATGCGGAGGTGCGCGAGGCCTTCGACATGACCACGTCTCGGCCGGCTCGCCTGCTTGGCATCGAGGGCCATGGCGTCGATGTCGGCTGCCGCGCCGACCTGGTGGTGCACACAGCCGCCAATCTCGTCGACATGTTCCGCAACGTGCCCGGCAGGCGCTGCCACATCAAGGGCGGCAGACTGGTCGGCGGCGTGGAGGGAAGCACATGGACGGCACGGTGACGGGTCGCGCCCTGCAGAGGCGGGAGTTGCAAATTGCGTAGCTCCATCCGTTTCCTGCTCGGCCGGGAAATGCGAGAACTCGCAAACTTTCCGCCGACGACCACCGTGCTCGATTATCTGCGCGGCACGGAACGGCGTTGCGGCACCAAGGAGGGCTGCGCCGAGGGTGATTGCGGTGCCTGCACGGTGGTTGTGGGCGAGTTGCAGGACGGCACCATGCGCTACCGCGCCGTCAATTCCTGCATCCAGTTCCTTGGAACGCTGGACGGCAAGCAGCTCATCACTGTCGAGGATCTCGCCGGCAACGGCGAGTTGCATCCGGTGCAGGAGGCCATCGCAACGTCGAACGGCTCGCAATGCGGCTTCTGCACGCCCGGTTTCGTCATGTCGCTGTTTTCAGCTTGGGCCACCGGCCAGCAGCTCACGCGCGTGGCGCTGGACGACACGCTGTCGGGAAATCTGTGCCGCTGCACCGGCTACGGCACCATCGTCGACGCCGCAGCCAGCCTGGCCGGCCGCGACCGCAACGACCGCTTCGCACAGGACAGCGCCGCGACCGTGGAACGGCTCGCCGGTCTGGCCGATGCGCAGGACGTGGCGATCGAACACGGGGGCATGCGGTTCTTCGCGCCGGCGACAACCGAACGGTTGGCGGATCTGCTGCTGGACCATCCCGACGCGACCATCCTGGCCGGCGGCACCGACGTCGGCCTGTGGGTCACCAAGCAGCACCGCAATCTGCCGGTTGTCATCTCCGTGCTGGGCATCGAGGCGCTCCGTGCGAGCGTCCTTGCCGACGGCGTACTGGCATTCGGTGCCGGCGTCTCGCTGAATGCCGCGGCGCTCGCCCTGTCGCGATACGTGCCGGAGCTGGGCCTGCTGATGCGCCGCTTCGCCTCGGCGCAGATTCGCAACATCGGCACGCTGTGTGGCAACATCGCCAACGGCTCGCCGATCGGCGACCTGCCGCCGGCCCTCATCGCGCTGGGCGCCGAGATCGTGCTGCGCAAGGGCGACCGGCAGCGCGTGCTTGCCCTGCAGGACTATTTCCTCGCTTACCAGAAGCAGGACCGCGAGCCCGGTGAGTTCGTGGAAGCGGTCCGCGTCCCACTGCCGCCTGCCGGCGCACTGTTTCGCGTGCACAAAGTGTCGAAGCGGCGCGACGAGGACATCTCGGCGGTCTGCGCCGCCCATTATGTCGAAATCGAGGACGGCCGGGTCGCGGCGGTGCGGCTGGCCTATGGCGGCATGGCCGCGACACCGAAGCGGGCGACGGCAGCCGAGCAGAGCCTGCTCGGGCAGCTGTGGGCCGAGCAGGCGATCCGTAGGGCGCAGGAGGCGATGACGGAGGACTTCGCGCCGATCAGCGACATGCGTGCCAGTGCGGCCTATCGCATGACGGTGGCGACCAATCTCTTGTGGCGGAGCTTCCTCGAGATGGATGGCGCCGACGACACGCAGATCCCCGACGAATGGTGCCTGGCCCATGCCTAAGGTGATCGAGAAGACACTGGCCGCCGAGACGATAAAAGGCGGCGTCCATCAGCGGATCATCCACGATTCGGCATTCAAGCACGTCACCGGTCAGGCGCAATATGTCGACGACCTGCCGGAGCCGCGCGAACTGCTTCACGTCTTCATCGCGCAGAGCCAGCGTGCCCATGCGCGGCTCGTGAAGCTTGATGTCGAGGCTGTGCGCCGCGCACCCGGCGTCGCAACCGTGCTGACCGCCGCGGATGTGCCCGGCGAGAACGACTTCGGCCATGCACATTGCGGCGACGAACCTGTCTTCGCCTCCGATACTGTCGTCTACTTTGGCCAGCCGATCTTCGCGGTAGCGGCCGATACGGTCGCCAACGCACGCGAGGCCGCCCGGTTGGCAGTGGTCGAGTACGAGGATCTGGAGCCCATCCTGACCGTCCGGCAGGCGATGGAGCGTAAATCGTTCCTGGGCGAGCCGATGCAACTGGTGCAGGGCGACTGGGAGGCGGCGCTTGCGGCCGCGCCGCATCGCGCCAAAGGCAGCATCGAAGTTGGCGGTCAGGAGCACTTTTACCTTGAAGGACAGGCGAGCCTCGCCCTGCTCCGCGAGGATGGCGACGTCTATATCCATTGCGCCACGCAGGACCCCTCCGCCGTGCAGCACATGGTTGCCCGCGTGCTCGGCCGCGACGCCAACGCGGTGACGATCGAGGTGCGGCGCATGGGCGGTGCGTTTGGCGGCAAGGAGACCGGAGCCACGCAGTTCGCGTCGATCGCCGCCCTGGTGGCGGTCAGGACGCGGCGACCTGCAAAGGTGCGGCTTGACCGCGACGATGACATGGTGATGACCGGCAAGCGGCACGATTTCTGCTTCGACTACGATGTCGGCTTCGACACCGACGGCCGCATCCTCAGCATCGACATCGTTCTGATGCAGCGCGCCGGCTATTCGCACGACCAATCGCGCCCGGTGCTGCAGCGCACGATATATAACTGCGACAACGCTTACTTCCTCCCGTCCGCGCGCCTGACAGGCTATGCCTGCCGCACCAACACGCAGTCGAACACCGCCTTCCGCGGTTTCGGCTCGCCGCAGGGCAATCTGGTGATCGAGCGGGTGATGGACGAGATCGCCTATGCCCTGGGCAAGGAGCCCTTCGACGTCCGCATGGCCAATCTCTACGGAGAGAGCGAGCGCAACGTCACCCCCTATGACTGGGTCCTCAAGGACAATATCCTGCCGCGCATCGTCGATGAGGCGCTGGAAGTCTCGGATTTCGCCGCCCGCCGGCAGGCGGTGGTCGCGTTCAACCGGCAAAGCCGCATCGTCAAGCGCGGCATCGCGCTGATGCCGCTCAAATATCCTGTCGGTTTCTCGGCCCGGTTCCTCAACCAGGCCGGCGCGCTGGTGCACATCTACCAGGACGGCAGCATCCATCTCAACCATGGCGGCACGGAGATGGGGCAGGGGCTGTTCATCAAGGTGGCGCAGGTCGTCGCCGAGGAGTTCCAGGTCGACGTCGATCGGATCAAGATCACCGCCACGGTAACCGACAAGGTGCCGAACACCACGGCGACCGCCGCCTCGTCGGGCACCGACATGAATGGTGCCGCCGCCCAGATCGCGGCGCGGGCAATCAAGACGCGGCTGATCGACTTTGCCGCCGAGCACTACAAGGTCGGCGAGGAGCAGATCGTTTTCGAGCCTAACAGGGTGCGGGTCGGCAACCAGCTCATCCCATTCGACGCGTTGGTAAAGCAGGCCTACGAGAACCTGATTTCGTTGTCGGCCTTCGGCTATTACCGCAATCCCGACATCGCCGTCGATCCGGTGACGATGAAGGGCCGGGCCTATCACTACTGCTGCTACGGCACCGCCGTTGTCGAGGTGGCAATCGACACGCTGACCGGCGAGAACCGGGTGCAACGCGTCGACATCGTCCATGACGTCGGCAAGTCGCTCAACCCTACCATCGACATGGGCCAACTTGAGGGAGGATTCGTCCAGGGCATGGGCTGGGTCACCAGCGAGGAACTGGTCTGGGATGACCGCGGCCGGCTGCGTACCCATGCGCCCTCGACCTACAAGATCCCGGTGTGCAGCGACCGGCCGAAGGAGTTGAACATGCGGCTGGTCGACTGGAGCCGCAACCGGGAGAACACCGTCTACCGCTCGAAGGCGATCGGCGAGCCGCCGTTCAATCTGGCGATCAGCGTTTTCAACGCGCTGACCGACGCGGTGGCCAGTGTCGGCAACTATCGCTTCTGCCCCGATCTCGACGCACCTGCGACACCGGAACGGATACTGATGGCGTGCGACGCGCTGCGCAGGCGCCTGGCGGCAGAGGGCTGATTTTCGTCGCGGCGCGCGAATAGCGTCATGGATCAGATAGGATGGCGACAAGCGCAAATCCTTTGAAGGATTTTCTCGACCGGGCGGGCGAGGCCGTGATGGTCGAGGTCGTCGGCGTCGCCGGCTCCACGCCGCGCGAGACGGGTGCTTACATGCTTGTCGCGAGGGACGTTGTGCACGGAACGATCGGCGGCGGGCACCTGGAATATATCGCCATAGACAAGGCCCGCGAGATGCTGCGCTGGCCTTTCGCGGGGTCTGCCCCAGTAGAGCTTGACCTCGCGCTGGGGCCTGAGATCGGGCAGTGCTGCGGTGGGCGGGTCCGCATCGCGTTTCGCCCTGTCGGCCACGCACTCGCAGCTCGCCTTGTCGATCAGGCCGAGGCGCAGGATAGCCGCATGCCGCACGTCTATCTCTTTGGCGGCGGGCATGTCGGCAATGCCATGGCCCGAACCCTGGCGCTGCTGCCGGTACGAGTGACCATCGTGGAGACGCGTGCCTCGGCGCTCGAAGACATCCCGGTTGGCGTCGCATCGGCGCTCACGCCGGTTCCGGAGGCGGTCGTCCGCGAGGCGTCGACCGGTGCCGCTTTCGTCATCCTCACCCACGACCACGCACTGGATTTCCTGATTGCCGCCGAGGCGCTGAAGTGCGGTGCAGCCGCCTATATCGGCATGATCGGCTCGAAGACCAAGCGGGCGACCTTCCGGAGCTGGTTCCTGAAAAGCGGCGGTGGCACGGAAGCCGGTTTCCGCCGCCTCGTCTCCCCGATTGGCGGCGACGCCGTGAAGGATAAGCGGCCTGCCGTCATCGCCGCCCTTGCTGCCGCGGAGGTGATGGCCGCGCTCGACATGTGGGAGCGCCAATCCGCGCTCCAGCCGGCGACGCTGTAACGTCTTTCCGCGGGGCGGCGGCGAGCGCCGCTCGCGGTTTTCCTGACGCGGCAGGCTATCGGAACCCAGTTCCGAACGCCTTCTGACAGGCCTCGGCAGCACAGGGGCAACCAACGAGCCGAAGAGTATTCGGGCGGTCCAAAAAACCGCTTGCCACGCGAATACAATATGCGGTAAGTGAATGTCATATCCGTATAGTGGATACTTGGAGAGCGCAATGAATGTCAGGGTAGCCATCGATACAGGCGGGACGTTCACCGATGTGGTGGCGATCGACCAACGCACGGGAGCGATCACGGCGATCAAGACGCCATCGACGCCGAGCGACCCGAGCGTCGGTCTGCTCGACGGTGTTCGCAAGGTTCTGGAGAAGGTCGGCGCCGAGCCGAAAGACCTCGCCATGCTGCTGCATGGCTCGACGGTCGCGACCAACGCCGTGCTCGAGCACAAGTTCGCCGGCCTCGGTCTGCTGGTGACGCGCGGTTTCCGCCACATGATCGAGATCGCGCGCCAGTCGGTGCCCGACGGCTACGGCAACTCCTTCTTCTGGGTGAAGCCGCCGCGGCTGGTGCCGCTGCACCTGGTGCGCGAGGTGCCCGGCCGCATGAAGTTCGACGGCAGCGAGCTCGAGCCGATCGACGAGGAAGAGACGCTGAAAGCGGTGCGTGAGCTCGTCGAGGACGGTGTCAAGTGCATCGGCGTCTGCCTGCTGCACTCCTATGCCAACGACGAGCACGAGCGGCGCATTGGCGCGCTGATCGAGAAGCATTTTCCAGGCGTGTTCGTATCGCTTTCCTCGGTCGTGTTGCCGGAATACCGCGAATACGAGCGCGCCATGACCACGCTGGTCGACGTGCTGGTGAAGCCCTATTGCAAGACCTACCTGCAGAGTGCGGCCGACCGGCTGCGTTCCCAGTCCGGCGACATCCCCTTCCTCATCATGCAGTCGAACGGCGGCGTGGTGAAGCATTCGACGGCCGGCGAGAAGCCGGTGACGATGCTTCTCTCGGGTCCGGCCGCCGGCATCCTCGGTGCCATCCACATGGCGACGTTGGCCGGCTACGACAACATCCTCACCTCCGACGTCGGCGGCACCTCTACGGACATCTCCATCATCGAGAAGCAGATGCCGATGTACACGTCGGAATCGATGATCGAACACTATCCGGTCAAGACACCGATGCTCGACATCGTTACCGTCGGCTCGGGCGGCGGCTCGATCGCCTGGACGGACCCCTATGGCAGCCTGAAGGTTGGCCCGCAGAGCGCCGGCGCCGATCCCGGACCGATCTGCTACGGTCGCGGCGGCACCCAGCCGACCGTCACCGATGCGGCGATCGTGCTCGGCCGCCTGCCGACCGCGCTGATCGGCGGCGAGATCCAGCTCGACCTCGCTTCGGCGAAGAAGGCGTATGAGGAACTCGGCCGCCAGCACAACATGAGCGCGGAAGAGGTCGCTGCCGGCGTACTGGAGATCGCCGCGGTCAACCAAGTGTTCGGTATCCGCAAAGTCACCACCTCTCGTGGCCGCGACCCCGGCAACTACGCCATGGTCGCCTTCGGCGGCGCCGGTGGCCTGTTCGCGACGGAAGTAGCCGATTTCCTCGGCATGAAGACCGTCATCTCGCCGCCCGATCCGGGTAACCTCTGCGCGCTCGGCCTGCACGTCTCCGACGTGCGCCGCGACTACATCCGCACCATGGTGCGACGGCAGTCCTCGGCCGACGTTGCCGAGATCGTCACGGCCTGGAATGCGCTTGCCGAGGAAGGCCGGCGCGACATTCGCGCCGAGGGTATCGCCGATGCTGACATCAAGATCGAGTACGTCGCCGACGTGCGCTACTTCGGCGAGGGCCATGAGGTGCAGGTCACCGCGCCTGAGGCCGTGTCGGGGGAGGCGGCGGTGGCGCATATATGGAAGGACTTCCATCGCGTCCACGACGAGTCTTTCGGCTTCCACTACGAGGGCGAGCAGGACGTCGAACTGGTGAACCTGCGGGTTCGCGCCGTCGGCGTGCAGAACCGCCCGCAGATCAATGCCAGCGAGAAGTCGGGGCAGGCGGCGAAGCCGTTCGGTTCGCGCAAGGTCTACTGGAAGGGTGCCGGCTGGGTCGATAGTCCGCTCTACGAGCGCACCGAACTTGTCGCCGGCCAGGCGATCCCGGGACCGGCCATCGTCCAGGAATACGGGTCGACCGTTGTCGTCCCCGGCGGCTGGACCTGCACGGCCGACCGCTACCGGAACCTCATTCTCACCGCCAGGGAGACGCAGTCGTGAGCAGCCAGAAGAAAGCGAAGCTCGGCCCGATTGAGCTGGAAGTCATCCACGGAACCATCCGTGCTGCCGAGTTGGAGATCGAGGCGGCGGTGGAGCGCACCGCGCGCTCGCCGATGATCCGCGATCAGCACGACTATCGCGTCGCGCTGTTCGATGCCAAGGGCCGCAAGCTGACCGGCCGATCCTATTCGGCGATCGTCGAGCCGGTGTTCGAATATTTCGGCGAGGACAAGATCTTCCCCGGCGATGTGTTTTTCTGGAATGACCCGTATAATTCCTGCGGCGGCATCGGCCATGTGCCGGACCTGTGCACCACAGTGCCGATCTTCCACGAGGACAGGCTGATCGGCTTCAGTCAGGTGTTTGGCCATCACGACGACATCGGCGGTGCTGTGCCGGGAAGTCTGCCAGTGCACGCCACCGATAGCTGGATGGAGGGCGTGCTGATCCCGCCGATCAAGCTCTACGAGCGCGGCGTGCTCAACGAGGCCGCCTTCCGTATCATCACCCGCAATTCGCGCCTGGAGGATCACCTTGCCGGCGACCTCGACGCCGAGATCGGCGCCTGCAAGCTTGGCTCGCGCCGCATCGTCTCGCTGGCCGAACGCTATGGTGTCGAGACGCTGGAAGCCGCCTTCGAGCAGATCCTGAAGAACGCCGCCGAGATTTTCAGGCGCGAAATCCTGCCTAAGATCAAGGACGGCGTCTATCACTACGAGGACTATATCGAGGCCGATGGTGTCGAGGACGGCAAGATCCACGCGCTGCGCCTCACCATGACCAAGACCGCCGACAAGATCGTGCTCGACTTCAACGGCACCGATCCGGAAGCCAAGGGGCCGATCAACTGGTCGCTGGATGAGGTCGAGGGCCGCTACTTCCGCAAATGGCTGGCGCCGGTGCTGCGCTCGCTTGCCGCCTCGCCGGAGCGCGCTGCCGAGATCGATTCCAACGAAGGCGTTCTGGACGTCATCGATGTGGTATTCCCGGAGAAGGGCACGCTGATCACGCCAACCTTCGGCAAGCCGACGGGCATGCGCTTCTTCCTGATGCTGCGCTCGCTCGGCGTGTTCGCCGCGTGTCTTTCCAAGGCGACGGACGGACGCATGCCGGCCGACCACGAGACGATCCGTATCTGGGGCCTGACCGGTGGCAAGAACCGCGACGACTTCTTCCTGTTCCGCGAGGTTCTCGGTGGCGGTGGCCCGGGACGGCCGTGGGCCGACGGCTCGGACGTCGTCCACATCGTGCCGAACTCGCGCAACCTGCCGGCCGAGTTCTCCGAGACGCGCTACCCGATCATGGTCGAGCAGCTTGCGCTCAAGGAGGATTCCGGCGGCGCCGGCTTCCGCCGCGGCGGCTTCGGTTACGACAAGAAGATCCGCGCTCTGGACGAATGCCGGCTGATCTCCAACGCCGATCGCTCGGTCCTGGGCTGCTATGGCGTCAACGGCGGCAAGACCGGCCAGAACTACCAGATCTCGGTCATCGAGAACGGCAGCGAGACGATCTATCCCGGCATGTCGGATACGGTCGTGGTCCGGCCCGGCGCCTCAGTGCGCGTCGTCACCACCGGCGGTGGGGGCTGGGGCGACCCGCTGGCGCGTGAGGCCGACAAGGTGGTCTACGACCTGCAATGCGGCCTGATCTCGGAACGGAGTGCGCGCGACGATTACGGCGTCGCCGTTACGCTCAAGGGCCGCGAGTGGACCCACGACGCCACCCAGACCCAGGCCCGGCGCGAGAAGCTGCGCAAGGAGCGCGGCATCCCGCCGATGTTCGATCGCGGCGAGGCGTTCCGGGCCATGAAGGCCAAGGGCATGGTCCGCTACCCCGACAACTGGACGGACCCGGACGAGGGCTGGAGCGCCGTCGGCGAGGCGGCATCCTTGACCCAGGCTGCGGAGTAGGCTGAGGGACGGACGACCAAGGCGCTTCCTGAAGGAAGCGCCTTCGGCACGAAAATGAGCCGATAAAGGCGCAAAGCGCCATAGTGCCAGGGAGATTACGATCATGGAACGCCGCATGTCTTACATGACCCAGATGGAGATCGCCGACGCGATCGCCACCGGCAGCGCAGTGATCGTGCCGACGGGCGCCACCGAGGCGCACGGCCCGCACATGCCCGTCGATACCGACACGCACCAGGTCGACCACATCGCCGTGCTGCTCGCCGAGCGCATCGACGCGATCGTGGCGCCGCCGGTCGCCTATGGCGTGTCGATGACCTTCGAGCATTTCCCTGGGACGATCTCGTTGTCGATCCCGACCTATCAGCTCATGCTGTTCGAGATCGGCGCGGCCTTGGTCAAACAGGGCTTCACCCACATCATCCTGCTCAACGGTAACCGCCCGAGCGGCACCGCCAACGACCAGGTGGCGCGCCACATGGTCGACCAGCTCGACGGCGACCACGACTTCAAGGTCTCGGCCGTCAGCTATTGGGAACCGGCGGCCGATAAGATCCATGCGCTACGCAAGTCGGTCGTCGGCGGCATGGGCCATGGCTGCGAGTTGGAAGCCTCCTTCCAGCTCGCCACCCGGCCCGAGCTGGTTAAGATGGAGCGGCTGAAGGGCGCCAAATACGGCCCCGTCGGCTGGGACCTGGTGGCGCCGACCAACCCGACGCGCACCTATGCGCGGCGGCCGCGCCCGGGTGCCGGCCATGCGGCAATCTTTGGCGACCCGACCGTGGCAACGGCGGAGATGGGCGAAAAGTCGATCGCGATCATCGTCGACGTGCTGGAACAGACCTTCAGGAACCTGCAGGGCTCGTATCAGGACCGCAAAGACCAACCGGCCTGAAGCGGCCGGTCACGGATGCCAGCCAAGCTCGATCGAGAGCGTGTGCGTCATCAGCAGCAGCGCTTCCTTAAGCCCGTCCATCAGCGCCTGGTCGCGCGCCACCTTCTTGAGATAGACGAAGCTAACGCAGCCTACCGCCGTGCCCTTGCTGCCGAACACCGGCGCAGCGATGGAGCCGGTGAAGCTCTGGACATCGCCCTCGGTCTGCGCGAACCCGGCCTTGCGCACCTCGTCCAGCCGCTGGCGCAGCACGGCGGGATCCGTGATGGTCAGCACGGTAAGCGGCTCGAGCGGCTCGGCGCAATAGGCGGCGACGAATTCCGGCGTCTCATGGGCCAGGAGCACGAGGCCCTTGGAGCCGGCGTGGAGCGGGATGTGGTAGCCGTACTGGGCCTTCGATATCTCCTGGAGCTGCCGCTTCTCGGCATGGATGACCACCGAGAAGCTGCCGATGCGCTCGACGATCTGCACGTCGACACCACGGATGTCGCGGTCGCGTGCGAGGTAGGAGATCGCTGCTTTCAGCATCTTGTTGTTGGCGAGATAGGCCGAGCCCAGATGCCACATCCGCGGCCCGATCTCGTAGTGCGAGGTCTCGGGATTAAGCATCAGGAACTGCGCCTTCTCCAATTTCTTCACGGTCCGGTGCGCCGTCGCCCAGGGAAGGTTCATGTCGCGCATGACGTCGACCACGCGACACGGCCTCGCCGCGATCAGGTCGAGTACCGCGAAGGAGCGTTCAAGCCCCTGCTTGGCCTCGGACGAGCGCGCATCCATCGCCGTCGGCTTTTCTACGCCGTAGTCGATCACCTGCAGGGTTTCCGTCCGTTCGTCCGTCGCTGTCTTCTTGGCCATGGAAACCGTCTGCCGCTTATTCGTCCTGTAGACAAGCTATCCACTAAATCGATGATTTACCAGCCGGCACCGGCACGATGAAGGAGCATTGAGATGTGCCAGCCGCTTTGGGCCGAAGACGCAGTTACCATGGCAAGCCTGCTACGCGCGGGCGAGATCAGCCCCCTCGACTTGCTCGACGCGACTGAGGAGCGAGTGGCGGCAGTAAACCCGCTGGTCAACGCTCTCCCGACCCTCTGCTTCGACCGCGCGCGCCGGCGGCTCGGCGAGGGCGGCGACCTGTCGGGATCGACGCTTGGCGGACTACCGGTGCCGGTCAAGGATTCCTACGCGGTCGCCGGCGTGCGCACCACCTTCGGCTCGCGCGTCTATGCCGAGGCAGTGCCGGACCGGTCGGATTTTCTCGTCGAGGCACTGGAGGCGTCGGGCGGCATCGTCTTCGCCAAGTCGAACACACCTGAATTCGAAGCCGGCGCCAACACCTTCAATGATGTGTTTGGCGTCACCCGCAACCCGTGGAACACGCGCCTGTCGCCCGCCGGCTCGTCGGGCGGCGCGGCGGTGGCGGTGGCTACCGGCATGGCGGCGATCGCGCAGGGTTCGGACTTCGCCTGCTCGGTGCGCTATCCGGCCGCTTTTTGCGGCATCGTCGGCCTGCGGCCGAGTCCCGGCATCGTGCCACAGGGGCCGGGCGGGGTGCCGGGGCAGACGCTGTCAGTGATAGGTCCGCTGGCGCGCAGCGTGGCCGACACCGGCCTCGGGCTCCAGGCGATGGCTCGCTTCGATGCGCGCGACCCGCTGTCGCGGCCGATGCCGGCGATCGATTTCGCCGCTGCGGCACGGCAGCCGCGCAAGCCACGGTGTCTCGCCTTCTCCGTCGATCTCGGTGTCGCCGACATCGAGCCGGAGATCGCTGCGGTGATCACCGAGGCTGTGCGTCGGCTGGAACATATGGGTGCGACCGTCGCCGAAGCCGCGCCTGATCTTTCGGCTGCGGAGACTGCTTTCCACACGCTCCGAGCCCACCAATTCGCATCGGCCCGCGGCGAATTGATCGACGGGCCTGAGCGGACGCTACTTAAGCCAGAGGTGATCTGGAACATCGAGCAGGGCCTGAAGCTTACCAGCGCCGACATCGCGGCCGCGGTGCGCGGTCAGGCGCGCAGCCGCGCCGCTCTGCTCGGCCTGCTTGAGCAGCACGGCTTCCTGATCGCCGCCGCAGCACCGGTCGCCGCCTTCCCGGTCGAGGAGCGGTATGTGGGGCGCATCGCCGGCCGCACTCTGGACAGCTATCTCGACTGGCTGGTGCTCGGCTACGCTATCACCATCACCGGTTGCCCCTCGATCACCATACCCTGCGGCTTCACTGCGGCTGGCTTGCCGGTTGGCTTGCAGATCGTCGCGCCGCCCTATAGCGAAGCCGAGTTGCTGTCTGTCGCGGCTTGGTGCGAAGACGCGCTCGGATGCCGAATGATCCGGCCGATCGATCCGCGCACCCCCGCGGGCGTTTGACGAAAGCGAGGCTGGTTCGGACCGGGCGGGATAGCGCCCTAAATTGCCACTGCATGTTCAGGCGATTTCGTGGTGTGCTCAATCTGCCGCCGTGCCGTCGGCCTTTAGGGACAAGCTAAGCACTGCAACATGAAATCGTAATTTTCGCGTTCCGGCCCCTCGGCTAAACCAGCGTCAGACCTCTGCGGTTCCCAAGGAAACCGTGGAGAGCCAAAAAAGGACGCACAAATGCCGGTTGAAAAAATAGACACGCTTGTTGTTGGTGCTGGCCAGGCAGGAGTGGCTATGAGCGAGCACCTGACCAAGGCTGGCGTGCCGCATCTGGTGCTGGAGCGGGCGCGCATCGCCGAGCGCTGGCGCTCCGAGCGTTGGGATTCGCTGGTTGCCAACGGCCCGGCCTGGCACGACCGCTTTCCTGGCATGGAATTCCAGGGCGACGGCCCCGACGACTTCGTCGCCAAGGAAAAGGTCGCGGACTATTTCGTCGCCTATGCGGACATGATCGCAGCGCCGATCCGCTGCGGCGTGGAGGTGAAGGAAGTGCGCAGGCATGCCGGTCGCCCCGGCTTCCGGGTCGAGACTTCTGAAGGCGTGATCGAGGCCAACAGCGTCATTGCCGCGACCGGACCGTTCCAGCGCCCGGTCACGCCGGCGCTGGTTCCCGAAAGCGCCGGTCTCTTGCAGATGCATTCCAATTCCTATCGCAATCCGGAGCAGCTGCCCGCTGGCGCGGTGCTGGTGGTGGGCGCCGGATCGTCCGGCGTGCAGATCGCCGACGAACTGTTGCGCGCCGGCAAGCGCGTCTACCTTTCGGTCGGTCCGCACGACCGGCCGCCAAGGGCCTATCGCGGACGGGATTTCTGCTGGTGGCTGGGCGTGCTCGGCAAATGGGACGCCGAAACGCCGGGACCGGGCACGGAGCACGTCACCATCGCGGTGAGCGGTGCGCGGGGCGGCCAGACGGTCGATTTCCGACGCCTTGCCGCAGAAGGCATGACGCTTGTCGGCCGCACGGAATCCTACAAGGACGGCGTGATCAAATTCGCGCCCGATCTGGTCGAGAACGTCTCGCGCGGCGATGCCAATCTGATGTCGCTGCTGGACGAAGCCGACGCTTATGTGGCCCGCAACGGCGTCGATCTCCCGCAGGAGCCGGAGGCGCGCAAGCTGCTGCCGGATCCGGAATGCATGACCAACCCCATCCTCGAATTGAACCTTTACGACGCCGGGATCACCTCTATCATCTGGGCGACTGGCTATGCGGTGGACTATAGCTGGCTGAAGGTCGATGCCTTCGACGACAAGGGCAGGCCGAAGCACCAGCGCGGCGTGTCGGCTGAACCTGGCATCTATTTCCTCGGCCTGCCGTGGCAGTCGCGACGGGGCTCGAGCTTCATCTGGGGCGTCTGGCATGACGCCAAGCATCTGGCCGACCGCATCTCGACGCAGCGCAAGTATCTTGCCTATCACGCCGCCGCCAAGCGCCAGACCGAGGACGCATAGGCCCTGAATGTCGAAGACGGGCAGCGCCGCCACGGCCTGCCTGTCTGGCCGCCTGCGCTGATTAGGAGCGTCCTTAGCAGCGATGAGAAAGACACTTCTTTCAAACCCTGCCCACGTCGTGAAAACATGACCCCACATGCAGCCTGCGGTCCCTGCGCCATCGATGAGAAGTGGCACAGGGACCGCAGGCTGTAGCCTGACCCGATGGAGACCAAAGATGGCGCATATCCGTATCCGCAAGTTCAACACCAAGGACACCTATCCCGAGCAGAAGCTCGACAACGATCTGTGCCAGGCGGTGGTGACGCAGGGTGGCAGGACCATCTATCTGCGCGGCCAGTGCCCGCAGGATCTCGACACGGCCAAGGATATCGGCAGCCACGACCCAGTGGAGCAGACCCACAAGGTGATGCAGAACATCAAGCAGCTCATCGAGGAATGCGGTGGCAAGATGGAGCATCTGGTCAAGGTGGTGGTATACATCACCGACGTGCGCCATCGCGAGGCCGTCTACCGGACCATGGGCGAATACATCAAGGGCGTGCATCCGGTTTCGACCGGCCTCGTCGTGAGTGCGCTCGCCCGCCCGAGCTGGCTGGTCGAGATCGACGGAACCGCGGTTATCCCGGACTGAGTGCAATGACCTTTTCCATCGTCGCGCGCTGCGCGAAAACGGGCATGTTCGGCGTTGCGGTGTCGTCTTCCTCGCCGGCGGTTGCGGCGCGCTGCGCCTATGCGCAGGCCGGTGTCGGCGCGATCGCCAGCCAGAACGTGACCGATCCGACGCTCGGCACGCGTGGACTGGAGCTGATGGCACGCGGCGCAACGGCAGCCGAGGCGGTCGCCATCCTGAAGCGGACCGGGGCCTACCCTGAATACAGGCAGGTGCTTGCCGTCGACGCCAAGGGCATCAGCGCCATCCATTCCGGCCCCAAGGCACTCGGTACATGGGCCGAAGCGAGGGCGGAGAACGTCGCCTGCGGCGGCAATCTGCTCGCCAATGACGGCGTTCCGCAAGCGATGGTCGATGCCTTCCTGTCGTCCGAAGGCCATCTCGGCGACCGTATCATCGCCACCATGCGGGCGGCGCTCAAGGCCGGTGGTGAAGCCGGACCTGTGCGGTCGGCGGGGATGAAGCTGGTGCGCGAGGTGGCGTGGCCGGTGGCGGATCTGCGTTGCGACTGGACGGAGGATTGCCCGATCGAGCATCTGGCCTCGGTCTGGGAAATCTACAAGCCCCAGCTCGACGCCTATGTGACGCGCGCACTCAACCCGACCGATGCGCCGAGCTACGGCGTGCCGGGCGACGAATAGAAAACGAAGCAGGAGCCGATGATGAGCGAACTCAGCCACAAGGACTGGATCGGCAAGGCATCGGCGATCCGCTTTCGCGACAAGGCGTTCATCGACGGCAAGGCGGTGCCTGCGCGCTCCGGCCGGACCTTTGCCAGCATCAATCCCGCGACCGGCGAGACGCTGGCGCAAGTGGCTTCGGGTGGCGAAGAGGATATCGACCTTGCGGTAGCGGCTGCGCGGCGCAGCTTCGAAGCCGGCGTATGGTCCCGCACCAGCCCCGGGCACCGCAAGGAGGTACTGTTGCGGCTGGCCGGCCTGCTGCGTGAAAACCTGCACGAGCTTGCGCTTCTGGAATCGCTCGACATGGGCAAGCTCGTCAACGACGCCGTCACCATCGACGTGCCTGGCTCGGCGGCGATCTTCCAGTGGTATGCGGAGGCGATCGACAAGATTTACGACGAGGTCGCGCCGACGGGAGAAGGCGACCTCGTTTTGGTGCGGCGCGAGCCGCTTGGCGTCATCGGCGCGGTGGTGCCTTGGAACTTCCCGCTCGACATGGCGACATGGAAATGCGCGCCGGCGCTGGCGGCAGGCAATTCGGTGGTGTTGAAGCCGGCGGAACAGTCTCCGTTCTCGGCGCTGCGGCTGGCTGAACTGGCGATGGAGGCCGGGCTGCCGGCGGGCGTGCTCAACGTGGTTCCGGGTCTCGGCGAAACGGCAGGGCAGGCGCTCGGCCGCCATATGGACGTGGATTGCCTCGCCTTCACCGGCTCGACCGCCGTCGGCAAGATGTTCCTGCAGTATTCCGGCCAGTCGAACATGAAGCAGGTGTGGCTGGAGACGGGCGGCAAGAGCCCGAACCTCGTCTTTGCCGATTGTTCCAACCTCGATGCCGCAGCCGACATGGCGGCGTTCGGCATCTTCTTCAATCAAGGCGAGGTGTGCTCGGCCAATTCGCGGCTTCTGGTGCAGCGCGAGATCAAGGATGCGCTGGTGGAAAAACTTGCCGAGCGCGCCGCCGCCACCCAACCCGGCGATCCGCTCGACCCGGCCTCGAAAATGGGCGCCATGGTCGATGCGAACCATGCCGCCAACGTCATGCGCTTCATTGAGGCGGGCAAGAAATCGGCGCGCCTGGTGACGGGCGGCGGTCAGGTCAGCGTCAATGGGCGCGGCAGCTTCGTCCAGCCGACGATCTTCGACAATGTCGGACACGGCGATCCGCTGGCGCGCGACGAGATCTTCGGCCCGGTGCTTTCGGTCATCGCCTTCGATGACGAGGACCAGGCGGTGCGCATGGCCAATGACAGCATCTACGGGCTGGCAGCGTCGCTATGGACCGACAGCCTGTCGCGCGCGCACCGTATCGCCGGCCGGCTGCGTGCCGGAACGGTTTCCGTCAACACCGTCGATGCGCTGAGCCCGATGACGCCGTTTGGCGGCTTCAAGCAGTCCGGCTTCGGCCGCGACCTGTCGCTGCATTCATTCGACAAGTATACGGCGCTCAAAACGACCTGGATCAAATACTGAGAGGCGGCGGAGACTTGATCCAGACATTCAAACGGGCAACATAGCTGCCCATGCCGCTACGCTTCACGCTCAGACAGCTGGAATATTTCGTTGCCGTGGGTGAAGCCGGCTCGATTGCCAAGGCCGCCGAGCAGGTCAACGTGTCGCCGCCGTCGATTTCGGCCTCGATCGCGCAACTGGAAGCAGAGTTCGGCGTCCAGCTTTTCGTACGCAAGCATTCGCACGGACTGTCGCTTACCGCCGGCGGCCGGGTGTTCCTCAAGGAAGCGGCGCGGCTGCTCGCCAATGCCGACGCTTTGCACGATATTGCCGGCGATATCGCGGAAAAGGTACGCGGCCCGCTGGCGATCGGCTGCCTTTTGACGTTCGCGCAGATCGTGCTGCCGTCGCTGCGCCGGAAATTCGAGACGACCTATCCGGACGTGCGGGTGAGGCAATTCGAGCGCAACCAGGGCCAGTTGCTGGAGATGCTGCAGCGGGGCGAAATCGATGTTGCGTTGACCTACGATCTCGAACTCTCGCGGGACTTCGCCTTCGAGCCGCTGATGCTGGTTCCGGCCTATGTGATGCTGCCGCAGGACCACAAGTTTGCCGGCAAAGCAGCGATAACGCCGGAGGAACTGGTCGACGAGCCGATGGTGCTTCTGGACCTGCCTTTCAGCCGGGAATATTTCCTGTCGGCGTTCCACCAGCGCGGCATCCGGCCCAATATTGCCGAGCGCACGGGCGACATCGCCGTGATGCGCACGATGGTGGCGAACGGGTTCGGCTATGGCATCGCCAATATGCGCCCGCTCAACACGCTGGCGCCTGACGGCAAGCCGATGGCGTTTCTGCCACTCGCGGGCGATCTGCGGCCACTGACCCTTGGTATCGCGCTGCCTCACGCCGAACACCGGACACAAACGGTGCAGGCCTTCATCGAGCATTGCCGGCGCTTCGTCGTCGAACAGGGCGTGTTCGGTACCGAGCGCCTGGCTTAAGCTTACATCTCCAGCGGTAGCTTACATCTCCAGCGGTGCAGCCTCGGTCAGCCGTTGCAGCAGCTTTGCCAGCATGTCGTCGCAGCGGTGAAGCTGCTCGATGCTGACGAATTC
This sequence comes from Mesorhizobium sp. Root552, assembly GCF_001427285.1. GTDB lineage: Bacteria > Pseudomonadota > Alphaproteobacteria > Rhizobiales > Rhizobiaceae > Mesorhizobium. The sequence continues at coordinate 75,506 of NZ_LMFV01000012.1, forward strand.
GTCCGGCTTGTGGCCCTGCGCCATCGAACCCGGGCCGCACACCACGGTCGGCGTCCCGACATCGCGGCTGAAAAGCCCGCCTTCAGTGCCGAAGGCGACCTTGATGGTGCCGTTGGCGCCGGTCAACGACTTGACGAAAGCGACGGCCTGCGAGGCGGCCGGCGTATCGAGGCCGGGATAGGTGTTGAAAACCTCGATATCGATCGCGGCTTCGGGCGCGATTGACGATGCCGCGGCTGCGATGCGGGCTGCTTCGGCGCGCAATCCGTCCAGTATATGCTCGGGATTGTCGGCTGCGACGTTGCGGATCTCGAAGTCGATCTGGCAGAGGTTGGGCACGATGTTGAGTGCAACGCCGGCATTCATCTTGCCGACGTGGACGGTGGTGTAGGGGATGTCGTAGTCGCCGTCGCGTGCGCCCTCGGTGGCAAGCCTGTCCTGTTCGCGGCGCAGGGCTGAAACAAAATCGCAGCCGAGATGGATGGCATTAAGCGCCAGTGGGGCCAGCGCCGAATGGCCTTCGCGACCTTTGCAGAAGGCGCGTGCGCCGATCTTGCCCTTGTGCCCGGTCGCCACCTGCATGCTGGTCGGCTCGCCGACGATGCACAGAAGCGGTTTTTGCGGCGCGCCTTGCAGCATCTCGACGAGGCTGCGGACGCCGATGCAGCCGATTTCCTCGTCGTAGGAGATGGCGAGATGAAGCGGCGTGCGCAATTGCATCGTCGATGCCTTGATGCAGGCGGCAAGGGCCGACGCGATGAAGCCCTTCATGTCGGCTGCGCCGCGGCCATAAAGCCTGCCGTCACGCTCGGTCATGGCAAAGGGCGGCAAAGTCCAGTCCTGCCCGTCGATCGGCACGACATCGGAATGGCCGGACAGCATGACGCCCGGACGGTCGGCGGGACCGACGGTGGCATAGAGGTTCGCCTTATGGCCGTCCTCGCTGTGGATAATGGTGGAGGCTATGCCGTGCCGGCCGAGCAGATCGGTGACGAAGCCGATCAGGTCGAGATTGGAGTCACGGCTTACGGTTGCGAAACCGAGCAGTTTTTCCAGGATCGGGATAGTGTCCATTGCAAGTCTGCCTCATTGTGTTGGCGCTTGATAACACCCTACGTCCGTTGAGTAGAAGTCGCATTTGGCTCAGCCCTGCATAGGCGGTTGCGACCTTGTGCTGACGGCCGGTTAGGCGGCTCCTAATCGGTGGAGAAGAAATCAGTAATTTTCCGTCGGATGCTTCGTCTTAAGACTAGCAGGACGGCACCAACCCAATGGCTGAGGCCAGACCGCATGCGCGCCCATGAGGCACTTCGGGCCGCGGTCGCAGGAAGGGGACTTGAATGCGCGATCCACGCTACGACATCCTGTTCGAGCCGATGAAGATCGGCCCGGTAACGGCGAAGAACCGCTTCTACCAGGTTCCGCATTGCAATGGCGGCGGCTATCGCGATCCTTCGGCAGCCGCCGAGATGCGGCGTACCAAGTCCGAAGGCGGCTGGGGCGTCATCTTCACCGAGCAGACCGAGATGCACCACACCTCGGAGATCACGCCGTTCATCGAATTGAGGCTATGGGACGACGCCGACATTCCGGCACTGGCCAAGATGGCCAAGGCGATGCATCAGCACGGCGCGCTGGCCGGTATCCAGCTTGCCTATTCCGGCATCAACGGTCCGAACCTCTATACCAAGGAAGTTCCGCGCGGCCCGTCGGCGCTGCCAATCCGCACCTTTACCAACGATCCGGTGCAGGCGCGCGCGATGGACAAGGAGGACATACGCGACCTGCGCCGCTGGCACCGCAATGCCTTCAAGCGCGCCAGGCAGGCGGGCTTCGACCTTGTCTGCCTCTACGGTGCGCACGGCTTCGGCATCATCCAGCATTTCCTTTCGACTGCCACCAACCAGCGCACCGACGAATATGGCGGCTCGCTAGAGAACCGCTCGCGGCTGATGCGCGAACTGATCGAGGAAGGGCGCGATGCCATCGGCGACACTTGCGGGCTGACGCTGCGCCTTTCGCTGGACGAGATGATCGGCGAACTCGGCTTCGCCAATTCCGAAGTGCGCGACATGATCGAGATGCATGCCGACCTGCCCGATCTGTGGGACCTGGCGCATGGGGCGTGGGAGGATTGCTCGGGTCCGTCCCGCTTCAAGGAGGAAGCGGCGCAGGAAAGCCTCGTCTCCGGCATCAAGAAGCTGACCTCGAAGCCGGTGGTCGGCGTCGGCCGTTTCACTTCACCCGACGTAATGGTGAAGATGATCAAGTCCGGTACGCTCGATTTCATCGGCTGCGCGCGGCCTTCGATCGCCGATCCGTTCCTGCCGAAGAAAGTCGAGGAAGGCCGTATCGAGGATATTCGCGAATGCATCGGCTGCAACATCTGCATCACCGGCGACATGACCATGTCTATCTCGCGCTGCACTCAGAACCCGACCTTCATGGAGGAGTGGCGCAAGGGCTGGCACCCGGAGCGGATGCAGGCGAAGGGCGAAAGCGAGAGCGTGCTGATCGTCGGTGCGGGACCGGCCGGACTGGAAGCGGCGCGTGCGCTCGGCGTGCGCGGCTACCAGGTGGCGATTGCCGAAGCCGGCACCGAGCTTGGCGGGCGCGTGGCGCGCGAATGCCGCCTGCCGGGGCTCTCCGCCTGGGGACGGGTGCGCGACTATCGCCAGTACCAGATCAGCCAGATGCCGAATGTCGAAGTCTATTTCGACAGCCGGCTATCGGCGGACGATATCCTCGCCTTCGGCTTCGAGAACGTGGCAATCGCCACCGGTGCAACCTGGCGGCGTGATGGGGTAGCCCGCGCGCATGTCGTGCCGATGCAGATGGATCAGGCGATGCCGGTCTATACGCCGGACGATTTGATGGCGGGCAAGGTGCCGACCGGCAACGTCGTGCTGTTCGATGACGACCACTACTACATGGGCGGCGTGCTGGCTGAACTGATGGCGCGGCAGGGCGTAAAGGTGACGCTGGTGACGGCGTCGGCCTATGTGTCGGACTGGACGCGCAACACGCTGGAGCAGGGCGCGATCCATCGCCGCCTTGCCGAACTCGGGGTCGAGATCGTGCTCAACCGCGCCGTCACCAGCATTCGCGCCGATGGCGTGGTGACGGCCTGCGCCTATACAGGTGCGGAGCAGGCGGTTGGCGCGGATGCGGTGGTGCTGGTCACCTCGCGCAGCCAGGACGACAGCGTGTGGCAGGAACTGAAGGCGCGCCGCGCCGAATGGGCCGACAACGGCATCCGCTCGATCAAGGTGATCGGCGATGCGGAAGCGCCGGGACCGATCGCCTGGGCGACCTATGCCGGCCACCGCTTCGCGCGTGAACTCGACGAAGCCGATATCGGCGATGCGCTGCCCTTCCGGCGCGAGGTTACCGCGCTCGCCGCCGAATGACAGCCTGAGCGACAAGGGCAAACCTGCCAGACAGGTTCGCCACTGCCCGTGCCAAGTCAGGCGGCTGGTCAGCCCTTGAGGATCATGTCGGCGGCGCGCTGGCCGATCATCATGGTCGGGGCGTTGGTGTTGCCGCTGATGAGCATCGGCATGATCGAGGCATCGGCAACGCGCAGGCCCTCGAGGCCGCGTACTTTCAGCGTGGCCGGATCGACGACCGCCATCGTGTCGGTGCCCATCTTGCAGGTGCCGACGGGGTGGTAGACGGTGAGCGCCTCGGCCTTCAGATAGGCGAGGATTTCGTCGTCGGTTCGCACGTTCTTGCCGGGCAGCATTTCCGCGCCGCGGATTTCATCGAACTCGGAGGAGGCGAAAATCTGGCGGGCAATCTTGATACCTTCAACCAGCACCTTGGCATCGTGATCTTCGGAGAAGAAGCGGTGGTCGATGAGGATGTTGCGATGCGCAGCATCTTTCGACAGCCGGATTTCACCGATGCTTTTCGGGCGCAACACGCAGGTGTGGATGGCGTAGCCGTGGCCATACTCGATCAGCCGGCCGCGATGGCTGCGGTAGCCGGGAACGAAGTGGAACTGGATGTCGGGCTGGCCGTCTGAATATTTCGTCCTGGCGAAGCCGCCCGCCTCGACGTAGTTGGTGGTGAGCATGCCTTTGCGGCGCGCAAAATACTGGAACGGTGCGGCGATCATGCTGGGTAGGTTCGGCAGCGAAAGGCCGAGCGTCTTCGTGCTGGACGAACGCACCGTGATCATGCCGTCGACGTGATCCTGCAGGTTCTTGCCGACACCTGGAAGATCGATGACGGGATCGATGCCGATTTCCTTCAACTCGGCGGCGGGGCCGATGCCGGAACTCATGAGGATCGCCGGCGAGTTGATGGCGCCTGCCGACAACACGATTTCGCGCGACGCGCCAAGCGTTTTCGTCGCGCCCTCATGGCGGACCCTGACGGCGGATGCGCGGCCTGCCGTCACGGCGAGGTCGATCACCTCGCAGTTGCTGAGCACGGTGAGATTGGGGCGGCCAAGCACCGGGCGGATGAAAGCGGTGTAGGCGCTGAACCGCTGCCCGCGATCCTGTGTGACATTGTAGATGCCGAGGCCGAACTGGCTTTCGGCGTTGAAATCGCTGTTGGCGGGGATGCCGGCATTGGCGCCCGCCTTGACGAACATCTTCGACAGGATGTTGGGGTCGCGGGGATTGTCGACCAGGAGTTCGCCGCCGGTGCCGTGGTAGCGCTGGTCCTGGCCGAGCTGGTTGCGTTCGAGCTTCCTGAACACCGGCAGGACGTCGTCGTACGACCAGCCGGTGCAGCCGAGCGTTGCCCATTGATCGTAGTCGCGTGCGGAGCCGCGGATATAGACCATCGAATTGATCGAAGTCGAACCGCCCAGCGCCTTGCCGCGGTTTACCGGAATGCGGCGATTGTTGAGGTTGGGCTGGGGAACGCCGACATAGCAATAGTCGTAGGTCGGACTGCCGTAGAGCGAGAGGATGCCGGCCGGGACCCTGACGCGCACGCTGTCGTCGCTGCCGCCGCCTTCGACAAGGCATACCCTGACCGTCGGATCGGCGCTGAGACGATTGGCGACGACGCAGCCGGCTGAGCCGGCTCCGATGACGATATAGTCGAAGCTGTCTTGCGGCATGGTTGCTCTGCGGTGGGAGAAAGGGGCCGGGACGCGAACGCCCCGGCTGACAAGGTGGTTGCTACTGGAGCAGCTGCGTCCAGACCTTGGTGACGAGTTCCTGCGCCGCCGGCGAGCAGGCCTGGCCCATCTTGACCGGAACGGTCGGGAAGAGCTCAGGTGCGTTTTCCTTGTTGTAGAGGGCCTTGGTCTCGTCGATCTTCACCGGCGAGGAATGGCCGTAGTAGTTGTACTGGTCGGTGGCGTTTTCGAGCGAAGCCATGAAGTTGATGAACTTCTTGGCGTTGTCGATGTTGGCCGCGCCCTTCGGCACGACATAGGAATCAAGCCAGCCGACGAGGCCTTCCTTGGGCATGGCGTATTCGACGTTTGCCTTGTCGTTGTGGCGCACGCGCATGGTGTTGCCGTCCCACCAGAAATGCGCGGCGACTTCGCCGCTGCCGATGCGGTTTTCGATGTTGTCGCTGGAATAGACGGCGACAGAGGGCTTCTGGGCGAGCAGCAGGTCGAGCACCTGCTTCATCTTCTGCGGGTCTTCGCTGCAATATTCGATGCCGAGATAGTTCTGGGCGGCCGGGATGACTTCATCGGGCTGGGCCAGGCTGGCGATCTTGCCCTGCAGTTCCGCCGGCGGCTCGAAATAGGTTTTCCAGCTATCGACCGGACCCTTGTAGATGTCGCGGTTGACCGTGTAGCCGGCATTGCCGAAAGCGAGCGGGATGGAATAGTTGCCGGTCGGGTCCCACCATGGCTTCTGCCATTCAGGCAGGATCTGCTGGTAGGCTTCCATCGAGGTCGCGCCGATGTCTTCGAGCAGGCCCGAGTCGATCATGATCTTCACGAAATGCTGCGACGGCGTGACGATGTCATAGCCGGACGATCCGGCTTGCAGCTTGGTCAAAAGATCTTCGTTGGAGGAAAAGGCATCGACGGTGACCTTGATGCCGGTTTCCTTCTCGAATTTCGCGACCACGTCGGGCGCGATGGAATCGGCCCAGGCATAGATCGACAGACTGCCGTCGGCATGTGCCGACACGGTCAAGGCCAGACCGAGGGCGCACGCGCCTGCGAGCGCCTGCATGCGGTTTTTTATCGACATAGCATTCCCCTGTGAGTTTTCCCGGGGGCAACGATAACAAACCACTGTCGCGGATAAATTTGATTCACCCGACGCGCTGATTAGGAAAAGCCTTTTCCTGCGCGACATGCAGCCTGCAAGGGAGCGGCCTCACAGATAAAGGCTCTTCGCCGCCTTTGAGGACAAAAGCTCTTTCGCGTCGCCTTCCTGCGCTACCTTGCCCTTGACCAGCACATAACCGCGGTCGGCGATGCCGAGGCCCATTTCGGCATTCTGCTCGATCAAAAGGATGGTGGTGCCGCGGCGATGGATTTCCTGGGTGATCTCGAAGTACTCGCTGATCAGCTTCGGCGACAGGCCGAGCGAAGGCTCGTCCATGACGACGAACTTGGGTTCGCCGATCAAGGCGCGGGCAAGCGCCACCATCGCCTGCTCGCCGCCGGAAAGCGTGCCGGCGACCTGGCGCAGCCGTTCGCGGATGCGCGGGAAGAGGTTGGACATCTTGTCGAGCTGGGTTTCGAAATTCGGCCCGCGCCCAGAAACGGCGTCGTAGCCAAGGCGCAGGTTCTCGATGACGGTCAGCCCGGGAAACAGCCGCCGGCCTTCAGGAACGAGACCCACGCCAAGTGCTGCAAGGTTCTCGGTGCCCAATCTGCCGATGTCCTTGCCCATCACCTCGACTGCGCCACGCAGGGCGCGGACCACGCCGCAGACGGCCATGAAGGTGGTGGTCTTTCCGGCCCCGTTCGGGCCGAGCAGGCAGACGAGTTCGCCCGGACGCACGCTGAGCGTGAGGCCGCGCAGCATCGGCACGGAGCCGTAGGCGGTATCGACGTCTTTCAGTTCAAGCATGCGCAGCCGCCTTTCCGAGATAGGCTTCCTGCACCCGCGGGTTGGCCCTGACGGCCGCGAAATCGCCTTCGGCGATGCGGCTGCCGTAATCGATGCACATGACGTGGTCCGGGAAGGCCTCGACCACCTGCATGTCGTGCTCGATGAGAATGACGGACAGCTCCAGATGGACATCGCGCAGCCGTACGATGTCGGCGATCAGCGCCTGCGTCTCGGTCTCGTCCATACCGACGGAAGGCTCGTCGAGCAGAAGCAGTTTTGGTTCGGATGCCAGCGCGCGGGCGATCTCCAGCCTGCGCCGATCTGCCTGGGCGAGCGCGCCCGCCGGGCGGTAGCGCTGTTCGAACAGGTCGCCGGAGCCGCTCTTCAACAGCGCTTCCGCCTTTTCGACGCAAGCTGCCATTTCGCGCCGGGACTTGCCCGGCCGGAAAAGCGCGTCGAGCACGCCGGTGGTGGTGCGCGTGTGCATACCGATGATGACGTTGTCGAGGACGCTGAGGTCGGAGAACAGGCGCGACGACTGGAAGGTGCGGCCGATGCCGCGTTCCACCACCTCATAGGAGGGCTTGCCGGTGATGTCGGCTCCGTCGAACACAACCTTGCCGGATGTCGGGCGATAGACGCCGGTCACGACGTTGAACAATGTCGACTTGCCGGCGCCGTTCGGTCCGATGACTGCAAGGACCGAACCCTTGTCGATGGAGAAGCTGACATCGTTCAGCGCAACCAGTCCGCCGAAGCGCATGGTCGCGTTTTCGACCCTGAGGAGGACGCTCATGGCTCGCCTCCGTAGCGGCGCATGCGCTGCGGGAACAATCCCTGCGGGCGGATCATGAGGAAGCCGATGATGACGACGCCGAAGAACAGCAGGCGATAGTCGGCGAAGGCGCGCAGCTTTTCCGGCAGGATGGTGAGCAGGAAGGCTCCGACGATGACGCCGAAGATGTTGTCCATGCCGCCGACGATGACCATGGTCATGATGGTGACGGAGACAAGGAACGTGAAGTTGTCAGGCGAAATGTAGCTGACGTAGAAGGCGTAGATGGTGCCGGCGAAGGCGGCCAGGAAGGCATCGACGGCGAAAGCCAGCACCTTGTACCAGGCGACATTGATGCCCTGCGCCTTGGCCGCGATCTCGTCGGCGCGCAGCGCATTCCATGCCAGGCCGATGCGCGAGCCGTGCAGGCGGTGCGCGGTGATGATGGCGACGACCACGAGCGCCGCCGACAGGTAGTAGAAGTTCGCCTGGCTCGGCAGTTTCCAGCCGAAGACGACCAGCGGATCGGCAAAGGAGTGGCCGAACAGGCTGGGAGCTGGAATGCCGACAAGGCCGTTGGGGCCGCCGGTCCAGTCGAAATTGTTGAGGAGCTGCTGGACGACGACGCCGAAGGCGATGGTGACGAGCGCGAGGTAGGTGTCGCGGGTGCGCATCGAGGGAATGCCGATGACGAAGCCGAACAGGGTGGCGGCAAGGGCGGCGAGCGGCAGGGTCAGCCAGAAGCTCAGGCCGAAATTGATGGCCAGCAAGGCCGAGACATAAGCGCCGATGCCGTAGGAAGCGCCGGTGGCGAAGTTCGGGATGTTGGCGCTGCCGAGCTGGAAATTGAGCGCCAGCGCGAGAACGGCATAAAGCTGGGCCACGATCAGAAGATGCAGGACATAGGTGTTGGAACCGACCACGAAGGGAAAGCCGAGCACAACGACGGCTGCGGTGGCGAATGTCACCAGCGGCACGCGGGCCATGCTTGCCATTGCGTAATCGGTGATCCAGGGCAGCCGCTCCAGCAGGTAGAAGCCGGCGCCGAGCAGGGCAAGCAGGCCGACGATCTGCCAGCCGCCTTCGGCCTTCAGTACGAAATAGAGGAAGGCAGCGCCGGCCAGTTGCGACAGGACAGTGAAGGCGATCGCCTGCCCGGTGCCGGGTGCGACAGATGATGCGGGAGCGTGCATGCTACACTTTCTCCATCACTGGCCGTCCCAGCAAACCGGCCGGACGGAAGATGAGCACGACGATGACCAGCAGGAAGACGAATACCAGACGGTAGGAAGCGCCGTCCGGCACGAAGGTCTGCGCGAGTACCTCGATGCCGGCGATGATCAAGCCGCCGAGGATAGCGCCCGGCATGGAGCCTAGGCCGCCAATGACGGCGGCGGAGAAACCGAGCAGGCCGGCCATGACGCCGAAGTCGAACCGCGTGACGCCCGCATAGCTGGCGAAGAGGAGGCCAGCTATGGCCCCGATGGCGGAAGCGATGAAGAAGGTGGCGCGGAAAACGCGCGTATCGCGGATGCCCATCATGCGGGCGATGACGCGATCTTCGGAAGCGGCGCGAATGCGCAGGCCCAACGGCGTCATCTTCAGGAAGAAGAACAGCAGGGCGACGAGCGCGATGGTGAGCAGGACCACCAGCAGCGCAAACCAGCTTATCGGCACGGTGCCGACTTCGAAGGCGACGCCCGAAACCAGGCGCGGGAAGGCATGCGGATTGGAGCCTTGCGGGTAAAGATGGCGGATCAGTTCGCGGATGACGATGCCGAGGGCGACCGTGGCTACCAGCGCCATCATTGCCGGCGCATCGCGGAAGCGGCGGATCACCGTCTTGTCCAGCACGATGCCGATGACGCCGACCGCCAGGGCGGCTGCAAGCGCGGCAACGATCAGCCATGCCGGGCCTGACACGCCGACTGCGGTTGCCAGTAATTGAACCAGCGCCAGCGAGATGAAGGGCGCCGTCATGGCCACGTCGCCATGAGAAAAGTGGATGACGTTGAGCACGCCGAAGATCAGGCTGAAGCCGATTGCCAGCAGGGCATAGATGCAGCCAAGGGTTATCCAGTTCACCAATTGCTGGACAAGCAGTTCCGCCATCTGACCCTTCTTTCGATTAGAGCGGCACGATTACCAGCGCCTCCCGGGCGCGCACATAATGAATCTCCGAAGTCACAGATAGCAATTTCCGAATTTCGTGAGCAGTCACGCATAAATACACTTCAACTCAGCCGACGATCGGGATCGGCCGGGCCGCTACGACGGCGGCAGACAATTCTGTTGAGGTGGAACCAATGTTAAACAGGCGCACTGCGCTCATGCGCGTATCGTCAATTCTGGCCGGATCACTGCTTGCCATCGCGCTCGGCGCTGCCCAGGCACAGGCCGACCAGATCAAGCTCGGCTTTATCGGGCCGCTGTCCGGCGGCAACGCGCAACAGGGTCTCGGCGCCCGCAACGGCTTCCTTCTGGCCATAGAGCAGGCCAATGCCAGCGGCTATCCGCATCAGGTCGAAGCGGTGGTCCTGGACGATGCCTCCGATCCGGCGGTCGGCGTTTCGGCTGCGCAGAAGCTGATCAACGATCCCGCGGTGATCGCGGCTAGCGGACACTGGAACAGCTCCGTGGCGCTCGCCACGATCCCGGTTTTCAACCGCGCACAAATGCCGTTCATCGTATGGGGCGCCGTCAGCCCGAAGATCACGGAGCAGAATTTGCCCAACGTCACCCGCGTGACGCCGACGCTGGTCAACGAGAACAAGCCGCTGGCCGAAGCGATTGCCAAGGACGGCAAGATCAAGAAGATCGCCATCATCTCCGATACGACGGACTATGGCGCGGCCAACACCAAGTGGTTCGGCGATTTCTTCAAGGCAGCCGGCGGCGAGATCGTCGCTTCGGATGCCGCCGCTGTCGGCACCACCGACTTCCGCGCCATGCTGACGACGGCAAAGGCGGCATCGCCGGATGCGATCTATTTCGGCGGCGTAGTGACCGAAGCCGCGCTCGTGCGCAGCCAGATGGCAGACCTCGGCATGGGTTCGCTGCCGATGTACGGCATTTCGGGCATCTACGATCCGAAGTTCATCGAGATCGCCGGCGCCGCCGCTGAAGGCACTATCGTCGGCACGCCTTCGGTGCAGAGCAATCCGAAGCTCGAAGAGTTCGACAAGGCCTATGCAGCCAAGGGCTATACCGACCCTGCCGGTTCCTACGCCAAATATGCCTACGAGGCCGCGCAGATCCTTCTCGAGGTGATCAAGGAGAAGGGTACGGAAGACAAGGAAGCGCTGAGCAAGGCGATCCGCGAAATCCACCACAACGGTATTCTCGGCGAGGTTTCCTTCGATGAGAACGGCCAGACCAACATGGCCGTCGAAATCGACCTCCACGTCGTTCGCGACGGCAAGTGGGTGGACATGTAAGCACAGACGAGGACCTTACGCGTCGCCCCTGACCGGGCGGCGCGTTGCCTTTTGGACCGCGGCGTATTTTATTCAAACGTCTTCAACGACCCTTCCGGAGCAGCCCATGGATCGCAACAGTCCGCATCGGCAAGGGAAAGCGGTCGAGATCAAGGGTGTGTCGAAAGTCTTCGGCACCTTCCAGGCGCTGAAGCCGGTCACCTTCGACATCTATGAAAACGAGTTTTTCACGCTGCTGGGGCCAAGCGGCTGCGGCAAGACCACGCTTTTGCGAATGATCGCCGGCTTCGAGCAACCGACCACAGGCGAAATCGCGCTGCGTGGCGCAAACATCCAGGGGCTGCCGCCGCACCGGCGGCGCGTCAATACGGTATTCCAGAGCTACGCGCTGTTTCCGCATATGACGCTGGAGCAGAACATCGCCTTCGGGCTGGAAAATCTCGGCTGGGAAAAGCAGCGCCGTGAGGCGCGCGTGGCCGACATGCTGCGGCTGGTGCATATGGAGAAGTTTGCAGCGCGCAAGCCGCAACAACTCTCCGGCGGCCAGCGGCAGCGCATTGCGCTTGCCCGTGCGCTGGCACCGGAGCCTGAAGTGCTTTTGCTCGACGAGCCGCTGTCAGCGCTCGACCTAAAGTTGAGGCAAGCGATGCGCGACGAGCTGAGGACGCTGCAACGGCAGACGGGCATCACCTTTGTCTTCGTGACGCACGACCAGGAAGAAGCGCTCGATATGTCGGATCATATCTGTGTGCTGGGCGACGGCGAAATCCAGCAATTGGGAACGCCTGCCGAAATCTACGAGGAGCCGTCAAACCGTTTCGTGGCCGACTTCATCGGCGAGACCAACTTCCTCGATGCGGAGGTGATGGCCGTTGAAGGCGAGCGTGCGACGGTGAAGGTGTCGCTCGGCATGACGCTTAACGCGCCGCAGAAGAAGGCGGAAACCGGCCGTTCGGCTGTCATGTCGATCCGGCCGGAAAAGATCAGTATTCCCGCGCAGGACGGGCAGATTTCGATGGAGGGCACGATCGTCGGGGTCAACTATCTCGGCGGCTATACCTACTACATGGTTGAGACGGGCAAGACGAAGCTGCGCGTTTCGCTGCGCAACAGCGTCTCTCGAAGCGGCATGTTCGAGGTCGGCCAGCCGATCGAGGTCGGCTTCGCCGCCGATTCCGCCAGAGTGCTTGGCGCATGACGCCGCGCTGGAAAAATCCGGGCTGGAATGTATGGGGGTTGTTGCCGACCCACCTGATCATGCTTTGCACGCTGATCATTCCAATCGGCATCATCATTCTCGTCTCATTTTCGACGCGCGGACCGTATGGCGGCTTCGATTATGTGTTCACGACCGCACCCTACAAGCAGATCCTGTTCAACGAGGGCTGGACCGGCGAGCTCGAGTTCAATCCGCAATACCTGATCGTGGTTGGACGCACGCTGATCCTGTCGACGGTGACGACGCTGATCTGCCTGCTCCTCAGTTTCCCGGTCGCCTATTTCATCTCGCTTCAGAAGGCGACGCTCAAGGTGATGCTGATCTACCTGGTCACGCTGCCGTTCTGGGTCTCGATGATCGTGCGGGTCTATTCGTGGATCATCATTCTGGGCAATGACGGGGTGATCGAGAAGACGTTGCGCTTCCTCGGCCTTATCGATGACATGGACAGCCTTCTGCACGGCGACTTCGCCATGCTGGTGGGGCTGGTCTACAGCTACATTCCGCTGATGATCCTGCCCATCTTCGCCTCGATCGAGAAACTCGATGGCGCCTTGGTGGAAGCCTCCCACGATCTTTACGGCAGCCGCTGGACGACATTGCGCAGGGTGATCGTGCCGCTCAGCCAACCCGGCATGCTCGCAGGCTCGATCCTCGTCTTCGTGCCCTGCCTTGGCGCGGTGCTCGAGCCGATGATCCTCGGCGGCGGCAAGACGATGATGATGGGCAACCTGATCCAGCTCCAGTTCGGCCCGGCCCGCAACTGGCCGCTGGGCGCTGCCATTTCCATCGTGCTGATGTCGGCGGTGCTGATATTCCTGTTGTGGCGCGGCTTGCGGGCGGTGCGCAAGGAAAGCCGGGAGCTCCTGGCATGACTGCCAAAACCGATGTCAGGCGCTATCCAGGGTTCGGCCTGTTCAGCCTGTTGTTCTTTGTCTACCTCTACCTGCCGATCTCGGTAGTGGTTTTCTATTCCTTCAACGCCAATCGGATCGTGGCCAACTGGGGCGGGTTCTCGCTCCATTGGTATACCGCAGCCCTTTCCAACGCAGCACTGGTCAATGCAGTCAACACCTCGCTGTTCGTCGCAACGATTGCGACGGTCGTCTCGACCATCGTTGCCATGATGGCGGCCCTTGTGCTGGTGCGCGGCAAGCAGGTGCGTTACCGGCGCGTCTCGGAAACGGTGGTGAACCTGCCGCTGCTCCTGCCCGAAATCGTCGTTGCGGTGGCGGTGCTGATCCTGTTTTCGGAACTTGGAATTTCCAACGGGCTGCTGAAGCTGACGATCGCGCACACGACGTTTTGCATCCCGTTCGCCTTCCTTCCGATCCGGGCGCGTTTGCAGGGCATGGACAGTGACCTCGAAGATGCGGCCCGCGACCTCTACGCGTCGAGCTGGACGGCGTTCCGGCGTGTGACCTTTCCGCTGATCCTGCCGGGGGTGTTCAGCGGCGCGATGCTGGCATTCGTCATCTCCATGGACGACTTCATCACCAGCAACCTGTTGAACTCCGGCGGCGCGACGACGTTGCCGGTGTATATTTTCTCGCTGATCAAGCAGGGCGTCTCGCCCCAACTCAACGCCATTTCGACGCTAATCATGATTGCGTCGGTGGTGCTGGCGACAGCCGCGTTCCTGGTTCAACGCAAGAAGTAGCCGAACCGCTCGAGCATTCAGTTCGAGGCTGAAGTCTGGGAATAAATCGCCCTGTAGCGACCGGAGAGGCCCTGAAACAGGCCATATTCCACGCCCTTGCGGGTTTCCGCCGAGAAAGCGACTTCATCGCCGTTGCGCCGCAGTTCGATCAGCCGCCCGGCTGCCGAGTGGAGCGGCAGCATCCCCTGCAGCATGTCGGCGGTACGCCCATCCGCTTTCAGGTCGAAGGTGAGAGTACCGGCCTGCCAACTGGCAATGTCGAAGGAGGACGCATAGCGGCCATCGGCCCAGTCGAGCATCTGCTGGACGGAGACCATGGGAACGCCACGCTTTGTGGCGATCTCCATCAACTGCACGTCGAAATCGTTGTGAAAGTCGTAGTGGGTGCCGAATGCGCCGTAGTAGCCCTCGGGGCCGGTGGCACGGTCGAGGAGGGCAGCGACGGCTTCCGGCGCGGACGCGAAGACCTCGTCGACCAGATGGGTCTCCTGCTGGTAGACGTTGATCAGTTCGCCATCGGTGTCGCTGAAGCGCATCGGCAGGCCGGAGCCGGTCATGAAACCGGTCTGGCCCTTTATCCAGTCCTTGGGCCAGTAGTAGTAGTTCATGTCGTAGCGTATGCCCCAGCTGCGGCCGATCTTGGGCTGGCTGGCGTAGTCGCTCCAGACGATGCAATGCAGCCGACTTCCCTGTTGCGGCGAGAGGCTCGGGAAGGTCTGGCGGAATTTCTCGAGGTCGCGCGAAAAGGCCAGGTTGAGCGACTGCTCCGACCAGTTGTGGCAGTAGGTGCTGACATGCGAGCCGATGTCGAAGCCCTGTGCCGCATAGGTCGCCGCCTGGCGGTCCACCATGCCCGATGTCTCATACATCCACGATGTCGCGCGAGCGCATTCCCATTTCGCGGGATCGCATCCCTTCGGGCTGAGCGCCAGCATACGGTCGAACGAGTCCCGCGTGCCGGAGCCTGTGCCGTGATCGTCGGCGGCCATGACCAGCACTGCCTTGGCGCCCTTGGGGAAATACCAGAATTTCGGCAAAGGGGTGGCGTCGTAGGTCAGGTAGGCGATCAGGTTAGACAGCAGGCGCATGTTCTCGTCGGCCTGCGGGATGGTGATCTTGTCGAGATTGACGAAATCGGGCTGAGGGTTCCGCGCGGCAGCTGCATAGAACAGGTCGTTGGGCCGAACAGGCTCGAGGCCGTCGCGGTCCTGCCCTGCCCAATCCGGATTGCCCTGGCGGGTGAGGACGGTCGAGCGAGCCAGATCGAAAGTGAAGGCGGCCACCTGACCGCCGGCGTCGCCCATGCCGCGCACCGTGACGGCGGGCGCATCGGCCGATGTGTCTGCGTCGCGGAAAAGCGTTGCAACGGTATGGACCCCTTCGGACGGCGCGACGATATCGGCGGTGCCGTGAAACTGGATCGTCTCGGCGACGAGCCCCTTCGCCGGCGCCGCTGCCGTATCCATTTTAAGATAACCGTCCTCGACTGCGCCTGAGGGAGAGGACAGGCCGGCCAGTTCGGCAAGATTGCCCGAGGGCCGCATCGCAATGAGCTTGCCGCCCTCCATTACCCATGACTGCAACATGGCCAGTTTGCCGGGATCGGAAACCGGGCCCGATACGATCGCAACCGAATGCGCATCGAGGAGGGCGTCATCCAGCTTGGCGATGTCCACGCTGAGGAAGCTCGTCAACCCTTCGGCCCTGAGGATCTCGCTGTAGAACGCCTCGAACGGGTTCTGGCCTGTCGTGATGAGCATGATCGGTCCGCCGTGCCCGGTGACGAGCGGCAGCTTCTGCGGGACGCTGAAATGCCATGCCTTAGGCTGGCCCTGGCCGATCGTGACGCCAACCTTGATCTGGCCGGGAGCGAGAGGCTGGTTTGGCGTGAAGGTAGCGGTCGTCAGCAGATCGTCGAACCTGACCGAACCGTTGACGGGGTTGCCTTCGTTGTCGCTCAGGTGAAAATCGACGGCCTCCGCCGACCTGCCGAGCTGGCGGTCGAAACTCACCTGTATCTTGGTGCCCGCGGGCACTTCGGTTGTCCCGTTGGCCGGGAAAACAGCTGTTATGGAGGGTGGCTCGTAGTAAACATCATGGGCTATGCGCGCGACGCCGGGGAACACGGCGAAAATGCCCAAGGCAAGAGTGCAGATCGCGGCAAGGCCGGCCACTTTCGTCCAGCGGCGGGCATTTCGGTAGGACTTCAAAAAACCAAAACCCATCCACCGCGATCCAAACATGAAATCGCCAATCCGGTCAGTGAGGCGTTGAAAATGATCTGCGTAGCGGTGAAAGTAGCATCTATGAGTGACGACGCAACAAAGGCCAAATGCCTGTTGCCGGCCACCTTAAGGCTGTGTTTCGTGCATCATCTGGAAATATCTGCAAAATTCCGTTCCGACCTAGTCCGGGACTACTCCTTATTACGTAGACACGGATGTAACCGTGCCCTGTGAACAGTGTGGATTGATCGCTGCGACCCCGCCGGCCGCTGCGTGTCTCAAGGCAGCATTGCCGGGACGGCGGCGCAATGCGGACCATATGTAAACCGGCGGGTAATTGACGAGGCGAAATCGATGTCCGTTCGCCTGTGCCAGACATATGTCTAAGACACGGAAACCTTGAGGTTTTTCCGCGCGCCGGAAACGGCAAGGGTGTCCTTCCAGCCCTGCCCCAAAGCTATCGCGAAACTTTCGTAAAGGCGCAAGCCATTGCATTTCAATAGCAAATATGCCTATATTGAATGATTATTCAATAACAGATGAGTTTGCCATGAACCCGCACATTCGTGATGTGGCCATTCCAAACGATTGGGATCGCAGGGGTTTGCCTGGCTGGAGTTACCATTCCAACGCGTTGCTGGAACTGGAGAAAGAATACGTCTTTCGCAACCATTGGCAGATCATCGGCCATGTCAGCGACATGCCGAATGCCGGCGACTACCTGACCATGGACGTGCTTGGCGAACGCGCCTTGGTGGTGCGCGGCAAGGACGGCGAGGTGCGCGGATTCCACAATATCTGCCGGCATCGCGGCTCCCGCGTCGTTGCCGACACGCAAGGCAGTTGCAAGAACGCGCTGGTGTGCCCTTTCCACGGCTGGGTCTACAATCTCGATGGCACGCTGCGCGGTGCTGCGCGCCCGCGCTCCTTCCCCGATCTGGACAAGACCGAATTCGGCCTCATGCCGATCGATCTGGAAATCTGGATGGGTTTGATTTTCATCCGTTTCCGCAATGATGGGCCGCAGCCGTCTGTGGCAGAACTCTTGAAGCCGATCGAGGCGGAGCTTTCGCACTACGGCGTTGCCGACATGGTGCCGTCGTGGGGGATCTGGACGCAGAAAAGCCAGGTTAACTGGAAGTCGGTGCGCGATGTCGACAATGAGGGCTACCACGTCGCAATGGCGCATCCGGCGCTGCAGGATCTCTATGGGGCGACCTATTACGACGAGCCGTTCGTCAACGGCGTTTCCCGTTCGTTTGCCGCCTACAATCCGCATGCGGGACGGCGCTGGAGTGTCAAGAACTACATCAAGATCGCTCCGCAGCCGAAGCATCTGCCGGAGCATCTGAAGAAGGCGTGGATCTATTACGGGATATTCCCGAACGCGGTGATCGCCGCGATGCCCGAATCCGTGCAGTTCTACCAGGAGTTTCCGTTGTCGACCGGCGAGACGCTCTTGCGTGGAGCCATCTATCGCTATCGCGACGAGACCAGGGAACAGGCCGCTGCCCGGTATCTGGCTTTCCGGATCGATCGCGACACCATGGCGGAAGACGTCCAGCTTTCAGTGTGGTCGAACGAATCCATGCTGTCGGAAGCTTTCGGCGGCTTCTTCCTCTCCGACCTCGAATATGGCGTGCGCACCCATCACGACCACCTGCGCAAGATGCTGCCCGTTCTCGACCTGGAGACCGCGCCGGACGAGAAGGACATGTGGGGCATCAACGAGGCAATGCGTTCGAAGAGCCAATAGGTCCTGACCCTACGGAACAAGGTGGCGGAAGGCTGCCACGACCTCTTCGTAGACCTTGCGCTTGAACGGCACCACGAGGCCGGGCAACTCGCCCATCGGTCGCCAGTCCCATTGGTTGAACTCGGCCTTGTGGCCGCCCGGAGGCGGGTTGATCCTGATTTCGCTGTCGTCGCCATCGAAACGGAAGGCGAACCATTTCTGGGTCTGGCCACGATAGCGGCCCTTGAAGGCAATGCCGACAAGATGCGGCGGCAGGTCGTAGTTGATCCAGCGGGGTGCTTCGGCCAGAAGGGTCAGGCTTTTCATGCCGGTTTCTTCAAAAAGCTCGCGGTGGGCTGCCGGAAGCGGCTCTTCGTCTTCGTCGATGCCGCCTTGCGGCATTTGCCACAGCATGCTCGTGCCGGAAAACTCGCTATCAGGCTCGGCGATGCGATGCCCGACCCAAACCCGCCCTTCGCCGTTCAGAACCAGCAAGCCGACACATGGCCGGTAGGGCAGCGATTCGGGATCGACGGGCTTCTTCTTGGACATGTCTGGATTTTCTCTGCAGGCTCAGGGCTTCTTCGGGTCGGCAGCGACAGCCGAGATCGGGACGATTTCAATGCCGCGCAGCTTGGCTTCGTTGGCCCATGAGGCGACGGCATCGACGGTGACGTCAAAGGCCGAACCGATACCAATCGCGAAGCCCTTGGCGCGCGCGGTGGCTTCCAGCTCATCGAGCTTCTTCAGGATGGCGGCGCGATCCTGGGTGGCGTCGATCTGCGTGTCGGCAACGGCAAGCGGCACGCCGTCCTGCGTGGCGAGATCCGGGGCGCGGCTGCGGGACGAGGAGCCATCATCGATATAGCCGAGGCCACGCTTGGCAAGCTCGGCCATGATGGGCGCCATGGCGTCCTGTTCGGCGGTGAAGCGCGCGCCCATGTAGTTCATCACGGCGGTATAGTTGGTGGTGCGCGAGAGCACGCGGCGCAGGCTTACAAGGTTCTGTTCCGGCGTGGCATCGACCGTGAGCGTGTTGCGGCCCGGATTGACAGTCGGATAGTCGAACGGCTCCATCGGCATCTGCATGACGATTTCATGGCCGCGCCGGCGTCCTTCCTCCATCCAGCGGCCGATGCTATTGCCGCCGGAAGCAAAAGCAAGCGTCACTTCGGGCGGAAGCTTGGCGATCGCCGACTGGGTACCGGTCTGCGACACGGCAAGCCCTCCGATGACGATAGCGACGCGCGCGCCGCGCGCACCGGACCACGGCCGGGCGTAGACGTCGAAGGGCCGCCTGCCGTCGGCGGCGCGGATGGGCAGCGGTCCGGTTTCGCTCTGCTCGATAAGCGCCTTGTCGGGGAGATGCGCGACGCGAAGGTCCTGACCGACGGCTGAAGGATCATGAATGACGATGCCGCCGTTCTGGGCCGGGTCGGGCTGGAGATGAATGATTTGTGGGCCATCCGGTTTGGATGCCGTCTCGACCTTCGGCGCTGCCGGCGCCTGGGCAGCGGCGGCAGTTTCAGCCGGCGCAGTCACCTGGGGCGTGGTGGTGGCGACCGGTTGGGGATTGCGCAGGGCAGGTTCGCGCAGCGCAATGGCTGCGGAGACGCCGACAAGCGCGACCACGGCGAGCGCTGCGGCGATCGAACCACGGCTGAGACTGCGCGACTTGGCAGGCGCACGCGGCCCATCCAGGTCCTGTCCCAGCGGCCGTTCGATATCCTTGATGGCGTCAGGCAAGCAGTATCCCCGAATCAAACTGCCGGAACCTTGCGGTCCCGGCAGAATGGCATTGCTTCGATCGGGTCACCAGACCCTGACGGAGCTTCTACTGGTTGAGCACAGCCTTGTCCGGGTTCGGCGGGAAGGCGGCGTCGGTCTTTTCGCCGCGCAGCAACTGCTCGGCATAGATGAGCTGCAGGTCGTCCTTGGGCTCCGGCGGCACATAGGCGGCTGAGCCGGACCCGGTATCGCTTTCGTCGGCGCCCTTGATGTGGCCCTTGAGGTCGGACTCGCCTCTGGTGAGGTCGCGGCCCTGCAATTCGGCCGGCACCGGCTGGTCGACCTTGATGTCGGGCGTGATGCCCTTGCCCTGGATCGATTTGCCCGACGGCGTGTAGTAGAGCGCGGTGGTCAGGCGCAGGGCGCCGTTTTTGCCCAATGGGATGATGGTCTGCACCGAGCCCTTGCCGAAGGATTGCGTGCCGACCACGGTCGCGCGGCGAAGGTCCTGCAAGGCGCCGGCCACGATCTCGGATGCGCTGGCCGAACCGCCGTTGATGAGCACGATCAGCGGCTTTCCGTCGATGTCGTCGCCGGCCTTGGCGTCGAAGCGGGTCACGTCCTTGGGGTCGCGGCCACGGGTGGAGACGATCTCGCCGCGGTCGAGGAACGCATCGGAGACGCTGACCGCCTGGTCGAGCAGGCCGCCGGGGTTGAGGCGCAGATCGAGCACGTAGCCTTTCAGCTTGTCCTTCGGAACCTGCTTCTTGATTGTCTGGATGGCCGATTCCAGATCGTCATAGGTCTTTTCGGTAAAGGACGTGATCTTCATGTAGCCGATGTCGTTTTCGACCCGGAACTTGACTGCCTTGACCTTGATAATGTCGCGCACGACCTTGATTTCCAGCGGCTTGTCGGCGCCCTCGCGCAGGATGGTCAGCGTGATCGGCGTGGAAACCGGGCCGCGCATCTTCTGCACGGCGTCGTTGAGGGTGAGCCCCCTGACTTCCTCGCCGTCGATCTTGGCGATGAAGTCGCCGGCCATGACTCCGGCCTTGGCGGCAGGCGTGTCGTCGATCGGCGTGATCACCTTGACGAGGTCGTTTTCCATGGTGACCTCGATACCCAGGCCGCCAAATTCGCCCTTGGTCTGGACGCGCATGTCCTGCGCCGCCTCGGCGTTCATGTAGGACGAATGCGGATCGAGCGAGGTCAGCATGCCGTTGATGGCATTTTCGACCAGGGACTTGTCGTCAGGCGGCGTAACGTACTGGGCGCGAACGCGCTCGAAGATGTCGCCGAAAATCGCCAGCTGCTTGTAGGTCTCTGAGCCCGCTGCGTTTGCCGCAGAGCCGGGAGCGCCGTAAACCAGGCTCATGGCGGATGCGCCCATAAGCGCACCGGCAAACAGAAGCGAGAATTTCCGCATCATTTCACGTCCTTCCAGAGAAGCGGTCCGCCCACCATGGGGTCGGATCAACGGGTTTTCCATCCTTGCGGAACTCGACATAAAGTTCCGGCGTGGCATCTGCATTCTGTGTCGCCGAGGTGCTTGCCACCCTTGCTTCACCCATCGCGCCGACCGGCTCTCCCGCGAGCACGGATTGACCGGACGCGACGGTCAACCGGTTCATCCCCGCCAGCACGACATGATAGCCGTCGCCGGCATCGAGGATCAAGAGTTGTCCGTAGGAACGAAACGGCCCCGCATAAAGTACGCTCCCGTCCGCCGGGGCGGTTACAATCGCGCCCGATTGTGTCGCAACCATGTCGCCCTGCATCACCGAGCCGTTACCGTCGCCGGCGCCGAAGCGACGCTTGATCTTGCCCGTTACAGGCAAGGCGACCTGGCCGCGCAAGGCGGAAAACGGCACCTGGTCAAGCAACTGATTGGCTTCAGGAACGGGCAGGGCCGCTGTTTCCGACTGATCGACGGCAGCCTTGTGCCTGGCGTCGGTTTCCAGCGAGGCGATCAGTTCCTTCAGGCTCCTGGCCTTATCGGCAAGCTCCCTCGCGCGTTGCTGTTCGGCGACGATTGCGGCCTGGGTTTCGGCCTGGAACTTCTTCTTGGCTTCCAGAAGAAGCGTCAGGCGCTGCTTTTCAGCGATCTGGTCGGTGACCGATTCGGTAAGCTTCACGCGTTCGGCATCGATGGAGGCGGTGATGCGCGAATGTTCCTTGAGGTCGGCCATCAGATCTTCGGTCTGCTCACGCAACTCCGGGACCACGGCGCCAAGCAGAATGGCGCTGCGCACGGAAGCAAGCGCGTCCTCCGGCTTGACCAGGATTGCCGGCGGCGGGCTGATGCCCATGCGCTGCAAAGCTCCGAGCACTTCGGCAAGAACGTCGCGGCGTGAAGCCAGAGATGCACGGATCTTGGCATCCTGCTCCTTCAGGCCATCCAGCTTGGCGCCGATATCCTCAATGTCCTGGCCGAGCTTCTGCTCGGTCTTGGCTGACTGGATGAGGGCCGCAGTGATGCTGGCGTAGTCCTTGCGGACAGAGGCGATATCGGCGGCGAGCCTGGCCATGCGCTCCGACGACAGGGTGATTTCCCTGGTGACGCGCTCGTATTCGGCCTGATTGCTTTGCGGATCGGGCACACCATCGGGAATTGCCTGCGCTTCGGCGCGGCCAGCGAAAAGCAAAAGTGCCGAAGCCACGACGAGGTGGCTGGCACTGCCGCGGGCGTGCTTGACTTGTGCGCGATCTGACATCCGGTCCGACACTAGAGCGATTCTGGTCTCGAATGAATCCCGGGAACCGCTTTCTTCCAGCGCAAATTGATGGAGATTGGGGCGAAAATCCGGGCGACGGCCAATTCCGCCGTTCAGGCGCGGTGATAAGGGTGGCCGGACAGGATCGTTGCGGCACGGTAGAGCTGTTCACCCAGCATGACCCGGACGAGCTGGTGCGGCCAGGTCAGTTCTCCGAACGAGACCACCAGATCCGCCTGATCGCGCAGCGACTGGTCATGGCCATCCGGTCCGCCGATGGCAACGACCAGCGCCTTGCGGCCACCGTCGCGAAACAGGCCGAGACGGCCTGCGAACTCTTCTGATGAAAAATTCTTGCCACGTTCATCGAGCAGGACGAGCGCGCTGCCGGCCTGCAATTGCCCTTGCAGCTTCTGGCCTTCCTCGCGCCGCCGCTCGCTGGCGGTCTGGCCGCGTCCTTCAGGTGTTTCGGTTATGCCAGTGAATTCAAGACCTATGGCCGGCCCTGCCTTGGCGAAGCGCTCGAAATAGCGGTCGGCAAGTTCCTTTTCGGGGCCGGATTTCATGCGGCCCACGGCATGCACGGAGATTTTCATTCCAGGTCCTGGCCGTTGACGATTGCGGAAATCGAAACGCAAGCCGCACTCACTCCGAAAACCTGATCGGTTTTCGACAGGGCTATCCGCGGTTCAGCGCCAGAAAAGCGGCGTGCGCCTTTCTAATGCAGCGTTTCTTCCTCCAGGTCCGGCGCCTGCCACATCTTTTCCAGATTGTAGAAGTCGCGAACCTCCGGCCGGAAGACATGGACGATGATATCGCCGGAATCGATCAGGACCCAGTCGGCGCTGGCCAACCCCTCGACGCGCGCATTGCCGTAGCCGGCATCCTTGAGCGCCTTGAGCAGGTGATCGGCAACAGCCGCGACATGGCGGTTCGATCGGCCCGAGGCGATGACCATGTAGTCGCCCAGGCTCGATTTTCCCTGAATGTCGATTGAGACGATATTTTCGGCCTTGGAGTCTTCCAGACTGACAAGGACTGTATCGATGGCGCGGGTGTCGCTTGCGCTGATCCCGGCCGGCGAAGGCACGATATCGGCCTTCTTCCGCAGTGCTGTTCTCAGTGTCTTTCCTTTCGCATCAAGAACAACCAAATCACCAATCAAATCAGGTGACACTGCTTAGATAGGCAGAGTTCCAATACAGTTTCAAGACGAAGATCACATCCCTTCGAACAGTTGATCGCGACAGTTACTTCGTCCTTACGGCGAAGCGTCCGACCAGGCGCTGCTCGGCGATGTCATAGACGAAGATGACGCGGCCGCCTTCGGCAAGCTCGACGTCCAGGGAAATGCGATTGCCGGAGATCGATTGCGAGACGATCCTTGCGCCGACCGGCAGCACGATATCGCCTTCCATAGGCTGACCGGCCGGCACCTGGATATCGCCGGCGAGCACCGGGGCGGGATTCTCGACGGTGCGCGATTTATAGACAAGGGCCACGATCACCACCATAAGGGCGAGGAACAGAAGGCCGAGATTGATCCCCATGAAGCGGATGAGCTTCTTGCGCACCTTTTCGACCGACGGATCGAGCGGCTTTTCTTCCTCTTCATCGGCATAAGGCCGGGTCATGGCAATTTCCGGAACAGTTTGAACAGATGAGCGCTCATAGCGAACAGGCCAAAAGATTGATAGGGGGCGCTTCGATCGAACTGGAAGCCGGCGCAGATGCGGCAGGCCAGCGCCTCGACCAATGGCTTGCCACGGCGCTTGGCCCAGAGCTTTCGCGCAGCCGCGTGCAGATGCTTATCAAGCAAGGCGCGGTGCGCCTGGGAGGGACGGTCGTCGCGGAAGCCAAGCGCAAGATGGCGGCGGGCGAAGTGGTTTCGGTCGAGATGCCTGAGCCTGAGCCCGCAGAACCGCAGGGCGAGGCAATCGCGCTCGACGTGCTTTACGAGGACGACGAACTGATCGTCATCAACAAGCCGGCCGGGCTGGTCGTCCATCCGGGCGCGGGCAACTGGACCGGGACACTGGTCAACGCCTTGATCCATCACTGCGGGGCAAGCCTGTCGGGGATAGGCGGGGTGAAGCGTCCGGGGATCGTGCACAGGCTGGACAAGGAGACCAGCGGCGTCATGGTGGCGGCCAAGACGGACAGGGCCCACAAGGCGTTGTCGGAAGCCTTTGCCGACCACGGCCGCAGCAGCGGCATGCAACGCGCCTATGTCGCGCTTGTCTGGGGCATTCCGCAGCGGGCAACGGGAACGGTCGATGCGCCGCTCGGCCGCGCCGCTGACCGG
The DNA here is from genome assembly GCF_001427285.1 of Mesorhizobium sp. Root552. Lineage (GTDB taxonomy): Bacteria > Pseudomonadota > Alphaproteobacteria > Rhizobiales > Rhizobiaceae > Mesorhizobium. Next base: position 100,299 of record NZ_LMFV01000012.1, read on the forward strand.
GTGCGCCGCGCCGTCGTGCCGGAAAGCCGCGAGGATGCCCGTCATGCCGTGACCCATTACACGATCGAGGAGCGGTACGGAGAGGACCAGTCGCAGTTCACGACTGCCAGCCTTGTCGAATGCCGACTCGAAACCGGCCGGACTCACCAGATAAGGGTGCATATGGCGCATATCGGCCATCCTGTCGTGGGCGACCCCGATTATGGCCAGGCCTTCCGCACCAAGGCCAACCGGCTGCCGGAACCGCTGCGCGGACAAGTGCAGGCGTTTCCGCGGCAGGCACTGCATGCGCGCCTGCTTGAATTCGTCCATCCCGCTACCCATATCCCGATGACATTCGAAGCGCCGATGCCGGGGGACATGGAGGAACTCGTCAGCGGCTTTCGACTTCTCTAGGATTTTGAAGATGGCGGGCTGAAAGCGGCATCATTTCCAGATGCCGGTTCTCAACCCGATGGCTTTGGCCCCGCCATAGTCTTGATCCACGCATCCTGACTTCCCATCAACAATCCTGATCCTGCCACCAGAAAACCTGACTCGCATTGTTCACTTCAGCGTGACAGTCTGTTTCGACTTGAACAAATGCTGTCTTTTCTGGTTTTGTTCCTGTATATAGCTGATTGCGGATGTGCGCTCCAGGCATCCGCGCCATATGCCCGCCGCGTTTTGGGGGCATTACTCGAAGAGAGGAGGGCGCTTTATGGCCCAGTCATTGCCCAGTATTGTTTCCGGAGAAGGCGGCCTGACCCGCTACCTGGAAGAAATCCGCCGCTTTCCCATGCTGCAGCCGCAGGAAGAGTACATGCTTGCCAAGCGTTACGGCGAGCATGACGACACGTCTGCGGCGCACAAGCTGGTCACCAGCCATTTGAGGCTCGTGGCCAAGATCGCCATGGGCTATCGCGGCTATGGCCTGCCGATCGGCGAAGTCATTTCGGAAGGCAATGTCGGCCTGATGCAGGCCGTCAAGAAATTCGAGCCGGAACGCGGTTTCCGGCTGGCTACCTATGCGATGTGGTGGATCAAGGCCTCGATTCAGGAGTACATCCTGCGCTCGTGGAGCCTGGTCAAGATGGGCACCACCGCCAACCAGAAGCGCCTGTTCTTCAACCTGCGCAAGGTGAAGGGCAAGATCCAGGCGCTGGACGACGGCGACCTGAAGCCTGAGCAGATCACCGAGATCGCGACGCGGCTCAACGTCTCCGAAGAGGAGGTGGTGTCGATGAACCGCCGCCTTTCGGGCGACGCATCGCTTAACGCACCTATCCGGGCGACCGAAGGCGAAAGCGGCGAGTGGCAGGATTGGCTGGTCGACGACCATGACAGCCAGGAAGAGATGCTGATCGAGCAGGACGAACTCGACAATCGCCGCAGCATGCTGGCGGGTGCGATGTCGGTGCTGAACGATCGCGAGCGGCGCATCTTCGAGGCGCGCCGGCTCTCCGAGGAGCCGTTGACGCTGGAAGAACTGTCGGCCGAGTTCGACATTTCGCGCGAGCGCGTGCGCCAGATCGAGGTGCGCGCTTTTGAAAAGGTGCAGGATGCGGTCAAGGCCGCCGCCAAGCGCCAGGCCCAGTCCCTGAGGACGATCGACGCCCATCCGGCTGGCTGAGCATTCAGTTGTTGTTGAAAAAGGCGCCGCCGGAATTTCCGGCGGCGCCTTTTTTATTGGAATTGCCCGGAGAGTTTCACGGCGGATCGCTATCGATCCGCCGCTTGTCTCGGATCAAGCCGATGGCTGCTTGGCCTTACGGATGTAGGGCAGGACGGTTTCGAAGGCGCCGAAGCGCTTGAGGGCATCTTCGTCAGAGACCGAACCGGCAATGACGATATCCTCGCCCGGCTTCCAGTCGGCCGGTGTAGAGACCGGGAACTTGGCGGTAAGTTGGATGGAGTCGATGGCGCGCAGGATTTCCTGGAAATTGCGGCCGGTCGACATCGGATAGGTGAGGACCAGCTTGATCTTCTTGTCCGGGCCGATGACGAAGACCGAGCGCACCGTCTGGTTGTCGGCTGGCGTGCGGCCCTCGGAGGTCTCGCCTGCCGTTGCCGGAAGCATGTCATAGAGCTTGGCGACCTTGAGTTCGCGGTCACCGATCATCGGATAATTGACCGCGTGGCCGGTGGCCTTCTGGATGTCGCCCTTCCACTTGTTGTGGCTTTCCACCGGGTCGACCGAAATGCCGATGATCTTGGCGTTGCGCTTGTCGAACTCGCCCTTCAGGCCGGCCATGGTGCCGAGCTCGGTGGTGCAGATCGGAGTGAAATCCTTGGGGTGGGAGAAAAGTACGGCCCAGCCGTCGCCAATCCATTCATGGAAATGAATAGGCCCATCGGTCGTGTCGGCGCTGAAATCCGGAGCGATGTCGTTGATACGGAGGGTCATGGTACTTGCCTGTCCTGACTTTGTTGAAAAATGAAAGCCGTGCAGGCGGGCCTGAGTATATTATTCCTATGCAAGCTCGCCCGTTGCAATGTTTATAGCACCAGATTGCGCTTGGCTCAAAAACGCCGGACGCATGCTGCCTGCATTGGCGAGCAAAATTATTCTCTATATCCAGGCAATAACGATACGTTCATTCTGTGAACGAACGCGATCAATCCTTGCGGATCGTCAGGGTCGAGGCAAGGTCTTCCATGCGCTGCGCCAGCGCGCCCAATGCGCCGGTCAAAGCGGAGTCGTTCTTGTCGGCCTTGGTCAGGGCGTCGTCACGGGTCTTGCGCAAGGTCTGCACCTCGCTTTCCATGCCCTTGATGCGCTTTTGCAGTTCGGAAAGCTCGTCCATGACCATAATGCCGGCCATGACGGTGAGGCGTTGGTCGCCGATCTCGCCGAACGAATCCTTGAGATGCAGAACGTAGCGGTCGAAGCGCTCGGCCAGATCGATAAGATGCTCTTCCTGGCCCTCGTCACAGGCCATGCGGTATTGCTTGCCGTCTATCGAAACCGTCACCTGGGCCATTTCGACACTCTCAATCCTACCTGTCCAGCACCGCGCGGATGGTTTCCATGGCTGTCACCAGCCGGCGCGACACCTCCTTGTTGGCGTCTTCGAGCCGCTCGGCGCGGGCCTCCGAATTGTCAAGCTCCTGAGCCAGGCGCGACCGATCCGCGTTCATGCGCTGCACTTCAGCCTCGGCCTCTGAGTAGTCCCGCTCGTGCTCCAGCCTTGCGGCAACGGCACTCTCCAGGCTTTCCATGGCCTTGCCCAGCCTGGCGATGACTTCCTTGAGCGTGGTGTCCCCGGTCATGGCTCTTATCCTGTCTTTTGCCCATCACCGAATCGTGCGCGTTCAGAACGCGTTATCCTTGAAACATTAGGCACCGGGTGAAGCATGCGTCAACAAAGCTCTCGCGCTGTCCCCCGCTAACGGGGCAGGAGAACGGGTAAAGCTGCGGCGAATCCGCTGAAATGCACCGCTTTTGTTGACTAAAAGCGCGTGGCTGCTATGTGTCGCGCACCTTTTCCCAAGCTCTCAAAGCCGCTCCCTGGAGGAACCATGCTCTCGCGTGAACAACATGATCGGATGGCCAACGCGATCCGCTTTCTTTCCATGGATGCCGTGGAGAAAGCCAATTCCGGTCACCCCGGCCTGCCGATGGGCTGCGCGGACATCGCCACGGTGCTTTTCACCCGCTTCTTGAAGTTCGATGCCAAGGACCCTCACTGGCCGGATCGCGACCGCTTCATCCTGTCGGCTGGCCACGGCTCGATGCTGCTTTACTCGCTGCTCTACCTGACCGGCTACGAGGACATGACCCTCGACCAGATCAAGAATTTCCGCCAGCTCGGTTCGCGCACCGCCGGCCATCCCGAATATGGCCATGCCAGCGGCATCGAGACGACGACCGGCCCGCTCGGCCAAGGCATCGCCAATTCGGTCGGCTTCGCACTCGGCGAGCGGATCATGAATGCGGCGTTCGGCAACGATCTCGTCGATCACTACACCTATGTCCTGGCCGGCGACGGCTGCCTGATGGAAGGCATCAGCCAGGAAGCGATTTCGCTGGCTGGCCATCTGAAGCTGAACAAGCTGATCGTTATCTGGGACAACAACGACATCTCCATCGACGGACCGGTGTCGCTGTCCGACTCGACCGACCAGGTGGCGCGCTTCCAGGCGTCCGGCTGGAACGCCATGCATGTCGACGGCATGGACCCCGAAGCGCTTGCCTATGCGATCGAGGCGGCGCGTCATTCCGAAAAGCCGACGCTGATCGCCGCCAAGACGACGATCGGCTTCGGCGCGCCGACCAAGGCCGGGACCAACAAGGTTCACGGCTCGCCGCTCGGTGCGGAAGAAATTGCAGGCGCCCGCAAATTCCTTGGCTGGAGCTCGGAGCCGTTCGATGTCCCTGCCGACATCCTCGATGCGTGGCGCGCCGCCGGCAAGGCCGGCGCGAAGGGACGCACTGACTGGGAAGGGCGGCTGGCCAAGACAGATGCCGCCAAGCGCGCCGAGTTCGAACGGCGCCAGAGCGGTGAGCTGCCGAAGAACTTCGACGCCGTGATCGCCGACTACAAGAAGAAGCTCGCTACGGACAAGCCGAAGGTCGCCACGCGCAAATCGTCGGAAATGGCTCTCGAGGTCATCAACGGCGTGATGCCGGAGACCATTGGCGGCTCGGCCGACCTGACCGGCTCGAACAACACCAAGACCAGCCAGACGAAGAACATCACGCCCGGCAACTACGGCGAGCGCTATGTCCACTACGGCATCCGCGAGCACGGCATGGCGGCGGCGATGAACGGGCTGGCGCTGCACGGCGGCGTCATTCCCTATGGCGGGACGTTCATGTGCTTCTCGGACTATGCGCGCCCGGCCATGCGGCTGGCGTCGCTGATGGGTATCCGCTCGATCTTCGTGATGACGCACGATTCGATCGGCCTTGGCGAAGATGGCCCGACCCACCAGCCGGTCGAGCATCTGGCCGCACTTCGCGCCATCCCCAACCACTATGTGTTCCGCCCGGCCGACGCGACCGAGGCGGCGGAGTGCTGGCAGATTGCGCTGGAATCGGAAAAGACGCCCTCCACGTTGGCGCTGACCCGCCAGAACCTGCCGGCGGTGCGCACCGAATTTGCCAAGGACAATCTGTGCGGCAAGGGTGCCTATGAACTCGCGGCTGCCGAAGGCGGCGAGGCGGCGGTGACGATCTTCGCTTCCGGTTCGGAAGTCGAGATCGCGCTTGGAGCGCGCAAGCTGTTACAGGAGAAGGGCCAACCGACGCGCGTCGTTTCCGTGCCCTGCTTCGAACTGTTCGAAAAACAGAGTGAAAGCTACCGCAAGGCGACGCTGGGTAACGCCAAGGTGAAGGTGGCCATCGAGGCCGGCATTCGCCAGGGCTGGGATGCGTTGATCGGCACGGACGGCATTTTCATCGGCATGACCGGCTTTGGCGCCAGCGCGCCGATCGAGAAGCTCTATCCGCATTTCGGCATCACCGCCGAGCATGCCGCGAAAGCGGCCGAAGCGCGGCTGAAAGGCAAGTAAAGGCAGGGACGAGGCCAAGCAGGCTCAAGGAGTTACTAGGCCAGATCCGGCAAATCGATTTGAACCGCATGGCGGGTGGTGGATTCCTCCAGCGTCCGCCGTTATGAAACGGCGGACGAGTTTCCGCCCCCAGGAGATGACTATGACTTTGAAGGTTGCCATCAATGGCTTTGGCCGTATCGGCCGCAACATTTTGCGCGCGATCTATGAGAGCGGCCGCAAGGATATCGACGTGGTCGCCATCAACGACCTCGGCCCGGTCGAGACCAACGCGCATCTCCTGCGCTACGATAGCGTGCACGGCCGCTTCCCCAACGAGGTGAAGGTTGACGGCAACAGCATCAGCGTCGGTTCGGAATCATTCAAGGTGTTCGCCGAGCGCGACCCGTCGAAGTTGCCCTGGGGCGATCTCGGCATCGACATCGTGCTTGAATGCACCGGTATCTTCACTTCGAAGGACAAGGCCTCGGCCCACCTGACCGCTGGCGCCAAGCGCGTCATCGTCTCGGCTCCTGCCGACGGCGCCGACCTGACGGTGGTCTACGGCGTCAACCACGACAAGCTGACCAAGGACCACATCGTCATCTCCAACGCGTCGTGCACCACCAACTGCCTCGCGCCGGTCGCCATGGTGCTGAACAACGCCTTCGGCATCGAGAAGGGCTTCATGACGACGGTTCACGCCTATACGGGCGACCAGCCGACGCTCGACACCATGCACAAGGACCTCTACCGCGCCCGCGCCGCGGCGATGTCGATGATCCCGACCTCGACCGGTGCGGCCAAGGCGGTCGGCCTCGTCCTGCCGGAACTGAAGGGCAAGCTCGACGGCGTGTCGATCCGCGTTCCGACGCCCAATGTGTCGGTCATCGACTTCAAGTTCGTGCCCAAGCGCAACGTGACCGTCGAAGAGGTCAACAAGGTGCTGGTGGATGCCGCCAAAGGGCCGCTTAAGGGCATCCTGGCCTACACCGAGGAGCCGCTGGTTTCGATCGACCTCAACCACAATCCGGCCTCGTCGACCTTCGCGCTCGACCAGACCAAGGTCATCGAGGGCAATCTCGTGCGTGTCATGTCCTGGTACGACAACGAGTGGGGTTTCTCCAACCGCATGGCCGACACGGCTGTTGCCTTTGGCAAGACCATCGGCTGATTTTCAGCTTTCAACATTGTTGCAGGACGCCCGGCTTCAACCGGGCGTTTTGTTTTGATTGGGCCAGGCAAAAAATATACTTCCCAAGCAGATATTTGCCCTGAAAAGCTTGCCCAACGCCATGTCTTCGCCTCACTCTGCCTTATGCAGAAAATTGCACCCTGACAGGGGGACGCAAGCCGAAGGGAAGTGGGGGTATGGAACACGCGATCTATCTGGTGACGCTGGTCGGCACCGGGCTTGTGATCGCGGCGGCGTTCTCCAGCCTGATCGCCTTCCGCTTTGGCGCACCTCTGCTTCTTCTCTTCCTCAGCATCGGCCTGATCACGGGTGGTGATGGCCTCGGCATCCAGTTCGACAATGCGCAAGTAGCCTACTTCGCCGGATCGCTTGCGCTGGCCGTCATCCTGTTCGACTCCGGGTTCGGCACGCCGCTCAACGCGCTGCGGCAAGCGGCGGGGCCGGCGCTGTCGCTTGCCACCGTTGGCGTCCTGATAACCGCCGTCGTCTTCGCGACCGCTGCATTCTACCTGCTCGACCTGTCGTGGCTGGAATCGCTTCTGCTCGGAGCGGCGGTCGCATCAACCGATGCGGCGGCAGTGTTCTTCCTGTTGCGCGCCGGCGAGATCAATCTTCGCGAGCGCGTGCGTTCGACCCTTGAAATCGAGTCGGGAAGCAATGACCCGATTGCGATCTTCCTGACCATCACGCTGGTCGAAATCATCGCAGCCGGCGCAGACAGCCAGGCCGATCTGGTCGTGCTCGACCTTGTCTTCGGGTTTATTCTCAGCATGGGCATCGGGGCGACCGTCGGCATCCTCGGCGGCATGGCAATCGTGCGACTGGTGGACCGGCTCAATCTCGACCACGGGCTTTTGCCGATCTTCGTGCTGACGCTTTCGCTTACCGTCTTTGCCGCTGCCGGGAGCCTAGGCGGCTCAGGTTTCCTCGCTGTCTATCTGGCTGGAATGGTGGCAGGCAATTCCGATATCCGCGCCGTCACCATGCTGAAGCGATTCCAGGACGGCATGTCGTGGCTGGCGCAGATCATCATGTTTTTGGTGCTTGGCCTGTTTGCCACGCCTTCGCAGTTTCCAGCGATCCTCATTCCAGCGGTGCTGCTCGGCCTGTTCCTGGCATTTATTGCCCGGCCGATTGCGGTCTGGCTCTGCCTGATCCCGTTCCGGCTACCGCGCCCGGAGGTCGCGTTCATCTCTTGGGTCGGCCTGCGAGGCGCAGTCTCCATCCTGCTAGCGATAACGCCAATGCTCGGCGGACTGGAAAACGGGCGCTTCATCTTCAACGTCGCCTTCATTGTCGTTCTCGTGTCGCTTGTCGTACAGGGCTGGACGGTCGGGCCGCTGGCACGGCGTCTTGGCCTCATCGTGCCGTCACGGCTCGGGCCTCTCAACAAGGTCGAACTGGAATTGCCGGGTTCGGCGCGCCATGAGCTGCTGGCCTACAAGGTAGCGCCCGGCAGCCCGGTGGCGCGGGGCGAACGTATTCCACGATGGGCGCGCCCGTCGCTGGTCGTGCGCGAAGGCCGCTCCATGCGTTTCCAGGACATGGGACGGCTCGCAGCAGGCGACAACGTCTACATCTTCGTGCCCGATCGCTATCCGCGCCTGCTCGACAAGCTGTTTGCGAGCCGCGCCACGGTGGATCCGGAAGATGCCGATTTCTTCGGCGCTTTCGCCGTCGATCCGGGGCGTCCTGCTGCCGAACTCGAGGCGGCCTACGGTCCCGCTCTGACGGAAGCCGAGCGCAAGCTGACGGTCGGGCAACTGGTGGTGAGCCGGTTAGGCGGCCATGCTGAATATGCCGACCGCCTTTCGCTCGAACCGATCGAACTGATCGTGCGCGATGTCGATGAAAAAGGGCGCGTCATCAGCCTCGGCCTTTCGTTCGAGCCGACGGCGCCGGTGGCGCGGGTTCCGGTGTTTCTCAGCGCCGGTGAGATCTACGACCGTATGGTCAAGCTGTTCAGGGGCAGAAGGCGGAAGATGCCTGGTCCGGAAGGAGCAGTCGCCGATGAGCAGCCGACTCCCGAAGCGATGGCGGAGGAGCCCCGGATCGTGGCGCTGAAGCCCGATCAGCCGGGGCAGGGCGAAACCGAAACGCCTGAAGATGCACCGCCTACGGCGGCCTGACGGCAGGTTTTGAAAGATTTTCATTGTCGCTGGCGGCGCGAGCTTGCATCGCCAGCCGCGCCGGGTATGGTCCGGCGGCTTTTGCGGAGAAGAAATAGTCATGGCAGGCTTCAAGACGCTCGACGACATGGGCACCGTAACCGGCAAGCGCGTGCTGGTCCGGGTCGATCTCAATGTGCCAATGGCGGACGGCAAGGTTACTGACGCGACCCGCATCGAGCGTATCGCGCCGACTATCGAGGAACTGTCGAAGAAGGGCGCCAAGGTCATTCTGCTCGCGCATTTTGGGCGTCCGAAAGACGGCCCTTCGCCGGAGTTTTCGCTAGAGCCGATCGCCAAGGCGACTGCCAAGGTTCTGGGTCGCCCGGTTGGCTTCGCCGCCGATTGTATCGGCGAGAAGGCTGCCGCATCCGTGGGCGCGATGAAGGACGGTGACGTGCTTCTGCTGGAGAACACGCGCTTCTACAAGGCGGAGGAAAACAACGACCCCGACTTTACGAGGAAGCTGGCCGCCAATGGCGACCTCTACGTCAACGACGCGTTTTCCGCCGCGCATCGTGCGCATTGCTCGACCGAGGGCCTTGCCCGGCTGCTGCCGGCTTTTGCCGGGCGGACCATGGAAGCCGAACTCGGCGCGCTGGAAAAGGGTCTCGGCAACCCGGTAAAGCCGGTCATCGCCATCATCGGCGGCGCAAAGGTCTCGACCAAGATCGACCTGTTGATGAACCTGGTCAGGAAAGTCGATGCGCTCGTCATCGGCGGCGGTATGGCCAATACCTTCCTCGCCGCGCGCGGTACCAATGTCGGCAAGTCGCTCGCCGAGCATGACCTTGCCCAGACCGCCAAGCAGATCATGATCGAGGCTGCGGAAGCCGGTTGCGCGCTGATCCTGCCTACCGACGGCGTGGTGGCGCGGGAGTTTAAGGCCGGCGCTGCAAACGAGACGGTTCCCGTCGGCACTGTTCCTGCGGATGCGATGATCCTGGATGTTGGCCCGAAAACGGTCGAGGCGGTCAATCAGTGGATCGACCGGGCCGCGACGCTGGTCTGGAACGGGCCGCTTGGCGCCTTCGAGATCGAGCCGTTCGACAGGGCGACGGTCGCTGCAGCCCGCCACGCGGCAAAGCGCACCAAGGAAGGCAAGCTGGTGTCGGTGGCTGGTGGCGGCGATACGGTTGCCGCACTCAACCACGCCGGTGTCGCCGACGATTTCACATATATCTCGACTGCCGGTGGCGCATTCCTGGAGTGGATGGAAGGCAAGCCGCTGCCGGGCGTGGACGCTCTGGAGGCCTAACCCGCACCGAATGCAGCCTGTTGGCTATTTAGCCGCATTTTGGGTAACGCAAGGTGATTTCCCCTGGTTGCAAAATGCTCTAGAGCACGCGTTGATGTATTGGTTTGTAAATCGGTCGACTTTGGGAGAATGAGATGAACAAGGACATGGCCGCGCAGGCCGCAAACAAGGACGGCTTCATTGCGGCGCTCGATCAGTCGGGCGGCTCGACGCCGAAGGCACTCAAGCTTTACGGCATCAACGAAAGCGCCTGGTCCAATGATGCGGAGATGTTCGACCTCGTTCACCAGATGCGCGCCCGCATCATCAAGTCGCCTGCCTTCACCGGCGACAAGGTCATGGGTGCCATCCTGTTCGAGCAGACCATGGATCGCGAGATCGACGGCACCCCGACCGCTCAGTATCTCTGGGAAAAGCGCCATGTGGTGCCCTTCCTGAAGATCGACAAGGGCCTTGAAGAAGGTAAGGACGGCGTCAAGCTGATGAAGCCGATGCCGAACCTCGATGCCCTTTTGAAGCATGCGGTTTCGAAGGGGATTTTCGGCACGAAGGAACGGTCTGTGATCGACGCCGCGAACCCGAAAGGTATCGCCGCCGTTGTCGACCAGCAGTTCGAGGTTGCCAGGCAGGTCCTGGCACACGGGCTCGTCCCGATCATCGAACCAGAGGTCACAATTTCGATCGCAGACAAGGCACAAGCGGAAGACATCCTGCTGGCTGAAATCCGCAAGCATCTCGCCGATGTGCCGGCAGGCAAGCAGGTCATGCTGAAACTGACGCTGCCGACCAAGGCCAACCTCTACAAGCCGCTGATCGACGACCCTCGCGTCATGCGGGTCGTCGCCCTGTCCGGTGGTTATTCCCGCGACGATGCGAATGCAAAGCTGCGAGAGAATGACGGCATGATCGCCAGTTTCTCGCGCGCCCTGACCGAAGGCCTTTCGGCCTGCCAGAGCGATGCCGAGTTCAACGCTTCGCTGGGAGCAGCGATCGACAGCATTTTCGAGGCGTCACGGGCCCGCTGATAAGCCGCCTGTGCCGGTTACAATGACTTCAAACCCGGGCCTCGTGCCCGGGTTTGTTTTTTGAGCAACGATGTTCGCCGGGCGGCAAAAAATTTGTCCCGCATGTCGGAATGTCCGGCTCACTTTCGTCCTTGGACCGAGGAGGCGAACGAGACATCGGAATCTGCGGGCCTTCCCGCTGGCCGCATCATGCTGACGCCTGCTGCCAAATCGGGCGGGAAAGGCGATCAAGTGGGGCAATCGGGCTGATTTCGATGCACTTTTGACGATACGTCAATTCTTTCATCAACTTTTCTGACTATTTCGCGTCACGAAGTTGATGTAGAAGGCGCGCTCCGTTGCTCACGGCGATTTGAACGCGAAGCGCGCATACCCATATGGACCATGGCGTCTTACAGACGTCGCCTGGCTAGGCCATTGCGCACCCGGAAAGATGACAATGTCAAAATTCAAGTTTCACAAGCTTGCCGCCATTGTTGTGCTCATCGTTTTTGCAGGATGGGTCGCAACCGGCGCCTTTTCGTCGGTCGGCAGCGACGCGCCGGAAGAAAATCAGAATGCAGCCGAAAAACCGAAGGCGGCCGAGCCCGCACCGATCAGGACCGTCAAGGTCGTGGTGCCGCCGAGACAGGCGCATGCGCGCGCGATCCGCATTTCCGGCCTGACCGAAGCCGACAAGCGCGCGGTACTGGCCACTCGCGTTGGCGGCGTCATTTCCGAACTGCCTGTCAAGCAGGGCGACCACGTCAAGACAGGCGATCTCGTCCTCATGCTCGACGCGGAGGAGAAGGTTTCGGCAGTGGACAATGCTCGGCAGCTCTTCGCCCAGCGCCAGGCGGAGATCGATGCGTCCGAGCGGCTAGCCAAGACCGGCAACCTGCCCAAGCTGCAGCTTGATACGGCGCGTTCGGCGCTTGCGGCGGCCAAGTCGCAGCTCGATGCCGCCGAGGCTGAACTTGCTCGCAACGAGGTCAAGGCGCCGTTCAATGGCGTCATCGACCGCGTCGCCGTCGAGCTTGGCAGCGCCATCATGCAGGGTGGCGAAGTCGCGACGATCCTCAGCCTCGACCCGATCGTGGCGCGCGGCGAGATCAGCGAACGCGATCTGGGCTACCTCAAGATCGGCGACACCGCCAAAGTGAGGCTTGTGAGTGGCGATGTCGTGGAGGGTACCGTTCGCTACATCAGCCGCGACGCCTCGTCGGCAACCCGCACATTCCGCGTCGAGATCGCCATTCCCAATGCGAATGGCGCCATCCCTGCAGGCATGACGGCGGAGATTACATTGCAGACAGCGCCGACCGACGCGATCACGCTGCCGCGCTCGGTGGTGACGCTCAGCAAGGACGGCGATCTCGGCATTCGCGCCGTGGGCTCGGACGGCAAGGTCGCGTTCTATCCGATCGACCTGATCGACGATACGCAGAACGGATTGGTGCTGGCAGGCATACCTGCGGATGCGCAGGTCATCATTGCCGGGCAGGATCTGGTCAAGGAAGGCGACGAGGTCAAGGCCGTTGTCGCTGATGAAGCGGCGATCAGGAAACTCGTCCAAGACGCATCCGGTACGCAGTGAGGCCACGGCATGGATATCGTTAAACTTGCGATCCAGAACGCACGCCTGACGCTGTCGGTCCTGATCTTCCTGGTGATTGCCGGGGCGCTTGCCTACCGGGCAGTGCCAAAGGAAGCCGAGCCTGACGTCGCCATTCCGATCATGTATGTCAGCCTGATCTATCAGGGCATTTCACCGGAAGACGCCGAGCGCCTGCTGCTGCGCCCGGTCGAATCCCAGCTCAAGAGCCTCAAGGGGCTCAAGGAGATGAAGTCGAACGCTTTCCAGGGCGGCGCCAACGTCATCGTGGAGTTCGATCCATCGACGGACCTCAGCGACGCGCTGATCGATACCCGCAACAAGGTACAGGACGCCAAGCGCGACCTACCGGCAGGGGTCGAGGAGCCAACGGTCAACGAAGTCAACCTGTCGGAATTCCCGGTGGTCTTCGTGACCTTGTCCGGCGACCTGCCGGAACGCACCCTGACTGCCGCGGCCAAGACCCTGCGCGACCGCATCGAGGAGGTGCCCGGCGTTCTGGAAGGCGAGATCCAGGGCTCGCGCGACGAACAGGTCGAGGCCATCATCGATCCGGTACGGCTTTCATCCTATGGCCTCCAGCTCGATCAGTTGATCCAGGGTATCGGCGCTTCCAACAGCCTGGTTGCAGCCGGCGCGATCGAGGGCACTGAAGGCAAGTATGCGGTCAAGGTGCCGGCGCTGATCGAGACGCCGGAGGATGTCGCCAACCTTCCTGTGGTTGCAGGATCGAACGCCGTGGTGCGCGTGCGCGATCTCGCCACCGTGCGTTCGACCTTCAAGGACGCGGAGACGATTGCCCGCATCGACGGCAAAAGCGCCATAACCATTGCGGTCAAGAAGCGCATCGGCGCCAATGTGGTCGAGACCATCGAAGGCGCGAAGAAGGTGTCCGAGCAGTTCGTCGCCCAGAACGCGCAGGTGCTGCCCGACCTCAAGGTGACGTACACGCAGGACAAGTCGGTCTTCGTCAACCAGTTGCTGAACGACCTGCAGAACCACGTGATGATCGCCGTCATCCTGGTCTTCATCGTCATCCTCTATGCGCTGTCGGGGCGCGCCTCGATGCTGATCGGCCTGGCCATCCCATCGTCGTTCCTGATGGGTATACTGGCGCTGGCAATGATGGGCTACACGATCAACATGATCGTGCTGTTCAGCCTTATCCTGGCTGTCGGCATGCTGGTCGATGACGCCATCATCGTGACGGAATATGCCGAGCGGCGCATGAGCGAAGGCATGCCGAAAGAGCTGGCCTTCGAGCAGGCGGCCAAGCGCATGGCCGGCCCGGTCATCGCTGCCACCATGACCCGTATCGCCGCCTTCTCGCCGCTTCTGTTCTGGCCCGGCATCGTTGGCGACTTCATGAAGTACCTGCCGATCACGCTGATCGTGACGCTCGCCGCCTCCATGGCCTACGCCCTGATCTTCGCGCCATCGATCGGCGCGATCTTCGCCAAGCCGCCGAAGGACCACGGCGAAGAGCATCGCGACGGTCTCTATATGGCGGTGGTGAAGAAGGCCGTGCATTACCCGATCACGGCTCTGGTGCTGACCGTACTTTTGCTCGGTGGCTCGCTGTTTTCCTACGTGAAGTATGGCAACGGCGTCGAATTCTTCCCAAATGTCGAGCCCGACTACGGCCTTCTCTACGTTCATGCCCGCGGCAACCTCTCGCTGGAAGAGATGAATGTGGCGACGACCGAGGCGGAAAGCCGAATCCTCGGCTGGCCCGGCATCAAGTCGGTTCTGACGAAAGTCGGCAAGACGCGTGGAGGGGAGGATATCCCTGAGGATGTCGTCGGCGTCATCAACTACGAGTTCGTGGACTGGCGGCAGCGCAAGTCCGCCCATGAGATCCTCGACGACCTGCGTGTCGCCATGGCCGGAATTCCAGGCGTCGATGTCGAGGTTCGCGTGCCGGATGCAGGCCCGCCGACCGGCAAGGCGATTCAGGTTCAACTGTCGGCGGCCGACCCGACGGGCCTCAACGAATATGCCAAGCAAGTCGCCGCTGCCGTGGCCAAGGTGCCCGGCGTGATCGACTTGTCCGATGGCCTGCCGCCGCCCGGCATCGACTGGGCGCTGCAGGTGGACCGTTCCAAGGCGGCGCAGTACGGCATCAGCCCGACTTCAGTCGGCACGGTCGTGCAACTCGTCACAACGGGGTTGAAGCTGACGGACTATAGGCCGGCGGGCGCCGACGACGCCGTCGATATCAGGCTGCGCCTGCCCGAGGACCGTCGCACGCTGTCGACATTGGACGAGTTGCGTATCCAGACGGCGCAGGGTTCGGTGCCGATTTCCAATTTCGTCACGCGCAAGCCGGAACCTACGGTCGGCATCCTGAACCGCATCGACGGCAAGCGGACCATCACCATCCAGGCCAACGTGGCAAGCGGCCTTCAGGTTGCTGCGGTGCAGGCCGACGTGGCCAAGGCGGTCGGCGAGATGGCGAAACCGGGCGTGGACTGGAAGCTTGCAGGTTCGAACGAGGACAGCGCCGAGGCTGGCGCGTTCCTGGTCAACGCATTTGGCGCCGCGATCTTCCTGATCTTCATCGTGCTGCTTGCCCAGTTCAACAAGTTCACCAGCGTTCTGATGGTGCTGTCCTGCGTGGTCATGGCCATGATCGGCGCGTTGCTGGGCATGCTGGCAACCGGACAGGCTTTCGTCATCGTGATGTCCGGCATCGGCATGATTGCTCTCGCGGGCGTGGTGGTGAACAACAACATCGTGCTGATCGACACCTACGACCGGTTGCGCGAAGAAGGCTGGGACAAGCTGGAAGCGGTGCTGCAGACCTGCCGCGAGCGTGCGCGCCCGGTCGTGCTGACGGCACTGTCGGCTATCCTCGGGGTGCTGCCGATCGCCTTTGGGCTTGGGCTGGAAATCTTCCACCGGGAGACGACGATCAATGCACCCTCGACGCAGTGGTGGATCGCGCTGTCTTCCGCAATCGTGTTCGGCCTGGCCTTTGCGACCGTGCTTACCCTGATAGTGACGCCGTCGATGCTGATGATCTTCACCAGAAGCAAGGACAGTAAATTCTACGCGTACTGGCGACGCCTGTTCCGTCGGGACAAGAAGCAGCCTTCCACAGATGCTACTCTCCCTGCCGCCAAGGGCGATCTGCCGGTTGCCTATCCGAAGGCTGCGGAATAGCGTTTGACATGAATTTTGATAGCGAGGCCGTCCGGGAACAACCGGGCGGCCTTTTGCATTGTGATGGCATGAGTTTCAACAATGCGAGGCTGTCGCCATGCCACTCACGACACTGCTGATCATTATTTTGATCCTGATCCTGATCGGTGCGATTCCGAGCTGGCCATATTCTCGTGGTTGGGGCTACGGGCCGTCCGGCATTGTCGGCGTCATCCTGGTCGTGCTCCTGATCCTGCTGTTCATGGGCAGGATTTGACGCTGTCCTTGGTTGTCTATTCGGCTGCTGCCGGGGCAGGCTGGAAGTCGGCGCGCCGCGCAAGGCCGGACATCAGGCACACGACGACCAGCAAGCCGGAAAGGGTAATGAAGATGGGACCAAATCCGGTCCGTTCCGCTACGAAACCGACCGCCGATGGAGCCACCAGAATCCCGCAATAGCCCATCGTGGTGACCACGCTCATGCCGGTTCCCGACGACATGCCTTCCTGGTTGCCGCCGGCCGAAAAGGCGATCGGAACCATATTGGCAATGCCGAAGCCGCAGAAGGCGAAGGCCGCGATGGCGAGCCATGGCGAAGGCGACAAGCCCGCCACCAGCATTCCGGCAGCAGCGACGAGACTTGAAACGCGCAAGGTGGTGACAGCGCCAAAGCGGTTGCGAACGGCGTCGCCGGCAAAGCGCATGAAAGCCATGACGCCTGAGAAGGCCGCGAAGGCCAAGCCAGCGGTGGCGAGATCGGCCCCAAGCTCCTGCTGCAGATAAAGCGCTGCCCAGTCGAGCACCGCCCCTTCGGGGATCATCGAGAACAGCGCCATCAGGCCGATCAGATAGATCACCGGGTTGCGCGGCAGCGTGAAGTGGTGATGGACGCTGGCGACTGATCTGGGTTCGGCGACGAGGTTACGCAGGGCCAGCATGACGGCAGCGAACGCAACGAGCGTTACTGCTGCAGCATGGGCGAGATGGCCGAAATTCTGGATCGCCAAGCCACCCAATGCACCACCGGCAAAACCGCCGAGGCTCCAGAATCCATGCGAAGACGACATGATGGCGCGCGACAGCTTGCGTTCGACGGCGACAGCGTTGGCGTTCATGGCAACATCCATGCCGCCGATCAGCCCACCGAACAGGATCATGGTGACCGCGGCTACCGGAACGTTCGGCGCCAGCGCTACCAACAGAAGCCCGAACGCGGCGGCTACGCCGAACCAGCGCACCACGGAACGTGAGCCGTACCTTGAAATGAGATGTCCACACCATGTCATGGCGACGACTGCGCCGAGGCCGAACAAAAGAATCAGCAGTCCGAGCGTGAACTTGCTGATGTCGAGACGGATCAGGAAGACTGGAATCTGGGGCGCCCAGCTTCCGGTCAGGAAGCCGTTGACGAAAAACATGGTTGCAACGGCCCAGCGGCCACGAACAGCGCTCGCGACGGAGCTCGCTTCAGTCATCGGATCGAATCTCATGCGGAAACTGGAGAATATCTCCTTTTAAATCGTTTTATCCCGCAGTCAAAGCGCAGCCGGCCGCAAGCGTTTGGGCCAAGGATGGGAGATATGTCAGTGGTCTTTAGGGCGGTTCACTTCGAAGGCGGCTTTCTTGGCATCCGATGCCTCGGTCTGGTGGAGTCCCTGCCACTCGGCATAGGGCATGCCATAGATGATTTCGCGCGACTGTTCCTTGGAGAGATCGACGCCTTTTGCGCCGGCTGCTTCGCGATACCAGTTCGACAGGCAGTTACGGCAGAAGCCGGCCAGGTTCATGAGATCGATGTTCTGCACATCGGTACGCTGGCGCAGGTGTTCGACCAGCCGGCGGAAGGCTGCCGCCTCGAAATCCCGCTGCTGATCCTGGCTGAGTTCGGTCATGGTTGTCTCCTGCGTTATAGCGGTCCGGTCCGGGAACCGAATTGGTGGACCTCGTGTATATCGGGACGCCGGTTGATGGCGTCAACGATCGGGGCAAGCCTGCCGGCCCAGGTGGCGGCGTCGCCGGGTCTTGCGATCAGGTCCTGCCGGATCTCTATCAGCGCGTGGGCAAAGCCGTTGACGATGGCGTGCTTGAACATGGTGTCGCCGCGCAGGGCGCCGTCATAGGGTTCGTTGTCGCCGACGGTGAGAGAGGCGTCCGCAGCTAGCATGTCGATCAGTGGACGGGGTGCCCTGTCGTCGAGATCCCACAGCACGCCGACATGCCAGGGCCGTTGGGTGCCCTGCATCGATGGCGTAAAGGAATGAACCGAGAAGATGAAAGGGGCATGGCCAGAGGCTTCCGCCACGGATGCGACCAAAGCGGCGACGGCGTCGTGATAAGGCCGATAGAAGCGATCGAGCCGCTTTTCGCGCTCTTCCGGTGAGAGCGGATAATTGGCGGGAATGACGGTGCCATCATAAAGCTGGCGAACCAGCGTCGGGTCGTCTTCGCCGCGATTGGGGTCGATCAGCAGGCGCGAAAAGGTCGCCAGCACCGCCGGTGCGCCAAGCAGCGCGGCGAGTTCCCGGGTAACCGTTTCGACGCCGATATCATAGGCGATGTGGCGCTCGAATTCGGCCGGCGGGAGGCCGAGATCGCCATACTCCTCGGGTAAATCGCGTCGGGCATGGTCTGCGACCAGCACAAGGCCTCGCTTGCGATCGCCCTCGATCAGATCGAAAGGGGCGAAAACTGTGGATCGGGTCATGAGCGGGAAGATTGGTCCGTTTTTCGTTCCTGGCAGGGTGCTACCGTCATTCCACGAAGAGGGCGTCCGCGCAATGCCGTGGTTTGGACAAGGTTTTTACCGAAATCTGCCCCAAGGGCGACGAAACACCGCGCCACCCATTTTTAAATCGATTGGAATTCTGTGCGGCGGCGCGTTGACATGCGCCGGCAGTTTGCCGAAAAGGGGCGTCAACAGATGATGAAAACGATGCTGAGGGGATTGAAGAGGGTATGTGCTGGCTCTTTGCGCGCCCGCCGCGTGAGTGCCATGCTGTTGCCGTTTCTCGTCGCACCTTTCGTCACGCTCGCCCTCGCGGTGCCGGCCCATGCCGATTTTCGTGTGTGCAACGCGACGCAGAATCTGGTGGGCGTCGGCATAGGCTACCGTGCCAAGGCCGGCTGGATCACCGAGGGCTGGTGGCACATCGAGGCATCGAGCTGCAAGACGCTGATCGAAGGGCCGCTGTCATCAAGGTTTTACTATCTTTATGCAGAAGACGCCGAGCGTGGCGGCCGCTGGGATGGCCCGATCAGCATGTGCGTCGCTGAAAAGGAATTCAAGATCGCCGGCGTCACTGACTGCGTCGCACGAGGTTTTCAGCGCGCCGGATTCCAGGAATACGACACGGGCGAGCAGGCAAGCTGGATGGTCCAGCTGACCGAGCAGCCGACAACGGATGGCGGCGCCGCCGCCCCAGGAAGCAATAGTCAATGAGACGCAGCCGCAAGGTCAAGATTCTCGCCACCATTGGCCCAGCCTCCTCCGAGGAGGCGATGCTGAGGAAGCTGTTCGAAGCGGGAGCCGATGTCTTCCGCATCAACATGAGCCATGCGGATCATGACCTGATGCGAACCCTGATCGGCCGCATTCGCTCCGTCGAGGCAGCGGTGGGCCGTCCAATCGGCATCCTTGCCGATATCCAGGGGCCGAAACTGCGCGTGGGCAAATTTACCAACGGCAAGGAAACGCTGGCCGTCGGCCAGACATTTAGGCTCGACGACAGCCAGGAACCTGGCGATTCAACGCGTGTCTACCTGCCGCATCCGGAAATCCTGACCTCCGTGGAGCCGGGGCATCGCCTGCTGATCGACGATGGCAAGCTGGAATTGAGAGCCGTCAAGACCGACGGCCATTCGATCGAATGCGTGGTGGTGGCCGGCACCTCGATTTCCGACAAGAAGGGCGTTTCGCTACCCGATACCGAACTTCCGGTCGGAGCCCTGACGGAAAAGGACCGAGCCGACCTCGACGCGGTCCTAGCGGCTGGCGTCGATTGGGTGGCGCTGTCGTTCATCCAGCGTCCGGAAGATCTCGCCGAGGCGCGCAAGATTGCGCGCGGGCGGGCCTTGATCATGTCCAAGATCGAAAAGCCACAAGCGGTCGCCCGCCTTTCCGAAATAATGGATCTGTCTGACGCGCTGATGGTTGCACGCGGCGATCTTGGCGTGGAGATGCCGCTTGAAGCCGTGCCAGGCATCCAGAAGCAGATTACGAGGGCGGCGCGTCGCGCTGGCAAGCCGGTAGTCGTCGCCACGCAGATGCTGGAATCGATGATTTCGGCTCCGGTTCCGACCCGCGCCGAGGTATCCGACGTGGCAACCGCCGTCTTCGAGGGCGCCGACGCCATCATGCTGTCGGCGGAATCGGCGGCTGGCGCCTATCCGGTCGAGGCGGTGTCGACAATGAGCCGCATCGCAGAGCAGGTGGAGCGCGATCCTACCTATCCGGACATCATCAACGCCCAGCGCTCCGCCCCTGAAGCGACGGGTGCAGACGCTATTTCGCTTGCGGCACGTGAGATCGCCGAGACGCTCAAGCTGTCGGCCATCGTTACCTACACGGCATCTGGCGCCACGGGCTTGAGGGCAGCACGCGAACGGCCGCAGGTGCCGATCATTGCGCTGTCGCCGATCCTGAATACCGCGCGGCGGCTGTCACTCGTGTGGGGCACGCATTGCGTCGTTTCTCCCGACGCGGTTGATCTTGACGACATGGTCAACCGGGCCTGCCGCATTGCGCATGAAGAACGCTTCGGCACGGAAGGCGATCGCATCATCATCACGGCCGGCGTGCCGCTGAGAACGCCGGGCTCTACCAACATGCTGCGCATCGCCAACATCGACTAGGGTGCATTTAGGTTCAGGTGATGACGGCCTGCAAATGGCGCGTTTCCGCGCTTCCGGTGCTCACGTACCAATACGTACATTGCGCTCCGGTTCTCGAAACCCGCCAGTTTGGACGCTACGCGCCCATCTTCGATTCCAGCTCCTGACCTGAAACTCAAAACACCCTGGACCACAACCTACGGGCCTTTGCGGCTGTTCGGCGGGGCGGGGTTGTCGACGCACCTGCCTTCGCCGAATCTGTCGCCTGCGATCCGGGCTTCGACAATGCGGGCCATGGCCTGCAGGTCGAGGGGCTTGCCTGAAACTTTCTCGAGTGCCGCCACCGCCAGATCGGGAGCGATCCAGTCCGGCTTGTGGCCGAGGTTTTTTACCCAGACCAATCCGGCACCCGGGATGTCACGCGCAAGACCGGTGGAGTGGATTTCCTCGTAGACGACTGTGTCGTGGTCTCCTGATATGACGACCGTCGGCGCGTTTATCTCATGGTAGCGAGACTGCGCCTTCAGCACATAACGATAGAGGCCCTCGACATCCGTGGCGTTGGCGCGGAACGCGGCCGGGCGTAACACGAGCGGGATCGACGTGGCGGAGAGATAGCCGTCGGGCACCTTGTTGGGAGCGAAGACGCATTCGGTGCTCGACTTCATCTGGAGCGAGCCAACGGGATAGACAAGCGTTTCGGAAAACAGCTGCCCGATAAAGGGGGTCGTCGTCAGGCGGTAGTACCAGGATGTGTCGCCGCCCGGCCAAGGGTGCGTTGCAGCCGACAAAAACACCAGTCCGAGCGTTTTTTGCGGGTAGTCGCGGGCGAAGGTTGCAGTCGTCGCCCCGCCGAAGGAGTGGCCGACGATGATCGCCTGCGCGATGCCCAGCTTTTCCATGAGCTTGGCCAGCGTTCCAGCCTGGGCGGCGGGGTCGTCGTTGCCATGTCCGCGCTCCGACCAGCCGTGCCCCGGTCGGTCGAAGAAGAGCATTTCGGCCCGCCCTTCGAGCAGAGGCCGCAAGGGAAGCATCTGGTCCTTCAGATTGGCGCTGGCGCCGTGGATGAAAACGATGGCGGGCAGATCCGGATTGGCTGGCCGGGGCACGTGGACGTAGTGAATTCGCGCGCCATCAATGTCGATAAAGGCGCCTACGGACGGATTGCGTCGCTCGACAAGCCATGCCCCGCCGCGCGTGACCGCAACGAGCGCGAACAAAATCGCCAGGAACAGGGCAAGCGCGGCATAGACAAGATTCATCGGCGGGTGGCGGTTATCGGAAACAAGGAAGGAAGAATTGGACCGGCGCGGGGAAATTCCGTCGCCGGGGTATCAAATGCTTTCGCCTGCGAGCTCTTCGGAAATGGTCGATACCTGGTCCTGTGCGTTGCGCAGCATGGGATAGATGTCGAGCACGCGCTGCCATGCCCTGAGCGCCGCTTCCTTGCGATCGGTATCCATCATGATCTGGGCGAGGCCGGAGAGCGCGCCGAAATGGCGGGGCTCCAACTGGAGGGTGCGTTCGATGTCGGCCATCGACTTCCCGTAGTTCTTCATCAAGTAGTGGACGGTTGCGCGGCGGTTCCAGCCTTCCGCGTAGGTCGGGTCAAGGGTCACGACCTGGTCGAGGAAATCGAGCGCGACGTCAAATTTCTTTTCATCGACCGCCTTTTGCACCCAGCCCATCATCAGGTCGACGGATGCGCTGCCCGACTGGGACCATTCCTGCCAGATGCGCTGGGATATGTGAGTGGCAATCTTGTCGTTGCGTTCGCGCTTCAACTCGGCAAACAGCCTGTCGAGGCGTTGCGCGTGGGTTTCAACGACGGCGCTGTTCTTGCCCAGCTCGTCGGGCATCGCGTCGTCGGCCATAGCGACGGATGCGGAGGTACCCGCGATAAGCACGACAGCGAGGGCAACGAAAATGCGCATGGCAAGAGTCTAGTCTCGCCATGCGCAAGGTCAAACTGAAATTAGCGTGAGCGCACCGGCCAGCCGGCGATCACAAGAAGACGCGGGAGCAAAAGGCTCCGGCCGCAGCTCAGCCCTGGCGGGCCTTGTAGCGCGGGTCGGTCTTGTTGATGATGTAGATGCGGCCCTTGCGGCGAACCAGGCGGTTATCCCGGTGACGCGCCTTCAACGCCTTGAGCGAGTTCTTGATCTTCATGGTCTTGCCCGTCAATTTGGCCCTTCACGGGCGTAACTGAAAAGCGCGCCCCAGGAGCGCGCTCAATTCGTGACAGGCTCATAAACGAGGACACTTGTTCGTGTCAACCTTCGCTTGGTGTCCAAACCGCAGGTCGCTTAACAGTCAGCCTGCGGACGGAAGCGGGCCAAGGCGGGTGAAATGCCCCATCTTACGCCCTGGCCGGGGTTCGGCCTTGCCATAGAGATGAACCAGCACGTCGGCTTCGGTTAGCAGGACGGGAACCCGGGCAAGGTCGTCGCCGATCAGGTTTTCCATGACGCAATCGCTATGGCGACGGGGATCGCCCAAGGGCAAGCCGGCAACCGCGCGAATGTGCTGCTCGAATTGCGAGACGATGCATGCGGCTTCCGTCCAATGGCCGGAATTGTGGACGCGTGGCGCGATCTCGTTGGCCAGCAGGGCGCCGTCGCCCAAAACGAAGAACTCGACGCCGATGACGCCGACATAATCCAGGGCACCCAAAATTTTTGCCGTGGCATCGCGGGCGGCGTCGGCGGTAGCAGCGGACACGGCCGCCGGTACGGTCGACGAGCGCAGGATGCCGTCGCGGTGGATGTTCTCGGCCGGCACATAGGTCGCGATGTTGCCGTCGGGGGCTCGCGCACCAATCACCGAGATTTCGCGCTCGAAGCCGACCAGCGCTTCCAGGATCAGCGGAACGTTGCCCATCGTTTCGCAAACGCCAGCGAAGCCGCCGCTTTCCATGTTGCGGAACACGCGCTGGCCCTTGCCGTCATAGCCCATGCGGCGGGTCTTCAGGACACCGCTGCCGTTGAAGGTATTGAGCGCGTTGGCGAGATCGCCGTCGTTGTCGACGGGCTGGAATCTCGCCGTGGCTATGCCGATGCCGTTGAGGAACTGTTTTTCGGCGATGCGGTCCTGCGCCACTTCAAGGGCGCGCGCCGGCGGGTAGACCGGCACGGTTGCTGCCAGAATGCTGGCTGCGGCGACGGGGACGTTCTCGAATTCATAGGTGACGACGGCGGAAGCCGCAGCAAGTTCGGCAAGCGCTGCCGGATCGTCATAGGCGGCGGTGATCTGGCGATTGGCGACCTGCGCAGCCGGGCAATCCGCCTGCGGCTCGAGCACCACGGTGCGGTAGCCGAGACGTGCTGCGGCCATCGCCAGCATGCGGCCAAGCTGGCCGCCGCCGATGATGCCGATGGTCGATCCGGCTGCGAACATCAGCGCTGATCCTCCGGTTCCGCGGCAACCTTGGCTGTCTGGACCTCGCGCCAGGCGTCGAGCCGACCGGCCAGCGCCGCATCGTTGAGTGCGAGGACGGCGGCGGCCAAAAGGGCTGCATTGACGGCGCCGGCCTTGCCGATGGCGAGCGTTCCGACCGGAATGCCGGCTGGCATCTGAACGATGGAGAGCAGCGAATCCTGTCCGGACAGCGCCTTCGATTCGACGGGAACGCCGAAAACCGGCAGCGGCGTCATGGCGGCAGTCATGCCGGGAAGATGAGCTGCGCCGCCGGCGCCTGCGATGATCACCTTATAGCCCGCCGCGCGCGCGCCCTTGGCGAAATCGTACAGGCGATCAGGCGTGCGGTGCGCGGAGACGATCAGCCGCTTGTGGGAAATGCCGAGCCCGCCAAGCGTCTCGGCGGCATGCCGCATGGTTTCCCAGTCCGACTGGCTGCCCATGATGATGGCGACATCGGCGCGTTGGTCGCTCAAGGCCTTGCTCCCGTCAACAAAGCGGCGACGTAGCGGAATTCGCTTGCTGCCGCAAGAACGCTCTGTCCGGTAGCGGGAGGATTGCGATTGCCGGCTGCAAGCGGCGCTTTGACGCAACCTCGCTATTGGGCAGCGCTGGTGGAATTGACAGCGCGCCTTGGCAGCAGATAGCGTTGTTGCCGGAACTGGTTCCGAAGACGGATCAAAAGGGAACACGGTTGGCCGAACGATCGGCCCAAGCCGGACTGCCCCCGCAACTGTAACCGTAGAGCCTTCTTCCACGATGCCACTGGCGGTAATGCCGGGAAGGCGGAAGGAAGCGACGACACGGAAGTCAGGAGACCTGCCTGTTCCCGTCACCCATGCATGACCACGGGGTGTGGTCAGGCGCGGCCGTCCGTTGCGGTGACACAAGTGTGTGTTGCCGCGCGCCGGAACGGCCGCAGGGGGATTGTTTGCATTCCAGCCTGCCCCGACCAGCCCGCGGTTCGAAATGAACCTTGGGCGAAGCTTCGCCCCGAGACTTTGGGGACTGGAATGAAGAAGACACTATTTGCCGCAAGCGCATGCGCGCTTGCCTTGACCGGGGGCGCTTTTGCCCAGCAAGCCGAGAGCGAGGCTGCCACCAAGCTCGACCGCATCGTGATCACCACGCCGTTGCGGCGGGCATCGTCGCTCGAACGCTCGACTTCGTCGGTCGCGGTCATCGAGACGAAGGACATCGAGAAATCGCCGGCGGTAGACCTGCCGGCGCTGTTGAAGACTTATGCCGGCGTGACGGTGACATCAAATGGCGGCCTCGGAGCCGATTCCAGCGTGTCGTTGCGCGGCACCAGCGCCAACCAGACGCTTGTTCTGGTCAACGGCGTGAGGGCATCTTCGGCCACTTCCGGCACCTTCAACCTGTCCAGCATTCCGCTGTCGTCGATCGAGCGCATCGAAATCGCGAAAGGCGGCCACTCCGCACAGTACGGCGCCGATGCGATCGGCGGCATCATCAACATCATCACCAGACAAGGCGGCGGTTGCGAAAATGGCAGCAGCACCTGCGGCAGCCTGACGGCCGGCATCATGCATCCCTGGGGAGGCACGCTTTCCGGCGATATCCGGGGAGAGACCGGGAACGGCGGCAGCTATGCCTTCGGCGCCAGCCTGCTCGGCACGCGCGGCTATGATTTTACGCTGCCGACGACCTATGGCCACGAACCGGATGATGACGGGTTTGTCCGGGGAACGGCCAATTTCTCGCTATCCAAGGATCTGGGCTGGGGAACGATCTATACGGACGGCATTTTTGCGCGCGGCAGGAACCAGTACGACCGAGCTGCCGCCAACGAGGCCGACACGACGAATTTCTCCGGTCGTCTCGGTGCCCGTCTCAAGCATTCCGACACGTGGGAATCCACGGTGGAGTTGACTGCGGCGCTGGACAGTTCCTCCAATTTCAGGGGAGCGACCGATGGCGATGATTTCGACACAAGCCGCTATGGCATGTTGGCCTCGACCCAAAAAACGTTCGAGACAGACACCGCGAGCCACATTTTCCAGCTTGGGGCGGAAGCCTATCGCGATTCTGTAGATGGAAGTTCGGTCTCCGGTGTCGACTACTCGAAGAAGCAGCGCGATCTGCAGGCGGTGTTTGGCCAGTATTCCCTCGAATATGACCGGCTGACCTTGGATAGCGGCGTCCGCTACGACCATGACGGACAATTCGGCAGCCAGACGACTTACAATCTCGGCGCAAGCTACGAGTTGCTGGACGGCCTTGTGGCGCGGGCTTCCTACGCCACCGGGTTCCGTGCTCCGACCTTCAACGATCTTTACTATCCCGACCCCTGGACGCCCGGTAATCCGAACTTGCGCCCGGAGCGCTCGCGCTCATACGAGGTCGGCGTCAACTGGCAGGCAGGCGAGGATACAAGCCTCGACGCGGCCCTCTACCAGATAAAGGTCGAAGACCAGATCAACTGGGCCGAGACTTTTCCGGGAAGTTTCATCTGGCAACCCTCCAACGTCGAGAACGTAACCATCACCGGCTTCGAAGCGACGCTGCAACACCGCTTCAGCGACGAATGGTCCGGCAAGGCGTCGGTCGATATCCGCGAGCCGCTCAACGAGAGCCCCGGAACGCATGGCAAGTATGTTGCTTATGGCGAACGCTTCCGGGGAACGGCGGGGCTGACCTATACGCCGAACGAGAAACTGAGCCTGACCGGCGCACTGCTCTACGTAACGTCACGCTTTGCCAATGGCGGCAACACGGTCAAGCTGCCGGCCTATGTGACCGCGGATTTCAGCGCGCAATATGCCTTTGACGAACAGTCCCAACTCAAATTCTCGGCCCAGAACATCTTCGACGAGAAGTATGAGACAAAGGCCGGGTTCCGTTCTCCGGGTCGAACGCTTAGCCTGACTTTTACAAGGTCATTCTAGGAGAGCTGTCGGGCAGGCGATGGAGGCAAGTTTGAACTGCTCAAGGGCTGGATTCATCGGCTGCTCTATCGGAGCTGCCCTCGTCGCGGCGCTGATGGCGCCGCCCGCGCTTGCCGCCGAACCGGCTCCCCGGCGCGTGGTGTCGATGAATGTTTGCACCGACCAGCTTGCCATGCTCATTGCCGGCAAGGGGCAGCTACATTCCGTTTCAGCGCTGGCGCGCGACGCCAATTCCTCGGCGATGGCGAAGGAGGCGCAAGGCTTCGCCATCAACCACGCGCTGGCTGAGGAAATCTTCCTGATGGAGCCTGATCTCGTGCTGGCCGGCACGTTTTCGTCGAGGGCAACGGTCAACCTGTTGCGGGAACTCGGCGTGAAGGTCGAGGAGTTCGCGCCGTCGCGGTCGTTCGAGGATATTCGCGACAGTATCCTGCGTGTCGGCGAACTCTTGCAGCGGCAGGAGCGCGCCGGCGAACTTGCCGGCGAACTGGATGCGGGCCTTGCGGCACTCAAGGCGCAGAAGCCGTCGGGGCGGTCGATCGCGCTTTACGATGCCAATAGCTATACGACCGGCGGGGGTACGTTGGCCAACGAGATCTTCAAGGCCGCCGGTCTCGTCAACATCGCCGAGAAGCTTGGCATTGTCGGCAGCACCAGACTGCCGCTGGAACTTCTGGTCACCGAGCAGCCGGACATGATCGCGACCAGCTTCCGTTCCTATGGCGGAGCGCCGGCGTTGGCGCAGGAGAATTTCGTGCACCCAGCGTTCAAGACGCTTGAGGCGCAGAAGCAGGGTGTCGGCGTGCCGGTGCCGAACATGATCTGCGGGGCACCGTTTACGCTTGAAGCGGCATTCGTGCTGCAACGGGCGGCTTTGCAAGGGCAAGTGCGGCCGTGACGGGAAACTCGTCCTATCGATTGCTGATCGTCTTGCTGGTAGCTGCCACGCTGGTTCTGTTCGTACTGTCGCTGACGGTCGGACCGGCGGGGATAGCGTTCGGCGACAGCATCGCCGCGCTTTTTTCGAGCAAGGCGGATGCCGTTGCCCTGATCATGCGCGAGATCAGGCTGCCGCGCGCGTTGCTCGGCCTGATGATCGGCGCGACGCTCGGGCTTTCAGGCGCGGTGCTGCAAGGCTATTTGCGCAATCCTTTGGCGGAGCCCGGACTGCTCGGCATCAGTTCGATGGCGTCGCTGGGGGCAGTGCTTGCCATCTATACCGGGCTGTCCGCCGCCTTTGCCTTGGCCCTGCCGCTGGCGGCGCTGGCGGGCGCTGTGCTGGCAGTCGTCGTCGTGCAGGCGATGGCAGGGACGCGCGGCAATTCGCTGCTCATCATCCTTGCCGGCATCGCGGTGACCAGTTTTGCCGGCGCAATGACCTCGCTGGCGTTGAACCTTTCGCCCAATCCGTTTGCCACGCTGGAGATCATGTTCTGGATGCTGGGCTCGCTGACGGACCGTTCGATGACCCATGTCAGGCTGGCGGGACCCTTCATGATCCTGGGCTGGGCGATGCTGGGCTCGCTCGGGCGCTCGCTCGATGCGCTGACGCTCGGTTCGGAAACGGCGGCCAGCATGGGCGTCGAATTGCGGCGTGTGCAGTTCCTCGCCGTGTTCGGCACTGCCGCTTGCGTCGGCGCGGCGACCGCGGTGTCGGGGGCGATCGGTTTCGTCGGACTGGTCGTGCCGCATATACTACGGCCGCTGGTCGGCTCGAAGCCGTCGCGCCTGCTTTTGGCCAGTGCGCTTGGCGGCGCCTGCGTGGTGCTTGCCGCCGACATACTGGTACGCCTTATCGCGCCTGAACGCGACCTGAAGCTCGGCGTCCTGACGGCAATCGTCGGAGCGCCCTTCTTCCTTTGGCTGGTATTCCGTGCGCGCCGGAGGCTGACATGACGCTTTTGTCGGTAGCGGGTCTCGCCGTCAGCCTTGGTGGCAAGCAGGTCTTGCGCGAGGTGACCTTTTCCGTCGGTAGCGGGGAATTCGTCGGCCTGATCGGCCCGAACGGCGCCGGCAAGTCGACCCTGTTGCGCTCGGTTCTCGGTCTGCTGCCAACTGACGGTGCGCTCCAGCTCAATGGGCAGGCCATAGCGGCGATGAGCGCGAAGCAGCGCGCCGCCAAGGCCGCCTATCTGGCGCAGGAACGCGAAATCGCCTGGGCGGTGCCGGTCGAAACCGTCGTGGCGCTGGGCCGTTCGCCGAATCGGCCCGGCTTTGCGGCGCTCGGCGATACCGACCGGAGCATAATCGACGAGGCGATGCGGCGCATGGATGTGGAGGCGTTCCGCAATCGCATCGCGACGGAGCTTTCCGGCGGTGAGAAGGCGCGGGTGCTGGCCGCTCGGGCGCTGGCGCAGGATACGCCGCTGCTTTTGGCGGACGAGCCGACCGCCGGGCTCGATCCATCGCACCAGATCGCGCTGATGCGGCTGTTCGGCGATCTGGCGCGCGACGGCAAGAGCGTGGTTGCCTCGCTGCACGACCTTGGCCTCGCGGCGCGCTGGTGCTCGCGCCTTATTCTGCTCGACCGTGGCCGGATTGTTGCGGACGGCTCGCCCGAAAATGTGCTGACACGCGAGACGTTGCGCGCGGTCTATGGCGTCGAGGCGTTTTTCGGAGAGGCGGACGGCGCGCGCATCGTGCATCCGCTCGATCTTGCCGGCCCGCCTCGTGCTGCAACGTAAGCTCTGGCCGCATTCCCGCGTGCAAAGCCGCTGCACACTTTGCTGGAAATGCCCTAGTTTCGGTGGGATGCGACGGCCGGCGGCGTCTTGCGCGTGGCCAGAAATTCGCGGACGCGCTTGCCAAGCGCCGGTCCGTGTGCCGGTTTGAGGCCGTCATCCAACTGGCCTGACAGGTCGAGCGTCGCGCGCTCTCCTATTGCGTCGAAATTGTTTTCCAGCCAGTCGCCGGCGGCGCTGCGGCCAAGGTCGCGCAGATATTCGAGGAAGGCCCATTCGGCGTTGATCTTGGACGAGGCCGAGAGGTCCTTGAAGGCTTCATCGGCGTCGATGCGGTGCATGCGGATGTCGCGGTATTCGCCATGCGGAAGCCGCCCGGCGGCGATCAGTTCCTTGACGAAGGCAATGGCACGGAACTCGCGCAGCAGGCCGGCATTGAAGGTGATCTCGTCGATGCGGTTCTGGATCTCGTTGGCGCTGGTGGGCGTACCCTCGCGCACCACCGGATTGATCTGCACCAAAAGGACGTCTTCCGTCTGAGCGGCCTTGAAGAAGGGAAACAGGGCGGGATTACCGCCGTAACCACCGTCCCAATAGGGGATGCCTTCAATCTCCACGGCACGGAACAGTTGCGGCAGGCAGGCCGAGGCCATCACGGAATCAAGCGTGATTTCCCCGGCGGAGAAGACACGCAACTGGCCGGTCTCGACATTGGTGGCCGAGATGAACAATTGCAGGGCCTTGCAGTTGCGGACATTGCCGAAATCGATCTCCTGCTCGACGGCATCGCGAAGGGGATTGAGGTCAAGCGGATTGGCGACATAGGGCGAGAAAACCCGTGACATGGTGTCGAACCAGACGAAACCCGGCGTGTTTTCGACCGACCAATTGCCCCAGAGCATGTCCCAGGGCGTGCGCTGGACCGGGCTGAAGCGGCCCTTGCGCGCCACTGCGCGCCAGAAGTCGGACAGCTTCTGCCTTGCGCCGTCCACGCCGCCGCGCACGAAGCCGTCGGCAAGCGCAACCGCATTCATGGCACCGGCGCTGGTGCCTGATACAGCAACGATGTCCAGCCGGCCATCCTCGAGAATGCGGTCAAGTACGCCCCACGAAAAAGCGCCGTGCGAGCCGCCGCCTTGCAGCGCGATATTGATCTTCTTGCGCTGGCTGGCCTTGCTGTCGATCGTCATGGCGATGTCTCTTGCGCCTGGCCTATTCGGCGGTCCAACCGCCGTCGACGGAAATGTGGGTTCCGTTGATTTGCGCGGCAGCGGGCGAGCACAGGTAGACGGCGGCAGCGGCGATCTGTTCGACGGTGACGAATTCCTTGGTCGGCTGCTTGTCCAGCATGACCTCGCGAATGACCGTTTCCCGGTCCATCTTGTGCGTTTTCATCTGGTCTGGGATCTGCGCTTCGACCAGCGGCGTCAGAACATAACCCGGACAGATCGCGTTGCAGGTGATCCTGTCGCGCGCCACTTCCAGCGCCACCGTCTTGGTGAGGCCCATGATGCCGTGCTTGGCGGCGATATAGGCAGACTTGAATGGCGAGGCGACAAGGCCATGCGCAGAGGCGATGTTGACGATGCGTCCGCCGCCATTCGCCTTCATCAGCGGAATTGCTGCCGCGATTGTGTGGAAGGCCGAGGACAGGTTGATGGCGATGATGGCGTCCCACTTGCCGACGGGAAAATCTTCGACCGGGGCGACGTGCTGGATGCCGGCATTGTTGACGACGATATCCACCGAACCGAAGCGCTCCGCCGCTTTTGCGACCAGAGCGCGGCACTCATCCGGCTTCGACATGTCGGCCTTGATGTAGGCCGCACCGGCCTTGTGCTTTTTTGCAATCTGCTCGGCGATCGCGTGGTCTTCTGGCGTATCGGAAAAGGAATTGACGACGATATTGCAGCCGTCTGCGGCCATGGCTTCGGCGATGGCCAGCCCGATGCCCGAGGTGGATCCGGTGACGATGGCGGTTTTCCTGACGGCCATGAGGGTAGTCCTTTCGGTATTATGCTGCATTGCAATATATGCAATGTGCACTGCAAAACCAGTGGTATGTCCGTTCCGATGGGGCAAGTTTTGCGGCAGGCCTCGTTCCGTCCGTTCACAAGGCTGTGACATTCTGGTCCGCCGTCCGAACATGGCTAATAAATGTTGACTGGCAAAATCATGTATGACTAGTCCATCCGGTACCTGAAAAAGCCTAGCTTTAGGAGTCGCTCATGAAGTCCGTCCTTTCCACCCTTGCCGGCGTTCTAGCCCTGGCGGCGTTTGCCGTGGCCCCGGCAATGGCGCAGGAAAAAGAGATCATCGTCTACAACGCACAGCACAAGAGCCTTGCCGAGGAATGGGTGAAAGCTTTCACCGAGGAAACCGGGATCAAGGTGACGCTACGCAATGGCGGCGACAGCGAATTCTCGAACCAGATCGTGGCAGAAGGCGCGGCTTCTCCGGCAGATGTGTTCCTGACGGAAAATTCTCCGGCCATGACGCTGGTCGAGCAGGCTGGGCTGTTTGCGCCAGTGAACCCTGACACGCTGGCGCTGGTGCCGAAGGAATACCAGCCGTCCAGCGGCAAATGGCTCGGTATCGCCGCGCGCAGCACCGTGTTCGCCTATGACAAGACCAAGCTCAATGCGGATCAACTGCCGAAGTCGCTGCTTGACCTGGCCGATGCAAGCTGGAAGGGCCGTTGGGGCGCATCGCCTGCCGGCGCTGATTTCCAGGCCATCGTCAGCGCTTTGCTGCAGTTGAAGGGCGAGGAGGCCACCGCCGCCTGGCTGAAGGCGATGAAGGAGAACTTCAAGCCTTTCAAGGGCAACGGCACCGTGATGAAGGCGGTCAATGCCGGCGAGATCGAAGGCGGCGTGATCTACCACTATTACTGGTTCGGCGATCAGGCCAAGACCGGCGAAAACAGCAAGAACGTGGAATTGCATTATTTCAGGAACGAGGATCCGGGTGCATTCGTTTCGGTTTCCGGCGGTGGCGTGCTGGCCTCGAGCAAGCATCCCGAGGAAGCGCAGGCTTTCCTGAAGTGGATCGCAGGCAAGGGCGGCCAGGCGGTTTTGCGTGACGGCACCTCGTTCGAATACGCGGTGGGCAATGGGGAAGCTGCGAATTCGAAGCTGGTTCCGCTGGCCGATCTGCAGGCCCCGAAAATCGACCCAGCAACCTTGAACTCGAAGAAGGTAACCGACCTGATGACGGCGGCTGGCTTGCTTTAGCCGTTAATCCTCCTAAAAAGACTCAAGTTCCGCTCCTGCGGGGTCCCCCGCAGGAGCTTTGTATTTCAGGCACGGCATTTGCCATGACAGAAAGCTCGACCTTGCGTTTGTCGGCCCGGCACAAGAACAGACGGCCTGGCGCTTGATGCAGTCGTCGCCGGATTTCGCTCGTCCAGTCGCACTGGCCTCGCCTGCCGGCCACAGGATGCGGCTGGTCCGGCTCCCGTGGATTGCGCTTGCCGCGATCCTGGTTTCGCTGTTTGCGCTTATCCCGCTAGGTTTCATCATAGCCGTGGCCGTCCAGATCGGCTGGACGACGGTGGTCGAACTGGTGTTTCGACCACGTGTCGGTGACCTGCTGGTCAACACTTTTTTTCTGGTGGCGTTGACGGTTCCGCTGTCGATCGCCCTTTCCGTGGCGCTTGCCTGGCTGACCGAACGCAGCGATTTGCCTGGAGCGCGTTTATGGGCATGGTTGGCGGTTGCGCCGCTGGCGGTTCCGGCTTTCGTCCACAGCTATGCCTGGGTGACCATGGTTCCCGGCGTGCATGGGCTGGGGGCCGGCGTTTTCATCTCCGTCATCGCCTATTTCCCGTTCCTTTACCTACCGGTCTCGGCGGCGCTGCGGCGCCTCGATCCCTCGCTTGAGGATTCCGCCGCCTCGCTTGGCCTGGGGCCGTGGCGGGTGTTTTTTCGCGTCGTGCTGCCGCAACTGCGGCTCGCCATCTGCGGCGGATCACTGCTGGTCGGCCTGCATCTGCTGGCCGAGTACGGGCTTTATGTCTTCATTCGCTTCGACACGTTCACGACGGCGATCGTCGATCAGTTCCAGTCGACCTTCAACGGGCCGGCCGCCAATATGCTGGCGGGCGTGCTGATTGCCTGCTGCCTTGCCCTGCTGGCGCTGGAAATACTGGTGCGCGGAGAGGAGCGCTATGCGCGCGTCGGTTCCGGCGCAGCGCGGCAGGCGCCACGCGCGCGGCTTGGCAGGGCCACGCTGCCCTGTCTGTTGCTGCCGCTTCTGGTTGCCGTGCTGGCGATCGGGGTGCCGTTCGTCACCATCGGGCGCTGGCTTGTGGCCGGAGGCTGGGAGGTCTGGCGGCTGGACGAGATTTCGGCCGCACTTGGCCAGACGATTTTTCTTGCAGTCGCAGGCGCCTTGCTTGCGACCGTCGCGGCGATCCCGATGGCATGGCTTTCCATTCGCAAGCCGGGCCGCCTGCAGCGCGTTCTGGAAGCCACGAATTACACGGTGGGCTCCCTGCCTGGTGTGGTCATCGCGCTTGCGCTTGTGACGCTTACCGTGCGCTTCATGCTTCCCCTCTACCAGACGCTCGTCACTATCCTGATCGCCTACGCGCTGATGTTTTTGCCACGCGCCATCATCAGCCTGCGCGCCTCGATTGCCCAGGCGCCGGTTGAACTGGAGCGGGCGGCAAGCAATCTTGGCCGCAGCCCCGCCAACGCCTTGTGGTCGACCACCATTCGCCTATCTGCGCCGGGAGCGGCTGCCGGCATGGCGCTGGTGTCGCTCGGCATCCTGAACGAACTGACCGCCACGCAGATGCTTGCGCCGAACGGCACGATGACGCTGGCGCTTGCCTTCTGGTCCTATAGCGGCGAAATCGACTATGCCGCAGCCGCGCCCTATGCGCTGATCATGGTGGCGGCGTCCCTGCCGTTGACTTGGTTGCTCTACGTGCAGTCGAAGAGGATGGCCGGGCAATGAGCTTTCTCGAACTTCAGGGCTTGCGCAAGAGCTACGGTCCGGTCAGGGCGCTGGACGGCATCGATCTTGCCGTGCCAGCCGGCTCGCGCACTGCCATCGTTGGCCCTTCGGGATGCGGCAAGACAACATTGCTGCGGCTGATCGCCGGCTTCGAGCCGCCCGACGAAGGTCACATAAAGCTCGACGGACAGGTGCTTGCCAATGGCGGCGAAGCGGTGCCGGCACACAAGCGCGGTATCGGGCTGGTTGCGCAGGACGGTGCGCTGTTTCCCCATCTCAGCATCGCCGAGAACATCGGTTTCGGCATGGGCCGCAACGAGGACAAGCGCACCGAGCGGATAGCGGAACTTGCCTATATCGTTGGCCTCGACAAGGCGATCCTGCGGCGGCGTCCGCATGAATTGTCGGGCGGCCAGCAGCAGAGGGTGGCGCTGGCAAGGGCGATGGCCAAGCAACCCCGGCTGATGCTGCTGGACGAGCCGTTTTCGGCGCTCGACACCGGGCTTCGCGCCTCGATGCGCAAGGCGGTTGCCGAACTGCTGGAAGCGGCGGGTATCGCCACGATCCTGGTAACGCACGACCAGGCGGAGGCGCTCTCGTTCGCCAGCCAGGTCGCGGTGATGCGGGATGGCAGGTTTTCGCAGGTTGGAACGCCGCGCGATCTCTACCTGCGCCCGAAAGACCGGATGGTCGCGGAGTTCCTCGGCGATGCCATCATCCTGCCAGCCAGGACCGCCGGAGGTTTCGCGCAATGCTCGCTTGGCACCATCGCGATCGACAGCAAGGAGCGCCGGGACGTGGCCCGCATCATGCTGCGGCCCGAGCAGATCCAGCTTCAGCGGTCGTC
Source organism: Mesorhizobium sp. Root552 (assembly GCF_001427285.1). Taxonomy (GTDB): domain Bacteria; phylum Pseudomonadota; class Alphaproteobacteria; order Rhizobiales; family Rhizobiaceae; genus Mesorhizobium. Next base: position 135,804 of record NZ_LMFV01000012.1, read on the forward strand.
GCGCCAGGAATTGGCCGGAAGCATTACCTCCGGCGTTCTCTTCGGCGAGGTGACGGAAGCGGAGTTTGCCGGTTCGACCTGTTCGGTCGCGGTGCGGCTTTTGAACAGTCCCGATCCGCCGGACGCTGCCGCCATCGGCAACTCGCCGTTGATCGTGCGGCAACCGGGCATGGGTGCGCCTGTGGTCGGCGACGTCATGCGGGTGACCGTTACCGGCGCGGCCCATCTCCTGGCCTGACTCTGGCTGAAGTCACCGGACGAAACAAAAACAACGCGGGACAGGCCCGCGCCGTTTTCAGCAAGTGCATCAGCGATTGCGGGCGGCCAGCGTGCGCAACCGCAAGGCGTTGAGACGGATGAAGCCCTCGGCGTCCTTCTGGTCGTAGGCGCCGCGATCGTCCTCGAAGGTGACGAGGTCGTTGCGGTAGAGGGACTTCTTCGACTTGCGCCCGGTGACGATGGCGTTGCCCTTGTAGAGGTTCAGCCGCACCGTGCCTTCGACGTCTTCCTGGCTCTTGTCGATCAGGGCCTGCAACATGACGCGCTCCGGCGAGAACCAGAAGCCGTTGTAGATGAGCTCGGCATAACGCGGCATCAACTCGTCCTTGAGATGAGCCGCACCACGGTCCAGCGTGATCGACTCGATGCCGCGATGGGCGGCGAGCAGGATGGTGCCGCCGGGCGTCTCGTAGACGCCGCGCGATTTCATGCCGACGAAACGGTTCTCGACCAGGTCGAGGCGGCCGATGCCGTTGTCGCGGCCAAGATCGTTGAGCGCTGCCAGCATCGAGGCCGGCGACAGCTTCTTGCCGTTAAGCGCAATCGGATCGCCCTTGAGGAATTCTATCTCGATCTCGGTCACCTTGTCGGGCGCATCCATCGGCGAGACGGTGCGCTGGTGGACGAATTCCGGCGGCTCGCTCCACGGGTCTTCCAGAACCTTGCCCTCGGAGGACGAGTGCAGAAGATTGGCGTCGACGGAAAACGGGGCATCGCCCTTCTTGTCCTTCGGCACCGGAATCTGGTGTTTTTCGGCGAAGTCGAGCAGGTCGGTACGCGATTTGAACGACCAGTCGCGCCATGGCGCGATGACCTTGATGTCGGGGTTCAGCGCGTAGGCCGACAGCTCGAAGCGCACCTGGTCGTTGCCCTTGCCGGTGGCGCCGTGGGCGATGGCATCGGCGCCGGTTTCGCGGGCGATATCGACAAGGTGCTTGGAGATCAAGGGCCGCGCGATCGACGTGCCGAGCAGATAGAGGCCTTCATACTGGGCGTTGGCGCGGAACATCGGGAAGACGAAATCGGAGACGAACTCCTCGCGCACATCCATCACTCGGATGTCCTTGATGCCGAGCAACTCGGCCTTCTTGCGCGCCGGCTCCAGTTCGCCGCCCTGGCCAAGATCGGCGGTGAAGGTGACCACCTCCGCTCCCAGTTCGGTTTGCAGCCATTTCAGGATGATCGAGGTGTCGAGGCCGCCCGAATAGGCGAGCACGACCTTCTTGACGTCTTTCAGCTTGGACATGGGTGTTTCCGGTGTCTTTTCGATTGGTGGCGTGACGTGAAATTCGTGCGCACTCATAAGCAGGAAAGCGCTGCCGGACAAGCGTTGCGGACAATTGACGAAAGGTGTCGCCCCTGTGGTCCAAGCGAACGGCGGGATAAGACGAAAATCGTATGCTCCGGGAAATAAAGTTTCATTGGGCATTGCCCAATTTTTATGCAATGGAAAGCCCGTCCACCCCAGCACGCAAGTATCATCAAGCCAGACAGGAACTCATGATGCCCGAAGACAGCCTACTTGATAGCGCCCTTGTTCGTCTCGACGAAGCCGCCCGGCACATCAACGTCGATGCAGATGTTATCGAGAAGCTGAAATATCCGCGAGAAACGACCAAGGCGCGCTTGATGATCCGCATGGACGACGGCTCGCGAAAATCTTTCCTGGCATGGCGATGCCGCTACGACGACACGCGCGGCCCGACCAAGGGCGGCATTCGTTTCCACCCAGATGCCTCGGCCGACGAGGTCGAGATGCTGGCGTTCTGGATGACGTTTAAGTGCGCCGTCATGAACCTGCCCTACGGCGGCGGCAAAGGCGCGGTCCAGGTTGACCCGCGCAAGCTTTCCAAGGCGGAGCTGGAACGCCTCTCGCGCTCCTACATGCAGGCGTTCTCGCGCATCATCGGACCGGACCGCGATATTCCGGCGCCGGATGTCTACACCAACGCCATGATCATGGGCTGGATGGCTGACGAATACAGCCAGATCGTCGGACACGCCTCGCCGGCTGTCATCACAGGCAAGCCCCTGGCTCTCGGCGGTTCTGTCGGTCGTGGCGACGCGACGGCGCGTGGCGGCTATTATCTGGTGCGGCATCTGTTCGCCGAGCTCGGCCTCAAGGGCAAACTCCGCATCGCGATCCAGGGTTTCGGCAATGCCGGCCAGCATATTGCCTCACTGTTTGCGGCTGACGGGCACAGCATCGTTGCAGTTTCCGATTCCGGCGGTGCGGTGCAGGCTTCGGGCGGACTTTCCCTGGCAGCTCTGCTTGCTGCCAAGCAGGAAAACAATTCCGTCATCCACACCATCGGCAAGGACGGCCATGAAGCCTTGAGCGCGGATCAACTGGTGGGCGTTGAATGCGACGTGCTGGTGCCGGCGGCGCTGGAGAACATGATCCGCATCGACAATGCCGAGACGATCAAGGCGCGCGTGGTGCTGGAACTGGCCAACGGCCCTGTTACGCACGACGCCGACGAGATCCTCGCTAAGCGCAATGTCGTTGTGCTTCCCGACATTCTAGCCAATGCAGGTGGCGTCACGGTCTCCTATTTCGAATGGGTGCAGAACAAGCAGGGCTATTACTGGGAACTGCCGGAAATCCACGAGAAGCTGCGCGTCATCATGGAGCGCGAGGGCCGTGCCATCTGGGAACTGGCGTCTTCGCGCGACGTTACCGTGCGAACCGCTGCGTATGTCCATGCGCTCAGCCGTCTTGCCGAAGCGATCGAGGCGCACGGTACGCAGAGCTACTTTGACAGCTAAGCGGCGTATTCGGTAAATGGAGCAGACCGACGGCAAAAGCCGCCGGTCGCGTTACAACCATTCCTGGGCGCCGTGTTAAGCGGCGCCCTTTCCAATGAAAGCCGGGCGGACCAACAGATGTCCTTCGTTCCAGACCTTTCCGTGCTGATCCAGTTCTCCATCGCCACGATCATCCTGGCGATAACGCCCGGGCCGGACATGACGTTGTTCGTCAGCCGCACCCTGAACCAGGGGAGGGTGGCGGGTTTTGCCTCGATGGCTGGCGCGCTATGCGGGACGCTGGTTCACACGACACTGGTCGTTGTCGGTATCTCTGCCCTGATCGTCGCTTCGCCGACCGCGTTCTTTGCACTCAAGATTTTCGGCGCCGGCTATCTGGTATTCCTGGCCTGGCAGGCGCTCACCAAGGGTTCGGCCTTTTCGCCGGAGCAGAAGGGTGGACCGCAGGTTTCTCTGTTTCGTGCCTGGGCGGCGGGTCTTGGCGTCAACCTGCTCAACCCGAAGATCATCCTGTTCTTCATGACGTTCTTGCCGCAGTTCGTCTCGGCGCATGACCCGCATGCGCCCGGCAAATTGTTCTTCCTCGGCTTCATGTTCGTGGTGCTGTCGATCCCGGTAACCGCACCAATGGTGTTCGCTGCGGAAAAATTCTCGGTGGCAATGAAAGCCAGCCCGAAGATCACGCGCGTCGTCGACTATATGCTGGCAGGCGTATTTTCCGCCTTTGCGCTCAAGATTCTTACTGCTCAGGCGAAGTAGGCAGGCGTGGCGGAGGTTCGGAGCGCCAGCTTCCAGCCCAGCGGCCAGCGGTCAGCCAGTAGGCAATGCCACCGACCATGCCGCCGCCAATAATGCCAAGCGCAATCGGGGTGGCCGTCAGGTCGTAGCCGGCATCGACATTGCCTGACGCCGTTGCGATGAAGGCAATGCCGACGCCTGCGCCGAGCAATGCGTAAGAGAGCCAGTCCCGGCGGCCCAGTAATTCCGCCACGCCGATTGCGATGACGGACGGGACAAAGACGAAGTAGGCCACGAAAAGCGCGACGAAGGGGACGGAAAACAGCATGGCCGCTCCTGCCACGGGCCGCACGTCTTCTTCAAGAAATCCGGCGGATCCAAGAAAAAGCAGATGGATGAAAGCGCTGGCCGCCAAAACGGCTGCGACAAATCCAACGAGGATGACGGCGAAGCGGAGCAGATAGGCGAATATCCGCCCCATCATGCCTCGCCGTGGCCGGCGATCATCATCGCTTCAAGCGCCAGCCGGTCCACCTTGCGCATGCGCTCCGATTCAGACTTAAGCTGACCGCAAGCGGCGAGGATATCGCGGCCGCGCGGGGTGCGGATCGGCGAAGCGTAGCCGGCATTGTTGATGTAGTCGGCAAACTTCTCGATCGTTTCCCAGTCGGAGCACTGGTAGTTGGTGCCGGGCCACGGATTGAACGGGATCAGGTTGATCTTGGCCGGGATGCCCTTCAGCAGTTGAACCAGGGCTTTGGCGTCATCGAGGCTGTCGTTGACGTCCTTCAGCATCACATATTCGAAAGTGATGCGGCGGGCGTTGGACAGGCCCGGATAGGCGCGGCATGCGGCGATCAGTTCCTTCAACGGGAACTTCTTGTTGATCGGCACCAGAAGGTCGCGCAGATCGTCATTGGTCGCGTGCAGCGAGATTGCAAGCATGACGCCGACCTCTTCGCCGGTGCGGGTGATTTCCGGCACGACGCCGGAGGTGGAAAGCGTGATGCGGCGCTTCGACAGCGCAAGCCCGTCGCCATCGGAGGCGATCAGCAGTGCCTTCTTCACCGCCTCGAAATTGTAGAGAGGTTCGCCCATGCCCATCATGACGATGTTCGAGACCTTGCGGCCTTCCGAGGGCACGATGGCGCCGGCAGGCGTGTCGCGGTCTGGAAAATCGCCGAGCCGGTCGCGTGCCGTGAGCAACTGGGCGAGGATTTCTTCCGCGGTCAGGTTGCGCACGAGCTTCTGGGTGCCGGTGTGGCAGAAGGAGCAGGTCAGCGTGCAGCCGACCTGCGAGGAGATGCACAGCGTGCCGCGTCCTTCTTCGGGAATGTAGACGGTTTCGATCTCGACCGGACGGCCGGCGCCGCGCGGCGGAAACCGGAACAGCCATTTGCGCGTACCGTCGGTTGAAATCTGCTCTTCCACGATTTCAGGGCGGGAAACGCTGAAATGCCGGTCGAGAGCGGCCCGCAAGTCCTTCGAGATGTTGAACATCTCGGCAAAGTTGGAAACGCCGCGCACATAGAGCCAGTGCCAGAGCTGGCTGGCGCGCATCCTGGCCTGCCGCTCGGGCACGACGCCGGCGGCAACCAGCGCCTCGGCAAGCTCGGAGCGAGTAAGGCCGACAAGCGACGGCTTTTCGGGCATGGCGGCGCGTGCGGCCAGAGCGGCGCGGGTCGCGTCAGAGGTTAGATCGATAGATAGTGCCATTACGGTTCGTTTAATCGGTCCCGGGACCGGCTACAGACAGGATTTATCGGCCACATATCACAGGTGCGCCGCGCCGTCACCGGCAGCTAGCGCAGTTCGGTCAGCAGGCCCGGCAGTTCACCCAGATGGGCAAGCTGCCTGAAGCGCAGCTCGTCGAGCGGCGTTTCGGCGTGCTCCAGAACCCAGGTCAGGTCATGCGGGACGTAGACGCCCCATCCGCCGGCTTGCAACACGGGAACCACGTCCGACTTCAGCGAGTTGCCCACCATCATGCTTTTTTCCGGCCCGTCGCCGTGACGGCTGAAGATGCGGCTATAGGTATCCGGTTGCTTGCCGCTGACGATTTCCACCGCGTCGAACAGGTCGCCAAGCCCAGATTGGGCGAGTTTGCGTTCCTGATCGAAGAGGTCTCCCTTGGTGATCAGCACCAGCCGGAACCGGCCAGCGAGCTGCTCCAGGGTTTCACGTGCATATGGCAATGTCTCAATGGGATGGGAAAGCATTTCCCGGCCGGCCTTGACGATGCTTGCGATGATTTCCGCCGGCACCTTGCCTTCCGTGACTTCAATCGCCGTTTCGACCATCGAGAGGGTGAAACCCTTGATGCCGAAGCCGTAGAGCTGGAGATTTCGCCTCTCGGCGTCGAGAAGCCGCTGCTTGATGCCATTCGCCTCGGCGTGACCGGCAAGCAGGGAAACGAAATGATCTTCCGCCAGCCGGAAGAACTGCTCGTTCTGCCACAACGTGTCGTCGGCGTCGAAGCCAATGGTGGTAAGTCTTGGGTTGGCGAGAGACATGTCCGTGTGAGCCAGCAGGCTATCTGGTAGCCCTTGCGATATCATGCGGCAGCCGCCACGTCACGCCATAGGACGGCATTTGCGGCTTGTTAGCCGGTTGGGGTTCAGGATGCCGCCATGATATCCGTTCCCCAGCTGGTATTCGTCTTGCTCGCGGTCAACTGCGCCGCGTTCGTGGCCTTCTGGTGGGACAAGCGGCTGGCGGAGGCCGGCGCAAGGCGGATCAGCGAGCGGACATTGCTGGGTCTTGCATTGGTTGGCGGCAGTCTGGGCGCTATTTCAGCGCAGCAGATCTTCCGGCACAAGACCCGCAAGGAACCTTTCAGGAGCCTGCTTTACCTGATCGTGTTGCTGCAGATAGTCGCCGGCGCAAGCTGGCTGCTTGCGCCGAATAGCATGACCGATCTCGTTCGCCAGTTGGCGAGTTGACCTCAAGATAGCTATTTGCAGTTGGCTATGGAGCTCAACGCCGCCGAAATGCCTTTCAGCGAGAACACGTAGTTGGTGGCATTGCCGCGGCCCGACTTGGCCTGCACCTTCATATCCGAACCGCCTTTCATGGCGGCGATCAGCACCGGTTCCTCAGCGGCATTCTCGACCCACGCAGATTTGCCGCGCGTGAACATGGTGAAGGACTTGTCGCCAACCGAAACGGTGACCTTGGAATTTTCCTGAAAATTATAGCCGGCAATGAATTGCGGCTCGTAGGAAACCTGCTGGCCGGGCCGCTGGCTGACGAAGAAGAACATGTCGCCGTGATCGAGCGTCGGCGGCTGCTTGTCGGTCGGCACGGTCAGCACATAGCACACCTTGCCGTTGGCTGCCTGATAGCTGTAGGTGCCCCAGGCATTGTGCTGCCCGATCTTGGTTGCCTGCTGGGCGAGCGCTGGCGTCGCCGCGGCGATCAGCACCAAGCTTGAAATTGTAGCAATCAATCCGCGCATCGTGTTTCCCGTATTCCAAATGGTGCGGGGGCAGGCCGGCGTCTCGTCCTGCCCGTTCGCTTTATTTTGATTTAATCTGGGTTACCAAAGGATGAAGTTCTGCAAGAAAGCACTTCGCCATAGGAAACCGCCGCCATCTCGGCGCCCTGCCGTTTCCATCCGGCTCAGGCACCATGTCCCTGGCGCGACTTGGAAAGCAGGAAAAAGGCGAGAATTTGACTGGCGAGGCCAGGAACAGCTCGGCCATCAGCCGTTGTCGGCGATGGCCTGACGTGCGGCGAGCCTATGCGCCGGAGTGATGTGGGCACGAACTGCCGTGATCGCCGCCGTCAGAACGGCAATGTCGTCGGTGAAGCCCAGCCCGAGAATTACATCGGGAATGGTGTCGACGGGCAGGATGAAATAGCCGAGCGCCGCCAAAAGGATGCCCTTGGCGCGCAGCGGCGTGTTCTTGTCCAGCGCGCAGTAGTATGCGGCGACGACATCTTCCATGAACGGGATCTGCCGCGCCGCCTGTTTGGCCTTGCGCCAGAATTTCGCACGCACTTCGCTTTCGTTGGCGGGCTTCTCGCCAAGTTCGATGAAATCGAAGTCGTTGTCCTTTGCCATCGTCCGCCGTCTCCTTGCGGGCCTGCCTTCCAGGGATGCCCACATGCAAAATGTGGTAAAGGTCGACTGCCACTGCAAGATGAAACCGGTTCAACCGCCGAAGATGCGATTGATCTTCTTCGCCAATTCCATGTCGAGCGCGGTCAGTCCGCCGGCGTCGTGGGTATTCAAGGTGATGTTCACGGTCTTGTAGACGTTCGACCAGTCGGGGTGGTGGTCCATCTTTTCCGCCGCAAGCGCCACGCGCGTCATGAAGGCGAAGGCTTCGGAAAAGTTTCGCAAGGTGAAGACGCGGTTGATGGACCCGCTGTCGGCGGCGAGTGTCCAGCCTTGCAGACCGGCCAGTGCTTCCTTGATTGCGTCCTTGTCGAGTTTTTCTCGTCCCATGCGGTCCATCCATGCTATCGGCAATTGGTGCATGCAAACATAGCGCGGGATCGATGGACGCGAAGCCCAAAAAATCAATCCTGTTCGTTTGTCTCGGCAATATCTGCCGCTCGCCCCTGGCCGAAGGCGTGTTCGCCGCGGTCCTGGAGGAAAAGCGGCTGAGCGAACATTTCGAACTCGATTCGGCAGGCACCGGCGGATGGCATGCCGGATCGGCGCCTGATCCAAGATCGGTAGCGATCGCCGCCAGTCATGGCATCGACATTTCGGGGCAGAAGGCGCGCAAGGTCAACGCGGACGACTTCTCGCGCTTCGATCTCATCTTGGCCATGGACCGCAGCAATGTCGAGGAGCTTCAGCGCCTTGCGCCGGCGGCCGCCCGCGAGCGCATTCACCTCTTCCTCGAATTCGCCGATGGCAATGTGCGCGACGTGCCCGACCCGTACTATGGCGGCCCGGATGGCTTTGCCGCCGTCTACCGCATGATCCGCGATGCGTCGGATGTGCTTTCGAGCCGGTTGGCCGAGCGCATGTCGGTGTCCAGGAGCGGCCACGCCTCCTCGACGATGTAAGGGCCGCCACCAACGGAATCGCGCGACGACATCAGGACGAACCTGCCGACGCGGAAGGGCGTTGCGGCGAAGTTGCCGCGCTCCGACAAGTAGGAAGCGACTTCCAGCGGGCTGGAATTGCGCAGTCTTGCCAGCGTGACGTGCGGCATGAATTTGCGCGGATCGGCCGGGATGCCCATACGATGACAGATGCGGTCGATTTCAGCCTGCAGGGCCGTCATGTCCGGCGAAGCGGTTACCCCGGCCCAGACCGCATGCGGCTTCTTCTGGCCGAAGGCGCCGACACCGGACAGCGCCAGCGTGAACGAGGGCCGCCGCACACGGTCGAGATCATTGGCGATGTCGTCGGCTATGTGGCCGGCCACATCGCCGATGAAACGCAAGGTGATGTGGTAGTTTTCGACATCGATCCAGCGGGCGCCTGGCAGACCTCCCCTAAGAAGCGAGAGAGAGAGGGCAGCGTCACGCGGAATTTCGAGGGCGGTGAAAAGACGTGGCATTGGCAGCCTCCTGTCCCCGAATCGAACTCTCTTGATCTAGCGAATCACCGATGGCAGGCCGGGGCAAGCAGTTTGTTGTCCGCAGGAGCGCCCGGCGCTTTCCCTGACGGAAGCTGTGACTATTGTGCTACTGGGCCGCCGGCAGGCCGGCGATGGCCTTTTCCATTGTCGGCAGGAAGCGTTCGACCATGCGTTCGACACCTGCCGCATTTGGGTGCATGCCATCCTCAAGCTGCATGGATTTGTCGCCGGCTACGCCATCGAGGAAGAATGGATAGAGCGTAGCGCCGTATTTTTCCGCCAGTTTGGGGTAGATGGCGCCGAATTGTTCGCCATAGGCGTGACCGAGATTAGGGGCCGCGACCATGCCGACGAGCACAACCGGAATGCCGCGCGCTTTCAGGCGTGACAGCATGGCGTCAAGATTCTGCTCGACCAGAGCAGGATCGACGCCGCGCAGCATATCGTTGGCGCCGAGTTCAAGGATAACGAGCTTGGTTCCATCCGGAACGGACCAGTCGAGGCGGGCGAGACCGCCGCTGGTGGTGTCGCCGGAGACACCGGCGTTGGCGACGTCGATGTCGTGGCCTTTGGCGCGGAGCGCGGCCTGCAACCTGTCGGTGAAGCCTTCGCCGGGGCCAAGGCCGAAGCCTGCCATCAGGCTGTCGCCGAATCCCACGACCGGCAACGGCTCGGCCCGGACGGAAGCCGCTGGCGCAATCGTGAACGCCGAGAGCGTGACAATCAGGGCAACGATGTGTTTGAAAGCCATCAGGCAGGCCCCATATGACGAGGGTAATTTCAGGACGTTTTCCCCATATAGGATGAATCCGCTTTGACAGAAGCCGTCATCGAACTGAAAGACGTGTCGTTGACGCTGGGAGAGGGGGCTTCGTCAGTCCATGTGCTGAAGGGCGTCAGCCTCTCCATAGAAGCAGGCGAGGCAACCGGCATCGTGGGCCCATCCGGGTCGGGCAAGTCGACCCTGCTGATGGTTGTGGCCGGGCTGGAGCGGGTGGACCAAGGCACCATACGCATCGCCGGCGAATTGCTTAACGGCAAGAGCGAAGACCAGATCGCGGCCTTTAGGGGCCGCAATGTCGGCATCGTATTCCAGTCGTTTCACTTGATCCCCAACATGACTGCGCTTGAAAACGTGGCGGTGCCGCTCGAACTGGCCGGTCATCCGGACCCGTTTGCTGTCGCGGAAAAGGAACTGGCTGCTGTGGGCCTGAGCGATCGCGTCACTCATTATCCGGGCGAGTTGTCGGGCGGTGAACAGCAGCGCGTGGCCATTGCCCGTGCGCTTGCCCCTTCGCCATCAATCCTGATCGCGGATGAGCCGACAGGCAACCTCGACCAGGTAACCGGAAAGCAGGTTGCGGATCTTCTGTTCACCAAGGCCGCCGAACGCGGCATGACGCTCGTACTGGTGACACACGATCCGGCTTTGGCGGCACGCTGTGCACGCCAGATCGCCATGCGCTCGGGGCGCATCGAACCAACACCCGCCGTCAAGGCGATTGCCTAATGACTTTGGCCAGGACGCTTGCTCTCGCTTTGCGGTTTTCCTTGCGGGAAATGCGCGGCGGACTGTCGGGCTTTGCCGTATTCCTTGCCTGTATCGCACTTGGCGTGGCAGCGATCGGTGGCGTCAATTCGGTTGCACAGTCGATTTCCGATGGTGTTGCCAACCAAGGCCAGCCGTTGCTGGGCGGCGATTTGCGCTTCCAGCTCAACCAGCGTGAGGCGAGCGCGGAGGAGCTTGGCTATCTCGAAGGAATGGGGACGGTGTCCCGCAGCGCCAACATGCGGTCCATGGCGCGACTGGTAGACGGCTCGGATCAGGCGCTGGTCGAGGCCAAGGCCGTCGACTCCGCATATCCGCTCTACGGGTCGCTGGAGACGCAGCCCGTCCTTTCCAGAAGTGAATTGTTTGACGAGCACTCGGGTGTATTCGGGGCGGCAGCACCGGAGCTTCTTCTCGAGCGGCTTGGGTTGAAGCCGGGCGACAGGATCATGCTGGGCGAGGCCACGTTCGAACTGCGGGCCGTTCTGACCACCGAGCCGGATGCCGTTTCGGACGGTTTCGGCTTTGCTCCCCGCCTGCTCGTGTCGATGGAAGGGCTGAGCGCTTCCGGTCTGATCCGACCGGGCAGCCTGGTCGAGCATTCCTACAAGGTGAGGCTGCAACCGGGAGCAAACGAAGCCGAGGTAAAGAGGCTGGAGGAGCAGGCACGCGCAGCCTTCCCGCAAGCGGGCTGGTCGGTGCGCACGCGCACGAACGCCGCGCCGGCGCTGTCGTCGAACATCGAGCGCTTCTCGCAGTTCCTGACGCTGGTCGGCCTGACCGCACTGGTCGTTGGTGGTGTTGGCGTGGCCAATGCGGTGCGCGCCTATCTCGACGGCAAGCGCTCAGTCATCGCGACCCTCAAGAGCCTTGGCGCATCGGGCGGCTTTGTCTTCACGGTCTATCTGGTGCAGATCCTTGTGATTGCGGGGCTGGGTATTGTCGTCGGCCTTGTGCTTGGAGCGCTGATGCCGTTCGCCGCCAGCGCGGCGTTGCAATCGGTGATCCCGGTCCCGGCTCAAGCTAGCGTCTACCCCGGTGCGCTTGGGCTTGCCGCGGCTTTCGGCGTTCTGGTCACGCTGGCCTTTGCGCTCCTGCCGCTGGGGCGTGCGCGCGACGTGCCCGCAACTGCCCTGTTTCGTGAAATGGGTTTCGCAAGCCGCGGCATGCCGCGCGCAGTCTATGTTATAGGCGCGCTGGTGATTGCACTTGCCCTTGCCGGCTTGGCGATCTTCAGCGCCGATGATCGCCGCATAGGCTGGATCTTCGTCGGTGCGACGGTGATTTCCTTCCTCGTCCTGCGGGTTGTCGGCTTTCTGGTGCAATGGCTGGCGAGGAAAGCGCCCCGTATCCGTTCGACGGTGCTGCGGCTTGCGGTCGGCAATATCCATCGCCCCGGCGCACTGACGCCATCGGTGGTTCTGTCGCTCGGCCTTGGGCTGACGCTTCTGGTAACGCTCGCGTTGATAGACGGCAATTTGCGCCGTCAGATTGCCGGCAGCTTGCCGCAGATGGCCCCGAACTTCTTCTTCGTCGATATTCAGGCCAGCGATGTCGATGCGTTTTCCAAGCTCGTTGCTGCCGAGGCTCCTGATGGAGCGTTGGTAAAGGTGCCGATGCTGCGCGGCCGCATCATGGTGCTGAATGGCATCGATGTGGCCAAGGCCAATATCCCCGCCGCAGGGGCGTGGGTATTGCGTGGAGACCGCGGGCTTACCTATGAGGCCAACCTGCCGGCCAATGCGACGCTGAGCGAGGGAAGCTGGTGGCCTTCGGATTATTCCGGCGAACCATTGGTGTCGTTTTCGGCGCATGAGGCGCAGGAACTGGGTCTCAAGCTGGGCGATACGGTGACCGTCAACGTGCTGGGCCGCAATATCAGTGCCCGGATCGCCAGTTTCCGGCAGGTTCAATGGGAAACGATGGGCATCAATTTCGTCATGGTGTTCTCGCCAAACACTTTTGCGGGTGCGCCACATAGTTGGCTGGCGACGCTGGCGGACAAGGGGGCGACCCCGGCTGAAGACGCGCGCGTGCTCAATGCCGTTACCCGTGCCTTTCCGGCGGTGACCACCGTTCGGGTCAAGGATGCGCTGGACATCGTCAACCGGTTGGTTGGCGAGCTTGGCGTCGCCATCCGGGCTGCGGCTGCCGTTGCGCTCGTTGCTTCCGTGTTGGTGTTGGCGGGAGCCCTTGCCGCAGGCAACAGTGCCCGCATCCACGATGCGGTGGTGCTGAAGACACTCGGTGCGACGCGCAAGACGCTGATAGCCGCGTTTGCGCTGGAGTATATGCTGATCGGGTTGGCCACGGCAGTATTCGCGCTGGCAGCAGGCGGGGTCGCGGCATGGTTCGTGGTGAGCGAAATCATGACGTTGCCTTCGCAGTTCTCCGCCGAGGTTGCGCTGACGACGATTGTCGTTGCCCTGGTGCTTACGGTCGGGATCGGACTGGCGGGAACATGGCGGGTGCTGGGACACAAGGCAGCGCCCGTGTTGCGCAATCTTTGATCTCCGAGAACGTGCCCGACCCCAGGAATTTCGTTAATTCTTGGTAATCTTTAGCCAAATTGCGCCCGATACCTGCATTTTTATGCTTTCACGAAGCGTTGCCGGTGGTTACAGGTCTTGTTCTGGAGGCGAAGAACCCTCATATTTTGCCGTAGGCATGCTGGAGCCCCGCCAGCGGCGCCTGGGTTGGAAAGAACCCGACACCCGACGGGGCAGAAGCAACAGAGGAATTCCATGGCTGAACCCCTACGCAACTACCAGACGCGCACGGTTCCCTATGGCCGCACGGATGCGGCCATCGACGAGGGCCTGCGCGCATACATGATCCGCGTCTACAACCTGATGGGCATGGGCCTTTTGATCACCGGCCTTGCCGCCGTCGCCACCATCATGATGGCTACAACCAATGACCCGTCGGCTGCCGTCGCCACGCTGCCGAGCGGCCAGATGCTGACTTCCTTCGGCTACGCGATCTTCGCTTCGCCGCTGAAATGGGTGGTCATCCTCGCCCCTCTCGCTGCCGTGTTCTTCCTGTCGTTCCGCGTGCAGTCGATGAGCGTGCCGGCTGCCCAGACTACTTTCTGGGTCTATGCCGGGCTTGTCGGCCTGTCGCTGTCGTCGATCTTCCTCGTCTACACGACCGCGAGCGTGACGCAGACCTTCTTCGCCACGGCCGCCGCTTTCGGCGCACTGTCGCTCTACGGCTATACGACGAAGCGTGACCTGACCGCGATGGGCTCGTTCCTGATCATGGGCGTCTTCGGCCTGATCATCGCGATGGTCATCAATATCTTCCTGGCGTCTTCGGCGCTTTCTTTCGCCATTTCGGCGATCGGCGTGCTGATCTTCGCTGGCCTTACCGCCTACGACACGCAGAAGATCAAGGAGATGTACTTCGAGGGTGACGACCAGGCTGTTGCCGGCCGCAAGTCGATCATGGGTGCGCTTACCCTCTACCTCGACTTCATCAACCTGTTCATGTTCCTGCTGCAGTTCATGGGCGACCGCCGCTAAAAACGGCTGGACCAGATGAATGCCAAGGGCGGCCCAACGGCCGCCCTTTTCATTTGCTGCGATTTTTGATGTAATAAAAGGCATAAAATGAAAATGCCTATTTATTGAGCAAAATGATGATACGGGAAGCAACGGTAACGGATATCGACAGGATCACGGAGATCTATTCGGATGCCGTTCTAAACGGCACTGCGAGCTACGAGCTTGAGCCGCCGGCGCTAGCCGAAATGCGGGTCCGTTATGACACGCTGCGCGCTGGCGGTTTCCCGTATCTGGTTGCCGTGGACGGATCGGGTGCCGTTCTCGGTTATGCTTATGCAGGGCCATTCAGGACGCGTCCGGCCTACCGCTTCATCGTCGAGGATTCGGTCTATGTGGCACCGGAAGCGAAGGGTCGGGGAGTTGGCATCGAATTGATGCGTGCGCTGATCGAGGCAGTGCGGCAACTCGGCTTTCGGCAACTGGTTGCGGTGATCGGTGACGGCAGTCCCGGCAGCGCGTCCGTTCGCCTGCACGAGAAACTGGGTTTTTGCCATTGCGGCCGGCTGCAAGGCTCCGGCTACAAGCATGACCGCTGGCTGGATACGGTGTTCATGCAACTGGAGCTGAATGGTGGCATATCTCGTGAGCCTGATGCCCACTCGTTGCCCGAGCGAAAATTCCGCCAAGGCGTTTGAAGCTCAGTCGGCCACCGGTTGCAAGTCTGCGCTAACGCTTTGATTTGGCATGGAGAAAGCGGGACACAGCTTTTTGTATTCTGCGCTGTTCTAGGCCTTTACGAGCCTGAGGCTGCTGTCGAAGACGCCAAGCACGCGCGCAAGTTCATGACCGCGCTTGAGGATGCGGCCACCTGCCGCCACAACCGAAAACGCGCCCTGCCGCCGGGCCAGCCGGGGGTCCTTGACGATCTGGAACAACGGCACCTCGCTGGCGCGCCGGAACACCGAAAACACCGCGCGGTCGGACAAATGGTCGATGGCGTAGTCGCGCCACTCGTTGGCGGCGACCATGCGTCCGTAAAGCCTCAGGATCAGATCGAGCTCACGCCGGTCGAATGCGACCGGCATATCGAGGCGCTCGCGGCGCGCCTCGTGAAGTGGGATCAATATTGCGGATGCGTCTGGGTCCCCCGTGCCTCCGCCGCCTTCAGTCATGCCTCAATCCTTCGAACAGGCCAACGCTGATATGGAGGTTCGCGCTTTCATGGGTGAAATGCAAGGGCAAGACCGGGGGCGGTGTCATGCCGTGGCGCGCACGGCTGTTGTCACGTTTATGAACGAGGTGTTGGAATTGGTGATGCGCTGCCACATTTTCGCCGTTTTTTATCCGCGCTAACGCCCCAATGTCCGACGAGTTTACCCATGTTGCCTGAGACGGTTCGGTCCGGCACTGGCTCGTAACCCCCAAGCCCCCCGCCCACGGGTCTGAGTCGGATCGAACCAACCTCGCCACGAGCGAGGCAAAGGGGCAGTTTCCTCGCTTCTTGCCAGTTTGATCGGCTCGACCTATCGAGGTTTTGGGCGTGTCACAAACGCCGCTCCGATGATCGGCCCGGGCAGGCCGTCTTTGGCGACAGATTGCAAAAGCACGGCACAGCCACCCTTCTTCGTGACCTCGCTGGCAGGCAGTTCGTAACGTTGCGCCTTGCCGTGCCACATGCCAGCGGTCTGGATGCCCGTCACCGCATTCCAGTAGGTCATCTTGCGGCCGCCATTCTCGCCTTTGCCGATCTCGATCGTCTGCGGCGGGTCGAAATAAACGATCACGACATGCGCCATGGCTGTCTCGGACGCGCTCGGGGCAGTCGCGTCCCCGGCCTCGATGATTATGCCGTCGCCGTCGCGCTTGACCTTGATGGCGACCTGCATGCCGTCGCCTGATTTTCGCAGTTCCGCCAGCGCGCCGTCGACCGCCGTGCGGCTGGCTCCATTGACGTGGGTTCTTCCGTTGATGATCGCTTGCGGCGTATAGACCGAGCGGCCACCGAAGGCCCGCATGTAGTCATACTGGCGTTCGGTGTTTTCCTTGCGGCTCAACGTGTCGCGCCAGCCGAGATAGTCCCAGTAGTCGACATGGTAGGCCAGCGCCACGATGTCTTCCTTGCCGGCAAGTTCGGTGAACAGCTGGTCGGCGGGCGGGCATGAATTGCAACCTTGGCTGGTGAACAATTCAACCACACCTAAAGGCTTGTCGATTTCCGCAGCAAAAGAGGCTCCGGCACATGCCGACAATGCGAGCGCAAGGGCCGCCAGCCGCAATGGTTTTCCAGATGCCATGGCACTTCCGAATCCGCCGGCTTGCCCGACTTTTTTCTCGTTGACGACCTGTTTGGCAGAAGCGGCAGTCAACGGGAAGTCACGTTGCGGTGAAATTTGTGTGCCATAGGTAACAAAGCCGCCGGAGTTTCCTCCGGCGGCTTTGGCTGTTGGTCTGGTGGTGTCGCGGTGATCAGGCGACCAGGTCGCGCAGCACGTATTGAAGGATTCCGCCGTTCTTGAAGTAGTCGAGTTCGTCAACCGTATCGATGCGGCACAGGATCGGGATGGACTTCACGGTGCCGTCGCCATAGGTCACCTTGGCAGCCATCTTCTGGCGCGGCTTGATCGTTTCAAGCCCGTCGATCTCGACCATTTCGTCGCCCTTGAGGTTGAGGGAGGCCCATGAGGTGCCTTCCTCGAACACGAAGGGAATGACGCCCATGCCGACCAGATTCGAGCGATGGATGCGCTCGAAGGACTGGGCGATAACGGCACGCACGCCGAGCAGGTTGGTGCCCTTGGCAGCCCAGTCGCGCGACGAGCCGTTGCCGTACTCGACGCCTGCGAAGATGACCAGCGGCACGCCTTCCTTGCGGTATTCCATGGCGGCGTCGTAGATCGACATCTCCTCCTTGGACGGATAGTGGATGGTGTAGCCGCCCTCGCGCCCGTTTTCGCCCAGCATGTGGTTGCGAATACGGATGTTGGCGAAGGTGCCGCGCATCATCACTTCATGATTGCCGCGGCGGGTGCCGTACTGGTTGAAGTCGGCAACCGCTACGCCATTGTCGGTCAGGTACTTGCCGGCGGGCGAAGCAGCCTTGATCGAACCGGCCGGGGAGATGTGGTCGGTGGTGATCTTGTCGCCGAACAGGCCAAGCACGCGTGCGCCCTTGATATCGCCGATCTTGCCCGTGCCGCTTTTCATCCCGACGAAGTAAGGCGGGTTCTGCACATAGGTCGACTTGTTGTCCCAGGCGTAGGTCTGGCCTTCCGGAACCTTGACCTTCTGCCAGTTCTCGTCGCCCTTGAAGACGTCGGCATATTTGCGGGCGAAGAGTTCGCGCGTCACGTTCTTTTCGATGAACTCCTGGATTTCCGCCGAACTCGGCCAGATCTCCTTGAGGTAGACGGGCTTGCCATCGCGGTCTTCGCCAAGCGGCTCGGTAGTCAGGTCAAGCGTCACGGTGCCGGCGAGAGCGTGGGCTACGACCAGCGGCGGCGAAGCGAGATAGTTCGCCTGCACGTCCGGCGAGACGCGGCCCTCGAAGTTGCGGTTGCCGGAGAGAACGGCAGCGGCGATCAGGCCCTTGTCGTTGATGGTCTTGGAAATCGGCGCCGGCAGCGGGCCAGAGTTGCCGATGCAGGTGGTGCAGCCGAAGCCGACCAGGTTGAAGCCGATCTGGTCCAGTTCCTTTTGCAGGACGGACTTTTCCAGATATTCGGCGACAACCTGCGATCCGGGCGCCAGCGAAGTCTTGACCCAAGGCTTCTGCTTGAGACCGCGACGGTTGGCGTTGCGTGCCAGAAGGCCGGCGCCAATCAGCACGCTCGGGTTGGAGGTATTGGTGCATGAAGTGATGGCCGCAATCACCACGTCGCCGTGGCCGAGATCATGCGAGGTGCCCTCGACTGCGTAGCGCTTGTGGATTTCGGCTGCCTTCTTGTACTCGATATCCATCGCCTTGGCGAAACCGGCCGGAATGTCCTGCAGCGACTGCCTGCCTTCCGGACGCTTGGGCCCGGCCATCGACGGCACGACATCGCCGAGATCGAGTTCAAGCGTGTCCGTGAAGACAGGGTCGGCGGAGCCGTCGTCGCGCCACATGCCCTGGGCTTTGGAATAAGCCTCGACCAGTTCGATGCGGCTTTCGGCACGACCGGACATGTTGAGGTAGCGCAGGGTTTCGCTATCGACCGGGAAGAAGCCGCAGGTTGCGCCATATTCGGGACCCATATTGCCGATGGTGGCGCGGTCAGCCAGCGTCATGTTGGAGAGGCCGGGGCCGAAGAACTCGACGAACTTGCCGACGACGCCCTTCTTGCGCAGCATCTGGGTGACGGTGAGCACGAGATCGGTGGCCGTGACGCCTTCCTTCACCTTGCCGGTGAGTCGGAAGCCGATCACTTCAGGCAGGAGCATGGAAACCGGCTGGCCGAGCATGGCAGCCTCTGCCTCGATGCCGCCAACGCCCCAGCCGAGAACGCCGAGGCCGTTGATCATGGTGGTGTGGGAATCGGTGCCGACGCAAGTGTCGGGATAGGCGACCGTCTCGCCGTCGTCCGAGTTGGTCCAGACGACCTGGCCGAGATATTCGAGATTGACCTGGTGGCAGATGCCGGTGCCGGGCGGCACGACGCGGAAGTTTCGGAACGCCTGCTGGCCCCATTTCAGGAACTTGTAGCGTTCCTCGTTGCGCTGGTATTCCAGCTCGACGTTGCGCGAGAACGCCATTGGCGTGCCAAACTCGTCGACGATGACCGAATGGTCGATGACCAGGTCCACCGGCACCAGCGGATTGATTTTCTGCGGATCGCCGCCAAGTGCTGCGATGCCGTCGCGCATCGCGGCAAGATCGACGACAGCAGGCACGCCGGTGAAGTCCTGCATCAGGACACGCGCCGGGCGATAGGCGATCTCGACGCCTGCGGTACCCTTGTCGGTCAGCCATCCGGCAACTGCCTGGATACTCTCCTTGGTCACCGAGCGACCGTCTTCGTTACGCAGGAGATTTTCCAGCAGCACCTTCATCGAATAAGGAAGCTGGGCGATACCAGTCAGGCCATTCTTTTCGGCTTCGACCAGATCGTAGTAGACATATTCGGCGCCACCGGCGGTGAGAGTGCGGCGGCAGTTGAAACTATCGAGAGATTTGGACACGTGCGATCCCATCCTAAAGTCGGTTCAGCCTGAATGGGAACGGACTCCGATGGCATGCTTATCACGCGCAAAGGTGCGGGTACGGCCATTTCCGCTGTCCACCCCCAAGCGTCCGGGCCGTTAAAGGCGGCTCGCGCGCTGGTTCGGCGCAAATTGGGTTCCCAAGCCGACCGCTGGCTCGGTTGCCACGCATATAGAGAATTTTCTGGAATAGTTCTAGACACGGAATCGCCATTTTTGCCGCAGCCCAAAGCCGCAGCACTCAGACTTTGGACGGAGGAATATCCATGCGGCTGATCGCCGAAAATCTTGGCGGCGAGCGCGGCGGCGAAATCGTGTTTTCCAGCGTCGGTTTCGAACTCCATGACGGGCAGGCATTGATCGTTACCGGTCCTAATGGCTCCGGCAAATCGACGCTTTTACGCATCGTGGCCGGGCTTTTGCCGGCAGCGCAAGGCAGTGTGCACCTTGCGGATGCCGGTGAGGCGTATCCGTCGCCGGCTTCGGCCTGTCACTATCTGGGTCACCAGAATGCGATGAAAACGGCCCTGACAGTGACGGAGAACCTCGATTTCTGGCAGCGGTTCACCGGCGAACCGCGTCTTGCGATTGGCGAGGCGCTCGATGTCGTGGGGCTCGGCGGCATCGGGCATTTGCCCTACGGCTATCTTTCGACAGGCCAGAAACGTCGTATCTCGATTGCCAAGCTTTTGATCAACCATCGGCCGATCTGGCTCCTGGATGAACCCACCGCCGGTCTGGACAAGGCGTCGGAAGAGCGGTTTGCGGCGCTAATGACGACACATTGCGCTGCCGGGGGCATCGTAGTCGCCGCCACCCACTTGCCGCTCGGCATCGAGGCGCAGGAATTGCGGATGGGGGAGGCTGCGGGTGCGTAGCATTATGTATTGCCTTCAACCCGTTCGCTCCAAATGGCATCAATCGATGCCGAGTAATGTCGGCGGGGACCAATCACAGCCATGCTAGCGCTCTTCACCCGCGATCTGCGCCTTGGCGTACGTGCCGGTGGCGGAGCGCTGACCGGCGTCATCTTCTTTCTGGCCGTCATAGCTACAATTCCGTTCGGTGTCGGGCCCGATCTCAATCTGCTGGCCCGCATCGGGCCTGCGATACTTTGGATCGGGGCATTGCTGGCCTCGCTGCTCGGTCTCGACCGATTGTTCCAGGCTGACCGGGAAGACGGTTCGCTCGATCTTATGGTGCTTGCCGATGATCGCCATTTCCTCGCGCTGACGGTGCTGGTCAAATGCGCGGCGCATTGGGTTGGCGGCGTGCTGCCATTGGTGATTGCCGCGCCATTGCTCGGCCTGTTCATGAACATGGAGCCGCTGGCGATCGGCGCTACCGCCCTGACGTTGCTGGTCGGCACGCCTGCCATCACCTTTATCGGAGCCGCTGGTGCGGCAGTGGCAGTTGTTTTACCGCGTGGCGGGCTTCTGATTTCGGTTCTGGTGTTGCCCCTGACCATTCCCGTCCTGATATTCGGCGTTTCGGCCAGCTACGGCGCGCTGGCAGAGCCAGATCCGTTCCTGCAACCTTTTCTCATCTTGAGCGCGCTGACGCTGTTCCTTGCCGTTATCGGCCCGGCTGCAGCTGGTTTGGCGCTACGCCACGGCAGCGATTGATCACATTTGGTTCATGCGTATGTCTGCGGCGCGGTGGCCAATTGCGTGACCATCAGGCGAAGGCTAAGGGAAGGCATGATGGCGCAACATAGCGTGGTTCAGGCAATTGCAGGACGGGTGGCGGAGATCTGTACATGAGTACGCATGATCTTTATGTCGCTGCCGCTTACGCCGCGACCGCAGTCGTTCTCGTGGCGCTGGTGGGTTGGATTCTGCTTGATCGGCGTGCACGCCAAAAGGAACTTTCCGAACTTGAGGCATCCGGCATTCGCCGCCGGTCGGACCGGACGGGGGCCGCCAAATCGTGAGCAGTGAAGCGCAAAGGCCGGCTCGGCGCAGGCTCATGCCGCTGCTGCCATTGCTGGTTTTTCTTGGCCTGGCTGGCTTGTTCCTGTCGCAACTGATGTCGGGTCGCGACATTTCGGAAGTGCCGTCGGTGCTGATCGGGCACATCGCGCCCAATACCGAACTTCCGCCCCTCGAGGGCAGCGGGCTTGCCGGGCTCAAATCCCAGGACTTCATTGGCAAGGTGACGCTGGTCAACGTCTTTGCGTCGTGGTGCGCGCCGTGCCGGGAGGAACATCCCTTGCTGGTCGATCTGGCCAAGGACGATCGTTTCGTGCTGGCAGGCATGAACTACAAGGACAAGGGCGAGAATGCGCTCAAGTTCCTTGCGGAACTTGGCAATCCCTACAAGGCGATAGGCGCCGACGAGAATGGCCGCACCGGCATCGACTGGGGCGTTTACGGCGTGCCGGAAACCTTCGTCGTCGGCAAGGATGGCAAGATCGCCTACAAGCATGTCGGTCCGCTGACGCCGGACTCGCTGCGGACCAAACTGATGCCGGAAGTCGAGAAGGCGTTGGCCGCTCAAGCCTCTTCCTAAGGATAGACGCCTAGCCGAAGAATTGCTGGCGGACCTGGTAGAGCATTTCCGAGCGGCTGGCGCGCATATCGGCGAGGTCGCGGTCGGTCAAGTTGTTGATCTCGTCGACGATCCGGTTGTAGTCGTTGCGCCTGGCGATGCCGTTGCGGGCACGGGCGATGAGGTTGTCCAGGAACATGTTGTTCTCCATTGGCACCTCACAGGCGAGATGCGTTGTTCCTCCCTCAATTACGGAGTGTGACATGGTGATGCTGCGCTGCAAAAGCTAGATATTGCAGGGCAGCATTGTGTCCTGTGCATATGAGCCGATTTTGCGCTTAGGTGGTGGTCGGAGCTATTTCTTTTCCGTTTGCGCGTCGAGCGAATGGCGCATGATCAGGGGCATCTGGCTGGCCGTGAACAGTATGGTGATGGGTATGTTGGCCCATACCTTGAACGTCACCCAGAAGTCGGTCGAGAAATTGCGCCAGACAACCTCGTTGACGACGGCCATCAACAGGAAGAACAAGCCCCAGCGGAAGGTGAGCTTGCGCCAGCCTTCGGCGTCGAGCCTGAAAGCTGAATCGAAGACATAACCCAGCAGGGATTTGCCGAAGAACAGGCCACCGAGCAGGATAAAGCCGAAAAGGGCGTTGACGATGGTCGGCTTCATTTTGATGAAGACATCGTCCTGCAGGTAAAGGGTCAGCGTGCCGAAGATGAGAACGACGATGCCCGAAACCAGCGGCATGATCGGCAAGGTGCGGGTGAGCAGCCATGACACGATGAGCGCAAGCGCCGTCGCGATCATGAAAAGACCGGTGGCGATGAAGATAGGCCCCCCGAATTCCGTCAGGGCCGGAAACTTTTCCGCCAGCCACGCGGCTCGCGTATTGGCAAAGAAAAACACCAGGAGGGGGCCCAGCTCGAGCGCGAGCTTAAGCCCCGGATTGATAGCTGCCTTCTTTGCCTTTCGAGGGTCGGAAGGGTCGCTTTCGAAGATTGGGGCGTTCATGATGGCTCGCTACCGATGAAACTGATGGCTGGCGCCGAGTGAGATGAAGGAGACGTTCTATCCTACGCCAGCGATCGCCTTGGCGAAATCGCTGGCTGAAAATGGTTCGAGGTCATCGACCTGTTCGCCGACGCCGATAAAATAAACCGGCAGCTTGTGCTTTGCAGCGATGGCGACAAGAATGCCGCCGCGCGCGGTGCCGTCGAGCTTGGTCATGACCAGGCCGTTTACCCCGGCAATATTGCGGAAAATCTCGACCTGGTTCAGCGCGTTCTGGCCGGTGGTGGCATCCACGGTCTGCAACACGGTGTGCGGCGCTTCCGGATCGAGCTTGCCAAGTACGCGCACGATCTTTTCCAGTTCCGCCATCAGTTCAGCCTTGTTCTGCAGCCGGCCGGCGGTGTCAATGATGAGTACGTCCGAGCCTGCCGCCTTGGCCTTCTCGAAGGCGTCGTAGGCGAGGCCCGCGGCATCCGCACCAAGCTTGGTGGCGACAACGGGCGAACCGGTGCGTTCGCCCCAGATCTTGAGCTGCTCGATGGCGGCGGCGCGGAAGGTATCTCCGGCCGCCAGCATCACCGACAGGCCGCCTTCGGTCAGCTTGGCCGCCAGCTTGCCGATCGTGGTGGTCTTGCCGGTGCCGTTGACCCCGACGACCAGCACGACATGGGGCTTGTGCGACAGATCGAGTTCCAGCGATCGGGCGACCGGCGCCAGCACCTTTTCCACCTCCGCCGCCATGACGGCGCGGACTTCGGCGTCGGACACGTCCTTACCGTAGCGACTGGAGGCGAGCGAGTCGGTGACACGAAGCGCGGTCTCGACGCCGAGATCGGCGCGTATCAGCACGTCCTCCAGATCCTGAAGCGTTTCATCGTCCAACTTGCGCTTGGTGAAAACGCCGGCGATGTTCCCGGACAGCTCGCGCGACGAGCGCGCCAGCCCGTCCTTCATGCGCTGGAACCAGGAGAGTTTCGGCGCAGGCTCGGCGGGCGCAACCGGCTGAACCTCGGTCTTCTCCTCGACCTTTTTGGCGACGGTCACCTTACCGGCGGCGGGTTTTGGCGCAGGCGGGGCGGGTGGCGAAGTAGGTGCCGGCTCCGGCGCGATCTCGACCGGCAGCGGGTCGGCTTCGATTGGAGGCTGACGAACTGGTAGTGCAACCTCGGCGACGGGTGCGACTTCCGGCTGTACGGGCTCGAGCCTTTCAGGAGCGGTCGGTGCGATATCAGCCGGGGCCAAAGGTTCGGGCTCAGCTTCGTTCTGTCTTTCGACGGCAGCTTCTTCAACCGGTGAGATTTCCGGCCGAGGGGATACATGCAGGACCGGTTCCTGCTCCGCTACCGGCTCCGGTTCTTCCGTTTTTTCTACGGGCGCGGGCTCAATTTCGGGCTCCGGCGCGGATGGCGCTTCCTGTAGAGGCTCCGCTACGGAATCGACAGCCGGCTCGGCCGGTATCGTCTCCGGTGAGGGAAGCTCGTCTGAACGAACCTCGATGACAGGTTCGACCACCTGCGGCTGAGGCGATTCTTGAGTCGGTTGCTCGGAAAGCTGTGGTTCGCTTTCAGGCTCGGGAGCCGCAGCCTGCTGAATCTCGTCAGAGGCTGGCTTCAAGGCGTCGAAGTTAAGCGGCGGAAGCGGGGCCGTCTCGTCGATCTTTTCCTCGACGACTTCCTTCCTGCCGAAGGAGAATACTTTCTTGATGAAGCCGAAGGCCATGCGGTCTCTCTACTTCAAGCTGCCTGGGCGGCCAGCGGCGCGGCAACAAGCCGTTTGCCGTCATGGCCGGTAATGACCGCATCGATGATCTCGCCCGGCTCCCCGGCGTCGATGGCCGCCAGGGTAAAGCCTTCGGTACGACCAAGGCCCTGGCGCTCGACCAGGATCGACTGGCTGCTGCCTTGCAGGCGTTCGAGATGGCGGCGATAGGCGGCTTCGCCGGCAGCGCGCAATCGTCCGGCGCGTTGCTTGACGACGTCGCGCCTTACCTGGGGCATACGCGCGGCGGGCGTGCCTTCCCGTGGCGAGAACGGAAAGACGTGCAAGTGCGTCAGGCCGCATTCTTCGACAATTTTCAGCGAACTCTCAAACATCTCGTCGGTTTCGGTCGGGAAGCCGGCAATGATGTCGGCGCCGAAAACGACATCGGGGCGCAGCTTGCGGACCTCCGAGCAGAAGCGAATGGAATCGGCACGCAGATGCCGGCGCTTCATGCGCTTCAGGATCATGTCGTCGCCCGATTGCAGTGAAAGGTGCAGGTGCGGCATCAGCCGCCTTTCGGTCGCGATTGCTTCCAGAAGCTCGTCGTCGGCTTCGATTGAGTCGATTGAGGATAGTCTTAGCCGTTTCACCTCCGGCACCTGCCGCAAGATGGTCCTTACCAGACGCCCAAGCTTTGGGCTGCCGGGAAGATCAGCGCCGAAGCTGGTCATGTCGACGCCTGACAGCACCACTTCCGCATAGCCATTGCCCGCGAGCCGCTTGATCTGCTCGACGACGGCCCCCATCGGAACTGAGCGCGAATTGCCGCGCCCGTAGGGAATGATGCAGAAGGTGCAGCGGTGGTCGCAGCCGTTCTGCACCTGAACGAATGCGCGGGCGCGTCCTTCGATGGCATCGACCATGTGCGAGGCGGTTTCGCGAACGGAAAAGATGTCGTTGACCCGCGCCTTTTCGAAGTCGTTGACGCCGAAATCAGGTAATGCCCGATAGGAATGCGCCGTGAGCTTTTCCTCGTTGCCAAGGATAAGGTCGACCTCGTCCATGGCGACGAAGTCCTGCGGGCCGGTCTGGGCGGCGCAACCGGTCACTATGATGCGGGCATCCGGATGTTCGCGGCGTGCCTTGCGCACTGCCTGCTTGGCCTGGCGCACGGCTTCGCCGGTTACAGCACAGGTGTTGAAGATGATCGCGCCGCCGGCAAGTTCACCAAGCCCCGCCTTTTCGGCCTCGCGACGCATGACTTCCGACTCGTAAGTGTTGAGCCGGCAGCCAAAGGTAACGACCTCAATGCCCTTGGTTTCTTCTGCACTCATCAGGCCGCGCTTTCCGTGTCGCGCTGCCACGCGCCGGTAGCCGGGTCAAACGTGCCGGAGAACTCCCACTCGGCGGCGCCAGTCAAGACCACATGGTCGTCTTCGCGCCATTCGACGTGCAAAGGGCCTCCCGGAGCAGTCAGATTGACGTTTCGTCCGGTCCGGCGGGTACGGGCCGCCGCCACCGCGGCTGCACATGCGGCAGATCCGCATGCCCTGGTCAGGCCAGCGCCACGCTCCCAGGTTCGGATCGTCAACGCATCAGGTCCGGTTACTTGCGCTATGGTGATATTGGCGCGTTCGGGAAACAGCGGATGGTTTTCCAGCATCGGGCCGAAACGGTCGAGTTCGTAGGACCAGACGTCGTTGTCGACCCAGAAAATGGCGTGGGGGTTGCCCATCGACACGGCGGATGGCGAATGCAGCACGGGCGCATCGATCGGCCCGACCTGCAGTTCGATCATGCGGGTGTCACGGAATTCCTCGGCCAGCGGAATCTCTTGCCAGCCGAAACGGGGCGTTCCCATATCCACGGAAATCTGGCCGTCGGCATGTTCGGTAGCGTTGAGGATGCCGGCCAGTGTCTCGAAAGTGAAAGCCTTGCGGCCTGTTTCGGCGGCGAGCGCCTGTACGACGCAACGGGTGCCGTTGCCACAGGCCTGGGCAGACGTTCCGTCGGAATTGAGGATGGCGATGTAGTAGTCGGTGCCGGGCGTCCGCGCGTCGTGGATCGCCATGATCTGGTCGAACTTGGTCGCCGCATCAGCATCGAGCGCCAACGCCGCAGCCGTGCTTACAGTGTCGGCGCGACCGCGCATGTCGGCGACGATAATCTCGTTGCCGATGCCGTTCATCTTGGCGAAGGGAGCCGCGCCTGCCATTGATCCGTTCGTTTCCGCCACAGCAATTCCCGGAAAAGTGACTGGCGGTTTTCCGTGCGGAACTGCGAAGTTCAAATATCTGGCGCTATATGGCGGAAACGGGCGGCAATTACCAGTGCAACCGGTCTCAGGCAACGGCGAAAAGGCCCAGCACAACCAACAGGAATATGATCAGCACTATGCCTATCAAGATACGCGCGCCTGTCGCCGCCGCTCCGGCAAGGGCCGGCATGCCGAGCAGGCTCGCCGCCGCAGCGACGATGAGAAGAATGAGAATCCATTTGATCATGACGGGCCTCCGACACGGCAAGATACGTGCCGGGAAAATGCGTGCCGTGGCGTTGAGTTCCTTCTACCGGCGCGCGAACCGCACCACTGCTGCAGTTTTGCAACAAATCTGAAGTCAAAACCCTATTTTAACCATATCCGGTTGAAATTCTGCCACCTTCACCATCTTGGTAGGGGTATCCATTTTTCGAACGGCGCCCATGAAAGGTCCCGTGGAGGTTGCGATGGCACATTTGAGAACCGGCCTGATTGCTGCATTCGGAGCCGTGTTGCTGGTGAGCGGATGCTCAAGCACACGCTTCTCCTCCATGGATTCGACACAGCCGGAGCCGTTACAAGCTTCGCCTTCGGGCACAGTTTCATCCAGCCAGTTGCCGCCGCCGGCAACGCCAGCGCCGACCGATCCCTCGCAGTTCCCGGCGGCTCCACAGAATACGCAAGTGGCCGCGCTGCCTACCGATGGAAGCGCGCCTGCAGGCGCAGCGGACCTGACCGCTTCGAGCGTTGCCGGTGTCTGGACCGCCAATGTCGCCGGCCAAAGCTGCAAGGTAGCAACCCCGCAGACCAAGTTCGGCCAGGGTTATCGCGCCGGACCTTTGCGCTGCCCGGCGCCGGTCGATGGCGTCAAGTCGTGGAACGTAGCGGGCAAGCAGCTTACCCTTTACGATCAGGATGGTGGCACGCTGGCACGGCTCTATTCTTCGGGAGCCGGCAAATTCGACGGCCAGACTTCCAATGGGCAAGCCATTTCGCTAACACGCTAAGCCGGACAGGGCTTATTCGGCGAAGAGACAGATGCACCTGCGTGACGGCCTCCAGACCCACGCGACCGTCAGGCAGCGCTACGACCATCTGGTCGAAAGCGGCGCCGTGGTGCGCGATACCGAGCAGTTGCGCATCGCTGCGCGGCTGGACAAGCTGATCGACACCATTTCGGCAAAGCGGGTCGCTCAAAAATCGAGCGCGCTAGGCTGGCTGTTCGGGCGCAAGCGCGAGGTGCGCGAAGTGGTCAAGGGCCTGTACATCCATGGTGGCGTCGGGCGCGGCAAAACCATGCTGATGGACATGTTTTTCGAACTCGTTCCGGTCAGGCGTAAGCGCCGTGCCCATTTCAACGACTTCATGGCCGATGTGCACGACCGTATCCAGAAGCATCGCCAGGCGCGCAAGGAAGGGACGGTCAAGGAGGACGACCCCATTCCACCTGTGGCCCGTGCGCTCGCCGAAGAAGCCTGGGTTTTGTGCTTCGATGAGTTCACCGTTACCGATATTGCCGATGCCATGGTGCTTTCACGCCTGTTTTCAGCGTTGTTTGCAGATGGCGTGGTTCTTGTCGCCACCTCCAATGTCGCGCCGGTCAATCTCTATCGAGACGGGCTGAACCGGCAGCTTTTCATACCGTTCATCGGCATATTGGAACGGCATACCGAAGTTCTGGCGCTGGACAGCGACAAGGACTACCGGTTAGAAAAGCTGAACAACCTTCCGGTCTATGTGACGCCGGCAGATGCGAGCGCCGATGCAGCGCTCGATACGGCATGGTCGACCATGACCGAAGACCTGCCGGAGAAAGCTGTAGAGATCAGGATCAAGGGCCGCACGGTGGAGGTGCCGCGCGCCGTGGAACGCGCGGCCCGTTTCTCATTTGCCGAACTTTGCGACGCGCCTCTCGGTGCCCGCGATTATCTGGCGATTGCGGAACGCTTCGACACGATCTTCATCGACCATGTTCCCGTTCTCGATCAGACCCGGCGCAATCCCACCAAGCGCTTCATTCTTTTGATCGACACGCTCTACGATACGCACAAGCGGCTTGTGATCAGTGCCGAGGATCGGCCTGAGAGGCTCTATGCGGGCAGACCAGGCGTGACTGAGGCTTTCGAGTTCGACCGTACGGCTTCAAGATTGATCGAAATGCAAAGCCGCGACTGGCTGGATGCATGGGCGGAACGGCACGAGGCGAATGAGGGCGACGTTATTGGTGGGAGCGAAATGACAGCGCGAGCCATCTCTTGATTGCGGACGTGGCCGCTCCGCTCATGATTTCCAGTTTCCGAAGCGTCAACAAACCTGTCCATCGGGAAAGTTATTTGACGTTTACGTAAATCAAACCGTTTATAACCGATTGAAATTTCAGGCGTGGAAATAATCGTTTGAATTTTTTTAAGGCCGGGTCTATGGGGTGCGGCGAATTCTCGCGGGTTCACCGCACCCTACCGGCCTCACCTTCGACGCCGTCGTGGCGCCGTCACAGAAAAAGGGAATTGATCCTGACATGGCACGCAACAAGATAGCGCTCATCGGCTCGGGCATGATCGGCGGCACGCTCGCCCATCTGATCGGTCTCAAGGAACTCGGCGATGTCGTCTTGTTCGACATCGCTGAAGGCATTCCGCAGGGCAAGGGCCTGGACCTGGCGGAGTCTTCGCCGGTCGACGGTTTCGATACGCGCTATGTCGGCGTCAACGACTATGCGGGCATCGAGGGCGCGGATGTGTGCATCGTCACCGCCGGTGTGCCGCGCAAGCCCGGCATGAGCCGCGACGACCTTTTGGGCATCAACCTGAAGGTTATGGAGCAGGTTGGCGCCGGCATCAAGAAGTATGCTCCCAAGGCGTTTGTCATCTGCATCACCAATCCGCTCGACGCGATGGTGTGGGCGCTGCAGAAGTTCTCCGGCCTGCCCAAGAGCCATGTCATCGGCATGGCCGGCGTGCTGGATTCCTCGCGCTTCCGTTATTTCCTGGCTGAAGAGTTCAAGGTGTCGGTGGAAGACGTCAGCGCCATGACGCTCGGCGGCCACGGCGACGACATGGTGCCGATGACGCGTTATTCCACCGTTGCCGGCATTCCCCTTCCCGATCTGGTGAAGATGGGCTGGACCTCCAAGGACAAGCTCGACGCCATCGTCGAGCGTACCCGCAAGGGTGGCGGCGAGATCGTGGCTCTGCTCAAGACCGGTTCGGCTTACTATGCTCCGGCGGCCTCGGCGGTTGCCATGGCCGAGGCCTACCTCAAGGACAAGAAGCGGGTCCTGCCCTGCGCCGCGCACCTCAACGGCCAGTATGGCGTCAAGGACACCTATGTCGGCGTGCCGGTCGTGATCGGCGCCGGTGGTGTCGAACGCATCATCGAACTCGATTTCAGCAAGGCCGAGCAGAAGATGTTCGAGAAGTCCGTCGGCGCAGTGCAGGCGCTCACCGAGGCTTGCGTCAAGATCGCCCCGCAACTCGCCAAGAAGTGACCGGAGGCATATCGGATGAACATTCATGAGTATCAGGGCAAGCAGCTCCTGAAAGGCTTTGGTGCGCCGGTCGCCGATGGCGTTCCGGTGTTCAAGGCAAACGAGGCGGAAGCCGCCGCGAAAGCTCTGCCAGGCCCGCTTTATGTCGTGAAGAGCCAGATCCATGCCGGCGGACGCGGCAAGGGCAAGTTCAAGGAACTGCCGGCGGATGCCAAGGGCGGTGTCCGCCTTGCCAAGTCGGTGGCCGAGGTGGTGGCCAACGTCAACGAGATGCTGGGCGCGACGCTGGTCACCAAGCAGACCGGCCCGGCCGGCAAGCAGGTCAACCGTCTCTACATCGAGGACGGCGCCGATATCGACCGCGAGCTTTATCTTTCGCTCTTGGTCGACCGTTCGGTCGGGCGTGTTGCCTTCGTCGTTTCGACCGAAGGCGGCATGGATATCGAGACGGTGGCGCATGACACGCCGGAAAAGATCGTTACGGCTGCGATCGACCCCGAAAAGGGCGTCACCGCCGATGACGTCAGGAAGCTCAATGCGGCGCTGAAACTTGGCGGCGAAGCGGCGAAGGACGGCGAGACGCTGTTTCCTCTGCTCTACAAGGCCTTCGTCGAGAAGGACATGAGCCTGCTCGAGGTCAACCCGCTGATCGTGATGAAGAATGGCCGGTTGCGCGTGCTCGATGCCAAGGTGTCGTTCGACAACAACGCGCTGTTCCGTCATCCGGACGTTCTTGAACTGCGCGACACCACCGAAGAGGACGAAAAGGAAATCGAGGCGTCGAAGTACGACCTCGCCTACGTCGCGCTCGACGGCAATATCGGCTGCATGGTCAATGGCGCGGGCCTTGCCATGGCGACGATGGACATCATCAAGCTCTATGGTGCCGAGCCGGCGAACTTCCTTGATGTCGGCGGCGGCGCCTCCAAGGAGAAGGTGACGGCAGCCTTCAAGATCATCACCAAGGACCCGGCCGTCAAAGGCATCCTCGTCAATATCTTCGGCGGCATCATGAAATGCGACGTCATTGCCGAAGGCGTGGTCGCGGCGGTCAAGGAAGTCGGCCTCAAGGTGCCGCTGGTGGTCAGGCTCGAGGGGACCAATGTCGAACTCGGCAAGAAGATTATCCGCGAAAGCGGACTGAACGTGACGTCGGCCGACGATCTCGATGACGCTGCGCAAAAGATCGTCAAGGCCGTGAAGGGGAACTGAGCCGTGTCCATTCTCATCAACAAAGACACCAAGGTTCTCGTCCAGGGCCTGACCGGCAAGACGGGCTCGTTCCATACCGAACAGGCTCTGGCCTATCACGGCACCAAGATGGTTGGCGGCATCCACCCGAAGAAGGGTGGAGAGAAGTGGGACGGCTCGGTGCCGTTGCCGATCTTTGCTACCGTTGCCGAAGGCAGGGAGAAGACCGGTGCCACCGCGTCCGTTGTCTATGTGCCACCGGCAGGTGCTGCCGCCGCTATCATCGAGGCGATCGAAGCTGAAATGCCGCTGATCGTGTGCATTACCGAAGGCATTCCGGTGATGGACATGGTCAAGGTAAAGGCCCGGCTCGACAAGTCGAAGTCGCGGCTGATCGGGCCGAATTGCCCGGGCATCGTCACGCCCGACGAATGCAAGATCGGCATCATGCCCGGTAACATCTTCCGCAAGGGGTCGGTTGGCGTTGTTTCCCGCTCGGGAACGCTTACCTATGAGGCTGTGTTCCAGACCACCAATGCGGGCCTTGGCCAGACCACTGCGGTCGGCATCGGCGGCGATCCGGTCAAGGGTACGGAGTTTATCGACGTGCTGGAGATGTTCCTGGCCGACGAGGATACCAAGTCGATCATCATGATCGGCGAGATCGGCGGTTCGGCGGAAGAAGACGCTGCCCAGTTCCTCAAGGACGAGGCCAAGCGCGGGCGCAAGAAGCCGATGGCGGGCTTCATCGCCGGCCGTACTGCGCCGGCAGGCCGCACCATGGGCCACGCGGGCGCCGTCATCTCCGGCGGCAAGGGCGGAGCGGAAGACAAGATCGCTGCGATGGAAGCTGCCGGCATCAAGGTTTCGCCGTCGCCGGCACGACTGGGAACGACACTGGTCGAAGCGATCAAAGGCTGATTGACGCGCCGGGCGGTTTTCTGCCCGGCGCGTATTACCAGGAAGGGTGGACGTTTACACGGCGGCGACGGCCGCAGGTCACGAAGCGGCGGAGAGCCGCAAACGCAAGGAGACGAAGCCCGAGGCTTCGAGCGCGACATGGCGAGACAAGATCAAACCAACGACCAATTCTCCCTCACATCTTTCCTCTATGGCGGCAATGCCGACTATATCGAAGCCCTTTACGAGGCTTACGAAGACGATCCTGCCTCGGTTGATCCGCAATGGCAGGACTTCTTCGCTGCACTGAAGGACGATGCAGCCGACGTCAGGAAGAACGCCCAGGGTGCGTCCTGGGCGAAGCCAACTTGGCCGCTTCAGGCCAATGGCGAACTGGTTTCGGCGCTCGACGGCAACTGGGGCCTAGTCGAGAAGGTCATCGAAAAGAAGATCAAGGACAAGGTGGTTCCGAACGGCATCGCGCTGTCGGACGCCGATGTCCATCAGGCGACACGCGATTCCGTTCGCGCCATCATGATGATCCGCGCCTTCCGCATGCGCGGCCACCTTCATGCCAAGCTCGATCCGCTCGGCATTGCTGGTGAACTCGAAGACTACAACGAATTGTCGCCGCAGAACTACGGCTTCACCGAAGCCGATTTCGACCGGCCGATCTTCCTCGACAATGTGCTTGGACTGGAGTTCGGAACGGTCCGGCAGATGCTGGAAATCCTTACCCGCACCTATTGCTCGACGCTTGGCGTCGAATTCATGCACATCTCGGACCCCGAGGAAAAGGCGTGGATTCAGGAACGCATCGAAGGCGCCGACAAGGAGATTTCATTCACGGCCGAGGGCAAGAAGGCGATCCTGCAGAAGCTGATCGAGGCCGAGGGCTTCGAACAGTTCATCGACGTGAAGTACAAGGGCACCAAGCGGTTCGGCCTCGACGGCGGCGAATCCCTGATCCCGGCGCTTGAGCAGATCGTCAAGCGCGGCGGCCAGCTTGGCATGAAGGAAATCGTGCTGGGAATGGCCCACCGCGGCCGCCTGAACGTGCTCAGCCAGGTGATGGCCAAGCCTCACAGGGCGATTTTCCACGAATTCAAGGGTGGCTCCTACGCGCCCGACGACGTCGAAGGCTCCGGCGACGTGAAGTATCACCTTGGCGCTTCGTCCGACCGTGAGTTCGACGGCAACAAGGTGCATATGTCGCTGACCGCCAACCCATCCCATCTCGAGATCGTCGATCCGGTTGTGATGGGCAAGGCGCGGGCCAAGCAGGATCATCTCTACGGGCGAGCCCGCGAGGAAATCGTACCACTTGAAGAGCGCGCGAAAGTCTTGCCGCTGCTTCTTCATGGTGATGCCGCCTTCGCCGGCCAAGGCGTGATCGCCGAGATACTCGGCCTTTCCGGCCTGCGCGGCCACCGTGTTGCCGGCACGTTGCATTTCATTATCAACAACCAGATCGGGTTTACGACCAATCCACGTTTCTCGCGCTCGTCGCCCTATCCGTCCGATGTTGCGAAGATGATCGAAGCGCCGATTTTCCACGTCAACGGCGACGATCCGGAAGCGGTCGTTCATGCCGCCAAGGTGGCGACGGAATTCCGCATGAAGTTCCATAAGCCCGTGGTGGTGGATATGTTCTGCTATCGCCGGTTTGGACACAATGAGGGCGACGAGCCTGCGTTCACGCAGCCGATCATGTATCGCTCCATTCGAGCGCATAAGACGGCGGTGCAGCTCTATGCCGAACGCCTGATTGCCGAAAACCAGATCACCCAGGCCGACTTCGACAAGATGAAGGCTGACTGGCGCGCGCATCTCGAAGCCGAATTCGAGGCTGGACAGTCCTACAAGCCCAACAAGGCCGACTGGCTGGATGGCGCATGGTCGGGTCTCAGAACGGCGGACAACCAGGACGAACAGCGGCGGGGCAAGACCGCGGTGCCGGTGAAGGTGCTGAAGGAAATCGGCAAGAAGCTGACTGAGGTGCCGAAGGGTTTCGAAGCGCACCGGACGATCCAGCGCTTTCTCGAAAACCGTCGCAACGCGATAGAGACGGGAGAGGGCATCGACTGGGCGACGGCTGAGGCGCTGGCATTTGGCGCCATCTTGCTGGACGGCAATCCGGTGCGGCTGTCTGGACAGGACAGCGAACGCGGCACGTTCTCGCAGCGTCATTCGGTGCTTTACGACCAGAAGGATGAAACCCGCTATATTCCGCTGAATAATCTTTCGGCGGCTCAGGCCGGTTACGAAGTGATCAACTCGATGCTGTCGGAAGAGGCGGTACTCGGCTTCGAGTATGGCTATTCGCTGGCCGCACCAAAGGCGATCACCTTGTGGGAAGCGCAGTTCGGCGATTTCGCCAACGGCGCACAAGTGGTGTTCGACCAGTTCATTTCGTCCGGCGAACGCAAGTGGCTGCGCATGTCGGGCCTTGTCTGCCTGCTTCCCCATGGGTATGAGGGCCAGGGTCCGGAGCATTCTTCGGCGCGTCTTGAGCGATTCCTGCAACTTTGCGCCGAAGACAACATGCAAGTTGCCTATTGCTCGACGCCGGCAAACTATTTCCACATCCTGCGCCGGCAGCTGAAGCGCGACTTCCGCAAGCCGCTGATCCTGATGACGCCGAAATCGCTTCTGCGCCACAAGCGCGCGGTTTCGACGATTGCGGAAATGTCGGGCGAAAGCGCCTTCCACAGGTTGTTGTGGGATGATGCGCAGTCGGCAGGAGCCGGCAGCGATCTTGTGCGGCTGGTCAAGGATTCCAAGATCCGCCGCGTCGTTCTTTGCACGGGCAAGGTCTACTACGACTTGCTGGAAGAGCGCGAGAAGCGGGGCATCAACGACATCTACCTCCTGCGTGTCGAGCAGCTTTATCCATTCCCGGCCAAGGCGCTGATCACCGAACTGTCGCGGTTCCGCGGCGCTCAGATGGTATGGTGCCAGGAAGAGCCGAAGAATATGGGAGCGTGGTCGTTCATCGACCCCTATCTGGAATGGGTCCTTGCCCATATCGACGCCAAGCATCAACGGGTGCGCTACACTGGCCGTCCCGCTGCCGCTTCTCCGGCAACCGGCCTGATGTCCAAGCATCTGGCGCAGCTTTCCGCCCTGCTCGAAGACGCGCTCGGCGAATAGACTCTGGAAGAGAAAGAACGGACAGGCACAATGGCTACCGAAATCCGCGTTCCCACTCTCGGCGAATCCGTCTCCGAAGCAACGATCGGCAAATGGTTCAAGAAGGCAGGCGATGCAATCGTCGCCGACGAACCGATCGTCGAGCTTGAAACCGACAAGGTGACGATCGAGGTACCGGCACCCGCTGCCGGCACATTGATCGAGATTGCCGCAAATGAGGGCGATACGGTCGGTGTTGGTGCGCTGCTCGGCACCATTGGTGCTGGAGCGGGCAAGGCCGCGGCGCCTCAACCCAAGCAGGAAACTGCGGTGGCCCAGGCTTCTGCGCCTACGGCTGCCTCGACCACCAAGGAAGCTGCGGCCCAGCAGGCCAAGATCGCGGGCGAATCTCCGATTGAACCGCGAACCATGCCTCCGGCACCGGCCGCGGCCAAACTGCTGGCCGAAGCAAATCTTTCGGCCGACCAGGTCTCCGGGTCCGGCAAGCACGGCCAGGTGCTTAAGGGCGACGTTCTGGACGCCATCGCCAAGGGTGCGCCCTCGCAGCCGGCCGAAGCGCCTCGTGCTCCTGCCGCTCCGATTGCCGTTCGCGCGCCATCTTCAGCCGATGACGCACCTCGCGAGGAGCGCGTTCGCATGACCAAGCTGCGCCAGACCATTGCGCGCCGCCTCAAGGAAGCCCAGTCCACTGCTGCCATGCTGACCACCTTCAACGAGGTGGATATGAAGGGCGTGATGGATCTGCGCGCCAAGTACAAGGACGTGTTCGAGAAGAAGCATGGCGTGAAGCTGGGTTTCATGGGCTTCTTCACCAAGGCGGTTACGCACGCGCTGAAGGAAATCCCGGCGGTCAATGCGGAGATCGACGGCACCGACGTCATCTACAAGAACTACGCCCATATCGGTGTGGCGGTGGGTACCGACAAGGGCCTCGTCGTGCCGGTGGTGCGGAATGCCGATGCCATGTCGATTGCCGAGATCGAAAAGGAGGTCGGCAGGCTGGGGCTTGCGGCGCGGGACGGCAAGCTCTCCGTCGCAGACATGCAGGGTGGTACCTTCACCATTTCCAATGGTGGCGTCTACGGTTCGCTGATGTCGACGCCGATCCTCAATGCGCCGCAGTCGGGCATTCTCGGCATGCACAAGATCCAGGATCGGCCAGTGGTCGTCGGCGGGCAGATCGTGATCCGGCCGATGATGTATCTGGCGCTATCCTACGATCACCGCATCGTCGACGGCAAGGAGGCCGTGACCTTCCTGGTTCGGGTCAAGGAGAGCCTGGAGGATCCGGAGCGGTTGGTGCTGGATCTTTAAGGATCAGGCACCATGGCAGCAGGCAGCGCCCGCTTGCGAAGAACGCTGGCTTTATGGACCGGTTTGGTGCCGGCGCTACTTTCAGCCGCGCCGATATCTGCCTATGCCGCTTGTCCGATGGAACTTTCCGTCTATGGCGATCGCGACGACGCGGCGTGGATCGACTTCAGGCCGACCGGTGAGTCGGCCGTGGTTACCAACAGTTTCAAGATGGTGCTCGAAAAGGGCGTCGTCCTCGACGGCATCGTGATGTGGAGCGAAGGGGTCAAGCGTCCCCATGCTTCGCTCATGTACCAGTGCCCGGAAGGCGACGTGACGGGCGAAGAGATTGCGGCCTGCACGCTTTGGGAGGGTGTCATCTATGCGGCGGACACCAACGGCAAGGTCGACTTGATTCCGGCTGAAGGCGAAGCTGCCCCTCCGACGCTGATCTTCCCTGATCTTGGTCCGACCCTGCGCATGTCCGCGGCTTACGGAGAGGATGGATTTTCCAAGTTGCCTTGGGACGTTTTTGCATTGAAGGGTTGCCAGGAATAGTTGGCTCACGGGTGGCGAAGCCGTTTCGCCCTGCATAAATCGAAGATGCCGGAAGGCCGGCAAGAAGGATTGAAATCATGGCTTATGATGTCGTCGTCGTCGGGTCTGGTCCGGGCGGATATGTTTGCGCCATCAAGGCAGCACAGCTTGGCCTGAAGGTCGCGGTTGTGGAGAAGCGCGAGACCTTCGGCGGCACCTGCCTCAATATCGGCTGCATTCCTTCGAAGGCGTTGCTTCATGCCTCGGAAATGTTCGCCGAGGCGGGCCATTCCTTCGATGCGCTGGGCGTAGAGATCGCAGCCCCCAAGCTGAATCTGAAGAAGATGATGGCGCACAAGGATGCGACCGTGGCCGCCAATGTCAGTGGCGTCGCCTTTCTGTTCAAGAAGAATAAGATCGATACCTATCGCGGCACCGGCAAGGTGGTCGCGGCGGGCAAGGTCATGGTCACCGGCGAGGATGGCAAGGGGCAGGACATTGAGGCGAAGAACATCGTCATCGCCACCGGTTCCGACGTGGCGGGAATTCCGGGTGTCAAGGTCGACATCGACGAGAAGGTGATCGTGTCTTCGACCGGTGCACTGTTGCTGGACAAGGTGCCGAGCCATCTGGTGGTCGTCGGCGGCGGTGTTATCGGCCTTGAGCTTGGCTCGGTTTGGGCGCGTCTTGGCGCCAAGGTCACGGTGGTCGAGTTCCTTGATACCGTCCTCGGCGGCATGGATGGCGAAGTGTCGAAGCAGTTCCAGCGCATGCTCGGCAAGCAGGGTTTCGAGTTCAAGCTCGGTGCCAAAGTGACGGGTGTCGCCAAGGCCAAGAAGGGCGCAACGGTTACGTTTGAGCCAGTAAAAGGTGGTGCTGCGGAAACCGTCGAGGCGGATGTCGTGCTGATCGCCACTGGCCGCAAGCCCTATACCGATGGTCTCGGGCTCAAGGAAGCCGGTGTCGAGATGGACGAACGCGGCCGCGTCAAGACGGACGGCCATCTTCGAACAAACGTTGCTGGCATCTATGCGATCGGGGACGTGGTCGCTGGGCCGATGCTGGCCCACAAGGCTGAAGACGAGGGCGTCGCGGTGGCCGAGATCATCGCCGGGCAGGCCGGGCATGTAAACTACGATGTCATCCCGGGCGTCGTCTACACCAGCCCGGAGGTGGCTTCGGTCGGCAAGACCGAGGAAGAACTCAAGAAGGCCGGCATTGAATACAAGTCGGGCAAATTCCCGTTCACGGCCAATGGCCGGGCTCGCGCGATGCTGCACACCGATGGCTTCGTCAAGATATTGGCCGATAAGGCAACCGATCGGGTGCTTGGCGTCCATATCGTAGGCTTCGGGGCTGGTGAGATGATCCACGAAGCGGCGGTGCTGATGGAATTCGGCGGCTCATCGGAGGATCTCGCCCGCACCTGCCACGCGCATCCGACGATGTCCGAGGCGGTCAAGGAAGCGGCGCTGGCTACGTTTTTCAAGCCGATCCATATCTGACCGGCTTGAACCGAGTGGTCATGTAAAAGCGGCCCGCCGATTGGCGGGCCGCTTTTCGTTGATGGCCGATGTCAGTTGGCCGGTGCCGGAGCGGGTTCAGCCGGGGCTGGTGCCGGGGCAGGCTCAGCTGGAGCTGGCTCGGCAGGCGCGGGTTGGGTCTCCGTCGGCGCAGGAGCAGGTGCTGGTTCGGCTGGAGTTGGTGCAGGTTCCGCTGGTGCAGGTTCCGCTGGGGCCGGAGCCGGCGCGGGCTCGGCAGGCGCTGGAGCAGATTCTGTCGCGGCGGGTTGCTCGGCAGGAGGAGCGGCCGGCTCACCCCTTACGAAGAGGTAATAGGCGGCTATGGCCAAGACGATAACGATCAAGGCGATCAGCCACGTGCTGCCGCTGCCGCGTGGCTCCATCGGTCGCGGACTGGCAATTCGCGGATCTGATGTTGAATGCGGTGGTACAGGGTTCAACGGATCCGTAAGCCGTGGATCGTTCGGGTCCGGCTTGTTTGGGTCGGCCATACTGTCCTCCTGGTGAAATGGATCAGCCGAAATTGATCGGCTAATGCCCATTAACGCACGAGTGGGGAATGGGTTTCATTGCCCGTGACATATCCTCCCCGCACCTTGAAAACTGGGGGAGTTCACAGATGGAAAAGCGGCGACAACAGCCTTCCCCGATCCCTACGAATCGGGTTGTGTGTCGGGTCAGAACCCTGGCAGCCTATTGCGCGGGCTGTGCCGGCGTGGCCGGCGATGGCAACGGCAAGACGGTCTGTTCGTCCGGCACCGACATCGGGGGCGGCTGATCTTCTGAAACACTGGCGACGATGGCCGTCTTGTCTACGGCAGCGTTATCGGCCGATTTCATGAAATCGCAAGCATGGGCCGCCGATACCGAAAGGCCGAAAGATGCTGCCAGGATAAGCGCCTTTGTCATGCTCTTCTCCTTCCATTTCACGTGGACCGGGGAAAGCTAGCAGATTTTGCAAAGATGGCCCAATCACGCTTTGCGTGAGCGGCGGCTTGACCAACGTCGACGGTTTTAGGGAAGGGGCCGGCTAAGCGGCAAACATCAAAACGGCCAGGAACGACAGGAAGAACAGCAGGTTTACTGCTGCGAGCAACTTCATGCCGAAAAGGGCGGTACTGTCTGCGATGGCAAAGGCGCGTTTCATAGCATGGAGCGTAATTTCAAATCGCCGCCAAACCGTTAATGAATGCAGAAAAATTGTCAGAATATCGCGGAAAACAGCGCCTTCAGGCGCGAGGGTGCGCCGATTGATAGATTTCCAGCAGACGTGCCGTGTCCACCCCGGTGTATATTTGCGTCGTCGAAAGGCTGGCGTGGCCGAGCAGTTCCTGGATGGTGCGCA
Organism: Mesorhizobium sp. Root552; assembly: GCF_001427285.1. GTDB lineage: Bacteria > Pseudomonadota > Alphaproteobacteria > Rhizobiales > Rhizobiaceae > Mesorhizobium. The sequence continues at coordinate 176,264 of NZ_LMFV01000012.1, forward strand.
GATCGCCCCCGCGCCCTAGCAGGTGGGTGGCAAAGGAATGCCGCAGCGCATGCGGCGCTGCCGAGTCGGGAAGGTTCAGGGCGGAGCGCAGTTTTACCATCTCCCGCTGGATGATGGCGGGGTTGAGCGGGCCGCCACGCGCGCCGCGAAACAGGGGATCGCCTGCCTCAAGATGAAAGGGGCAGAGCCGCCGATATTCCAAAACCGCCTGTAGCGCGACGGGCAGTACCGGCACCAGCCTGGTCTTGCCGCCCTTGCCGGTTATCCGCAGCACCTTTTCGTTCGGATTGATGAGATCGCTGCCGGTCAGCGCGAGCGCTTCCGAAATACGAAGACCGGAACCGTAGAGAAGCGTCAGCAGGGCGGCGTTGCGCGCCGCGATCCATGGCTCTTCGGCCAATTGCTCGACGGTCGAGACGACGCGTTTGGCGTCGGCGGCCGTGAGCGGCTTTGGAAGCGACTTCGGTTGCTTCGGGGCCCGTAGGGCGGCAGCTCCCGCCGCATTGACGAGGCCTTGCCGCTCCAGAAACCGCAGCAGCGAGCGGATGCCGGCAAGGCCGCGACCCAGGGTGCGGGCGCCGGCACCGCCGTTCCTGCGCGAGGCGAGAAAGCCGCGCAAGTCTGCAGGGCGAAGGTTTGCGATGTCGGCGATGCCCGGCGGCCCGCCACAGTGGCCGGTGAGGAATTGCAGGAACTGGCGGGTGTCGCGCTCATAGGCTTCGACGGTGAGCATGGACAAACGGCGCTCGCCTGCCAACACCGACAGCCAGCGCTGCCTGGCATCGTTCAGGTCGGGTTTCGCCGAAATCAGGAACTGTTCCTGCATGATCGTTTCCATCTTCGTCTCGCCATCTTGCTTAAGCGAGGTTAGGAAGCGGTGAAGGGTGCTTGTAATGCAATTCTTCCAAATCTAGGACATGATCAAGCCCGTAGGATTTTCAATTGATGCCGAAGCTCAACAATCCCGTCCAGATGGCAGTGATAGGTGCAGCGCATGGCATCAAGGGCGAGTTGCGCGTCAAAACCTTTACCGGCGCGCCGGAGGCGCTTGGCGACTACGGGCCATTGTCCACAAGGGACGGCCGCATCTTTGAGGTTCTCAGCATCAGGCCCGCAGGCAATGTCGCCGTCGTGCGCTTCAAGGGCATCGATGGCCGTACGGCGGCAGAGGCGCTGACCGGCACCGAGCTGTTTGTCGATCGTTCCGCGCTTCCCGAATCCATCGAGGAAGACGAATTCTATCAGGCAGACCTGATCGGCCTTGCCGTCAAGGACGATACCGGCGCAATTATCGGCAAGGTGCTGGCGGTGCAGAATTTCGGCGGCGGCGACATACTCGACCTGATGGTGGGTAGCCGCAAGGGCGTGCTCATTCCCTTTACCCAGGCAGCAGTTCCGGAGGTTTCCATTGCCGGCGGCTTCGTACGTATCGATCCGATTGCGGCAGGGTTGGTGGAGGATGAGGACGGCGATGGCGAGCCTGACATCGAAACGGCCCCGGGCCGCGATGGTTTCGATGCCAAACGCCGCCCGCGCGGACCGAAAGACGCCGGAGGCAACCGGTGAGCTTTGCCGCATCGGTTCTCACGCTTTACCCGGAGATGTTTCCGGGTGCGCTCGGCGTTTCGCTTGCCGGCCGGGCGCTGGAAGCCGGCACATGGTCGCTCGACACGGTCCAGATCCGCGACTTTGCCACGGATCGTCATCGGACGGTGGATGATACACCGGCTGGTGGCGGCGCCGGGATGGTCATGCGCGCCGACGTGTTGGCCCGTGCCATCGACAGCGCGGCCGCTGAGGGCGATCCGCGACCTCGCCTCCTGATGAGCCCTCGCGGCAAGCCGCTGACCCAGGCGAAGGTGCGAGAACTGGCTGCGGGCCCCGGTGTCGTCCTTTTATGCGGACGCTTCGAAGGTGTCGACCAGCGCTTGATCGAGGCGCGCAACCTCGAAGAAATCTCGATCGGCGACTACATACTCTCAGGCGGCGAACCGGCAGCGCTGGTATTGCTCGACGCCATTGTGCGCCTGTTGCCGGGGGTCATGGGAAACGACCAGTCGGGCGAAGAAGAGAGTTTCGAAAACGGGCTGCTGGAACATCCGCATTATACGCGACCACAGGAGTTCGACGGGCGGCTCATTCCCGAGGTTCTCGTCTCCGGCAATCACGCCAAGATTGCGCAATGGCGGCGAGAGCAGGCGGAGCGCCTGACACGGGAACGCCGGCCGGATTTGCTTGACGGGGTTAAGTGACGGCGGGCCTGTTCAGGCGGCCAGAAACTCCGGATTCTGTTTCACCAGAGCGACCTTGAGCTTTTCCATGGCGCGGGCTTCGATCTGGCGAACCCGTTCCTTTGAGATGCCGAGCTTGCCGCCAAGCTCTTCAAGCGTAACGCCTTCGTCCTTTAGCCTGCGTTCTTCGATAATCCTCAACTCGCGGGCGTTCAGCGCCCTGAGCGCGATCCTGAGCCACCCTGAACGTCTTTCGACGTCGATTGTCGTGGAGGCGATTTCGTCGGGCCAAGGCTCGTCCGACACCAGAAAGTCCATTCGCTCCGTGGAATCGGATTCACCGGTCAGTGGGGCATTCAGCGATCTGTCGGGCGTGGACAGGCGGGCGTCCATGGTGGCAACGTCTGATGTCGAAACGCCAAGCGCTGCCGATATTTCCTCATAGAGCGCGGTGCTGGAAAGCGTTTCATTGCCATTTGCCAGCCGGGCCCTGAGCCGCCGCAAGTTGAAGAACAGCGATTTCTGCGCAGAACTGGTGCCGCCGCGTACGATAGACCAGTTGCGCAGAATGTAGTCCTGCATGGAGGCGCGTATCCACCACGTCGCGTAAGTCGAGAAGCGTACCTCGCGCTCGGGCTCGAAACGCGCGGCGGCTTCGAGGAGCCCGACGTGACCTTCCTGGATCAGGTCGCTGGCGGGGAGCCCGTAGTGGCGAAACTTGGCGGCCATGGAAATGACCAGCCGCATATGCGCGACGACTATCCGGTTCAATGCGTCCTGGTCATGATGTTTGCGCCAGTTGAGGGCCAGCTCCTGCTCTTCCTCGCGACCGAGATAGGGGGCAGCCATCGCGATGCGGATGAAGTCGCGCGAGGTAGTGTCCTGCATCATGGCGGTGCTCCGACCTTCGACAGCCTGCATGTGCCAACGCGCTTGCGAAAGGCACTTTATGACCGTCAGGAACGTTCGAGATCGGAAGTTGGTTCCGGCTCATTCCATTGCTCGAAGACGAGCCTTTCATGCGGGCAACGAACCCCGGCAGGGCCCGCCATTCATTAGCAATCAATTCCTGATAGCCGCCAATTTTCGGATTTTCCTTCCTTATTTTATGCCTAAAGTTCTGCGAGATTGCCTGCCTCTACAAAAAGCGCCCGTTTCGGGCTCAACAGGATCACAGAAAAATGAACTGGCTTAAATCGCTTATCGTTGCCGGCACGTTGCAGGCGCTGGCCATCACGGCTGCCGCTGCGGGCGCCAATCTCGACCAGATCAAGGCAGACGGCGTGCTCAAGATCGGCACCGAAGGCACCTACGCACCCTTCACCTACCACGATGCGTCGAACGAACTTGTCGGCTTCGACGTGGAGATCGGCAAGGCAGTCGCGGCAAAGCTTGGCGTCAAGGCCGAGTTCCTTGAAGGCAAGTGGGACGGCCTGATCGCTGGCCTCGATGCCAACCGCTATGACGCGGTCATCAACCAAGTCGGCATCACCGAGGAGCGCAAGGCGAAATACGACTTCTCCGATCCGTATATCGCTTCCAAGGCAGTGCTGATCGTCAAGGGCGACAACACCGACATCAAGGGCTTCGCCGACCTGAAGGGCAAGAAGTCGGCCCAGTCGCTGACCTCCAACTTCGGCAAGCTGGCCGAGAAGAACGGCGCGGAACTCGTCGGCACCGATGGCTTCGACCAGTCGATCCAGCTGCTTTTGACCGGCCGCGCGGACGCGACCATCAATGACAGCCTGTCCTTCCTCGACTTCAAGAAGCACAAGCCCGATGCCGATGTGAAGATTGCCGCGCAGGAAGAAAATGCAGACTATTCCGGCGTCATCGTGCGCAAGGGCGACCCCGAACTGGTCGCGGCGATCAACAAGGCGCTGGCCGATATCAAGGCCGACGGCACCTACCAGAAGATCGCCGACACCTATTTCGGCCAGGACGTTTCAAAGTAACAACCGGGCTGGCGCTCCAGCCAAACCGAACAAGCGGCGGCCGCCAGATATCGGCCGCCGCTTTCCGCTTGATGGGTAGGCGCGCTATTGTGCGCCTGCTCGATACAAGCGACGATTTCCGGAGGTTTTCCGTGCCGCACTGGCTTCAATTGATGCTGGAATCACTCGGCCCGCTGTTGTGGGCCGCGCTGGTTTTCACCACGCCGCTGACGCTTCTTTCCTTCACCTTCGGCCTGATCGTCGGTTTGGGCGTGGCGCTGATCCGCCTGTTCGGGCCGAAACCGCTGGTTGCCGTGGTGCGCTTTTATGTCTGGATCTTTCGCGGTACGCCACTGCTGGTGCAGCTTTTCCTGATCTTCTACGGCCTGCCGTCTGCGGGCATCCTGCTGGACGCCTTTCCGGCAGCGCTGATCGGTTTCACCCTCAACATCGGCGCCTACAGTTCCGAAATCATCCGTGCCGTGATCGGTTCGGTGCCAAAGGGCCAATGGGAGGCGGCCTATTCGATCGGCATGACGTGGAGCCAGGCCATGCGCCGCACTATCCTGCCGCAAGCAGGCCGCGTTGCGGTGCCGCCGCTTTCCAATACTTTCATCTCGCTGGTGAAAGACACCTCGCTCGCCGCCGCCATCACGGTGCCGGAGATGTTCCAAGCAGCGCAGCGGATAGTCGCCGTTACGTATGAGCCGTTGATCCTCTATGTCGAGGCAGCGCTGCTCTATCTTGCCATGAGTTCCGTGCTATCTGCATTGCAGACCCGGCTGGAAACGCGGCTCAACCGCTATGGCGGCTTCCTGGAGGCGCGGGCATGATCGGCCTCACCGATATCGAAAAGCGCTTCGGCGACAATGTCGTTCTGAAAGGCGTGTCTGTTGCCATTGCCGAAGGTACCGTTACCGCACTGGTCGGCCCATCGGGCGGTGGCAAGAGTACGCTTTTGCGCTGCATCAACCTGCTTGAAATCCCTACGTCCGGTACTCTGCGTATCGGTGAAGAAACGCTTGCCTTCAGGCCTGGCGAGAAGGCTGCGTCCAAGGATGTCCAGCGGTTGCGCCGCCAGACCGGCATGGTTTTCCAGAACTTCCAGCTCTTCCCGCACCGCACAGCGATCGAGAATGTCATGGAGGGGTTGGTCACCGTTCTGAAATGGCCCGCCGAGCGGGCGCGTGAACGGGCGCTGGCCTTGCTCGAGAAAGTCGGCATGGCGCACAAGGCGGATGCCTGGCCAGCCACGCTATCCGGCGGCCAGCAACAACGGGTGGCGATTGCCCGTGCCTTGGCGCCTTCGCCAAAGGTGCTGCTGTGCGACGAGCCGACTTCGGCGCTGGACCCGGAACTGGCGCAGGAAGTGGTCGATGTTTTAGGACAACTCGCAAGCGAAGGCACGACGATGGTGATGGCTACGCACGACCTGCGCCTTGCCTCCAAGATCGCCAACGAGGTGGTGTTCCTCGAGGCGGGCGTCGTGGTAGAGAGCGGGCAAGCGGCAAGCCTGTTCGCCAATCCTCAGCGCGAACGCACCAAGCGGTTCATCGCCACCTTGCGCCATGAACAGGAAAGCGGCGGAGCCGCCTGAGGAGCGCCGGAACAAGGCTTCAGGACTTTTCCTTCAACCTTGCCAGACGCCTTCCTTGCGCAGGTCGTCCATGGTGCGCGAAATGCCCTCGCGCAGTATGGACACCATATCGTCGATCTGCTCGCGACTGATGGTCAGCGGCGGCGACATCACGCACATGTTGATCAGCGGCCGCACCAGAAGACCAAGCTCGTGGCAATGCGCGTCGATGCGTGCGCCGACATTCTTGTCCAGTTGCAGCGGGTTCTTGCTTTCACGGTCGGCAACGCATTCGACGCAGGCCATCAAGCCGATGCCGCGCACCTCGCCGACCAAAGGCAAGTCTTCCAGCGTCTTCAACTGTGCCTGGAAATATGGCGCGACATTTCGGGCGTGTGCCAGAACGCCGTCCTCGAGGATATCGAGGTTCTTGAGCGCCACGGCACAGCCGATGGGATGGCTGGTATAGGTCAGGCCATGGCCGAATAGCGCGTCGGGGTGGTTTGAGCGACGCAGATCCTGGAGCAGGCGTTCGGAAATTACCACGCCGCCGAGCGGAAAATAGCCAGAGGTGACGCCCTTGGCAAAAGTTATCATGTCGGGGTCGAGGCCGAATACCTGTCCCGAGGCAAAGACGTGGCCGAGACGACCAAAGGCCGTGACAACTTCGTCCGAGACATAGAGGATTTCGTTGGCGCGGCAGATTTCGCGGATGCGCTGCAGGTAGTTGTCGGGGGGTATGATGACGCCGCCGGAGGCCTGAACCGGTTCGCCGACGAAAGCGCCAATGCGTTCGGCTCCAACGCGCGCCACGGTTGCGCTGAATTCCTCCACGAGGAAATCGCTGAACGCCTCACTCGTCATGTCCTTGGGTCGGCGGAAGGGATCGGGAGACGTCATCTTGACGACCAGTTCGTCGGCACCGTCCATCCAGTCGCGGTCGCGAGGCCGGCCGTTTAGCGAGGCCGACAGATAGGTGGAACCGTGATAGGCGCCTCCGCGGCTCAGGATCAGCTTCTTTTCCGGCCTTCCGCGCACGTTGTTGTAGAATTGCATGAAGCGCAGTGCCGTCTCCACCGCCGACGAACCACCCGTAGTGTAGAAGACGTGATTGAGATCGCCGGGTGCATGGGAAGCGATGCGCTCCGCAAGCTCGGCTGACGGCGCATTCATGGTATACCACGGCGTATTGTAGCAAAGCTGCATAGCCTGGTCGTACATCACGCGCGCCAGTTCTTCGCGACGATGACCGATGTTGATGCACCACATGCCTGCTGGCCCGTCGATCAGTCTTTGACCGGTGCTGTCGGTGATGTAGATGCCATCGCCTTCGCCGATCAGGGCGCGTGCCTCCTCGCCAACGGAACCGGCATAGGGCCACGGCTGGACCAGGTGCCTCCTGGCCTGTTCGACGGCGTCGAGCTCGTCGTTTCCACCGGCCTGATCCCTCGATAGGTCGCGTAATGCCGCCATTGCTGCCTCGCTTTCGGTCTCGCCCGGCTTGCCGCCGCTCCGAGCCTGATCATCACTTCATTTTGAATGTCCGTTCAATCAATATGGCAGAATTAACGCTTGATTTCAATCTGCGGATGCGCTCATGATTGGAAGACAGCGGGCAAGCCCACGGGGAACGGGCGCTCGCATGACCGATGGGATGGCAGCATGGCAGGCAAGTTCAGGCCCGCGACTGCATACGAACCCCAAGCCCTGCACGGGGTTTTGCCATGACGGCGGCTGTGGCGGACAGTCCGGGGGTCGGTTCGAGACGAACGCGTCGCGATGTTCTGCTGCAATCGGAGGCCGTCCAAGGTCTTGGCCTGATCAGCCCGACATTTCTTTACGCGGTCGTCTTCCTGCTTGCGCCGATCATCGTCGTCATCGCCCATTCCTTCTGGACGCAGCACTACCTCACGATAGATCGTACCTTCACGTTGGAGAACTACCGCATCGCGCTGACCGAGCCGATCTATCGCGACCTGTTGTGGCGATCGCTCTATATCTCGCTGACAGTGAGTTTCCTGACGGTGGTGTTTGCCTATCCCATCGCCTACTTCATCTCGTTCCATGGCGGCCGCCACAAGGGACTGTGGCTGTTCCTCATCACCATCCCGTTCTGGACCAGCTACCTGCTGCGCGTGATGGCCTGGAAGGTGATTCTTGGCTACAATGGCGTGCTAAATTCCGGCCTGATGGGGCTTGGCATCATCGATGAGCCGTCCACCGCGCTGCTTTATAATTCCAGCGCGGTCATCATCACGCTGACGCATGCGTGGGCGGCTTTCGCCATCTTGCCGATCTTTGTTTCGCTGGAAAAAGTCGACCGCACGCTGGTCGAGGCGGCAACCGATCTTGGTGACGGTCCGCTGCGCTCGTTTCTGCGTGTGACGCTGCCGCTTTCCATTCCAGGCGTGATTGCGGCGCTGCTCATCGTCATGATCCCGACCGTCGGCGACTATGTGACGCCGAAATTGGTCGGCGGCAAGGACGGCGTGATGATCGCCAACGCCATCCAGGTTCAATTCGGCAAGGCCGCCAACTGGCCGCTTGGTGCCGCGCTCTCGGTAACGACCATGGTGATCGTCACGCTGATGGCGCTTGCCAGCGTCTTCATCATTCGCTCGGCCGCGAGGATGGCGCGATGAGCGGATTGAGGCGGTTTCTACCCGGCAGGTCGTGGCTTGGCGCCTATGCCGCCATCTATGTCGGTTTCCTCTATCTTCCCGTCGTCTTCCTGCCGATCTTTTCCATCAACACCGCAGCGACACCGAAATTCCCACTCTCAGGCTATACGCTGAAGTGGTACGAGGAATTGCCGCATACGCCGGCCCTGCTCGACGCTGCATGGAACAGCCTCGTAGTCGGCATCTCGGCCTCAGTCCTTGCCACCACGCTAGGCATCCTCGCCGCGCGCGCCATAACCCGCTACCGGTTTCCGGGCCGACGTACGATCAACGGGCTCATCATGGCGCCGCTGGTGCTGCCGGAGATCATCGTCGCCATTTCGATGCTCCTGGTAATGCTGCAACTGGGTCTGAGCCTTTCGCTGTTCACCGTTGTGCTCGGCCATGTGTTGATCTGCATTCCCTATTCGATGACGGTGCTGATTTCCGGCTTCGAAGGGTTCGACCGCAGTCTGGAGGAAGCGTCTGCCGATCTGGGTGAAAGCGCCTTTGGAACGTTTCGCCGCGTGACATTGCCGATGGTGATGCCCGCCATCATCTCCAGCCTGCTGGTTTCCTTCACCATCTCGCTGGACGAGTTCATCATCGCCTTCTTCCTCACCGGAACGGAGGCGACGCTGCCGATCTACATCTGGGGACAGTTGCGGTTTGCGGCCAAGCTGCCCGGCGTGCTGGCACTTGGAACGCTGCTGCTCGTGCTGTCCTTCGTCATGTTGTCGATCGCCGAGGTGCTACGCCGCCGTGCTGCGCGCCGTACCAGCAATGAGGGAGGCCTTTATGCCTGAACGCCCCGTCGCCGATCGGCCCATGATCGAGATCACCAACGTCACCCGCAGCTATGGAGCTTTCAAGGCTCTCGACGACGCCAATCTGGTCATCAGGGAAGGTGAGTTCTTCTCGCTGCTCGGGCCTTCCGGGTGCGGCAAGACAACATTGCTTCGCATGATTGCCGGTTTCGACAACCCGACCACCGGAACCATCGCCGTCGATGGGCAGGCGATGGAGGGCATCCCGGCCAACCGGCGACCGACCAATATGGTGTTCCAAAGCTATGCAATCTTTCCTCACCTCAATGTCGAGCAGAATGTCGCCTATGGGCTAAAGCGGCTGAGACTCGATTCTGCAGAGGAAAAGCGGCGGGTCGAGGAAGCTTTGGGGCAGGTTTCGCTGAACGGTCTCGGCAAGCGCGGGGCGACAGAGCTTTCGGGTGGCCAGCGGCAGCGCGTCGCATTGGCGCGCGCGCTCGTCATGCGTCCGAAGGTGCTTTTGCTGGACGAACCGCTATCGGCGCTGGACAAGAAGCTGCGCGAGCAGATGCAGGTTGAACTGCGCCGGCTGCAACAGGCGGTCGGCATCACTTTCGTCCTCGTGACGCATGATCAGTATGAGGCGCTGGCCATGTCGGATCGCATTGCCGTCATGTTTGGCGGGCGTATTGCGCAAGTCGCTTCGCCGAAGGAAATCTACCAGCGCCCGGTCAACCGCCAGGTTGCGGACTTCCTTGGCGGCATGAATTTCGTCAAGGCAGAAATCGTCGAGGAACAGGGTGCTTCGCTGGTGGTCGACACACTCGGCTTCGGGCGGATAAAGACCGACAAGCCCAAGGCCTTTGTCCGCAACGGCAGTGGCGCGACGCTCGGTATCCGGCCCGAGCGGCTGCGCGTGCTTTGGGACGATTCGAGCGCAAAATTCGAAGTGTCCGGCAAGGTGGTGGAACGCCATTATTTCGGCGAGATCACCCACCTGATCGTCGAGATACCGGGTTTGGAAAAGCCGCTTTCGGTGACGGAAACCAATGATTTTGGCGCCGACGACATACCGGTCGGGTCATCGATCAGGCTAGCTTACGACCCCGAGGCTTTGGTGGCGCTGGCAGATTGAGGCCCGCTTGAGATTGACTGCCGGCCAGCACTTGTTCGACGGGCCGGCAGTTCTCCCGATTGCCTTTTAGTAGCCGGCCTTGATCTTCTCGAATTCGGCAATCATCTTCAACTTCAGGTCGGATGGAACCGGCGATTGGAAAAGCGTCTTGTCGACGAATTTCTCCACGTCGTCATAACCCTTTTCCTTCATTACCTGCGGATCGACGGACTCCATGCCCTTGGCATTGGCCTGGCCGTAACCCCAATCGCCGACCAGCACCTTTGCCACTTCGGGGTCGTTGATCGCATTCAGGTAGTCGTATGCCTTTTCAGAGTTGCCGGGCGCATCCTTGAACAGGACATAGCCGCATACCCAGGTCGAAATGCCCTCGTCAGTGTCCTTCTTCGACTTGATCGGCGCGCCGGCAGCTATCGATTGAACTGCCGCGTCGTTCCACGCCCAGGCGAGGTCCACTTCGCCGCCCGACAGCGCCTGGACGATATCGGTGGTATCGGTCCAGTAAAGCCGCACGTTCTTGTGAACCTGGCGCAGAAAGTCGGAAGCCTGTTTGAACTGGTCTTCGGTCATCGTCGTCCAGTCCTTGATGCCAAGGACGAGACTTGCCAGCGCATAGGCGTCGTCGACGTTGTCGCCTATCGAGACGCGGCCTTCGAATTTCGGGTCGGCGAAGGCCTTCAGCGATTGTACGTCCTTTTCGTCGACCTTTTCGGTGTTGTAGGTCACCAGTGTATTGCCCCAGTCCCACGGCATGAACCACGCCTTGCCGTCCGCTGTGGTGGCGAGGTCCTTCATCGCCATGATGCCAGGGTTCAGGCTGTTCCAGTCGGTGATCTTCGAGGTGTCGAGCGGTTGTAGAAGGCCAGCTTCGCGCCATTTCACCACGCTTTGCGAGCAGGGGTGACCGAGATCGGCCTTGAACCCGGAGCGGATCTTTTCGAATGCCTCGTCTTCATCGCCGAAGAAAGCAAATGTCGGGGAATCGCCGTTCTTGTCGAGATATTTCTGATGGAAGGAAGGGTCCTCGTACCCTGACCAGTCAAAGACGATAAGCTCGCTGTCGGCAGCTATCGCCAGTGCCGCAACCGAGGCGGCCAAAGAACCGGCCAGAGCCAGCGTCAGGGTCAAACGTCGGGAAATCGTCTTCATCGTTCCATCCTCTGTTTGGTGTTAAGCGGTTTTCCGGTCGGCCGCCTCCCGCGGGTAATGATCCGGAAATACCGAAGCCAGGAAATCATAGGCCGAGGTGAGCGCGGTTTCGCGCGTGACGCCTTCTGCGCCGATCATCAGCCTGAGCCAGAGACCCTCAAGAAGGGCGCTGAGAGCAAGCGCCGTCGCGTCAACGTCATAGCCGTAGCCTGCTTGTCTTTTCAGTTCGGCGCAAAGCTCGACGATGGTGCCCTGGTAGTCCTGGTCGCGCGCACCGCTGAGAGCTTGATATGTAGGGCGCGACTTTGCTTCGCCCCAGAAGGCGCACCAGGCGGCGAGCTTGCGCTTGTTGCATACGGTACGGTCAAAATCTGCGGCGACGAGCGCCTGCAACCGGCGGGCCGGGTCGCTGCCTGCTTTGGTCAGCGCCGTGCGCCAGTGCGCACCATATTCGTCGTACATGTGCTGCAAGGTTGCGATCAACAGCTTTTCCTTGCTCTCGAAATGGAAGTTGACGATGCCACGAGACAGGCCGGCGCCATCGGCAACATCGGCCATGGTCGTATCGGAGTAGCCGCGCTTGGCCAGTGAATCGATGGTGGCCTCGATCAGCTGAAGGCGGCGCACTTCCTTGGATGCCTTGCGGCCCCGCTTTTCTGGCTCGGCTTTCGCTGCCAGGCTTTCCGCTTCGTCTTCCGATATTCCTGCCTTCATCGGGTGAGTCGCTTCCAACATACCCCGCTATCCTGTCGTGCCGGGCTTCCACCCGCGCAGATGAGTGGGACGGTGCTCGCCGCTGTCAAGCACTACCTGCATGGCTTCCCATGTCTTGATGTTCTTATCAACATAGGCGGCGCCTACGGCCGATGCGACGTGGTGGTAAAGTGGACCCTTCAATCTTGCCAGCTCGGTTCTGGCGACCTCACGATACCAGGGGTTGCGGTCTCTCTTCTCAATGCCAGTGAAACCGGCCCGCCCCATCGCCTCGGCATATCGTGCGGGCGAAGCCATGGCAAAGGATAGCCCCTCGGCGGCAATGTAGGCTTTCATTTCCGGTGAAGGTTCGCCGTCATGCGAGATCATCCAGTTCGACGCGGCGAACACTCCGCCTGGCTTCAGCACCCTGTAGATGTCCGCAAACAGCGCGTCCTTGTCCGGAACGTGCAGCAGGGCATCCTTGGAAAAGACGACGTCGAAGGAATTGTCCGCGAACGGCAGCCGGCCGGGGGCAGCCTGCACGAAACTGGCACGGTTGGACAGATTGCGTTCGGCGGCATGGCGGCGGGCGGCTTCTATGACCGGTAGTTCGACATCGAAGCCCGTAGCCGTGGCGAGCCCATGCGCTTCCAGAAGATGCAAAGTTACGCCGCCAGCGCCACATCCGACATCCAGAAGCGCCTTGTCCTTGAGGTCCAAACCTTCCACGACCCGGTCGACTTCGTCCGGGCCGCCGGGGGAAAGATATCCGTCACCCCACAGCGCCTCCAGAAAGCGGATGGCGGTGTCGTCATATTCGGGTTCTGCCGTTGCCGTCTCGATCATCGGATCACAGATTTTCAAGTCCCGGAGACCAATGGAAAGCTAACCCATTCACAGCAAAATGCAACCTCATTTGTTGAACATTCATTCAATATGGCTGGACAAAAATGGGATTGTCGTGGCAAATTTGAAGAAATCGGGGCCTGATCATGCAAGCAGAAGGTCGGCTGGAATGAAGAGCTGGGACGCGATCATCATCGGCGGCGGCCACAATGGGCTTGTCAATGCCTGCTATCTGCAGCGCGCCGGGCTTGACGTGCTTGTGGTCGAGAAGAATGGCTGGGTGGGCGGGGCCGCTACCAGCCGTGAACTGACACCCGGTTTTGCCTATTCAAACTGTTCCTATGTCTGCTCGCTGTTTCGCCCGGAGATCATGCGCGATCTCGAACTGCCGCGGTTCGGCCTCCAGGTTATTTCCTATGAAGGCGGGGCGGTGTTGACCCGCGACGGCGACTATCTCGCCAACTATCGCGACCATGATGCGCACCGGCGCGAGTTCGCCCGTTTCTCCAAACGTGATGCCGAGGCCTATGACCGCTATGCCCGGGACGTGACGCGTCAGTGCCGCTTCATCCAGCCCTTGCTGATGCGCACCGCGCCCGATCCGACCAGTCTCAAGCCGCGCGACCTTGGCGAACTCGTCTACCTCGCCAAGAAGTTCGGGGAACTTTCCGCCGCAGAAATATCGCTGATGCTGCGCTTCTGGACGATGTCGATCTCGGATTTCCTCGATGAATATTTCGAGACCGATGTCATCAAGGCAAACTTCGCCATATCAGGCATCATCGGCACCGCGCTCGGGCCGATGTCTCCCGGCACCGCCTATGTGCTTTTGCATCATTACATGGGCGAGGTGGACGGTTCTGTCGGCGCGTGGGGCTATGCGCGCGGCGGCATGGGAGCTGTAACCAAGGCGCTGGCCGCTTCCTTCGAGGCTTCGGGCGGTACGATCAGGACCGGCGCAGAGGTCGAGCGCGTGTTGGTCAAGGGCGGCAAGGCCAAGGGAATCGTTCTTGCCGGCGGCGAGGAGATTTACGGCAAGCTGGTCGTTTCAAACGCCGACGTGAAACGGACATTCCTCAAGCTGGTCGATGACAAGGACCTGCCGGATATTTTCTTGCGACGGGTGCGGAACTTCAAGATCCGCGGCTCGTCCGGCAAGGTCAACATTGCGTTGGATTCGTTGCCCGAATTTCCAGCGTTGCCGAAGAATTCGCCCTGCTACCGTGGTGACCTTCACTTCACCGATACGGTCGAGCGCATGGAGCGAGCCTATGACGACTGGAAGGCCGGGCGTTGGTCTGCCGATCCCTTCCTCGACATGATGATCCCGACAACGCTTGACCCGACCATGACTGCGCCTGGAAAGCATTTCATGAGCTGCTTCGTGCAGTACGCGCCACCCAAGATCGAGGGGCGCGAGTGGACTGACGCCGACCGGGACGGTTTTGCCGAATCGGTGATCTCGCAGATCGCCGATTACTCGCCCGGGTTCCGCGAGCGGATCGTTCACATGGAGGTGCGTACGCCCCGCGAACTGGAAGCCGAGGTCGGACTGACAGAGGGTAATATCTTCCAGGGCGAACTTACCTTCGACCAGTTGTTGTTCAACCGCCCGGTGCCGGGATATGCGCAGTACCGCTCGCCTATCGGCGGGCTCTACATGTGCGGCTCGTCCACACATCCGGGTGGCGGCGTGATGGGCGCCCCCGGTCGCAATGCCGCCGCTGAAATCCTTCGCGATCTCGCCAAGCCCCGCCTTCATATGAGCCCGGCCCATGACATCATTTGATTGCATCGTCGTCGGCGGTGGCCACAACGGTCTGGTTGCAGCGGCACTGCTGGGCAAGAGCGGCCGCAAGGTTCTGGTGCTGGAGGCTGCTGCCGAGGTTGGGGGTGCGGCCCGCACGGAAGAATTCGCACCCGGCTTCCGTGCTTCCTCGCTCGCGCATATCCTAAACCGGCTGCATCCAGACGTGGTCAAGGATCTGGATCTTGAGAGGCAAGGCCTGCGGCTGAAGCGAGATGCTTTCATTCCCTCAATCGCGCTTGTGAGAGAGGGTACGCCGCTTATTTTGCAGGGGGCATATGGTGAGACCCTTACGGGAGCTAGCGCCAAGGAACAAACGGCATGGCTAGAGATGCGAGCCCAGTTGCTGCGCTACGCCGATATCCTGAAGCCCTTTCTTTCGCGCCGCCCACCCGATCTCGGAGGCCTGTCTCTTGGCGAAACAGCGGCGCTTGGCCAGATGGCGTTGACCTTGAAGCGTCTCGGCAAGGAAGACATGCGCGATTTCCTGCGCGTTCTTCTGATGAACGTGGCGGATCTGCTTGACGAGCAACTGACGGATGACCGGTTGAAAGGCCTGCTTGCCTTCGATGCCGTGCTGGGAGCGCATCTCGGTCCGCGCTCGCCAACGTCGCTGCTTGGTTTGTACTATCGCCTGGCAGGCGAGCTATCCGGCGAAGCAGGTGCTCAGCTTTTGCCGGCAGGCGGCATGGGCGCGGTCGTGTCCGCTATCGCGGCGGCAGCTGCCAAGGCGGGTGTAGCGGTGCGCATGAATTCCCCTGTCGCGCGCATCGTTGTCGAGAACGGCCGTACGACCGGCGTTGTGCTTAAAACAGGCGAGGAGATAGGTGCTGCCATCGTCGTCTCGGCGACGGATCCGGCAACGACCTTCCTTGATCTGGTTGGTCCGCGCGACCTCGACACCGGCTTCGTGCGCAAGGTGAGCAATATCCGCATGAAGGGCGACACGGCCAAGCTCCATCTCGCCCTCGACGCACCGCCTGCATTCGCAGGTCTGGACGCAGCCGGGCACAAGGGCCGCCTTGTCATCGCGCCCTCTACGAACCATGTCGAACGGGCCTTCAACCCCTCGAAGTATGGCGAGTTCTCGCCTGAACCGGTCATGGAAATCACCTTGCCGTCGCTCTCCGATGCCTCGCTTGCGCCAGATGGCGCGTGCGTGCTTTCGGCGGTTGTACAGTATGCACCCTATGCGCTGAAGGAAGGTTGGCAGGCCGGCAAGGCAAAGTTCCAGGCCACGATCATGGCGCAACTCGAAGCCTATGCTCCGGGCATCGGCAGAACGGTTCGGCATGCCGAGCTTCTTACGCCGGCTGATATAGAGGCTCGCTATCGTATGCGTGGAGGCCATTGGCACCATGGCGAATTGCAGGCCGACCAGATGCTGGTGTCACGGCCGGTCGCTGGCTGGTCAGGCTACGATACGCCGATCACCGGCCTTTACCTTGCCTCTGCCGGTTCGCATCCCGGCGGCGGCGTCTCCGGAGCGCCGGGGCTGAATGCCGCCCGGCGGATATTGCAGAGGCGGAAGGAGGCGTGATGGATACGGCAGCTGACAAGGTTGCGCTTCGCCGCGCTGCTCAGGGACATTTCAGTGCCTGGCGGATCGATACGCCTTTCCAGCCGAGGCTTGCGGAGCTGTCGAGGACAGACGACTGGTATAGCTGGGCAGGCTATCGGGCGCCGCATTCGCTTCGGGATGAGGAGCTTGAATACTTCGCTATCCGTAGCCAGGCGGCACTGTTCGACATTTCGCCGATGACCAAATATCGGGTCGAGGGACCAGATGCCGAAGCGTTCCTAAACCGGTTGACCTTGCGCGACGTGACGAAACTGAATCCGGGTCGGGTCCACTATACGGCCTGGTGTGACGACGAGGGCTTTGTCCTGGACGATGGCACGCTGTTTCGCCTCTCTGCGGAAAGGTTCCGCCTGTGTTGCCAGGAACGCCACCTGCCCTGGCTGCTCGATAGCGCCGTCGGGTTCCAGGTTTCAATCGACGAGGAGACAGAACAGGTCGCAGGTCTTGCGTTGCAAGGGCCGACGTCCTTTGCCGTGCTTCGCGAAGCAGGTTTTGCCGGTATCGAAAAACTGAAGGTTTTCGACCTTGCCGAGTTGGATCATGAAGGCGGCAAGGTGGTGATTTCGCGCACCGGCTTCACCGGCGACCTCGGCTATGAGCTTTTCGTGGAGCGGGCTCTGGCGCTCAGCCTTTGGGATCGGCTGGTCAAGGCGGGCGAGCTTCGCGGCATACGCGCCATCGGCTATACGGCGTTGAATCGTGCTCGCACCGAAGCCGGGCTGATCGTCGCCAACGCTGATTTTGTTACCTCCGAACATGCCATCCGTGCCAATCGGTTGCGCATGCCCGACGAGATCGGCCTTGGCTTCATGGTCGATGCGACCAAGGGCCATTTCAATGGCCGCCGTGCTATTCTTGAGGCGAGGACGCGGGGCAAGTTGCGCCATGTCCTTGTCGGGCTGGAGATCGAGGGCAACGTGCCGGCCGAGCATGCCATCGTCTACCACAAGAAACATAAGGAGATCGGGCTTGTGAGTGCGGCGCTATGGTCGCCCATGGCCAAGAAAAATATCGCAATCGCATCGCTGGAAAGACCTTTCGGGGATACAATCAGCGACGATCTCTGGGTCGAAATCTACGCCATGCGTGAATTGCAGTACCAGAAACTGATGAAGCGGGCGAAGGTGGTACAGCGGCCTTTCATCAAGCTTGACCGGCGCACCGCCAATCCTCCGGCGGATTTTTGACGTGGCTGACGAATCTGGCACACCCCTTGATGACGAGGCTGGCGAGCAATGGGTGCTGGTCAATACCCCGCTCGGCGAACCATGGTCGGGGCGCTCCCGCTATGCTGCGGCGATGTATTTTTTCAAACGCGGCGACATGGATGCGGAGACGCTTGAAGTCTACCGTATCTGCTCGAGGCTCGACTCGGAAGACCCATTGCCGATCATCCGCGACCGTGGCGCCGGCCAAGGCTGGCTGAAGCGCATGGGATTTGGCGCCTAGACCCGGTCATGGCTTTCGTGCCGCGATCTTGCGGCCGCTATGTTCGGCGATCAACACGCCGCCAAGCACCAAAACCAATGCTACCGCGTGGTAGGATTGAAATGCTTCGCCAAGGAGCAAGACCGCCAGCAGTGCGCCCCATAGCGGCAGGAAGTTGATGAACAGGCCGGCACGGTTTGCGCCAATCAGTTCGACGCCGCGAATGTATGTGGCTTGAGCAATCAGAGACGGAAACAGCACGACGTAGGCGATGATCGCCCAGCCTTTGGGGTCGGGCAGGATCGTCGCGCCGATTGCAGCTTCGGCCGCTACGAAGGGAACCGCGCTCAAGAAAGCGCCGAGGCACAAGCCAACCATCAGCGTTATCCAATGTACCTGCGGCTTTCGGCGCAGGACGACGGTGTAGATGCCCTGGGTCGTGATCGCTACAAGCATCAGCGCATCGCCGAAGTTCATTTCAAGATGAACGAGGCGCTGGATCTCGCCATGCGTGGCCGCAACGATGACGCCGCAGAAGGAAAGTGCAAAGCCTGCTATCTGGCCTCGCGTGGTTCGGGTCCTGAACAGAAGGAACGACGTGACAAAGACGACCAGTGGTATGCCGCCCTGCTCGATGCTGACATTGGTTGCCGATGTGTAGAGCAAGGCGCAGTACATGGCGACGCTGAACAAGGTAAAGCCGAGCGTGCCGGCGATGAGAAGAAACCAAGAGTACTTGCGGATCACTTGCCAGTCGGCCACGAGATGGCGCCAGCCCACAAATGCCAGGATAACAACGGTGAAACCCCAGCGTGCGGCGGTGAGGATCATGGGGGAGACATGTCCCACCGCCATCTTGCCGGCAATTGCGTTGCCGGCCCAAAATAGCGTGGTCAAAAGCAGGAGCAGGTAGGCATTTCGGAACATGGCAAGCTTCGGTATTTCAGATTGAGGCCGGCCTAATGTCCCTTGCTGGACAAGTAAATGATGCCAAAGGCGAAAATTGTTGTGCTAGGGGTGCTTGCAAGCGGCAAAGAATGGTCGCATCGGCGTTTGCTTGCCGTTATAGAGGCCTGTCATTTTGCGGGTCCCCCGTTCTGCGCGACCCGAACTGAAGGGAAGAAAATATGGCCAATGTGGTGGTCGTCGGCTCACAGTGGGGCGACGAAGGCAAGGGCAAGATCGTCGACTGGCTGTCGGAGCGCGCCGACGTCGTGGTGCGTTTCCAAGGTGGCCACAATGCCGGCCATACGCTGGTTGTCGACGGCAATGTCTACAAGCTCTCGCTTTTGCCTTCGGGTGTCGTACGAAAAGGCAAGTTGTCGATCATCGGCAATGGCGTCGTATTCGATCCGCACGCGTTCGTGGCCGAGGTGTCCAAACTCAAGGCGCAAGGAGTGGAGGTTGTTCCCGAGCGCCTGAAAATAGCCGAAAACACAGCGCTTATCCTCTCCCTGCACCGCGAATTGGATGGATTCCGTGAAGATGCTGCGTCCAATTCCGGAACGAAGATTGGCACGACCCGGCGCGGTATCGGCCCTGCCTACGAGGACAAGGTTGGTCGCCGCGCGATCAGGGTGATGGATTTGGCGGATTTGGAAACGCTTCCCGCAAAGGTCGACAGGCTGTTGACCCATCATAATGCCTTGCGGCGCGGCCTCGGCCACAGCGAAGTGGCGCATGATGTGATCATGCAGGAACTCACCTCCGTTGCCGGTGAGATTCTGCCCTACATGGATCGGGTCTGGAAGATACTCGACGACCGTCGCCGTGGCGGCGAGCGTATCCTGTTCGAGGGCGCGCAAGGTACGCTGCTCGACATCGATCATGGCACCTATCCGTTCGTAACCTCGTCCAATACGGTTGCCGGACAGGCTTCCGCGGGTTCCGGTGTCGGGCCGGGGGCGCTGAGCTATGTGCTGGGGATCACCAAGGCCTACACGACCAGGGTGGGCGAAGGGCCGTTTCCGACCGAGCAGCAGAACGAGATCGGGGAATTCCTCGGTACCAAGGGGCACGAGTTCGGGGTTGTTACCGGACGCAAGCGGCGCTGCGGCTGGTTCGATGCGGTGCTGGTGCGCCAGGCAGTTGCCGTCAATGGCATCAAGGGCATTGCGCTGACCAAGCTGGACGTGCTCGACGGATTGCCCGAGATCAAGGTATGTACCGGCTATACGCTGGATGGCGAATTGATCGACTACCTGCCTGCGAGCCAGGGTGCCCAGGCCCGGGTTGAACCGGTGTACGAAACGCTTGAGGGCTGGCAGGAAACCACGGCTGGGGCCAGGAGCTGGGCGGACTTGCCGGCGCAGGCGGTCAAGTATGTGCGCCACATCGAGGAGTTGATCGGTGCGCCGGTGGCGCTGCTTTCAACCAGCCCGGAGCGGGACGACACGATACTTGTGACTGATCCGTTTCAAGACTAACTATCCCGATCTGCCGACCACAGACCCGATTGGGCGGCCGGCAAGGAAGTAACAGGTCAACCGAAGCATGGCAGATTTCGTTGCGGTTCTGAAAAAGACGATCGACGGTCTCGGCGAAACTACGCCGCAGATGCGCGCGAAGGTCTATGACAAGGCGCGCTCGACGGTTGCAGCCAAGCTGGCGGCTATCCAGCCTGCGCCGCCTGCCGCGGTTGCTGAGCGTCAGACGCGTGCGCTTGAAGATGCCATAGCAACGGTGGAGAGCGGCTATGCCGCGCCTGTCACGGCAGAGGTCGATCCGCTGGCCGAACTCGACGACATCTTCTCTTCGATCGACAAGAACAAGAACCAGTCCACTCACGTCCGGCCAACTGCCAAGACCGAAACCTCGTCGCCCAATCTCCAAGCCAAGCCGGACCCGTCGTGGCGCAATGCCGACCAAGCTGTATGGACCGAGCCTGCGCCGCCCGAGCTCGCGCCCGCCGAAGGTGGGCCGGTCTATCCGGCAGGAGATGAGTTCGAAAGTGAGGCGGGCTGGCGTGGTGACGTATTTGCCAATGTCGATGAACCGGACAGCAAGCGCAGCTACAAAAGCTTGATCGCTGCGGTCATTGCCGCGCTGGTGGTCGCCGGCGGCGCTTATGGCGTTTGGTTGAACAAGGATGCCTTCCAGGGCATGTTCGCGTCCACCGACGAGCCGAAGCCAGTTGTGGTCAAGCCGGTGAAGGTCGCGCCGACTGCTGGCACTGAAACCGCCGCCACCGAGCCTGCCGCTGCGCCGACCCCAGCCCCAAGCCCGGCAAGCGGAACCGATACTGGCGAGACGACCAAGTTCACACAGCGCCTGCTGCCGGATGGCAACGAGACCGATCCCGGCCCGGCAGCGGGCGAAAGTGGCGTTGGTGAAGGTACCTCCGTCGTGGCGCTGACCACGCCTCCTCCGGCGGTGGCGCCTACGACGCCTCCGGCTACGGACAACACGGCAACACCACCTGCCGCCAGCGAACAAACGCCGCCCGCCGCTCCCGAGGCGCCGGCTGCCGTGCCGGTTGGGCAAAAGGCAATTTTCTACGAGGAGCGCACCAGCGTTGCACAGGGTTCCGCAGAACCCGGCAATATCGTCTGGTCACTGGTCCAGGAATCGCCCGGAGGCGATGCGCCGCCTGAACCGGCGATCCGAGGCGAGGCCACAATTCCCGGCAGGGATGTCCAGCTACGCCTGACCATCCGCCGCAATGCCGACCAGACGTTGCCGGCCAGCCATATCGTCGAGATGATCTTCCTGACGCCCGATGGCTTCGAAGGCGGCGGCATCGAGAACGTACTTCGTATCGCCTTGAAGACAGCGGAACAGGATGCAGGCAGTCCACTGATCGGCATTCCTGCCAAGATCGCCGACGGCTATTTCCTCGTCGCGCTCAACGATACCGCAGCCGACGAGAATGCCAACATGACACTGTTGCGCAATCAGGAATGGATCGATGTGCCGGTGATCTACAAGTCGGGGCGCCGGGCACTCTTGACGATGGAAAAAGGTATTCCGGGCGACAAGGTGTTCGACGAAGCGCTGAAGGCCTGGCAGGCCAAGTCGGCGGGTTAAGGCCGCCTCGGCGCATACGCGGTGGCAGTTGCAACAGCATATGCTAATATCGCTTTGCGAACCGGACGACCCGCGGAGGGTTTTTGCGGATCGCCTGTCGCTGTTTCGCATCGGGCTGATTTGAAATTTCCCGACTTTACGGTTCGATGCCTTTGAGCTTTCGGAGCACCCTGCATGTGGGCTGCAAAGGTCGATCCAAGGGAACTGGGTGAAACCGTTCTTCTCACCGACGGTGGATTGGAGACCTCGCTCGTTTTTCTCGACGGAATGGAATTGCCAGGCTTTGCCGCATTCCCGCTGCTTGACGATGCATCCGGCCTGACACGGCTAGACGACTATTTCCGGCAATATCTGGACATCGCCGAACGAAACGGCGTGGGCTTCGTACTCGACACGCCGACGTGGCGAGCTAATCTCGATTGGGGCGAGAAGCTTGGCTACCCGCGCGAGGCGCTGGCCAGTATCAACAGCCGTGCCGTTCTACATGCGCGGACGCTCGCCGAACCATACGTGGTGCGCGGCATGGCGGTTCTGGTCAACGGCGTCATTGGCCCCCGCGGCGATGGTTACCGCCCCGATGCACTTATGACGATTTGCGAGGCGGAAGACTATCACTGCGATCAGGTCACAGCCTTTCGCAATGCCGGGGCCGACATGATAAGCGCGGTCACCATGAATTATACCAACGAAGCGGTTGGCATCGCCTGCGCGGCAATGAGCGTCGGTCTGCCTTTGGTGATTTCATTCACCGTCGAAACCGACGGTCGTCTCCCTTCGGGGGAGAGCCTGCAGGAGGCGATCGAACTGGTCGATGACGAGACCGACGGTGCGCCGGCCTATTTCATGATCAACTGTGCTCATCCGAGCCATTTCGAAGAGGTTCTGGGAGACAACGCGCGCTGGGTGAATCGCATTCGCGGAGTGCGAGCGAACGCCTCGACAAAGAGCCACGCGGAACTAGATGAGGCAACGGAACTCGATCCCGGCGATCCGGCCGATCTCGGTCGCCGTTACCGCGCCATGCGCGATCGTTACAAGCATATTTCTGTATTGGGTGGCTGCTGCGGTACGGATTGCCGCCATATCAAGGCAATCTGCGAGGCTTGCCTATAAGGCTGTTAGCCCTCAAGTTCCTCGCGCAGCATCTCCAATTCCAGCCATTCCTCCTCAAGGGCGGTGAGCGTGGCGCGCTCCTTGCCGAGTGCTGCGATTGTCTTCTGGAAGCCCTTGGGGTCGCGTTCATAAAAGGCAGGATCGGCAATATTGTTTTCAAGTGTCGCGATCGATGAAGATACGGCCGCCATCTTCGTTGGCAGATTCTCCAGCGCAAACTTCTGCTTGAACGAGAGTTTTCTTGCCGAACTTTTGGGCTCGGACTGAATAGTGCGCTCCGCTGCCGGCACCTCTTCATCAACGGCCGTGCGCGCGCGCAGCTTGCGATCGTCGAGCCTGTCTGCGCCGCGTTGCGCAAGCATGTCGGAATAGCCGCCAGCATACTCGACCCAGCGGCCATTGCCGTCCGGCGCTATGGTGCCGGTCACTGTGCGGTCGAGGAAATCGCGGTCGTGGCTGACCAGAATGACTGTTCCCGCGAAACCGGCGACCAATTCCTGCAATAGTTCCAACGTTTCCATATCAAGATCGTTGGTCGGCTCGTCGAGAACCAGGAGATTTGCCGGGCGGGCCAGAACGCGCGCCAACAACAGCCTTGCCCGTTCTCCACCGGAGAGTTCGCGCACGGGAGTGCGTGCCTGTTCCGGCTTGAACAGGAAATCCTTCATGTAGGAAACGACGTGGCGCTGCTCGCCATTGATGACGAGGTTCTCGCCGCGACCATCGGTCAGGTAGTGTGTGAGCGTCTCATTGGGATCGACCGCCTCGCGCTTCTGGTCGAGCGTGGCAATCTCGAGATTGACGCCGAGGCGGACGGTGCCAGTATCGGGAGCGAGCTCCCCGGTCAGCATTTTCAGGAGCGTCGTCTTGCCCGCTCCATTGGGCCCGACGAGGCCGATGCGGTCGCCCCGCTGGATACGGGTGGAGAAATCCTTGACGACGGTGAGGTCGCCGAAGCTCTTGCCGATACCCTTGGCTTCGACAACCAACTTACCGGATTCGGCTGCATCGCTTGCCACCATGGTTGCCGTGCCTTCGGCCCCCTTGTGGCCTCGGAAGCGCTGCCGCATGGTTTGCAATTCGCCGAGCCTGCGCATGTTACGCTTGCGGCGCGCCGTGACACCGTAGCGCAGCCAATGTTCCTCGCGCACGATCTGGCGGCCGAGCTTGTGCTGCTCGCGCTCTTCTTCCTCCAGAACCTTGTCGCGCCATTCCTCGAAGTGGCCGAAGCCTCTATCCAACCTGCGGGTCTGGCCGCGATCCAGCCAGACGGTGGCCCGGGAGACGCGCTCGAGGAAGCGGCGGTCGTGCGAAATCACGATCAGGGCCGAGGAGGTGTGGGCTAGTTCTTCTTCAAGCCATTCGATGACTTGCAGGTCGAGGTGGTTGGTTGGTTCGTCAAGCAGGAGAATATCGGGCTCCGGGGCCATGACGCGGGCAAGAGCCGCGCGGCGGGCTTCTCCGCCCGAAAGCTCGTCAGGCCGCTCGTCCCCACTGAGGCCCAGATGTTCCATCAGATAGGTTGCGCGATGTGGATCGTCGGCGGGGCCGAGACCTGTGTCGACGTAGGCGCGCACGCTGGCGAACCCGTCCATATCAGGCACCTGGGGCAAGTAGCGGATGGTTGCTGAGGGCTGGCGGAATGCTACGCCATCCTGCGCCTCGATCAGGCCGGCGGCAATCTTCAACAGCGTCGACTTGCCGGAGCCGTTGCGGCCGACCAGCGCGATCTTGTCGCCTGCTGTGACGGTCAATTCTGTTCCATCGAGCAGCGGCGTGCCGCCAAAGGTCAGCTTTATGCCAGTGAGATTGAGCAGGGGCGGGGCCATGTCAGCTTCCGGAAATCGGGAAGGGATGGGCAATGAGCAATGCCCGGCCACTGGCAAGTTCGATACGCAGCTTTCCCGCGACCACATTGGAGATGGTAAGCGACGAGCCGAATGGCACTTTGATATTCCTGAGCGGCCAACTGGCGCCTTCCACCGTCAGCCCGTCAAGATCCGAGAAGCCGAGGATCGAGAACATGGTGCCTTCGGCGTAATCGAACTGGGTGGATCGAGCGAGCAGCGGAACGCCTTCCTGCGATCCACTTGTGAGCATGACTGAGATGCCGACATGTGCGAGACGCACCGCCAGTGCCAAATGCAGGAATGCGTGGTCGGCGCGTAGTCCACCAAATGCCCCGGCGAGGATCAACTCGGTAGCACCTTTCTCGCGGGCAATGTCGATTGCCAGTTCTCCGTCGGTCTTGTCTTTTTCAGCGGGAAATTTCTGCGTCGGCACGGATCTCAGGTGGTGCGGAAGGTCGTCCGGCACGGAATCGAAATCCCCTACCCAAAGTTCAGGTGTCAAGCCGAGCAATTCGGCATGACGAATACCCGAATCGGCCGCGATGACGCGCGTTCCCGCGACCTGATCAACGAGTACCGGAGTTCGGACGAGGTCGCCGCCCAGCAAGATGGTGAATTTGCTCATGGGCGACGCCCTTAGCAGCACCCATGCCAGAACGGAAGTGCGGTGCCTGCAAGCTCACCCTTGCAAGGCCGCCCTTCCCGGACTATGTGTCGAAACGCTCTAACGGGGTGCCGGACGCGTCATGCGGACCGGCTGAGAGGCAAATGCCAACCCGCTGAACCTGATCCGGTTTGTACCGGCGGAGGGATTAGATGCTTTCGGGAACTCCCGGCGCCTCAATTCCCCTGATTGCTCGAATGAAGGAGGCGCCGATGCGCACAGTGCTTTTATCTTTTCTCACTGCGACCACGCTTGCCCTGATTGTCCCTGCTGCTGCCAAGGACAAGCTTACCGTCTACACCTATGAAAGCTTCACTGCGGAATGGGGTCCCGGCCCGCAGGTAAAAAAGAACTTCGAAGCCGAATGCGGCTGCGAGGTCGATTTCGTCTCGGTCGCCGATGGCGTTGCCCTTTTGAACCGCGTCAAGCTGGAAGGAGCTTCGACCAAGGCTGACGTGGTTCTTGGGCTCGACACTAATCTTACCGCCGAAGCAAAGGCAACCGGGCTGTTCGCGCCGCATGGCGTCGTTGGCGACACCAAGGTGCCGGGTGGTTGGAGTGACGATACCTTCGTGCCGTACGACTATGGCTACTTCGCTGTCATCTACGACAGTGAAAAACTGAAGACCCCGCCGAAGAGCATGAAGGGACTGGTCGAGGGCGATGCCGAGCAAAAGATCGCCATTCAGGACCCCCGCACATCCACCCCCGGCCTTGGATTGCTTTTGTGGGTCAAGTCTGTCTATGGCGACAAGGCAGGCGAGGCATGGTCCAAGCTCAAGGGCCGCGTGCTGACGGTGACGCCGGGCTGGAGCGAAGCATATGGGCTGTTCACCAAGGGTGAAGCACCCATGGTACTCTCCTACACGACCTCGCCCGCTTACCACATGGTGGCCGAAAGCAGTGAACGCTACCAGGCCGTGGCCTTCGAGGAAGGGCACTATCTGCAGATCGAGGTCGCCGGCATTACGAGCCCCGGCGCCAAGAATCCGCTGTCAGAAAAATTCATGACCTTCATGACCGGGCCCGGCTTCCAGGACGTCATTCCTGAGACGAACTGGATGTTCCCGGCAGGCAAGACCGACAAGCCGCTCAACCCGGCTTTCGGCAAGCTGGTCAAGCCGGCCAAGACCCTGTTGTTCAGCCCGGAAGAAGTGGCTCAAAACCGCAAGGCCTGGGTGGATGAGTGGCTCGGTGTGATGAGCAAATAGGGTTTGGCAGCCCTGCAAGAACGCCCCTCTCCGTCAACTGGGGAGGGGCAGTTTCAGTAAACTGGATATTGGTGTTCAAAACCCAATGCGCCCGACTCGTACAACAGATATTCGCATTCTGGCGGGCATCGTGGCGCTCGGCGCCATTGCGCTTCTGATCGGCGGTGCGTTTGCCGGGCTGATTGCCGAGGGCGCGCGCGACCTGTCGGGCGCTTATGCCGCCTTTGACGGCTATCTGCTACGAATTGCCCGCTTCACGCTGTGGCAAGCGATCCTGTCCACTTTGCTTTCCGTGCTGCCGGCTCTGTTCGTTGCCCGCGCGCTGGCGCGCCACCCACGCTTTTTCGGAAGGGAATTGATCCTGCAACTGTTCGCGGTGCCGCTGGCGCTGCCGGCAATTGTTGCTGCGCTCGGCATTCTGACGCTTTACGGACGCGCCGGCTATTTTGCGGATTTACTGGGCGGCCTGGGTGGCGGTCCATGGCCGGGCATCTATGGATTGTCCGGAATTCTCGTGGCGCATGTGTTCTTCAACCTGCCACTTGCGACACGGTTGTTTCTGGAAGCCTTGCAGACCGTGCCCGCCGATCAGTGGCGGCTGGCAACCCAACTCGGTATGCGCGCGCGTCCGGCTTTTCGACTTATCGAATGGCCAGTGCTGAGGCAGGCGCTGCCGGGCATTGCCGGGCTTGTCTTCATGCTGTGTATCACCTCCTTCACCATCGTTCTGACGCTTGGGGGAGGGCCGCGCTCGACCACGCTTGAAGTGGCCATCTACCAGGCGCTGCGCTTCGACTTCGATCCCATCCGCGCCGTGGCGCTCACCCTACTGCAGATCGGGTTGACGCTTGTTGTCGTGCTCGTTCTTACCCGTCTTGGCGCAAACACTGTTGGCGATGCGAATCTGCCAATTGCGCCACGCCGCTATCTTTGGGTTGGAATGGGTGAGGCAGGGTTCAATGCAGCGCTGATTGCTTTCTCGCTTGTATTTGTCGCAGGGCCGATGGCCGCGACGGTTGCGGCGGGCCTTCATGCAGATCTTGGGCGACTGGTCATGGAGCGTGCGGTGCGCAGCGCAGCGCTGACCAGTGTTGTGCTGGCATTCATGTCTGCTGTTTTGTCCGCCGCTGTTTCCCTTGCGTTGATCATGGCGCGTCGCGCATTGTCGCTGAGACGCTCTGAACAAGGCAAAACCCTGCTCGAATACGCCATGGATACCGGTGCCGGTTTCGTGCTGGTTGTTCCACCCATAGTCATAGGCGCGGGCTGGTTTATCCTGTTGCGCCACGTGGGAGACGTATTTGCACTGGCGCCGGTTATGGTTGTGACGGTGAATGCTGTCATGGCCATGCCGTTTGCGATCCGTGCGCTTCGCCCTGCCTATGATGCGTCCAGCGAGCGCCATGAGCGGTTGTGCGCGTTCCTCGGCATTTCAGGCTGGAACCGCCTGAAATTGATCGATTGGCCACCGCTGCGCCGACCATTGGCGACGGCCTTCGCCTTTGCCATGGCGCTGTCGCTGGGCGACCTCGGCGTGATTGCACTATTCGGCAGCGAATCCGTGCAGACCCTGCCCTATCTACTGCTGTCGCGGATGGGCAGTTACCGCACGGAGGATGCGGCCGGTCTGGCGCTGATCCTGGGCGTTGTCTGCCTTGGGTTGATGTTTGCAGCCACTCGTTTCGGAAAGGGTGCTTCCGCATGAATGACGGTGGGCGAGCGGGCGCGTCAGTAAAGCTGGAAGCTGTCGAGTTCAGCTATGGAGAGGCGGCTTTCAAATTCGACGTGGCTTTTACGCCGGGAGGGATTACCGCAGTGATGGGTCCAAGCGGATCGGGCAAGTCGACCCTGCTCAATCTCGTCGCCGGCTTCGAAATTCCTCGAGCCGGCAATGTCGTGATCGGCGGCAAGAACGTAACGTCGGAGGAACCCGCAGTCCGGCCTGTTTCGATGGTATTTCAGGAAAACAATCTGTTCGCGCACCTGTCGATCGAGGACAATGTGGGATTGGGCTGCTCCCCTTCGCTCAAGTTGACGCCTCTTCAACGGGATGCGGTTGGCGAGGCTTTGACGCGAACAGGGCTCGACGGCAAGCAACGCCGCTTGCCGCGCGAGTTGTCAGGCGGCGAGCGCCAAAGGGCGGCACTTGCGCGGGTCCTGGTTCGTGATCGCCCGGTCTTGTTGCTTGACGAACCTTTTGCGTCGCTCGGGCCGGCTTTGCGCGACGACATGCTGGACCTTGTGGCCGACTTGCAGGCCGAGCAGCGCATGACCGTCTTGTTCGTGACCCATCAGCCGGAAGACGCTCGGCGAATCGCCAAGAACATGGTGTTCGTCGAAAATGGAACTGTGGCGGCGACTGGACCAGCTGAGCAATTCTTCAGCGCGGGTGGACCGGAGGCGTTCAGGCGCTATATCGGCTTCGAGAGTGAATCACACGATGTTGCCCGGAAGCGGACATAATTTACGGCCAAAGCGGCATCGGCAGTCGGGGCTTGTTCTTGCTATGCAAGGTTGAGTGTGGCTAGGTCCGCGCAAGGATGGTTGGGTAGCCCTGATTTGCCCATACGAACGGGAAAGGACGCCGATCTGTCGACCGGCCTTTATCATCTCAGCAAATCGAAGCTGCCGCGCGCACTCGTGCTGGCGGGCGTCGCATTTGTGTTGGCCTCTTGCCAGGCGATCACACCGCCGGATGTACAGGAATCGGCATTCCGACCTTCCGACAAGCCTGTAACGGTCGACAACGTCACTGCCAACAACAAGCTGGCTGAACTGGCGCGCGCTCAGCATCCGCGCATTCTGGCTACTTATGGTGGGGAGTATTCCGATCCCAAGCTCGAACGCATGGTTGCCAAGGTCATAGGCAGCCTGACTACGGTTTCGGCCAACCCGACGCAGAATTATCGCATCACCATCCTCAATTCGCCGAACGTGAACGCTTTCGCGCTGCCGGGCGGCTATCTCTACATCACCCGCGGTCTGCTCGCGCTGGCTAACGATTCGTCCGAACTTGCCGCCGTGGTTGCGCACGAAATGGGCCACGTGACCGCCAATCATGGGTTGCAACGCCAGCAACTCGAGGCGGAAGAGGGCCTGGCTACCAAGGTTGTTTCGGATGTGCTCGGCGACAGCCCGACCGCCAAGGTTGCGTTGATCCGGGGAAAGCTCAGGTTGGCTCAGTTTTCGCGTAACCAAGAGCTTGAAGCCGACGCCATCGGCATCAAGTCGGTGGGCGAAGCAGGCTACGATCCCTATGCTGCCAGCCGCTTCCTGCAGTCCATGTCTACCTATACCGATTTCCGGTCGGTCAGCGGCGCGACAGATGCCAGCCTCGATTTTCTGGCAACACATCCGAATACGCCGCAACGTATCGAACTGGCTCTGCGCCATGCGCGCCAGTTCGGCCCGCCGGGTGTCGGCACCCGCGACAGGGACAGCTTTCTTGCTGGCATAGACGGCCTGCTTTACGGCGACACGCCGGAAGAGGGCTATGTGCGCGGCAATACTTTCCTGCATCCGGGTCTCGGCGTCTCTTTCTCCGTGCCGGACGGCTTCATCATCGACAATTCGGCAACGGCGGTCACCGCGACCGGACCGGGCGACATGGCCGTGCGTTTCGACGGGGTGTCGGTTGGCAAGGATCGTTCGCTTACTGACTACATCCGAAGTGGCTGGGTGGCTGGCCTCGATGACGCCAGCGTGCGTCAGGAGATGATCAATGGCAACGAGGCCGCTATCGCCAGCGCGAGTGCTGAAGGCTGGCGTTTTGACGTTACGGTTATCCGTGCCGGCGGGCAGGTCTATCGGCTTTTGACTGCGGCCCCTGCGGCAAGCACCTCGCTTGACAGCGTTGCCCGTTCTGTGGGTGGCAGTTTCCGTATCTTGTCGCCGGCCGAGAAGGCCGCGCTGAAACCGCTTCGTATCCGTATCGTCACCGTGAAGCCCGGCCAGACGATGGGTACGCTTTCCGCGCAGATGGTCGGCGTGGACCGCAAGCTGGACCTTTTCAGGGTGCTCAACGCGCTTGCACCGGGAGCCACCGTTTCCGCCGGCGACAAGGTGAAGATCATCACCGACAAATAGCCAGAGGCGTTGCAGTTTCAGGCAATGATGTCAGGAATGATACGGTCTTCCAGAGACCTTAGCCTGTCCTTCAGGGCGAGCTTCTTTTTCTTCATGCGCTGGATCTGAAGAGGGTCGCAACCGGTTTCGAGCATTGCATTGATGGCTGCGTCGAAGTCGGCATGATCCTGCTTCAAGCGCGCGAATTCTAGGCGGATATCGGCCTGTTCCTGTTCGGACATTATTTACCGTCTGCACTATTGCGGCGCCCACAGTGTGCCTTGGGTGGGAACCCTGATGGGCGAAAACAATGGCTCGCAGCCACTGACGCCATGCAGTTATCACATTTCAGCCTGTGGTGGAATGCGACGCTCGTATGTCGAAACTGAAATTCGTTCACAGCTCTTGATCCTGATGCGACAAATTTGAAATCCGGTGCACTAGTTCATTCGACATCCGCTACAGTTGATGGCAGACTGTCATCGTGCCGTCACAGTGTGAGCCTGCGGTGGACATTGCGGCGGCGGCAGTCGAGGAAACCATGAAAGGGAGAACCAATCATGTCTCTTGCGTCCCATCTTGACGAATTGCAGAGGAAACACGGCGACATCGAGCGCGAGATTGACAATGCCATGCTGCATCCGTCGGTCGACGATCTTGAAATAGCCGCCCTCAAGCGACGCAAGCTGGCTATCAAGGACGAGATTGAGAAGTTGAAGGGCCAACCCACCACCCATTAAAATTACGTCTGATATATAACCACGCAAGAGTGGTCCCATTGTCTCGGCGGCTGCAAGCCGCCGGGAAGCAGTGTTTTTGGTGTTAGCGGTTTTACACTGCTGCTTTGCGCACGGTGCCGCTAATGTGGCTCGCCGATCAAAAGTCTGCGTTGCCCGGATGCAATCGCCGCATTGACAAGTCGAACGCTCTCCTCCACCTCATGCGATGACTTTGCGCACCTGCCAGAATGATTTCACATTTCTTGGGCTATGGTGTGCGCGTTTGATGCAGTGGGGCGCCCAGACGTATCCAGCCGGATGCGCGACGTCTCGGAAAAATTCTAGAGGCGACCGGGCATGACCGGGTACTATTCCTCACCATTCGAACGCCGCGTGTCGGTCGGCGTTGATGTCGGCGGCGTCATGGTCGGCGGGACTGCGCCTGTCGTCGTCCAGTCGATGACAAACACCGATACCGCGGATATCGACCAGACCGTTGCGCAGGTAGCTGCGCTACACCGCGCCGGCTCAGAAATTGTTCGCATTACCGTCGATCGGGACGAGAGTGCCGCTGCAGTTCCGTTTATCCGTGATCGGCTGGCCCGGCTTGGCGTGCATGTGCCTCTGGTGGGTGACTTCCATTATATCGGCCACAAGTTGCTTGCGGATCATCCGGCCTGTGCCGAGGCGTTGGCGAAGTATCGCATCAACCCCGGCAATGTCGGCTTCAAGGACAAGAAGGACAAGCAGTTTGCGGCCATCGTCGAGATGGCGATCCGTCATGACAAGCCGGTGCGCATCGGCGTCAACTGGGGCTCGCTCGACCAGGAGCTTCTAACCAGGCTGATGGACGAGAACCAGTCGAACGGCTCACGACTTACCGCGCAAGAAGTGACGCGCGAAGCAATCGTGCAATCGGCGATCCTGTCGGCCGAACTTGCCGAAGAGATCGGGCTCGGTCGCGACAAGATCATTCTCTCCGCCAAAGTCAGCGGCGTGCAGGATCTGATCGCCGTCTACGCTGAACTTGCGACGCGCTCCAACCATGCGTTGCATCTAGGCCTTACTGAGGCCGGGATGGGCTCCAAGGGCATTGTCGCCTCTTCGGCGGCGATGGGCATATTGCTCCAGCAGGGTATCGGCGACACCATCCGCATTTCGCTGACGCCGGAACCGGGCGGCGACCGCACTCGTGAAGTGCAGGTTGCGCAGGAGCTTCTGCAAACGATGGGTTTTCGCCAGTTCGTGCCGATTGTGGCGGCGTGCCCGGGTTGTGGGCGCACGACATCCACCGTGTTTCAGGAACTGGCGCAGTCGATCCAGGACGATTTGCGCAAGAACATGCCCGTGTGGCGAACCAAATATCCGGGCGTCGAACAGCTTAAGGTTGCAGTGATGGGCTGTATCGTCAACGGCCCCGGCGAATCCAAGCATGCCGATATCGGCATTTCCTTGCCTGGGACGGGCGAGATGCCGACCGCGCCGGTATTTATCGACGGCAGGAAGGCTGCAACCCTGCGCGGACCGAACATCGCTTCCGACTTCGAGAAGATGGTTGCCGACTACATCGAACAGCGCTTCGGCCACGGCAGCAGGGCCAAGGCTGCGGAGTAGCCGATGCGGGCGCGGCAAGCGGCTCGGCTCATTGCAATCCCAATCGTTCTGCTTGCTGCTGGCGGATCGGCGGAGGCCGATCCACCGAAGCCGGCCAAGGAGCGGCTTGTCAGTCGCGTCTGTGAACTGATCGAAGTTCACGCAGAGCGCGCCGGTTTACCCAAGGAGTTTTTCGCTCGCCTGATCTGGAAGGAAAGCCGCTTCGACCCAAATGCCATCAGCCCTGTAGGTGCAGAAGGCATCGCGCAGTTCATGCCGGGGACGGCCAAGATGCGCGGCCTTACGGATTCCTTCGATATCGAGCAGGCCATACCCGCATCGGCCCGATATCTTGGCGAACTGAAGACAGGTTTCGGCAATCTCGGTCTTGCGGCTGCGGCCTACAATGCCGGTGAAAATCGCGTGTCGCGCTGGCTGCAATCGGGTGGTTTCCTGCCATTGGAAACCGAGGACTATGTGCTCGACATCATGGGCGAACCGGTCGACAACTTCACCAACGAGGCACACGCCGGCTCGATTGCACCGCTGGACAAGACGCAGAATTTCGCGGTTGCCTGCCGCAGGCTGCCGGTAATCATGTCGACGACAGTGGCAATGGCCAGCGTGCACGTGAAACCCTGGGGCGTACAGGTTGCCGGTACCTTCCAGCGCAGTGCGGCGAGCCGGCAATGGCAACGCCTGAAGGCGCGGTTCCCCGCCGTGCTTGGCTTGCACGATCCCGTCGTTAGCCGGGTCCGGTCGCCGCTGGGCAGGCGGGGCATCTATGCCGTGCGTATCGGTGCGGAGAGCAGGGGCGAGGCCAATGCCATTTGCCGGGACCTGAACCGTGTTGGCGGTGCCTGTGTCGTGGTCAAGAACCGCTAAGCCGGGGGCCTCATGATCGACGATCCGCTTTACTGCGACCCCGACCTTGTCCAGTTCTACGACCTGGAGAATGTTGGTGGCTTGGACTTTGAATACTGCCTGCAGTTCGCCGAAGGTGCCGGTTCTGTGCTTGATCTGGGTTGCGGCACCGGCCAGTTAGCGACTGCTTTGGCCGAAGGCCGTTCTGTTTATGGGGTCGATCCGGCAGGAGCCATGCTTGCCATCGCCCGAACTCGGCCGAATGGCAATCGAGTGAGATGGATCGAAGCAGACGCGAGAACCGTGCGCCTGGATCGGAAGTTCGATCTCGTGCTTTTGACCGGGCATGCCTTCCAGGTGTTTCTCACCAGAGATGACCAACGGGCTGTGTTGAACACGATCGAGTACCACCTTGACCGTGGGGGCCGGTTTATTTTCGATATGCGCAACCCGGTAATGGAAGAATGGCGGGAATGGACCCCGGGTCAATCGCAACGCCCGCTCCATCACCCCACACACGGTGAAATTCTGGCTTGGAACGATGTCGTTTTCGATCCGGCTACCTGTGTCGCGACATACGCGACATTTTACCGGAAGGTCGCTACTGGAGAGATATTCGAAGCGTCTTCGAAGATCGTGTTTGTTGGGCAGGCCGAAATTTCCGCCATGCTTGAGGAGGCCGGACTTGCGGTGGATGAATTGCTGGGAGACTGGAAGGGCGCTCCCTACCGACCTTTATCTCCCGAAATCATTCCCGTTGGCCGTCTAGCGTGATTTTCAGGCAGTTCTGGCGGCCACCGTTTCGCTCAGCCAACTGCCGATCTTAGTGCCTAGGCGATCGGGCGAGATTGGCTTCGGCAGGTAGTCGTCCATACCTGAATCGAGGCACTTGTCGCGGTCGCCCTTCAAAGCATGAGCGGTGACGCCGATGATCGGAATATGCTCGCCCTTGCCTGCTTCATAGGCGCGGATGGCCCGTGTCGCCTCGTAACCGTTCATTTCCGGCATCGAAACGTCCATCAGGATCAGCTTCGGCTTCAAGGCACGGTGCATTTCGACCGCCGTGCGGCCGTTGCCTGCGATACGGTAGCTAAGGCCCAATCCGTTGAGAATCTGGCCGAAAACCAGCTGATTTACCTCATTATCCTCGGCGATGAGGATATCGATCGAGGTGTTGGTGGTAGTCGTCGCCTCTGGTGCGGTAGTCGTCGCCGACGCAGGGTGGCGAAGGATCGCCGGGGCCGGGCGTACCGGTTGCGGGGCCGATGCGGGTTCACGCACGAATTGCGCCGTACCTACCTGTGTGCGCGCCTTTTGGATGACGGAGATGACGGTGCCCAGCAGGATCGCCGAGCGTGCCGGCTTGGTGAGGTGAGCGGCGATGCCGAAATCAATGACCAGCTTGCCGAAGTCGACCTGATCGACCGACGTCAGAAGTACGACCGGAATGCCCGCAAGCCGGCTGTCCGCCGCGATGGCCTTGGCGACGTCGGCGCCGCTCATGCCGGGCATCTGGTAGTCGAGGATGATGCAGTCGACGGAAGCGCCGAGCTGGAAGGCGCGATCGAGGAAGGCGAGACCGACCGCCCCGCTCTCCGCTGCGGCGCAATCGAAACGCCAGCTCTTGAGCTGTTCCAGCAGGATTTCGCGATTGACGGGGTTGTCGTCGATGACCAGTACGCGCGCGCCGGTGACGTCGCCGGGGATGATTTCGTCGCGCGGTTGAGCCTCATGTACCGGCAGCGGCACGGTGAACCAGAAGATCGACCCGCGTCCGATCTCGCTCTCCACGCCGATCTTGCCGCCCATCAGATCGACAAGCCGCGCCCCGATGGCAAGGCCGAGGCCGGTACCTTCATGGCGGCGGGTCGAAGATGAATCCACCTGTGCGAATTTCTCGAACACGCTTTGCAGCTTGTCGGCCGGAATCCCGATGCCCGTATCTTCGACGCTGACCTTTATCTGGACGATGCCGTTCGCAACTTCCCCCGAAACGTCGATCAGGACATGACCTTTTTCGGTGAACTTGATGGCGTTGCCGAGCAGGTTGGTGACGATCTGGCGGAAACGGCCGGCATCGCCGACGACGAAGGCCGGCAGGCGCGGATCGACGCGCACGATCAGTTCCAGGTTCTTTTCGGCGACCCTGGCCGAAACCAGCGTGGCGACGTCCTCGACGGCTTCTGTCAACCGGAACGGTGCCGGATCGAGCGTCAACTGGCCCGCGTTGATCTTCGAAAAGTCGAGGATGTCGTTGATGATGGTCAGCAACGCATTGCCGGATTTGACGATCACATCGGTGAACGTCTTCTGGCGCGGCGTAAGATCGGTCTTGGCCAGAAGTTCGGCCATGCCGAGCACGCCGTTCATCGGAGTACGGATTTCGTGGCTCATATTGGCCAGGAATTCGGACTTCGCACGGTCGGCTGCCTCGGCCTTGAACAGCGAAGCCGAGGTTTGGGCAAAGGCACGACGTATCGCCTTTTCCATCGGGCGGAAAATCCAGAAGGCGACGGCAGCCAGGGCCGCGGCAAGCAGAAAGGTTCCCCACAAAAGCAGGCGGTCGGCACGCGCATCGGCAAGCCGGCGCTCGCTGTCGACGGCAGCGCGCGCGCGCACCAGCATCGGCTGCGCGAACAAGTCGTTCTGGTTGCGGATTTCCCGATAGCTCCAGTCGTCGATCGACTTTGCTTCGGACATCAGGTTGAGGTTGCGCACCATGTCGCGCGCCGACCACAACAGATATCCGTTGATCGAGGCCGACTTCAACTCGTCTACGGTTCGGGTTGTCAGGCGCGGCATGATGCCGGCGACTTCGCCGGTAAGCGCCTCCATGCCTTGCGTCAGTTTCTGCGCATGGCCGTAAGCGGCGGTGGCGAGCTCGTCGCGTGTGTCGGGACGCCATGCCGTGACCGCCGTCTCGGCGAAGCTCGCGGCATTGTTGAGATCGCGTGAAAAGGCGACGAACTGAGCGCTCAGCGTATCGACCTGATGGCGATATGAATTGGCGTAGTTCAGCGTGGCGATAACGCCGCCGACGGACAGTGCGAGAATCAGCAGGCCGGACAGGTAACGAATCCGAATCGACCGGAAGAAGGACATATACTCCGGCATGCGTAACCCCCAACACATACGCGCAATTGTAACGATGGGGATCACACTGCATTAACATTAAGAATTCGTTGGTATAGCCGACCTTTAGAGCGTTTCATCCAGCCATGAGACGCTCCAGGTCGTGCCTATCTGGTGCGATTGGCAACAAATGTCGCGGCGGCTTTCAGCATGGCCGCCTGCTCGCCATAGGGCTCAAGCAAGGAGTGCGCCTGCTCGACCAGGCCGTTCAGTTGCCGGCGTGCCCAGTCGGCGCCGTGAAGTGCCGTCAGCGTCGCCTTGCCGGCGGCGGCATCCTTTCCGGTAGCCTTGCCGATCTGGCTGGCATCCGCCGTCATGTCGAGCAGGTCGTCGGCGAGTTGGAAGGCCAGCCCTATGGCCGATCCGAATTCGGCCAACCGCTCCCGGTCCGACGGAGGCGCGTTGGCGAGGATCGCGCCGGCCTCGCAGGCAAAGCGGATCAGGGCGCCGGTTTTCATCGCTTGCAGGCGGATGATGCCGGCCTCATCGGGTGAGGCGTGTTCCGCCGCAAGGTCGAGCATCTGGCCGCCCGTCATGCCGCCTAGACCTGCTGCACGCGCCAGACCCTTGACGAGGGCAAGGCGCGTAACTGCGGTCGACGGCGTTTTGCTTCTGCCTTGAGGTTCATTGGCAAGGATGTCGAAGGCAAGCGTGAGCAGGCTGTCGCCCGCGAGAATGGCCGTCGCTTCATCATAGGCTTTGTGAACGGTCGGCTGACCGCGCCGCAAATCATCGTCGTCCATCGCCGGCAAATCGTCATGAATGAGGGAGTAGCAGTGGATGCATTCCAGGGCTGCAGCCACCTCAAGCGCTACATCGGTTTCAGCATCCGGGGCAAACAGCGCCGCGCTTTCCATGACGAGGAACGGGCGCAACCGCTTGCCACCGTTAAGAACGCCGTGACGCATGGCCGCCAGCAGCCGCTCGGGCCTTGCAATCTCGCCCGAAAGCGGACGGTCGTCGAGAAGACGCCGCAACTTTGCTTCAACGGCGCTTGCTTGCTCGGATAGCCGGGTTTCAAAGGCAATTTCGGCATCTGTACTCATGGCGGCGAGCGGTAGCCGACACTCAGACATTGCGCAAGCAGTCTGGCGCCGTTATGCCGAAAGGTGATTGGCAGGGGCAAGCCAGGTGTCGGAACCGATCATCGAGCAAGAGACTGAGGGATTGGTTCATGGAACCGAGGGACATCTCATGTCGCGAGCGAAAAGGGGCGGTCTGACCGTCCTGCGCAAAGGCTGGCTCCGCGCCGTCGCGAAAGGTGCGGCTGTACTCGCGCTCGTTCCCGTGGTTTTGACCTTTCTGTATCTGCCGTCCTTCGTGCATCCGGTTTCAACATTCATGTTGAAGGATCTCGCGACATTCTCCGGCTACGACCGGCAATGGGTCAGCATCGATGATGTCGCCCCGGTCCTCGCCCACTCGGTCATCATGTCGGAAGATGGCCAGTTCTGCTCGCACTACGGTGTCGATCTGGGTGAATTGAAGGGAGTGGTGAGCGATGCAATGGCCGGCGAGGCAACGCGGGGCGCCTCGACCATCACCATGCAGACGGTCAAGAACCTCTATCTT
Organism: Mesorhizobium sp. Root552; assembly: GCF_001427285.1. GTDB lineage: Bacteria > Pseudomonadota > Alphaproteobacteria > Rhizobiales > Rhizobiaceae > Mesorhizobium. The sequence goes on from NZ_LMFV01000012.1 coordinate 214,884, forward strand.
TGGCAGCGGCCGTTCACCACTTTGCGCAAGGTGGTCGAGCTGCCCCTGGCGGTCTATTTCGACCTCGTCGTGCCGAAACGGCGGATCATGGAAATCTATCTCAACATTGCCGAGTGGGGGCCGGGCATCTATGGCGTGGAGGCTGCGGCGCGGCATCATTTCGGCATTTCCGCCAGCAAGCTTTCACGCCGGCAAGCCGCCCTTTTGGCTGTAACCTTGCCCAATCCCGCCGTGCGCAATCCCGGCAAGCCTGGCCGTGGGTTGCGGCAACTGGCAAGCATCATCGAGCGCAGGGCTGCAAGAGCCGGAGGCTATGTCGGCTGCCTCGACTAAGGCGACCTCGACGTGGCCGAGATCATGAGCGATAGCGAGTTTTCCTGTCGCGTTTCGGCGGCAAGCCTTCAATCTCGTGAAAGTCAAAGCCGCCGGCGCAAAAAATCTCGCCATAGTGCTGGTCAAAGTGCCGTGGGCCGTGTATAGGCACGCCACTTTCTTCTAGAATTCGGCCCGCACACGGCCCTTTCACGAGGGCAATGCGGGCTTTTGAACAGTTAAGTGGAGCATATCCATGGCCGTACCGAAACGAAAAACCTCTCCCTCGAAGCGCGGCATGCGCCGTGCGGCCGATGCGCTCAAGGCACCGACCTATGTCGAGGACAAGAATTCCGGCGAAATGCGCCGTCCGCACCATATCGATCTGAAGACCGGTATGTATCGCGGCCGTCAGGTGCTGACGCCCAAGGAAGGCTGAGCTCAGCTTCAGCCCTTGCAGTGCATTGAGGCCGCCTTCGGGCGGTCTTTTGCTTTTCGGATCTGCGCCACGCCAAAAATCCGAATGTGCACCTTCCGGGACTTGACGGGCAAGGTGGCCTCTATTCTACAACTACAGGCGGTGTGGTGCTCACACCAGCCGCATTGAAGTTGACCTACTGCCCTGCCCGGAGAGATGTCATGCTGGCCAGCCTTCCGCTGCTGATTGTGCCCTTCATTATCTACAATCTGGGCCTTGCCGGATTTTTCGGCTCCGGCATCAATGGCGATCCCTGGGCCTCGGAGATACTCTCCATCGGCATGATGTCGGGTGGGGTCTTTTCGATGACACTGGGCGACCTGATGGTCGTGATCGGGCTGATCTTCTTCTTTATCGAAATCCTCAAATCGACCCGCACCAGCAACGCCTCGGTGATTGATCACCTTTTATCGACTTTTGTATTCGTCGCTTTCCTGGTGGAGTTCCTGCTGGTCAAAGGCGCGGCGCACTCCGTGTTCTTCACGCTGATAATCATTACGCTGATCGACGTTCTGGCCGGGTTCTCGGTGTCGATCCGCGCAGCAGGGCGGGACGTTAACCTGAACTGACAGATCAGGACGGCTGTGCGTCCCAGAACTGATCCAGCCAGATGTTCAGCTTGAGGAAGCCTGAATTGGTTACCGTGTAGACGCGGCGCGTGCCGTCTGCCCTTGCGCTGACCAGGCCGGCATCAAGCAGGACCTTGAGATGTTGGGAAACGGCCGGACGCGAGACCGGCAGGCCGGCTGCCAGCTCGTTAACGGTTTTCGGCCCCCGCCGAAGCTCTTCGAGAAGATGTCGCCGGTTTGGATCGGCGATGGCCGTGAACGCATCGATCAGCATCATGGCCTAGTTGTGCTGTAAAGTTGTCTAAATCTCAACCATCGGTTTCATTTTTTGTCCGCGGATCGAGCCGCAGCGATTCCGGTGTTATCGAGCGTTCCACGGGCAAGGTCTTGAAAGCATCACGGTCTTCAATAGGAACCGGCGCGCGGCGCTTGATGCGCAGCATGGTGTAGCCGGCTAGGCAGATGTGCGCGAGCGCGGTTGCAAGAAACAGGCTTTCCGGACGCATCCATTCCATCAGTGCGGCTGCGACCAGCGGGCCGATGATGGTGCCGAAGCCATAGAGCAGCAGCAGCCCGCCCGAAACCTTGACGAAATCCTCTGCTCTGGCGTGGTCGTTGGCGTGGGCGACCGCGATCGAATAAAGCGTGTAGGCGAAGGCACCGTAAGCCGCCGTGGCCGGCAGTACGAACAGGCCGGAGCGCGGTTGCACCAAAAAGACGATCAAGCCGAACAATGCCGCGCCGAATGCCGCCCCAGCCAGCACGTAGCGCCGGTCGGTCCGGTCCGAGAGCCTGCCTGCGGGAAGCTGCATGACCGCCCCGGCGACGACGACGAGGCTCATCATCAGCGCGATCTGCGCCGTCGAGATGCCGACACGCGCGCCGTAGACGGCGCCAAGCGTGCCCCAGGCCCCGTTGGCGATGCCGATCAAGAGGCAGGCGATCGCTGCGACAGGCGAGTTGGCGTAGAGACCTTTCAGGTCGAGTTTCACGTCCTGCAGCGGTTGCGGTGTGGATTGGGTGGAGACTGCGGTGGGAATAAGCGACAGGCAAAAGAAGATGCCGGTGATCATGAACAGCGAGGCGGACTGCACGTCCCCGGCGGCGACGATCATCTGGCCGCCCATGATGGAAGCATAGGTGACCATCATGTAAAGGCCGAAGACGGTGCCACGGTTCTCGTTGGTGGCCTTTTCGTTCAGCCAGCTTTCGATGATCATGAACGCGCCGGCCATGACGAAGCCGGTAAATGCACGCAGCGCTATCCAGGCATATTCGTCGATGATGAGCCCCGTGAGCAGGGCGATGATGGCGCCCGAGGCCGCAAACGTGCCGAAGGCCCGCACATGGCCGGCACGGCGAACGATGCGTGGAGCGAAATAGCAGCCGGCGACAAAGCCGGTCGCCCAGGCGGTTCCCATCAGGCCGAGCGAAGCGGTTGAAAACCCTTCCATCTGGCCCCGAAGCGGCAACAACAGGCCATGCAGACCGGATGCAGCCAGCAAAAAGGCGGTGCCGCGCAAGAGAGACAGGATAGGTCTGTAAGCTGCAAACATCTACACTGTCCGGCGGAGGAATCGAAGCTGGCGGAAATTGCCTGGAACAGTTTGTTTCAGGCTTTTCAGGGGCATATGCTGCTGTCTGCGACCTAACCTCGTCGGAAAAGCGCTTCCGCTGCGGATTTGGTCGAACCCTTGGCTTGCAACTCGGCCTCGATGCGCTCGATCTCGGCACGCAGGATACCTATGCGTTCCTCAAGTTCTCCCACCGAGAGCAGAGCCAGATCCTGGCCGATCTCATGCGGCTGGGGCTTTCTCCTGGGCTCGTCGTCGAAGATCGCCATGTCGCTCCCCGATAAACAGTTGGTAGCCTGCATCAGGCGGTTTGCCTGACTCGTCAGTCAGCATACATAGGGCAGGGGCTGCGATGCAAACAGTCGGCACGTGCCGCAAAGAGGAGACGGGACAATGGCGAAGGGACAAAAGATTCCCGAGAAGATGACGGCAGTTGCCATTTCGGAGCCGGGCGGTCCGCTGGTGCTGAAAGCGGAAAAGCGCGATGTTCCCCAGCCAGGGCCGGGAGAGATACTGATCAGGGTCCACGCCGCCGGCGTAAATCGACCCGATATATTGCAGCGCAAGGGGGCCTACCCGGCACCGCCCGGCGCATCCGACCTGCCAGGGCTGGAAGTGGCGGGTGAGGTTGCGGCGCTTGGCGAAGGCGCCCTGCGCTGGCGCATCGGCGACCAGGTCTGTGCGCTGACGCCGGGTGGGGGCTATGCGGAATATGCGGTGGTTCACGCAAGCCATGCGCTGCCGGTGCCGGCCGGCTTCACCTATACGGAAGCAGCCGCGGTTCCCGAAACCTACTTCACCGTGTGGCACAATGTGTTCGAGCGCGGCGCACTGAAAGCTGGCGAGACGCTGCTGGTGCATGGCGGGTCGTCGGGTATCGGTACGGCGGCGATCCAGCTTGCCTCGGCTTTCGGCGCGCGCGTCATCGCAACCGCCGGCTCGCCGGAGAAATGCGATACCTGCCTCAAGCTCGGCGCCAGCCGCGCGGTGAACTATCGCGAGGAGGATTTCGTGCAGGCGGTCAAGGACGCGACCGATGGCAAGGGCGCGAATGTCATCCTAGACATGGTCGGCGGCGACTATGTCGGCAGGAATTATTCGGCAGCGGCCGTCGAGGGACGCATTGTCCAGATCGCCACGCAGGCGGGAGCGGTGGCCAGCGCCGACTTTTCCAAGCTTATGGTCAAGCGACTGGTCCATACGGGCTCGACGCTGCGGCCGCGCAGCATCGAGTTCAAAGGCGCGGTGGCGGCCGCGCTCGAGGTGCAGGTCTGGCCGCTGCTTGCCGCGCGCAAGATCGCGCCGGTGATGGATATGATCTTTCCGCTCAAGGAAGCCTGGCGGGCACACGAGCGAATGGAAGAAGGAGACCTCATCGGCAAGATCGTGCTCGACGTCGGCTAAGGCGCTTCGAGGGAAGTTTTCGAGTCTTTTACCAGTCGTTCATGTTGCAATGCAGCAAGCGCATTCCCGCTATGCAAAAGCGTCTGTTCAATGTTCGCGCGAGAAAGCCTATCTGAGCGTCATCGAATTCAACCGAACTTGCTGGAGGCAAACATGAACCTGATCCGCTCTTACAAAAACTGGCGCCGCTACTCGGAAACCGTCCGTGAGCTGAACCGTCTCAACACCCGCGAACTCAACGATCTCGGCATCAATCGCGCCGACATCGCCAAGGTTGCCCGCGCCGCTCTCTAAGCGACGTTGGATTGAAAGCAGAACCGACGCCTGGCGCAACCATCGCGCCTCCGGTTCCGAGCCCGCTGGACCCCGTCCGGCGGGTTTTGTTTTAGATGGCCGGAAATTCTTGCCCCGAACGGCGAACCCGGTTATACAGGCCTCGATTTTCCCATTTTGGTGGCTCTAGAAACCACCGCCCGCGCGGGAACGCGGGCGAACGAGAAGGGTTTTTTCGATGGCAAATACGCTTCTGATGCCGAAGGCGACCGCAGTCTGGCTGGTCGACAACACGGCGCTGTCATTCGACCAGATCGCGCAGTTCTGCGGGTTGCATCCGCTCGAGGTCAAGGCGATCGCCGACGGCGAGTCGGCGCAGGGCATCAAGGGCATGGATCCTGTGATGACCGGCCAGTTGACGCGCGAAGAGATCGCGCGCGCCGAAAAGGACCAGAACCATCGCCTCAAGCTGTCCGAGCCAAAGGTGAGGGTGCCGGAATCCAAGAGAAAGGGTCCGCGCTATACACCGCTTTCCAAGCGTCAGGACCGGCCCAATGCCATTTTGTGGCTGGTTCGCAACCATCCGGAACTGAAGGACGCCCAGATATCGCGCCTAGTCGGCACTACCAAGTCGACCATCGAGCAGATCCGCGAGCGCAAGCACTGGAATGCCGCCAACCTTGTGCCGATGGACCCGGTGACACTCGGCCTGACGTCGCAGATCGATCTCGATATCGAAGTGCAGCGCGCCTCGCGCGGTCGCGAACAGGCACAGCCGGTGGGTGATACTCTGTTGCCGGCATCCTTGACCGAGCGGCTGACGCCGGAAGTCGAAAAGCCGAAGGACGAGGACGCAGAACTCGACGCCAATGCCGTGTTCGCCAAGCTCTCGGCGTTGAAGTCGAGCGATCAGGATCAGGACGACGAATGATCTGATGGCGCGCCCGCCGACCCGCTTTTGCGGGCCGGATCGGCACCTCGATCAGAAATGCGCTCTATCCCTTTATTTTAGCCGCATTTCCGGGCGCAAAACCGTTTCACACTTTTGCTGGAAATGCTCCTAAAGCGTTTTGCGATCTTTCAGATTCGCTTAACACGCTTTAGCTCCTTGATTTTATGCATGTCTTTATCCGGAAACCGGTTCCCACTTTCGGGAGACATGCATTAGGCTCCGAGCGTGCGTTCGATCACGTTGACCCAATTTTTCCAGGCAATTTTCTCGATCAGCTCGCGCCCGTAGCCATGCTGCTCGAATGCCGCGATCAGCTTCGGCAATCCGGCGACGTCGCCGATTGGGGCGGGGATCATGGCGCCGTCAAAATCGGAGCCCAACCCGACCCCGTCCTCTCCGAGCGCTTCCAGGAGCGCATCGACATGGCGAACCATGACATCGAGCCCTGTATCGGCATTCATCCGGCCATCCTCGCGCAAAAAACCGGTGGCGTAGTTCAGCCCGACCATGCCTTTCGTTTCCCGTATAGCGCCGAGCTGCCAGTCGGTCAGATTGCGTGCGTGCGGACATATGGAATGGGCGTTGGAATGGGTGGCAACCAGCGGTGCATCGCTTATGCCCGCCACGTCGCGAAAGCCCTTTTCGTTGAGGTGAGACAGGTCGATCATCACCTTGAGATCGTTGCAGGCCCTGACCAGCGCTTTGCCGGCATCGGTCAAGCCGGGGCCAATGTCCGGGGAGGACGGAAAGCGGAAGGGTACGCCATGGCCGAAAGCGTTGGGACGGCTCCAGACGATGCCGAGAGAGCGCAGGCCGGCAGCATGGAGTACATCGAGCATGGCAAGATCGGTGTCGATCGCTTCGGCTCCCTCGATATGGAAGACGGCGGCAAGCGAGCCTTTTGCCATGGCTGTCCGTATATCGGCCGCACTGCGGCAAACGGACAACGCGCCGGCACGCTCCAGCCGGAACAGGATGGACGCCATGCCAAGGGTGGATGCCCTGGCCTCCTCCATGGAAAGTTGGGGGGCCATCGGTTCGTTCGCGCCGGAACTTGCCGCATGCTTTTTCGGCTTCTCGACCGGTGGCGGGAAGATGGCAAACATGCCGCCCGCAAAGCCGCCTTTTCTCGCTCGAGGCAAATCGATGTGCCAATCGGCCGGGCTGCCGTCGATAAACAGCTTTTCCTTGCCGGCATCCTGCGTGACGTAAAGCTTGAGCAGCGTATCGTTATGGCCGTCGAAAACCGGGACAAGGGTTTGGTCTGTCATGGGACACCATTTGGAATGATTGAATGCGGGCGCCGGGAATCGCTATTGTCGGTCCTGTGGAACGTCCTGTTTAGGCAAGACCAGTGTTCACCGCAAATACCAGCATGCCGTTTGCTGTTGTGGCTGCACATAGGTGAGGCAGCCAAGGGCGTCAGAATTTGTCGTGGAAGAGGCGGATGACCAATACCCTTTATGATGCGCTTTTGCTGCCCCACCAAGGCAGAGAGAAGACTTTCCTGACCCTGAAGGATGGTAGAACGATCACTTACGACGCGTTCTTGCGCATAGCCGCGCGGTTCGCCAATGCGATGACAAAACTTGGCATCGGCTCCGGGGATCGCGTCGCCGTTCAGGTGAAGAAATCGCCTGAGGCCCTGGCTGTTTATGCCGCGTGCCTTGGCTCTGGCGCGATCTTCCTGCCGCTCAATACAGCCTATACGCCTGCAGAGGTCGAGTACTTCGTGACCGATGCCGAGGCAAAACTGCTCATATGCGACGGATCGAGTGCCGAAGCGCTGAAGCCGGTTGCCAACAAGGCCGGCGCTCTACTGCTGACATTGAATGCGGACGGGTCCGGCAGCTTCGCCGAGCTTGCCGAAGGCATGCCGCAAATTCTCTCGCCGGCTCCGCGCGGACCGCACGATCTCGCTGCATTCCTCTACACATCGGGAACAACAGGCCGCTCGAAGGGGGCCATGCTTACCCACGACAACCTGCTGTCCAATGCCGAGGCGCTTGCAAAGGCGTGGCGGTTTACGTCCAGCGACGTGTTGCTGCACGCGTTGCCGATCTTTCACACGCACGGCCTGTTTGTCGCCACCAACACCATCCTGCTTGCCGGCGCGTCGATGGTTTTCCTGCCGGGCCTTGACCTCGACGACCTTGTCGCCTGGATGCCGCAAGCCACCACCATGATGGGCGTGCCGACTTTTTACACGCGGCTTCTGTCAGACGCTCGTCTCGACCGCGATTTGACCCGCCACATGCGCCTGTTCATATCCGGGTCTGCACCTTTGCTTGCCGAGACCCATCGGGATTTCGAGGCGCGCACGGGCCATCGCATCCTCGAGCGCTACGGCATGACCGAGACCAACATGAACATCTCGAACCCTTACGAGGGCGAACGCCGCGCCGGTACTGTCGGCTTGCCTCTGCCCGGTATCAGCGTGCGCATCTGCGATCCCGAATCCGGTGCGGAGGTCCCAGCAGGTGAAATCGGCGTGATCGAGATCAAGGGGCGCAACGTCTTCAAAGGCTATTGGCGCATGCCTGAAAAGACGGCGCAGGAATTCCGGCCGGATGGCTATTTCATTTCCGGCGACCTGGCGACAAAGGATGCCGACGGCTACGTCACCATCGTCGGCCGTGCCAAGGACCTCATCATTTCGGGTGGCTACAACATCTATCCCAAGGAGATCGAGCTTCTGCTCGACGAGCAGCCCGGTGTGCTCGAATCGGCGATAATCGGCGTCGATCATCCCGATCTCGGCGAGGGTGTCGTCGGGGTGGTCGTTGCCAAAGCCGGTGTACGGCTTGAGGAGACCATCTTGCTTGCCGGCATTGCCGGCAGCCTTGCCCGCTTCAAGCAACCCCGCCGCATTTTCATCGCTGACGAATTGCCTCGCAACACGATGGGCAAGGTGCAGAAAGCGATGCTGCGCGAACGCTACGCCACCACCTTTATGAGTTCATGACCTAGGACAAGGTATCAAGCTTGCGCTGCATCGCAGCGATCTGTTCCTTCAGATCCTGAAGATCGTCTCCCTTTTCGGCAGGCTCCTTGCGTGCCGGCGCAGGCTCTGGCGCCGGCGTGGGAGATGCGCCTGCAGTGGGGAACGGCGTGAACATGCGCATCGCGTTCTGGAACATCTCCATGTTGCGGCGCGTCTGTTCTTCCAGCGCCTTCATCGGCGTCATCTTCATCACGTCTATCGGCGATTTGCCGATGGCACCTTTCATCTGTTCGCGAAAACGTTCCTGTTCCTTGGAAAAGGCAAGCATCGACTGCTCAAGAAAGGAAGGAACGATCATCTGCATCTGGTCGCCATAGAAGGCGATGAGCTGGCGAAGGAAGGATATGGGCAACATGTTCTGCCCATCCTTGTTTTCGAGTTCGAAAATGATCTGGGTCAGCACCGGGTGGGTGATGTCGTCGCCCGTCTTGGCGTCCAGGACGGTGAATTCCTCGCCCTTCTTGACCATGTCGGCCAAGTCCTCGAGCGTGACGTAAGTGCTTGTGCCAGTGTTGTAGAGGCGGCGGTTGGCGTATTTCTTGATCACCACCGGTTCGTCTTTCGCGGCCATCAGTTTCCTCCCGCAAAGCCCTGATATTTTTCGTAAGCCTCTGCTTACAATCTAGTGTTTTCATCAGGATATGCGCAAACCGAGTGGAATTCCAAGCAATTTGTGCAGTGCGGAAGGATTGATGCTGCTTTCGGCGTCGCAAAATGCTGCGCAGCATAAGCGAGCCGGCTCTTGGCAAGAAGTCGAAGCCCTCGATTTCCGGTTTGACTCAGGTTCTGGAAAGGGCAACAAAAGTCGTCACAACCTTATCGGGAACTTATTTTCCGCAGAGTCTGGAGAAGAAAATGTCCGCTTCCAACGCCATCGTTGTCGCCAGTGCCGCACGCACGCCTGTTGGCTCTTTTAACGGCGCTTTCGCCAATACGCCGGCGCATGAGCTGGGTGCGGCTGCGATCAGGGAGGTGTTGAGCCGGGCCGGCGTCGACGCCAAGGAGGTCGATGAAGTCATTCTCGGACAGATCCTGACGGCTGGACAGGGGCAGAATCCGGCGCGCCAGGCGGCAATGGCGGCAGGCATTCCGCAAGAGGCGACGGCATGGGGGCTCAACCAGCTTTGCGGCTCCGGCCTGCGCACCATAGCCATCGGCATGCAGCAAATTGCGCAGGGTGATGCCAAGGTCATCGTTGCCGGCGGGCAGGAATCGATGTCGATGGCTCCGCATGCCCAGCATCTGCGCGGTGGCACCAAGATGGGCGATCTGAAGCTTATCGATACGATGATCAAGGACGGCCTGACCGATGCGTTCTACGGCTACCACATGGGCAACACCGCCGAAAACGTCGCCCGCCAGTGGCAGTTGACCCGCGACGACCAGGACAAGTTCGCTGTCGCATCGCAAAACAAGGCCGAAGCCGCCCAGAAGGCCGGCAAGTTCAAGGACGAGATCGTTCCGTTCACGGTCAAGACCCGCAAGGGCGACACTGTCGTCGATCAGGACGAGTATATCCGCCACGGCGCGACGTTGGACGGCATGACCAAGCTGAAGCCTGCCTTCGACAAGGAAGGCACGGTGACGGCGGGCAACGCTTCCGGCATCAATGATGGCGCGGCGGCAGTCGTGCTGATGACCGAGGCGGAGGCCACGCGTCGCGGGATCACACCGCTGGTGCGCATCGTGTCGTGGGCGACGGCCGGCGTCGACCCGCAGATCATGGGCACAGGCCCGATCCCGGCATCGCGCAAGGCGCTGCAGAAGGCCGGCTGGTCGGTGGGCGATCTCGATCTGGTCGAGGCGAACGAGGCATTCGCCGCGCAGGCCTGCGCCGTCAACAAGGACATGGGCTGGGATCCGGCAATCGTCAACGTCAATGGCGGTGCAATTGCCATCGGCCATCCGGTCGGCGCCTCCGGTGCGCGCATCTTCAACACGCTGGTGTTCGAAATGAAGCGCCGTGGCGCGAAGAAGGGCCTCGCCACGCTGTGCATCGGTGGCGGCATGGGCGTTGCCATGTGCGTTGAGGCGATGAATTAGGCTGCTGCCGTGAGGGTGGCGGCTATGGCAAGAATGAAAGACTGAACCTGACAACAGTCTGTATTGCCGCTGCTCTCGGCGCTAGCTTCTCTGTCATTCATTGAAGGAGGACTGGAATGAGCAAAGTGGCAATCGTGACCGGCGGCTCGCGCGGCATAGGGGCGGCGATATCGATCGGCCTGAAGAATGCCGGCTATCAGGTTGCGGCCAACTATGCCGGCAACGATGAGGCCGCGCAGAAGTTCAAGGCCGAGACAGGCATTCCCGTCTACAAGTGGTCGGTCGCTGACTACGACGCTTGCGCGGCGGGGATCAAGCAGGTCGAGGCCGACCTCGGGCCGGTAAGCGTATTGGTCAACAATGCGGGCATCACCCGGGACGCTATGTTCCACAAGATGACGCCCCAGCAATGGAACGAGGTTATAGGCACCAACCTCAGCGGCGTATTCAACATGACGCATCCGCTGTGGAGCGGCATGCGCGATCGCAAGTTTGGCCGCATCGTTACGATTTCATCGATCAACGGGCAGAAGGGGCAGGCCGGACAGGTCAATTATTCTGCCTCGAAGGCCGGCGATATCGGCTTCACGAAAGCTCTGGCGCAGGAAGGCGCGCGCGCTGGAATCACGGTCAACGTGATTTGCCCGGGTTATATCGCGACAGATATGGTGAAGGCGATCGACGAGAAGGTGCTCAACGAGCGCATCATTCCGCAAATTCCTGTCGGCCGCTTGGGTGAGCCGGAGGAAATCGCGCGTTGCGTCGTTTTCCTGGCCTCTGAGGAAGCTGGCTTCATTACGGGTTCAACGATTTCAGCCAATGGCGGCCAGTATTTCGCCTGATCCGATATGCAGTGTGCAAGAATGGCCCGGGAGACCGGGCCTTTTTTGTGTGCCTCTCCCGAGAAAATGGTTCCGGTTTGGACCGATGAGAGCCAATTGCAGCGTCTCATCCAATCTTTGCCTTTGATTGGCCTTGGTCGGATCGAATCTCGGCTTCGTTCGTTATGGGCGTGGCGGCGAGGATTTGTGTTCCGCTTGCGAGAGGTAAGACGATGAAGAAGTTGGTTGTGTTGATGGCGTTGCTTTTACCGCTCGGCGCCTGTTCACAGACAGAACAAGGTGCTGCGATTGGCGGCTTGGGCGGTGCTGCGATTGGTAGCGCGGTCGCTTCGCCTGGAAACCGTGCAGAAGGCGCGCTTGTCGGCGGAGCGGTAGGCGCTGTCGCTGGCGCTCTCATTGGTTCGGCCAATGAACCCAACAGATGCCGGTATCGCGATGGCTATGGCCGCGTCTACATAGCGGCGTGCCCTCGCAGCTATGATGACGGATATTACGCGCGTCGCTATGAAGATCGTCGCTATCCGCGTCGCTACTACAACCGCTACGACCCGTACTACTGATAGCGGTAGTTACCATTTCACGCAAAAGCGGCGCCGGCCGGCAGGCTAGCGCCGCTTTTCTTGCAGTTTGAAATGCTTACTCGGCAGAGGCTTCTGCGGGAGCGCTTGCCGCCGCGACCGCAGCCGCCGCATCTTCCTGCGCCTTCTTCAAAAGGGCGGCGCGTTCCTGCGCCTTCTTGCCCGGAAGCGCCTTGGTCGGATTGCTGCGGGCCTCACGGGTAGCAAGGCCGGCTTCGCTCAGGAAGCGGGCAACGCGGTCGGTCGGCAGCGCGCCGTTGCCCAGCCAGTGCTTGACGCGGTCGGCGTCGATCTTGACGCGATCGCCGTCCTTGGGCAGCAGCGGGTTCCAGGCGCCAATCGCTTCGATGAAGCGGCCATCGCGCGGCGAACGCACGTCGGCAACGACGATGTGGTAGTAAGGACGCTTCTTCGAGCCTGCGCGGGCCAGTCTGATCTTCAGTGCCATGTTTTTCTCCTAAAAGCTCTGATTTTGGTGGTGGTTACGGCTGGCTATCAGCCGGATCTGGACGCGCCGCCATTTGCGGCGGCGATGTTTTCGTGATGGCGGATAACCTCACGGATGACGAAGTTGAGAAATTTTTCCGCGAAATCGGGGTCGAGGTGGGCATCGTTGGCGAGCCGGCGCAGCCGCTCGATCTGCTGGGACTCGCGCGCCGGATCGGCAGGCGGCAGCCCATGCGTCGCCTTCAATACTCCGACAGCCTTTGTGCAACGGAAACGTTCGGCCAGCATGTGAATGAGCGCCGCGTCGATATTGTCGATCGAGGCGCGGTAGTCCGCGAGGGTCTTTTTCGCTTCCGCGATATCGTGTTCTTCGTTCATCGCGTCCTCACTTCTTCTTGCCGAGGCCGGGCAGTCCGCCGCCAAGACCCGGAAGCTTCATGCCACCCGGCAGGCCCGGAAGCCCGCCTCCACCCAAACCCGGCAGTCCGCCGGGCAGACCTTTGCCCAGCCCCGCTGCCTCGGCCTGCTTCTTGAGCGCTTCAAGCTGCTTGGGGTCCATCTTCGACAGGTCAGGCATGCCGCCTCCCATCATGCCGCCAAGGCCGCCCATGCCCATCTTCGAGGCAAGGCCACCCATCAGGCCGCGCATCATGCCGCCGCCCTTACCCTTGCCGCCCATCGCCTTCATCATGTCGGCCATGCCACGATGCATCTTCAAGAGCTTGTTGATCTCGGCCGCATCCGTTCCCGAACCGGCGGCAATGCGTTTCTTGCGGGAATGCTTCAGAATATCGGGATTGGCGCGCTCGGCCCTGGTCATCGACGAGATGATGGCAAGCTGACGCCCGAACATCTTGTCGTCGAGGCCAGCAGCAGCCATCTGGTCCTTCATCTTGCCCATGCCGGGCATCATGCCCATGATGCCGCCCATGCCGCCCATTTTCGACATCTGCTGCAATTGCGAGGCAAGGTCGTTGAGGTCGAACTTGCCCGACTGCATCTTCTTGGCCATCGCAGCCGCCTGTTCGGCGTCGATGTTTTCCGCGGCCTTCTCGACGAGCGAGACGATGTCGCCCATGCCGAGGATGCGGTCGGCGATGCGCTTGGGATAGAATTCCTCGAGCGCGTCCATCTTTTCACCAGTACCGATCAGCTTGATCGGCTTGCCGGTAACGGCGCGCATGGACAGAGCCGCGCCGCCACGACCGTCACCGTCCATGCGGGTCAGGACAAGGCCGGTGATGCCGACGCGCTCATCAAAACTCTTGGCGAGGTTGACTGCGTCCTGACCAGTCAGCGAATCCGCGACGAGCAGGATTTCGTGCGGCGCGGACACCTTCTTGATGTCCGCCATTTCGACCATCAGCGGCTCGTCGATATGGGTGCGGCCGGCAGTGTCGAGGATGACGACGTCGTGGCCGCCGAGCCTGGCGGCCTGCACGGCGCGCTTGGCAATGTCGACCGGCGTCTGACCGGCGATAACCGGCAGCGTCGCGACGCTCACCTGTTCGCCCAACTGGCGCAACTGTTCCTGCGCGGCCGGACGGCGCGTGTCGAGCGAGGCCATCAGAACCTTCTTGTTCTGGCGGTCTGTCAAACGCTTGGCGATTTTGGCAGAGGTGGTGGTCTTGCCTGAGCCCTGCAGGCCGACCATCATGACGACGACCGGAGCCGGCGCGTTGAGATCGACGGCCACGCCTTCGGCGCCGAGCATCTCGACCAGTTCGTCGTGGACGATCTTGACGACCATCTGGCCGGGCTTGATCGACTTCAGGACTTCGGCCCCGACAGCCTTTTCACGCACCTTGTCGGTGAAGGAACGCACGACTTCCAGCGCGACGTCGGCTTCCAGCAGGGCTCGGCGCACTTCACGCAATGCTGCGGAAACATCGGCCTCGGACAGCGCGCCACGGCCGGTCAGGCCGTTCAGGATCGAACCCAGGCGTTCCTGTAGCGATTCAAACATGCGTTTCCCTTTTCCCTGCCAACCGGATTATGGCCGAGAGGTAGTGCGTTTGCGGCAATCCTCCAAGCAAAGCTGTCGGGCATGGCCCAAAACCAGAAAGCACCCGGGGGCGCACAGCGCTGCCGGGTGTTGGCCTCCGGGATCGATTTTACAGCTCCAGGCCAATATGGCCACGGCGTCCCGGTCAGCTTCGCGAAAGTGAACTTGTCGCGGAATTGCGGCGTGTAGACAGGAAAATAGCGCCAGAGTCAAGCTTGCGCCAGCTAGCTACCTTGTACGGCTGCGTGCGGGAGGTCGGCCTCGACCCGCAGGAAAGACAGGGGATGCACGAGCAGGAGCAATGTCAGCGCACTTGCGATGATGCCGATTGCAGTAACCAGCAACGCGTCGGTCGAGCCCCATCCCGGCCCTTCCAGCGGAGCCGCAGTGAACAAGGCGAAAGCATTGTAGCTTTCCTGATGCGAGATCAGCAAAAATCCGAAAAGGTTGTTGCCGAGGTGGGCGCCAAAGGCCGCGCCGAGATTGCCCGTCGCATAGACAAGGACCATCAACACGATTGCGAAAGCCCCGATGGCGCCGAGCCCTGCAAGGTTCATTGCGGGGCCTGTCGTCGGGCTCCAGTGGAGCGAGGTAAATACCACCAGCGGGACCGCGCCCCAGATTATCGGGCTTTTGAACAGCTTGGCGAGGCCGCGCGGCAGGTAGCCGCGGAAGAGCAACTCCTCCGATGAGGTCTGCACGAAGGTCAGAAGGCCGATTGGGATCAGAAAGAGCAACCATGAGCCGATCGAGATCGATCCGCGTGCGATTTCCGGACGCAGCAAATACAGCAGAACCTCTGACACAAGCGAGGTGATGACGACCGCGACAAATCCCTTGATGAATGCGTCGCGGGATATGCGGCGGCTGTTGCCAAACAAGGCGGCGATGCGTTCCCGGTGAATCCACCGCATGACAATCCAGACACCGAGCCAGATGCCCGCAAAGGACATCAGGGCGGTCAGGATGCCGGCGGGCGACGTCATGAAGGACGTCATGACATTCGAATTCACGGCCTCGCCGGAATTGGCCAGTTGCACAGCGTGAAAATAGGCACCGGCCGAAACGGTGATCAGCGTTGCGCCCGTCCAGGCGATCACGACGATCACGGTTCCAAGGATTAGGCGTAAAAGCGTGGTCTTGTCGTTTGGCGAATGCCGATACTGCTCGAAAGCCTGCGGATCGATCTGCACGCGTCCCCCTGCGTTCCAATCTCGTCAGGAATGACTAGCGCATGCGCCGCCAAAGTTGAATTCACCTGGGCGACGCAATTGTTGACAGGGTAAACGGTCCAGAATCCCTGAACCGGGCGTGGGTCACCGAACCACGTAGACGATGCGGCGAGTCGCCGGGTCGATCAGGGCGGGTTGGCCGTTCACGTAGACGTAGCGATAGTCGTAGTCGGGAATCTCACCAAGGACGACGTCGTCCGGCAATGACGAGCCCGTCACGACCTCGCCTTCGAGATAGACTGGTTCCATCGAGTGCTCGGTGACATAGGTGCGCACGGCTTGTGGCGGGGCATCGATCACTTCGACAGGTTCGCCTGGAACAATGGCGGCCGTATAGGTGGACGGATATTGGCCAACGTCAGCCGGCGGCGGGACGATTGCAATGCCGGCATCAACCGGTCTTTGGGTGACGATAACGCGGGAGCCGGCAAATTCGGCGGTCACGTAGTCGGAATAGACCCATCCTTGCCCGCCTGCTTCGGCAATCGTGCACCATTTGGAGTTTTCGAGGCATCCGGTCAGTGTTGCCGGTTGTCCGGCCTTGAGCACGCCCGTGACCGGATATTGAGGACCGGGACCTGCGCGCACGTTAAGGTCTGTCACTGCGGAAACCGAGGTGTCGGCGAGCGCGGCACCTGAAAACAGGGCAAGCGCCCCGGCAATCGGCAGCAAGAGCGGTTTCATGTTTCTCTCCGTTTTGAATTGTCCCTCAGTGGGGCCAAACGGAGCGGACAACCATTAGTTCCGGCTAATCCAGCTGGACTGCCTCACGAATTGTTAAGCGCTGCAGTGTGCAGGCTGCCACATTTAGAGCGTGTTCGTGAGACACAGAGCCGCCTTCGCGAAGGGGCGGGGCCAAAGAGCGATGACAAAGGCGAGTTTCGCTGGCAAATTCGCGTGCAAGGTGTGATTCCGGCAACCAGGAGACAGATATGGCAGTTATTGCCAAGGACAGATTTTTTGTTGCAACTGCGCTGGCAGCGCTGGTGATCAGCACTGGAGCGCAGGCCGCAGGCCAATGTGGCAAGGATGGCAGCGGCTTCGCTGCCTGGGTCGAAGCCTACAAGGCGGATGCGCAAGCGCGCGGCATCGATACCGGGCCGATGAAGGGCGTCAAATACGATACCGGCGTCATCAGGATCGATCGCAGCCAGCACAAGGCGTTCAAAGGCACGGTTGAGCAGTTCCTGGCGCGCCGCGCGCCAGCCTCCTATGTCAGCAAGGCCAAGGGTTATATGAAATCGCAGGCAGGCCTGCTGAGGAAGATCGAGGCGAAGTTCGGCGTGCAGCCGGAAGTTCTGCTGGCGATCTGGGGCATGGAGACCGGCTTCGGCGCCAATTCCGGCAACAAGAGCGTGTTCGGCCCGCTGGCCACGCTTGCCTATGACTGCCGCCGTTCCGAGTTCTTCACCAACGAGTTGGATTCGGCGCTCGAGATTGCCCAGAAGGGCTATATTTCAGCTGCTCAGATGCGGGGAGCCGGCTTCGGCGAACTTGGCCAGACCCAGTTCCTTCCGTCCAAGTATCTGCAATATGCGGTTGATTTCGACGGCGACGGCCGCCGCGACCTGATCCACTCGCGCGCTGACGTATTGGCTTCGACAGCCAATTTCCTTCGCGGGCACGGCTGGAGCGCTGGCGGCGGCTACGGGCCGGGCGAGGCCAATTATGGCGTCTGGAACGACTGGAACCGGGCAACGATCTATCAGAAAGCACTGGCCGAATTCGCGCACCGCATCGCAAATTAACTTGCTTCTGGGAGGAATGCGGGTTTCAGACCCGCTTTCCTGCTGCATCGAACCAGTGAATCTTGTCCGGGCTCGCCGTTATGTCGAGCTTGTCGCCGGGCCTTGCCGTGGCGCGGCCTGAAACGCGAACCAGAACCCGTCCACCAGCGGCTGCGCAATGCAGGAAGCTCTCGGCGCCAACCGGCTCTACCGCTTCGACAACCGCAGGCAAGACCAGACCGCGTTTCCCTTCAACCTGTCCGACAATGGCATCTTCAGGACGGAAACCAAGCGTTGCGGCCGCGGCCGGAGGCTCGGCCCCGAGTTCCAGCCCATCTGCCAAGCGCGCATGTCCGCCCTCGCGCTTCAAAGCCATCAGGTTCATCGGTGGCGCGCCGATAAAGGATGCCACGAAGGTCGAAGCGGGCTTTTCGTAGATGTCGAGCGGTGCGCCCATCTGCTCAACGAGGCCGGCATTCATCACCACGAGTATGTCGGCCAGCGTCATGGCCTCGAGCTGGTCATGGGTAACGTAGACGGAAGTCACGCCCAGATTGCGCTGCAGGTTCTTGATCTCGACCCGCATCTGTCCGCGCAGCTTGGCATCGAGGTTACTCAGCGGTTCGTCGAATAAAAATACTTTCGGATTGCGCACGATGGCGCGACCCATGGCGACGCGCTGGCGCTGGCCGCCTGACAGTTCGCGTGGACGCCGCTCCAGCAGATGAGCGAGTTCGAGAACCTTGGCTGTCGAGCGGACGCGGCTGTCTATTTCCGGTTTTGGCGTGCCGCGGTTGCGCAAGCCGTAAGCCATGTTGTCGTAGACGTTCATGTGCGGATAGAGCGCGTAGTTCTGGAACACCATGGCGATGTCGCGGTCTGTCGGGCTGATCGCGTTCACCACCTTGCCATCGATCGAGACGGTGCCGGACGAAATGGCTTCCAGCCCCGCAATCATGCGCAGCAAAGTGGATTTGCCGCAGCCCGATGGCCCGACCAGGACGCACAATTCCTTGTCCGGAATGGCGATGCTGACGCCCTTCACGGCTTCGACGCCGCCCGCGTAGACCTTTTTGACATCCTTCAGATCGACAGTTGCCATGGGATCTACTTCTCCGACTCGACAAGACCGCGCACGAACCACCGCTGCATGGCCACGACGACGAGGATTGGCGGCACGATGGCGAGCATGGCGGTCACCATGACGAGGTGCCATTGCGTATCGGCATCGGCGAACGACACCATTTTGCGCAGCGCGATGACGATGGTGTTCATGTCGTTGTGGTTGGTGACCAGAAGCGGCCACAGATATTGCGTCCAGCCGTAGATGAAGAGGATGACGAACAGCGCCGCAATGTTGGTGCGCGACAAGGGCAACAGGATATCGAAGAAGAAGCGCCATGGTCCCGCACCGTCGACACGCGCCGCCTCGACCAGTCTCCAGGAATGGTCATGAAGAATTGCCGGAACAAAAGCGTTGCCGTGGCCGACGCGATCAGGGGGACGATCAGCCCGGCATAGGTGTCGATGAGGTTGAGATCGACCATCACCTTGTAGGTGGGCAGGATGCGGACTTCGACCGGCAGCATCAGCGTTATGAAGATCAGCCAGAAGAACACCATCCTGAGCGGAAAGCGGAAGAAGACGATGGCGTAGGCCGACAGGATCGAGATGCAGATCTTGCCGATGGCGATGCCGAGCGCCATCACCAGCGTGTTGAACAAAAGCACGTCGACGCCGACGCCGCCGATGCGGTTGACGCCACCCAGCAGCGCCTCCGAGTAGTTGTTCCAGAATTCGCCGCCGGGCAGGAGCGGCAAGGGCGGGCGCAGGATAGTCTGCAGCGTGTGGGTGGACGCAACGAAGGTGTAGTAGATCGGGAACGCGATAACCAGGATGCCGACAAGCAGGACGACGTGGGCAAGGTAGGTGCGGAAGCGGGAGGAGCCGATCATGGTTTGATCTCACCCATAATGCACCTTCCTTTCCACGTAGCGGAACTGGATGGCGGTAAGGGCAATGACGATGACCATGAGGATCACCGATTGTGCTGCTGAATCGCCGAGGATCAGGTTGACGAAGCCGTCATTGTAGACCTTGTAGACCAGCGTCTCGGTAGCCTTGCCCGGCCCACCGCCGGTTACGGCGTGGATGATGCCGAACGTGTCGAAAAAGGCGTAGGTGGTGTTGATGACCAGCAGGAAGAACGTCGTCGGCGCAAGCAGTGGGAAGACGATTGTCCAGAAGCGCTTGGTCTCGCCGGCTCCGTCGATTGCAGCCGCCTCGATCAAGCTCTTGGGGATAGCTTGCAGCCCCGCGACGAAGAACAGGAAATTATAGCTGATCTGCTTCCACGCCGCGGCCGTGACGACGAGAACCATGGCGTCGGTGCCGTCCAGCAACGGGTCCCAGGCGATGCCAGCCTTGCGCATGAGCACGGCCAGCGTGCCGATGGATGGGTTGAACAGGAACAGGAACAGCATGCCGGCGATCGCTGGTGCGACCGCGTACGGCCAGATCATCAAGGTGCGGTAGACGCCTTTGCCGCGGACCACCTTCTCGGCCATCACTGCAAGCAACAGCGCGACGCTCATGGCGACGAGCGCAGTCGCAAGCGAGAAAACTGCCGTGACCTTGATCGAGTTGACGTAAGCGGGGTCGGCGAGAACTTTCTCGAAATTCGCGAACCAGACGAACTTCGATTTCAGGCCGAACGGATCTTCCTTCAGCATCGACTGGTAGAGCGCCTGGCCCGCCGGCCAGTAGAAGAAGACGAGCGTGATGGCGAGTTGCGGCGCCACCAAGAGGTAGGGCAGGACCTTGTTGGGGAAGACGACACGGGGGGTCATGCGCAGCCTGTCGTTTCGATAGGCGAGATGCCGGCGTTGTCTTCGCCCCTGGAACAGTAAGCGAGCGTGAACCCCGGCTCTCTCTTTTGCAAGCGAGAGCCGGGGAACGTGCGAACCGGAAGGGTTTTCACCTCAGGCACGATCAGTCAGATCAGTTGCCCATGGCGTCCTTGATTGCCGCATTGCCGCGCTGGACCACGTTGTCGAGCGCCTGCTGTGCGGTTTGCTGGCCGGCCAGCATCTTCTCGAACTCCTCGTTCTCGATATCGCGAACCTGCGGCAGGTTGGGCAGGCGGACACCCTTGGAATTTTCCGTCGGCGCCTTGCCCATCATCTGTAGGATAGGCGTTTCCCGACCAGGGTTCTTGTCATAGAAGCCGGATGCCTTGGTTGCTTCGTAGGCCGCCAGCGTAACCGGCAGGTAACCGGATTTCTGATGCAGGTATTCCTGCACCTCAGTCTTCGACAGATAGGTGAAGAAGGCCGCTACGCCCTTGTACTGTTCGTCCGTCTTGCCGCCGAAGACCCAAAGGCTGGCGCCGCCCGGCGTGGTGTTCTGCGGAGCGCCCGGTGCGTCGCTGTCATAGGGAAGCTGACCGATGCCGTAGTTCATGCCGGACTTCACGATGTCGCCAAGGCCACCGGAAGATTCGGTAAAGATGCCGCATTCGCCGGCAAGGAAGATCTGCTTGGCCTCCGAGGTACGGCCGCCATATTTGAAGGTGCCATCCTTGGCGAGATCGGCCAGCGCCTGGAAGTGATTGACGTAGAGAGGCGCGTTTATCTTCAGCTCGACCTCGCCGCCGGCCAGACCATTCTCACCGGTTGCCCAGGAAACGTTGTTCCAGGCAGCGAAATTCTCGGTGTGAATCCATGTCAGCCAGGTGGAGGTATAGCCACAGGCCGCCGCGCCGCTGGTCTTGATCTTCTTGGCGGCGTCCCAGACCTCGTTCCAGGTCTTGGGCGGGTTGTTAACGTCCAGCCCAGCCTTCTGGAAGATATCCTTGTTGTAGTAGAGGATCGGCGAGGAGGAGTTGTAGGGGAACGACAGCATGGTGCCGTCCGGCTTGGAGTAGTAGCCGACGATACCGGGGAGATATTGGCTCTTGTCGAATTTGAGGCCGGCGCCTTCGAGAACTTCGGCGACTGGCTTGATCGCGCCCTCGGCGGCCATCATGACGCCGGTTCCTACGTCGAAAACCTGGATGATGTCAGGAGACTGGCCTGCGCGGAAAGCGGCGATGCCGGCATTCAGCGTTTCAGGATAGGTGCCCTTGAACACCGGAACGATCTCGTAGTCGCTCTGGCTGGCATTGAAATCCTTGGAAATCTTGTCGACGACCTCGGCATTGGCACCGGTCATTGCGTGCCACCAGCTGATCTGGGTGACGGCGAAGGCCGATGTCGTGGAAAACAAGGTCAATGTAGCGGCGACACCGGCCGCAACGCCGTGGAATCTCATCTCTCTCTCCCGGTTTGTCATTGGCGAAATGGGTTCGCCGCGGGAGTATCGGTGCATTGTGACAGTAGCACAATAGTTTTGTTACGCGCTCATGAACCTTCAATCCAATTGCGAATTGGTTTCGTTTATGAGGAATGGCAAATATGACCTACCCGCAACGGCAGAAAACCGCACGGGACAAGCATCCGCGGCCTGACTGCACTTCAGCGCAGTTTTGCACCTGTCGAGGTTGCTAGGGTTTGAGCGCGGTTTCGATCAATTTTTTGGCATCGGCACCCGACCACTCGGCTGGGCCGTTCATGTGGGCGATCAGGCAACCCTCGGCGTCAATCAGCATCGTCACCGGCAGTCCGAGCGCAAGGCCGCGCTCCTTGACGTCGTTGAACAGGGCCAGTGAATGATCGCTGTAGTAGTTCAGCTTCTCGACGCCAATTTCCTTGAGGAAGGCTTTTGGTTTGGTATCGTCGCCGGTATCGACATTGACGGCGACTACTTCGAATTTGGCGCCACCCAATTCTTGTTGCAGCGTGTCGAGCGCCGGCATTTCGGCGCGGCATGGAGCGCACCACGTGGCCCACAGGTTGAGCAGCACCGTCTTGCCCGTGTGTCCGGCCAAGCCGAACGGCTTGCCGTCAGGTCCGTTGAAGGCAAGCGACTTTAAGGATTGCGGCGGGTCGGCGGGCATCAGGGCGGCGACCTGACCTGTGGCAGCGGCCGCAACAGTCTTGGCGCGATCGGCCTTGGCCGTGCAAACCGTGTCGTCGCCTGCTTGTGCCACAACATCGGCCGGTGCTGCGTTGTTGCCAGCAAGCCTGCCGCTGACATATACCGCGACCGCGCCAGTCACTGCTCCCGCGACGAGAGCCGCAAGGATCAGGCGCGTGGTGGGAAAGAGTTTTCTGCCGTTTGCCATTTTTTGAACTGCTCCGGGACACGGGTTATAGCGATGAGCGACAAGAAGGCCAGCAACCAGATGTGGGGCGGACGTTTTGCCTCGGGCCCGGCGGCGATCATGGAGGCGATCAACGCTTCCATCGGCTTCGACCGCAAGCTCTATGCGCAGGATATCCGCGGCTCCATCGCCCACAGCGAGATGCTGGCGAAAACGGGCATCATTTCGGCAGTGGATCAAGAAAAGATCGCTCACGGCCTGAACACGATTTTGAAAGAGATCGAGGCAGGCAAGTTCGAATTCTCGACACGGCTGGAGGACATCCACATGAATGTCGAGGCAAGGCTGGCAGAGCTGATCGGCCCGGCGGCCGGGCGGCTGCATACCGCACGGTCACGCAACGACCAGGTTGCAGTCGATTTCCGGCTGTGGGTAAAGGATGAATTCCATCGGGTCGCCGAAGCTCTGAAGGGCCTGATGGCGGCTTTCGTCGAGCGCGCCGAGGAACATGCGGCAACGATCATGCCGGGCTTCACCCATCTGCAGACAGCGCAGCCGGTGACTTTCGGCCACCATTGCCTTGCATACGTGGAGATGTTTGCCCGTGACCTTTCGAGGGTGCGCGACGCAATCGAGCGGATGGACGAAAGCCCGCTCGGTGCAGCGGCGCTTGCCGGCACAGGCTTTCCGATCGACCGTCACATGACGGCGAAGGCGCTTGGCTTTCGCGAGCCGACGCGCAATTCGCTGGATAGCGTCTCCGACCGCGACTACGCGCTGGAGTTCCTGTCGGTCGCTTCGATTGCGGCTACGCACCTTTCGCGGCTTGCTGAAGAGATCGTCATCTGGTCGACGCCGCAATTCGGCTTCGTTCGCCTGTCCGACAGCTATTCCACCGGCTCGTCGATCATGCCGCAGAAGAAGAACCCGGATGCAGCCGAACTGGTGCGGGCAAAGACAGGCCGCGTGAATGGCCACCTGATCGGCTTGCTGACGGTGATGAAGGGCCTGCCTCTGACCTATTCCAAGGATATGCAGGAAGACAAGGAGGCCGTCTTCGATGCGGCGGAGACGCTCGACCTCATGCTTGCGGCAATGACCGGCATGGTGTGCGATCTTACCGTCAACCAAGCCGCGATGAAGAAGGCTGCGGGATCCGGCTATGCAACCGCGACCGACCTTGCCGACTGGCTGGTGCGCAGCCTCGGGATGCCGTTCCGCGAGGCGCACCATGTCACCGGCCGGGCCGTTGCGCTGGCCGAGCAGAAAAAGGTCAGCCTTGAAAAGCTGTCGCTTGAAGATTTGCAGTCCATCCATTCCGGCATTACCGGCGACATCTTCTCGGTGCTGTCGGTGCAAAATTCGGTCAAAAGCCGGGAGAGCTTCGGGGGCACTTCGCCCGCCCAGGTGCGCCGGCAGGTACGCTACTGGAAAAAGCGGCTTGCCAAGGCGTGATGCCGGGGTGCAATGCGTTTAAAACTTGGCTAAAAGCGTCGTACGAAAAGTACAAACAGGTGAACCGATGACCGCGGGCAGGATACTGGTTACGCTTACGCTTCTGACGGCGATGGCCACAGTTGCCGCTTGCGGACGCAAGTCTGGCCTCGATACGCCCTATGAGGCTGCGGTCCAGGCGCGCGAGGATGCGCAAAAGGCCAAGGAGCCGGTGCCGCCGGAACCGGCGAAACCGGAGGCGGACAAGCCCTTCATCCTCGACCCGCTGATTTGATCTTTCCGGAAACACTCTCTTGAACCATTTCGACTATCGCGACGGCGTGCTCCATGCCGAGGACGTGGCGATCCCCGAGATCGCCGCGCAGGTTGGAACGCCCTTCTACTGCTATTCCACCGCAACGCTGACGCGGCATTTCAAGGTATTTTCGCACGCATTCGCCGGTCTTGATGCCCTTGTCTGTTACGCCATGAAAGCGAACTCCAACCAGGCGGTGCTGAAGACGCTGGCCAAGCTCGGCGCCGGGGCTGATGTGGTTTCGGAGGGCGAGTTGCGCCGGGCGCTGGCGGCAGGCATTCCGGCCGGCAAAATCCTGTTCTCAGGTGTCGGCAAGACGGCGCAGGAAATGGATTTTGCGCTCCACGCCGGGATTCTTTGCTTCAATGTCGAATCCGAGCCGGAACTCGAGCTGCTATCGACGCGGGCAACGGCGCTTGGCAAGATCGCGCCGGTTTCCCTGCGAATCAATCCGGATGTGGACGCCAAGACTCACAGGAAGATTTCCACCGGCAAAGCCGAGAACAAATTCGGCATCCCGTGGCAGCGGGCGCGTGAAGTCTATGCGCGCGCCGCCCGATTGCCCGGCATCAAGGTGAACGGCATCGATACGCATATCGGCAGCCAGATCACGGAACTGCAGCCGTTTGACGATGCATTCGGGTTGCTGGTCGAACTTATCGGCACGCTTCGGGCCGACGGGCATGACATCAGCCATGTTGATCTCGGCGGTGGCCTCGGCATTCCCTATCGCTTCGACAACGATCCGCCGCCCTTGCCGGATGCCTATGCGGCAATCGTGCGCAAGCACGTCACGGCTCTTGGCATCAAGGTGATGTTCGAGCCAGGCCGGCTCATCGTCGGCAATGCCGGCATCCTGGTCTCGCAGGTGATCTTCGTGAAAGAAGGCGATGCCAAGAACTTCCTTATCGTCGATGCGGCGATGAACGACCTGATCCGGCCGACGCTCTACGACGCATTCCACGACATTCGGCCGGTGGTGCAGCCGGCAGTGAATGCTCCGCGCATGAAGGTCGATGTGGTCGGGCAGGTCTGTGAAACCGGTGATTTCCTCGGGCTTGACCGCGATCTTCCGCAACTCAAGACCGGCGACCTGATCGCCGTTGGCACTGCCGGAGCTTACGGCGCCGTGCAGGCCGGCACCTACAATACGCGCCTTCTGGTGCCTGAAGTGCTGGTTGACGGCGATCGGTTCGCGGTAGTCAGGAAGCGGCAGACTTATGAGGAATTGATCGGGCTCGATTCCATCCCTGAATGGCTTTGAACAGGCGTTCACGTTTTCGGGAAGTTGCCTCGCCTTTGCCGTGTTTGCTGCTATTGTTTGGGAAGTGAGGCCACGGCGTAGCGGCCGGGCCCGGAAAGGCCGATGACAGAATCTGCCGCAAGCACACAAAGACAGCTGCCGAAAGGGTTGGCGCTAAGCCGTGCCGCGACGCGGCTTGCCATTATTGTGGAGCGCGCCTGGCCGCTTCTCCTGCCGTTTGTGATCCTAGCGAGCGTGTTCGCCAGCCTATCGTGGTTCGGCCTGCTCGGACGTCTACCCGATCTGCCGCGCTTCCTTGTTCTGGCGGGCTTTGGCGTTCTGGCCCTGGCTGCACTCTACCCGTGGCGTCGCTTCCGGCTGCCTTCGGCTGTCGAGGTCGACCGACGCATCGAGAGCGCCAACAAGCTGCTGCATAGTCCGGTTCTGGTTCAGACCGATCGTCCGAGCGGCACACACACTGGTTTTGCCCAGGCCCTGTGGCAAGAACATCAAAAGCGTATGGCAGCAAGGCTCGGCCGGTTAGGTTCGGACCTGCCCTCCGCCCGTATTCCGGATCGGGATCCGTGGGGTCTGCGCGCCGTGGCGGCACTGATGTTGGCCGTTGCCTTCGCTTTCTCCTTCGGTCCGCTAGGCGGAAGCCTGGCCGATGGCTTCCAGCCAAGGGCGAGCGCTGAGGTTATTCCGCCGCGTATCGATGCATGGATAACGCCGCCGGCTTATACCGGCAAGGCGCCGATATTCCTGACTGCGGACGCCAATCAGGCAACTGCAACTTTCACCGTTCCGCAAAACAGCGACCTGTCGTTGCGCGTGACGGGTGGGTCGGGGGCGGAAACGCTGGTTTACCAGCCTGCCGATGGCGAGGCGCTCAATATCGAGCCTTCCGGAACGGAAGGTGCCGCGACCGATGCAAAACAGCAATCCGGTTCTTCGGTCATGCAGTTCGCCAGCAAGCTCGTTGGTGATGGTCAATTGATGTTGAAATCCGGCGAGCAGGAAATCGGCCAGTGGGCTTTTGCCGTAACGCCCGACAAGCCGCCATCGATACGATTTGCCAGCGAACCGAAAAGGGCAGCGAACGGTTCGCTCGAACTGCAATATCAGATCGAGGATGACTATGGTGCGGCCTCGGCCAAGGGCGAGTTCGCGTTGGCGGATACGCCGGCGTCTGGCACCCGGCCGCTCTACGATGCTCCGGAAATGCCTCTGTCGCTGCCTCGGCGCGGCTCGAAGGCTAACGCGGCCAAGACCACCAAGGATTTGACGGAACATGTCTGGGCGGGTGCCCAGATCAAACTTGCGTTAGTGGCAACGGATGGGGCCGACCAGATCGGTCGCAGCGCGACCAAGACGCTGGTGATGCCGGAGCGCAGCTTTACCAATCCTCTGGCTCGTGCGGTGATCGAGCAGCGACGGTTGCTCGGGCTCGACGCAAACGCCAAGCCGCATGTGCTCGATCTTATGGATGCAATCACGTTGCGTCCCGAGGACACGTTCGACAACATGGCCCACTATCTGGCCATTATGAGTGCGCGCACCCGTCTCAAGATGGCGGGTAGCGACGATCAGCTTCGTGAGGTTGTCTCTTACCTTTGGGAAGTGGCTCTCGGCATCGAGGAAGGCGATCTTTCCGCCGCTGAAAAGCGCATGCGTCAGGCGCAGCAAGCGTTGCAGGACGCGCTGAAGAACGGCGCGAGCGATGAGGAAATCGAAAAGCTGATGCAGGAACTGCGTCAGGCCATGAATGATTTCCTGCGTGAGTTTGCCGAGCGCAACCAGCAGAACCAGAACACCGCGCAGATGCCGCAGAACGGTCAGGAATTGCGCCAAAGCGATCTCGATCGGATGCTGGATCAAATCGAAAACCTGGCCAAGTCCGGTAATCGCGACCGGGCGCAGGAGCTGCTTTCGCAATTGCAGGACATGATGAACAACCTGCAGGCAGGCCGGCAGGGACAGCAGGGCCAGCAGAACAGCGAGCTTCGCCAGCAAATGGACAAGCTTGGCGAGATCATGCGGCGCCAGCAGGAGATGATGAATGAGACCTTCCGCATGGATCAGATGCAGCGTGGCGACAATGGCGACGGGCAGATGGGCGAAGGCGAGCAGCAGCAAGGCCAGGGTCAGCAGGGCGAAGGTCAACAAGGGCAGGGCCAAGGTCGCCCGATGACGCCTGAGGAGTTTGCCGAAGCCCTGAAACAGCTTCAGGAAGGACAAGGCAAGCTTCAGGGCGACCTGCAGCAACTGGGCAAGGACCTCGAGGGCATGGGCATGGAGCCCAATCAGGGCTTCGGTCAGGCCGGGCGTTCGATGGGTGATGCGCAACAGTCGCTCGGGCAGGGCGAAGGCGAGCGTGCCGTTGGCCATCAGGGGCGGGCCCTCGAAGCCTTGCGCCAAGGTGCCAAGGAGATGATGCAGCAGTTGCAGGCGATGCAAGGTGATCAGGGCGGCAGCGAGCAAGGCGGACGCCAGCAAAACGCGGACCGTGATCCGCTTGGACGGCCGCGTGCCACGCAAGGTCCGGATTTCGGCGATTCGGTGAAGGTTCCAGACGAGATCGATGTTCAGCGGGCCCGCCAGATCCTCGAGGCTATCCGCAAGCGTCTCGGCAATGCGCTCTCGCCCGACGTGGAGCGCAGCTATCTCGAGCGATTGCTGGAACTTAAATGACCATCTTGCGTGGCCTGTCTTCCAAGTGAGCAGAAATGATCAAGCTCGGTAGCGTCACACCAATCCTGCGTATGTTCGATATCGTTAAGGCACGTGAGTTTTACCTCGATTTCCTTGGCTTCCAGATCGAGTTCGAGCATCGCTTCGCCGACAAGGCGCCCCTATACATGGGCATCGTTCGCGACGGTTGTATCTTGCACTTAAGCGAGCATCATGGTGACGGCAGCCCTGGGGCTGCAGCACGCATCGAGGTCAAGGATATCGATGGGCTGTATCAGGAACTGATCGGCAAAAGATATGCTTACGCAAGGCCCGGCCTTGAGCACACGCCTTGGGAGACAAAGGAGATCACGGTCAACGATCCCTTTGGCAACCGCCTGACCTTCTTTGAGCTTAGCGATTGATGAAAGCCTCGCGGATGGCTTCTTCCATGCCGTCGATAGCCTCGCCGCGGGCCAAGGCATTACGGCGAAGGACGACGTTTGAGGAATCGACATCGCCAAAGCCGTCGGCTGCGGTCAGTGCGCGGCAGCCTTCCGGTATGTTGCTGCGAGAGATGGGTGCGATCGCAAGGCCTGATGTCACGGCCAGTTTGAGGCCGCCATTGGTGTCGCTGGTATAGGCGATGCGGTAGGCGAGGCCGTTGCGCTCCAGCGACCTGATTGCGAAATCGCGGCACCAGCCTTCCCGGTTGTAGAGTGCGATCGGAACAGGTTGCTGCTCGTGCACCTTGTGAGACGCAGAAGTTACCCAGACGGTCGGGTCGTGCATGAGAACCTCACCGCCGGAAAAATCCTGCCATTCGAAAATCACTGCGAGATCCAGTTGACCATCGGCGAGCGCCTGCTTCTGCGACCAGGAGTGCGCGTAGCGAACTGTAACCTCGACCTGGGGATGACGCTTGGCGAAGGCGCTAAGCGCGCGCGACAGGATCGAGTGTCCATATTCTTCCGGAATACCGATCCGTACCGGGCCTCCAAGCGGCGGGGCACCCATTGCGGCGGCGGTTTCGTCGAGCAGTGCGATGATGCGCCGGGCGTTGCCGATGAGTTCGTCCCCATGACGGCTCAGCGTCACACCTCGCGAGCTGCGCTCGAAAAGCGAATGACCGATCAGGCCTTCCAGTTTCTTGATCTGCATGGAGATGGCGGATTGCGTTCGTCCAGCCTGCTCGGCTGCCTTGGTAAAGTTGCCGGTTTCAACCACGGCCACAAAGGTTCTCAAGAGATCGCTGTCCAGGGGAGGTCGCATGGCAGTCATAAGAAAATTTGATTGCAACCATAATTTCAATTCGTTTGCATCATGTCAAACGAAGGAAGATAGTTTGCATACCCATTGGATATGCAGCCTTGGTGGGCTGCGGACCAATCTTTTGAGTCCTCACTCGCACCCGCACCCCGAAAGAGGCTGCGGGTTCTTTTTCACCTGAAGAGATTTGCTGTTGTGAAGGTCAGGCAGCGGTCCTGACCGGGCAGGAAAGCGCCGCGTCCACCCGGCTGCGGATTTCCGCCAGCGTGAACGGCTTTTGCACGACGTCGAGAATGATACCGTTCAATTCCTCCGCCCGTTCGCGCTGCTCGGCATAGCCGGTCATCAGCATGATTTTCATCGTCGGGAAAAGGCTTGCTGCTGCCTTGGCCATTTCGATGCCGTCCATTTCCGGCATTCGGATATCAGAGACGACAAGGTCGTAGCAGCCCTGTGCGGCGTCGATGAATTCCAGGCCCTGGGCCCCGTCGGCGGCGACATCGATCTGGTGGCCTGCGCGCTGTAGCGCGCGGCTAACAAACATGCGAACGGACTCGTCGTCCTCGACAATCAGAAGCTTGGCCATGGCGCCGATATTTGGCGACCAAACGTTGACGTTTCCTGAATTTGCCAAGCCCGATTGTACAGTAATCAGGCGTCGCCGCGCACGATGCCGACAAATGGCAATTCGCGGAAAGCGTGGGCGACGTCCATGCCGTAGCCGACGACGAAATAGTCCGGGCAATCGAAGCCGACATAGTCGGCGTTCAATGTCGTCTGGCGGCGCATGCGCTTGTCGAGAAGTACCGCGATGGAGCAGCTTTTCGCGCCGCGGGACATCATCAATTCGCGGGTGAATTTAAGCGTCTTGCCCGATTCCAATATGTCGTCGATCAGCAGTACGTCGCGACCGGCAACCTCATTGTCGATGTCGCGCAGCACGCGGACTTCGCCGCTTTTCGTGCCGGCGCCATAGCTCGAGATGAAGATGAACTCGACTTCCGGCGATAAGCCGACGTCATGCATGGCGCGGATCAGGTCGGCGGCGAAGATAAAGGAGCCTTTCAGCACAGAAATGACCAGCAGGTCGTTATATTCCTTACCGGCGATTTCCTTGGCGAGCTCCAGATTGCGGCGTGCGATTGCTGACGCCGAAAACAAGACCTCGATCTCCTTGCCGCGTACGACTGGCATTTAATGGTACTCCAGGAAGTAACTTCGCTCAGCCGGCGAAGGTGACCGATACGGTCTTCACCCCGTTTTTAGGCACCTCTACGCGGCTCGAAAAGGCGAATCTTTCGCCCGGAGCCAGCGTACGCTCAGATGTCCCCAACCTGTAGCGGGTGATGCTGCCGTCATTGCCTGTAACGCTGATCTCCAGGGGCGGCAGAGCGGTAGTCGATAGGCCGTCGTTGCCTGCTTCCCCATCAACGAACAGCACCGGCCGCTCACCGGATGCATCCACATGTGAGGTGAAGGCAGAGATCACGAGTGCCGAGGGTGGGGTGCCTTGCGTTGCAAAGGCCGTCTGGCTTACCAGCGCGTGGCCACCTGCGATCCAGAATGCGGCAGCGGCAAGACCCGTTCCAACAACCCAGAATGCCGGGCCGCCTCGCTGAGCGAACGGCCGTGTCGGCGGGGAATCTGCCTTGCGCAACATGTCCATGCCATCGGCAGATGGCTGCCCGATGGTTGGTGCGCTTTGCAAAGGCGCCTGATATTCGGCTGAAGAAGAGCGCGGCAGTGTCACAAAGTCGGCATCGAGAATATCGCCGGATATCACCGCATCAAGTCGAACAGCCAAACCTGCATCAGGCCTGTCCTGTGGGCCGGTCATGATTTCGCCGGAAACCGGTCGTGCCTTTAGCTGGTCAACCATGCTGGGCCCTGTTCGCCTTCTGTTTCTTTCTGGTAAGCAAAATTGGTTAACGCTTCACCACCGAAGCCGTTTTGACGGTTCAGAAAGTGCCAGAATTTAACCAATGGTTAACCATGCCGGCTGATGGTCCTTTCGAGAAGAAGGGCGCACATTCGCCGTTTCAACCTTCAGGTCGTTCAACGTGATCCGCTTCGAAAATGTCGGTCTGCGCTATGGTATGGGTCCGGAGATCCTCCGTGACATCTCCTTGCACATCCCGCCTCGGTCGTTCCAGTTCTTGAGCGGGCCGTCCGGCGCGGGCAAGACGACACTGCTGCGCCTCCTGTTCATGTCGCTCAAGCCGACGCGCGGCCTCATAACCATGTTTGGAAAGGATCGGACCCGGATCTCGCGGACGGAACTGCCGCTCTTGCGCCGTCGCATAGGGGTTGTGTTCCAGGATTTCCGCCTGCTTGACCATATGACCACCTACGAGAATGTGGCGCTGCCGCTGCGTGTAAGGGGGCGCGAGGAATCCAGCTACCGCACCGATGTGGTCGAATTGTTGAAATGGGTCGGGCTTGGTGAGCGCATGCACGTATTGCCGCCGGTATTGTCAGGCGGTGAAAAGCAGCGCACTGCCATCGCCCGCGCGCTTATCGAACAGCCAGAAATCCTGCTCGCAGACGAGCCGACAGGCAATGTCGATCCGCAACTTGCCCGGCGCCTCTTGCGATTGTTCATCGAATTGAACAGGTTGGGTACGGCGGTCGTCATCGCCACGCACGACCTTGCCTTGATGGAACAGGTCGATGCCCGCCGGCTGATCCTGACCAATGGGAGGCTCGACGTTTATGACTGATCAGTTCGACAGTCAGCATGACGATGCCGACATCCTGCAACAGGCCGAGCCGCGCGAGCGGGCGCTGCGCAGGACCGCTCCAATTGTACCGGCGCAGAATGTGGTTGGCAGGGCGCTGGTGGTCGTCGTCGCCATCATGACATTTCTGTCCTGCATCACCTTCGGGGCAGTGACGCTGGTGCGCGATACGGCGTCGGTCTGGGAAAACCAGATTTCGACGGAAGCCACGATCCAGATCAAACCCGCCGACGGTCTCGACATGGAAGCCGCGCTTGCCACGGCTGCTGGCATCGCCAGCGAGTTTCCGGGCGTGAAGGCGACCCGGATCGTCGACCGCACGGCGACCGCGCGCCTGCTCGAACCCTGGCTCGGTTCAGGCCTCGACATCGATCAATTGCCTGTTCCGCGTCTCATCGTGGTCACCATAGACGAGACCAGTCCCCCGGATTTCGACGCGATTCGCGCGGCATTCGCGCCCAAGCTGCCGACGGCCTCGCTCGACGATCATCGCACCTGGGTCAACCGGCTCGTGGCGATGGCGCACACAACCGTGACCATCGGCGTCGCCATATTGGCGCTGATGCTGTCAGCGACCGTCATGACGGTGGTATTCGCCACCCGCGGCGCGATGGCCGGAAACGGCCATATCATCGAAGTGCTGCATTTCGTCGGCGCGGAGGCGCGATTCATCGCCCGCCAGTTCCACAAGCAGTTCCTTCTCACCGGCATGAAGGGGGCTGCGATCGGCGGTGTTGCGGCAGTCGTCGTGTTCATCGTCTTTTCGTGGTGGTCGTCGCGCAACATGGCGACCCCGGAAGGCGACCAAGCCGCTGCTTTATTTGGTAATTTCGCCATAGGCTCGGCCGGATATCTGGGGGTCGTCCTGATGGTCGTCGTCATCGGTGCGCTGACCGCGGCCACTTCACATGCAACGGTTATTGCCTATCTCAATGAGATCGACGATCGCCAGACCGACATCGCCTAGGATGCATGGCAATTCGATCACGGACAAAGACGATTCGTAATACAATGTGCTAGGCCCGCTTATCCAACAATGTAAATCACGGTTTACCATGACATGATGAACGGGAAGGATTTGAACGGAACGGTCGAGATGGCAGCAGCGCCCCGCGTGGCAATGCGTGCGCCTCATCGCATATGGTCCGTTCTGCGCATTTGCGCCTTTCTGATTGTTGGTGTTGCCACGCTGTTTGTCGGCGGCTTCGGCTGGTTCTCCAACCATGTCAGCCGCCTTTCAACGCCTGCCGATCCGCAAAAGGCCGATGCCATCATCGTTTTGACGGGCGGCCAGTCGCGCCTCGATGCGGCGATGGAACTGCTCGAATCAGGCAAGGGCGAGCGGCTTTTGATCAGCGGTGTGCATCCGGCTGCCAGCCGGCGGCAACTGCAACTGGCGACGGGCGGCGACACCAAGTTGTTTTCCTGCTGCGTCGATATCGATCGCGCTGCGCTGGACACAATCGGCAATGCCGAGGAAAGCGCCAAGTGGGTCGAACGCCATGCCTATGGCAGCGTGATCCTCGTGACCAACAACTATCACATGCCGCGCAGCCTGCTGGAAATGAGCCGGCTTTTGCACAATGCCCGGCTTGAACCGTATCCGGTCGTCAACTCCAAACTCGACGACGGGAGCTGGCTGACCAAGCCGGAAGCGCTGCGCGTCCTATTCACCGAATACAACAAATACCTGCTGGCGCTGGTGCGCGGCGTGGTTCCGATGCGCGCCACGCATGACGGTGTCTCGCTGGCCGAAGCATCGGTAATCGAGAACTGACAAAAGCGTATAGCGGCCTCCTCGGCCCGTTTCCATTTTGCCCACGCATGGTGTAACCAAGCGCCACCTTCGTCCTCGGGCTATCCTCGCAAATGCTCTACATCCGTTCGCTGGCATTCAACTTCGTCTTCTATGTCAGCCTGATCGTCCAGATGATCTTCTGGGCGCCGTTCTACTTCCTGTCGTCGCGCCGGCGGGCATGGTTCGTGCCGAAATTCTGGTCGCGCTCGAGCCTGTGGCTCTATGAGAAGATGGCGTTGACGAAGAGCGACATCAGCGGACAGGAGAACTTGCCCGAAGGCTCGTTCATCCTCGCGCCCAAGCATCAATCCTTCTGGGACGCGATCGCCTTTTTTCCCTTTCTCAAGGACCCGCTTTACATCCTGAAGCGCGAACTGACGTGGATTCCGTTTTTCGGCTGGTATGTGCTGAAGATGCGCATGATCCCGGTCCACCGTGGCAGCCGGTCGAGGGCCCTGAAGGCCGTCGTGGCCGCTACGAAGGCGGAGATGGCGCGCAATCCCCGCCAGCTTATCATTTATCCAGAAGGCACGCGCCGGGCGCCTGGCGATGAACCCAACTACAAATGGGGCATCGTCGAGCTTTATTCCGAACTTGGCGTTCCGGTGGTTCCGGTCGCTCACATGGCCGGACTCTATTGGCCGCGCCGCAAGTTCCTGCGGTTTCCCGGCACCGTCAAGGCGCGGTTCCTCGAACCGATCCCGGCCGGTCTCGGCAAGGAAGAATTCATGAAGCGGCTGATTTCGGAAACGGAGACGGCCTGCGACAAGATATTGATCGACATCGCACAGGCACCGAACCCGCCTCCGCTGCCCCCCACTGCCGTCAAACGGCTGAAGGAACTGGGCGTCCAGGTTTCACACTGAGGTTCAGGGCGCGCTTGCCGTATCGAGCTGATCCATGTCCGCGCCGGTCAGTTGCAGTGAAACAGCCTTGATCAGGCTGTTCACCTGCTCGACCGAAGTTGCACTGGCAATCGGCGCCGTGATGCCGGTACGAGCCAAGATCCACGCGAGCGCAATCTCGGTCTGAGTGGCGGCATGGCGATTGGCGACACTGTCCAGAGCTGCCAGTATGCGCGTGCCGCGTTTGTTCAGATAGGAGCGGATACTGCCGCCACGCGCGCTTTTGCCAAGGTCGGCTTCGCTGCGGTATTTGCCGCTCAAGAACCCTTTGGCCAACCCGTAATAGCTGATGACGCCGATCTGGTTGGCCATGCAAAGGTCGCGCAAGGGACCGTCAAAATCGCTGCGATCAT
The DNA here is from genome assembly GCF_001427285.1 of Mesorhizobium sp. Root552. Classification (GTDB taxonomy): domain Bacteria; phylum Pseudomonadota; class Alphaproteobacteria; order Rhizobiales; family Rhizobiaceae; genus Mesorhizobium. The sequence continues at coordinate 250,253 of NZ_LMFV01000012.1, forward strand.
AGAGATTGTAGGCAGGTTGCAGCACTTCATAGCGCGGCAGACCATGATGACTAGCAGCATCCAGAGCCGCTTTCAGCTGGCCGGCGTCCAGATTACAGGCACCGGCAAAACGTATCTTGCCTTTCTCGATCAGGCGCTGGTAAGCGCCCAGCGTTTCGGTATAGGGCACGGTCGGATCGGCCCAATGCGAAAGATAGAGGTCGATCGCATCGGTCTGCAGCCGCTTCAACGAAGCCTCGACAGCGCGCTCGATGTAGACTGGGGAAAGATCGGTGCGGCCTTGTCCCATATCGGAGCCGACCTTGGTGACGAGGACAATCCGGTCGCGGTTGCCGCGCTTTTTCATCCATTTGCCGATGATGGTTTCCGACTCGCCGCCACTGTTGCCCGGCACCCAGCGGGAATAGGAATCGGCCGTGTCGATGGCGTTCAATCCGGCGTCGAAGAAACGGTCCAGCAGGTCGAAGGACGTATTTTCGTCGGCGGTCCAGCCGAACACATTGCCGCCAAACACCAGTGGAGCGATTTCAAGGTCGGTGCGACCAAGGCGGCGCTTTTGCAACGTCAAGTCTCCCTGTACCAGCGCTGCACGAAGCAGCATGCCCGGCGCAGCCTAAGGATTGGATCGGCCGGGTCAAACCCCGTTGCGGAAATCGCCGCAAGTCGCCTTCACAAATGCGCGACCTGTTTTGCCACACCTTCGAGCCAGTGGTCGCGAATGCCCAGCTTGTGAAGGTGCTCGACGGTGCTGGCCAGATATTCCTCGTTGCGCCCGGATTGGCCGACAGCGCCTTGCACCACGGTTGCAGCTTCGGTTTCGCTCAGTGCACCGGCATATTGCTCGTGGGCGCGGTCGGCGACGTAGGCAACCGCTTCTACCGTTTCACCAGTCTCGAGACGCGCCGTCAGTGTCTTTTCCAGATAGACGCTTGTTACCTGCTCACGCTCGCGCAAATAGCCGATGACCTCCTCGCGTGCCGCTCCATCGACCTTGAACGCCACGCCGACGCAGGAGCCGCCCCGGTCCAGTCCAAGCACCAGCCCTGGCCGCTCGCGTGTCCCGCGATGGACGAAGGAATAGACGCAAAGCGAGCGCCGGTAGCCGAACAGCCGGGCGCGGCGTGTTTCCAGATGCGGGAAACCGGGTCGCCAGATCAGAGACCCGTAGCCAAAAACCCAAAAATCGCCCATATCGCCAAGCCAAGTTGAAAGGCGCGCGGCGGTGGCCGTGAGCCGGTCAGAAAAGCGACGGGAATCCGGCGCACCCACGGGTTAGCGAGAGCCGCAGCATGACGTCAAGTGAGCAAGTGGTATCAAAGCGGCGGCGCGGTCTGCTGCCGTGGCTTCTCATTCTGCTGGTGCTGCTGTTTGGCCTCTATAGCGCCGGATGGTTCTATCTGGCCGACAAGATCAGGACCGAGTTTGGCCAGACGATTTCCGAACTGGGTGCGAGAGGCGTCGAGGCCGATTGCGCGAATTTTCGCGTCAGCGGCTATCCACTGCGGCTCGCTATCGATTGCGACGGCATGGCTTACGAGGACGATGCCCGCAACGTTGCCGCCTCCGCCGGAGCGTTGGCAGCCGTAACCAGCCTCGCCCGACCGCTGGTGGCTGATGCCGCACTTCGCGGACCGTTGCGCACCGTAGCGCCCGGCATGCCGCCGCTGTGGCTGGACTGGGATAATCTCAACGCCAGCGCAAAGCTGTTCTGGCCGCTGCCACGCAAGGTTTCGCTGGTGGCGGATGGCTTTTCCGGGCAGACGGACCCGGCCGACGATAGCGATCCGGTACAATTGTTCAGCGCGACCAGGGCGCAGGTCGATCTGGAACCCAACGGCCCGGATATCGCTTATGCGGGCCAGTTCGAGGATCTAGAGATCCCCCCCGAGGCGATCAATGGACGCACGGTTCCGCCACTTGACGGGATCGGTGCGGTCACACTGAAGAACGGTGTCGCCCTTATCCGCTCCCGTCCGAAGAGCTTGCGCGGGCAAGCCGTGGAGATCGCCAATCTCGAGCTTTCATCGGGTGAAGCTCATGTTTCGGTCTCCGGCCCGGCTGCGGTCGATGCCGATGGCCTGGTCGATGCCGATCTGGTCATCAAGCTGCGCAACCCGCAAGCCGTGGCTGCAATCCTCGCCACAGCCATTCCCGAGCAGGCAGGCAAGATCAATCAGGGCTTTGCCGCGCTGACCATGCTCGGCAGCGAACCGTCGCTGCCGCTCAAGGTGGTCAAGGGCAAGGCCGTGCTGGGCTTCATTCCACTCGGCAACATCAAGCCGATCGACTAGGCCCCTGGCTCCGGAAAATCAGGCTTTCGCCGGATGCTCGACAGCTTGACGGCCGAAGTCGGGGGCATCGATGTCCTGTCCCGCTTCGATGATCGACCTTCGAACGGCGCGGGTGCGGGTGAAAAGGTCGAAAAGCTTGTCACCGTCGCCCCAGCGGATCGCCCTTTGCAGGGAGGCGAGATCCTCCGAGAAGCGTGCGAGCATTTCCAGGATTGCATCCTTGTTGTGCAGGCAGACATCGCGCCACATGGTTGGATCGGAGGCGGCAAGACGTGTGAAATCGCGGAAGCCGGAAGCCGAATATTTGATCACTTCCGACTTGGTGACGGTTTCCAGATCATCCGCCGTGCCGACGATATTGTAGGCGATGATATGCGGCAGGTGCGAGACGATGGCCAGCGTCATGTCATGGTGGTTCGGGTCCATCGTATCGATGTTGGCGCCGCAGCGGCGCCAGAAATCCGACAGTTTCTCAAGCGCCGCCGGATCGGTGTCGGGCAGGGGCGTGAAGATGCACCAACGGTTCTGGAACAGGTCGGCAAAGCCCGCGTCCGGGCCGGACTTTTCCGTACCCGCAAGCGGATGGCCGGGAATGAAATGCACGCCTTCGGGAATATGCGGCTGCATCTGGGCGATAACGGATGCCTTGGTGGAGCCCACGTCGGTGACGATCGCTCCTTTCTTCAGTGCCGGCGTGATTTCTTTCGCCACTTGTTCCGAGGCGCCGACGGGCACCGAGATGATCACCAGATCGGCGTTGCCTACAGCTTCGGTGGCTTTGGTGGTGTAGCTGTCGCCGAGACCGAGCTGCTCGGCGCGGTTGAGCGTTATGGCGCTGCGGGTGGAGATGGCGATGTGGCTGGCAAGTCCTTCGCGGCGGATGACGCGCGCCAATGACGAGCCGATCAGGCCGATGCCGATCAGCGCGATCTTTTCAAACATGGGTTTGGGCATAATTCTATCTTTTCAGGAATTCGGTGAGTGCGGCGACTACGCCGCGATTGGCCTCTTCGGTTCCGACCGTCATCCGCAGCGCGTTGGGAAAACCGTAGCCGGCAACGCGCCGCAGAATATAGCCGCGGGCCGTCAGATAGGCGTCTGCTTCCGCTGCCGAGCGAGAAGCCTCGTTCGGGAAATGGATCAGGATGAAATTGCCGACGCTGGGTGTCACGCGCAGGCCAAGCCTGGTGAACTGCTCGGTAAGCCACGGCAGCCAGGTTTCGTTATGGGCAATGGCGCGCTCGACATGGGCACGGTCGCGCACTGCCGCCGAGCCGGCGGCAATCGCGGTTGCCGTGACGTTGAAAGGGTCGCGCACACGCTCGACGGCGTCGACGATGTGAGCCGGGGCATACATCCAGCCGATGCGGGCGCCGCCAAGGCCGTAGACCTTGGAGAAGGTGCGGGTCATGACCACGTTTTCGGCCCCGGCGACCAGTTCGACGCCGGCTTCATAGTCGTTGCGGCGCACGAATTCGGCATAGGCGGCGTCGAGGATCAGCAAGACATTCTTGGGCAAGGCCGCATGGAGACGACGCACTTCGTCGAACGGCACATAAGTGCCGGTCGGATTGTTGGGGTTGGCAAGGAAAACCATTTTCGTGCGCGGCGTCACGGCGGTGAGGATCGCATCGACATCGACGCGCTCGTCCTTTTCCTTGGCAATGACAAAGGAAGCGCCGGCCGCCAGAATGCAGATCTTGTAGGCGAGGAAGCCGTGCTCGGTGTAGATCGCCTCATCTCCGGGTTGGAGATAGATGCGTGACAACAACGTCAACGCCTCGTCCGAGCCATTGAAGCAGACGATGTTTGCGGCATTCAACCCATGCACTTCGGCGATTGCCTCGCGCAGTTTCAGCGACGAGCCGTCGGGATAAAATTCCAGCCTGCCGGCCACGTCGCGGGCCGCCTCGACCGCCTTGGGAGAGGGGCCGAGGGGATTTTCGTTCGACGACAGCTTGTGCAGCTTCACGCCGGCGGGGGCCGCGCTCTTGCCCGGCACGTAGGCCTCAATGTCCCTGATCCCGGAGCGGGGTTGCGGACGCGCTTGATCCTGTGCCGTGGTCATCGTGCCAATTCCATAGGAGAACGAAGGTGTGAAAGGACGGAGCCGAAATACAAGCCGCGACCGGCAATGTCGAGGGCCAAGCGCTGGCCGGTCGCACGAGCCGTTGACGAGGTGCATGGCCAGGACTAGATAGAAGGCTGTTCCGTGGTGATTTGGCCGGTCGGCTTGCAGCCACGTTAAAGAAGTCGCTAAACAGGCCGAGGATGACAAATCCATTCAGACCTGCTGCGGTTTCGTCGCCGTTTCTGTTTGGAGTTTGTCCAATGCCGATCAAGATACCCGATCAGCTTCCCGCCCGCGAGATACTCGTTCGCGAAGGCGTCTCCGTGATGGACGAGCGCACGGCAATGCGGCAGGACATCCGTCCGTTGCAGATCGGCTTGCTCAATCTCATGCCCAACAAGATCCGCACCGAGACGCAGTTCGCACGCCTGATGGGGGCGACGCCGCTTCAGGTGGAACTGACGCTGGTGCGCATCGGCAACCACAAGGCCCGGAATACGTCCGAAGAGCATCTCATCTCGTTCTACCAGACGTGGGAGCAGGTCCGGCACCGCAAGTTCGACGGCTTCATCATCACGGGTGCACCGATCGAACTGTTGCCGTTCGAGGAGGTCACCTACTGGAAGGAACTGGAGCGCATTCTGGACTGGACGGTGACGAATGTTCACTCCTCATTCTTCATCTGCTGGGGCGCGATGGCTGCCGCCTGGCACTTCCATCGCATCCCGAAGTATACCCTTGGGAACAAAGCCTTCGGCGTCTTCCGGCATCGCAACAACGCGCCTGCGTCGCCCTACCTGGCCGGGTTCTCGGACGACTTCGCCATTCCGGTTTCCCGATGGACGGAGGTTCGCAAGGCCGACATTCCGGACGGCTCCGGCCTCGATGTCTTGATGGAGTCGGAGGTGACCGGACCTTGCCTTTTGGCCGGCGATGTCGGCAACCGGCTCTATATGTTCAATCACATCGAATACGATTCCACATCGCTCAAGGAAGAGTACGATCGCGACGTTGCAACCGGCGTCGAGATCGAGGTGCCGCACGGTTACTATCCGGACGACGATCCGGCGCGCCCGCCACTCAACCGCTGGCGCTCGCATGCGCATTTGCTGTTCGGCAACTGGATCAACCGGGTCTATCAGACGACGTCATACGACCTTGAAAATGTCGGCGAGGATTCGAAGGTCTAGAAATCCCGAGCGGTTTCACCACGCTTTCGCCGGTGTCGGTCATGGCTGACGCGGATCGCCATCCGCTTCAAAACGCATGCCGAGCCCCGTCACTCCCTGGGGAGATAGCGCAGGCACGAAAACGCGGCGCGAGGTGCGTTGGGCGATTGGTACACCCTGGTAGAGCCGCTTTTGCGCTTCCACGACTATGACGCCTGAAAAGATTGGCCATAGTTTGCGCCCGGCACTTTCCATGATGTTGTGAAGGCGCATCATGAACCGCCGGCGCGACGGCGGAAAGAACAGAGCGTCCGACCATGCCGCCGGGGTGAAGTTGGTTTCCCTGAGCAACTCGGCAAGCTGGGAACGCGAATAGGGCCTGCCGGTGCCGAAAGGCGTGTGTTCGAACCGTGCCCAAACGCCGCGCCGATTGGGAACAACGATTACAACCCGTCCCGCCGGGGAAAGCACGCGCCAGATCTCGTTCAGCGTCTCGCGAGGATTTTCCGCGTGTTCAAGCGAGTGGACCATGAGCATGCGATCGATGGAGGCATCGACAAGCGGCAGTTCCTCGTCGAACACCAACGCAGTGGCGGTAGGGCCGTTCGGAGGCCACACGACCGCGCCCTGCGTGGCTGGCATGAAAGCGAACACCCGCTCGGCATCGGTTCCGAACCGTTCAAGCCAAGGCAACGCATAACCGAGGCCGACCAGCCGCTCGTTCGGTACATTTGCCCAGATCGACGAAAGCGCCATCGTGATCGAGCGCTCGGCAAGACGACCAAGCGGCGAGGCATAGAAGGAACGCAGGTCGACAATGTCGGTATGCATGGAAAACCGTATCATGATCCCAGGTCGGATCGGGACGGTAGCGGCGATGCAGTGCGAGTTCAACCAAGCCCACCCAATCGAGGGGGTGACATAACCGGACGCGCACCCTATGTCTGCGGCGACATCGACAGGAGAAATCAGTATGGCCATCGAGATCGAACAGTTCATGTGCCGCGAGGACAATTTTGGTGTCCTGTTGCGCGACCGGGATAGTGGCGAGGTGGCACTCATCGATGCGCCTGAGGAAGCACCCATCCTTGCCGCGATAGAGCGCACCGGCTGGAAGCCGGGCACCCTGTTCATCACCCATCATCATGTCGACCATGTTGAAGCCAACCTTGCCTTGAAGGAGCGCTTCAAGCTGCGCATCGTTGGCCCTGAGGCGGAAAAGGCAAAGATCCCGGGGATCGACGAGACGGTCGAGGGCGGCTCGGTTATTTCGTTCGGCGGCGAGAAGATTGAGGTCATCTTCACGCCGGGCCACACGGCGGGCCACATCACCTATCACATGCCCAAGGCGAAGCAGCTGTTTGCCGCCGATACGCTGTTTGCACTCGGCTGCGGCAGGCTGCTCGAATGCCCGCCGCCGGTGATGTTCGAATCGCTCAAGAAGCTTGCCGTTCTTCCGGCCGAAACGGCCGTTTACTGCGGTCATGAATATACGCTTTCCAATGCCCGCTTTGCGCTCACCATCGATCCGGGCAACACCGCCCTGCAGGCACGGGCCAAGAAAATCGAGGCGCTGAGAGCGGAAGGGAAAGCCACGCTACCGACTACAATCGGTGAGGAGCTGGCGACAAATCCATTCCTGCGCTGGGCCGATCCGGCAATCCGCAAGAACCTCGGCATGGAAAATGCAGCGGATGTCGAGGTGTTCGCGGAAATCCGCAAGCGCAAGGACAATTTCTGAGCCGGGCAAGGCTGCGATGAGCTCCGCCGAAATCATTGCTGCGCTCGGCATGAGGCCGCATCCGGAAGGCGGCTGGTATGTCGAGACGTTTCGCGACGCGCCGAACGGTGGGCGGGGCCATTCGACCGCGATCTATTTCCTCCTCGAGCGTGGCCAGGCTTCGGCCTGGCATCGGGTAAAGGACGCTGCCGAGGTCTGGCATTTTTATGCCGGGGCGGCGCTTTTGGTATCGATGTGCGCCGACGGAGGAAAGGTCAGCGAGCATCGACTCGGCACGGACATTCTTTCCGGCGAGCGGCCGCAATTGCTGGTACCGGCGGGTTGGTGGCAGACGGCGCGCAGCACAGGCGATTGGACGCTGGTCGGATGTACAGTCGCGCCGGGATTCGATTTTGCCCAGTTCGAAATGGCTGAACCGGGCTGGAAACCGTGACCGACTAGAGCACCGCGCCCAGCGCTATTGCGAGATGGCCCGCATAGCGCAGCACCCATGTGGCGTACGGCCACAGCGCCTGTTGCGGGGAAGCCTCTGGAGCAGGCAGCCTCGCCGCAAGGCCAGCGGCACCAGACCCCGTCAACAGCAGGGCGCCGGCTATGATAGTCGGTGTGGTCATCAAGGCTGACAACGCCATGACCAGCAATGCGAGTGCATAGGCCCAGACGGGCAAACGCAGACGGCGGCCAATGCGCCCCCATGAGCGGATCAGGGCGACGCTGGTCAAGACGATCATTGCGGCAGCGAGCGCCGGTCGCCAAGGCTCCGACACGATGAAGCCGAACGCGCCATAGGTGAGAAAAAGCAGGCCGAAGGCGAGGAAGCCGCCAACGGCTGCCACGAAGCCCGCAACGGACATTTTGGCGTTGGGTTGCGAGGAAAATGCATCCGAAGCCGCGCTCAGCCCCAGTGCCCCGGCCAGCAACAGCGGCGCGTCCTGCTCGAAAGCGAGGACGGCGAGCAGGCCGATGGCCGATGTCTTGACGACTGAACGGCGCAGCGACGGCTGCATGGGAAGGCTGAAGATGTAGCCCATGGCCGCCAACGCGGAGAAGACCAGCGTGGCGTTGGCGAATGTTTCGATGCCGCCGGGAAACGGCATCATGCTTTTGCGCTCGCTGTGCCGGTTCGCTTTGGAAACAGCAATGATTTTGCCGCGAGCACCGCGCCGCCGGTGATGAGCAGGCAGGCAGCGAGGATGCGCAGGCTGGGCTCGGCAAAGCCAGCGACAATCAGCACCAGCGTCGACAATAGCGGCGCGGCATAGCTGGCCGCGCCCAGCACCTGGATATTGCCGCGCTTGACGCCGATGTCCCAGGCATAGAAGGCAGCGCCTACCGGCATCAGGCCGAGGCCGAGCACCGCCAGCCATTGGGCTGCATTTGCCGGAAGGACGGTATCTTCAAGCGCGAAGTGGCAGGCAAGCGACAGGATCGCGGTTGCCGCGCAAAACCATGTAACGATTGTGGTCGGCACCGAGGGAAAGCGCCGCGACAAAAGCGAGTAGGACGACCACAGTACCGCGCAGACGGCGGCCATGGCGTAGCCGAAGGCATAGCGCGCATCGAAGGCGAGGCCGGCGCCCTTGGTGACGATCAGGAACGTGCCGGCAAGCCCGAGCAAGGCGCCGACGATATGGTTCCAGGCCAGTCGTTCGCCCGGCATCAGGGCGGAACCCAGCACGATAAGCAGCGGCCACATATAGGCGATGAGGCTTGCCTCCACCGCCGGGGCGTTGCGCAGCGCGGTAAAGTAGAAGAAGTGATAGCCGAACAGGCCGGCAATGCCGATGACCCAGACCTGCGGGGGTATTTTCTCAACTGTTGCCGGCTTCGGCATCATCAGGCGGGCAAAAAGGCCGACGCAGGTGCCAATGGAAAAGGTGATTGCCGAGAGCAGGAACGGCGGCACCTGACCGGATGCGTCGGTCAAAAGCGCCAGCAGCGCCCACATGGCGACCGCCGAAAAGCCTATCAGTGTCGCCCGCCCCATGATTTTGTCCCGACGGCGCGCCTGTCGCGCCTAGTTGGTTGTTTCGAAGCGGCGTGCGCGCACGGTGATGGTGCCGATCTCCGTGCCGACGGTCGCGTGGATCGGGGCATATACTCCGGTTTGGCCAAGCGGCGCAAACGTCACCATGATGCGGCTGCGGTTCTTCAGATAGTCCAGAGCGCGCTTACCCTGCCGGTAGCCGGAGACAGGCTCGAAGCCCATGCGGCAGGTGACGGTCGGTCCCTCGTAGCCTTCGACCGAAATCCTGTCCTTCTTGACGAAGCTCAGCTTCAGGTCGGCGCGCAACTCGCCGTCGTACATCTTCACCGTGCGGCCGCAGACTTCATCGAGGCTCGGCGCGCGCACGACCGTTGCCGTGATCGGGTCGAGGGCGCTTCTGAGATCGGCCGCGTTGAGCGCTACCCAGTCCTTGCCGCGCTTTTTCGGCGCCGGCACGACTTTGGTGGAGGCGACAGTGCCGTTGGCGAAGCGGATGTCGACCAGCGAAGCCTTCTTGCCGGAGGTGTAGTCGGCGCGAAAGGCGCGGGGCTGGAGACCTTCGGCAGCAAGCCTGCCCGAGGCTACGATGGTGCCCTTGGTATCGTCGAATATCTGGGCCAGACCCGCGCTGGCGACGGAGCCGTCAATGCGGTACGCCGCGCCGTCATAGCGGCTTTGGAAGGCCGCGCGGGCAATCGGCAGGCCGAGGAAGGAGACGGTGTATTCGCCGCGGAACGATTGCGGGGCGGCGTAGCCGGGACCGGACCAGGTGGTGGTCAGGCCGGCCAGGCAAAGAGCTGCGGAGCAAAGGGCTATGGGGCGAAACATTCTTGCGAATTCACCTTGATGCTGATCATGCCGGACGGGTCCGGCATCCGATGTCCCTTGGCCCTTGCATATAGGCCGGATTCCGGCCTTTGTGTGAAGCTGCCGCTTTGCGCCGGGGCAAGCTTGCGCTTGACGCCTCGCCCAAATGACACTATGGAACGCCAACTTTTCCATGAGGCCGCTTGCTGGAAACCGCGCGCCATGCGGCGCGGGCAGCAAGATTTGGCCAGACCGAGAACCTGAAGGTGCATTATGTCCCGCGCTTGCGAACTTACCGGCAAAGCCGTCCTGACTGGCAATAACGTCAGCCACGCCAACAACAAGACCCGCCGCCGCTTCCTGCCCAATCTGGTCAATGTCACGCTGATCTCGGAAGCGCTGAACCAGAATGTGCGCCTGCGCATCTCCGCCAACGCACTGCGTTCGGTCGAGCATCGCGGTGGTCTCGACGCATTCCTTGCCAAGGCCGACACGGCCGAGCTTTCGCAGCGTGCGCGCCTGTTGAAGAAGCAGATCGCCAAGAAGCTCGCCGAACAGCCGGCAGCCTGAAGCAGACTTCCAAGGCGGGGGACGACCGCCTTCCACGGAACGTCGTCTTCTCGGTCGATGTTCCACTGGTTCCATAACCCAGGATAAAAAAATGAGTTTCCTTACTCGTTACCTGCCCTTCGTGGCTGCCATGGCGGTTGTCGTGGTCGCCTCCAACATACTCGTGCAATTTCCGCTGCAAGGCGAGGTGGCCGGCCTGGCGCTCGCCGACGTGCTGACCTGGGGCGCGTTCACCTATCCGTTCTCTTTCCTGATCACCGACCTTGCCAATCGGCGCTACGGGCCATCCGTTGCGCGGCGCATCGTCTTCGTCGGCTTCATGACGGCGGTGGTATGTTCCATCCTCATCCCGCCGTTGCTGTTCAGGCTCGGCCTGATCGAGTTCGACACGGCGGCGGCGCGGCTCGTGCGCATTGCCTGCGCGTCGGGCGCAGCATTTCTTTCGGCGCAACTGCTCGACGTCACGGTGTTCAACCGGCTGCGCCGGCAAAGCTGGTGGCGTGCGCCGATCTTCGGCACGCTGGCCGGTTCCGTCGTCGATACGGCGGTGTTTTTCTCGGTCGCCTTTGCCGCCGCTTTCGCCCTTCTCGGCCCTGATGACGGCTTCGCGCTGGAGACGGCGCCGCTGATGGGTGTCTTTTCGGTCGAGGCGGCGCGCTGGGTGTCGTGGGCGCTCGGCGACCTCACGGTCAAGCTCGCCATCGCCGTCTTCGCGCTGATCCCCTACCGGCTGATCGCCGCGCGCTGGAGTCAGCCGGCGGTCGCGTGATCTTGCCGGATTGCCAGGGGCTACATGTTGTTCAAGTGCAGGATGTTGCCATCCGGGTCCTTGAACCACACCATTTTCATGTCGCCGCTGACGTGGATGTCGCCCTTGAGGTCGCCGATCCCGTCATAGTGCTCGAAGCCGACGCCCCTGGCCTTGAGGGTTGCAGTGATTGCGTCGATGTCGTTGCCGACATCCCAGACAACGGCATTGGCCTGGTTGGTGCCGGCGTAGTCTGAGCGATAGACGATGAGGGAAGTTGCGCCGGTGCGAAAGACCAGAACGTCTCCCATGCTGTCGTCTTCGAGTTCGAGGCCCAGAGTATCGGCGTAGAAGGCGCGCGCCCTGCCGATATCGCTGACGGCGATGATGGCGGATGAAGACTTGTCCTTGAGCATGACATTTCCTTTCCGTTGGCTTTTGTCCTGAACGCGGCTGCGCGGTCGTGGTTGCCTGCTTGCAGCCTTGCGCATTCAAAGGACGTTCGGATGCAGGTCGATCCGACAAGGCGGGGCCAGACGGCTATCGGAGTTCGTGCTTTATGGTTGCCACGCCCGGCTAAAGCCGTCTGGCCATTGTCAAAGAACGGACCTCGGTTGAGAGGTCGGGAGGACGGGCGGCCGTTCGGTCGCTCGTTTAGATAGTTAGTGCGGCCTTGCGGCCGCCCGTCCGGTGGTCTTGCCTCACCGGGGGCAGCAATGACGCTGAAAGCCCCGATCAAGGCCCGGACTTGGGGGCTCATCACCCAGCCGCACACCGTCATGCGACCAATCCGGCACCGACGCCCTTCCCTGATACCCGGTGCGCACCAGGTCTCCCGCAAGGGCGATGGCATGAGTATGGCGGAGGCGGAGACGGTGGGGATAAGGGAGGGTGAAGTTTTTGCGGGAAGTGAGTGGGATCAAGGGGTTGGGCGGGAGCTTGGCTCGCGTTTACTCCACATCCGCCAGTTTGGCGCTGCCCCTCACCCTTACCCTCTCCTCCTAAGCAGGGGAGAGGGGCGCGTCAGCGTTTGCGCTCAAACACCCCTCATCCGACCTCGCTTTGCTCGGCCACTGCCCAGCCTTTCGTTATGGCTTAGGGCGTTCGTCGTTCGAAAAGCCCATTTAGGGGCTTTTCGTGCGCTCCGCGCACCACTTCTCACCCCACAAGGGGCGAAGGCAGGTAGGCGCAACCACTCCTGCTAATCTCTAACGACAGTGATTGGCGGATAAGTCGATGCAGGCGTCCCCTTCGTCCCTTGTGGGAGAAGGTGGCCGAGCGCAGCGAGGTCGGATGAGGGGTGTTTCGTTAAAGTCGGTGTCTAAGCCGCGAATTACCCGTTGCGGCGGGCCATGAAGGCGAGGCGCTCGAACAGGTGCACGTCCTGCTCGTTCTTCAACAATGCGCCGTGCAAGCGCGGCAGGGCGCTCTTGGCATCACCGCGCAGATCGGCGGGGTCAATGTCGTCGGCGACCAGCAGCCTGATCCAGTCCAGCGCCTCCGATGTCGATGGCTTCTTCTTCAGGCCGGGCACGTCCCGGATTTCGTAGAACTGGGTGAGTGCTGCCCGCACCAGCGCCTGCTTGATGCCCGGATAATGGACCTCGACGATCCTGTGCAGCGTGTCGGCGTCGGGGAAGCGGATATAATGGAAGAAGCAGCGGCGCAGGAAGGCGTCCGGCAGTTCCTTTTCGTTGTTTGAGGTGATGATGACGATGGGGCGCACGGCGGCGCGGACGGTTTCGCCGGTCTCGTAGACGAAGAATTCCATCTTATCGAGTTCCTGCAACAGGTCGTTGGGGAACTCGATGTCGGCCTTGTCGATCTCGTCGATGAGCAGGACGACTTTCCTGTCGGCGGCGAAGGCATCCCACAATTTGCCGCGCTTGATGTAGTTCCTGATGTCGTTGAAGCGTTCGTCGCCGAGCTGGCTGTCGCGCAGGCGCGAGACGGCATCGTACTCGTAAAGGCCCTGCTGGGCGCGGGTGGTGGACTTGACGTGCCATTCCAGAAGGTCGAGGCCGAGGGCGGCTGCGACCTGCCTGGCCAACTCGGTCTTGCCCGTGCCGGGCTCACCCTTGACCAGCAACGGCCTTTCGAGCGCGATGGCGGCATTGACCGCCACCATCAGATCCTTGTCGGCGACATAGGCCGCAGTGCCTTCGAAACGCATTTTCTTGTCCCTGATTTCGCGGCGAACCGTAGAAAGATGGCTTCGGACACGCAAGCAAAACCGTTGCGGCACAAAGCGCATTGCACGAGCGCCCGGCGACGACGGTTCCTGTTTGCCGGCGCTGGCGTTGGCGCGTGCTTCAACCTATATTGATGGGGACGGTCTGCGCCTCGCGACAGGAGAGACATTTCCCCGGGGCCTTATTGATCCCTAGGGAGCTGTCCCTGACCGGGCCCGTGGGCTCGGACATATGGCGCCCACCTACTTTGTAGGTTCCCGGGATCAACTTCTCCATCGGTTGCGTGGATCGTCGCTTTTCAATCGGGCGGCCCGGATATCGCCGTCAGGCGGCCATTTCTTTCCCAGCAATAATGATGATTTCCCCTCGGGCAGGGCGCGGCTTTTGACCTCGCCCGATCCCCTTGACCTCAGCGCCAAGTTGCGATTTTTCTCCGCTGCAGGGGAGGGGAGCGGCATGACATCACTGAAAGAGCAGAAGCAAAGCGTGCGGCAGGAAGCGCTCGGGCGGCGCGATGCGCTGGACCCGATGTGGCGCATCGAGATTTCGCTGCGCATTGCCGAAGTGGGCGAACCTGCGATCAATTTCGCGCCGAACACGGTGATAGCGGGGTTCCTGCCGATCCGCTCGGAGATCGACCTTCGGCCGCTGATGTTCGCGCTGGGTGAAAAAGGCGCGCGGCTTTGCCTGCCGGTGGTGCTGGACAAGGAGACGATCGTCTTTCGCGAACTGGTGCGCGGCACGCCGATGGTTTCGACCGGCTTCGGCACCAGTGGGCCGGGACCGGATGCGAAGGTGCTGGACCCCGATATCATCCTGCTGCCGCTGGCTGCCTTCGATCCGCGCGGGCACAGGCTGGGCTACGGCGCCGGCCACTACGACCGGGCGATTGCACGCCTGCATGCGCGCGGGCTGAAGCCCCGGCTGATCGGCACCGCCTTCAATTGCCAGCAGGTGAAGCGCGTGCCGGACGAACCGCACGACGTGATCCTGCCCGAAATCCTGACCGAGAGCGGGCTGCGGCGCTTTTGAACTTGATTCAGGTGAGGGCGGCCTGCGAAAGGCGGCTATCTGCGCTCGCCGAGGCTCATATACGACTATGTACATTCCGCTCCGGTTCTCGAATGCTAAAGCGTGGCGCGATCTTCCAGATTCGCTTCACACGCTTTAGCTCCTTGATTTTGTGCATGTCTTTATCCCGAAACCGGTACCCCCTTTCGGGAGACATGCACCGGCCTTCTCGGTTCGCCCTGACCTGAATCTCAGGCGGTACCGCATGGGTGTTGGTTCCTGGAGTTCGATCCACGAAAGTCGAATGGCTTTGACGGCGCGAACGTGCGGTGATTTACAGACCGGGCGGCGTGGCATGGCATAGCATGCCGCCGGAGATTTCAGCGATGCGTGACCTTCCCAAGAATGTCATGCGGCATTTTGGGGATTGGGTCTGCGTGAGACTGCTTTTTCTTGGTGACATGGTGGGCAAGACCGGGCGCACGGCGGTGCAGGAGCAATTGCCCGGACTGATTTCGGAACTCAAGCTGGATTTCGTCATCGTCAACGGCGAGAACGCGGCGGGCGGCTTCGGCATCACGGAGGACATCTTCCAGGCCACGATCGCCGCCGGCGCCGATGTCGTGACCACCGGCAATCACGTCTGGGACAACCGCGACGCGCTGAACTTCGCGCCGCGCGAGGACAGGTTCCTGAGGCCGGCCAATTTCCCGAAGGGGACGCCCGGCAGGGGCTCGGGCGTCTACCTTGCCAAGAACGGGGCGCGGGTGATGGTGGCCAACATCATGGGCCGGGTGTTCATGCATCCCGAACTCGACGATCCGTTCCAGGCGGGCGAGCGCGAACTTGCCGCCTGCCCACTCGGCGAACAGGCCGATGCGGTGGTGATCGACTTCCATGCCGAGGCGACCAGCGAGAAGATGTGCTTTGCGCATTTCGTCGACGGGCGGGCGAGCTTCGTCGTCGGCACCCATACCCACCAGCCGACCGCCGACCACCATATCCTCAACGGCGGCACGGCCTATATTTCGGATGCCGGCATGTGCGGCGACTATGATTCCTCGCTCGGCATGGACAAGGAGGAACCGCTCAACCGCTTCCTGTCCAAGGTGCCGAAGGGCCGCTTCGAGGCGGCGAGCGGACCGGCGACGCTGTGTGGCGTCGGCGTCGAGATTTCCGACCGCACCGGCCTTGCCGAGAAGATCGCGCCGTTCCGGCGCGGGCCGCGGCTGGAGGAGACGGTGCCGGCGTTTTGGCGATAGATTCAGGTGAGGGCGGCCTGCGAACGGCAGCCTTCCGCGCTCCGCTCCGGTTCTCGAACGCTACCGTTCTCAGCTCGCCCTGACCTGAATCCAGGCAAGCGCTAGCGGCCTGCGAACGGCTCGCTACAAATCCTGTTCGGTGCCCTTGATCGGCGGGCGCTCGGCGTCCGGGTCGGGCGGCAGCATCGTGCGCTCCTTCAGCCAGGGATGAATCCTGACCGCCTCGATCAGGGCGGCGTTGGCGGCCTCGGTGCGGCCACGGCGCGAAAGCACATGGAACAGGCCGGACAGCGCGCCGAAATGCTTCGGCTCCAGTTCCAGCGCGCGCAGGATGTCCTGCTCCGCGCCCTCGTCGTTTTCGCGCAGGAAGCGGATGAACGCGCGCTGGTTCCATGCCTCGGCGTAGTCCGGGGCCTGCTCGACGGCGCGGTCGAGCAAGGCTTCGGCAGAAGTGAAGTCATAGGCCTCGCGCCGGTCCATCGCCTGGTCGACAAGGCTGCGGACCCCGGGGTTCGGTGCAAGGTCGAGCCAGAAACGCCAGATCTCGTCTTCCAGCGCGCGCCCCTGCGCCTCGGTCGCGGCGGCGGCGAGATGCTGGAACAGCCTGTCGCGCAGCTTGGCCTTTGCGCCCGGCAAGGGCTGTGAAGTCTCGGCGCTTTTGGTGGGCGGGGTGGTGGCGGCATGGGTGCGGGGTAGCGGCGGCAGGCTTGCCGCAAGCAGGACAGCGAGGACGATCGCCCGTTTCATGTGGCCATCATAGCTTTTGCGGTGCGGTCGGAAATGCGCCATTGGTCGTGGATCTGATGCCGCTGGAGAAAAAATTCGGCCCGACATTGACGATCGGACAAGCCGTACCTACCTCTGCACGACATTTTCAGACGGAGAGATTGCGAGCGCATGCTGGAGTTCCTTGCCCCCCATTTTGCGTTCATCCATGATCCTACCGCCTGGGTTGCCCTTTTAACGCTCGTCGTACTCGAAGTCGTCCTGGGCATCGACAACCTGATTTTCATCTCGATCCTGACCAACAAGCTGCCGCCCGAGCACAGGGTAATGGCAA
Organism: Mesorhizobium sp. Root552; assembly: GCF_001427285.1. Classification (GTDB taxonomy): domain Bacteria; phylum Pseudomonadota; class Alphaproteobacteria; order Rhizobiales; family Rhizobiaceae; genus Mesorhizobium. Next base: position 267,162 of record NZ_LMFV01000012.1, read on the forward strand.
GGCGGCTCGGCATCGGCGCGGCGCTGATCATGCGGCTTTTGCTGCTGGCGACGATCTCCTTCATCGTGAAGCTGACGGCGCCCATCTTCACGGCCTTCGGCCACGGTTTCTCGTGGCGCGACCTGATCCTGATCGCCGGTGGCCTGTTTCTGGTGTGGAAGGCGACGCGGGAAATCCACCACACGGTCGATCCGTTGGACCACAAGGACGAGATCGTCTCCAAGACCATCCAGGTGTCGCTGGTCGGCGCGATATTCCAGATATTGCTGCTCGACCTGGTGTTCTCAATCGATTCCATCATCACCGCGGTCGGCATGACCGACGAGATCGCCATCATGTACATCGCCGTCATCGTGGCGGTGACGGTGATGCTTGTGGCCGTCAATCCGCTGTCGGCCTTCATCGAGAAGAACCCGACCATCGTCATGCTGGCGCTCGGCTTCCTGTTGATGATCGGCATGACGCTGATCGCCGACGGCTTCGGCTTCCACGTGCCGAAGGGCTACATCTACGCGGCGATGGGTTTCTCGGCGCTGGTCGAGGGGCTGAACATGCTGGCGCGCCGCCGAAAGACCAAGGGCAGCGAACACTAAAGCGTGTCGCGATCTTCCAGGTTCGCTTAGCACGCTTCAGCTCCATGATTCATGCATGTCTCCCGAAACCGGTTCCCACTTTCGGGAGACATGCATCAGGGTTCGCTGCCGACCGCCTACACGCCTTGCAGGACGATGATGGTCGGCCGCTGCGGCAGGCTGCGCAATGAAATCGTCAGCGTGCGGCTGTCCCTGAAATCGACGGCGAAGCCCGGGCCCATCCTGCCAGTGAATTCGGCGATGCCGGTGGCGTGGCGGTGCATGGGCAGGATCACCGAAGAATAGAGCCTGTTAGCGATCTCGCTCATGGCGTCGAGCGACAGCGTCATGCCGCCGTCGATCGGCACCATGACGACGTCGAGGCGGCCGATGGCGGCGTAGTGGGCGGTTTCCAGCCGGTGATGCAGGTGGCCGAGATGGCCGATGCACAGGCCGGCGACCTCGAAGATGAAGATCGAATTGCCGTCGCGTTCCATGCCGCCGTCAAAGCCGCGTATATCGGTCGGCACGTTGCGGATATAGATGTCGCCGACGGTGAGCGCGTGCCGGGCCGGTCCGCCGCCAGGGTTCCAGCCGCGCAGGACATTGGCGATGCCGGTATCCGGCAGGTCGGTGAAATGGGTGCGGTGCGCCTTGTTCATGGTGACGACATCGGGCAGCGGATTTGAGCCGTAGACACCGCTGTAGTCGGTGGCGACGCGCACGCCAGCAGGCGTTTCGATGACGTAGGTCGAGTGGCCGGCATAGGTGATCGACACCTCGCCCGCGGCTTCTGCCTCAGCTGGCGTGAAGTTCGCATAGACGACGCCCGGCACCGCGTTGGCCATGGCCAGACATCGCGACGGCGGCGGGGTTTCCTGCGCCCATGCCGGCAGCGGCATGGCGGCGAGGGACAGGAAGAAGGCGGCGAGCAGGCGCAGGAACGGCATATCGGCCTCCAGGCATCCGGGCAGGCCGACTATGAATGACGCCGCCCGGACGCCCGAGTCACGTTTTCGCGAGCGACGGGGTGCGTGCGGCTGGACGAATTGAGCCGATTTCTCTATAAGCCCGCCATTCCGAGCATCGGCCCCCGTCAGCGAAAACCGGCTTTTCGGGCATCCGATGCCAACTCAACAGTCAGATCCGTTTTCTGGCGTCCGGTGGGCGCGGCGCGATCTGATCGCCGCGAACAGACGACAGGGGTCACATGGCCGGCCATTCACAGTTCAAGAACATCATGCACCGCAAGGGTCGCCAGGATGCGGTCCGCTCGAAAATGTTTTCCAAGCTGGCGCGCGAAATCACCGTCGCTGCCAAGCTCGGCGCGCCCGACCCGGCCATGAACCCGCGCCTCAGGCTGGCGGTGCAGGCGGCCAAGGCGGAGTCGATGCCCAAGGACAACATCCAGCGCGCCATCAACAAGGCGTCCGGCGGCGACACCGAGAACTACGAGGAAGTGCGCTATGAGGGCTACGGCCCCGGCGGCGTGGCGCTGATCGTCGAAGTCCTGACCGACAATCGCAACCGTTCCGCTTCGAATGTGCGCGCGGCCTTCACCAAGGCCGGCGGAGCGCTCGGCGAAACCGGCTCGGTTTCGTTCATGTGGGATCGCGCCGGCGAGATCTACTATCCGGCCTCGGCAGGAGATGCCGACAAGGTGATGGAAGCGGCCATCGAAGCCGGCGCCGACGACGTCGAAACCGACGAGGAAGGCCACACCATCTACTGTGCCTTCGAGAGCCTGAACGATGTTTCAAAGGCCCTGGAAGCCTCGCTCGGCGAGGCGGAATCGGCCAAGGTGATCTGGAAGCCGCAGAACAACGTGCCGGTGGACGAGGAACGCGCGCAATCGCTGATGAAGCTGGTGGCGACGCTCGAAGACGACGACGACGTACAGAACGTCTACGCCAATTTCGAAGTCGATGAAGCCACATTGGCCAAGCTCAGCGCCGCGTAAATATCCGGGTGATATCCGGGTGATGGTGGTCTGCAAGCGGCAGCTTTCTGCGCTTCCGGTGCTCACGTACTTTAATGTACGCTCCGCTCCGGTTCTCGAAAGCCACCACTTTCGACTCACCCTGACCCGGATCTCGCACCATCTTGGCGCAGACAGTGCAGTGACCATCCTCTGAACTTTGGTGATGTGCATGACCGAGCGCCCAATCATCCGCATCAACTACTGCACCCAGTGCCAGTGGCTGCTGCGCGCCGGCTGGATGGCGCAGGAACTGCTCTCGACCTTCGGCACCGAACTTGGCGAAGTGGTGCTGGTGCCCGGCACCGGCGGCGTGTTCTCCATCACCTGCAATGACGAGCTGATCTGGGAACGCAAACGCGACGGCGGCTTTCCCGAAGCCGCCAAGCTCAAGCAACTGGTACGCGACGTGATCGATCCGGGCCGCGACCTCGGCCATGCGGACCGCAAGACGAAGGGGTAGTTAGCTCCGCAGCTTTGCCCCTCACCCTTACCCTCTTCCCGTGAACGGGCGAGGGGGCGTCGGCGTCGCGGCCTTTAGTCTGCTGACAATGAGACAGCTTCGTTGTTGCGGACAATCGACCGGCCCTCTGGACAGCAGGCAATAAAAAACCCGCCTCGAAGGCGGGTTTCTTGTTTCTATTCGATCCCGATCAGAGACCGAAGCCCTCGAAGCGCTTCTTGAACTTGGACAGACGGCCACCGCGATCCAGCAGCGTCTGCTGGCCGCCGGTCCAGGCCGGGTGCGTGGTCGGGTCGATGTCGAGATTCATCGTGTCGCCTTCCTTGCCCCAGGTCGAGCGCGTGGTGTACTCGGTGCCGTCGGTCATGACGATCTTCACGGTGTGGTAGTCGGGATGGATATCGGCCTTCATCGCATTTTTCCTGATCTGGCGGCGCAGCAGCGACCGGTTGGCCTGCGTCGAAGCGCCTCTTTCTAAAACTCGAAGCCGCAGCTATTCAAAAGCAGCGGCCTCTGAAACGGTCGGCGTGCCTATACATCAACCGAAATTGAATCACAAGGTCGGGTAAAAGGCATATTGATGTCCGTTAACGGGCTTGGACAGGGAAACAACAGATGGCGCGAACAGAAAGCGCAGACGGGCGCAGCCGCTCGCTGAAGCCGTTGCGGCGCCTTGTTCCTTATATCGGCCGCTACCGCAAGCTGGTGATCGGGGCGATGATCTCGCTGGTGGCGGCGGCAGTGACGACGCTTGCCGTGCCGCTTGCCGTGCGGCGCATGATCGACCACGGGTTTTCCGGCGCCGATTCGACCTTCATTTCCGAATATTTCTCCATGCTCGTGCTGATGGCGGCGCTTTTGGCATTGGCGTCGGCCGGCCGCTACTATTTCGTCATCACATTGGGCGAGCGCGTGGTTTCGGATATCCGTCGCGACGTGTTCTCGCACGTCACGACGCTGTCGCCGGCCTTCTTCGACCATGTGCAATCGGGCGAAATCGTATCGCGGCTGGCAGCCGACACGACGCAGATCAAGTCCGCCGTCGGCGCAACCGCATCCGTTGCGCTGCGCAATGTCATCCTCGGCCTCGGCGCGCTGGCGATGATGGTGGTGACCAGCCCGAAGCTCTCCGGCCTTGTCATCGCGGCTATTCCCCTGATCGTGCTGCCGCTGGTCGGCTTCGGCCGCTCGGTGCGGCGCAAGTCGCGCATTGCGCAGGACACGCTTGCCCATGCAACAGCCTATGCCAGCGAGCAGATCGGCGCGGTGCGCACCTTGCAGGCGTTCACCAATGAAGGACTGGTGACCGGGCGGTTCGGCGCTGCGGTCGAGAACGCCTTTTCGGCGGCGCGCGCCTCGGTGCTGGCGCGGGCGTTTTTGACCTTTGTCGCCATCTTCACGATCTTTGCCTCGGTGGTGGCCGTCCTGTGGTTCGGCTCACGCGACGTGCTGTCTGGCGTCTTGTCGCCGGGAACGCTCGGCCAGTTCCTGCTCTATGCGGTGTTTGCCGCCGGCGCGCTCGGCGCGCTGTCGGAAGTGTGGGGCGAGCTTTCGCAGGCGGCGGGCGCGGCGGAGCGCCTGACCGAGCTTCTGGACGAGGAGCCGAATGTCGAGGCGCCGGCAAATCCGAAGCCGCTGCCGACAGTCGCGCAAGGGACGATCAGCTTCGACAAGGTTTCCTTCTCCTATCCGGCACGGCCGGACCGGGCTGCCGTGCACGAGCTGGATTTTTCGGTGAAGCCGGGTGAAACGGTGGCGATCGTCGGTCCTTCGGGCGCGGGCAAGAGCACGATCTTTTCACTGATCCTGCGCTTCTACGACCCCGAGACGGGCTCGGTCCGGGTCGACGGCATCGATGTGCGCGACGCCGATCCGATAGAGCTGCGCCAGCGCATGGCGATCGTGCCGCAGGACGTGACGATCTTCGCGGCCAGCGTGCGCGACAACATCGCCTTCGGCCGGCCCGGCGCATCGGATGCGGATATAGCGGCGGCGGCGAAAGCGGCACTTGCCGACGAATTCATCCTCAAGCTGGACAAGGGCTACGAGACCGAGGTTGGCGAACGCGGCGTGATGCTGTCGGGCGGCCAGCGCCAACGCATCGCCATTGCCCGCGCCATCCTGCGCGACGCGCCGATCCTTTTGCTCGACGAGGCGACCTCGGCGCTCGATGCAGCCAGCGAGACGCTGGTGCAGGAGGCGTTGGAGCACCTGATGCGCGGGCGCACGACGCTGGTCATCGCGCACCGCCTGGCGACGGTGCTGAAGGCGGACCGTATCCTCGTGGTGGACGAAGGCCGCATCGTCGAGGAAGGCACCCATGCCAGCCTCGTCGCCAAGGGCGGGCTTTATGCGCGGCTGGCGAGGCTGCAGTTCGACGCCGGGGCCGGCGTTTTCAACGAGCGCAAGGTTCAGGCGCTTCCGTAGCGCTGTTTGAGATGGCCGATGAAGTGGCGGGCTTCGAGCGCTTCGCCGGTGGCGCGCTCGAGCAGGTCGGGCGTGGACCAGCGCGAGCCCTGCGACCAGATGCGCTCGCGCCGCCATGCGTTGACGCTTGAGAAATCGCCTTTGGCGATGTCGTCGTTGGCGTCAGGGTGATCGCGCACCAGCGCCGCCCATTGCTGCGCCGCCATCATTGCGCCCAGCGTATAGGACGGGAAATAGCCGAACGCGCCACTCGGCCAGTGGACGTCCTGCATCGGACCGTCAGCCGGGTTGTCGATGGTGGAAAGGCCGAGATATTCGCGCATGCCGGCATCCCAGGCTTCGGGCAGGTCGGCGACCTCGAGACGGCCCGAGACGAGATCCTGTTCCAGTTCGTAGCGCAAGATGACGTGCAGCGGATAAGTGACCTCGTCGGCATCGACGCGGATCAGGCCGCGCTCGACATGGAGGATGTGGGGCAAGATGTCGTCCATCGACCAGTCTTCGCCAAGGTGCTTTTCGACGATCGGCAGGGCCCAGCGCCAGAAGGCGGGGTTGCGGCCGAGCTGCTTTTCCACGAACAGGCTCTGGCTTTCGTGAATGGCCATGCCGCGCGCCTTGCCGAGCGGCCAGTGCGCCCACGCCTGCGGCAGGTTCTGTTCGTAGAGCGCGTGGCCGGCCTCGTGCAGCACGCCCATCATCGCCGAGAGGAATTCGTCGCTCCTGTAGCGGGTGGTGATGCGCACGTCGCTCGGCACGCCGCCGCAGAAGGGGTGGTGCGAGACCGACAGGCTGCCGTGGGTGAGATCGAAGCCGACGGCGCCCATCATGGCGAGGCCAAGCTCGCGCTGCCTGTCGATGGCGTAGCTGCCGGATAGCGGCTTCAATGCGCGCTTCGCCAACCGCTCTTCCTGCACGGCAAGCGCCTTTGGCACGAAGTCCTTCAGGAAGGTCTTCAGTTCGGCAAAGACCGGCGTGATGCCGGCTGCGCGGTTGCCGGGATCATATTGCTCCATAAGCGCATCGTAGGGATCGAGCCCGAGCGCGCCGGCCCGCATGGCGGCTTCTTCGCGCACCAGTGCGACGATGCCTTCGAGCGCCGGCTGGAACGAAGACCAGTCGCCCTTGGCGCGCAGGTCGCGCCACAGTTGTTCCGAGCGCATGCGCGCGGCGGTCTGGCGCTCGACGAATTCCGCCGGAAGGCAGGTGAGGTTGGTGTAGTGGCGTTCGAACTCGCCAAGCGCCGCCTGTTGCTCGTCGTTGAGGTTTTCGCCCTTGGCGGCATCGATCCAGCCGGCGATTTCGGGCGCGGTCGCCTGGCGGTGATACATGCCGGCAAGGGCGGCCATCGCCTCGGCGCGCTTCTCGCCGCCGCCGACGGCCATGTGGGTGGCCTCGTCGGCACCCAAAATGGCTAGCGCATGTTCGAGCGCTTCGAGCTTATGGCCAAGGTCGTCGAGTCTGGCGAAGGACATGGTGCGATCCCGTGAATCTGATGGAGCGAAAAGACCCCGGGGCGGCGTGAATGGCAAGCCCTGACAAGCTGGGCCAGAGCCAAGCTTGCAAACGCCGCGCCGACTGTGTTCAGATGAACCAAGACGAGAGGGGGAACGCCATGCTTGGCAATATCGTGGTCGCACTGGTCGCCCTCATCCACCTCTACATCGTCTATCTGGAAATGGCGGCATGGGACACGCCGCGCGGCCACAAGGCGTTCAACCTGACGCCGGAGTTCGCCAAGGCGTCGAAGGTGCTCGCGGCCAATCAGGGACTGTACAACGGCTTCCTCGCCGCCGGCCTGATCTGGGGACTTTATCTCGGAGCGGCAGGCTTCCAGGTGAAGGTGTTTTTTCTGCTGTGCGTGGCGATCGCCGGGCTCTACGGCGCGGCGACCGCATCGAGAAAGATCCTTTTCATCCAGACCGTGCCGGCGCTGCTTGGCCTCGCCCTGTTGTGGGCCGGCTGGTAGCGGCAACGGTCAATCAGCGTCAGCCGTTCGGATAGGCCATGCCGCCGGCATGGTCGTTCATCGAAAAGCCGCTTCCGGTATCGGTGAGGAGCGCCTGATCGAGGTTGTCGAGCTGGCCCATCAGCTTGCGATATTGCGGATTGGGCACACGGCCATGGTCGGCGCGGGCAACGCGTTCAGCCGATGCGCCGATGGTCGAGGCCTCTACTTGCAGGCTGCGGGCGGTGGCGGGCGTGATCTGTTTCTCCTGCCGGGCGTCCGCGATGCCCTGGTCGATGCCTTGCAGGTCGTTGAGGATGTTGGTGAGGCGCGCGCCGTGATCGACGGGCGCCATCTGCTCGTCCAGCCTGGTGGTGTGGTCGTCGTTGCCGGCAAGCGAGGCGCTATGGCCGGCGGCATAGGCGGTTGCAAGAGGAGTTGCCGCCAGAATCGAGGCAAGTGCGATTGTCGGTGCGAGGAAAGAGCGCATCTTTGCGTCTCCTTTTTGAAGCAAGGTTGTTGCGGCCTTGCTGCATGGACCGTCCGGTTCCGTCGCGTCGCGGTGTCGGGGACACCGCCGGCGGTTCCCGGTCCGAGGCCAAGCTAGGAGCGGCGATCGGCAAAGTGTAATTACAAAAAGATAATTCTGGGCGGCCTTGCCGGCCTTATTTGAGGCCCTAAACGGGCACGGTCGGATTCGGGTGATTGCGGCCCGCAAAAGGCAGCTTTCCTGCGCTTTCGGTGCTCCAAGCGCCGCGCAACTCAGCGTTCGGTCAGCTTCAGCTCGATGCGGCGGTTCCTGGTGCGGGCCTCGTCGGTATCGGCCTCGTCGAGCGGCTGGAATTCGCCGAAGCCTGCGGCGACGAGCCGGTTGGCGGGCACGCCGCTGGCGATGAGATACTTCACCACCGAGGTGGCGCGGGCGCTGGAAAGCTCCCAGTTGTCCTTGTAGCGCCCGGTGCCGGACAAGGGCTTGGTGTCGGTGTGGCCATCGACGCGCAGCACCCAGTTGATCTCGGGCGGGATTTCCTTCTGCAACTCGATGATGGCGTCGGCGAGCTTCTTCATCTCGACCTGGCCGGCGTCGTTGATCTGGTCGGAGCCGGTCGGGAACAGGACTTCGGACTGGAACACGAAGCGGTCGCCGACGATGCGGATGTTTTCGCGGTCGGCGAGGATTTCGCGCAGCCGCCCGAAGAAATCGGAGCGGTAGCGGTTCAGTTCCTGCACGCGCTGGGCAAGCGCGACGTTGAGGCGGCGACCGAGGTCGGCGATCTTGGTGTTGGATTCGCGGTCGCGCTGTTCGGAGACGTCGAGCGCCTGCTCCAACGCCGCGATCTGCTTCCTCAGCGCGGAAATCTGCTGGTTGAGCAATTCGACCTGCGAGAGCGCGCGCTGGCTGATCTGGCGCTGGCTGTCGAGCTCGCCGGAAAGCTGGTCGGCGCGGGCATTCGCGGCGGAGCCGGCGCCCGCACCTTGCGACAGCAATTGTTCGAGCCGGCTCTTTTCAGCTTCGGCGGCGGACAGCGACGCCTGCAGGTTGGCCAGCGCGTCCTGCGCGTCCTGGGTGTTGCCCTTTTCGAGCGCCAGCAACTGGGTGAGTTCGTTGATCTGCGAGTTCAGCCGGTTCAGCACCTCGTCCTTGCCGGAAATCTCGCGGCTCAAGAGAAACTGCGCCAGCACAAAGACCGAGAGCAGGAACATGATGGCGAGCAGGAGCGTCGACAGAGCGTCGACGAACCCCGGCCAGTAGTCGATATGGCGGTCGCTGCGACGCCCGCGAGCTAACGCCATCGGACCATGCTCCCGGTCCGGTTCGTGTCAAATCCTTCGGGCTTCGGCTTGGCCGTACTACCGGTACGACCTTCTCCGAACCCCTCGACCTTGCCGCGAACCAGCTCCGGCAGAATGGCCCAACTCGACAGGAGCATGGTCTAATTGACCCCCTGCTTCTTCAGGGCGTCGGCAATCTTGTCCAGCGTTTCACGCATGGCGCGCTGCTCGTCCGACTGGGCCTCGACCCAATCGCGCATGATCTGCTGCTCGGAGCGCATGTTCTTGACGAGGCCGGAGATGCCGTCGGCGAGGTTGGCCATGGCGGTTGCCACGCGCGGGTTTGCCCCGCCGGTTTCCTGCATCGAGCGCAGGCGTTCGGACAGCGCGCGGATCTCGTCGGAGGTTTCCGCCTTCAGGCCCTCGGGAACGGCGATGTCCGACGACAGGTCGGTGACGGAGGACAGCCAGTTTTCGAGCTCGGTATAGAAACGGTTCTGGGCGCGGCCGGACTGGAGGTCGAGGAAGCCCAGCACCAGCGAGCCGGAGAGGCCGAACAGCGAGGACGAAAAGGCCGTGCCCATGCCGGACAGCGGCGCGGCGAGGCCTTGCTTCAAGGCTTCGAGAACCGAAGCGGAATCGCCGGTGCCCGGATCGAGCGACTGGATGGTTTCGCCGATGGAGCCGATGGTATGCAGCAGGCCCCAGAAGGTGCCGAGCAGGCCGAGGAAGATCAGGAGCCCGACGAGATAGCGCGAGGTGTCGCGGCTTTCGTCGAGGCGGGTCGCGATCGAATCCAGCATGGTGCGCATGGAACTGGTGGAGAAAGCCATCGAGGCCGAGCGCCCGAGCATCGCCTTCATCGGCGCCAGAAGCACGGGTTCGGTCGTTTCGGAACCGGCGCGGAAGGAATTGACCCAGCGCACTTCGCGAAACAGCCGTCCGACCTGAGCGAACGCCAGCAGGATGCCGACGATGAGAACGCCGAGGATCAGGCCGTTGAGGCCGGGATTGGTGACGAAGGCGGCCTGGATCTGGCGGGTGAGGATGATGGCAATGAAGCCGACGATGGCAAGGAAGATGACCATCGTCAGCAGGAAGACTTGCGGGCTGGACAGCTTGTGCGGATCATAGCTCAGCACATCCGAGCTTCCGCCAATTCCGAACGATCTCAGCAAAGCCATGCGTGTTCCATCCGATTCCGCCGCGTTGGGACTCTAAACGGAATTCCGGCAAAATTGAAAGTGGTGCTTGCAGACGTTGACAGCGCTTGCCGCCATCAACGCGGCGCAAGCGGCTTCTTGAGCGTCTTCAGGAGCGTGCGGTGGATAGCTTCGTTGCCGGCCACGACCGTGCCGTCGTCGAGCATGGCCTGCCCGCCATCCATGTCGGAGACGAAGCCGCCTGCCTCGCGCACCATCAACAGGCCGGCGGCGATATCCCACGCCGAAAGATTGGCTTCCCAAAAGCCGTCCATGCGCCCGGCGGCGACATAGGCAAGATCGAGGGCTGCCGAGCCCATGCGGCGAATGCCGGCGACCTCGGCCATGACGTTGCGCAACTCGATGAGGAAGTTGCCGTGATGGCCACGGCCAAGATGCGGCACGCCGCAGCCGATGACGGCGTCGGTCAGCTTGTTGCGGGCCGCGACGCGCAAGCGGCGGTCGTTGACGTAAGCGCCGCCGCCGCGCTCGGCCGTGTAAAGCTCGTCCAGGGCGGGATTGTAGATGACGCCGGCGACGATCTGGCCCTGGCGCTCCAGCGCGATGGAGATCGAGAACATCGGAATGCCGTGCAGGAAATTGGTGGTGCCGTCGAGCGGGTCGACGATCCAGCGATGCTGGTCGTCATCGCCGAAGACCGCGCCGCGCTCTTCCATCAGGAAGCCATATCCCGGACGCGCCTTCGACAGTTCGGCGAAGATGATGTCCTCGGCCTTGCGGTCGGCCTGGCTGACATAGTCGCCGGGGCCTTTCAGCGAAACCTGGAGGTTCTGCACTTCGCCGAAATCGCGCGATAGCGAGCGGCCCGCTTTCATTGCGGCCTGGACCATTACGTTGAGGATAGCTGAACGGGCCATGGAGGGTCTTTCGTAGGAAGCAGGTGAGTAGGGGAGTAAGGCAATAGGCCAGTAAGCGAGCAGGGCAGCAAGGGTGTTTCCTTTATTCCCTATCCCCTACTGCCTTGTTGCCCTGCTGCCCTAATCTCAATCGGCGCGGCGCAGGTAGGTGATCTCGTTGGTGTCGACGAGGATGCGCTCGCCAGCCGCGATGAACGGGGGCACCAGCACGCGGATGCCGTTTTCGAGCACGGCGGGCTTGTAGGATGAGGCTGCCGTCTGCCCCTTCACGACGGGGTCTGCCTCGGTGATGGTGAGCACGACCTGGTCGGGCAAGGAGACGCCGATCGGCTTTTCGCCATAGAGGCGCACCGTCACCATCATGCCGTCCTGCAGGAAGGCGGCGCGTTCGCCGACGAAATCCTTTTGCAGTTCGAGCTGTTCGTAGCTTTCGGTGTCCATGAAGACGAGCGCGTCGCCCTGCTCGTAGAGGAAGGAGAAGTCCTTGTATTCGAGGTCGACCTGCTCGACCGTTTCGGCCGAACGGAAACGCTCGTTGAGCTTGGTGCCGTTGATGAGGTTCTTCAGTTCGACCTGGTTGTAGGCGCCGCCCTTGCCGGGTTTTACCGTGTTGGTCTTGACCGCCACCCACAAGCCGCCATCGTGTTCGATGACGCTGCCGGGGCGAATTTCGCTGCCGCTTATCTTGGCCATGATTTATCTGGGTCCGAAGTGGGGTGATCGCCGAAAGCGGCGATTTCGGCGCTTCCAAGACCACACTTCTCCGAAAGAGGCAAGAGATGCGGCCCTGACGCCGGATCAGGGAAGGCGGTTTGCCCGTTGCAGCGCCTTTTTGGTTTCCTCGTCGGTCAAGCCGTGCATGAAGTCTTCCATCTCGGAATCGATCAGACCGGCGCGGCGGGCGACGATGTACCATGCGCCGGCCAGGATGGAGTCCGGCTCGGTGCCGATGCCGCCCATGTAAAGCTTGGCAAGCCGGTTCTGGGCCGCGACGTTGCCGCCGTTCGCGGCTGCCAGCATCCAGCCGAAACCGGCCTTCAAATCGCGTTTGCCGCCGCGCCCCTCGATCAGCCACTCGCCAAGATCGAGCTGGGCGGTGTCGTAGTTCTGGCGCGCGGCCCTGGCGAGGAACAGCAATGCCTGCGCGTTGTCCTGTTTCCTGCCGCCGGCACCGTTGGCGTAAATCTGCGACATCGCATATTGCGCGTCGGCAACGCCGGCATTGGCGGCGCGCTCGTAGTAGGAGACAGCCCGCGCCAAACCGGCATCGCCGGAATCTTCCTTGACCAGCAACTGGGCGAAGTTGAACTGCGCCAGCGGATTGCCGGCCTCCGCCGCCGCCTGCATCAGCGCGTAGGCCTGTTTCTCATCCTTCGGCACGAAGCGGCCGTCGAGAAGCATCAAGGCATACTGGAACTGGGCTTCCGGGACGCCGCGCTCAGCTGCGGCGGAATACCATTTTGCCGCTTCGGCCGCGTTGGCCGGCACGCCGAGGCCGCGCGACAGGATTTCGGCAAGCAGTGTCTGCGCTGCCGGATCGCCGTTTTTGGCGCGCGGCAAAGCGAGGTTGTAGGCGGTCTTGTAGAGGCCGCGCTGGAAGGCGCCGTAAGCCTCGTCCGCCGGCCGTGCGCCGAAGCGGGCCGGGTCGAGGCCGTCAGCCGACGGCAACGGACCGGGCGATGCCGTGGTTGCCGGCTGCGGCAGGTTCGGCATGGCCGGCTTGTCGCTTTTTGCGGCAGGCGCAGGGGTTTGCGCTGCAGGGGTTTTTGCGGCGGGGGCCTGCGTGGTGGGGGCCTGCGTGGCGGACGCTTCCGGCGCCGGGGCCGATGCCGTTGCGGCTGGAACGGTTTCGGCCGCAGCGCTTGCGAGGCAGGCGCAGACGAAAACCGAAGCCAATGCCAAGCGACGCGCCATTGTCAGTCCTCGAAACGCGGTGCGGTTTCGTCGAGCAGCGCATTTGCCCTTGCCACTGCGACATGCGGGTCGACGCCATCGGCGAAGACGGCGGCGGAAAGCCCGACGAACTCCGCGCCCGTCTGAGCGGCCGCCTCGACCGAGGCGATGTCGTTGCCGGCCAGAACGATGCACGGCACGGCGATCATCTCCGCCCACCAGGCACCGAGCGCGAGGTTGCGCTTGTGCGGCTCGGGCGTTGTGTCGAAGCCGAAGCGCCCGAAGAACATATAGTCGGGCCGCTCTTCGCCGAGATCGAGCGCATCGTCGCGGGTTTTCACGCCGCCGGTGCCGACCATCATCTTGTCCTGCAGGCGTTCGATCGCGTCGGCAAGGTCAGGCCTCGAGCCTTCGATATGGATGCCGTCGGCGTGGACGCGGCCGGCGATGCGGCTGTCGCCGGCAATGATGGCGGCAGCGCCTGCCTGCTGGGCGAGCGGGACGAGTTTTTCGGCCATTGCCTGAAAGGCGGCTTCGTCCATGTCGCCCTGCGGCAGGATGAGCGAAGCGACATCGCCGCCCTGCAAGGCTTGCGCGAGGCGGTCGGCCTTGAGGGCAGGCGGTGCGATCAGCACGATGCGGCAGCGGTTGGGCGGCGTGTCTGGGTTCATGGCAGTCGGTTCCGGCAATCGCCTATGCGGGGCGAAGTTGGTTGCATTGCGGCATAGAGCAAAGCGTCGTTCTTGAACAGGCGCATGGCCAGGCAGGCTACCGAAGTTTTGCGGTCGCGACGCTCGGCAATATCGGCTATCCATTGCAGACGGTTTCCCAAAGCTTTCGCCCGATGACGGACCTTCTGCTCGATCCTTGGTTCTACGCCACGGCCATCCCGGCCGTGCTGCTGGTCGGTCTTTCGAAAGGCGGCTTCGGCGGCGCGGTCGGCTTCGTCGGCGTGCCGCTGATGGCGCTGACCATGCCGCCGGTGCAGGCGGCGGCTATTCTTTTGCCGATCCTGTGCCTGATGGATGTCGCCGCGGTGTGGACGTGGCGCGGCGTCTATGACCGCCGGATGCTGATCGACATGCTGCCGGGTTCGATCGCCGGCATTGGGCTTGGCTGGCTCACGGCGGCGCTGGTGACGCAGGACATGGTGCGGCTGATCGTCGGCGCCGTCGCCATCGTGTTCGTGGCACGCTGGCTCTATCTGCTGCTGCGGCACGGGGCCGATCACGCCGCCCGGCCCAACCGCATCGCCGCCGCCTTCTGGGGCGCGGTTGCCGGGTTCACCAGCTTCGTCGCCCATGTCGGCGGGCCGCCGTTCCAGGTCTATGCCCTGCCGATCCGGCTCGACCCGAAAGTGCTGTCGGGAACCTCGACGCTGTTCTTCGCGATGACCAATGCCGTCAAGCTCGTTCCGTATTTCGCGCTCGGCCAGTTCGACACCACCAATCTGACTGCCTCGCTGGTGCTGGCGCCTTTGGCTCCGCTGGCGACGCTGGCGGGAGCGTTTCTGGTGCGAAGGATGAAGCCGGAGGTGTTCTATCCCTTTACGTACGCGACGGTGGGACTGGTCGCGCTCAAGCTGTTGTGGGATGGGCTGATCGATCTTTGGTAGGAATGGCGCGGCCGGTTTGTTGTGGTTAGAAACGGTGGAAACCCGTTGCGGAGGACGAGATGGGCAGTTCCTTTGAACACGACCTCGGCAAGAATGCCGCCAACTACCAGAACCTGACGCCGCTGACCTATCTCGAGCGGGCGGCGAAGGTTTTTCCCGACCATGTCGCGATCGTCCACGGCAGCCAACGCACCAGCTATCGCGATTTCTGGCGGCGCTCGCTGAAGCTCGCCTCGGCGCTGGCCAAGGAAGGCATCGGCAAGAACGACACGGTGACGGTGATGCTGTCCAACACGCCGGCGATGCTGGAGGCGCATTTCGGCGTGCCGATGGTGAAGGCGGTGCTGCATTGCCTGAACACGCGGCTCGACGCGCCGATCATCGCATTCCAGCTCGATCATGCCGAGACGAAGGTGCTGGTCGTCGACCGCGAGTTTTCGGGCGTGGTCAAGGAGGCGCTGGCGCTCGCCAAGGTCAAGCCGCTGGTCATCGACTACGACGATCCCGATTATCCAGCCGACGCGCCCTATCCGAAGGGCGAGCGGATCGGCAGCCGCGACTACGAGGCGTTCCTGACGGCGGGCGACGAGAATTTCGCGTGGGCGATGCCGGACGACGAATGGGACGCGATTTCGCTGAACTACACCTCCGGCACCACCGGCAACCCGAAGGGCGTGGTCTACCATCATCGCGGCGCGGCGCTGATGGCCTACACCAACACCATCCATGCCGGCATGGGCAAGCATTGCGTCTATCTCTGGACGCTGCCGATGTTCCATTGCAACGGCTGGTGCTTTCCGTGGACGCTGGCCGTGCAGGCGGGAACGCATGTGTGTCTGCGCTGGGTGCGGGCGAAACAGATGTATGCGGCGATCGCCGAGCATGGCGTGACGCATCTGTGCGGTGCGCCTATCGTGATGTCGCTGTTGATAAATGCGCCGGACGAGGAAAAGCGGACGTTTGCGCAAACTGTGTCGTTCAACACGGCGGCCGCCCCGCCGCCGGAAGCGGTGCTTTCGGGCATGGCCGATGCAGGCTTCGAGGTCACCCATCTCTATGGACTGACCGAGACCTACGGGCCGGCGGTGGTCAACGAATGGCACAGCGACTGGGACGGACTGGACAAGGGCGCGCGCACGGCGATGAAGGCGCGCCAGGGCGTGCGCTATGCGGCGCTGGAGGATTTGTCGGTGATCGATCCGGAGACGATGCAGGCGACGCCCGCGGATGGTGCGACCATCGGCGAGGTGATGTTCCGCGGCAATATCGTCATGAAAGGCTACCTGAAGAACCGGGCGGCCAGCGATGAGGCTTTTTCCGGCGGCTGGTTCCATTCCGGCGACCTCGGGGTGATGCATCCCGACGGCTATATCCAGATCAAGGACCGCTCGAAGGACATCATCATTTCGGGTGGTGAGAACATCTCCTCGATCGAGGTGGAGGATGCGCTCTACAAGCATGCCGCAGTCGCCGCCTGCGGCGTCGTCGGGCGGAGCGATGACAAATGGGGCGAGGTGCCGGTGGCCTATGTCGAGCTGAAGCCAGGCAGGATGGCAAGCGAGACCGAGATCATCGAGCATTGCCGCAGCCTTCTGGCGCGCTTCAAGGTGCCGAAAGCGATCATCTTCGCCGAGATTCCCAAGACCTCGACCGGCAAGATCCAGAAATTCCGCCTGCGCGAGATGGCAAAGACCGGTTGAGTTTCTGCTTCGTTTACGTTGCGGAAATCACGGATTTTAGTTATCGTACATGTACGTGGGAGGGACGGAGCTTGCAGCAGCCTTGAGCAGGGGCGTGGCCGGCAAGCAGGGTTTCATCAATTCAAAACAATCGTTTCGCGCGTCCGTCACCCATTCCCGCGGGGGAAAAGGCAATCGGGAGCAACTGTCATGCAAGGCGTATCACGCAACTTCTTTACACTGGCCATCATCTACGCGCTGTGCGGGATGGCGATCGGGCTTTCCATGTCGATCAGCCAGGACCATTCGCAAATGCCGACGCACGCGCACACCATGGTGGCGGGCTGGCTGATGTCGGCGGTCTTCGCGTTCTTCTACCACCTGTTTCCGGCGGTGGCGGCCAAGACGCTGGCCACCATCCATTTCTGGCTGACGGCGGTGAGCGGCATCCTGCTTCTCGTCGGTCTGTTCATTTTGCTTGGCGGCCACGAGAGCATCGAGCCGCTGGTGGCAATCGCCTCGATGGGCTTCTACGCGGCGATGTTCCTGTTTGCCTTTATCGCGCTGCCGGCGCTGTGGGGACGCAACTGACGCCAAGGGAAGGCGGGGCCGGAGACCAAAATCACCGGCATTTCAAACAAAAAATCTCGGTATCGTTAAGGCATCATTAAGCTTTACGGATGTTTACTATACCCATCCAGTTATCTGGATTCTTACCGAGTGGTTGGAGCCACTTTGTTTGACGCCTCCCTGTTAAACTCCTGAGAGCCGCCTCATCCGCGGCTCTTTTTTTGCCCTTTTTTCGGGGCGCTGACCTTGCCGCAAGGGTCAGCCTGTTCATATTAACCTTTTGTTAAACATGTGCTTGCCTTGGACGAAGACGCGGCGCATTTTCAAATTGTATAGCGGGGTGAGCGTGGCGGCGGCCTTTTTTGAGTCGGCCTGCTGCAGCGGACAGGGTGTACCGATGAACGAACTATCGAAGGAAAGCATGAACACCGTGAAACTGGCCGAGCGCCGGGTTTTCTCGCAATCCTTCCGTCCGCTCTACAATGAAGGCATGGGGCTGGTCGAAGAGGCCGCCGAATATCTGGACGGCAAGGGCCGGGCCGAAGCCAAGAAACTTTCGCGTATAGCCGCGACGCTTTATGCGGCCGAATCCATGCGGCTGACCACCCGGCTGATGCAGATCGCCTCGTGGCTTCTTTTGCAGCGCGCGGCCAATTCCGGCGAGATGACGCGCGACCAGGTGGCGTCCGAGAAATCCAAGGTGCGCCTCGACACGGTTTCGGCGCATGAGGATGCGGCCGGCTGGAGCGAACTGCCGGAAGATTTCGTCGATCTGGTCAAGCGGTCGCTGCGCCTGCAGTCGCTGGTGCGGCGCATGGACGAAGAGATTTACGGCGGCGGCGTTACCAAGCTGCCGGTGGAAGGGCGCCGCGGCAATCCGGTTTCCGACCAGATTTCCCTGCTCAACCACGCCTTCGCCCGCGGCTGACCTCGCGACGCCTTTCGCCCGGCATTTTCGGGCAGAAAGCCGCAACTGCTTTTCCCAAGCTTTGTTTCCGGTTTGTTCACAAATCGCTGGCAAGTCTGCCGGCGGTGGATAGAGTGGGCACATGGCGGACGCGATTCGTATCATCGGCATTGATCCGGGGCTGAGACGCACCGGCTGGGGCATCGTCGAGAGCCTTGGCAACTCGCTGCATTTCGTGGCGGCGGGAACCGTGCGCTCGGACGACAAGCTTTCGCTGGCGTCGCGGCTTTGCCAGTTGCATGACGGGCTTTCCGAAGTGGTGCATTCGGCCATGCCGCATGAGGCGGCGGTAGAGCAGACCTTCGTCAACAAGGACGCGACGGCGACGCTGAAGCTCGGCCAGGCGCGCGGCATCGCCATGCTGGTGCCTGCGCTGGCGGGGCTGCCGGTGGCGGAATACGCGCCGAACGCGGTCAAGAAGACGGTGATCGGCGTCGGCCACGGCGACAAGAAACAGATCCACATGATGGTCAAGGTGCTGCTGCCCAAGGCGTCGTTCGACACCGACGACGCGGCGGATGCGCTGGCGATTGCCATCTGCCACGCCCACCACCGTCAAAGCGCGGCCTACCGGATGGCGCTGGCCTGAGGGGGCTTGAGGGGGCAAACATGATCGGCAAGCTCAAGGGGACGCTCGACGAGATCGACGAGGACTATTGCATCGTCGATGTGCACGGTGTCGGCTACGTCGCCTTCTGCTCGGCCCGCACGCTTGCCGCACTGCCAGCGCCCGGAGAAGCCGTGGTGCTGTTCATCGAGACCTATGTGCGCGAGGACATGATCCGTCTCTACGGCTTCCAGTCGTCGCTGGAGCGCGAATGGTTCCGCCTCTTGATGGGTAATGTGCAGGGCGTCGGGGCCAAGGTGGCGCTGGCGGTGCTTTCGACTCTGGCTCCTGCCGATCTCGCCAACGCGATTGCGCTGCGCGACATCGCCATGGTGAGCCGAGCGCCGGGTGTCGGCAAGAAGGTGGCCGAGCGCATCGTCACCGAACTGAAGAACAAGGCGCCGGCCTATGCCGGCTCTGCTTCCGGCACCATCGGCCTGAAACAGGAACTGGGCGAAGGGGTGGCTCCGGCTCCGATTGCGGATGCCGTGTCGGCGCTGGTCAATCTCGGCTATTCGCGCGACACCGCCGCCAATGCCGTCGCGGCAGCAATGAAAGCCGCGGGCGAGGATGCCGATTCCGCCAAGCTGATCCGTCTCGGCCTGAAGGAACTGGCGCGGTGAAGCCCTGCTTGCCCCTGAGCGAGAGGCGTGGCAGGACAGGAAAATGAGCCTTTCACCCCGTCTCATCACACCCGAAAAGCGCGGCGAGGACGCCGAGCAGACGCTGCGCCCGCAGGTGCTGGACGAATTCGTCGGCCAAGCGGCTGCGCGCGCCAACCTCAAGGTCTTCATCGAGGCGGCCAAGGGACGCGGGGAGGCGCTCGACCATGTGCTGTTCGTCGGCCCGCCGGGGCTCGGCAAGACGACGCTGGCGCAGATCATGGCGCGTGAAATGGGCGTCAATTTCCGCTCGACCTCGGGGCCGGTCATCGCCAAGGCGGGCGACCTTGCGGCCCTTCTGACCAATCTCGAAGACCGCGACGTGCTGTTCATCGACGAAATCCACCGGCTGAACCCGGCGGTGGAGGAAATCCTCTATCCGGCAATGGAGGATTTTCAGCTTGACCTGATCATCGGCGAGGGACCGGCGGCGCGGTCGGTCAAGATCGACCTCGCCCGCTTTACGCTGGTTGCGGCGACGACACGGCTCGGCCTGCTCACCAACCCGCTGCGCGACCGCTTCGGCATTCCGGTGCGGCTCAATTTCTACACCGTCGAGGAACTGGAGCTGATTGTGCGGCGCGGCGCGCGCATCCTCGGCATGCCGCTCGGTGACGACGGCGCGGTGGAAATCGCACGGCGCGCACGCGGCACGCCGCGCATTGCCGGACGCCTCTTGCGGCGCGTGCGCGATTTCGCAGCGGTGGCCGGGGACGGCCATGTCGATCGCAAGATCGCCGACGAGGCGCTGTCGAGGCTTGAGGTCGATGGACTCGGGCTCGATGCGCTCGACCGCCGTTACCTGACGATGATCGCCAATAATTTCGGCGGCGGGCCGGTTGGCGTCGAGACCATCGCGGCGGGACTTTCGGAGCCGCGCGACGCCATCGAGGACATCATCGAGCCCTATCTGATCCAGCAGGGGTTCATCCAGCGCACGCCGCGCGGCCGCATGCTGACGGCAAATGCATGGCGGCATCTCGGGCTCGATGCGCCGGCCGACCTCGCGCAGCAGCAGATAAGTTTGTTCCAGGAAGAGTGACGCGGCTGCCGTTTGCGAGTGGCAGGCGTCGCGCACGGGGTTCACCTCGCCGTGAAGCTCTGCCCCCCTGACTCCTCCCCGCAGGGGGAATTCCGTCGCGATCCCCGCCGGCTGAAATCGCCAAGGAAGTTGCGCGAACCTGCGGTGGCAAAGTTCTCCTCCCATTGCGGGGAGGGGTTAGGGGTGGGGGTAATTATGCTGGCAAGGGTCAGGCGGGGTTATTTCGCCAGCTTTCTGACCATATCCAGCACGTCCGGTTCGGCCTTCGTGCCATCGAAGGCATCGACCACGCCGAAGGCTCCGCCATATCCCCATAGCGACCATGAAAAGCCGTGCGCTTCGGCGCGGGCGATCATGTCGCGGGCGTAAGCGGCGCGGTACTTCGCCGGCATGACATGGGGGTTGCCGTATTCCTGCCGGATCATGCCGAATTCGCCAAGCGTGACGTTTTCCGGCTTGATGCCGTTGGCCTTGGCCCATTTTTCCGCCTTGCTGAACGGCGCATCCATGATCCTGAGCAACTTGTCCTCGCTGTCCATCGAGGCGACCTGTTCGTCGAGATAGGCGAGCAGGCCGCTGCGGCGGGTCCACGGGGCTTCCGCCTTGATGCGGGCGCGAATGCTATCGAGGGCGGCATCGAGTTCGGCGCGGGGCACGGCGCTCAACGGATAGGGCAGGCCGGTGACATGAGGGATGAAATCGCCGGCCCATGTCGCGCCCTGATGAGTGAGCAGGAACGGATCGTAGGAGTGAAAGGTCCAGATGACGTTGTCGTCGGGAATGGCCTTGGGATCGACTTTGGACAGGGCTTCGGCACTGGCATAGCAGCCGCCGGAAAGGACGAGCGTGAGCTTTGTAGCCGAGGCGCGCGCCGCCGCATAAAGGCGCTGCAGCCGGTCCGGCCAGGAATGCGTGTTGTCCGCGTCGCAATCCACCACCGGCTCGTTCATCGGCTCGAAGGCAATTCTGGCGGGGTCTTCATTGGCAAGAGCCGCCGCCATCTTGCGCACGACTTCGATATAGGCGTCGAACAAAGCGGGGTCGCTCATGACCTCGCCCATGCCGATGCTGCGATTGCCGCCAGCCGGGATGAGGTGCAGATCGACCACCACCTTGAGGCCGGCGCGGTTCACCATGCGCGCCGATTCCAGCACGCTGGCATAGAGATCGTCGCGCAACGCCGATGTCTTGGCCGACAGGAAAGGCGCCGGATCGACCGGCATGCGCAGGAAGTCGAAACCGGAGGCTTTCAGGGCCTCGAGGTTGGTATCTGCGAGGAACTTACGCCACTCGGGATAGGGCAGGATCGCGTCAGGGTCGGCCCATTTGTCTTCGGCCGGCCAAGTCGTCCAGATGTCGAGGTTGAGGCCGCGCTTCATGGTGAAACTCGCGGCGCTGGCGGGCGCCACGAGCGCTGCGAGCAGCAACAGAACTGCCCCCAAGCCCTTGATCATCACGCCCAACGGTGCCATCGCATCATAGTCCGAAATCGCGAAGGACATCTGCCTTGGCGGGCATGAAAAGGAAAGCGCAATGGGCGATCATGGTGAATCGGGCGGCGACCTGGCAGCCGGCATTTCCGGGGCGCTGACCCAGTTCGGCCACCGGCTGATGGCGCGGGTCTACTATGCCGACACCGATTTTTCCGGCGTCGTCTACCATGCCCGCTATCTCGAATTCTTCGAGCGCGGACGCTCCGATTTCCTGCGGCTGGCCGGCGTCCATCACACAGAACTTGCCGACGGCAAGCATGGCGAGAAGATCGTCTGGGTGGTTCGGCGCATGGAAATCGATTTCCACGCGCCTGCCCGCATCGACGACATCCTGACCGTGGAGACGCGCACGCTGGAGGTTTCGGGGGCACGCATTTTCATGGCGCAGCAATTGAAGCGCGGCGAGGATGTTCTCGTGGAAGCGAAGGTGCAGGCGGCGATCATCGGCGAAAACGGCCGCCCGCGCCGCTTTCCGAAGGAATGGATCGCGGCTTTCATGCCGAAAGGCGGCGCTGAAGCCGGCTGATCGAAGCCGTTCCAAGGCGCTCCACCTGGTGCCGGGATGCTGTCGGGCGGCGACGGCGCGGCACAAATGCGCGATTGCATTCAGTGCCTTGGCCCTAACTCATCCTTAACCATAACGGTTCATGAACGGATTGAAGAGAATTAACGGGAATCGTGCGCCTTCGTTTCACCAAGATTTGCCCTGAAAAGGCCGCTATCAGCGCTATTTGGGGCATTTCCGACAGGTTCGCGCGTACGGGCCACAAGGGGTAATGCGCCGTGGGCTAGCAGAGAGCCACGCCCGGGAAGTTTTAAGGAACGTTTGGATGGAAAATATCGCTCTCGCCGAACCGGCAGCGCAACTGTCGATCTGGGCTTTGTTCATGCAGGCCAACTGGGTGGTCAAGCTGGTCATGATCGGCCTGCTCGGGGCCTCGATCTGGACCTGGGCCATCGTGGTCGACAAGGTCATCTCGTACAGCCGCATGAAACTCGCGCTCAACCGCTTCGAACAGATCTTCTGGTCCGGGCAGTCGCTGGAAGAACTCTACCGCACGCTGGCCGACCGCAAGACTTCGGGCATGAGCTCGATCTTCGTCGCCGCCATGCGCGAATGGAAGAAGAGCTTCGAGAAGGGCGCGAAGTCGCCGCTCGGCCTGCAGACGCGTATCGACAAGGCGATGGACCTGGCGCTGACGCGCGAGATGGAGCGGCTGGAGGGCAGGCTCGGCTTCCTCGCCACCATCGGCTCGGCAGCTCCGTTCATCGGCCTGTTCGGCACCGTCGTCGGCATCATGACCTCGTTCCAGGCAATTGCCGGCTCGAAGTCGACCAGCCTCGCGGTGGTGGCGCCCGGCATCGCGGAAGCGCTGCTCGCGACGGCAATCGGCCTGCTCGCGGCTATTCCCGCGGTCATCGCCTACAACAAGCTGTCATCGGACGCCGGCAAGCTGGCGGGGCGCATGGAGGGCTTCGCCGACGAGTTCTCCGCCATACTGTCGCGCCAAATCGATGAAAAAGTCGCCAAGGCAGCCTGAGGTTCGATCATGGGAATGTCAGTAGGTACGGGCGGTGGAGCCAGAGGTGGGCGCGGCAGGCGCGGCCGCCGCAATGCGCTGATGTCGGAAATCAACGTGACGCCGTTCGTCGACGTCATGCTGGTGCTGCTCATCATCTTCATGGTGGCGGCGCCGCTGCTGACGGTCGGCGTGCCGATCGATTTGCCGGAGACGCAGGCCAAGCCGATGAATTCCGACACGCAGCCGATCACCGTCTCGGTCAACGAGACCGGCCAGATCTACCTGCAGGAGACGGAAATCCCCCTCGAAGAGGTGGTGCCGAAGCTCGAGGCGATTTCCAAGACCGGCTATGAAGAGCGCATCTATGTGCGCGGCGACAAGACCGCCGATTACGGCACGGTGATGAAGGTCATGGCTCGCATCTCAGCCGCCGGCTACAAGAACCTCGGCCTCGTCACGCTTCAGGAACAGGAATAGCAATCTTGAAGGTCGGCCTCACGACATCGGTGGTCATGCATGCGGCGGTGCTCGTTGTCGGGCTGTTTTCGCTGTCGGCGCCGGCTGCCTTCGAGGTGACCGACGTCGAGGCGTTGCCTGTCGATATCGTGCCGCTGGAAGAGATCACCCAGATCCAGCAGGGCGACAAGAAGGCGACGATGAAGGAGAAGGCGGCGCCAACGCCGACCAAGCGCCCGGATGTCGTCGCGGACGCCCAGGATGTCGGCGAAAACAGCGTCGACACCAAGAAGCCGATCACGCCGGAAGCAAAGCCGAAGCCGGTCGATACCGCTGCTGCCACGCCGCCTGCGCCTGAGCCGAAGGAACAGCCCAACCCGGAAGAGGTGCAGAAGCCGAAGGAGGAGCCGAAGCCGGTTCCCGCGACGGACGTTACGCCGGTGCCGCAGCCGAAGGAAGAAGTGAAGCCCGATCCGGTCAAGGAACCCGATCCGCCGCAGCAGCCGACCGAAGAAAAGACGGCGGCGGTGAAGCCGGATGCCGTTGCCGAGGCGATCGCTGCCGAGCAACAGCCGACCGAAGCCGCGCAATTGCCGGATTCCGCGCCGGTTCCCGAGATGAAGCCGCGCCCGAAGCCGGCTCCGGCGGAAACGGCCAAGGCGCCGGACCGCAAGGATTCGGAAAAGCCGGTCAAGGAAGCTGCATCGAAGCCGAAGTCGGAAGACAAGGAATTCAACGCCGATGAGGTGGCGGCGCTGCTCAACAAGCAGAAGCCGTCCGGCGGCGGCGCCAAGCGCTCGACGCAGGAGGCTTCGTTGGGCGGCGAAAAGTCGACCGGCGGCAACAGGCTGTCGCAAAACGAGATGGATGCGTTGCGCCAGAAGCTCGGCGGCTGCTGGAGCATTCCCGCCGGCGTCGACGACGCCGCGATGCTCAAGGTTTCGGTTCGCTTCCACCTCGATCCGTCCGGTGTGCTGGAAGGCAGGCCGGAAATTATCGCAGGCGGTGCCGCGTCGGGTCCGGGCAGAACTGCTGCTGAATCGGCGGTCCGGGCGGTGCAGAAATGCGCGCCCTTCAACCTTCCGGCCGACAAATACGACAGCTGGTCGGAAGTGGTGGTGAACTTCGATCCCAGTGAGATGTTCTAGGTGGTTCAGGTGATGACGGCCTGCAAATGGCGGATATCTGCGCTTCCGGCGTTCATGTACCAAAACGTGCACTGCGCGCCGGTCTCGCCGTTTTCGGCTCGTCCTGACCTGAACCTCCGAGCCACCAGAAAATAATGCCGGACTGACAGAACGAGGCTGAATTTATGAAGAAACTCTTGAAAACGCTGATCATGGCTGCCGCGCTTGCCGGCGGCATCGGCGGATTTGCCGTCGTCCCCGCAAACGCGCTGGTGGAAATCGACGTCAACAAGGGCACGATCGAGCCGTTGCCGATCGCGATCACCGATTTTCTCGCCGGCGATGCGCTGGGCGCAGAGATTTCCAGCATCGTAACCGCCGATCTCAGGCGTTCCGGGCTGTTTGCGCCGATCGACAAGGGCGCGTTCATCGAAAAGATCTCCAATCCCGATGTCGCTCCGCGCTTCGATGACTGGAAGGTCATCAATGCCCAGGCGCTGGTGACGGGGCGCGTCAGCAAGGAAGCAGACGGCCGCATCCGGGCGGAGTACCGGCTATGGGACACCTTCGCCGGCCAGCAGCTTTCCGGCGAGCAGTTCTTCGCCAACGACACCAACACCCGCCGTGTCGCCCACATCATTGCCGACGCCATCTATGAGCGGCTGACCGGCGAGAAGGGCTATTTCGACACGCGTGTCGTTTATATCGACGAGTCGGGCGCCAAGAACGCGCGCAAGAAGCGGCTGGCCATCATGGACCAGGACGGAGCCAACGCGCGCTTCCTTTCCGATGGCAAGTCGATCGTCTTGACGCCGCGTTTCTCGCCGAACCGGCAGGAAATCACCTACATGTCGTATGAGAGCGGGCAGCCGAAGGTCTATCTGTTGCAGATCGAGACCGGGCAGCGCGAACTGGTCGGCAATTTCCCCGGCATGACGTTTGCGCCGCGCTTTTCGCCGGACGGGCAGAAGGTCATCATGAGCCTGCTGCGCGACGACGGCAATTCCAACATCTTCGCCATGGACCTGAGAAGCCGCAACACCACGCGGCTGACCAATTCGACGGCCATCGATACCTCGCCGTCCTATTCTCCGGACGGCAGCCAGGTCGTGTTCACATCTGACCGCGGCGGCCGCGCACAGATCTACCTCATGGGGGCCGACGGTTCCGGCCAGAACCGCATTTCGTTCGGCGACGGTGTCTATTCGACGCCGGTGTGGTCGCCGCGCGGCGACCTGATCGCCTTCACCAAGCAATCGGGCGGCGAATTCCAGATCGGCGTGATGCGCACCGACGGCTCGGGCGAGCGCATCCTGTCATCCGGCTTCCAGCAGGAAGGCCCGACCTGGGCACCGAACGGGCGCGTCCTGATGTTCTTCCGCGACTCGCCCGGCGGCGGCGGTCCGAAGCTCTTTTCCATCGACCTGACCGGCCGCAACGAGCAACCGATCCCGACGGCCAACTATGGCTCCGACCCTGCCTGGTCGCCGCTGCTGGAATAATCGCCGGCTGCGTAGTTTATCGCGAAAAGGGGCTGAGCGCCCCTTTTTCATGGCTTCGTCGCCTTTTGGCCGCATTTGGCCCTACAGCGGAAAGCAAGTGCTCGAAAGGGGCCGCGGACGGCGGCTGAAACTGAATTTTAACCGTGTTTCTTGAACGCCGGTTAACCCAAACGTGGTTACTGGCAGATCAACGAAATCACTCGAATGCGAAGGAGAGGCGGCATGCGCCGTATCGCAAAACTTGCAGCAAATCCGGTCATGATCGCACTGGTCGCCTCGCTGGCGATTGCAGGCTGCGCTTCGAAGAAGTCCCCGAACAATGCGGCGGACCTCGGCCTTGGCGGTGCAGGCGCCGCAACGCCCGGTTCGGCGCAGGACTTCACCGTCAACATCGGCGACCGTATTTTCTTCGACACCGATTCCACGTCCATCCGCGCCGACGCCCAGCAGACGCTGGCCCGCCAGGCCCAGTGGCTGAACAAGTACTCGCAATATTCGATCGTGGTCGAAGGCCACGCCGATGAGCGCGGAACGCGCGAATACAACCTCGCGCTCGGTGCACGCCGCGCTGCCGCCACCCGCGACTACTTGGCCGGCCAGGGCGTCAATGCCGGCCGCATCAAGACGATTTCCTACGGCAAGGAACGTCCGGTCGCGGTTTGCGACGACATTTCCTGCTGGTCGCAGAACCGCCGCGCGGTCACCACGCTGGGCGGCGCCGGTTCCTGATCGGCATAAATGCAACAGAATTAGCTGGAAAGGCGGCCTGCGGGCCGCCTTTTTCGTTTCGTGAAGGACGAAACAAAATTTGGCCGAAGTCTCGCGTCCTGTTAGAAGCGGGTCCCGCCTGCCCTTCGAGGCTTTGGGCAGGCGTTCGATTGGGGTTTTTACTATCACGGCGAGAGGCTTATGCATCTAAGAACAATCCTGAGCGGCACGCTGGCGGCGTTGCTCTTTTCCGGGGCGGCAGCCCTGGCGAGCGGCACCGGAACTTCGGCGCCGGCCAATAGCGGTTTCCACCTGCCCAGCATCGGTTTGCCGGGCGTGTTCGGCAGCAAGGGCGCGAACGACCAGACCGAAAGCAATGTGCAGCTTGCCCAGTCTGGCGGCACGGCCGGGCTGGAAGAGCAGATCCGTGCCCTGACCGGCAGGGTCGAGGAACTCAATTTCCAGATCCTGCAGATGCAGGAACAGATCCGCAAGCAGCAGGAAGACAACGAGTTCCGCCTACAGCAGCTTGAGGGCTCGGGCGGAGCAGCGCCTGCAACCCAGAAGAAGTCCGACGCAGGCGAGGCGACCGAAGGTTCGGTTGCCGGAACCTCGACGGAAGAACCCTCGACCTCCGGCGATCTCGCCGGGGGAGCCTCGGTCGAGGACGTCATCATCGATTCGGGAACGGGTGATCCGGGCCAGGTCATTCCCGGCACTGGCACTGGTACGGGCACCGGCGCGCCTCCCAAGACTTTCGGCACCATCACCGTCGACAAGAACGGCAATGTGATCGACGCCGGCAGCAACACGCAGTCTACGACGGCGACCGGGGACAGTTCCTCCGTGAACAGTCCCTCCGTGGACACGCAGGGGGGCACAAGCGGCGGTTCGATTGTGGCGGCGCTGCCGCAGACGGACAATGCCGACGAGCTTTACCGCAATTCCTACCAGTTCATCCTGTCGGGCGACTACGGCACCGCCGAGCTAGGGTTCCGCGACTACATCTCGCGTTTTCCGAAGGACACCAAGTCGGCTGACGCGCATTACTGGCTGGGTGAATCGCTGCTCGGGCAGCAGAAATACCGCGATGCGGCCGAAATTTTCCTCGCCGCAAGCAAGGATTACCCGAAGGCCAAGAAGGCTCCCGACATGATGCTGAAGCTCGGCGTTTCGCTGGTCGGCCTCAAGCAGCGCGATGTCGCCTGCGCTACCTTTGGCGAGATCGGCAAGCGCTACCCCAATGCTTCCGGCACGCTCAAGGAGCGCGTGAAACAGGAGCGGGCGCTCGCGTCCTGCTGATGCCGGGGCAACCGCAATGCATGTTGCCATAGCGGCTTCAGCGGAAGCCGAGACCTCCTTCTTTTCCAATATCGATTTTTCCAGCGGCGCGATTGCAGCCGTCTCCGGCGGCAGCGACTCCACCGCCCTGCTCATTCTTCTCAAAGAACATTTAGAACGCTTTGCACCCACCGCCAGGCTTGTCGCGGTGACGGTCGATCATGCGTTGCGGCCGGCGTCGGCGGGTGAAGCTCTTGCCGTCAAAGCGCTTTGCGGGCGTCTCGGCATCGTCCATCGCACCATGGTCTGGACCGGCGAAAAGCCCGACACGGGCATTCCGGCTGCGGCGCGCGAGGCCCGCTACCGGTTGCTGGCCGAAGCAGCCCGCGCCGAAGGCATCGGCATGGTTTTGACTGGCCATACCGCCGACGACCAGGCCGAGACAATAATGATGCGGCGGCAGCGCAGCGCGGCGGATGACGGGCGCGGCCTTGCCGGCATGGCGCCCGCGACACTTTACGAAGGCTCTGTCTGGATCGTGCGCCCGCTGCTCGGCGCAAGCCGCGAAGCCCTGCGCGACGTGCTGCGGCGGCGAAATTTTTCGTGGATCGATGACCCGACCAATGCCGATGCGACCTATGAGCGTCCGCGCGTGCGCGCTGCCATCGGCGATGGCGGCGAAGATTTTGCGGCGGTGCTTGATCTGGCGGCAGGTGCTGCGCTGCGGCGCATCGAACTTGGTGAAAAGGCGACCCGCCTGATCGGTTCGTTGGCGAGCCAGCCGGTACGGGGGCTTGTCAGGCTCGGCCCGGAATTTGCCAGCGCGGAGAAACACGCCGCGGTCTATGCGCTGCGCATCCTGCTGGCGAGTGTCGGCGGCGTGCCGTTCCTGCCCGACGAGGCGCGGACGGCGGCCCTGTTCGACCGGCTTGCTGGCCAAAAGCTTCGCGCCACATTGTCGCGGGTGACGGTGGACGCGCGGCGCAGCGGCATTTTTCTCCATCGGGAGGCGCGCGGCCTGCCGGAACCGCAATCTGTGGCGCAAGACATGGTGTGGGACGGCCGACGGCTGATCACTTTCAACGACGCAATCGATGGCTTGGTGATCGCTGCCGCAGGCCCGACCTGTGGCGCCAGGCTTGCCGAAGAGGCCGGGAATGCCGTGCCGAAAAGCCTTGCGCGTGCAGCGCTTTCCGCCGAACCAGCGTTATGGCGGGGCGCCGAATGCCTTGGTTTTGCTGGAGATAGCGGTATTGTTTCAGGCTATGCGGCGAGGCCCGTCGTCGCGCCGTGGGTGCGCTTCCTGCCCTCGTTCGACCTGAGGGCTGCGCGTGCCACGTCCGATCTGCTCGGCGCGCCCGAGGTGCCGCAATCACCATTAAGTGACGCGCGCAACGATAGACCATGGTCGAAGACTTAACCGAGCCGCGCGGTTGCGCTTGGCAAGGGGATGTGGGCTGCCTATGTTAGGCATAAGCTGAGGCTAAAGCTTCTTTCAACACGCGCGGCAAACGCTCGCCGCCAACGGGACAATCGATGAATCCGAACTATCGCAACCTTGCGCTGTGGGCGATCATAGCCGTCCTGCTTATCGCTCTCTTCAATCTGTTCCAGACGCCGCAGACGCGCGGGGCTTCGACGGATGTTCCCTATTCCCAGTTCCTGCTGGACGTGAATTCGGGCCGGGTGAAGTCGGTGACCATCGCCGGCGATCGCATCAGCGGCAACTACACCGACAGCGCTGCCGGCTTCCAGACCTATTCGCCCGGCGATCCGTCGCTGGTTTCCAGGCTGGAGGCGAAGAACGTCACCATCAACGCGCGCCCAGAGACGGACGGCTCCAACACGCTGTTCGGCTACCTGATCTCTTGGCTGCCGATGATCCTGATCCTCGGCGTGTGGATATTCTTCATGCGCCAGATGCAGTCCGGCTCCGGCCGCGCGATGGGTTTCGGTAAGTCCAAGGCCAAGCTCTTGACCGAGGCGCATGGCCGCATAACCTTCCAGGACGTCGCCGGCGTGGATGAAGCGAAGGAAGACCTCGAGGAAATCGTGGAGTTCCTGCGTGATCCGCAGAAGTTCCAGCGTCTCGGCGGTAAGATTCCGCGCGGCGTGCTGCTGGTCGGCCCTCCCGGCACCGGCAAGACCTTGCTGGCCCGCTCCGTGGCGGGTGAGGCGAACGTGCCGTTCTTCACCATTTCCGGTTCCGACTTCGTCGAGATGTTCGTCGGCGTTGGCGCAAGCCGCGTCCGCGACATGTTCGACCAGGCCAAGAAGAATGCGCCCTGCATTATCTTCATCGACGAAATCGACGCGGTCGGCCGCCATCGCGGCGCCGGTCTCGGCGGCGGCAACGACGAGCGCGAGCAGACGCTGAACCAGTTGCTGGTCGAAATGGACGGCTTTGAATCGAACGAGTCGATCATCCTCATCGCCGCCACCAACCGTCCCGACGTGCTCGATCCCGCGCTGTTGCGCCCGGGCCGCTTCGACCGCCAGGTCGTGGTGCCGAACCCGGACATCGTCGGCCGCGAGAAAATCCTCAAGGTTCACGTCCGCAATGTGCCGCTGGCTCCTAACGTCGACCTGAAGACGGTCGCACGCGGCACGCCGGGCTTCTCTGGCGCCGACCTGATGAACCTCGTCAACGAGGCGGCGCTGATGGCGGCGCGGCGCAACAAGCGCCTTGTCACCATGGCCGAGTTCGAGGACGCCAAGGACAAGATCATGATGGGCGCCGAGCGGCGTTCGTCGGCGATGACGCAGGCGGAGAAGGAGCTCACCGCCTACCACGAGTCCGGCCATGCCATCCTCGCGCTCAACGTGCCGTCGGCAGATCCGCTGCACAAGGCGACGATCATTCCGCGCGGCCGTGCGCTCGGCATGGTCATGCAGTTGCCGGAAGGCGACCGCTATTCGATGAGCTACAAGTACATGATCTCGCGCCTGGCGATCATGATGGGCGGGCGCGTTGCCGAGGAATTCAAGTTCGGCAAGGAGAACATCACGTCTGGTGCGTCCTCCGACATCGAGCAGGCGACCAAGCTGGCGCGCGCCATGGTGACGCGCTGGGGCTTCTCCGACAAGCTCGGCCATGTCGCCTATGGTGACAACCAGGAGGAAGTGTTCCTCGGCCATTCGGTTGCCCGCCAGCAGAACATCTCGGAAGAGACGGCGCAGATCATCGATGGCGAAGTGCGCCGGCTGATCGACGAAGCTTATTCGACCGCCAAGACCGTTCTGACCAAGAAGAAGAAGGACTGGGTGGCGCTTGCCGAAGGGCTGCTCGAATACGAGACGCTGTCCGGTGACGAGATCAAGGAACTGCTCGCCGGCAACAAGCCTTCGCGCGATCTGGGCGACGATACGCCGACCAGCCGCGGCTCGGCGGTGCCGAAGGCCGGTGGGGCGGCGCGCGGCAAGAAGAAGGGCTCGGAGCCTGAAGGCGGCATGGAGCCCCAGCCGCAAGGCTGAGCCATGTTCGATCAAACAGAAAACGCCGTGGCATTTGCTGCGGCGTTTTTTGGTTTGGAGCGTCCAGTCAAGGTGTGAGCGACGTGCGCTTCTGGTCCGCTACGGGTCGGTGAAAGTGCGAAAATTTCGACAATCCACCGCCAAAGTCCGGGAAATTTACGCCAAACGAACGATTTTCTAAGGAATCGTAACCTTAGATCACACAATGTGATAATCGATTTTTTGACGGCTATGGCATTAGATGCTGCTGTCGAAACCGCCAGGGAAAGCAATTGATGGGACGTTATTTCGGTACCGACGGGATCCGGGGGCGGGCCAACAAGTTTCCAATGACAGCCGAGATCGCCATGCGCGTCGGCATGGCGGCGGGCCTTTCGTTTCATCGCGGCAGCCACCGTCACCGCGTCGTGCTGGGCAAGGATACGCGCCTTTCAGGCTATATGATCGAAAACGCGTTGGTGGCCGGACTGTGCGCCGCCGGCATGGATGTGTTCCTGCTCGGCCCCATTCCGACGCCGGCGGTTGCCATGCTGGTGCGCTCGCTGCGCGCCGACATCGGCGTGATGATCTCGGCCTCGCACAATCCCTATCACGACAACGGCATCAAGCTGTTCGGTCCTGACGGCTACAAGCTGTCAGACGAGATCGAGGAACGCATCGAGGCGATGCTCGATGAGGACATCGAGATGGCGCTGGCCGATTCCGATGGGCTTGGCCGGGCCAAGCGCGTGGACGGCGTGCATGACCGCTATATCGAATTCGCCAAGCGCACGCTGCCGCGCTCCATGTCGCTGTCGGGCCTCAGGATCGTGGTCGACTGCGCCAACGGTGCTGCCTACAAGGTTGCGCCGGCTGCGCTTTGGGAACTCGGTGCGGAAGTCGTCGCCATCAACGATGATCCGAACGGTTTCAACATCAACAAGGAATGCGGCTCGACTCATCCGCTCGGCCTTCAGAAGAAGGTGCATGAGGTGCGCGCCGATATCGGCATCGCGCTCGACGGCGACGCCGACCGCGTCGTCATTGTCGACGAGAACGGCGAGATCGTCGATGGCGACCAGATAATGGCGCTGATTGCGGAATCATGGCTGCAGAACGGACGCCTGGCCGGCGGCGGCGTGGTCTCGACGATCATGTCCAATCTCGGCCTCGAGCGCTTCCTCGAAGGCATCAAGCTGCAACTGCACCGCACCAAGGTCGGCGACCGCTATGTGGTCGAGCATATGCGCGCGCATGGCTTGAATGTCGGCGGCGAACAGTCCGGCCATATCGTGCTGTCCGATTTCTCGACCACCGGCGACGGGCTGGTTTCGGCGCTGCAGGTGCTGGCTTGCATCAAGCGGCAGAACAAGCCGGTCAGCGAAATCTCCAAGAAGTTCGAGCCAGTGCCGCAGCTTCTGAAGAATGTGCGCATTTCAGGCGGCGCCCCGCTCGAGGATACCCAGGTCAAGCAGGCGATCGACGAAGCGCGCGACAGGCTGGGCAAATCGGGACGCCTCGTTATCCGTCCTTCCGGCACCGAGCCCCTTATCCGCGTGATGGCGGAGGGCGACGACCAGAAGCTGGTCGAGACGGTCGTGGACGACCTCGTCACGGTCATTTCGCAGGCCAGAAACGCGGCCTGACGCGGCAGGAAATCGACGTTGAAACGGCCCGCTTCGGCGGGCCTTTTTCATGGGCATCGAGAGCGAACGGCCCTGACCGTAGCCGCAATCGCAAAGATTCTTGGTTAATTATCAAGGTTAAACGGCCCTTAACCTTTGCAATTCATTATCCACGTTGAACTCAAGCAGTTTCGGGCAGGTTGTGGGTCCCGACATTTAGGGGTGACGAGGATGTTCAGTTTCGCAAAGAAAGCGATGTTGGCTGCGGTTGCGATCGGCTTTGCCGGTCCGGTACTTGCAGCGGACATCATGGAGCCGGTGGTAGAGCAGGCACCGC
This sequence comes from Mesorhizobium sp. Root552, assembly GCF_001427285.1. GTDB lineage: Bacteria > Pseudomonadota > Alphaproteobacteria > Rhizobiales > Rhizobiaceae > Mesorhizobium. Next base: position 300,940 of record NZ_LMFV01000012.1, read on the forward strand.
CTGTCGTCTATCAGGAGGCGGCTGACTATGGCGGCTGGTACATTCGTGGCGACATCGACTATCACTGGTCGAAGTTCCGGGGCGCCGACTACATCGTCTACGGGCCACCGCCCGGCACGAACTCCTTCACGGAAGGCAGCCTTAAGAGCGCCTTTTCCACCGGAGCCGGCGTTGGCTACCAGATCAACGAGCATCTGCGCACCGACGTGACGCTGGACTGGCTGGCCAAGTCCAAGTTCCGTGGCGCGACCATAGGTGATTGTATTCCGCCGGTACCGGGCACAAGCTGCACGTCGGTCGACTCCACAGCCTACTCGGCGTGGCTGCTTCTCGCCAACGCCTATGTCGATCTCGGCACCTGGCACAAGGTTACGCCTTACATCGGCGGCGGCATCGGTGGCGCGCGTGTGAAGTGGGATGACCTGAACAATTCGATTTGTACTGATCCTACCGACCCCGCTACCTGCACCGATACAACGCATCGCGGCGGCAAGGGCTGGCGCTTCGCCTACTCGCTCTCAGCCGGCGCTTCCTACTGCCTGACCCGCAATCTCGATGTGGATGTCGGCTATCGCTTCAGCCACATCAATGGTGGCCGGATGTTCGAGATCGACGCTGCGGGCGGTGCTGGTCCGGGCTTCGACAGGGGCATCAACGTGCATGAAGTGCGCGGCGGTCTGCGCTACTCCTTCAACGGGAACAGCAAGTGCGACGAGCCTCAGGTCGCCTACGAGCCGGAGCCGGTCTACACCAAGTAACGATCTCCCCAAACCAAGTCGAAAGACCGCCCGGCCCAGCGCCGGGCGGTTTTCTTTTGGGCATTGGAAATGATTTCCGATACCCTGAAATTCATTTCGTAACTTCCTGTTATCCTTAACCGCCACTTAACCTGTATGGTTAACAATACCCTTGAAACGGCGGCTGGGCATTTCCGATTCTACCAGCGCCAACCTCGGGAGTTGGTGACATGAAGCTGAAATCTCGCATTGCGCTGGCATTGGCCGCAACGGTGGCGCTGCCCTTCACGGCGGTGCTGGCAGCGGACTACGATCCGCCGATCTATGTCGATCAGGCGCCTGAATACACACCGGTCGAAATAGGTTCGGGCTGGTATCTGCGCGGCGACGTCGCCTACCTGGCCGACGAAACCTACCGCAATGTCGACTTCGGTTCGCCCACGGTTGCCTATTCGGAGCGCGATCAGCCGGTATTTGCCAGTGTCGGCTTCGGCTACCACTTCAACGACTATCTTCGCAGCGACATCAACTTCGGCATCCTGCCGGGCAATGAAGTCACTGCCTCGGAAGTGAATCCGGGCGTCGATATCGCAACGTCCCGAGTGGAAAACAGCGCCCGCGTGGCAATGGTCAACGGTTATGTGGACCTCGGCACCTATGTCGGCGTGACGCCTTACATCGGCGCAGGTATCGGTGTCTTCCAGAGCAAGCGTGACGCAAGTCTGGCTTTCACAGACCTCGTAACGCCAGCCAACAGTACAAACCTGACCGACAGCAAGACCCAGTATTCGCTGGCCTACACGCTCAATGCCGGTTTCGCGTATCAGCTGTCCAAGAATGTCGCCGTCGATCTCGGCTATCAGTTCATGTCGGCGCCGGATGCCGAATATGCGCGGCTGGACAGCGCTTCGGCCTATTCGATCCAGAAGGGCGTCGACAACCACCAGATCAAGGTCGGCTTGCGCTACGACCTCTGGTAAGTCGCCCGGTATACATTCGAAATGAAGCGGCGGGCCTGGCCCGCCGTTTTCGTTGCCGCCGTGGGAAAATTTGCGGTGCTTTGACAGTATCCCGGAAGCGACAAAAACTTTTCTCTTGACGCCCGGCAGGTAGAGGCATATCGCCGTCCGTGGGCCACCCCTCCCCAACGAGGGGCTTACTATCTGGAAGGATAGCCACGATGACGACTTTCCCCAAGCCGGACGTGCGTCCGGCAAATCCCAATTTTTCTTCTGGTCCCTGCGCGAAACGTCCCGGCTGGTCGGTCGAGGCGCTGAACGGCGCCGTGCTTGGGCGCTCGCACCGCGCCAAGATCGGAAAGGCCAAGCTCGAACAGGCGATCGCCCTGACACGCGAAGTGCTCGAAGTGCCTTCGACGCATCGCATCGGCATCGTGCCTGCCTCGGACACCGGTGCGGTCGAGATGGTGCTCTGGTCGCTGCTCGGCGAACGCGGCGTCGACATGGTCGCCTGGGAATCCTTCGGCTCGGGCTGGATCACCGACGTGGTCAGGCAGTTGAGGCTTGCCGACGTGCGCCGCATCGAAGCGCCGTATGGCGAATTGCCGGACCTGAAGCAGATCGATTTCGACCGTGACGTGGTCTTCACCTGGAACGGCACGACTTCCGGCGTGCGGGTGCCGAATGCTGACTTCATTCCGGCCGGACGCAAGGGGCTGACCATCTGCGACGCCACTTCGGCGGCGTTTGCGCAGAACCTCGACTTCTCCAAGCTCGATGTGGTGACTTTCTCCTGGCAAAAGGTGCTCGGCGGCGAGGGCGCACACGGCATGCTGATCCTCAGCCCGCGAGCCGTCGAGCGGCTGGAAAGCTACAAGCCGGCATGGCCGCTGCCGAAGATCTTCCGCCTGACCTCGAACGGCAAGCTGATCGAGGGCATCTTCAAGGGCGAGACGATCAACACGCCGTCGATGCTGTGCGTCGAGGACTATCTCGACACGCTGGGCTGGGCCAAGAAGATTGGCGGGCTTGCGGCGCTGAGGGCGCGTGTCGATGCCAATGCCGCCGTTGTCGATCGTTTTGTTGCAGCCTCGCCGTGGCTCGGCAATCTGGCCGTCGATCCGGCGACGCGGTCGAATACGTCCGTTTGCCTGTCGATCGTCGATCCGGCGGTTGCCGCGCTCGACGCCGACGGCCAGGCGGCCTTTGCAAAGGGCCTGGTTTCGCTGCTCGACAAGGAAGGCGTGGCCTTTGACATCGGGCACTATCGCGATGCGCCGGCCGGCCTGCGCATCTGGTGTGGCGCGACGGTCGAGACCGCAGACGTCGAAGCGCTGATGCCGTGGCTGGACTGGGCTTTCGCCCAGCAGAAGGCCGGCCTCAAGGCTGCCGCCTGACGAACAGGGCCTGAAAAGGCCAGGGTGGGGGCCGCTGCCTCCCAAGCCCCCCACCCATCTCACTTTTCACCGAACTTTGCGCTGCGCCTTCAACGAAGGCAGTGCCGACATAAGGACTAAGCCCATGCCCCGCGTTCTTGTTTCCGACAAGCTTTCCCCCACCGCCGTGCAGATATTCAAGGATCGCGGTGTCGACGTAGACTATCTGCCCGAGGTCGGCAAGGACAAGGAAAAGCTGCTTGAGATCATCGGCCAGTATGACGGCCTCGCCATCCGCTCCGCCACCAAGGTCACCGAAAAGCTGCTCGGTGCGGCGACCAATCTGAAGGTGGTGGGCCGCGCCGGCATCGGTGTCGACAATGTCGATATTCCGGCAGCCTCGCGCCGAGGCATCATCGTCATGAACACGCCGTTCGGCAATTCGATCACGACTGCCGAGCATGCCGTTGCGCTGATGTTCGCTCTGGCGCGCCAGCTTCCGGAAGCCAATGCCTCGACGCAGGCCGGCAAGTGGGAGAAGAACCGCTTCATGGGTGTCGAGATCACCGGCAAGACGCTCGGCGTCATCGGTTGCGGCAATATCGGCTCCATCGTGGCGACGCGCGGCGTTGGCCTCAAGATGCACGTCGTTGCCTTCGACCCGTTCCTGTCCGACAGCCGGGCCGAGGAGCTTGGCGTGGACAAGGTGGAACTGGACGAGCTCTTCACTCGCGCCGATTTCATCACGTTGCACACGCCGATGACCGACAAGACGCGCGGCATCATCAATGCCGAAGCGATCGCGAAGATGAAGGACGGCGTGCGCATCATCAATTGCGCGCGCGGCGGGCTGATCGTCGAGGCTGACCTGGTGGCCGCGCTGAAGAGCGGCAAGGTGGCCGGCGCAGGCATCGATGTGTTCGAGGTGGAGCCGGCAACGGAAAGCCCGCTGTTCGGCCTGGAAAACGTGGTCTGCACGCCGCATTTGGGTGCCTCCACCGAGGAGGCGCAGGAGAACGTGGCGTTGCAGGTGGCCGAGCAGATGTCGGACTACCTGATCAAGGGCGCGGTTTCCAACGCCATCAACATGCCGGCCATCAGCGCGGAAGAAGCGCCGCGGCTGAAGCCGTTCGTCAAGCTGGCGGAAGTGCTGGGGGCTTTTGTCGGCCAGGTCACCGACGACCCGATCAAGGAGGTCGAGATCCTGTTCGACGGGCAGACGGCGACGATGAACACGCGCGCGCTGATCAGCGCCACGCTTGCCGGCCTGATCCGGCCGCAGGTGTCCGACGTCAACATGGTGTCCGCGCCGATCATGGTGAAGGAGCGCGGCATCATTGTCGCCGAGGTGAAACGCGACAAGTCAGGCGTGTTCGACGGCTACATCAAGCTGACGGTGAAGACCGAGCACAGGACGCGCGCCATTGCCGGCACCTGCTTCTCCGACGGCAAGCCACGCTTCATCCAGATCAAGGGCATCAACCTCGATGCCGAGGTCGGCCAGCACATGCTCTATACGACCAACGCCGATGCGCCGGGCATCATCGGCCTACTCGGCACGCTGTGCGGCAAGAACGGCGTCAACATCGCCAACTTCCAGCTCGGCCGCAACCGTCCGGGCGGCGACGCCATCGCACTGCTTTATCTGGACGCACCGTTCCCCGAGAAGGTGCTGGCGGAGTTGCGGGAGCACTCGCTGATCGTTTCGGCAAAGCCGCTGCAGTTCGACGTGGCTGATTGAGCCGAAGGCGCGTCGCGGTTCTTCATGGTGGCGTATCAGAACGCCACCATGTCGCCGCCCTTGAGCGCCAAAAGTTCGCGCGCCTCGTCGGGGGTGGCGACCTCGAGGCCCATGTTCTCGATGATGAGCCGGGCCTTCTCGACCTGCTCGGCGTTGGAGCGGGCGAGCTTGCCGCGACCTGCCCATAGCGAATCCTCGAGCCCGACGCGGATATGGCCGCCGAGCGCGACGGACATCGAGGCAACCGGCAGCTGGTTCCGCCCGGCGCCAAGCACCGACCATTGGAAATCGCTTCCGAACAGCCGTGTGGAGGTGCGATGCATGTGGACGACATCCTCGTAATGCGCGCCGATGCCGCCCAGGATGCCGAACACGCTTTGCACGAAGAAGGGCGGCTTGACGATGCCGAGATCGGCGAAATGGGCCAGCGTGTAGAGATGGCCGATGTCGTAACATTCGAACTCGAAGCGGGTGCCGTTGTCGGCGCAGGTCTTCAGTATGTATTCGATGTCGCTGAAGGTGTTCTTGAACACGCGGTCCTTCGAGCCTTCGAGATAAGGCCGCTCCCAGTCATGCCTGAACTCGGTGAAACGGTTCAGCATCGGGTGGAGGCCGAAATTCATCGAGCCCATGTTGAGCGAGGCAACCTCCGGCTTGAAGGTCTTGGCGGGTTTCAGACGGTCGTCGATGGTCATCGTCGCAGCACCACCGGTGGTGATGTTCACCACGCAGTTCGAGCGCTGCTTGATCACCGACAGGAAGGGCGAGAACAGCTCCGGGCTCTGGTCCGGCCGGCCGTCCGACGGATTGCGCGCATGCAGGTGGATGATGGCAGCGCCCGCTTCGGCTGCACCCACCGCCGCGTCGGCGATCTCGCTTGCCGTCACCGGCAGGTGCGGCGACATTGACGGCGTGTGGATCGAGCCGGTGACCGCGCAGGTGATGATGACCTTGTGGTTGCTGCTTGCCGGTGCGTTCATCCCTGTTCCCCGTTCTGATCGGACGCTTGGCGCACTATAGCGGGATCAGGGCCGAGCGATATGGCTCAGCACGGTGGCGCGGACGGGACCACGCGGGGTGTCAGCCGTCGGCGTCGGCATCAACCGAAGCGGAAGCCTGCCGCCAGTTGCCGGTGATGCGGGCAAGGGCAATGCCAACGACCATCGCCGCGATGAAGATCAGCGCCGAAGGCTCGGCCAGGCCGAGCGCCGGGATGGAGCCGCCGGGGCAAAAGCCGGTGATGCCCCAGCCGATGCCGAAAGTGGCTGCACCGGCCAGCAAGGGCAGGTCGAGTTGCTTTTTTGCTGGAAGGTGGAAGCTGGTGTCGAAGACCGGGGCCGGGCGCTTGAGGACCAATCTGTAGCCGACGAATGTCACGAGAAGCGCACCCGTCATGACGAAGGCGAGCGATGGGTCCCATGTGCCGGCGAGATCGAAGAAGTTCTGCACCTTGGCCGGATTGATCATGCCGGAGATGGCGATGCCGGTGCCGAAGACTGCACCGGCGAGCAGGGCTGTAATATTGCGCATCAAGACAGGCCTCCCAGCACATGGCGAACGATGAACACCGTCACCGCGGTCGAGGCCATGAAGACAAGAGTGGCCGTGATGGAGCGTCGCGAGAGGCGGGCGATGCCGCATACGCTGTGGCCGGACGGACAGCCCGCGCCGAAATGCACGCCAATACCGACGATCAGCCCGCCGACAACGAGCCAGGGTGCCGGCACGCCGCTGTGGAACGGGATGGCGTATCCGCCGAAGCCGGTGATCAGCGCCGGTGCCGCAACCGCGCCGGCAAGGAAGGCCAATCGCCAGGTCCAGTCGGGTGCCGTCGGCGGGATGAGCCCGGAGAGAATGCCGGTCATGCCGGCGATGCGGCCATGCAGCGCCATCAACAGGACTGCGGCAAGGCCGATCAGCGTTCCGCCGAGGAACGAGGCAAATGGCGTGAACTCGGTCATCACCTGTTCTTCTTTGCCGTGGACAGGTTGAGGATGCGATAGGCGGGGCAGAAGCGCACGACGCCGGTGAAGATCAGCACCAGGCCGGCGATGACCGAAATCCAGACCCACACCGGGCTGCCGAACAGCGCCCAGTTGGTGACGAATGGGAGAACGAGAAGCAGAAGGCCGAGAATGACACGCACGATGCGGTCAGGCGTACCGACGTTGAAGCTCATTGCAGTCTCCTTGCGGTTGGAAGTGTAGCGGTCAGGGCCGTTTGCAAAACAGGGCGTGCATGGTGCCGATGAAGGCTTCGATACGCGGGTCGGCGAGGGTGTAGAACACCTGCTTGCCCTCCTTGCGCCCTGCAATCAGGCCGGCTTCGCGCAATTCGGCGAGTTGCTGCGACAGGCCGGGCTGGCGGATGCCGAGCAGGTCTTCCAGTTCGCGCACCGAACGCTCGCCGTCGGCCAGCGCGCAACAGACAAGCAAGCGGTCGGGATTGGACAGTTTCTTGAGGAAGGCGGACGCCTCCTCGACATTCGACTTCAGATCGGCTGCTTCGCAGGAAAGCCGTTCGGCTCTGACAATAACCGGGCTCATCCCCACGGTGCTCCATTCAAGAGATCGAGCGGGATCTTCAGGTAGCGTGTTCCGTTCGCTTCCGCTTCGGGCAAGCGCCCGCCATTGGTGTTGATCTGCAGCGAGTGCAGGATCAGCTTGGGCATCGGCAAGGTCTTGTCGCGCCCTTCGCGAACGGCGACGAACTCCGCCTCGGTCCTTAATTTCGACATATGGGAGTTCTTCGCCCGCTGCTCGGCCACGGTCGATTCCCACAAAGGTTCGCGACCGCCGGGCTGGTAGTCGTGGCCGGTGAAGATACGGGTGTCGTCCGGCAAGGCAAGGATCGCCTGGATTGAGTTCCACAGCGCCTTGGCGCTGCCGCCGGGGAAATCGGCGCGGGCGGTGCCGCTGTCGGGCATGAACAGCGTGTCGTGGACGAAGGCGGCATCGCCGATGACATAGGTGATCGAGGCCAGCGTATGGCCGGGCGAGTGCATGACGCGGACGTCGATGTCGCCAACCCTGAAGGTGTCGCCATCAGCGAACAGGTGGTCCCACTGCGAGCCGTCGGCGGGGAAATCCGGCCAGTTGTAAAAACTCTTCCAGAGTTTTTGCACGTCCTTGATCTTTTCGCCGATGGCGGTCGGTGCGCCTGTTTTCTTCTTGAGATAAGTCGCTGCCGAGAAATGGTCGGCGTGCGGATGGGTGTCGAGTATCCACTCGACCGTGTAGCCCTTGCTGGCAACAAATTCGAGCAAACGGTCGGCATTGGCCGATGCGGTCTGCCCTGACTTTTCATCGAAATCGTAGACCGGATCGATGATGGCGCACTTCTTGCGCGCCGCATCGGCGACGACATATTGCACCGACCATGTCCTTGGATCGAAGAATGCCGTGACTTCGGGTTTTCCTGCCATGATGCCCTTCCCCTCATTCGCCAATTTCAATTACGTATAATTGATTGCAAAAAAATGCAATTGAAAAAATGAAGACCGGCGTGGATGGGAAACCGGCTGGATAGCTGCGTCTTGCCTGTTACTTTGCGAGCAGGCAGCGCGTCAGTTCGTGATCCGGGTCGGCCAACCCGTCGATGACGCTGAAATGATGTCGGTCGGGCTCGACCACGGCGGCTGTCTCGGCACCGAGGCCGGTCCAGATGTTGGCCAGAAGCGCGTTCTGGCGCACGAATTCCGCCTGCTCGGCGCCGCCCACCCAGCAGGTGAGGCGAATACCCTCAATCGGCCGCAACAGGACCGGGCTTTCGGCCAGCGCTTCGGCTTCGTCGATGCGCAGGGTCTCGTTCATCGCGGTGCGCATGAGCGGCCTGAGATCATGGACGCCCGAGATGGAAACCACATGCCGGATGCGGGTGCGGATATCGCCTGAAAGCGGCGAGGTTGCGGATGCCATGCGGCTGACCAGATGTCCGCCGGCGGAATGGCCGGTCAGCATGATCGGCCCTTCGACCATCGCCGCGGCTGCGGTTATCGCCGCGCCGATTTCCTTGACGATGCCGCCGATGCGGTTTTCGGGGCAAAGCGTGTAGGACGGCATGGCGACGGCATATCCATGCGCCAGCGGGCCGGCGGCGAGGTTCGACCAGTAGCTCTTGTCCAGCGCCATCCAGTAGCCGCCGTGGACGAAAACGACGAGGCCCTTCGGCGTGCCTTGCGGCAGGAACAGGTCGATACGGTTGCGTTCCTTTCCGCCGTAAGCGAGGTCGAGCCTCGCCCTGTCTCCACCCAGGCCTTCCCGGAATGTGCGGGCCGGCTCCACCCAGGCGGCAGGCCAGCGCTCGCCGCCGGCAATGTGCGCGCCATTGGTATAGGCGTCGCTCCAGTTTTCGATGCGGCGGGTAAGCACAGGCGTCCTCCAGGCAGTCATTTCAGTCATATGAATAGGTCCTGACCCTAGCTGCGATGCCGCCGGGTGCGAAGTCAATATCGGCGCTCAAGAAACTTTAGGCTTGAAATAATTTTCGACAGATGTCATGCTTTTCCGGTGGACAGAAGCTGCGCGAGACGGCCCGCCTTTCATGAGGCCTTGGTAGCCGGGAGGCCGCGTGGCATCTGCCGCAGGGAGGAAATCACTGCCATGCTTGGGCCCACGGCGCATATCGACACGTTTACGCGCGACAATCTTCCGCCGGCTGACCAATGGCCGGCCTTCCTGCTCGATGGCTTCCAGTATCCCGATTACCTCAACGCGGCTGTCGAACTGACCGACCGCATGGTCGAAAAGGGTTTCGGCGACCATACCGCGCTGATCGGCAACGGCCGCCGGCGCACCTACAAGGAACTGTCGGACTGGACGAACCGGCTGGCGCATGCGCTGGTCGAGGACTATGGCGTCAAGCCGGGCAACCGTATCCTGATCCGCTCCGCCAACAACCCCGCCATGGTGGCCTGCTGGCTGGCTGCGACCAAGGCAGGGGCCGTCGTCGTCAACACCATGCCGATGCTGCGCGCCGGCGAACTGGCCAAGATCGTCGACAAGGCAGAGATCGGGCTGGCGCTGTGCGACACCCGCCTGATGGACGAAATGGTGGCCTGCGCCAAGGACAACGCCTTCCTGAACAAGGTGATCGGCTTTGACGGCACCGCCAATCATGACGCCGAGCTGGACCGTATCGCGCTTTCAAAGTCCGTGCGGTTCGAGGCGGTCAGGACGGGACGGGACGACGTCGCCTTGCTTGGCTTCACCTCCGGCACCACGGGCGTGCCGAAGGCGACGATGCATTTCCATCGCGACCTGCTTATCATCGCCGATGGCTATGCCAAGGAAGTTCTCGGCGTGACGTCCGATGACGTTTTCGTCGGTTCGCCGCCGCTTGCCTTCACCTTCGGCCTCGGCGGGCTTGCGATCTTCCCGCTGCGCTTCGGCGCGACGGCGACGCTTCTGGAAAACGCCTCGCCGCCCAACATGATCGAGATCATCGAAACCTACAAGGCGACGATCAGCTTCACCGCGCCCACCGCCTACCGGGCGATGATGAAGGCGATGGATGAGGGCGCGGACCTTTCATCGCTCAGGGTTGCGGTGTCGGCTGGCGAGACTTTGCCCGGCCCGGTGTTCGATGAATGGGTTGAAAAGACCGGCAAGCCGATCCTCGACGGCATCGGCGCCACCGAGATGCTGCACATCTTCATCTCCAACCGCTTTGAGGACATGAAGCCGGCTTCGACCGGCAAAGCGGTCGGAGGCTACGAGGCCCGCATTGTCGATGAAGACATGAACGAAGTGCCGCGCGGCAGCGTGGGCAGGCTCGCCGTGCGCGGACCGACCGGCTGCCGCTACATGGCCGACGACCGCCAGCGCAACTATGTCCGCAACGGCTGGAACCTGACCGGCGATTCCTTCGTGCAGGACGAGGACGGCTTCTTCCATTTCGCTGCCCGCTCCGACGACATGATCGTCAGCGCCGGCTACAATATCGCGGGACCGGAGGTCGAGGCAGCGCTTCTTGCCCATGACGAAGTGGCTGAATGCGCGGTGATCGGCGCGCCCGACACCGACCGGGGCGAGATCGTCGAGGCGTATGTCGTGCTGGTCAAGGGCGTTGCCGGTGACGCGACCACGGTCAAGCGGTTGCAGGATCACGTCAAGGCGACGATTGCGCCTTACAAATATCCGCGCTCGGTCAGGTTCGTGGAAGCGCTGCCGAAGACGCAGACCGGCAAGATCCAGCGCTTCCGGCTGAGAACGGAGCGCACACAATGAGCGAAGCCTACGATCCGTCCGGCGAAGGCGCGCAGATGTCGTTCAAGGGGCGCATGTCCTACAGCGATTATCTGCATCTCGAGAAAGTGCTCGACGCGCAGGAGCCGCTTTCGACTGCGCATGACGAAATGCTGTTCATAATCCAGCATCAGACCTCCGAACTGTGGATGAAGCTCGCCCTGCATGAACTGCGCTCGGCGATCGCCTGCGTACGCGCCGATGACGTGCAGCCCTGCTTCAAGATGCTGTCGAGGGTGGCGCGCATTCTCGAGCAGCTCAACAATGCCTGGGACGTTCTGCGCACGATGACGCCCAGCGAATACACGGAATTCCGTGGCGCGCTCGGGCAGTCGTCCGGTTTCCAGTCGTGGCAGTACCGGGCCATCGAGTTCCTTGCCGGCAACCGCAACCTTGCCATGCTGGGTCCGCACAAGCACCGCCCCGACCTTGTCGAGAAGCTCGAAGCGATCCTTGCCCAGCCTTCGCTTTACGATGAAGCGATCCTTCTGCTCGGCCGCAACGGTTTCGAGATCGGCGCCGACGGCACGCGCACCGACTGGCGCGAAACGCGGCCCGAAAGCGAGGAAGTGCTTGCGGCATGGCAGGCGATCTATCGTGAGCCGCACCGCTACTGGGTGCTCTACGAACTGGCCGAGAAGCTTGTCGATTTCGAAGACTATTTCCGCCGCTGGCGCTTCAACCACGTCACCACCGTCGAGCGCATCATCGGCCTGAAGCGCGGCACAGGTGGCACGGGCGGCGTTTCCTATCTTAAAAAGATGCTGGAGGTTGAACTGTTTCCGGAACTCTGGAAAGTTCGCACCCGGCTCTGACGTAAAAGACCACAAACGAGAGCACTGAAGGAGGAGAACAGTATGCGTGGAATTCTGGCGGCCAGCTTGCTTGGCCTTTCATTGACGGTATCGGGATTGGCCCAGGCCGAGCCGGTGAAGATCGGCGTGATCACCACGCTGTCCGGCGGCGGTGCAGGCCTTGGCGTCGACATGCGCGATGCCTTCACGCTGGCGATGAAGCAGTCCGGCAACAAGGACGTGGAACTCGTCGTGGAAGACGACGCCCAGAAGCCTGAACTGGCCGTTCAGATTGCGGAAAAGATGATCCAGAGCGACAAGGTCGACCTGATGACCGGCATCATCTGGTCCAACCTTGCCATGGCGGTGGTGCCGAACACGGTGGCGCAGGACGTTATCTATCTCTCGCCGAATGCCGGCCCTTCGGCGCTGGCCGGCGCCAACTGCAACAAGAACTATTTCAATGTCGCTTACCAGAACGACAACTTCCATGAGGCGATGGGCCAGTACGCCAACAAGGACTACAAGAAGACCTTCATCCTTGCGCCGAACTATCCGGCGGGCAAGGATTCGCTGACAGGCTTCAAGCGCTACTACAAGGGCGAACTGGCCGGCGAGCTTTACACGCAGGTCGGCCAGACCGACTACGCCGCCGAGATCGCGCAGATCCGCGCCTCGGGCGCGGATTCGGTGTTCTTCTTCCTGCCGGGCGGCATGGGCATCGCCTTCATGAAGCAATACGCACAGTCGGGCGTCGGCATCCCGGTGCTGGGCCCAAGCTTCTCGTTCAGCCAGGACGTGCTGCCGGCGATCGGTGACGCCGCGCTCGGCGTGAAGAATTCGGCGAGCTGGTCGAAGGATCTCGACAACGAAGCCAACAAGGCTTTCGTCGAAGCCTTCCAGAAGGAATACAACCGCCTGCCTTCGATCTATGCGGCGCAGAGCTGGGATACGGCAAACCTGATCCTGTCGGCGCTTTCCAAGGCGAGCGTGAAGGACAAGGACGCCTTCCGCGCGGCGCTCAAGGCTGCCGACTTCAAGTCGGTGCGCGGCGAGTTCTCCTTCAACACCAACAACCACCCGATCCAGAACATCTACGTTCGCGAGGTGATGAAGGAAGGCGATGTCTTAACCAACAAGATCATCGCGACCGCCTTTGAAAAGCACGGCGACGCCTACGCCGAGCAGTGCAAGATGTAAGGGTTGCTGCTTCCTTCTCCCCGTTTTGCGGGGAGAAGGTGCCCTGCATATATCGATACTGCCCCTCACCGCTATATGCCCTGAACGGGAGATGGGACCGTCCGCGCCGATTGATCCCACACCCAGCCACCGAAGGCTCTCGTGACCGCCGCCCTCATCATCGAACAGCTTCTGAACGGCTTGCAGCTCGGCGTCATGCTGTTCCTGATCGCGGCGGGCCTGACGCTGATCTTCGGCGTCATGGGCTTCATCAACCTCGCGCACGGCTCGCTCTACATGATCGGCGCTTTCGCCTGCGCTGCGATCGCGGCGGCGACCGGCTCGTTCTGGATCGGCCTTGCCGCAAGTCTCGTTGCGGCAGCCGCGGCGGGTGCGCTGATGGAGGTTGCGATCGTGCGCCGGCTCTATGAGCGCGACCATCTCGACCAGGTGCTGGCGACCTTCGCGCTGATCCTCATCCTGTCGGAAGGCACGCGCTGGCTGTTCGGCTCGTTTCCGCTCTATCTCGACATTCCACCGCTGTTGCAGGGCGCGGTGCCGCTGCCGGGCGGTGGCCAGTATCAGCTCTACCGGCTCGCGATCATCGGCGTCGGCATCCTCGTCGCAATTGGCCTCTATCTTCTGATCTCGCGCACGCGGCTCGGCATGCGCATCCGCGCCGGCGAGACCGACCGCGAGATGATCGCGGCGCTCGGTGTCGATATCCGTACGCTCTATACGGTGGTGTTTGCACTGGGCGCCGCCCTTGCCGGTCTTGCCGGCGCCATGGTCGGCGCGCTGCAGTCGGTGCAGGTCGGCATGGGCGAGCCGGCGCTGATCCTTGCCTTCGTCGTCATCGTCATCGGCGGCATCGGTTCGATCAAGGGCGCTCTTGTCGGCGCGATCCTCGTCGGCGTCGTCGATACGATGGGCCGTTTCCTCTTGCCCAAGCTGGTGGCGCTGGCGCTGCCCGCCTCGCAGGCCACCATGGTAGGAGCCGCACTTGCCTCGATGCTGATCTATGTCGTGATGGCGCTGATCCTGGCATTCCGCCCGCGCGGCCTGTTCGCAGGGCAAGGCTGATGGCGGCGCTGTCGCGGGAAACGATTGCCAACGGCGTGCTCGCGCTGCTCTTGCTGGTAGTGCCGCTGCTTGCCGCTGCATCGGGCGAGACCTTTTACATCACGCTTGCCACCCGCATCGTTATTCTTGCGCTGGCGGCGCTTGGCCTCAATATCGCGCTCGGCCTCGGCGGACTGGTGTCGTTCGGCCACGCCGCCTTCTTCGGCCTTGGCGGCTATGTCGCCGGCATTCTTGCCACGCATGCCTTCAACGGCGAGGCTTTGCTGTTCGGCCTGCCGGCCACCACTTCAATGCCGGTGATCTGGCTGGTGGCTGTCCTGCTGTGCGGTCTCGTCGCACTGCCGATCGGGGCGATATCCTTACGCACCTCTGGCGTCTATTTCATCATGATCACGCTCGCCTTCGCGCAGATGATCTACTACTTCGCCGTGTCATGGCCGGACTACGGCGGCGAAGACGGGCTGTCGCTTTATGTGCGCAACACCTTTCCCGGCGTGAACACGGCGCAGCCACTGCCCTATTTCCTCATCTGCCTCGCCGTGCTTGCTGCGGCGGCCTGCCTGTTCTGGCTGCTGCGCGGTTCGCGCTTCGGTGCGGCGCTGGAGGCTGCCCGGCAAAACACCACCCGGCTCTCTGCCGTCGGCATCGCGCCGTTCAGGATCAAGCTCGTCGCCTTCGTCATCTCGGCGATGGTGACCGGTCTTGCCGGGGCGCTGTTTGCCGACCTCAATCGCTTCGTCAGCCCATCGATGCTGTCATGGCAGATGTCGGGCGAACTGATCGTGCTGATCATCCTCGGCGGTAAGGGCCGGCTGTTCGGGCCGATTGCGGGTGCGATGGTCTATGTGCTGTTCGAATATGCGCTGGGCGGCATCACCGAGCGATGGCAGTTCTTCCTCGGCCTCGTGCTTCTCGGCGTCGTTTTGTTTGCGCGCGGCGGCCTGCTCGGCCTTGTCGCGGGGAGGGCGCGGCATGGCTGAGGCGATCCTTCAACTCACCGACCTCCGCAAGAATTTCGGTGCGCTGAAGGCGACCGATGGCGTCAGCCTCGACCTGCGCGCCGGCGAAATCCACGCGCTGATCGGCCCGAACGGGGCCGGCAAAAGCACGCTGATCCACCAGATTTCAGGTTCGCTGACACCCGACGGCGGCTCGATCCGCTTTCTTGGGCAAGACATGGCCGGGCTCGACATGGCGGTGCGGGCGCGGCGCGGGCTTGGCCGCAGCTTCCAGATATCGTCGCTGGCGCCTGAATTCACTGCGCTGCGCAATGTCATGCTGGCGGTACAGGCAAGGCAGGGGTCGAGCTTCCGCTTCTTCCGGTCGGTCGGAAGCGACAAGAGCCTGACCGATCCGGCGATGGCGATGCTGGCGAGAGTGGGTCTGGAAAACAGGGCGAGTGTGCCCGCTGCCGAACTGTCTCATGGCGAGCGCCGCCAGCTCGAAGTGGCGATTGCCCTGGCGCTTGGACCAAAAGCCTTTCTGCTTGATGAGCCGATGGCGGGGCTCGGCCCCGACGGATCGAAGAAGCTGACTGGCTTCCTCGATGCGCTTCGCCATGAAGCACCGATCCTTTTGGTCGAACACGACATGGATGCGGTGTTCGCACTGGCCGACCGCATCTCCGTGCTGGTCTATGGCCGTGTCATCGCCACCGGAACCGTCGACGAAATCCGCGCCAACCCGGAAGTGCGCCGGGCCTATCTGGGAGACACGGCATGAGCCTGCTGTCGCTCAAAGGCGTCGAGTCGTTCTACGGGGCATCGCAGGCGCTGTTCGGCGTCGACCTGTCGGTCGAGGACGGCGAGGTGGTGGCGCTGATGGGCCGCAACGGCATGGGCAAGACGACAACGATCAGCTCGATCCTCGGCATGGTCAAGCCGCGCGGCGGCTCGATCAATTTTGCCGGCAAGGAAATCGTGGGACAGCAACCGCATCGCATCGCCCAGCAGGGGATCGGGCTTGTGCCTGAAGGCCGCCGCTGCTTTCCGAACCTGACGGTCGAGGAGAATTTGCTAGTCGCGGCACGCGGCAGCGACTGGACGCTGGCACGGGTGACCGAGCTGTTCCCCCGCCTCGGCGAGCGGCTTGGCCAGTATGCCAATACGCTGTCGGGCGGCGAGCAGCAGATGCTTGCCATCGGCCGCGCGCTGATGACCAATCCGCGCCTGCTGATCCTCGACGAGGCGACCGAAGGGCTGGCGCCGGTGATCCGGCAGGACATCTGGGCTGCGCTGCGCAAGCTCAAAGCCGCCGGCCAGTCGATCCTCGTCGTAGACAAGACGCTCTCGGAGCTTTTGCCGGTCGCCGACCGCTGCTTCGTGCTGGAAAAAGGCGTCACCGTCTTCGAGGGCAAGCCCGACGCGCTCACGGCGGAACTTCAGGACCGCTATCTGGGGGTTTGATGCAGCTTGCCCCTCATCCGCCTGCCGGCACCTTCTCCCCGCAGGCGCGGAGAAGGGCGAAGCTCCAACGTTGCAGCCCCCTCTCCCAGTCCTTCACGGGGAGAGGGTAAGGGTGAGGGGCTATGTTCGGCTCACGTCACCGCCGACCTGACGGCAAAGCGGGGGTTCTTCCACGCGCTGTTGTCGAGGATGTCCTTGAGAACCTCGACTGCATTCCAGACATCGCGATAGCTGGTGTAGAGCGGCGTGAAGCCGAAGCGCATGATGGATGGAGCGCGGAAGTCGCCGATGACGCCGCGTTCGATCAGCGCCTGCATGATCTCATAGGCGTTGGCATGGGAGAAGGCGACCTGGCTGCCGCGTCGTTCGCTATCGCGCGTGGTTTCGAGCACCACGCCATGCTTGCCACATCGGGCCTCGACCAGTTCGATGAACAGGTCGGTGAGCGCAATGCTCTTCTTGCGCAGCGCCTGCATGTCGACATCGTCCCAGATGTCGAGCGCGCCCTTGAGAGCCCGCAACGACAGCATCGGCTGGGTGCCGCACTGGAAGCGGCGAATGCCCTCGCCACCGGCGAAGCTGTGTTCCATTGCGAAGGGGCGGGCATGCGCCCACCAGCCGCTCAGAGGCTGGACGATGCCGCCATGATGCTTGTGCGCGGCATAGATGAAGGCCTGCGAGCCCGGACCGCCATTCAGGTATTTGTAGGTGCAGCCGACAGCGAAGTCGGCCTCGGCTCCGTCGAGATCGACAGGAAGAGCGCCGGCGCTGTGGCACAGGTCCCAGATTACCAGCGCGCCGGCGGCGTGGATCTTGCTGGTCAGGGCTGCCATGTCGCGCAGCGCGCCGGTCTTGTAGTTGACGTGGTTGACCAGCACGACCGCCGTCTTGTCGTCGATCAGGTCTTCGAGGTTTGCCGCGTCAATGCCTTCCAGTCTGAGCGACGTGCCCGGATGGGTCGAAGCGACGCCCTCGGCCATGTAGAGGTCGGTCGGGAAACTGCCGCCTTCGGCGACGATGACATTACGGTCCGGGCGAAGCGCAAGGGCTGCGTGCAGGGCCTTGTAGATGTTAATCGAGGTGGTGTCCGCCACCACCGTCTGGCCCTTCGCGGCACCGACCAGCCGGCCGATGCGGTCGCCGAGTTCCAGAGGCAGGTTGAACCAGCCGGCGGTGTTCCAGCTACGGATGAGGCCGTTGGCCCATTCTTCCTTCGCCGCTTTTTCCAGTTCGGCAAAGACGGCGGGTGAGGCCGGTCCCAGTGAATTGCCGTCGAGATAGATGACGCCCTCGGGCAGGATGAAGCGGCTGCGGAAAGCGCGCAGCGGGTCGGCGGCATCCATGTTCTCGATGGCTGCGAGGTCTTTGGTCTTAGACATTGTCATCAGTGCCTATTCGCGGAACGTTTCCTTGGCGGCGGCTGGTCCGCGGCTGAGCTTCAGGCTGGGCAGGGCCAGCATGGTCAGCACGAACAGGCCGGTGGCAAGCTTGAGGTCGGGCGGTGGCATGCCGGCGGCAAGGCAGAGCGAGACAAGCTGGTAGTAGACGATCGCGCCGACGAAAGGCGCAGCCAGCTGGCGCAGCACCGTCTGCTTGCCGGTGATCGCCTCGCCGATCATCAGGGCGGCAAGGCCGTTGATGAGGATGCCGAGGCCCATGTTGACGTCGGCAAAGCCCTGGCTCTGCACCATCAGCGCGCCGCTGCCGGCCGAGAACGCGCCGGCAAGGCCGATGCCGCCGATGGTGGCGGCCCAGACGTTGATGCCTTGTGCCTCGGCCATGTCCGGGTTCGAGCCGACGGCGCGGACGGCTGTGCCCTTTTCAGTCTTGAAGAAGAAATAGAGCAGGGCCAGCACCAGCAGGCTGATCAGGCCGGCGACGACGATCTTGCTGGCGGGGAAGCCAGCCTGCATGCCGGGCACCCAGTCGAACACGGTCGGATTGCCGAACACCGACAGGTTGGAGCGGCCCATGATGCGCAGATTGACGCTGTAGAGCATCGTCATGATGAGGATGCCGGCCAAAAGCGAATGGATGCGGAAGCGCAAATGAATGAATGCCGTGCAGCAGCCGGCAAGAAAGCCGGCGAGCAGCGCAACCGCGATGGCAACCAGCGGTGAGGCGCCTGCTGCCAACAGCACGCCGCAGACGCAGCCGCCAAGCGGGAATGCGCCCTCGCTGGTCAGGTCCGGGAAGCTCAGCATGCGGAACGGGATCATGATGCCGAGCACGACGAAGCTCAGGATCAGGCTCTGCGCCAGCGTGACCGGGATCAGCGCGATGAAGCTGGCGAGCGTTGTTTCAAAAAAGCCCATTGTGGTCAGCTCGCCAGAAGCATGCGGTCGGTCTTGACCGAGAAATGGCCGATCAGGTCGGTCACGGTGACGTTCGCCTTTTCCTCGCCGGCGATCTCGAGGCGCATCTTGCCGGCGTCCAGCATGATGACGCGGTCACCGAAATCGACCGCATGCTGCATGTTGTGGGTGACCATCAGCGTGGTCAGCTTGAGCGCCTCGACGGTGCGGATGGTGGCCTGCATGACGATGTCGGCAGTGCGCGGATCGAGTGCCGCGGTGTGCTCGTCGAGCAGAAGCAGTTCGGGTGAGCCGCCGACCGCCATGATCAGCGACAGCGACTGCCGCTGGCCGCCGGACAGCAATTCCACCTTGGTGTTGAGGCGGTTTTCCAGGCCCAACCCAAGCACGGCCAGCCGCTCCTTGTAGGAGGCCAGCCGGGCGGCGTTCAGCCCCGGCCGTAGGCTGCGCGTTTTGGCCCGCAATTCGGCCAGCAGCATGTTTTCTGCTACCGTCATCGAGGCGGCGGTGCCGCGCATCGGGTCCTGGAAGACGCGGGCGAGGCGTGCCGCGCGTTTATGGACCGGCATCGGCGTGACATCGTCGTCGTTGATCAGCACCTTGCCGGAATCGAGCACCAGCGAGCCGGAAATGGCGTTGAGCATGCTCGACTTGCCGGCGCCGTTGGAACCGATGACGACGCCGAATTCGCCGGTCTTTAGTGAGAGGTTGAGGCCATCGAGCGCGATCTTCTCGTCCGCCTGACCCTTGTAGAAGACCTTGCGGGCCGACTGGATTTCCAGCATCCGCCTTCTCCACCGTTGTCGCAGGTTTGTGGAATTGCCTTTTAAGAAAAAGGCGGCGCTTTGAACGCCGCCTCTCCAGATCGATCCTCGCGGCTTAGTCCGCGAAGCAGTTGCAGTTGTCGAAGGATACCGGGATTTCGATGCCGAAATCCTTCGCCACCTTCTTCGAGATCAGCGGCGAATGGTCTTCATAAGCCGGCTTCGAGGGAGCAAGCGTCTTGGGATCGGCGCCCTTGAGGATCTGGGCGGCGATCTTGCCGGCGTTTTCGCCAACCTGCTCGTAGTTGACGGCGAAGCTTGCCGGTACGACGCCGTTGCGGACCGCGCCGTCATCGGAGTTGACGATCGGGATGCCTGCCTGGCGCGCTGCCGCCGAAACCGCCGCGATGGCTGGCTGCAACAGGTTGGAGGCGGGCGTGTAGATCACGTCTGCCTTGCCGGCAAAGGATGCGATGCGCTGCTGGATGTCGTTGACGTTGTCCACGCCGACGGCCACGACTTCGAAGCCTGCAGCAGGCGCAAGTTCCTTGATGTTGTCGAGCAGGGCGACGTCGTTGGCTTCGCCTGGATTGTAGGGCACGCCGAGACGCTTGGCATTGGGCAAAAGTTCATGGGTGAATTTCAGCACTGCGGACATGTCCTGCAGGTCGCTGGCGCCGGTGATGCCGTCGCCGCCTTCGGTCCACGAGGGAACCAGCTTGGCCGCGACCGGATCGGTGACGGCGGTGAAGACGATCGGAATGCCGGAGCCGGCGAGCGCCTTCTGGGCAATCTGCGAAACCGGCGTGGTGACGGTGTAGATCAGCTTCGGCTGTTCGGCCTGCAGCTTGGCGATCATCTGCGGCACCAGCGAAGCATCGAAATTGGTGTGGCTTTCCGAATAGACGACATCGGTGCCTTCGACGAAGCCATTGTCAGCCAGCGCCTTCTTGAAGCCGGCGATCGAGGCGTTCAGCTGCGGATGCTCGCCGAAATTGGCGATGCCGATCTTGATCGGGTCTGCGGCGGCGGTTGCAACGCTTGCGATGAAGGCGCCAGCAAGAACAATCCCGGACAGCCAGCCGGATTTCAACATGCTCATAAGTATCCTCCCAAACGACAAGGCACGCCTGATGGCGCCTCTTGGGGAAGATCATAACCGCTTCCGATGGCTTGTCAAACGCATATATATACGATCGATGATTTCGCCTAATCATATATAATTTGGCAGATCGGTCGTTTCATATATAATCGGTTTATCGGAAATCGTGGGTGCGGCCATGCAGGACGAAGGCTCGGCGAGCAAGACGGAAGCGGCCTACCGGTTGTTGCGACGCGACATCCTCGCAACCCGGCTGAAGCCGGGCGCGCCGCTGAAACTTGGCACGTTGCACGAAGCCTATGGGCTTGGCTGGACGCCCTTGCGCGAAGCCCTGTCGCGGCTCGAAGCGGAGAAGCTGGTCACCGCCATCAGCAATCGCGGCTTTGCCGTTGCGCCAGTCTCGCAAAAGGAACTGGAAGATCTCGCCCGCGCCCGCATGGTGGTCGAACTGCCGCTCCTGATCGAGTCCATCGGCAATGGCGATGCGGATTGGGAATCCGCCGTTGTGACCAGCCATTACCGGCTGTCGCGCTGCAAGATCGCGCCGGACGATCCATCCGATGCAGCTGTCGATGAATGGGACGAGAAGCACACCGCCTTCCATGCGGCGCTGATCAGCGCGGCAAAGTCGAGCTGGCTCTTGCGTTTCCAGTCGACCATTTCCGATCAGTTGCGGCGCCACCACCGCTTTCTCGGCCTTGCGCCCACGCTGAAAGCGGCGGCGGGCCAGCAGGACGGCTATGAAAAAGCCATCGCCGCGTTGCGCGAGGCAATGGCGATCGAGCATCACACGGCCTTGATGGAGGCTGCGCTCGACCGCGACATCGAGCGGGCGAAGGCGCTGATGATCGAGCACATCGGCTATACGCTACATGTCTACATCCACACCGAAGACCAGAATCCGGCGCACAAGGCCGCCGCCACAAAAGGCGTCAGGAGAGCAGGGGCGGCATGAGCGGCCCTCATCGCCCGTCGCTTACCGAAATCGAAGCGGCTCGCACCCGCATCGCCGCATATCTTCCACGCACGCCGCTGGTCCCGCTTGCTCTCGACTTGCCGGACCGGCGCATCTTCCTCAAGCTGGAAACCCTCTCACCCATCGGCGCTTTCAAGCTGAGACCGGCGCTTAACGCACTGCTTTCGCGGGACAGGCAGGAACTTTTGAATGGCGTCGCGATAGCGAGCTCCGGCAACATGGCCTATGGCATGGCCTGGGCGGCGAAGGCGCTCGGCATATCGATGGCGGCCTATATGTATTCGGGCGCACCACGGACAAAGATCGATGGCGTGCGTCGCCTCGGCGGCGAGGTCCGCTTCATCTCCATGGACACGTGGTGGCGCTACATCATCGATGCCGAGCGGCCCGACCTTGCCGAACTCCTGATCAATCCGGTGACCGACCAGGCCGTGCTCGACGGCAATGGCACGATCGGCATGGAAATCGTCGAAGACTTGCCTGATGTGGATGTGGTGCTGACGCCTTACGGCGGCGGCAGCATGACGACGGGCGTGGCGAGCGCGGTAAAAGCGCTGAAGCCGGGCGTGAAGGTTCTCGCCGTCGAGGATGAGAATGCGGCGCCGGTAACGGCGGCGCTCGCCGCGGGCCAGATCGTCGAGATCGCAACGAAGCCCTCCTTCATCAAGAGCATCGGCGGTCCTTCGCTGCTGCCGCAGATCTGGCCTGTCGTGCGCGAACTGATCGACGGAACGGCCACCGTCAGTCTTGAGCAGGTCACCGAAGCCATGCGCCTGTTGTTTGCCAAGGCCAAGGTCGTGGCGGAAGGCGCGGGTGCTGCGTCCGTTGCTGCGGCGCTTTCGTCCGATCATGCCAGGGGAAACGTTGTCTGCGTCGTTTCCGGCGGCAACATCGATCCCGAGGCATACAGGATCGTGCTGGCTGGCGGCATCCCTAATCCTTGAAGCCGGCGAATGGCCTTTCGTCTTGTTCGGCTTCGGGGATGGATAATATGTATTCATTTTCACATACTTAGACTTCGAGCTGCCCGATCGCATCGGTGAGAAAACCTCCACGTAACGTTGGAACGTTTTAAAGCGTGAAAGCTCGACTGTGTCGCCGGTAACACTGATTTCAGGGGCACGCAGGTAATCTACGCGAGTTATCTTTTCTGCCTGTTCGCGCGCGGTGATGGACCCAACAAGCGCTTGACACTTGAAGCTTAAAATGATGTATTTGCATGTAATGCATACGAACTCACCCAATCGTATGTAAATGGCTCACTCGTGAAACGATGAGTTGCAAAAGAATTGGGTGGAGGCGGCCTGATGCAGGGATACGCTGAAGAGTTTGACGTTATCGTCGTTGGCTCAGGAATATCGGGCGGCCTTTCTGCGGCGGCGTATCTGCAAAAATCCGGCTGCTCCGTGGCTGTCATCGAGAGAGACAAAAGCGGAGCGCCTTTTTCCAGCTTTTATGAGCGTTCCCCCGGTGTGCGGTTCGACGTGGCGCCGGTGAATTTCTCGGTCATGTCGCCAGCGATTGCCGACCTCGACCTCGCAAAGCACGGCTATCGTTTCAGCCGCTCCGAGGTGTTGTACTCGACGCTCGACGGCGCCGGCCGATCGGTGACCTTCTACGCCAACCCCAACAGGATGAAGGAAGAGCTTGAGCGATATTCGCCGGCCGACGCTTCGACCTTCCGGGACTTGCTCGTCGGGCTTGATGGCATATGCCGCGAGGTGCTCTCCCTAGCCTTCTTCACGCCGACGCCGGACAAGGCACGGGCAATCGAGCTGACCGCAGGCGTCGTCGGCATGAGCCCGTCCGATCTGGAAGGAATGGACGCGCCGACGCTCGTGGAGCGCCTGTTTGAATCCGATGTCGTTCGCATAGCTACTACGGCGCTGCCCGCAATCAACCTGTTCGGCGATCTGACGGTGCCGGGGCAGGGCGCGCTTGCGTGGCTTTGGACGTTCCTTATGCGCACATGCAATCTGCCTCACGATGGGCCAAGCCTCGCCCAAGCCGTGGAAAAGGCATTTCTCGCGCATGGCGGAACCCTGCACAAGGCAACCACGGCGCTGCACCTGATACGCGGTGAGGATGGCAGGTGCAGCGGCGTGGAAGTCGAGCACAACGGCGTTCGCCGGGTGCTTCGGGCTCGGCATGGCGTGATCAGCGATCTTGGTGCCGACCTCACGTCTGAATTGTTGCAGGACGAGTTGCGGCCGCAGTGGAAATCGGCCGGACGCACTGTCTTTACGGCCGATATCGTTCTCGACTGCCCGCTGGCGTGGGCGTCCGAGGGGTTTCGCCGGTCGCCGCGCGTCTATCTCCTGTGGGACAGTTGGCCCGACTGTGTGCGCTGGCTGCGCGCGGCTGCTGAAGACCGGGAAGAGGTATTCCTCGGGCACATCGAACTTACCCAGTTCTCGACCCTTTATGGTTGCGGTCCCGACGGAAGCGCCGCACTACGCGTTCGTTTCGGAACCGGTCCTTTTCTCGATTCCAATTGGGAAGCGCGGCGGGCCGTCTATGAGCAGGCGGTGCGCAAGCGCGTCCGTGCGCTGGATGCCGACGTGGTGATCCGGTCCGTCGAATTGACCACACCCCAGGACTACTGGCGTTGGAACCCTGCCGCGCGGTTCGGCAATCCGGTCGGCGGCGACTTTGTCGAGGGGCAGTGGCTGGGGCAGCGGCTGCCTTACAGAACGGATATTCCCGGGCTCTATCTGTCAAATTCGGTTTGGCCCACGTCACTTTCCTGGATGGCGCCCGGCTGCAACGCAGCCAAGGTCGTCGCGCAGGATATCGGCATCACGCTGCCGGCATGGTGGTCCGCTACGCCGCTTCCGCCATTTCCAACCTGATCGCGTGCATGTGGTGATGGGTGTGATGGGAACAAAAATAACAACATTCAACAAACCGTCAAAAAGGGGGAACCTATGAAAAACAAACGGTTGATTGGCCTTACCGCAGCTTTTGCTTCGTGCCTGCTGGGCTTCGCGCCGGCAAACGCGGCCGGAACTGACGCGCCCATAACGGTTGCCGTGGGCGTTGACCCCGCCTTCACGCCGTTTTTCGTGGCTGACGCCGAGGGAATGTTCAAGAAATACGGTTTGACCGTGCAAATCCAGCAATATGCCAATGGCGGCGAGGCGGCCGACGCGCTTGTTGCGCGCAGCGCCGATGTCGCGGGCGTTCCCGATTTCAACCTGCTTATCAGGGCGCCGCGTGCGGACCTCGACGCCATAGGCGTCTATGTCGAGGACGTCGGCAACTATGTGAAGGTGGTTGCGCGCAACGAGGTGTCGAGTCCGAAGGACGTCAAGCGCATCGGCATCGTTCCCGGCACATTCAGCCAATATGCGGCTGCCCGGTTCATGCAGGCCTACAGTCTTGATCCGGCATCGACGGAACTGGTGAATGCCGGACCGCCGGAAATGCCGCAGTTGCTGCAAAGCAGCGCCATGGATGCCTTCATCCTGTGGGAACCGTGGCCGACGCGGGCTGCCCAGCAAGGTGGGAAGGTGCTGATGCCGATCAGCGAGTTCGATCTCTCATACGTTCTGACGGTCTCGACCCGCCATGATTGGCTGCAAGACCACCCGGACCAGGGCAAGGCGTTCATGCAGGCAATGTCCGAGGCGACGGCCTTCGTGAAGGAGCATCCAGCAGAGGCAGCGGCAATTACAAAGGCAGCGGCGCAGACCCCGGAAGCCCTGACGGAACTTGCGGTGAAGCAGTTGCAGTTCGGGACGCGCGAAATCAGCGACCAGGATCGCGATCATTTCGAAAAAATGCTCGATTTCCTGACCGAGAAGAAGATTCTCGAAACCCGCCCATCCCTGGACGACCTGATCGTACACGGGTTCGCGCCAGCGGCGTCGGGCCAGTAATTGATGAGCGCCCTACAGGCCGTCAGTGCTTCGAGTGGCGCTGCCGGGCATAGCATCGAGTTCCGAAACGTATCCATCCGGTTCAACTCGTTCGATGCCGTGTCCGGCGTCTCGCTTCGGATCCAGCCAGGCGAGTTCGTGTGCCTGATCGGACCAAGCGGTTGCGGCAAGTCCACGCTCCTGAGCGCCGCCGCCGGCTTCCTGGGCACGCGCGGCGATGCACCGGGCGCGGTGGAAGGCGAGGTTCTCGTCAACGGAGAGCGCGTTCGCGGACCGGATATTTCGCGCGGCGTCGTCTTCCAATCGAGCGAGGCGCTCTTTCCCTGGCGCACGGTGCGGGAGAACGTGGCCTTCGGGCCACGCATCCGCGGCGTGCGCGGCGGCGAGCTGAGGGACCTGATCGATTACTACATCGCCCTTGTCGGCCTCGATCACGCCGCCGACCGGTTTCCGTCCCAACTGTCGGGCGGAATGCGTCAACGCGTCCAGCTGGCGCGCGTACTCGCCAACCAGCCAAGGGTGATCCTGATGGACGAACCGCTTGGCGCGCTGGATGCGCAGACCCGGTCCGTCATGCAGCGCGAGATCGAGCGCCTTTGGCAGGAAACGCAGTGCACGATGGTGTTCGTCACGCACGATCTGGACGAAGCCATCAAGCTCGGCGACCGCGTCGTTACCATGACCGCCGGTCCGGGGGCCGGCATCAAGTCCATCTACGATATCAAGCTTGAGCGCCCGCGCGACGAAACGACACCCGCTGCAATCGAACTTCATAGGGCGCTGAGGGATGACGTGGCCGAGGAAGTTTTGAAGACGCTCAGAAGCCAACGTCGCTGAGAGGCGTGAACCGATGACCATGGAAGTCAACCGAACCTACCCAGTCAACGGACCAAAGGCCTGGTACCAGAGATGGTGGGCTGTCCAGCCTGTCAGGTCCACCGTGATTTTCGCGCTGTCGCTGGCCATCGGACTGGTGGTCTGGCAGCTCATCAGCATCAAGTACGGCGTCTATTTCTTTCCCTCGCCATCCGAGACATGGATTGCGTTCAAGGAATTGGCGCAAGACGGCAGCCTTGCCACGTCAACTATCGATTCCGCCCGCCGCATCCTTGTCGGCTGGGGTCTTGGCCTCGTTGTCGGCATTCCGATCGGGCTGGTGATGGGGCGGTTCGGCTTCGTCCGGCAGCTTCTCGACCCCTACATCGAATTCTTTCGCTTCGTTCCGCCCATCTCGTTCGTTACGCTTGCGATCATATGGTTCGGCGTAGGCGAAGCCTCGAAAGTCGTTCTCATCTTCTATACAAGCGTGTTCATCGTCACCATCAGCACCATTGCCGGCGTGTTGGCCGTCGATCCGCTCAAGGTGCGCGCCGCGGCCTCATTAGGTGCCGGGCCGCTACGCACGATGTTCCTCGTCATCATTCCGGCAAGCATACCCGAGATCGTAACGGGCGCCCGCCTGGCCATGGGCAATTCCTTTTTGACCATCGTTTCGGCTGAAATCGTCGCGGCACAGCATGGTTTGGGCGCACTTATCTGGAAGTCGCGCAACTACGGTCGAACGGAATGGGTCTTCGTCGGCATCATTACCCTGGGGATCCTCGGTTTCCTGTTCGACAGGATCATCAGGGTGGCCGTGCGCCGCGGCCTTGCCCGCTACGTCAACCACGGCTGATCCATAAGCCGCGCTCCAGCCCGCCGAGGGTCTGTTTCAGCTTTCCAGGAAACCGCCGCTGCTGGGTGCTGCGGCGGCCGGCCCGATCTTCACTTCGCGGGGTCTTTGGGGCTCCACAGGACCGTCTTGGCGTCTTTCTCGTAGGCCATCCCGTCGGGATAGCTGATCGCTTCCAGTTGCAAGCCCCAGGGTGCCTGGAAATAAAGGATGGTCTGGCCGGCGGCGGGGCCCTCGTTGACGGGGATCGGACCCATGCGGGTCTTGACGCCCTTGCCGTCGAGATAGGTTTTCGCAGCCGCAACGTCGTCGACATAGAGCGCGATGTGGAAGCCGCCAATGTCGCTGTTCCTGGGCGTGGCGTCTTTCTGGTCCGGCGCGGTGTACTTGAACAGCTCGATGTTCGAGCCGCTGCCGCAACGGACCATGGTGATCTCTTCGATAACCGCCTTGGGGTCGACGCCGAGCACATCCTGCATGAACGTGCCCTTGTCGTCGGCAAAGGGTCCAAACGACATGGCCTTTTCGCAACCTACGACATTGGTGAAGAAATCGAGTGCCTGCTGCATGTCGGGAACAGTGATGCCCGTGTGGTCGTGGCCACGCATGCCGGGAATGGAATCCGCCAGTGCAGCGCCTGAGCCGTCAGCAATGGCGGCCACAACAATGATGCTTCGAACAAGGTTTCTCATCCAAGTCATCCTCCCGCGGGGCTCGATTGGAGACGTGCCGGGCCCCGCTGTCCGGCTAGCCGTTCTTCAGGCGCCCAGAGGCGGCTGAGTTTCCTTTTCCTCCACCGGCGTCGAGGCCAGCCAGTCGGGGTCGATCTCGGGCAGAGGAAAGGCCGCGATGAGTTCACGCGTATACGGGTGCTGGGGTGCCGCAAACAGCGTGTCGGTCGGGCCAGCCTCGACGATCTGTCCCATGCGCATGACGATCACCTGCCGGCACAGGCGGCGCACGACCGAGAGGTCGTGGCTTATGAAGGCGACGGTCAGTTCCATCTCGTCCGCCAGCCGCTCGAGCAATGTCAGAATTTGCGCCTGGGTCGATACGTCGAGGCCGGACACGATCTCGTCCGCCAGAACGAATTTCGGCGACAGGGCGAGCGCCCGTGCGATGCCCACGCGCTGGCGCTGGCCGCCGGACAATTCATGCCGGTAGCGGGTTGCGAAGGCCTGTGGCAGGCCGACGCGCGCCAGCGCCTCGGCAACACGTTCACCGACATTGGCGAGGCCGTTGTGCTTCAGCGGCGCGGCAATGATGGAGCCTATGGTGCGGCGCGGGTTGAGCGACGACATCGGGTCCTGAAAGATCATCTGCAGGTCGCGGCGAAGCGGCGCAAGCCTCTGTTCGCCGAGATGGGTGATGTCGTTGTCGTCGAACTTGACCGTGCCGTGCGTCGGTTCGATGAGCCGCACCAGCGAACGGCCAAGCGTCGATTTGCCGGAGCCGGATTCACCGACGATGCCGGTTACCGAGCGGCGAGGCAGGTCGAAGTCGAGCCCTTTCAGGATCTCCACCAGCGGCACGCGGCCAAATGGCGGCTTCCGCGTCATGTCGGGCAGCGCCACCTTCAGCCCGCGCACCTTGAACAGCGGCTCAGTCATGGCCGGAGCCTTTGGTGTTGGGTTTCCAGTTGCGGTCGGCGGTGGCGATCTCCGCAGACAGCCCTGCGAGCACGGCTTCGTCGACCGGGCGAAGCGACGCCATCGGGTCGGTGTAGCGCGGGGTCGCGGCCATCAGCGCGCGCGTATAGGCATGCTGCGGCGCGGCAAACAATGCGGCCGTGTCGGCCTGCTCCACCACCTTGCCGGCATAAAGCACGGTCACTTTCTGGCTGATCTTGGCGACCACGCCGAGGTCGTGGGTCACGAACAGGATTGCCGTTCCGTGTTCGCGCTGAAGTTCGGCAATCAGGCGCAGAATCTGCTTTTGCACGGTGACGTCAAGCGCCGTGGTCGGTTCGTCGGCAACGATCAGGCGCGGCTCGGCGGCGAAGGCGGCGGCAATCAGAACGCGCTGGCGCATCCCCCCCGACAGTTCGTGCGGATAGCAGCGAAGGACGCGATCCGGTTCGCGGATGCGCACATCGTCAAGCAGCTTGCGGATGCGCCGGTCAGCCTTGGCGCTGTCCCAGCCGAGTATCCTGACCAGCCGATCCGTCATCTGCGGGCCGATGCGTCGCGACGGGTTGAGCGCCGTCAGCGGGTCCTGCGGGATCAGCGCGGTGCGCGCGCCGATCAGTGCACGGCTGGCGCGCGGCGAGAGGTTTCCAAGGTCCGTGCCTTCAAGCGTGATGCGGCCCTCGACGACGCGAATGCTCGGCGGCAACACGCCGAGCACGGCCTTGCCGATCATGCTCTTGCCCGCGCCGCTTTCGCCGACCAGCGCGCGGACTTCGCCCGGCTCGACGGTGAGCGACACCGAGCGCAGCACGCGCACGCCATTGGCAAGGGTGGCGCTGAGGCTCTCGATTTCGAGGCAGGGCGTGCTCATCGCAGCACCGGGTCGAAACGCGACTTCAGTCCCTCGCCGAACTGGCTGAAGGACAACACCGTCAGGATCAGCATGATGAGCGGGAAGACCAGCACCCACCAGGCCTGATGGATCGACAGCCGTCCCTCCGCTATCATGCCGCCCCAGGTCGGGTCGTCGGTGGAGATCGAAAGGTTGACGAAGGACAGGATCGCCTCGACGATCACGGCTATGCCCATCTCCAGCGACAGCAATGCGACGATCGTCGGCAACACGTTGGGCAGCACCTCGCGCAGCATGACGTCGATGCGGGAAAAGCCGGCTATGCGGGCGTTCTCGACATAGTCCATCCGTGCCTGGCTCATCGCCTCGGCGCGCACCACGCGGCAGAAACGCGTCCAGTCGATGACGGCGATGGCGATGATGACGGAGCTTAAGCCGGTGCCGAGTACCGCAACCAGCAGGATGGCGAACAGCACCGGCGGGAAGGCCATCCAGATATCGACGATGCGCGAAACGATGCGGTCTGCCCAGCCGCCGAAATAGCCGGCAACCAGCCCGAGCGCAGACCCGGTCAGGCATGCGGCTATTGCCGCTGCGAAGGCGACGGCGAAGGCGATGCGGCCGCCATAGATCAGGCGCGAGAGCAGATCGCGGCCAAGGCTGTCGGTGCCCAGCCAGTAGCCGGGTTCGGCGCCCGTCACCCAGAATGGCGGCAGGCGTTCCAGCATCAGGTCCTGCGCCAGCGGGTCGTGCGGCGCCACCAGCGGGGCAAAGATTGCCGCCATCAGCACTGCCAGCAGCCAGCCGCCGGCCAGCCAAAGGCGCGGGTTGGCCCGTCGTGGGAGCTGGCGCGCCTCAACCATGGCGCAGCCTCGGGTTGAGCAGGGCGTAAGCCATATCGACAGCCAGATTGATCACCACGAACAAAAGCGCGAACACAAGCACGATCCCCTGGATCAGGGGCAGGTCGCGGTTGACGACGGCATCGATGGCCATGTTGCCCAGCCCTTCGTAGGAAAACAGCCGTTCGACGATGACCGTGCCGCCGATGAGGAAAGTGAACTGGACGCCGACAAGGGTGAGCGTCGGCAGCGCCGCGTTCTTCAAGCCTTCGCGCAGGATCACCTGCGTCTCGGAAAATCCCTTCACGCGGGCAAGCACCATGTAGTCGAGCGTCAAGAGTTCCTTCAGCGATTGCTTCAACAGCTGCGCGATGATGGCTGCCAACGGCAGGGCCAGCGCCAACGCTGGCATGAACATGTGGCCGAGCAGGTTCGCCGTCAGGTCGAAGCGCAGCCGGACGATGCTTTCGAACAGATAGAAATTGGTGGTGAATGGCAGGTCGAGTTGCGGCGAGACGCGGCCCGATATTTCGAAAACCGGCATCAGCACGCCGAACAGAAGGATCAGCACCAGCCCCCACAGGAAATCCGGTATGGAAAGGGCAACGCCGTTGGCGACATCGATACCGGCCTCCACCGCCGTACCGCGCTCCCGTGCGCCGAGTACGGCCAGAGGCAGGCCGATGGCCAGTGCAATAAGGAGAGCGAAGATAGACAGTTCCAGCGTTGCCGGCAGGCGGCCAAGCACCAGGCCAAGCACATTCTGGCGAAGCGAGATCGAGGTGCCGAAGTCGCCGTGGACGACGCCGGACAACCAGATGACGAATTGCTCGATCAACGATTTGTCGAGGCCGTAAAGTGCGCGCAGCCTGTCGATGTCGGCCTGGCTTGCGCCCGGCGGCAGCATCATCGCGATGGGGTCGCCGGGTGCGATGCGGATCACCACGAAAACAACAACCGCCACCCCGAACAAGGTGGCGATCATGGTCAAGAGGCGCGTCAATGTTCTTTGCAGGATCATTCAGGCAATGGACCTGGCTGTTCGGCTGGGCGGCGGGGCCGGATGGCGACACTGACGCACGCTGCCCGGTTGGATGAGGGCGGCGCGCGTTTCTGCTGTGCCGTCAGGCTGGCGTCATCAGCGCCGGTAACAGGGCGCCGGATTTATGCTGCACCACATTCACGCCCTTGGCGTGCACGATCGGCTGGGCATATTGCAGCAGCGGCAGCACATAGGCGTTGTCTGCGACTAGCTTGGAGACCGCCTTCCAGCCGGCGATGCGCTTGGCTTCGTCGGCTTCGCCCCAAAGCGGGTTGATGGCGTCGATCACGTCCTTGGTGTCCCACACCGAATGTGGGCTCGGCCCATACATGGCAAAGCCGGTCGATGTGGTAGGATCGCCGACGGCGTCGCCCCAGTTGTAGAACGCGGCCGGTGCCAGCTTGTCGGCGGCACGCAGTTCGTAGTGCTTGGCGATCTCGTAGACCTCGATCGTCGCTTCGATGCCCACCTTGCGCCACATGCCGACGATCGCCTGGATCATCTCGTAGTCCTTGGGCTTGAAGCCCTTGGTCGTCTGGATGGTGAACTTGACCGGCTTGTCCGTGGAATAGCCGGAAGCAGCGAGCAGTTCCTTGGCCTTCTCGGGATTGTATTCGACCTTGATGGACGGGTCGAAGGCCGCGTATTCCGGTGTCTCCAGCGTATCGATCGGCAAGCCGTAGCCGCGCGGCAGACGGTCGACCAGAAGCTTCTTGTCGACCGACATGACGGCGGCGTGGCGCACGTTGGCGTCAAGCATGACGTCGATGTCGTTGAAGAAGATCATGCCGATGTCGGACACCGTCTCGCAGGAGCCAGCCATGCCGTCCTTGGCAATCAAGCGGTCATATTCCTCGTAGGGGATTTCCAGCGTCACCTGCGAGCTGCCGGATTCGATTTCGGCCACGCGGCTTGCCGCGTCGGTGACGAACTTGATGGTGACGTTTTCAAAGGCAGGCTTGCCGCCCCACCAGTTCGGATTGGCCTTCAGGCGCAGGAAGGCATTCTGCTCGAATTTTTCGACCATGTATGGGCCGGTGCCGATCGGGGCCTTTTCGAAGCCTTCGGCACCCACCTTCTCGTAATAGGCCTTCGGCAGCACGTAGCCGGTGAGGAACGACATCCACTTGAAGATCGTCGGCTCGAATTCCAGCACGTCGGCGGTCACGCGGTTGCCTTCGGCCTTGATGTTGCCGATCTTGGCCCAGACGAGCTGAATCGGGTTGCCGGTCTCGGCCTTGCCGGCGCGCTCCAGTGACCAGGCTATGTCCTCGGCGGTAAAGGGGCTGCCGTCATGCCACGTCACGCCGTCGCGCACGGTCATGTGGATCTGCTTCTTGTCGTCGCTCCAGCCCCATTCGGTCAACAGGCCGGGCGCGAAGGACAGGTCCGGCTTCTGCAGGATGAACTGGTCGAAGACGGATTGATAAAGGCCCTGGATGGTCGGGTTGACGGCCGAAGGTCCGGTCGTCGGGTCCCACGAAGGCAGGTTGACGTTGTAGGCAATGGTGAGTTCGCCCTTGTCTTGGGCAAAGAGCTTGCTGGGCAAGGAAAGGCTGGCGGCGGCTACGCCGGCGCCGGCCAGTTTCAAGAGCGTTCGTCTGTCGGTTTTCGTACTCATCGCTAGTTCCCCTTGGTTATTGTCGAGAGAAAATCGAAATGGATGGCAGTCACCCTCCGGCGAGCTGCCGGGCGAGCATGTAGCCTGACCCCGCGCCGACGCCGGCGCCCGGCCATGTGGCCGCCCCCGCAAGGTGAAAGTTGCGTACGGGCGTGTTCCAGCCGGCGGCGCCTGTTACCGGCCGGAAAAGGAAGTTCTGCGCCAGGTGATGGCTGCCGCAGATCTGGTCGCCGCCAACCAGGTTGGCGTTGCCGCGCTCGAGGTCGAGCGGGCTCATGACCTTGCGTTCGATGATGGAGGCCGACAGGCCGGGCGCATAGCGTTCGATGAGGGCAATGACCCTGTCGGCATAGGTCTCGCGCACCGCCTCCCAGTCGCGCGCATCGATCACACCTGCGGCGTCGCCCTTGATCTCGGCTGGCACGACGCGGGCCTGCAGCCACAATATATGTTTTCCCGCCGGTGCGCGGCTCGGGTCGATGGCGGTCGGCTGGCCGACGACGACGACCGGCTCCACCGGCAAAAGCCCGGCCTTGGCTTCCTGGTAAGCCTTTGCCATCACATCGAGCGACGGCGCCACGTGCACATAGGCGAAACGCTTGAGTTCGGAAGCGGTCCAGTCCGGCAAGGTGTTCACGGCCAGATGGACCATCATCGTGCCCGGCGCATGACGGAAATCGCGTATCTTTTTGTCGAAGCGTTCATCGCCCGAGCCTCGCGGCAGGAGCCCGGCCAGAGCGCGCGGCGCAACGGTGGCGATGACGGCGCGGCGCGCTTCGATGGTGCGTCCGTCTGCCAGCACCACGCCCGTTGCCCTGCCGCCATCGGTCAACACGCGCTCGACGCGGGCGTTGCATTCCACCTTGCCGCCGTGCGCCTCGACCATCGCGGCCAGCGCCTTGATCATCGTATCCGCGCCGCCTTTGCCCAGCACCATGCCGAAGCTCTGGTTGGCCATGCCTTCGAGATAAGGGAAGACGGCGCCGCCGGCGATGTCGGGGGCGAAATCGAGATGCATGCCCCAGGCTCCGAGCAGCGCCTTGACCTCATCGCTCTCGAATGTCTCGTCCAGCCAGGCGCGCGGCGAGGAAAGCAGGAAACGGCCGAGTTCCAGCGTGCCGGACAGCCCAGCCTTGCGCAGCAGCGAAAACAGGATGCGTGCAAGCGCATACATTTTCATAGGATTGCCCAGGATAGACAAGATGAGTTCGGCGCGGCCTGGAAAGGCCTTGACCAAGCTCTCCCATGTCTGCGAATCTTTCTCCGAAAAGGTGCGGATGCGGGCCACTGTGGTGGCAAGGTCGGTCGATACGCCGACCCAGCGCCCGCCCGGGAAAACCGATGCGAAGCAATCCTGCACGGGTGCGAATTCCAGCCCGTTCCGCGCCAGTTCCGGCCCGTAAACCCTGTTAAAGGCCGAACCTGCGAACAGGCTAAGGTTCATGGCGGCAAGGTCGTGGCGGAAGCCCGGTGCGGTGAGTTCGAGCGTCTTGACGGCGCCGCCCGGACGGTCGGCCGTTTCGAACAAGCCAACCTTCCAGCCGCGCTTGGCGAGATGCACAGCGCCGGCTAGCGCGTTGTGTCCCGCGCCAATGAAAATTGCATCGTAGTGGGCCATGGAATTAGTTCATCCTTAAAATGATATTTGCATATGCATCTAAACTCGTCTAGCCTGATCTTGGAGGAAACCGCAGGAGACGGACCCGTCCGAATGGTGGGTGGAGGATCCGCGGCGCGCGCAACCAGGAGGAAAAAGTCCATGACCGCAGCAAGCACGCTCGCCAGCCTGGCCGAGCTTTTGGCGAGTGGGAAAGTCGAGGTCGTCGATCTGTCGGCACCGCTCGGGCCGGACACGCCGCTGTTGAAGCTGCCGCCGGAACTGGCCAAGGACACACCCAAGATCGAGATCCATTCGATCTCGGAATATGACAAGGACGGACCGTTCTGGGCCTGGAACTGGCTGAAGATCGGCGAGCATTCCGGCACGCATTTCGATGCGCCGCACCATTGGATCACCGGCAAGGACTATTCCGACGGCTATACCGACACGATCAGGCCCGGCAATTTCATCGCGCCGGTCAATGTCATCGACTGCTCGAAGGAATCGGGAGCCAACAACGATTTCCTGCTTACCGCCGACGGCGTGAAGGCATGGGAAGCCAAGCACGGCGCGATCGGCAAGGGCGAATGGGTCGTCATGCGCAGTGACTGGGACAAGCGCAACGGTTCCGAGGCAGCCTTCCTGAACGCCGACGCCAACGGCCCGCATTCGCCGGGCCCGACGGTTGACTGCATCGAATACATCATCGCGCAGGGCGCAATCGGCTGGGGCACGCAGTGCATCGGCACCGATGCGGGTGCGGCGGGAGGCATGACGCCGCCCTTTCCGGCCCACAACCTGATGCACAAGGCCAACCGCTACGGCCTCGCCAGTCTGTGCAATCTCGACAAGTTGCCGGCCAAGGGCGCGATCCTGATCGCGGCGCCATTGAAGATCGTTCACGGCACCGGCAGTCCGATCCGCGCGCTGGCGCTGGTGCCGCGGGCCTGACGCAGGGGCCCGGGGGAAGTGGCCCACGATCACGTCATCATCGGCAGCGGCATCAACGGGCTGGTTGCGGCAGCAATGCTGTCACGGCAGGGCGCGTCGGTGCTGCTTCTGGAGCGCGAGGAGCGCCTCGGCGGCTGCATGATGAGCAGCGAGGTAACGCTCCCCGGCTTCACCCATGACGTAATGGCAGCCACTTTCGTGCTGTTCTTGACCGGTCCGGCTCATGCCGAGCTTGGCCAGGACCTTGCCCGGCACGGGCTTGAGTTCTGCCACACGCCGCATCCGACGGCGGTGCTTCGGCCGGATGGTTCCAGCGTCGTGCTGAGCATGGACCGCGCCGCCAACGTGGCGGCGTTCAATGCGCTGGCGGCCGGCGACGGCGACCGGCACGCCACGGATGTCGGTTCGATCGAGGCCAATGCGCAACTCTTGTTCGGCTTGCTCGGCGGGCAATTATGGAGCTTCGCCACGGCAAAGCTTCTGGCGAGAGAAGCCTGGCGGCGTGGCCTTCGCGGCCTCGTCGATTATTTTGGAACGGCGCTTGCGCCGGCGCGCGGCTGGCTGGAAGCCGGCTACGCGTCGCCGCAAATCCAGGCGCTTTATGCACCGTGGACGCTGCATTGCGGCCTTTCGCCCGAAGACACCTATTCCGCCCAGATGGGCAAGGTCGTCGCCTTCGCGCTGGAAGCGGCGGGTGCGCCCATCGTCAAGGGCGGAGCCGGCAAGGCCGCAGCCGCCTTCCGCGCCTTGATCGAGGAGAATGGCGGGGAGGTCAGGACGGGTGCCGATGCCGAGCACATCGTGGTTCGCGGCGGCAGGGCGGTCGCTGTCAGGCTGGCTGGAGGACAGGAAATCGAGGCTGCGAAATCGGTTATCGCCTCAGTTGCGCCGGGCCAGCTCTACGGCCGTCTTCTCGGCAGCGACGCGCCGGCTCCGGCGCGCGAGGCAACGCGCGTCTACCGTCATGGCCGTGGCGATTTCCAACTCCACTATGCCCTCGATCATGCGCCGCGCTGGCGCGCGAGCGGGTTGGAACAGGTCGCGCTCATTCATCTGACCGACGGTATCGATGCCGTTTCCAAGTCGCATAACGAGGCAACGCGCGGCATGCTGCCCGAAACGCCGACGATGTGCGTCGGCCAGCCGGCGGCGCTTGATCCGTCGCGCTGTCCTGAAGGGAAAGCGATCCTGTGGATACAGGTGCCGGACGCACCGCGCGCCATCAAGGGCGATGCGGCCGGTATGATCCCAACGCAAGGCACGTGGGATGAAGTGACACGCGAGGCTTTCGCGGACCGTATCGAGGCCATCCTCGCCAATCATATCGAAGGGTTCCGCGAAACCGTGCTGGCGCGGCGGGCATATTCGCCGGCAGATCTCGAAGCTATGAACGTCAATCTCGCCGGCGGCGACCCTTACGGCGGCGCTTGCACCATCGACCAGTTCTTCGTATGGCGTCCGTTCCCCGGTTCCGTCAATTATCGCACCGCGGTGCAATCTCTCTATCACATCGGGGCCTCCACCCATCCGGGTCCGGGCCTTGGTGGCGGGTCGGGCTTCCTCGTTTCCAAGGAGCTGCGATGAACGACCATACGATCATAGGAGATCAGGCAGAAGGCCCTCGCCTCGGCGAGATCGGATTGCAGCAGTTCGCGCCCTATCTGATGAACCGCATCATGGGGCGCTACAATGCCTCACTGCGGGAGGATCTCGCCAAGCTTGGCCTCACCACGCCGAAGATGCGGGCGCTGGCAGTGCTTTCGGTCATCGAAGGGCCGACGATCTCGCAGCTTGCGGTCTATGCCGTGGCCGAGCAGTCGACGCTGAGCCGGGCGCTTGATTCGCTCGAGGCCGACGGGCTGGTGCGACGCATTGCCGACCCAAGCGACAATCGCGCCACCCGCGTTTCCATCACCGAGGCCGGACGCGCTGCTTTCGAGCAAATGTGGCCGACGATGCGCGACAGCTACGCGCGCATGTTCAAAGGTATCGACGTCGCGGAGCGGACCGCCTTCGTGGCGACGCTTCAGAAGATGCTCCGCAACATCCGCAAGCACGATTTCTGAAGCGCAGGCATGTATCTGAGGAGATGACCCAATGGCCGAGAGATCATTCGCCAAAGAGGTGAAGAAGCTCAAGCTCGGCGCTGGCGAAGAATTCACCGGCGAAGGCATCCTCGCCATTACCAAGGCCCTGTTGCAGTGCGGCGTCGGCTATGTCGGCGGCTATCAGGGCGCACCGATCAGCCATCTCATGGACGTCCTGGCCGACGCGCAGGAAATCCTCGGCGAACTCGGCGTGCATTTCGAGGCGAGCGCGTCCGAAGCAACCGCCACCGCCATGCTGGCGGCTTCCGTGCACTATCCGATCCGGGGTGCCGCGACGTTCAAGTCCACCGTCGGCACCAATGTCGCGTCCGACGCGCTGGCCAATCTTGCATCCGGTGGCGTCACCGGCGGCGCGCTCATCATCGTCGGCGAGGATTATGGCGAAGGCTCCTCCATCATGCAGGAGCGCAGCCACGCCTTCGCCATGAAGAGCCAGGTCTGGCTGCTCGACCCGCGGCCGAACCTGCCCTCCATCGTTGCCGCCGTCGAGCATGGCTTCGAACTGTCGGAGGCGTCGAACACGCCGGTCATGCTGCAAGTGCGCATCCGCTGCTGCCACGTGCATGGCTCGTTCGTTGCTAAGGACAACCAGCGCCCGGCCATGACAGTGGCGGACGCGTTGGAGAATCCGCGCCGCGACACGCAACGCATCGTTCTGCCGCCGGCCTCCTTCCTGCACGAGAAGGAGAAGATCTCCAAGCGGCTGCCGGCTGCTATCGACTACATCAAGCGCCACAAGCTCAACGAGACGTTCGGCGGCTCCGGCAAGGTCGGCATCGTCATGCAGGGCGGCATGTATAACGGTGTCATCCGCGCGCTGCAGCGGCTTGGCCTCGCGGACGCGTATGGCGACACTGAAGTGCCGCTGCATGTGCTCAACGTCACCTATCCGCTGGTCGAGGACGATCTGGTCGGATTCTGCGCCGACAAGGATGCGGTGCTTGTCATTGAAGAAGGCCAGCCCGACTATCTCGAGCAGGCGCTGGGCGCCATGCTCTACAAGGCGGCTGCCACCGTCAGGCTTGAAGGCAAGGGCGTGTTGCCGATGGCCGGCGAATATACCGGCCAGGTCATGCTGGACGGCATCGGCGCGTTCCTGCGCCAGCATGCCAGCGACATGCTGGCACCGGAGGTCCGCGCGCCCAACGTGCCCGCGCCGCCGCTCTACGACGACCTCGCCAAGACCGTTCCGGCGCGTCCGCCCGGCTTCTGCATCGGCTGCCCCGAGCGGCCGATCTTCGCCGCCACCAAGCTGGTCGAGCAGGAACTGGGCAATCACCACATCGCCTCGGATATCGGCTGCCACCTGTTCTCGATCATGCCGCCCTTCGAACTGGGGGCCACGACGATGGGGTACGGCCTTGGCCCGGCCTCGGCATCCGCCTTCAATTCGCCGGACGCCAAGCGCCGTTCGATCTCCTTCGTCGGCGACGGCGGCTTCTGGCACAACGGCCTGACCTCGTCGATCGGCAACGCCGTCTTCAACAAGAACGACGGCGTCATTGTGGTGGTGGACAACTACTACTCCGCCGCCACCGGCGGCCAGGATATCCTGTCGTCGCGCGCAACCAACCGCACCAAATCGACCAGGCATCCAATCACCGAAGCGATCAAGGGCATGGGCGTCAACTGGGTGCGCCACATCGAGCGCACCTATGACGTCGGCGCGATGCGTGCTGCGCTGAAGGAGGCGCTGACCACCGACGAGAAGGGGCCGAAGGTGATCGTCGCCTCTTCCGAGTGCATGCTGAACCGCCAGCGCCGTGAAGCGCCCTTGAAGGCCAAGGCGGCGGCCGAAGGCAAGCGCATGGTCAGGACCAAGTTCGGCGTCGACGAGGACGTATGCACCGGCGATCACGCCTGCATGCGGCTTTCCGGCTGCCCGTCGCTGACGGTCAAGCATCTCGATGATCCGCTGCGAGACGACCCTGTGGCCGCCATCGATGAAAGCTGCGTCGGCTGCGGCAATTGTGGCGAGGTCGCTGATGCCGCGGTGCTTTGCCCCTCTTTTTATCAGGCCGACGTGGTGTCGAACCCGACTGGCTGGGATCGCTTCCGCTTCAACCTGCGGCAAGGCGTGATTTCGGCCTTGCAGCACTGGCGCGAACGTCGCCGCCCTGTCTTCGGGGAGCAGGCGGCATGAAACTCGGACTACCGGAAGGGCCAGATTCCATCGGCGGCATCATCAAGATCTGCATTCTGGCGGTCGGCGGGCAGGGCGGCGGCGTGCTGTCCGGATGGGTGACGGACGTGGCGCAGCGCTCCGGGTGGCACGTGCAGTCAACCTCGGTCGCTGGCGTGGCGCAGCGTACCGGCGCCACCATCTACTACGTCGAGATGATGCCGCGCGACCCGGCCCGGCCCAACGATTTCCCGGTCCTGTCGCTCAGCCCTTCTCCCGGCGACGTGGATATACTTATCGCCGCCGAGCTAGCCGAGGCAGGCCGCGCGGTGCTGCGCGGATTCGTGACACCGGAGCGCACGGCGCTTATCGTTTCCAATCATCGTATGCTCGCGGTATCGGAAAAGATCGTGCCGGGTGACGGGCGCGCCGATTCCGAAACCGTGATCCGCCGCGCCGGCGAGGCAGCGCGCCGCATCGTCCATTTCGACATGGAGACGTTGGCCCGGCAGGCCGGCAGCGTCATCTCCGCCAGCCTTTTCGGTGCGCTAGCCGGTTCGGGCGAACTGCCGTTCCCGCGCGAGGCGTTCGAGGCCACCGTCAGTTCCGGCGGCAAGGGCGCGCGCGCCAGCCTTGCCGCCTTCGCGCTGGCCTACGACCGCGCCGCTGGCGTTCCCGCCGCGGCAACTACGGATGTCGTCGAGGAGGCCAAGGGAGAGCACGGCACCGTCATTCCGCCGCGATTTGCGCAAGCGTGGCAAGCGCTGCTGCGTCGCACAGCCGCGTTGCCGCAGCCGGTGCGCGACATGGCCGATCCCGGCCTGCGCAAGGTGGTCGATTTCCTCGATCTTGCCTATGGCGAGGAATATCTGTCGCAAGTCGAGCGCATAGCCGCCACCGATACCGAAGCGGAGGGCTTCGCCTTTTCACGCGAGGCGGCGAAATACATCGCCAATGCCATGGTCTATGACGACATCATACGCGTCGCCGACCTGAAGACCCGTTCGGCGCGCGGTGATCGCGTCCGCCGCGAGGTGCATCTCGGCGACAGCCAGACACTCGCCACTACGGAGTATTTCCATCCGCGCATGGAGGAGCTTTGCGGCGTGCTGCCAGCCGGTCTTGGTGCGGCCATCGAGGCTCGGCCGAAGCTGATGAAGACGCTGAACCGTTTCGTTGATCGGGGCCGGCGCATCCGCACCGACACCATCCACGGTTTCGGCATGTTGTGGGTCATCGGTGGCCTGCGCCGTTTCCGCCGCCGCCTTTTGCGCCACAAGGTCGAGGCCGCCCATATGCGCGAAT
The DNA here is from genome assembly GCF_001427285.1 of Mesorhizobium sp. Root552. GTDB lineage: Bacteria > Pseudomonadota > Alphaproteobacteria > Rhizobiales > Rhizobiaceae > Mesorhizobium. The sequence goes on from NZ_LMFV01000012.1 coordinate 342,241, forward strand.
GGCTGGCGCTGGCCGAGACCGAGCGGGCGGGCAATTACGCGCTGGGCGTCGAAGTGCTGAAGTGCCGCCGGCTGATCAAGGGTTATTCGGACACGCATGTTCGCGGCCACTCCAAATTCGACCGGGTGCTCGCCTGTCTTTCATTACTGAAGGGCCGCACTGATGCCGCCGACTGGCTGCGCCGCCTGCGCGAAGCGGCTTTGGCGGATGCCGATGGCGTCATGCTGGATGGTGCGATCAAGACCGTGCGCTCCTTTGCAGAAGCTCCGGCTGCCAATGTCAGCTAAAAAATCAGAAGGCCAGTTTCCCATGTGCTGCCGAGCGGCTCTTGCCCTGTCCAAGGCATGCTTTTTATGCTTAAAATATATTCGCGCCGAATACGGCGTTTTGGTCCGGGTGTGGAATGGCGTACCAGACCGGGTCGTGCCACCGGTCGGGCATCTGCGGCATCACGTCATGGTGACGATTGTGCCCGGTAAACTATCCGCTTTCGACAAGGTTTGTCGTGGCGCTACCGAATACGCAGGCAACATCCAGCGGTTTCGACTGTGTGAAGGTTGAGGGATTTCATGAATTCGGAAAGCAGCACAAGCGGCGTTTCGCTCGATTGGGTTGATGGTGAAACCAAGGTCGAGGAAGCGCCGCACGACCATGGCGACGAAACCCGGCTGTGGCTTCGCCTGCTGACCTGCACGACGCTGGTCGAAACCGAAGTTCGACGGCGACTGCGCGAGGAGTTCGACTTCACCTTGCCGCGCTTCGACCTGCTCGCCCAGCTTGAGCGGGCAGAAGACGGCATGGTGCTTGGCGAGGTCTCCAAGCGCATGATGGTGTCGCCCGGCAACCTGACCGCCCTTGTAGAGCGGCTGGTGGAGAGCGGCTATGTCAGCCGCACCGTGTCGCCGAAGGATCGGCGTGTGCAGATCATCGCGTTGACCGAGGCTGGCCGCGCCGCGTTCCGGAACATGGCCGACCGCCATGGCGAGTGGATCGGCGACATGTTCAAGCAACTGTCCGCCCGTGACGGTGCCGCGCTGATGAAGGAACTCGGCAAGCTGAAGAACTCGATCCGGGCTACGCTTTCCAATCCGCAATAGCAGCCTTCGCCGGAGCCTTGGTCCGGCTGGTTGCGTTGCCGGGTTCATCCGCTTTCCACCGCTGCTGCACTCTCGTCCAGGGCTTTGGGGTGGCGACAATCGTTTCCGAAAAAACTTTAAGCTTGAAGTTTTTTTCGATTGAGGCCATTCTGATTTCAAGGGAACAGGCGTGTTCGGCCAGATGCCTTGAATGCTCCATCCCCAGGAGGTCTATCATGCGCATTGTCTGCATCGGGGGCGGTCCGGCCGGTCTCTACTTTGCCCTGCTGATGAAGAAGCAGAATCCCGCCCATCACGTCACCGTCGTCGAGCGTAACCGGGCATTCGACACCTTCGGCTGGGGCGTGGTGTTCTCGGACCAGACCATGCAGTCGATGCGGCAATGGGACCCCGCGACCGCCGCTACGATCGAGGATGCGTTCAATCACTGGGACGATATCGAGCTGGTTTTCAAGGGCCGCAAGATTCGCACCACCGGCCATGGCTTCGTCGGCATCGGCCGCAAGAAGATGCTCAACATCCTGCAGGAGCGCTGCATCGAGCTTGGCGTCGAGATGGTGTTCGAGCATGAGGCAACCGGCGACGAGGAATTCGCCGATGCCGATCTGGTCATTGCCGCCGACGGCGTGAATTCACGCATTCGCGCCAAATATATCGACATCTTCAAGCCCGACATGGTGATGCGGCCGAACCGCTATGTGTGGCTCGGCACCGACAAGCGCTTCGATGCCTTCACCTTCGATTTCCGCAAGACCGAGCACGGCTGGTTCCAGGCGCATATCTACCGCTTCGACGCCGACACCTCGACCTTTATCGTCGAGACGACTGAGGACGTTTTCAACGCACACGGCCTTGGCGAGATGAGCCAAGACGAGTCGATCGCGTTCTGCGAGAAGCTGTTTGCCGAAACGCTCGACGGCCACAAGCTCATGAGCAACGCGCGCCACCTGCGCGGCTCGGCATGGCTGAATTTCGGGCGTCTCATCTGCGAGCGGTGGAGCCACTTCAACGGCAACAGCCATGTCGTGCTGATGGGCGATAGCGCCCACACCGCGCATTTCGCCATCGGCTCCGGCACCAAGCTCGCGATCGATGACGCCATCGAGCTGACCCGGCAATTCGATATTCTTGGCCATGACGCCGGCAAGATCCCGGCTGTGCTTGCCGCCTACGAGGAGGTGCGCCGCGTCGATGTCGCGCGCATCCAGAACGCCGCGCGCAACGCAATGGAATGGTTCGAGGTGGTTGGCAAGCGCTATGCCGACACGCTGGAGCCGGAACAGTTCATGTATTCGATGCTGACCCGTTCGCAGCGCATCAGCCACGAGAACTTGCGCCTGCGCGACAAGACATGGCTGGAGAATTACGAGCGCTGGTTTGCCGAGCGGGCGGGCATCGATCCAGCGCCGAACGGCGCGGTGCCGCCGCCGATGTTCACGCCCTACACGATACGGAACCTGACGCTGCACAACCGCATCGTGGTCTCGCCGATGGCGATGTATTCGGCCAAGGACGGACTGCCGGACGATTTCCACCTCGTCCATATCGGCGCGCGCGCCATGGGCGGTGCGGCGTTGATCTTTCCGGAGATGACCTGCGTGTCGCCGGATGCACGCATCACTCCCGGATGCCTCGGCCTGTGGAACGACGAGCAGGCGGATGGCTTCAAGCGCATGGTCGATTTCGTCCATCGCGAGACGCCCGCCAAGATCGGCATCCAGCTCGGCCATGCCGGTCGCAAGGGCGCGACCAAGGTGGCGTGGGAAGGCACCGACCAGCCGGTAGAACGCGACGGCTGGCCGTTGATTTCAGCATCCGCCATTCCCTATCTCGACCACTCGGACATGCCTAGGGAAATGACCCGCGAGGATATGGACCGCGTCATCGCAGATTTCGTTTCGGCAACGCAACGATCCATGGAAATTGGCTTCGATATCCTAGAACTGCATGCCGCGCACGGTTATCTCTTGTCCTCGTTCCTGTCGCCGCTGACCAATTTGCGAACGGACGACTATGGCGGCAGCCATGAGAACCGGGCGCGTTTCCCGCTGGAAGTCTTCCGCGCCATCCGCGCTGCATGGCCGGCGGAAAAGCCGATTTCGGTGCGCATCTCCACGACCGACTGGCATGAGGGCGGCAACACGCCCGACGATGCCGCAATCTTTGCGCAGATGTTCAAGGATGCCGGGGCCGACCTGATCGACTGTTCGTCGGGCCAGGTCGTCAACGACGACCATCCGGTCTATGGCCGACTGTGGCAGACGCCCATGTCGGACAAGATCCGCAACGAGATCGACGTGGCGACCATCGCGGTCGGCGCCATCTCGGAAGCCGATCATGCCAACTCGATCATCGCCGCAGGGCGCGCCGATCTGTGCGCCGTGGCGCGGCCGCAACTGGCTGACCCGTCCTTCGTGCTGCACGAGGCGGCGAAGATCGGCTATGGCGGGCTCGCCTGGCCGAAACAGTACCGCACGTCGCGTGCGCAGTATGAGAACAATCTGGCCCGCGCGGCCGCCGAAGCAGCGGGCAAGCGATGAGCGCGCCCCGGCACGCTTTCGTCACCGGAGCCGGCACCGGCATTGGCCGCGCCATAGCCGTGGCGCTGGCTGCGAAAGGCCTTGCCGTTTCGCTGGTGGGACGACGTGCCGCGCCGTTGCAAGAGGTGGCGGCAGAGATCAAGGCTGCCGGCGGGCATGGCTTCGTCGTGGACGGGTTGGACGTCACCGATGCCGCCGCCATCGAGCAAGGCATCGCCCGCGCCATCCAAAAATTCGGCGACGTGTCGGTTCTGGTCAATTCTGCCGGCGAAGCGCCTTCCGCTCCGTTCGAAAAGACCAGTCTCGAGGTCTGGAACCACGTTCTCGCACTCAACCTGACCGGCACCTTCCAGGTTACGCAGGCCTTGCTGCCGTCGATCCGCCGCGCCGGCAAGGGCCGCATCGTCAACATAGCCAGCACGGCGGGGCTGACCGGCTATCCTTACGTGTCCGCCTATTGCGCGGCCAAGCATGGCGTCGTCGGGCTGACGCGGGCGCTGGCGCTCGAACTGGCGCGGTCCGACATCACCGTCAATGCGGTGTGTCCCGGTTTCACCGATACGCCCTTGCTGGACAGCGCCGTGGCGACGATCACCGGCAAGACCGGGCGCACGGCGGACGAAGCTCGCGCAAGTCTGGCCAAGGCCAATCCGCAAGGCCGCCTAGTGACGCCGGATGAGGTGACCGACACGGTGTTGTGGCTGGTGGGCGAGGGCGCAAGCGCCATCACCGGGCAGGCCATCGCCGTTGCCGGTGGTGAAGTGATGGGAGGCTGAGAAGATGACCAATGCAATGCAGGCCAAGCGCCGTCCGTTCAAGGGCCACAAGGCCAGCCATTTCCTGTTCGAGACGGATGAGGATGGCCGCGTTGCCACCATCACGCTCAACCGGCCCGAGAAGAAGAACCCGCTGACCTTCGATTCCTACGAGGAGCTGACCGACCTGTTCCGTTCGCTGCAGCGGGCTAGCGACGTGCGCGCCGTGGTGCTGACCGGCGCGGACAACAATTTCTCCTCCGGCGGCGACGTGTTCGAAATCATCGAGCCGCTGACCACCATGAAGATGCCGGACCTCATCGCCTTCACGCGCATGACCGGCGATCTGGTCCGCCAGATCAGGGCCTGTCCGCAGCCGATCATCGCAGCCGTCGACGGCATCTGCGCCGGGGCCGGCGCGATCCTCGCCATGGCCTCGGACTACCGCATCGCCACGCCCGAAGTGAAGACCGCCTTCCTGTTCACGCGCGTCGGGCTCGCAGGCGCCGACATGGGTGCTTGCGGCATCCTTCCGCGCATCATCGGCCAGGGCCGCGCCGCCGAGCTTCTGTTCACCGGGAGGGTGATGACGGCGGCTGAAGGCCATGCCTGGGGTTTCTACAATTCCCTTGCCGAGCGCGGCGCGCTGCTTGGCGACGCACAGAAGTTCGCTCGCAACCTCGCCGACGGGCCGTGGTTCGCCCATTCGATGACCAAGAAGATGCTCGACCAGGAATGGGGCATGGGCATCGAGGAGCTGATCGAATCGGAGGCGCAGGCGCAGGCGATCTGCATGGCCACCGGCGATTTCCGCCGTGCCTTCGAGGCCTTCGCCGCCAAGGCCAAGCCGGCCTTCAAGGGAGACTGAGCCATGGTCGCCGACAGCTCGCCGCAACTCTCGCGCAACCATCTCGACTGGCCGTTCTATGGCGAGGAACATCGTGCGCTGGCAGCGGAGGCCGACGCTTTCATAGCCGGCAAAGGACTAGGCACGATCGACCATCACGACGCCGATTCGGCCTGCAAGGCGTTGGTCGCAAAACTCGGCGCAGGCGGCTTCCTGCGCCATTGCGTGCCGCAAGCCTATGGCGGCGTCGCGCAAGCCATCGACAGCCGTTCGCTGTGCGTCATGCGCGAGACGCTGGCCTATGCCGATGGGCTGGCCGACTTCGCCTTCGCCATGCAGGGTCTTGGCACCGGCGCGATCAGCCTGTCGGGAACCGACGCGGTCAAGCAGGCAGTGCTGCCCAAAATCGCCAAGGGCGAGCTGATTTCGGCCTTCGCGCTGACCGAGCCCGAGGCCGGTTCGGATGTTGCCGCCATGGCCTGCGCCGCACGGCGCGACGGCGACGCCTATGTGCTCGACGGCGAGAAAATCTTCATTTCCAACGGCGGCATCGCCGACGTCTACACCGTCTTTGCCCGCACCGGCGAAGCGCCCGGCACGCGCGGCATTTCGGCCTTCGCCGTCTTTGCCGACACGCCCGGCTTCTCAATCGTCGAGCGCATCGACACCATCGCGCCGCATCCGCTGGCGCGTATCCGTTTCGACAATTGCCGCATCCCGGCCGCGCAGCTTCTTGGGCAACCCGGCGAAGGCTTCAAGATCGCCATGCGCACGCTCGATATCTTCCGGCCTTCGGTGGCTGCTGCTGCTCTCGGCTTCGCCCGCCGCGCGCTGGACGAGGCGCTCGCCCATGCCAAGGCGCGAAAAATGTTCGGCGCGACGCTTGCCGATCTGCCGACCGCGCAAAGCACGCTGGGCGAAATGGCAACGGCAATCGATGCCGCCGCGCTTCTGGTTGCCCGCACGGCATGGCGGCGCGACGTGCAGAAGCTGCCGGCCACGCGTGAAGCGGCCATGGCCAAGCTGACGGCGACCGAAAACGCGCAGTGGGTCATCGACCAGGCACTGCAGATGTTCGGCGGTCGCGGCGTGCGCGTCGGCGAGATCGTCGAGCGGCTCTATCGTGAAATCCGGGCGTTGCGCATCTACGAGGGCGCAACCGAAGTGCAGAAACTCATCATCGGCCGCGAGCTGATGAAAACCGCGAAATAAGGAAAATCCGTATGCACGGCTCGAAGGCCCTTTTCGACTGGCAGGATCCGTTCAACCTCGATGCGCAGCTCAGCGAGGACGAGCGCATGGTGCAGGCAACCGCGCGCGCCTATGCTCAGGATAGGCTGGTGCCGCGCGTGCAGGAAGCGTTTCGCCATGAAAAGACCGATCCGTCGATCTTCGCCGAGATGGGCGAGCTTGGCCTGCTTGGACCGACGGTGTCGGAAGACTATGGCGGGGCGGGCCTCAATTACGTTTCCTACGGCCTGATCGCGCGCGAGATCGAGCGTATCGACAGCGGCTACCGTTCGATGATGAGCGTGCAGTCGTCGCTGGTGATCCTGCCGATCTACACGTTCGGCAGCGAGGACCAGAAGCGCAAATATCTGCCCGGCCTGATCGCGGGCACCAGGATCGGCTGCTTCGGCCTCACAGAACCGGACCACGGCTCCGACCCTGGCTCGATGGCGACCCGCGCCCGCAGGACCGAGGGTGGCTACCTGCTTTCCGGTGCCAAGACCTGGATCTCCAATTCGCCGATCGCCGATGTCTTCGTGGTCTGGGCCAAGACAGAGGATGGCGTCATCCGCGGCTTCATCCTGGAAAAGGGCTGGAAGGGCCTGTCGGCCCCGGCAATCCACGGCAAGGTCGGCCTGCGCGCCTCGATCACCGGCCAGATTGTCATGGACAGCGTGTTCGTCCCGGCTGAAAACATGTTGCCCGACGTCAGCGGCCTCAAGGGTCCGTTCACCTGCCTCAACTCGGCCCGCTTCGGCATTGCCTGGGGCGCGCTGGGCGCTGCCGAATCCTGCTTCGAGACGGCGCGGCAATATGTGCTCGACCGCAAGCAGTTTCGCCGGCCGCTCGCCGCCAACCAGCTCATCCAGAAGAAGCTCGCCGACATGCTGACCGACATTTCGCTCGGCCTGCAGGGCTGCCTGCGGCTTGGCCGGATGAAGGACGAGGGCAATCCGCCGGTCGAGCTCACCTCGATCCTGAAGCGCAATTCCTGCGGCAAGGCGCTGGAGATCGCCCGCACCGCGCGCGACATGCTGGGCGGCAACGGCATTTCGGACGAGTTTCCGGTCGCTCGCCACCTGGTCAATCTCGAAGTGGTCAACACCTATGAGGGCACGCACGACGTGCACGCCCTGATCCTCGGCCGCGCCATTACCGGCATCGCCGCTTTCTCGAATTGAACGGAATTGCCATGAGCATCCCCAAGCCCTCCCATCATCCATCTCCCGCAACGCCGCATCGCGTGTTGCAGCCGGAAGGCTGGGCCAAGCCCATCGGTTATTCGAACGGCATCGAGGCGCGTGGGCGCACACTCTTCGTCGGCGGCCAGATCGGCTGGAACGGCCAGTGCAAGTTCGAGGTGCACGACTTGCCTGGCCAGATCCGGCAGACGCTTGAAAATGTTCTGGCGATCCTGCGCGAAGGCGATGCCGGACCCGAACACATCACCACGATGACCTGGTACGTTACCGACCGCAAAGCCTACTCGGCATCGCTGAAGGAAATCGGCGCTGCCTGGAAGGCCACGATGGGCCGCAACTTCCCGGCCATGGCCGTGGTCGAGGTTTCCGGCCTTGTCGAGGACGAGGCGCTGGTCGAAATCCAGGCCACCGCCGTGGTTCCGGATTGAACCGCATATGAGCGTCACCCTCATCCGCGACGGTAGTGTCGGTGTAATCCTCATCGACAATCCGCCGGTCAATGCTGCCTCACATGCCGTGCGGACGGGATTGATGGAAGCGCTTGCCGAGGCAAATGACGACCCGGACGTGCAGGCGATCGTGCTTGCCTGCGCCGGCAGGACCTTCGTCGCGGGGGCGGATGTCAAGGAATTCGGCCAGCCGCCGCGCGCGCCTTTGCTGCCGGAAGTGGTCAACGCCATCGAGGCGTCGCCAAAGCCGGTGGTCGCAGCGGTGCATGGCACGGCTCTTGGCGGCGGCTTCGAACTGGCGCTTGGCGCGCATGCCCGCATTGCCTCGGCCGACGCGCAATTCGGCCTGCCTGAAGTCAAGCTCGGCATCATTCCCGGCGCCGGCGGCACCCAGCGCCTGCCGCGGCTCATTGGCGTTCCGGCGGCGATGGAAATTGCAGCCAGCGGACGCCGCCTCAGTGCCGCCGAGGCCGTAAAACTGGCTGTGGTCGAACGCATCGCAACGGGCGATCTCGTCGATGATGCAAAGACCTTGGCGCGCGAGCTCATCGGCCAGCCGGTGCGCCGTACGGGCGAACTTGCCGTACCTGCCTTTGACGTCGATGCGGCGGACAAGCAGCTTGCAGCTATCGAGAAGAAGGCGCGCGGGCAGGTGTCGCCGGGCCGGGCTGCGCGCATGGTTCTGCGTGCAGGCAGCACTTCGCTGCAAGAAGGCTTGGCTGAAGAACGCGCCGCTTTCCGGGAGCTTGTCAGTTCCGAACAATCGGTGGCGCTGCGCCATGTCTTTGCCGCCGAGCGCCAGGCGGCCAAGGTTCCGGGCATCGAAGGCGTCGAGCCGCGCCCCGTCCGCATCGTCGGCGTAGTCGGTGCCGGCCTGATGGGTGCAGGCATTGCCGTATCGTTTGCGGATACCGGCTTTTCCGTGGTCGTCGTCGAGCGCGATATGGCCGCGCTCGAAGCCGGTCAGGCGCGCATCCGCGACATCTACCAGCGCATGCTCAAGTCCGGTCGCATCGGCGAGGCGGCGATGACAGAGCGGCTGTCGCGCCTGTCCTATTTCGACGAGCGCAAGGCGCTTGCCGCTTGCGATCTGGTCATCGAAGCGGTGTTCGACGATCTGCAAGTGAAGCAGGAACTGTTTGCCTCGCTGTCCGGCATCGTCCGTCCTGACGCCATCCTTGCCACCAACACCAGCTATCTCGATCCGGACGTGATTGCAGGGGTCGTTACGGGGCCTGAACGCCTGATTGGCCTGCACTTCTTTTCGCCGGCAAACGTCATGCGGCTGGTCGAGGTGGTGCGCACCGCCAAGCTCGCGCCCGACGTGCTGGCGACCGGCCTTGCCGTCGCCAAGAAGCTCGGCAAGCTCGGCGTCGTCAGCGGCGTCTGCGAAGGCTTCATCGGCAACCGCATCTTCACTGCCTATCGCCGCGAGTGCGATTTCATGCTGGAGGATGGAGCACTGCCGCAGGACATCGACGCAGCGCTGGAGGGTTATGGATTCCCGATGGGTCCCTATGCGGTCAACGATATGGCTGGCCTCGATATTTCCTGGGCACGGCGCAAGCGCAATGCCGCAACCCGCGATCCTTCCGAACGCTACGTCGTCATTGCCGACCGGCTGTGCGAGGCCGGCCGTTTTGGCCGCAAGACGGGTAAGGGCTACTACACCTACGAAAGCGGCGAAAAGGCCGTTGATCCTAAAGTAACGGCACTGATCGAAGCGGCGTCGCGTGAAGCCGGCATCGAGCGCCGGTCTTTTTCGGCGTCCGAAATCGTCGAGCGGGTCATGACTGGAATCGTTGCGGAAGGCCGCAAGATTCTTGCCGAAGGCATCGTGCTGCGCGGCTCCGACATCGACCTGGTTTTGATCAACGGCTACGGCTACCCGGCCTGGCGCGGCGGGCCGATGTTCCAGGCGGGAGTGGAGTGAACATGAACAGGCCTGCTTATCTCGTCGCCGGGGTCCGCACCCCCATCGGCCGCTATGGCGGGGCGCTGTCGGCGGTGCGCACCGACGATCTCGCCGCCCATCCGATCAAGGCGCTGCTGGCCCGCTTGCCGAACCTGCCGCCGGAGGCGATCGAGGAGGTGGTTCTGGGCTGCGCCAACCAGGCCGGCGAGGACAACCGCAATGTTGCGCGCATGGCTACGCTTTTGGCCGGCCTGCCGGAAAGCGTCGCCGCCACGACCGTCAACCGCCTGTGCGGCTCCGGCCTCGATGCGGTCGGTTATGCCGCACGCGCGGTGCGGCTCGGCGAGGCCGATCTGGTCATTGCCGGCGGCGTCGAATCGATGTCGCGCGCGCCCTTCGTCATGCCGAAAAGCCAGACCGCATTTTCGCGCGCCGCCGAAATCCACGACACCACCATTGGCTGGCGTTTCGTCAACACGGTCATCGAGAACCAGTACGGCGTCGACTCGATGCCGGAGACTGCCGAGAACGTGGCTGCGGAATTTGCCATAGCGCGCGCCGATCAGGATGCGTTCGCGCTGCGCAGCCAGCAGCGTGCGCTGGCGGCGGAGGCAAACGGCCGGCTGGTCAGGGAAATCGCCCCAATCGACGTGCCGGCAGGCAAGGGCACCTTCGTCACCGTCGACAAGGACGAGCATCCGCGCGCGACCTCGCTGGAAAAGCTGGCATCCTTGCCCGCACCCTTCCGCAAGGGCGGCAGCGTCACCGCCGGCAACGCATCCGGCGTCAACGATGGTGCAGCGGCGCTGCTGGTCGCCTCCGAAGCCGCCGTCGAGCGCTATAACCTTACGCCTCTGGCGCGGATTGTGGGCATGGCGACGGCAGGCGTTCCCCCGCGCATCATGGGCATCGGCCCGGTGCCTGCCGTGCAGAAGCTTCTTGGCAGGCATCAGCTCGCCATTGGCCATATCGACCTCATCGAATTGAATGAAGCCTTCGCCGCGCAGTCGCTCGCCTGCCTGCGCCAGCTTGGCTTGCCCGACGATGCGGCGCATGTGAACCCGAATGGCGGCGCCATTGCGCTCGGCCATCCGCTCGGCATGTCGGGTGCGCGGCTTGCCTTGACCGCGGCAATCGAGCTTGCCGAACGCAAGGCAAAGCGCGCGGTAGCGACGCTGTGCATCGGCGTCGGTCAGGGCATCGCGCTGCTTCTCGAAGCGCCCTGAACCGTCCGGTCAGGCTTTCACCTTGTCGCCAGCCGGATCGTAAAGCGGCTCCATGTGCAGGCGCGCCGGCACCTTCTCGGTAGCGACCACGAGTTCGTAGTTGCCCGATGCGAGGAAATCGTCCGACACGCCGCCTTCGTTGCGGACATAGCCGTAACCGATGTTCTTCCCAACCGTGTAGCCATAGCCGCCGCTGGTCAGGTAGCCGACCGGCTGGCCGTCGCGCAGGATCGTCTCGCGGCCGACCAGCACGATGTCCCGGTCCGCCACCGTGAAGCCGGAAAAGCGCTTCTTCGGCACTGCGCCATTCACTGCCTGCAACGCACGCCGGCCGAGGAAATCGGTGTTCTTCTTCAGCTTCACCGCCCAGCCGAGCCCGGCCTCCAGCGGCGTGTCGTTGGGGGTGATGTCGGAACCCCAAGCGCGGTAGCCCTTCTCCAGCCTCAGTGATTCCAGCGCGCGATAGCCGACCGGGCGAATGCCGTGCGGCTTGCCCGCCGTCAGCGCGTCGAACACCTCGCCGGTCGCCTCGATCGGTACATGCAGTTCCCAGCCCAGTTCGCCGACATACGTCACGCGCAGCGCCCGCACCTTGTGTCCAGCGATATCGATCTCGCCAACATGGCCGAACGGGAAGGCGGCATTGGAAACATCGGCCTTCGTCACCTTGGCCAGCACATCGCGGGCCTTCGGTCCCATCAGCGACAGCGTGCCAAAAGCCTCGGTGACGTCCTTGACGCTGACCTCGGCATCCTTGGCGATGTGGTCCTTGATCCATGACAGGTCATGGGTGCGGAAGCCGGTGCCGGTGACGATGTAGAATTTTTCCTCTGCCAGCCGCGCCACGGTCAAATCAGCCTCGATGCCGCCGCGCGTGTTGAGCAACTGCGTGTAGGTCAGCCGCCCGGCCGGCTTGCTGACATCATTGGCGCAGATCCAGTCCAGCGCCTTCAGCGCATCCGGGCCGGTGAGTTCGTACTTTGCGAAGGACGACTGGTCGAAGATGCCGACCGCATCGCGCACATGGCGGTGTTCCTCGCCAACAGGGCCGAACCAGTTCTGGCGGCCCATCGAATAGAGGTCTTTCGCTTCCATGCCTTTCGGCGCAAACCAGTTCGGCCGCTCCCAGCCGAGCTTGGAGCCAAACACCGCGTTGTGGGCCTTCAGCCGCTCATAGAGCGGCGAGACGATGCGCGGTCGCCCGCTTTCATACTCCTCATGCGGAAAGCCGATGGTGTAGTGCTTGCCATAGGCCTCCAGCGTGCGGTCGCACACCCATTTGCGGTCGCGATGCATTTCGGAAAAGCGGCGGATATCGACGACCCAGAGATCCAGCGGCGCTTCGCCGTCCACCACCCATTGCGCCAGCACCCAGCCCGTGCCGCCGCCCGACGCGATGCCGAAGGCGTTGAAGCCAGCGCCGACGAACATGTTGGAACATTCCGGGGCGGAGCCGAGGATGAAATTGCCGTCCGGCGTGAAGCTCTCCGGCCCGTTGATCATCTGCTTGACGCCGACATTGGCCAGCGCCGGCACACGCTCGACCGCCTGCGTCATGTGCTGCTCGAAATGGTCGTAGTCGTCGTCGAACAGGCGGAACTCCCATTCGTCGGGCACGTCGCCGCCGGCCAGCCCGGTTGCCCAGGCCTGCGGGTTGGGCTCGTAGCCGCCCATCACCAGCCCGCCGACCTCCTCCTTGAAATAGGTGCGGCGGTCGGGGTCGCGGATGGTCGGCGCGTCGGTCGCCAGCCCGTCGATCTTTTCGGTGACGATGTACTGGTGCTTGACCGGCTGCAGCGGCACGCTGATGCCGGCCAAGGCTCCCACCTGCCGCGCCCACTGGCCCGCACAGTTCACCACCTTGTCGCAGGCGATGTCGCCCTTGTCGGTCTTCACCGCTGTTATGCGGCCGTCCTTCATGTCGAAACCGGTGACGCGCACGCCTTCGTGCAGCTTCGCGCCATGCATGCGCGCACCCTTGGCGAGCGACTGCGTGATGTCGGAAGGGCTCGCCTGTCCGTCGGTCGGCAGCCAGCTTGCGCCGACGAGGTCGCCTGTTTCCATCAGCGGCCACATGCGCTTGACCTCGTCCGGCGACAGGAGATGCATGTCCATGCCGAAGCTTTTCGCAGTCGTCGCCAGCCGCTTGAACTCGATCCAGCGGTCGGCATTGGTGGCGAGGCGCAGGCACCCGGTCATCTTCCAGCCGGTCGCCAGCCCCGTCTCGGCCTCCAGCCCCTTGTAGAGTTCGACCGAGTATTTCAGCACGCGCGTGATCGAGGCCGACGAGCGCAACTGGCCGACCAGCCCGGCGGCGTGCCAGGTCGAACCCGAGGTGATGCGGCCCTGTTCCAGCAGAACGACATCGGCCTTGTGGTCGCGGGCGAGGTGATATGCCGTCGAACAGCCGATGATGCCGCCGCCGATGACAACGATTTCGGCATGGGTGGGCAAGGTCATGATTGGGGCTTTCCGTATCTGGTTCGATAGGTGTCGAGCGCGGCTTCAAGCCGGGCCAGGTTTTCGGCCGTGTAGGCGCTGTAGTCGACGCCCGGCGCGTCGAGATGCAGTTCGGAGACCATGCTCCACATCGCCTCGCGTAAAAGCGAGGCGCACTGCATGGCGGCATGCGAGCGCAGCAGCGCGGCATCCGGCGCATGGCCGAAATAGATCGCCAGCAACTCGGCGGATTCCTGTTCCGACATGCCGGCGTTCGAGGCCGCACCGGCAAGGTCGAACATCGCGGTATTGAAGCCGGCATATTCGAAGTCGATCAGCCACAGCCGTTTGCCGTCGTCCATGAAGTTTGCCGGCAACAGGTCGTTGTGGCCGAAGACGATCGGCAGCGGCGCTTGCGCGCGCTCCAGATCGTCGGCAAGGTCGAGGTAGGCCGGCAGGTCGCCGGTGAAACGGCTTTTGCCCGTCTCGAGCGTGCGGGCATAGTCGCGGATCACGTGGAAGACCCAGAACATGAAGCCCGGCCCGGTGACATGGCGCGGCATTTGCTCATGGAAGGCGCGCACCAGCGGCGCGATACGGGCGATGTTCTGGCGCACATCTTCTGCGCCATAGGTCCGCGCCTCGATGAAGGCGCAAACGACGATGCCGTCCTGCGCATGTTCGACGCGCGGCCCGAAACCTGCTTCATGGGCGGCGCGCGCGGTCATCAATTCACGCTCGCGCAACACATGATGGAACAGGAAGTCGCGGCCGAGCCTCGCGACATGCCTGCCGCTTGCGTCGGTCACGAGAAAGTTCTCGTTGCTGAGGCCGCCATCCAGCGGCGTGATCTCGATCGCTCCGTTCCAGAAGGGCAGGGCGCGGATGCGGTCCTGGGCGCTGATCTTTGCCGCGTCCGTCATGCCAGGCCGAGCCTCTGCTTGATGCGCAACGCACCTGCCGAAATCAGCCGGTCGGCGATGATGGCGATGAAGGCCACCGCAAGGCCGGCGACGATGCCGCGCCCGGTGTCGGCCTTGGTCAGCGCGATATAAACCTCCTGCCCAAGGTCGCGGGTGCCGACCAGCGCCGTGATGACCAGCATCGACAGCGCGAACATGATGGTCTGGTTGAGGCCCAGCATGATCTCGGGGAGCGCGAGCTTCAGCTTGATCTTGGTCAGCAGCTGCCACGGCGTGCAGCCCATTGCCTCTCCGGCTTCGATCAGGCGCGGATCGACCTTCTGCAGCCCCAGCACGGTGTAGCGGATGGCAGGCGCCACCGCATAGGCGACGATGGCGATCAGCGCGGTGAAATCACCGACGCGGAACAGCATCACCGCCGGCATCAGGTAGACGAATGACGGCAGCGTCTGCAGCGTGTCGATCACCACCTGCACCCATTGCCACAGCCGCGCGCGTTCGGCGGCAAGAATGCCGACCGGAATGCCGATCAGCGAAGCGAAGATGACGGAAATGCCGCACAGGTAGACGGTGATGGTCGCCTTCTCCCACTGGCCGGTCGCGGCGATGAAGAAGGCGAGAGCGCCGACCAGTGCCGCAAGCTTCGCCCCGCCCAGCCGCCAGCCGGCAAAGGCCAGGAAAAGTGTGACGCCAAGCCACGGCAGGCCGCCGAGCATGCGCTTCAACGGCACCAGCACGTTGAGCAGCACGATGTTCTTCAAACCCTCCAGCGTGTCGAAGAAATTGACGTTGATCCAGCGCACAACCTCGTCGAAGAAGCCGCCGGTCGAGACCTCAAGGCTTTCCGGGTAATGTTGCAGCGCCGGCACGACCAAACCTATCACCCCAGTCGCGATGACGATCGCCAGCGCAGCAAAAGTATAGGGATGGCGCTGCAGGACGTTTCCCGCCTGCAGGGCGGCCCCTTCGCTGCCGGCCTTGATGGCATAGGCCTGCGACAGCCGGTCGAGCGCCACCGCCAGCGCCACGATTGCCATGCCGGCTTCCAGGCCCGCGCCGATGTCGAGGCGGCGAAGTGCCGCCAGCACATCGAAGCCCAAGCCACCGGCACCGATCATCGAGGCGATGATGACCATGTTGAGCGACAGCATGATCACCTGGTTGACGCCGACCATAAGGCTGTCCTTGGCCGAAGGCACCAGCACGCGCCATGTCATCTGCCTGCGCGTGCAGCCGATCATCTTGCCGAGTTCGAGGATTTCCGACGGCACCGAGCGCAGCGCCAGTATGGTGATGCGCGTCATCGGTGGCATGGCGTAGATGAGGGTGGCCACCACAGCTGCGGTCGGGCC
Organism: Mesorhizobium sp. Root552; assembly: GCF_001427285.1. Lineage (GTDB taxonomy): Bacteria > Pseudomonadota > Alphaproteobacteria > Rhizobiales > Rhizobiaceae > Mesorhizobium. The sequence goes on from NZ_LMFV01000012.1 coordinate 358,216, forward strand.
GAAGCCGAACATGAACAGGATCGGCACCAGATAGGCAAAAACCGGTATCGTCTGCATCAGGTCGAGCAGCGGCGTCAGCGCGCGTTCGAAGCGCGGATAGCGATAGGCGAGGATGCCGAGCAGCAGGCCGCCGACGACACCGAGCGGCACTGCAACCAGAATGGAGGCCAGCGTCACCATGGCGCTGTTCCACTGGCCGAACACGGCAAGGAAGCCGAAGCAGATCGCAACCAGCAGCGCCAGCCTGCGCCCGCCGGCGTGGTAGCCCATCAGCGTGACGATGGCGATGACGGCAGCCCAGGACAAGGGCGGAAGGATCTCGACCGCGCCCGATCCCTGTCCCGACAGGAACCCGGTCGAAAGCAGGCTCAGCGCAAACTGGTAGGGAAGGTCGATCAGGCGGGCAATGAAGCGGGTCAGGTCGGTGAAGGTGAACAGGCCGAAGCTCGCACTGTCGAGCAGCCATTTCATCGCATTGCTGATCCAGCGCTGCGCCGGCACCTGCCAGGCGCGCGGATAGTCGAATGCCCACTTGGCCAGCGGTTGGCCGTACTGCCAGAAAAGCACAAACGCCGCCCCGGCAACCAGCCACGGCCACGACAGCGCGCCGCCGTCGAGGCGCGGGGCAATCGGGCGGTGCGTGCTGTCGGCGGCGGGCGTGGTCATGCGACACCGCATGTTGCTTGAGTTTGAAAGTCGCGCCCTGCCTTACCCCCCTCTGTCCTGCCGGACATCTCCCCCTCAGGTGGGGAGATCAGCAATTTCGACCCTTGCGCTTCTCCCGGTAGCCTGACGGTTGGCGAGGCTCGCCATGCCAGCCAATCTCCCCCCTTGAGGGGGAGATGTCCGGCAGGACAGAGGGGGGTGTAGAGGGCGGCGATCAAGCTTCTACCCCCGCATCATCAGGGCAACGACATCGGCACGTTCCAGGACGCCAACAGTCGCGCCGCCGGCATCGACGACACGCAGCCGTTCCGTCTTGTCGTCGAACAAGGGTGCGGCCTCGGCAATGGTGGAGCCTTGCGAAATCGACGCCCCGTTCAGTGCCTTGCCCTTGGCGGGTTTCATGGTGCTTGCCACCTTCACCACCTTGGCTTTCGGCACGTTGCGGGTGAATTCGGCGACATAGGCCGTCGCCGGGTTCAGCACGATGTCTTCGGGCGAACCGATCTGGACCACCGCGCCGTCCTTCATGATCGCGATGCGGTCGGCCAACCGGATGGCCTCGTCGAAGTCGTGGGTGATGAAGACGATGGTCTTCTTCAACACGGATTGCAGGCGCATGAACTCGTCCTGCATCTCGCGCCGGATCAGTGGATCGAGTGCGGAAAAAGGCTCGTCCAGGAACCAAAGTTCCGGTTCGACCGCCAGCGAACGGGCGATGCCGACCCGCTGCTGCTGCCCGCCGGACAGCTCGCGCGGGAAGAAATGCTCCTTGTCGGCCAAGCCAACGAGTTCGATCATCTTGCGGGCACGTTCCTCCCGTGTCGCGCGGTCCACGCCCTGCACTTCGAGCGGGAAGGCGACGTTGGCCAGCACGGTGAGGTGCGGCAGCAGCGCGAAATTCTGGAACACCATGCCCATCTGGTGGCGGCGGATCTCGATCATGCGCCGGTCGTCTGCCTCGAGCAGGTTCTCGCCGTTGAACAGGATTTCACCTGCCGTCGGCTCGACAAGGCGCGACAGGCAGCGCACCAGCGTCGATTTGCCGGACCCCGACAGGCCCATGATGACGAAAATCTCGCCGGCGCGGACATCGAGGTTGACACCCCGCACCGCGCCGACGAGACCCCGCGCGCCCAACTCTTTCAGCCCTGCGTTGCCGCCCGTTTCCTGCAGGAATTCCTTTGCCCCGGCGCCGAACACCTTCCAGACATCGCGACAGACAAGTTTCGGGGTCATAGGGTTTGCCAACCCTTGAGCAGACCCCCCTCTGGCCTGCCGGCCATCTCCCCCTCAGGTGGGGAGATCAGCAATTTCGACGCTTGCGCCTTTCCCAAGAGCCTGGCGGTTGGCGAGGTCCGCAACGCCAGCCAATCTCCCCCCTTGAGGGGGAGATGGCCGGCAGGCCAGAGGGGGGTGTTCAAGCGCATGCGCCCAACGCCTACTTCTTGATCCACTCGGACCAGCGCGCCTCGTTGGCGCCCATCCATTCGGCCACCACGTCCTCGACCTTCTTGCCGTCGAGATCGACCTTGGTGATCATCTGGCCCATCTCGTCATTGTCGATGGTGAAGGCTTTGATCGCCTTGTAGGCACCGGGCCACTTGACCTTCACGCCGGCCCAGCCGACCTTCCAGATTTCGCCAAACGGCTTGCCGCAGTCATAGGCCATGTCGGGGTTCGAGCCCGAGGCCGGGTCGGTGTAGCATTCCTTGGTGTATTCGGGGAATTCGACCCATTCGCCCTTGTATTTCGCCGTCGCCCAGTGCGGCGCGTAAATCCACAACAGGATCGGCGCCTGGCGCTGGTAGGCGCTTTCCAGTTCGGCAAAAAGCGCTGCGTCGGTGCCGGCATGGATGACCTCGAACGGCAGGTCGAGCGCCTCGACGCGTTCGTCGTCAAAACCGCCCCACGTCACCGGCCCGCCAAGGTAGCGGCCCTTCGGCGCGGTCTCGGCGGTCGAGAAAGCCTCGGCGCACTTTTCGTCCTTCAGCGCTTCCCAGTTGGGCAGGCCGGGGCATTTCTCCTTCATGTATTCGGGGAACCACCACTCTTCCTTGGCCTTCATGCCGGTCGGGCCGAAATTCTCCACCTTGCCGGTCGCGGTTGCCGCATCCATGGCGTCGCGGCCTGTGGTTTCCCACATTTCCATCGCCACATGCAGGTCGCCGCTTTCCAGTCCGGCAAACTGGGCCAGATAGTCGGCCTGGACGTATTCGACGTTGTCGCCGGCCTTCTTCAGCACCTCGCCCATGATCTGGGTGGTGATGAGCTGGCCGGTCCAGTCATGCAGCGTCAATTTAATGGGGTCGGTGGAGTCCTGCGCCATCACCGGCGTCATGGACAGCGTAGCGCCAAGGGCAAGTGCCCCGAGCGCGGTCGTGGTCATGCGAATGCGCGAAAACATGTCGAGCCTCCTGCTCACCCTCTGAACTTTGTCGTTGGTGTGCCTCAGGTCGTTGCCATCTCCCGCAGCAAGCGCCTCAGGTTCGTCACTTCCGCAGTGTCACGCGGCATGCGCCGGCTTGTCAACGTGGATTTGTGGTTTTCTGTGTTGATTTGCCTGATTTATGTGGCAATCGCTTGCATGTCATTGTCAGATTGCCATAAAAACAGTCACATTAATGGTTGTTCGAGCGCGGACCTGCGATGATCCATTCCAAGCGTCATGGTGAAATCCTGCGCCTTCTCGGCGACGAGGGCACGGTGACCATCGCCAGCCTTGCCGAACGGCTGGGCGTTTCGCTGGAAACGGTGCGCCGCGATGTCAAGCCGCTCACCGACGACGGCATCGTGGTCAAGATGCATGGTGCCATCGGCCTGCCGGCAATGACCGCCGAAGCGCCCTTCGAGCGGCGCATGCGCGAAAACGCCGAAGCCAAGCGCACCATCGCGCGCATGGTGGCGGCGACCATCCGCGACGGCGAATCCATCATGCTCGATACCGGTACGACGACCAGTTTCCTGGCTCGTGAACTGCTTGGCCACCGGCGGCTGACAGTGGTGACCAATTCCTCCGACATCGCGCGCACGCTCGCCACGGTCAACGGCAACAAGGTCTACATGGCCGGCGGCGAACTGCGCAGCGATTCAGGCGCCGCCTTCGGCATCTCGGCCATCGAATTCGTCAGCCGTTTCAGCGTCACCCACGCCATCATCTCGGCGGGCGCCATCGACGAATCGGCCGGCGTGATGGACTACGACCTCGCCGAAGCGGAATTTGCCCGCATGGTGCTGTCGCGCGGGCAGCGCTCGATGGTCATCACCGACAACAGCAAATTCGGCCGCCAGGGTCTCGTCCAGGTTTGCGACCTGTCCGGTTTTGCCGAACTTGCGACCAACCAGGCGCCGCCGCGCGACATAGCGGACGCGCTCGCCTCAGCCGGTGTGCGTCTTGTCGTGGCCGAGGCCGAACCCGCTGGAGCCGGCAGCCGCGCGGGCTGAGCGGCGGCCGGTATTTCCGGCCTGTACAACCGATTTTCGCCTCTTCCATTGCGGCAAAGTGTCAGATATTTTGCGCAAAGTTGAACAAGTCTTGGCGAGCCCGGCAACCGCATGGCAGAGAATTTCGACGTTGGTGCGCGCCTCAAGGCGCTGAGGGTGGGGGCTGCGCTTTCGCAGCGCGAGCTTGCCGCCCGGGCCAATGTCCCGCATGCGCAGATCTCGATCATCGAGAAGAACAAGTCGAGCCCGTCGATCGCGACGCTGCGCAAGATACTCGGTGGCCTCGATGTCTCCATGTCCGATTTCTTCGAGGACGACCAGCGCAAGAAGTTCGGCCCGTTCTTTGGCGTCGACGACCTCAAGGACCTGACCTCGCGCGTTACCGCGCGGGCCATAGACAATGGCGAAGGCCGGCTGACGCTGCGCCAGGTCGGCGATGCGCGCGCCTACAATCTGCAAATCCTGCACGAAGTCTACGAACCCGGCGCCGATACCGGCGAGGCCATGTTGCAGCATTTCTCGACCGAGGGCGGCTATGTCGTCGAGGGCGAACTGGAGTTGACGGTCGGCGACGAGGTGCGGGTGCTGAAGGCTGGCGAATCCTACCTGTTCGACAGCCGCGTGCCGCACCGCTTCCGCAACCCGTCCACCGGCATCACGATCGTCATCTCGGCCTGCACGCCGCCCTATCTATAGCGAAAATTCGCTCAATATATTGAGCGGTATGTTGCGCAGAATTTTGAACGATGCTAACACCCATCGCAGGGATATGATGACCACAGGAGGAGCCGGCCCGCACGGGTGAAGGCTTTGTCCGGTATCTCTTGCGGCAGCTCAGGAGGCGACTGCATTGACCGCTCGGCACGGCAAGACATCTTCACATACGGCAGCCTTCGTCTGGGACGATCCCTTCCTGTTCGAGCAGCAGCTCACGGAAGACGAGCGCATGGTGCGCGATGCGGCGGCGGCGTTTGCCGCCGACAAGCTCGGCCCGCGCATCGAAGACGCCTATATGGAGGAAAAGACCGATCCCGCCATCTTTCGCGAGATGGGCGATGCCGGCCTGCTCGGCATCACCATTCCGGAACAATATGGCGGGCTTGGCGCGGGCTACGTCACCTATGGCCTCGTCGCCCGCGAAGTCGAGCGCGTCGATTCGGGCTACCGCTCGATGATGAGCGTGCAGTCTTCGCTGGTCATGTATCCGATCCATGCCTACGGCTCGGAGGAGCAGCGCAAGAAATATCTGCCGAAGCTCGCTTCCGGTGAGTGGATAGGCTGCTTCGGCCTGACCGAGCCGGACGCCGGCTCCGATCCGGGCGGCATGAAGACCCGGGCCGAAAAGACCGCGTCGGGCTATCGCCTCAACGGTTCCAAGATGTGGATTTCCAATGCCCCCATCGCCGACGTGTTCGTGGTGTGGGCAAAGTCGGCGGCGCATGACAATCAGATTCGCGGCTTCGTGCTCGACAAGGGCATGAAGGGGCTGTCCGCGCCGAAAATCGGCGGCAAGCTGTCGCTTCGCGCCTCGATCACCGGCGAAATCGTGCTCGACAATGTCGAGGTCGGCGAAGAGGCGCTTTTGCCCAATGTCTCCGGCCTCAAGGGTCCGTTCGGTTGCCTCAACCGCGCCCGCTATGGCATTTCCTGGGGCGTCATGGGTGCGGCGGAAGATTGCTGGCACCGCGCGCGCCAATACGGCCTCGACCGCAAGCAGTTCGGCAAGCCGCTCGCCGCCACGCAGCTCTACCAGAAGAAGCTCGCCGACATGCAGACCGAGATCGCGCTTGGCCTGCAAGGTTCGCTGCGCGTCGGCCGTCTCATGGACGAGGGCAAGATGGCGCCGGAAATGATCTCCATCGTCAAGCGCAACAATTGCGGCAAGGCGCTCGACATTGCCCGCCAGGCCCGCGACATGCATGGCGGCAACGGCATCCAGATCGGCTACCACGTCATGCGCCACGCGCAGAACCTGGAAACCGTCAACACCTACGAAGGCGCGCATGACGTGCACGCGCTCATCCTCGGCCGCGCCCAGACGGGCATCCAGGCGTTCTTCTGACAACCACTCCCGATGCCGGCCACACCTCCCTTGGCCGGTCAACCGACTGACTGGAAACGTACAATGACCACCAAGCCCAATTCGATCGAAGCGCGCGACATCGCCTACCACCTTCACGGCTACACCAATGGCCGCAAGCACCAGCAGGTCGGTCCGCTGGTGATCGAAAGCGGCGAGGGCGTCTATGTCACGGACGTTCACGGCAAGCGCTATATCGAGGGCATGGCCGGCCTGTGGAGCGTGGCGCTCGGCTTCGGCGAAAAGCGCCTTGTCGACGCTGCTACCCGCCAGATGGCGAAGCTGCCCTTCTACCACACCTTCACGCACAAATCGCACGGCCCGGTTGTGGAGCTTGCCGAGAAGCTGGTGACGATGGCGCCCGCACCGATGAGCAAGGCCTTCTTCACCAATTCCGGCTCCGAAGCCAACGATACGGCGATGAAGCTGATCTGGTACCGTTCCAACGCGCTCGGCCAGCCCCAGCGCAAGAAGATCATCAGCCGCAAGCGCGCCTATCACGGCGTCACCATCGCTTCCGGCAGCCTCACCGGCCTGCCCAACAATCACCGCTCCTTCGACCTGCCGATCCAGGGCATCCTGCACACGGCAAGCCCGCACCATTGGCGCGACGCGCAGCCGGGCGAGAGCGAAGAGGCCTTCGCCACCCGCCTTGCCGGCGAGCTTGAGGCGCTCATCCTTGCCGAGGGGCCGGAGACCATCGCCGCCTTCTTCGGCGAGCCGGTCATGGGCGCCGGCGGCGTCGTGGTGCCGCCGCGCACCTACTGGGCCAAGATCCAGGCCGTGCTGAAGAAGTACGACATCCTGTTCCTTGCCGACGAAGTCATCTGCGGCTTCGGCCGCACCGGCAACATGTTCGGCTGCCAGACCTATGACCTGAAGCCGGACATGATCGTCTTGTCCAAGCAGTTGTCGTCGTCCTACCTGCCGATCTCGGCCTTCCTCGCCAACGACCGCGTGCTCGACCCGATCCTCGACGAAAGCGAGCGCATCGGTACGCTCGGCCACGGCTTCACCGCCGGCGGCCATCCGGTTCCGGCGGCTGTCGCGCTGGAAACCATCAAGATCATCGAGGAGCGCAACCTGGTCGGCCATGCGGCCGAGATGGGCGAGCTTCTGCTCGAAGGCCTGCGCAAGCTCGAAGGCCATCCGCTGGTCGGAGAGGTCCGCGGCGTCGGCCTGATCGCGGCGATGGAACTGGTGACCGACAAGGCCACCAAGTCGGCGCTTGAAGCGCCCGGCGTGCTGGGCGGCATTTTCAATGCCGAGCTGCAGGAGCAGGGCATCATCTGCCGCAACATGGGCGACGCCATCGCGCTCTGCCCGCCGCTGGTCATCCAGCCGAACGAGGTTCGCTCGATCCTCGACAAATTCGCCAGTGCCCTTGACACCGTTTCGCGCAAGATTTTCGATGGTGCGACCGAGAAAGTGGCCTGACGTCAGTCATCCGGCAGGGCCGGATTCTCGCAACTACAGATAAAGGGGAAGCGAAAATGCGCAAACGGGTAGGAATTCTGGCAATGGGCGGCTTGCTGGCCGTTGGCCTCGGCATGGCGATGCCAGCTGCGGCCCGCGACCTGACCGTGGTGTCATGGGGCGGCAATTATCAGGACGCGCAGCGGGAAATCTATTTCAAGCCTTTTGCCGAAAAGACCGCCAAGCCGCTGCTCGACGAGGCCTGGGATGGTGGCATCGGCGTGCTGCAAGCCAAGGTCAAGGCCGGCAACCCGAACTGGGATGCCGTGCAGGTCGAGGTCGAGGAACTGGCGTTGGGCTGTGCCGACGGTCTCTATGAAAAGATCGACTGGAGCAAGATTCCCGACAAGGACAAGTTCATTCCGTCCGCGGTAAACGAATGCGGCGTTGGTGCGATCGTCTGGTCTACCGCGATCGCCTATGACACCGACAAGATCGCCGATGGCCCGAAGTCATGGGCGGATTTCTGGGACGTGCAGAAATTCCCCGGCAAGCGTTCGCTGCGCAAGGGTCCGAAGTACACGCTGGAATTCGCGCTGATGGCCGATGGCGTCGCGCCGGCGGATGTCTACAAGGCGCTCGCCACGCCTGAGGGCGTCGATCGCGCCTTCAAGAAGCTCGACGAGTTGAAGGCGAACATCGTTTGGTGGGAAAGCGGCGCACAGCCGCTGCAGCTTCTCGCTTCCGGCGAAGTGGCGATGGCGTCGGCCTACAATGGTCGCATCACCGGCATCAACCGCACCGAGAACCGCCATTTCAAGGTGGTGTGGCCGGGCTCGATCTACGCCGTCGACAGCTGGGTCATCCTGAAAGACGCCGAGAACAAGGACGCGGCGATGGATTTCATCGCTTTCGCCAGCCAGCCTGAGAACCAGGCCAAGCTGCCGCAGCATGTCGCCTACGGTCTTCCCAACATGAACGCCGCTACACAGGTTCCGGCAGACCTCCAGGCTGATCTGCCGACCGATCCGGCCAACATGGAACAGGCCCTGTCGCTCGACGTCGATTTCTGGATCGACAATTCGGAAGCCCTGACCCAGCGCTTCAACGCCTGGCTCGCCCAGTAAAGCGGGCTGGCCCGAACGTCGCTGGACGTTCGCCTTTGACAGAAGGTGCGGGATTTTCCGATCCCGCACTTTCGCTTCCCGATCCGAGGCCGCCTGCACCGGCAGGCAAAGCATGATCCCGAAAAGTGGATGCCGGTTTTCGGACAAGGTCATGCGCAGGCAAAGAGCATGATCCCGAAAAGTGGATACCGGTTTTCGGACAGGGTCATGCTTAGACAAGGAGCATGATCCCGAAAAGTGGATGCCGGTTTTCGGACAGGATCATGCGCAGGCAAAGAGCATGATCCCGAAAAATGGGTACCGTTTTCGGGAAGATCGTGCCTAAACATGTAGGTGGTGTGAGAGCCCTTGGTTCAGTCCAACATCCGCTTTGAACAGGTCAACAAGTCATTCGGCACGCTGCGTGTCGTCGACGATCTCAACCTCGTCATCGAGCAGGGCGAGTTCGTCAGCCTGCTTGGGCCTTCCGGCTCGGGCAAGACGACTATCCTGATGATGCTGGCGGGCTTCGAAGCCCCGACCAGCGGCACAATCTCGCTCGGTTCGCAACGCATAGACCAGTTGCCGCCGCACAAGCGCAACATGGGCGTCGTGTTCCAGAACTATGCGCTGTTCCCGCATATGGACGTGGCTTCAAACGTGGCCTTTCCGCTGGAGATGCGCGGTACCCCGAAGGCGGAAATCGGCGAGCGGGTGACGCGCGTGCTCGACATGGTGCAACTCGGTGCGCTCAAGGACCGCAAGCCCTCCCAACTCTCCGGCGGCCAGCAGCAGCGCGTGGCGCTGGCGCGCGCGCTGGTGTTCGAGCCCTCGGTGGTGCTGATGGACGAGCCGCTCGGCGCGCTCGACAAGCAGTTGCGAGAGCAGATGCAGCTCGACATCCGCGCCCTGCATCGCCGGCTCGGCCTGACCATCGTCTTCGTCACGCATGACCAGTCGGAAGCGCTTACCATGTCCGACCGCATCGCCGTGTTCAATCGCGGCAAGATCGAGCAGATCGGCAGCCCGCGCGAAATCTACGACCAGCCGCATTCGCGCTTCGTGGCGCAGTTCATCGGTGAGACCAATCTGGTCGAGGGCACGCTTGCCGAAAACGGCAAGTCAGGTGCAACCGTGGCCTTGCCCGGCGGCGGCCAGATCCGGGTGCAGCCGTCGGGCGCGCAGTTGGCCAGCCAGAAGATACTGGTTTCCGTGCGGCCCGAGCGCATCCGCCTCGACACCGGCAACAAGGCTGACAACAGCTATTCGGCGACCATCACCGATGCCGTCTATCATGGCGATCACCTGCGCATCCAACTCGACGACGATGCCTTCGGCTTCATCGTCAAGGCCGACCGCAAGCAGGCCGAATTGGCGCCGGGCGACCGCGTTACCGTCTCGTTCTCGGCTTCCGATTGCTGGATGCTGCCGGCATGAGCGAGGCAGCGGCCCGCACCCGGCTCGGCGCGTTGGCGCTTGTCGCGCCGCTGGTCCTGTTTCTTGCGCTGTTCTTTGCCTGGCCGCTCGTCTCCATGCTGAAGGAATCGGTGTCCGATCCCGTCGGGTCGCGCGCCTTTCCGCTCACTGCCGAAGCCGCCGCCGGATGGGACCGCCAGTCGGAGCCGCCGGATGCGCTCAAGCAGGCCTTCGTGGAAGATTTGCGCAACATCGACGACCAGCAATTGCTGGGCGATGCCGTGCGCCGGCTGAACAGCGCGCAGAACGGCTTCCGGACATTGATGGGCAAGACCGTGCGCGCAGCACAGGAACAGAGCGGTCCGCTCGATCTGGCTGCCATCGATGCCAAGTGGACCGATGTGCGCTTCTGGCGTGCGGTGGTGGATTCCACCAACCCCTATACAGACCGCAACCTGCTCGCGGCACTCGACTACCAGCGCGATGCCACCGGCAAGGTGGTGGCGCTTCCCGCGGATGCCTCGGCCAACACCGCGATCCTGATCCGCACCTTGTGGATCGGCGCGGTGGTCACCATCGCCTGCGCGCTGATCGGCCTGCCTTACGCCATGCTGGCGGTGTCGCTGACCGGGTGGAAGCGGCAACTTCTGCTCGGCGCCGTGCTGCTTCCGTTGTGGACATCATTGCTGGTGCGCACCGCTGCGTGGTTCATCCTGTTGCAGGAAAAGGGCCTCATCAATGACACGCTGATCAGCCTCGGCCTCATCAGCGGCCCGCTGCCGCTGATCTTCAACCGGCTTGGCGTGGTCATCGCCATGACGCATGTGCTGTTGCCGTTCATGGTGCTGCCGATCTATTCGGTGCTGCTTGCAATTCCGAAGAACCTGATGCCGGCTGCCGCCTCGCTCGGCGCGCCGCCGTGGCGGGCGTTCCTGCGCGTGCTCTTGCCGCTCAGCCTGCGCGGCGTGGTGTCCGGCTCGCTGCTCGTGTTCATGACGGCCATCGGCTACTACATCACGCCGGCCCTGATCGGCGGGGCGCAGGACCAGATGATTTCCTCTGTCATCGCCTTCTATGCCATCGGCTCGGCAAACTGGGGCATGGCGGGTGCGCTCGGCGCCATTCTTCTGGTGGCGACGCTGGCGCTCTACGCCGTCTACGGCCGCCTGTCCTCAGATCGCGGGGGCCTGTGATGCGGCTTATCGATATTGCGCGATTGGTGTTCGGTGTGCTGGCCGTTGTGTTCCTGATCGCGCCGCTCATCGCCATCCTGCCGCTCGCCTTCACCTCCAGCGTCTTTCTCACCTATCCGATCCCGGACTATTCGATGCGTTGGTTTCGCGAATTGTTCGTGGCCGACGTTTGGCGGCTTTCCATCGTCAACAGCTTGATCGTCGGCACCGGCACGACGATCCTCGCCGGCGTCCTTGGAACAATGGCAGCGCTTGGCCTGCGCAACAGCGGCCTCCTATTGCCAGGCCTGTTCCGCACCGCCTTTCTCCTGCCGATGGTGGTGCCGGCGGTGGTGCTCGGCGTCGGCATGCAGGTGTTCTTCGTCCAGATCGGTTTTGCCAATACCTATGCCGGCGTCATCTGCGCCCACACGGTCGTCGCCGTTCCGTTCGTGGTGGTCTCAGTCTCGGCGTCGCTCGCCGGCATCGACCGGCGCGTCGAACGGGCCGCGCTCAGCCTCGGCGCCTCGCCGTTCACCGTCTTTCGCCGGGTCACTTTTCCGCTTGCCTTGCCGGGCATCCTGTCCGGTGCGGTGTTCGCCTTCGCCACCTCGCTCGACGAAGTGGTGCTCACTCTGTTTGTCGCCGGGCCCAACCAGCGCACTCTGGCGCGTCAGATGTTTTCCACCATCCGCGAGAACATCAGCCCGGCCATCGCCGCCGCCGCCTTCCTGTTCATCGTCGGCACGCTTCTGGTGGCTCTCGTCGCCCTGTTGATCCGCAGGCGCGCTTCGCAGGCCAAGCAGCCGGCCTGAGCGCCAGAATTCACATGCCGCGTGCGGACGGCCCCATGCCGTAGGATTCGCTGCGCTCGACGGCGCGGTAGAAATCGGCAAGCTGCTTGCCGCGCTCCGGCTTGAAGGTGCGATCCGCCTTGACCAGCGAGGAGATGCGGTCGATGCGGAAGGCGCGGAAATCGTTGCGCATCTCGCACCACGCAACCAGCGTCCACACCTTGCCCCAGAACCACAGGCCGAGCGGGCGGACGTCGCGGGCGGTCGAGCGCCCGGCCTCGTCGCAATAGTCGATGGTCAGCACCTGCCGCTTCTCGACCGCGCGTTCGATGACGTCGATCGATTCGCGCGCGCTGTCGCTCACCACCCACATCGGCGTATGGATTTCGGTGCGTGCGATGCGGTCGCGCTCGGCGTCGGGCAGCACCGCGCCGATCTTGACCAGCGCCTCGTCGGCAGCCCGCGCCATCGCCGCGCCGCCGAAGGCGCGCACCATGCGCGCGCCTGCGACCAGCGCCACGATCTCGTCACGCGTGAACATCAAGGGTGGGAGGTCGAACCCCTCCCGCATCATGTAGCCGACGCCCGCCTCGCCGTCGATCGGCACGCCCGTCGACTGCAGGTCGGCAATGTCGCGATAGATGGTGCGTTCGGAAACCTCGAGCCAGGTGCCGAGCTTCTGCGCGGTGACCAGCCGGCCGCCACGCAGATGCTGCACGATCTGGAAAAGCCTGTCGGCGCGCCGCATATAGTGCTCCCTCGGCGTTTGTCTTTTCATGCAATCCCGGATGGCAGCGCAGTTCCTGCCTGTCCAAGCCTTCCTTTAAGGTTCCAGCCCTTCGCGCTCGCGCTGCTCTCTCACAAACGCTGCGCCGAAGGAAAGCCTTCCCGTCGTCGGCGTCTTTCCGTCCAGCACACGCCAGAACGGCGTCACGTCGGCAATCGCCATGCCGCGCTCGATATCCTCGTTCGCGGCCTCGGCGACGGTCCTCAGATGATAGCCGATTGTCACCGGGCAGGTAACGTCCGCGCCATGCCGTCTTGCCAGCCCCGAGCGCAGTTCGCGCACGCTCAAGGACTGGCCAGTCGGGATGGTGCGGATGAAGTCGTCGACCTGGCGCGGCGTCGGCACCAGCATCGGCTGGCCCTCGACGACGTCGCCCATCGTGCGCGGCGTCGCGCGTATCCCATTCACACCCGGCGTATTCAGCCTGTCGGTCCAGCTTTTCATGGCAATCGGCTCTCAACCGTCCCGGTGCGATTTCGTCTGTGGGCATCTGCCTAGCCTCTACTCTCGCACGATGCTCCTGACAGCATAGTGTCAGGAGATGGCAACAATATCCAATCCCTTCAAGACAGGTTCAGCCTGTTGTCCTCGCCGCGGTGCATGTCGGGCCAGCCGATATCGGCGCGGATTTCCGGCGGCAGCGAATTCAGCAGGCGGACCGTGCGGATCTCGTTGCGGATGGTGCGGACCTTGCCGACATAGTGCTTCATGGTGTTGAAAATCCCGGTCGTATGCATGACGGCGCTCCTCTTTTTGTGAACGCCGGCATCATCGCACAGGCCTGCTGACAGCAGTCTGTCAGGACGTTTCCAAAACGTTCCGGGATACTATCTGAGCGGCCACACCATCATCAGCATCGGCACGGCGACGGCAATAACCAACAGCGACAGCGGCAGGCCGAGCCGCTGGTAGTCGGAGAAGCGGTAGCCGCCCGGCCCCATCACCAGCGTGTTGCACTGGTGGCCGATGGGCGTGAGGAAATCGCAGCCCGCGCCGATCGCCACGGCCATCAGGAAAGCTTCCGGCTGGTAGCCGAGCGTGGTGGCGAAGCCGGAAGCGATCGGCGCCATCACCAGCACGGTCGCGGCGTTGTTCAGGAACGGCGTCACCATCATCGCCGCGATCAGGATCAGCGTCAGCGCACCATATCCTGGCAGGACCTGGCCGAACTCGGCCAGCAAGGTGGCGATCAGGCCGGTCGCGCCAGTGGAGCGCAGCGAGTCGCTGACCGGGATCAGCGCCGCCAGCATGACGAGGATCGGGCCGTCGAGGGCGTTGTAGACATCGCGCACGGGAATGACGCGGGTCAGCACCATCATCACCGCCGCGCCGAAGAAGGCGACCGTCACCGGCAGGATGCCGAGCGCCGTCGATCCCATCGCCGCGATCAGGATCAAAAGCGGCACGATGCCGTTCCTGACATTGCCCAGCAGCAAAGGCCGCTCGGCCAGCGGCAGAAGCGCGAAGTCGCGCAGGAACTGCGGCAACGCGTTGCGTTCGCCCTGGATTACCACGACATCGCCGAAGCGCAGGGTGATCGCGCCGAGGCGCTGGTTCAGCCGTTCGCCGCTGCGGCTCACCGCCAGCAGGTTGATGTTGAAGCGGTCGTAAAGCAAAAGATGCTTGGCCGACCAGCCGATCAGGCTCGAGCGCTCGGTGATGACCGCCTCTACCGCCACGGTTTCGGCGGTGCTGTCCGGCGTTCGCTCGTCGCCGAGCTTGAGCTTCGCCTGCGCCACCAGCCGGTCCAGCGCTTCCGGACCGCCTTCGATCAGCAAGATGTCGCCGACCTTCAGCACGGCATCGGGCAAGGGAGCGATGCGCAACCCGGCGCCGCGCAGGATCGAGGTGATCACCGCTTCGCCCGCCGAGACTTTCAAGAGATTGGCCAGAGGCTTGTCGGCAACGGTCGAATCCTGGGTCACCCTAGCCTCGGCCGAATAATCCTTGATTGCGACGGCTTCCTGCAGCGAGGCTTCCTGCCGCTCGCGCTGCGGCACCAGCCAGTAGAACAGGGTCAGGAACACGCAGCCCGCCACCGTCAGCGCCAGTCCGACCGGGGTGAAGTCGAACATGGAAAACGGCGTGCCCGTCAGTTCGTCGCGCAGCCGCGATACCACGATGTTCGGCGAGGTGCCGATCTGCGTCATCAGCCCGCCCAGCAGCGAGGCGAAGGCCATCGGCATCAGGAACGTCGAGGGCGAGACATTGGCGCGCCGCGCGAACTGGAAGGCGATGGGGATCATGATTGCCAGCGCGCCGATGTTCTTGACGAAGGCCGACAGCACCGCGACCGTCACCACCAGCAGTGCAAGCTGGGCGCGTACGGAGCTGACATTGGGCGCGAAGCGCTGGATGGCGAATTCCATGATGCCGCTGCGCGCCACGCCGGCACTGACCAGAAGCGCGCTGCCGACAATGATGACGATGTCATCGCTGAAGCCCGAAAATGCCTTGTCGAATGGAACGATGCCAACGGCTATGGCCAAAAGCAGCGAGCCGGTCGCGACGAGGTCGTAGCGCACGCGGCCCCAGACGAACGCCCCCATCATCAGCGCTATGACGGCAAAGGAAAGGATCTGGGGCAGCGTCAGCATGAAACTCCCGGCATGGGATCGAGAAACATCGCCGCCAGCTTTTGGTTGCAGGCGGCGAGGTGATTCATGCTGGGTTTCTTACGGCATGGCAGGGCGGCTGTTTAGTGCCGAATTTTTCTAGACCCCTATGCCGCGCGCCTTCAGCGCCTCGGTGATCTCGTCCAGTATCGCCGGATCGTCGATGGTCGCCGGCATCTTCCACTCTTCCTTGTCGGCGATCTTCTGCATGGTGCCGCGCAGCACCTTGCCTGAGCGCGTCTTGGGCAGGCGCTTGATGGTCACCACCGTCTTGAAGGCGGCAACGGGGCCGATGCGGTCGCGCACCAATGCGATCGCTTCCTTCTCGATTGCAGAGCGGTCGCGCGCCACGCCGGCATTCAGCACGACGAGGCCAAGCGGCGATTGTCCCTTCAGTTCATCGGCGATGCCGATCACCGCGCATTCGGCGACGTCCGGGTGTTCGGCCAGCACTTCCTCCATCGCACCGGTGGAAAGCCGGTGGCCGGCAACGTTGATGATGTCGTCGGTGCGAGCCATCACGAACAGGTAGCCGTCATCGTCGAGAATGCCGGCGTCGGCGGTCTTGTAGAAGCCGGGGAACTCGTCGAGATAGGCTTGGTGGAAACGCTTGTCGGCATTCCACAGCGTCGGCAGGCAGGCCGGCGGCAACGGCAGTTTCAGCACCACGTTGCCCAGCGTGCCGTTCGGCACTTCGTGGCCGGCATCGTTCAGGATGCGGATGTCGTAGCCCGGCATCGGCACGCCGGGCGAACCGTATTTCACCGGCAGCATGCCCAGTCCCACCGGGTTCTGGGTGATCGGCGCGCCGGTCTCGGTCTGCCACCAGTGGTCGATCACCGGAACGCCCAGCCTCTGCTCGGCCCACTTGATCGTTTCGGGGTCGGCGCGTTCGCCGGCCAGGAACAAGGTGCGGAATTTCGACAGATCGTATTTCGGGATGAACTCGCCCTTGGGGTCCTGCCCCTTGATGGCGCGGAAAGCGGTCGGCGCGGTAAACAGCGCCGCCACGCCGTGCTGCTCTATGACGCGCCAGAAGGTGCCGGCATCGGGCGTGCCCACCGGCTTGCCTTCGAACATCACCGTCGTGCAGCCATGGAGCAACGGGGCATAGACGATGTAGGAATGGCCAACGACCCAGCCGACATCGGAAGCCGCCCAGAACACTTCGCCCGGCTTGATGCCGAACTCGTTGTCCATCGACCATTTCAGCATCACCATGTGGCCGCCATTGTCGCGGATCACGCCCTTCGGCTGGCCGGTGGTGCCGGAGGTGTAGAGCACATAGAGCGGATCGGTGGAGGCGACGGCCACGCAATCGACATTGGCTCCAGCCGCCTTTTCGCGCGCTACCGCGTCGGCATAGTCGATGTCGCGGCCTTCGATCAGGTCGCAGCGCAGTTGCTCGCGCTGGACGACGATGCAGCGTTCCGGCTTGTGGCTGGCAAGCTCGATCGCCTCGTCGAGCAAGGGCTTGTAGGCAATGGTGCGGCTCGGCTCGATGCCGCAGGAGGCCGAGATCACCGCCTTCGGCTGGGCGTCCTCGATGCGGGTGGCAAGCTCGCGCGCGGCGAAACCGCCGAACACCACGGAGTGGATGGCGCCAAGGCGGGCGCAGGCCAGCATGGCGAAGGCCGCTTCTGCGATCATCGGCATGTAGATGATGACGCGGTCGCCCTTGCCGATGCCCTGGTTCTTCAAGACCGAGGCCAGCGCCACCACTTCGCGCTTCAGTTCGGCATAGGTGAACTTGCGCACCGTGCCGGCAATGGCGCTGTCATGGATCAGCGCAAGCTGGTCGGCCCGCCCGCCGGCGACGTGGCGGTCGACCGCGTTGTAGCAGGTGTTGCAGGTGGCGCCCGGAAACCAGCGGCCATAGACGCCGCTCTGCGCCTCGAAGACCTTTTCGAAGGGCGTGAACCAGTCCACCTCGCGCGCGGCTTCGGCCCAGAATGCGTCGGGATCACGCTTCCAGTCGGCGTAGACCTGATGATAACGCGATTGCATGCCTGTTCCTCCGAGCGGCCTTGATAGTCGACCCTATCTAGCGGCTCGGCAAGGCCATCGTCTATCTGACTTAGGTTTAGGCTTTTATGGCGCGAGGGCTTGCATCTTCTGGCTTTGACAGTTCGCCGCGATGCTGCTCAAAGGCTGGATCGAAACGGCAGCATTCTAAAATGACCAAAATCCTCGCCTTCGTCATCCTCGCCCTGATGGTCATCCAGTTGATCAAGCCGCTTGGCTGGCCGGGCCTCAAGCGCCGTTCCGATTTCTGGAAGCTGGCGCTTCTGGCAATCGCCGCGATTTCATTTGCCGCGGTGGCCGGGCACTGGTCCTGATCTTTCTGCGGCCGCTCAGCCGTTGACGAAATAATAGGCGGCAAGCAGCAGGCCGACGACGATTACGATGCCGCGCACCACCGATTGCGGCACGCGCCGCGCTGTCCACACGCCGGCATAGCCGCCGACGGCGACGCCCGGCACCATGGCGGCAGCCTGCAACCAGGCGATGACGCCGCCCGACACGAAGATGACGATGGCGACGCTGGCGATGATGATCGACAGCATGTTCTTCAGGGCGTTCATGCGGTGATAGCTGCCGCCTTCGGTCAATCCGAGCGTGGCCAGCATCATCACCCCCATGCCGGCGCCGAAAAAGCCGCCATAGATGGCGGTGAAGAACTGGACGATGCGTCCGGCAAGCGTCGGCTTTGCGTCGTCGCTCTGATCGTCGCGCGCGGCGGGGCGCAGCCACGGGCCGACGGCAAAAAGCGCCGTGGCGGCAATCAGAAGCCACGGCACCATGGCGCTGAACGACTGGTTGTCGAGGGCGAGCAGGATCAACGATCCGATCAGGGCTCCGATGATCGAGATCACGGCGAAGGCGATCGCGCCGCGCCACATGCGCTTGATGTCTTTCCAATAGGCCAGCGTGGAGGTGACATAGCCCGGCAACTGCGCGATCGACGAGGTCGCATTGGCAACGATCGGCGGCATTCCGACCAGCGTCAGCGCGCCGAAGGTCAGGAAAGTGCCGCCGCCGGCAATGGCGTTGACGATGCCTGACAGAAGGCCGGCGATGAAAAGGATGAAAGCGTCGAGAAATGTCACGGAAAAAGCCTGCTATGCGGTATATGCTCGTGGTGGTACGGCGTGCGCGCGACAATGCGTCACCGACGCCAGGGAGGCCATGCGCCTTTCGTCTGCGGGAGGCAAGGCGATAAAAGTTCGGCATCGCTGGTGACAAAGCCGTTGCAATGGTGTATCGCCGCGCCCGTACTGGAAGAAAAATCTTCCGGATTGCAATAACCCGTCAACGATTGGCGGTGCAATCGCCCCTGCCGGATGTCTTCGGATAGATGGCATAGCCAAGCGGTCATTTGAACTGCAAGGCGAGAGCAGGGCGCTCTGACTGTCGGAAGAACAAGAAGTGGATAAAACGATGGATATCATCCGTCAGCTCGAGGCCGAACAGGCCGCCAAGATCGAAGCCAAGCGCAAGCTGCCTGAATTCCAGCCCGGCGACACCGTGCGCGTCCTGGTGCGCGTCACCGAAGGCTCGCGTACCCGCGTCCAGGCCTATGAGGGCGTTGTCATCGCCCGTTCCGGCTCCGGCTTCCAGGAGAATTTCACCGTCCGCAAGATTTCCTACGGCGAAGGCGTGGAGCGCGTGTTCCCGGTCTACTCGCCGATGGTCGAGGGCGTCGAGATCGTGCGCCGCGGCAAGGTGCGCCGCGCCAAGCTCTATTACCTGCGTGACCGTCGCGGCAAGTCGGCCCGCATCACCGAAAACACCGGCGTTCGCGCCCGCAAGCTGAACGATGCCGAGCGCGATGCGCTGAACGCCGAGAAGGCCCGCATCGAAGCCGAGAAGATCGCAGCCGCCGAGGCGCTTGCCGTCGAGAAGGCTGCACAGGACGCCGCCGAGAAGAAGGCTGCAGAGGCAGCCGCCGCGGAAGCCGCTGCCGCCACCGCGGAATAAGCTTCTTCGCTGATCTCTTGAAAAAGGCGGCTTCGGCCGCCTTTTTTATTGCTGCCGCTTTTGCTGGAGGGACGACATGGACGATTTCTTGCGCGCCAACCGGCTGAACTGGGACAATCGCGCCGAGCTTCACGCCACCGATACCACCGGCAGCTATCGCATTGCTGCCGTGCTTGGCGGCGGCTCCTCCCTGCATGCGCTGGAAGCCGGCGAGATCGGCGACATCGCCGGCAAGGATATCGTCCATCTGCAATGCCATATCGGGCTCGACACGCTGAGCCTCAGGCACCTTGGCGCGGCAAGCGTCACCGGGCTCGACTTTTCGCCCGCCGCCATCGCCGCCGCGCGCGGTTTCGCCGCAAAAGCCGGCACAGAGGCGCGTTTCGTCGAGGCGTCCGTCTATGATGCCGCTGAGGCGCTCGGACAGACCTACGACATGGTGTTCGTCACCTGGGGCGCGATCAACTGGCTGCCGGACATCTTCCGCTGGGCGAAGGTCGTCGCCTCTTTGCTCAGGCCCGGAGGCCGGCTCTACCTGCTCGAAGGCCATCCGATGATGAACCAGTTGGAGGCGCGGGACGGCCACCTCGACATCGAGTTCGGCTGGCGCACGCCGCTTGCCGATCCGCTCGCCTTCGACGATGTGCAGACCTACACCGGCGACGAGCGGGCGCTGTCGCACACGCGCTGCTACGAGTGGATCCACCCGCTGTCGGATATCGTCAACGCGCTGCTTCAGGCCGGCCTTTCGCTCGATTTCCTCAACGAGCACGAGGTGGTCGTATGGAAGGCATTCCCCTTCGTCGTGGAGACGGGCGAGGACCAGTTCGAGCTGCCGGCGGGCATGCCGCGCATTCCGATGTCGTTCTCGCTCGGCGCCACCAAACGAGCCTGACACGGGAAAAGCGGTTTCCCCTTACCGGCGGTTGTGGAACGGGCCGTCTTGCAAGGTGCGGTCAGGCGGATAATGTTACCCGGTTTATTGCTGCTGGGGAGCGCGCCATGCTGAAATCGAAGCTTGTCCTTGCCGGCCTGTTGGCCGTTTTCCTCGTCCCTGTCGCCGCGTTTGCGCAAAGCCTGCCCGATCTCGGCGGCCGCACCGTGTCGGTCGTGGCGGAAAACGCCTATCCGCCGCTGCAGTTCGTCGATCCCAAGACCGGCGACCAGAAGGGCTGGGAATATGACGCGATGGACGAGATCGCCAAGCGCCTCAACTTCAAGATCGAGTACAGCGCGACCTCATGGGACGCGATGATCCAGGCGGTCGCAGACAACCAGTACAACATCGGCATGAACGGCATCACCATCAATGACGAGCGCAAGGCCAAGGTCGATTTCTCCGACCCCTACATGCGCTCCGAGCAGTTCATGCTGGTGCGTTCCGACGAAACCCGCTTCACCGACGCCAAGACCTTCGGCGCGTTCAAGGACGGCCTGATCGGCGCACAGGCCGGCACCACGCCCTTCTACACCGCCGTCTACAGCGTCCTCGACGGCAATGAGCAGAACCCGCGCATCAAGCTGTTCGAGACCTTCGGCGCCAGCGTTCTGGCGCTCATCTCGGGCGACGTGGACACGGTCCTCACCGATGGCACAGCCGGCAAGGGCTATGTCGAGAATTCCGGCGGCGGGCTGAAGCTGATCGGCGGGCCGCTCGGCACCGAGGATTTCGGCTTCATCTTCCCGAAGAACTCCGACCTCGTCGCCCCCATCAACGCCGCAATCGCCGAACTGAAGAAGGACGGCACCTTGGACGCTTTGACCAAGAAGTGGTTCCTCGACTACAAGCTCGGCGAATGATCTTCGAGCTGGTTCCAATTCATGATCGCCATTGAGGGCCTTGCACCGGGAATCCGCGCGGGTTCCCGCTAGATGCCGCAACCCCTGAAGCTGCAAAAGCCGGATTTCCCGTGGTGGCTAGTTGCCGCCGGGCTTCTGGCCGCCGCCGCCGCCCTATCCATCGCGGAGAGCGATCTCTATTCGCAGGTGTTCGCCACCGTCGCCAAGGGCATCGGCATCACCATCTTCGTCACCACGGTCGCCTTCGTCCTGGCCTCCGCTATCGGCCTCGGCATCGCGCTGATGGCGCTGTCGGGCTCGCGGCTGCTTCGTCAGGCAGCGCGCTTCTATGTCGAGATCATCCGCGGCATACCGATGCTGGTGCTCCTGTTCTGGATCGCCTTCGCCGGTGCGCCGGCGCTGGTCGCCGCGTGGAACTTCCTCACGCTTCCGCTCCAGCACGCCGGCTTCTTCGAACCGCTCCTGGTGCGCGACGTCTCCTTGTTGTGGCGAGCGATCATCGCGCTCACCGTCGGCTATTCCGCCTTCATCGCCGAGGTCTTCCGCGCCGGCATCCAGGCGGTCGATCAGGGCCAGGTCGAGGCGGCCAAGGCGCTCGGCCTGACGCCGTTCCAGCGCTTCCGCCTGATCGTCCTCCCGCAGGCGATCCGCACCATCCTGCCGCCGCTCGGCAACGATTTCGTCGCCATGGTCAAGGATTCGTCGCTGGTCTCCGTCCTCGGCGTCGCCGACATCACGCAGATGGCCAAGATCTATGCGTCGGGCTCGTTCCGCTTCTTCGAAACCTATTCCATCGTCGCCTATATCTACCTCATCCTCACCGTCGGCCTGTCGATTGCGCTGAGGGCGCTGGAAAAGCGCATGCGGCGCGGCCACGACCCTGCGCGCTAGCCTGCCGCATTTGCCTCTCGCCCTGCACCGTCATAGGCTGTCCCGATCCGAGGGCTGGTGGAGGACCGGTGCGATGGATCTGGACAAGGCAAACGCGGCGCTCTGCTCCGTCTATTCGGCGTCCTCGCCGGACGAACTCGCCAAGGCCTATGCCGACTGGGCCGCGACCTATGACAGCGAGACCGCCTCGCTCGGCTATCTCTTGCCCTTCCTCATCACCGCCTGGGTGGCGCGCTATGTCTCGGCCTCTGAAGGGCCGCTGCTCGATGCCGGCTGCGGCACCGGGCTCTCCGGCCCGTCGATGAAGGCGCTCGGCTACCATCGCCTCGCCGGCCTCGACCTGTCCGCCGACATGCTCAAGATCGCCGAAAGCCGCCAGACCTATGACGACCTGCGCCAGGGCACGCTCGGCGAGACGCTGCCGTGGCCCGACGGCCATTTCCGCGCCTTCTTCTCAACCGGCGTGTTCACCATGGGCCATGCGCCGGCCTCCGGCCTCGACGATCTTGTTCGCATCACCAGAAGCGGCGGCCACGCCATCTTCACCGTGCGCGACCAGGTGTTCGACAGCGGCGGCTTTGCCGGCGTCATCGCCACCCTCGAGAAAGAGGGCAAATGGCGGCTGGTCGAGGAAAGCCCCTGGTTCCGCTGCTATGCCGTGACCGAGCCGGAAGCGCGCGTCAAAACCTTCGTGTTCGAGGTTTTGTAAGCCGGCGCGGAACCGCCCGCCGCCCGCGGCGTTGCTTCGACGACAAAACGCCAGGAGCAGGAAAGCGCGCGATGGAACAACTCGTCGAGGAATTCGGCCACCCCACCTTCACCTCCTTCCCGGTCATCGTCGCCCGGCTGGCGCTGGCAGCCCTCCTCGGCGCCGCCATCGGCTTCGAGCGGGAGTGGCAGGCGCGGCCTGCCGGCCTGCGCACGCATATGCTGGTCTGCATCGCCGCCGCCACCTTCGCCATCCTGACCATCGAGATCGTTCATGCGCCGATGTTCACCACCGACGCCATGAAGGAAGCGGTCAAGGTCGATCCGATCCGCGTCGTCGAGGCGGTCACGGCCGGTGTCGCCTTCCTCGCCGCCGGCATCGTCATCTTCACGCGCGGCGAAGTGCATGGCCTGACCACGGGTGCCGGAATGTGGCTGGCCGGGGCCATCGGCGTCGCGGCAGGGCTCGGCCTTTGGCAGATCGCTGCCCTTGCCACCCTCATCGCGCTTGTCGTGCTCAGCGTCCTGCACGTTTTCGAACGCCGCCTGGAGATCGGCAGACCCCCAGGCGGCGAAGCCCCGGCCTCAGGCGGCAAGGCCGGGACCAAGCGTTCGCCTTGAACGCTATTGCTTCATGATCTTGCCCGGCAGGGTGAGGTCGCCGGAAGCGACATCATGCACGCCGGTCACGCACAGAAGCGGGGCCTTGCCCTCGGCGTTCACCTGCAGTTCCGCCGTCACCGCGTCGAAGGAAACGCCTTCGCTGCCCTTCACCGGCACGGTGATCTTCGCAACCTTGCCTTTCAGGCTCGGCGACATGCCGGGGCTGTCCAGCGCCAGCGGCAGCATCGGGGCGGTCGGCGGCAGGAGATCGATGCCCGGCGAAACGTCGAGCACCTTCAGGCCCGCGCCGCAGCCGTCGTCCTTGCCCAGCACCACCCAGTGCGAATGCCAGTCGGCGCCGTCATTGGCCGGGTCGCCGTCGCCGTTTTCGTCGAACAGCGGCGTGTCGTCGAAATCCGGATGCGCGGTGATCGCAAGCGCCAGTATGCCGGACTTTTCGGCAAAGCCCACAGCAGAGGGGTCGAAGCCGGTCGGCCAGACATAGGCCGCCACCTTGGCGCCCTGCAACTTGCCGGTCGCTTCCGGCTTCACCGATCCGGCCTCGCCGGCCACCTCCATCATGAAGGTCGAGAGCCGGCCGTCGGTGGTGGCCGAGGCGGAGGTTATGTCGAACGCCGCCGGCTTCGACGGGTCGATTGCGCTTTCTATGCCGTGGGCGAAGGCCGTCTGGCCAAGCGCCAGCAGCGCTGCCGCCGCCAGGAGAGAGGTTTTCATGGTTTTGTCTCCGATGGTATTGAGTCGATACCATATTGGCATAGCAGGCCGGATTGCGCATTGCAAGATTGGTAGTGTTACGATACTAAGATGCATGTCTCCCGAAAGTGGGAACCGGTTTCGGGACAAAGACATGCATGGAAGGAGCTAAAGCGTGAGAAGCGAAGCAGAAGTCCGCGAGACGCTTTGACAGCAATGCGAAATGACGGCGAAACCATTGAACTGATCGAGCGGCTGGCGCGGCTGGTCACCAACGAGGGCCACGCGCATGGCATGAAGCCGGCGCAGTGGGAGGCGTTGCGCTTCCTTGCCCGCGCCAACCGCTTTTCGCGCACGCCGGGCGGGCTCACCGCCTATCTCGGCCTCACCAAGGGCACGGTGTCGCAAACGCTGATGTCGCTGGAGCGCGCCGGCCTCGTCGAGAAAACCGCCAATCCGGGCGATGGCCGCTCTGTGCGTCTCGACCTGACCGAAAAGGGCAGGGCGCTGTTGCCGCTCGACGGCATGGCGACGATCAAGCAGGCTTTCGAGGCTTTGCCGCTGTCTCTGCGCGCTTCGCTGGGCGATGGTGTCGCGGCGCTGGTCACGTCGGCGCTTGCGGCGCGCTCAGGCCGCGCCTTCGGCATCTGCCGGGATTGCCGCCATTTCGCCGCCGATGCGCGCGGATCGGGCCAGCACTACTGCCGGTTGCTCAAGCAGCCGCTGGAAGACGCCGAAGCCGAGCAGATCTGCCAGGAGCAGGAAGCGGCGTGAGGATGAAAGTCTTGTGCAAATCTGGTGCAAGCAACTATCCCAGCTAAAGTAATCGACCCTGTGAACACCGGGTATGGATGGCATTAATTCTTGCCGGAATTTTTCTTTTTCTGTTCTAGTTGAAGTGAGGGACGAATCGGAAGCTCGCCGCTAGTTGATGCAACAAAGCCAGAAGCCTTTCGCCATGGATTCGCGAGCAATTGAAAAAGCCAAAAGTCGCCTTCGCGTTGCAAAGAAGGCTCTTGCTAACCTACGAACGAGCGAGACGTTTAGGGATTTTTCCGACAATTGGTACGTTTTCCTGACATCGGCAAAAAACATCTATACGGTTCTTGACCAAGGGGCGAAAACTTCACCCCAATCTCGCCAATGGTTCGGTGCAAAGAAACAAATTCGTAAAGATGATCCGCTCCTCCAATATCTGTATGAGGCGCGGAATGATGATGAGCACGGCCTTGGTTCATCCGTGTCATTGAAAGCAGAAAAGCATGAGATAGGCGTATCTTTGCCCGGATATAGCAACTCAATAGTTTTGAATGGAGGGCCATTTAGAAACGTAAGGATCAGTGGTTTTGGCACGGCGGTCGTTTTTGAGGGCGTGTCTCCACCACGTGATTTGAAGGTAACTTCGCTAGATGGAAAGCCCATACTCGCAAGACGGACACCTGCCACGACAGTTTTGGCAGAAATTGCCGCGCGAGGAGATCGCAAGTATTCGCCTCCAACAAGCCACTTGGGTAAAGAAATTCCAGACGCCTCACCAACCGGCGTTGCAGATATGGCAATTTCCTATCTGGAAGGGCTGCTGAAAGAGGCAGAACGCCTAACACAATCTACGCAGGGCTAACGCGCTCAGGCATACGGCCCATTTGCCTATCAAATCCGCTTCAGTGCAGAAGTCTGTCCCGTGTTTTAGGTCGCGCATGTGTTTGAGGAGATCGTAGAACAACTCAGCGCGCTGCCCCAGCAATCCCAACCACTTAACCCCTTTTCTATTCACGCCCTCAAAACCTCCTTCATACTCCGTCGCAGTTTCTCTCTTGGGAAAGCGGTGTCGCGACGGCGCAATCGTGGGAGAGGAACCGGCGCCTCGGAGGCGGGCTAACGTGGCTCGCGCCGGGGAGGTTTGGTCTGCCCCCCACGAAGGGACCGGTTGCGTCCTGTGCAGCGTTGAAAGGGGACGCGCTAGGCTGGCCGAGCGTTGCCCTCACCTTAGCAGCGGCATCTTCTAGGAGAGCCTGTGAGGGGACACGGCAGTTGATGAAAGCGGGCGGATTTGAAATCTTAAAACGCCGGACGGGCGGTCAGGGGACCGCACATACCTACTAAAACGAGCGATCGCCTGACCGCCCGTCTTCCCGACCTCACAACAGGGGTCAGTTCTTTGACAATGGCCAGACGCGAAAGCGGGCGTGGCAATGATAAAGTGCAACCTTGGTCAGCCGTCCGGCCATTCCTCGGGTTCCCCGCCAGCGACGAGCGAAGCGAGCGAGCTTAAAGGCGGGGCAAAGACTCCCAGACGGCTTTAGCCGGGCGTGGCAATGAACAAGCACACCCGTCTCTTCGTCATCCTAGGGCGGAGCAGGCCCGAAGGCCGTCGCGGAGACCCTAGGATCCATGCCGTTACGAGGCGGCAGTGCGCAAAGGGTGAAGAAGACGGCTCTCATTTTGAACCCCTACACATGTCCCAACCCTCACGGCATGGATCCTCGGGTCGCGCCTTTCGCTACGCTCAGGCTTGCCCGAGGATGACGAAGGCAAAAAGACGTTCCATGCAATGATGCCCCCCATCCAGCCGGCAATTGCCGAGGGCGGAAAAGATTGATATGAGCGAGGCCATGGAAGAGCTGTTCGGAGACCCGTCCTACAAGGGCTTCGTGCTGCAGGACAAGAAGCGCCTGCCAGCGCGCTTTTTTGCGTGCATTTCGGGCGCGCTCGCCAGCCGGCTTTCCTGAGCCGGTCCGCCTTCATGCCGGCGCAGCCGGTTTTCGCTTCCAAACTTTGACATCGACGGATTTACGCACATGAGCGCCCCTTCTGAACCCAAATTGCGCACCCTCTACGACAAGATTTTCGACGATCACGTGGTTGACCGGCAGGACGACGGCACCTGCCTGCTCTACATCGACCGCCACCTCGTCCATGAAGTGACCAGCCCGCAGGCGTTCGAAGGCCTGCGCATGACCAACCGCAAGGTGCGCCATCCCGAGCGCACGCTGGCCGTGGTCGATCACAACGTGCCGACCTCGCCGGACCGCGTCAACGGCATCAAGAACGAGGAAAGCCGCATCCAGGTCGAGGCGCTGGCCAAGAACGCCGCCGACTTCGGCGTCGAATATTATTCCGAGAAGGACCGCCGCCAGGGCATCGTCCACATCATCGGGCCGGAGCAGGGCTTTACCCTGCCGGGCATGACCATCGTCTGCGGCGACAGTCACACCTCCACCCACGGCGCGTTCGGCGCGCTGGCGCACGGCATCGGCACGTCCGAGGTCGAGCATGTGCTGGCAACGCAGACGCTGATCCAGCGCAAGGCCAAGAACATGCTGGTGCGCGTCGATGGCCAGTTGCCGGCCGGCGTCACCGCCAAGGACATCATCCTCGCCATCATCGGCGAGATCGGCACCGCCGGCGGCACCGGCTACGTCATCGAATATGCCGGCGAAGCGATCCGCTCGCTGTCGATGGAAGGCCGCATGACCATCTGCAACATGTCGATCGAAGGCGGCGCGCGCGCCGGCCTGATCGCGCCGGACGAAACCACCTTCGCCTATGTCAAGGACAAGCCGCGCGCGCCCAAGGGTGCTGCGTGGGACATGGCGCTCGACTACTGGAAGACGCTCCAGACCGACGAAGGCGCGCATTTCGACAAGGTCGTGGTGCTCGACGCTGCCGCGCTGCCGCCCATCGTCACCTGGGGCTCGTCGCCGGAGGACGTCGCCTCGGTGCTCGGCACCGTGCCCGATCCCAATGAGATCGAGGACGAGAACAAGCGCAATTCAAAGATCCGCGCGCTCGAATATATGGGCCTTTCCGCCGGCACGAAGATCACCGACATCGAGGTCGATCGCGTCTTCATCGGCTCCTGCACCAATGGCCGCATCGAGGATCTGCGCGCCGTTGCCGCCGTCGCCAGGGGCAAGAAGGTCAATGCGCGCGTCAACGCCATGATCGTGCCGGGTTCGGGCCTCGTGAAGGAGCAGGCCGAGGCCGAGGGTCTCGACAAGATCTTCATCGAGGCCGGCTTCGACTGGCGCGAGCCGGGCTGCTCCATGTGCCTTGCCATGAACGACGACCGGCTGAAGCCGCATGAGCGCTGCGCCTCGACCTCGAACCGCAATTTCGAGGGCCGCCAGGGCTTCAAGGGCCGCACCCATCTGGTCTCGCCGGCCATGGCTGCGGCAGCCGCGATTGCCGGACATTTCGTCGATATCCGCGACTGGCAGTAAGTAAAGCCGGCTACAAGGCCGGTCGCAAAGCTCCGGGACTTCGCCGTCCCGGAGCTTTTTACTTTCAGGAAATAAAGTAGAGCGGCAAAGGAAAACCGTAAAACGGCGATCTGATGCATCTTCTGTTTGAACTTAACCCGTTGTTTGCGCTTCGGGTCTAAGGGTTTCGTCACGGAACCGGTGGAAGATGCGTCTAGAGTGGATACTAGCCTGTTCATAGCGTTGCTCAATCCGGCAATCGCGCTCGTGCTGGCGGCGGCATTCCTCGCGCTCTGGTTCTATCTGCGGCAGTACCATCTGGCGCTCATGGCCGGCGGCTATGGCCTTTCGGCGGTCGGCTTTGTCCTGCAATCCTTCGCCCTGCCGTTGGGCTTCGACCTTGCCAGGGCCATTGCAGGCGGCACCTTTTCGCTGGCGGTCTGCCTTGTCGGCGCTGCTGTCATCCTGCGTTTCGGCCGCGTGCGCACCCTTCCGGTGGTCGCCGCTCTGGCCACCTTCGGCTTTGTCGCGCAGCTGTGGTTCATGTTCGTCGATCCGGACATGACCAAGCGCATCCTGTCGCTCAATTTCGCCTTCGGTGCGGTTTGCCTCGTCATTGCTGCCGATCTCTGGCCAAGCCGGGCGCGCAGCATGGCCGAATATTTCCTGTTCGGCATAGCGGTGCTTACGGCGCTCAACTTCATCGCCCGGCCACTGGTCATCCTTGCCATCTATGGCCCGGTCGCCAGTCCCGAAGCCTTCTTCACCTCGATCTACTGGCGCTCGGCAATGCTGTCGCATGCGCTGTTTGCTCTCCTCATCTCGCTTTGCGTGTTTGCCGCCGCTGCCCTCGACATGGTTTCGGGCTTGACGCACGTATCGCAGACAGATGCCTTGTCGGGCCTTCTCAACCGGCGCGGCTTTGACCTCTCCGCACAGCGCCTTCTCGACCAGTGCGCTGAGGCCGGTTGCCCGGTCACGCTGGTTCTCGCCGATCTCGATCACTTCAAATCGATCAACGACCGCTACGGCCACGCCACCGGCGACCGCGTCATCGCAACCTTTGCCGACAAGCTGCAGGCTGCCGCCTCCGGTGCGCGCGGCGTTGCCGGGCGCATCGGAGGCGAGGAGTTCGCCGTACTGCTGCCATGGGCGGACCTTGCCGCCGCGCGTTTGCTCGCCGAAGCGGTCCGCGTGCTGTTTTCGAACGGGGACATGGTGGGCTTTCCGCCGGGGCTGCGGGTAACCGCCAGCTTCGGGGTCACGGGCAGGGCCGGCAGCGAGCATCTCGCGGCCTTGATGCTCAGGGCCGACGAGGCGCTCTACAAGGCCAAGCAGAATGGCCGCAACAGCGTGCGCATGTCCTACGAGAGGCCGTCGGAGTATCAACCGGGCGAGATTTCACTGGCGTCTTATCCACGCTGATCGCGTGGACGTTAATATGTTCTTCGTGCCTCCGTGATTGTTTGGATAGGGGCGCATGAGAACGGAAATGACGAGCGCAACCTTCATCCTTGCCATCAATCTGTTCGCAGCAGCGCTTCTGGCAGCATCCTTTCTGACACTCGCCGCACTCGGTGCGCGGCGTAGTGCTGCGCATTGGCTGGCCTTCAGCTATGTCATCGGCGTGGGCTATCTGCTCATCGAAGCCAGCATTCCGGCGTTCACCGAACCCCGCCTTCCGGTCACCGCGGCGTTTGCCGTTTTCCTGGCCGCGACCATCGCGCTCAATATCGGGCTTGCCCACAACTACGATGTGGCGGCGCCACGCCTCGCCATGCTGCTCTTTCTCATCGTCGCCAGCCTTGTGGTCTATCTGGTGCAGGATATGCCGAGGCAGGCGCTCGGCCGCATGATGGCGTACCAATTGCCCTACGCCGCGATGCAACTCGTGGCGCTCGGCATCGTGTGGTCATCGAAGCGGCGGCAATCCGTGCTCGACCGATTGCTCTTGATTGTGCTCGGCCTCAGCGCGCTGCAGTTCGCGAGCAAGCCGTTCCTCGCCCATGCTCTCGGCGGATGGGGAGCAAACCCGCAAAGCTATCTGCAAAGCAATTACGCAATGGTCTCCCAGACGATGGGCACCATATTTGCCCTGGCGGTTGCCTTGCTCCTGCTCGGCATATTGATGCGCGACACGCTTGCGGAAGCTGCCTTGAAATCCGAGGTTGATGCCCTGTCGCGACTGCTCAATCGCGGTGGCTTCCAGGCTCGCGCCGGCATCGCGCTGCGCTCGGCCCGCAAGCAGGGTGTGCCGGTGTCGCTCGTCTTGGCCGATCTCGATCATTTCAAAGCCATCAACGACAATTTCGGACACGCATCGGGCGACCGCGTCATCGAGGTGTTTGCCGGCTTCCTGCGCGATACGGTTGCGCGCAATCATGTCGTCGGGCGCATCGGCGGCGAAGAATTCGCCATCCTTTTGCCGGGCACCAACCTGACGTCGGCGCGGCTCTTCGCCGAGGGCATACGCAGCGCCTTCAGCGCCTTGCCGATAGACGGCCTGCCGAAGGATCATCGCTGCACGGCAAGCTTCGGCGTCTCCGAATTCCAGCCGGAAGAAGGCCTGGCCGATCTTATGCGCAGGGCGGACGATGCCCTCTATGGCGCCAAGAAGGCCGGGCGCGATCAGGTCAAGGTGTCGGGCAGCCCGCTTGGCCTCGTCAAATCATCGACAAGCCCATCGAACGGGCCGTCCGGCTTGAACTTCAACGGCAAGGGCTGAGTTCCGGCATCTCGCCATCCGAGAGGCCGTACATATAGCTGCGTCCCTTGACGAACACAGGCGTGCGATAGCAATCCGCCCACGGTCCGGCATCCCGGTTGAAGTAGATCACCTTGGGCTTGCCGGCCTGTTCCGTATAGCCGGCCATCTTCTTCGCCATATGGCCTTCGCCGACGAGAATGCGCTTGTAGCCGGCGGCGCTGTCGATGACGAGATTGCCGAATGAATCGGAATAGACGCGGTCCTGGTGGCGCGACCATGCAGATGCCGGCGCGGCATAGCCGACGGCAAGCAGGGAAAGCACTGCGAGGCTGGATAAGCCAAGGCTCGAACGCATGTTGTTGCTCCGTGTGTGAGGCAAGCCTCCTCGAATCACGAGATTAACGATTTCTTAACCATTGTTAATAGACTGCACCGCATCCGGGCCCGCCATCGGCAAACATGGTTAACGGCCAAACACGCAAAGCTCTGCACAGATTTGCCACCCTCTTGATCGTTGGGGTGTCGGGCAGCTAGTTTCGCGCTCTGGAGGAAAATGTATGGCGTTTCGCCTCACGGCTTCGGTGGCGATCATCCTGCTGCCGGTCTTCGTCTGTACAGCGTGCGTTTCCAGCCCCGGCGGGAAGGGTGTCGCAACCGCGCTTGATACAGGGTTTGGCGACGGTTCTTCGGCAATGTCGATCGTTGCGGACGAGGAAACCTCGCAGCCCGGCACGGCGACCTACAATTGTGCCGACGGCGGCATGATGACCATCCAGAATCTTGGCACGTCCGTGCGTATCCTGGGGCCGGACGGCGTCGCCGAGGAATTGCCGGCCTCGCCTTCGAATCAGCGCAGCCGCTACGGCCAGGCGCATGACGCAATCGTGCTTGACGGACGTGAAGCGCTGGTGGTGAAGGCCGGCCAGACGCCGCTGCCTTGCACGCGTTGATAAAATTCCCTATAGTTAAATATGTTTCCTGATGAGATAATTGACCACTTCAATCGTTTGAAGCGCAAATATGTGATTTCATCAGACTAAATTATGAATCGGAAACGGTTTTCTGACTTTGACGCGGTGCAAAAAGCGTTCTAGAAACCGCCATCCAAAGTCGCATTCGGAAACTGCGGTAGCGCTTTCAAACCGCATGATCCGGTGCTGAACGGGGGAGCCATGAGCAGATCACCAGCCACCCGAGACAGGCCGCTATCGCCGCATCTGACGATCTACCGGCCTCCCATCACCATGACCATGTCGATCGTGCACCGAATTACCGGCGGCGCGCTCTATTTCGGCACGCTGCTCGTGGCCTGGTGGCTGACTGCCGCGGTCGGGCCGCAGGCCTATTTTGATTTCGTCAACGGCATTTTTGGCTCGCTCATCGGACGATTGGTCCTGTTCGGCTACACCTGGGCACTGATGCACCACATGCTGGGCGGCATCCGCCATCTGGTCTGGGATACCGGCGCAGGTCTCGAAAAGCACACGGCGTCCAAGATCGCCTGGGCGACGCTGGTCGGCTCCGTCGTGCTCACGCTCGCGATCTGGATCGTCGGCTATCTCGTAAGGGGGGCCTGACCATGAGCGCTGGCAAAAACGATATGCGCACGCCTTTGGGCAAGGTGCGCGGACTGGGCTCGGCACGCGAGGGTACCCAGCATTTCTGGCGGCAACGCCTCACGGCGATCGCCAACATTCCGCTGACGCTGGCCTTCGTCGGCCTACTCATCTGCCTGAATGGCGCAAGCTACGAGGACGTGCGGGCAACGCTTGCCAATCCGGCTGTGGCGCTGGTCATGATCCTGATGCTGCTCTCGGGCCTCTACCACATGCGGCTCGGCATGCAGGTCGTCATTGAGGACTATGTGCATGGCGAAGGCAGCAAGCTCGCGCTTCTGGCACTCAATACATTCTTCACAATAGCGGTTGGCGTGGTTTCTATCTTCGCTCTGCTCAAGCTGTCATTCGGAGGCTGAGCCTTGGCCAAGGACGCAAAAACAACAAGCGCGGCTTCGGCCTACACCTATGTCGATCACCAGTTCGACGTCGTCGTCGTCGGCGCCGGCGGGTCTGGTCTCAGGGCAACGCTCGGCATGGCCGAGCAGGGCCTGAAGACGGCCTGCATCACCAAGGTTTTCCCGACCCGCTCGCACACGGTCGCGGCGCAGGGCGGCATCGCCGCATCCTTGAAAAACATGGGGCCGGATCACTGGCACTGGCATCTCTACGATACCGTCAAGGGCTCGGACTGGCTGGGCGACACCGATGCGATGGAATATCTGGCGCGCGAAGCGCCCGCCGCCGTCTATGAACTCGAGCACTACGGCGTGCCGTTCTCGCGCACCGAAGAAGGCAAGATCTACCAGCGGCCGTTCGGCGGCCACATGCAGAATTTCGGCGACGGTCCGCCGGTGCAGCGCACCTGCGCTGCCGCTGACCGTACCGGCCATGCCATCCTGCACACGCTCTATGGCCAGTCGCTGAAGCACCACGCCCAGTTCTTCATCGAGTATTTCGCGCTCGACCTCATCATGGACGAGGACGGCACCTGCACCGGCGTCGTCGCCTGGAACCTCGATGACGGCACCATCCATCGCTTTTCGGCGAAGATGGTGGTGCTGGCGACGGGCGGGTATGGACGCGCCTACTTCTCCGCCACCTCCGCTCACACCTGCACCGGCGACGGCGGCGGCATGGCGGCGCGTGCCGGTCTGCCCTTGCAGGATATGGAGTTCGTGCAGTTCCACCCGACCGGCATCTATGGCGCCGGCTGCCTGATCACCGAGGGCGCGCGCGGCGAGGGCGGTTATCTTGTCAATTCCGAAGGCGAACGCTTCATGGAGCGTTACGCGCCGTCGGCCAAGGACCTCGCTTCCCGCGACGTGGTTTCGCGCTGCATGACGATGGAAATCCGCGAGGGGCGCGGCGTCGGCAAGAACAAGGATCACATTTTCCTGCACCTCGACCACCTCGATCCGGCGGTGCTTGCCGAACGGCTGCCCGGCATTTCGGAATCGGCCAAGATTTTTGCCGGCGTCGATCTGACCAAGGAGCCGATCCCGGTCCTGCCAACGGTCCACTATAACATGGGCGGCGTGCCGACCAATTACTGGGGCGAAGTGCTGAACCCGACGGCAAAGCAGCCTGACAAGGTTTCGCCCGGCCTGATGGCTGTCGGCGAGGCGGGCTGCGCCTCCGTTCACGGTGCCAACCGGCTGGGGTCGAACTCGCTGATCGATCTCGTCGTGTTTGGCCGCGCCGCCGCAATCCGCGCCGGCCAGGTCATCGACCGCAAGTCGGCCGTGCCGTCGCTCAACATGGCTTCCG
Source organism: Mesorhizobium sp. Root552 (assembly GCF_001427285.1). Lineage (GTDB taxonomy): Bacteria > Pseudomonadota > Alphaproteobacteria > Rhizobiales > Rhizobiaceae > Mesorhizobium. The sequence continues at coordinate 392,641 of NZ_LMFV01000012.1, forward strand.
TCGACAAGATCATGGACCGCTTCGACCGGCTGCGCCACGCCAATGGCGGCACGCCGACCGCCGTCATTCGCGAGCGGATGCAAAAGGCCATGCAGGAAGACGCCGCCGTGTTCCGCACCCAGGAATCGCTCGAAAACGGTTGCGAGCGCATCAGCGCGATCTGGCATGAGCTCAGGGACATCAAGGTTTTCGACCGCTCGATGATCTGGAACTCCGATCTGGTCGAGACGCTTGAACTGGAAAACCTGATGGCCAATGCCATTGCCACCGTCTATGGCGCGGAAGCGCGCAAGGAAAGCCGTGGCGCACATGCGCGCGAAGACTTTTCCGCTCGCGATGACGCCAACTGGCGCAAGCACACGCTTGCCCATGTCAGCGACGAAGGCAAGGTTACGCTGACCTATCGGCCGGTTCACACCGATCCGCAGATCAAGCCGGAAGACGGCGGGATCGACCCGAAGAAGATCGCGCCCAAGGCGCGGGTGTATTGAGGACCTGACACAAATGGTCGAACTCGCACTCCCCAAGAACTCGCAGATCAGGCAGGGCAAGACCTGGCCGAAGCCGGAAGGCGCCACGAACCTGCGCGAGTACCGCATCTATCGCTGGTCGCCGGACGATGGCGAGAACCCGAGCATCGACACCTATTTCGTCGATATGGACGATTGCGGGCCGATGGTGCTGGACGCTCTGCTCTACATCAAGAACAAGATCGACCCGACGCTGACGCTGCGCCGCTCCTGCCGTGAAGGCATTTGCGGCTCGTGCGCCATGAACATCGATGGCTCCAACACGCTTGCCTGCACCAAGGGTTGCGACGACATTTCCGGTGCGATCAAGATTTACCCGCTGCCGCATATGCAGGTCGTCAAGGATCTCGTTCCCGACCTGAATAACTTCTATGCGCAACACGCGTCGATCGAGCCGTGGCTCAAGACAGTGTCGCCGGAGCCTGCGAAGGAATGGCTGCAGAGCCACGAAGACCGCGAGAAACTCGACGGCCTCTACGAGTGCATCCTGTGCGCCTGCTGCTCGACGGCCTGCCCGAGCTACTGGTGGAACGGCGACCGCTATCTTGGGCCTGCGGTGCTGTTGCAGGCCTATCGCTGGCTCATCGATTCCCGCGACGAGGCGACCGGCGAGCGGCTCGACAATCTCGAAGACCCGTTCCGGCTCTACCGCTGCCACACCATCATGAACTGCGCGCAGACCTGCCCCAAGGGCTTGAACCCGGCAAAGGCGATTGCCGAGATCAAGAAGCTGATGGTCGAGAGAAGGGTCTGACCCTTCTCAGCCTTGGCTCAACCTTCAAGCGAATCCCTGTCTGGGCGCTGGCAGGGGGTGGAAAGGCCAGAAAGCCTGCGCCAGCGCACAGCAGCAGAACCAAACCCTGGACGGCGGCAAAGGGCGGCTCGGAGCCGGTTGGCGCATAGGCGTTCAGGGCCGGAACCCTCAGGAAAAGCTGCACCACCAGCACGAACAGGTTGAAGTAAAGCGATATCACGGCGGTGACGACATAGACGCCGCGCCAGCCGTTCTCCATCCGCTTTAGGTAACGCGCCGCAAGGCACAAGGCCATCACGGCCGTGCCGATGATGCCGACGCCGATCGCAGGTGTAAAACCTTTGAACGGGAACGCGAAACCTGTCAGGTTCGTCAACAAAGTGGTGGCCAGGAAGATTGCCGTCAGCGTGCTCATGCGCCTGGATGAAAAAAGGCCCCAGACGACGACTAGACCGGTGACAATGCCTATGATGCTGATCAGGACATGAAATGTCTGTAGTGTCGAAACGCCGAAGAACATCGTATCCCTCCATACCCGTTCGATCCACGGGCGAAGCAAACACCCGGTTCGCCAAACAGTAAATAGCTGCCGTGACTGACAAAAAATGACCGACAACGATCCACTCATCCTCAATCCGGCCGAAGCACGCGTGCTCGGGTCGCTGATCGAAAAGAAAGAGCTTACGCCGGACGTCTATCCGCTTTCGCTCAATGCAGCTCATGCGGCGGCGAACCAGAAGACGGCGCGCGAGCCGGTGATGGCGCTGGAGCAGACGGAGGTCCAGCGGGCGCTCAAGCTGCTGGAACAGAAGGGTCTCGTGCGCCAGGTCTTCGGCTCGCGCGTCGAACGCTACGAGCATCAGCTTGCCCAGCGTTTTTCGCTGACGACATCGCAGATTGCGCTGGTCGGGCTGCTTCTGCTGCGCGGTCCGCAGACGGCCTACGAACTTTTGGCGCGCAGCGAACGGATGGCGCGCTTCTCGTCGATTGAGGACTTGCGCGACAATCTCGACCTGTTGATCGGGCGCAGGCCGCCGCTGGTGCAGCAACTCGACCGCGCGCCGGGCCAGCGCGAGGAGCGCTTCGTCCACCTTCTGTGCGGACCGGTTGACGCGAGCGCCTTTGCCGTGCCGGCAGCCGCGACAGGGCACGCGTCGGACCTCGAAGCCCGCATCGCCGCGCTTGAGGAACAGGTGGCGCAACTGGGCGCGCGCCTCGACGCGCTGAGCGGCGAAGGCCACTAGCCGTCCGCCCAACCGGCATCCTTGCCTTGCATAAAAAATCCCGGAGCCGCGACGGCTGCCGGGATTTTTTAGTTTTCATCCGTGCCGTCTTGCCGGCAGGATCATGCCCACTCGTCAGGCGAGCTTGGCGTCGAGCGTGATCTTGATGGCGCCGAGCGCCCTCGATACGGGGCATTCACCCTTGGCCTTTTCCGCCAGTTCCTTGAACTTGGCCGTGTCGATGCCGGGCACGGTTCCGACGACCGTCAACGCGCTGCCGGTGATGCCGGTGCCGGGCGTCAGCGTCACCACCGCGGTTGCATCGAGCTTGTCGGCCGGCGTGCCGTTCTCGGCCAGGAAGTGGGAAAACTGCATCGCAAAGCAGCCGGCATGGGCAGCCGCGATCAGCTCTTCCGGGTTGGTGCCGGTCTTGCCGCTTTCGTCTTCGAAGCGGCCCTTGAAGGAATAGGGCTGCTTGCTGAACACGCCGCTTTGCAGGTCGAGGGTGCCAGCGCCCTCCTTCAGATTGCCTTTCCAGACGGCTTTTGCGTGACGATCCATGATAGTCTCCTTGGTTAAGCGGCCAAAAGGGGCCAGCAGGCTTCTATGAACGATAGTGCAGGGCGTTGTTGATGCAAGGCAAACAACAAGCGCGCGAGGCTCCTACTGGCAGACGTCCACCCATTCGGCGTTGGCAAGCGCCGCCATCCGCTCCGGTGCGAGCCGAACCGCCGCATTGGTAGCGCCCGCTGCCGGCACCACTTCGTCGAAGGAGCGCAGCGAGGCATCGCAGTAGACAGGCAGCGGCGCGGGCAGTCCGAACGGGCAGACGCCGCCGACCGGATGGCTGGTCGCTTCCACGACCTGATCGGCCTCCAGCATTCGCGCCTTCGCGCCGAAGCGGTCGCGGAACTTGCGGTTGTCGATGCGCGCCATGCCGCCCGCCACCACCAGCATGATCTGGTCGCCGGCGCGCAGGCAGATCGTCTTGGCGATCTGCGCCGGCTCGACGCCATGCGCCTCGGCGGCAAGCGCCACCGTGGCCGAGCTTTCCTCGGTGACGATGACTTTTATGTCGGGAGCGTGGGTGGCGAAAAAAGCGCGAACGGAATCAAGGCTCATGGCACGTCGTATAACAATCAAATTTGGAAAAGCGAACGCCTTTCAGGTTCAGATGGCCTCGCCCTTCAACAGGCGGGGTGTTCCCGCCGCAAGACCGGAAGCCTGCCGGATGAAGAACTCCTTGAGGCGGGGCAGGCGCTCGACGATGCCAAGGCCGATGTCGCGCACCGTGCGGACGGGAGCGATATCGTTGGAGAACAGCCGGTTCAGCACGTCCGTGGTGACGCCCATCTGCACGGTGTCGAAGCGCCGCCACTGCTGGTAGCGCTCCAGGACGTCGAGCGCGCCGATGTCCTGTCCAAGCCGGTCGGCTTCCACGACCACCTCGGCAAGTGCCGCGACATCCTTGAAGCCGAGGTTGAGGCCTTGTCCGGCGATCGGGTGGATGCCGTGCGCGGCATCGCCGGCCAGCGCAACGCGCGGGGCGACGAAGGCGCGGGCGAGCGTCAGGCCGAGCGGCCACGCGCGCGGCTTGGTCTCCACCTTGATCTCGCCAAGCTTCAGGCCGAAGCGCCGCTCCAGTTCCGCCTCGAAGACGAGATCGTCGCCGTTCACCAGCTTGTCGGCATCTTCGGTGCGCTCCACCCACACCAGCGACGAGCGGTTGCCCTTGAGCGGCAAGGTGGCGAACGGACCTGCGGGCAGGAAATGCTCTTCGGCGAGGCCATTGTGCGGCCTCTCATGCGCCACGGTGCAGACGATGCCCGACTGGCCGTAGCTCCAGTTGACCGTCTTGATGCCGGCAAGGTCGCGCAGCTTCGACTTCACGCCGTCGGCTGCGACCAGCAGGCGCGCCCTCAGGGCCGCTCCATCGGCAAGATGCACGGTGACGCCAGCGCCATCCGCATCGAAGCCCTGCACGCCGACGCCCTCGATGATGTCGATGCCAAGTTCGCCGGCGCGCTTGCGCAAGGCGCCGTTGAGGTCGCGGTTAGCGACCATGTGGGCAAAGGGTTCGCCGGGCGCGACCTCGCCGTCGAAAGTCAGGAACACGGGCCGCACCGGGTCGGCGGTGCGCGAATCGGTGATCACCATTTCGGTGATGGCCTGGGCTTCGGGCGCGATGTCGTCCCACACGCTAAGACGGTCGAGCATGCGGCAGGCGGCGGCGGCGATGGCCGAGGCGCGGCCGTCCTTTTGCCACACGCCGGCCGGCGCGGCATCGACGACGGCGACGGAAAGGCTCGGCCTCGCCTGCTTCAGCGACACGGCCGCGGCAAGACCGACATAGCCCGCGCCAGCCACCAGCACATCCAGTCTGGACTGGCCTTTATCCTCGGCTTTGCGTTCAGCCATTGCCAAAACCTTTCGTGTTGCCGGCGGCAGCATATGCAGCCTTGACGCGCTGCCATTCCTGTCCGACACCGGCCCGGACACTTCCGGAAAGGGTGCGATCATGACGGCAGCCATGGACGAGCTTCTGAGCATACTCGACCTCGAGCGGCTGGAACACAACCTGTTCCGTGGTCGCAGCCCGCAAACCGACTGGCAGCGCGTCTTCGGCGGCCAGACCATCGCGCAGGCCCTTGTGGCCGCCCAGCGCACGGTTGAACCCAACCGGCACGTCCACTCGCTGCATGGCTACTTCATGCGCCCCGGCGATACCAAGGTGCCGATCGTCTACGAGGTCGACCGCATCCGCGACGGAACCTCTTTTACCACGCGGCGCGTGGTGGCGATCCAGCACGGCCATGCCATCTTTTCGCTGGAAGCCTCGTTCCAGCAGGACGAGTTGGGCCTCGAGCACCAGATCCCGATGCCTCTCGACGTTCCGGCGCCTGACACGCTTCTGTCGCAGCCGGAACTGATCGGAAAGTTCGGCGAGGCGGTGCCCGAAGGCATTCGCCGCTACTGGGAGCGCGACCGGCCCATCGAGATGAAGCCGGTCATGCTCAAGCACTACACCAGCCGCGAAAAGCTGGAGCCGAAGCAAAACATCTGGATACGCACCAGCGGCCCCGTTCCGGCAGATCGCGCCATGCAGACGGCGGTGCTTGCCTATCTGTCGGACATGACATTGCTCGACACCTCGACCTTCGCGCACGGCCGCGCCATCTTCGACCGCGACATCCAGGCCGCCAGCCTCGACCATGCCATGTGGTTCCACCGGCCGCACGCGCTCGACGACTGGATGCTCTATTCGCAGGACAGCCCCTCCACGCAAGGGTCGCGCGGCTTTACGCGCGGCTCGCTGTTTGCCCGGGACGGCACGCTGGTAGCTTCGGTGGCGCAGGAAGGCCTGATCCGGCTCAAGAGATAAGCACACTTATTAGGCAATTATTTTTCATTGCTTACTAATTAAGCAAATCGGATTGCCGCGCGCCCGAAATGTTGCGGCGCATTATGAAGATAATATCGTAAAATCAGTATCTTGACCTCCATGTCCCTCGATTGGCACGGAGCTTGATTGTTCGTGGATGTTCTGCGGTCCCAAGCGGGATGGGCAGGGCCACGTGCAACGCGGGGACCCGCACAAGCAAAGGGCAAGACCTGATGAAAATCGTGATGGCTGTCATCAAGCCGTTCAAGCTCGACGAGGTGCGCGAGGCGCTCACCGCCATTGGCGTACAAGGGCTGACCGTCACCGAAGTCAAAGGCTACGGGCGTCAGAAAGGGCACACGGAAATCTACCGCGGCGCGGAATACGCGGTGAGTTTCCTGCCGAAACTCAAGATCGAGGTCGCGGTGGACAGCGACGTTGCCGACAAGGCCGTCGAGGCCATCCGCAACGCCGCCAAGACCGGCCAGATCGGCGACGGCAAGATCTTCGTCTTCGGCATCGACCAGGCCGTGCGCATCCGCACCGGCGAAACAGACACCGACGCGCTCTGAGAGGCCAGTCGACATGCAAATGGAGAAATCAATGAGAATTCCTTCCAATCTCAAGCGGGCGGGATTGCTGGCGCCGCTCGCTCTTTCGGCTTTCGGGTCCGTTGCCGCCTTCGCACAGGAAGCAGCGCCCGCCGCAGCCGAAGCTGCCGCTCCGGTGCCGGCACTCAACAGCGGCGACACCACCTGGATGATGCTTTCGACCATCCTCGTCCTGTTCATGGCGCTGCCCGGCCTTGCGCTGTTCTACGGTGGCCTGGTCCGCTCGAAGAACGTGCTGTCCATCCTCATGCAATGCACCATGATCACGGCGGTGGTCATCGTCGTCTGGGTTCTGTGGGGCTACTCCTTCGCCTTCGGCGGCGGCACCAGCCCGTATTGGGGCGGGCTCGGCAAGGTCTTCCTCGCCGGCGTCACGCGGGAATCGGAGACCGGCACCATTCCGGAATTCGTGTTCATCTGCTTCCAGATGACCTTTGCCGCCATCACGCCGGCCCTCATCATCGGCGCGTTCGCCGAGCGGGTGAAGTTTTCCGCCGTGTTGCTGTTCGTCGTGTTGTGGGTCAGCCTGGTCTACTTCCCCATCGCGCATATGGTTTGGGACGCCAACGGCCTCATCTTCGGCTGGGGCGCGCTCGACTTTGCCGGCGGCACCGTCGTCCATATCAACGCCGGCATCGCCGCGCTGGTCGGCGCGCTTTTGATCGGCAAGCGCCACGGCTACGGGCGTGACAACATGGCTCCGCACTCGATGCCCTTCACCATGATCGGCGCCTCGATCCTGTGGGTGGGCTGGTTCGGCTTCAATGCCGGTTCGGCGTTGGCCGCCAACGGCACGGCAGCGCTCGCCATGATCAACACCTTCACGGCAACGGCAGGCGCGGCCATCGCATGGGCGATCGTTGAAACAGTCGCACGCGGCAAGGCTTCGATGCTCGGCGCTGCCTCCGGCGTCATTGCCGGTCTGGTGGCGGTGACGCCTGCGGCGGGCTTCGTCGGCCCGGTCGGCGCCATCGTGCTCGGTGCCATCGCCTCCGTCGTCTGCTACTATTTCGTCGCAACGGTGAAGCTCAAGCTTGGCTACGACGACGCGCTCGACGTGTTCGGCGTGCACGGCATCGGCGGCATCGTCGGCGCGATCGGCACCGGCATCTTCGCCTCGGCTTCGCTCGGCGGCGTCGGCTACGCCGAAGGCATCACAATGGCCAGCCAGGTGTGGACGCAGATCCTCGCCGTTCTGGTCACGGTCGTGTGGTGCGGCGTCGTGTCGGCGATCCTCTACAAGCTCGTCGACCTGGTTGTCGGCTTGCGGCCCACGGCTGAAACCGAATCGCAGGGCCTCGACATCACCTCGCACGGAGAAGTGGCCTACCATTCCTGACCCCAAAAAGGCGGCCTGACCGGCCGCCTCCATTCCACCCGCCACGGTTATCCATTCCGTGACAGGACTTTTGGCCCGGACATGTTCCGGGCCTCTTTTTTGTTTCGGGAGCACCGGGACATTCAACAAAAACGCGAACAGCTTCGGATTGGCCGGGGGGATTCGCCTCTTGCGTGCAGGGCGCAACGGGAAGAAGTTGCGTGCCATTGGGCGAGGGAGCGCCAACGGGCACGAGTGACAGGTCCTGACCTTAAGTGCCTGACCTGCTGGTGAGGTCGATTTAACTCAATTGATTCAGACGGATGCCGGATTTCGGCAGTTTGTCGTCCACCATCCGGCGCGGTTCGCTGTCGCAATGAGGAGCGAGAGGAGGAGCAGCAATGCTCGAAGCTTATTTCAAGTTGAAGGAGGAAGGTTCGTCCGTCCGTACCGAAGTTATCGCGGGCGTCACAACCTTCCTGACCATGTCCTATATCATCTTCGTCAACCCGGAGATCCTGTCCACCACGGGCATGGACCGCAATGCCGTGTTCGTCGCAACCGCCTCGCGGCAGCGCTCGGCTCGTTCATCATGGCCATGCTGGCGCGCTGGCCGATCGGCATGGCGCCCGGCATGGGCCTCAACGCCTTCTTCGCCTTTACCGTGGTCGGGGCCATGGGCTTCACCTGGCAGCAGGCGCTCGGCGCGGTCTTCATTTCCGGCGTCATCTTCCTGATCCTGACCGTGACCGGGGTGCGCAGCTGGCTGATCGCGGGCATTCCGCATTCCATGCGCAGCGCCATTGCCGCCGGTATCGGCCTGTTCCTCGCCATCATCGCGCTCAAGAGTTCCGAGATCGTCGTCGACAATCCGGCGACCCTGGTCGGGCTGGGCGATGTGACCAAGACCGGGCCGCTGCTGGCTATCCTCGGCTTCTTCATCATCGCGGCGCTCGACGCACTTAAAGTGCGCGGTGCTATCCTGCTCGGCATCCTGATCATCACCGTCCTGTCGATGGTGCTCGGCGTCACCCAGTTCGGTGGCATCATTTCCATGCCGCCTTCGATCGCGCCAACCTTTTTGCAACTCGACATCGTCGGTGCGATGCACAGCGGTCTGGTGCACGTCATCCTCGTTTTCGTGCTGGTCGAAGTGTTCGACGCCACCGGCACGCTGATCGGCGTCGCCAAGCGAGCCAAGCTCATCGAGGAGGGCAAGCCAAACCGGCTCGGCCGCGCTTTGCTGGCGGACAGCACGGCGATCGTCGCCGGCTCGCTGCTCGGCACGTCGAGCACGACCGCCTATGTCGAAAGCGCCTCCGGCGTTCAGGCCGGCGGCCGCACGGGCCTGACCGCGCTGGTGATCGCGCTCCTGTTTCTGGCGGCACTTTTCTTCTCGCCGCTGGCTGGCTCGGTTCCCGTCTATGCAACGGCGCCGGCACTGCTTTACGTCGCCTGCCTGATGATGCGCGAACTGGTCGAGGTCGAGTGGGAAGAGATCACCGAGGCAGCGCCTGCCGCGCTGACGGCGCTGATGATGCCGTTCACCTATTCCATCGCCAACGGCCTTGCCTTCGGCTTCATCAGCTACGCCATCTTGAAGACGGCGACGGGCCGCGCCCGCGACGTTCATCCGGCAACCTGGCTGGTTGCCGCGCTGTTCGTCATCCGCTTTGCGATGGTCAGCGAATAGACTTGCTGCGAGAACTGGCCCGGATTTTTCCGGGCCAGCTTTTTTGTCTCCTGCCTGCCGAAACCGCGCCGGTGTCTGACCGCGCGAATGTTCGGTTCCCGCCCTGTCGATAAGGGTTGGAGCGCCCGTCTTTTCCGTGATAGGGCACGCCCGGAACAGAGGGCATGATGCAGCCGGAGAAAATCACCCAAGCCATCCGCAAGGCGATCGTCGATCGGGATGCCCGGTCTCCTGCCGAACGCGAGAAGATTTACGCCGCCGCCCGGATCGCCGTTGGCAGGCAGATGAATGGCGGGGCAAACGCTGCCGTCATCGAAGCTGCGATAAGCGCCATCGAAGCATCCTTTGCGCCCAAGCCTGAGAAAAAGCCCTCCATTTTCGCCCTTGGCCCCGCGATCAGGAACTCCTTGCCGCCAATCGGTATCGGTGTGTTGTTCGGGGCGTTGATGGTCTCGGCGGTATGGGCGCTCATGCCCGCATCACAGGACGGAAATCAGGTTTTGGAGAGCCTGGAACGTAGATACAACGAGACGCTTCCCCAGGTTCCCGTCGCTGTCGACTTTCTGCGCAAGGTTTCCGATTCCGTCATCGCTATGCAGAAGTCGGACCGCGCGGGTCTTGAGGCCAAGGCTGCCAAGACCTTCATTCAACTGCGCAAACTCGACCCGGAACTGGCGGCGCAGATGCCTGCCTCGCTGCCGCGAGGCAGCTCGGTCATCGTTCGGGCGAACGCGTTCGACTTCAAGATCCTGTTCAACTGGACTTTGTGCGGGGCGGTGCAGATGACGCACCCGGCCATGGTCGATGGCGTCCGCACCAAGGCGGATGTCCTCGGCTGCCCTTATTTCGGTCTTTGGACACCCGCCGCGGCGAACTGGTAGCCAGGCACCTGCCTGCCGAACTCAGCGGACAATGCCACGGCAGGCCCAGGCGACATTGGCAAACGACCTCGGGCCATCCGGCCTGCCCGCTTCATAGGCGTCGCGCATCGCCGCGTCGATGCGCGCGCGCTCGGCATCATCCAGCGTGGTCATGTATTTGCCCAGCGGGCCTTCGCCGGCGGCGATCGGCGCCCAGTAGTCGTCGAAGTTGCTGTAGTCCATGCGGACCATCAGTTCGGTTTCCGTAACATCCGACAGCCCTTGCTCCATAAAGGTCCGCTTCATTTCGCCCGGCTGCATCATCGGCTGGAAGCAGTAGCGGGCGCGCAGCTGCCGCCCGCCTTCGCCGAGCGCCGCTACCGTGTCCACCATCATGCGCATGCCGGGCATGCCGCCAAGGTGATCCCACACCACGGCTGCCACGACGCCGCCCGGACGCACGACGCGGCGCATCTCGGCGACGGCCTTGCCGGCATCCGGCACGAAATGCAGCACAAGCAGCGCCATGGCGCGATCGAACATGCCGTCATCGAAAGGCAGGGCGCAGGCATCGGCCTGGCTGATCTTCACGCGCGGGTCGGTGTTGCGCTGCCGCGCGGCCTCGACAAAGACAGGCGAGAAATCGATTGCCGTGATCTCTTCGAGGTCGGGAGACGCGGCCAGTGCGAAAGTCAGGCTGCCGGTGCCGCAGCCGACGTCGAGAACCCTTTCGCCCTTGGCAAGTCCGGCAAATTTGATGAACGGGGATGCGAGTTTCCGGCTCCAGCGACCCATCAACTGGTCGTAGCCCGTCGCATCATGAACGTTGAAGCTTGACGGCATCGGAAGGCCCCCTGGAATGGAGCATATCAGGAACTCGTCGATCCTAGACCCCGGCCGCATGCTTGCCAAGCTGGCGTAATAAGCCGCGCAATGGCTACATGGTTAATGCAGCCTTAAAACCAAGTGTTTGAAATCGTTGAGGGACGTTACCGGGGTTTGACGAAACGGGCAGGGCGCTCCATCTATTCCAAGCGGCGGACCTGAGAGGGGACGCCTGGCCGGCGCAGGTTTCCTCCCACCAAGACGCGAACCGCGTCGGCCATCCACTGAGGACCCGAGATGTCAGACCACGTATTGCCTCAACAGAAGATGCCCAAGCTCATTGTCGTCATGGCGTTCGACAAGGACGATGACGGCAACCTGTTCACCGCCTTCGGTCCCGCCGACCAGAGGACGGAGGAGCGCGCCGTCACGCTGGCGCGCTCACTTGCCGACAAGCATGCCGGTGTGATTGCATGGAGCCGTGACGCCAATCCCGATCTTGGGGAATATGGAGCGCCGACCACGCTGTACACGGCTGGCGATGTACCGGACATGGAATAGCCGTCACAGGTCGAACAGGTCATCCCTGAGTGGGTCTAGTATATCGGGCGTGTTGTTCACCGGCTTACCGACCTTGCTGCCAACCTTCCACATGGTCACGAGCTCATCGGGAAACGGCTTCATGAGGTCTGCCGATCGGGATCGAACAACCAGCGGTCATAGTCTTCCGGCTTCAGGATGACGGGCATCCTGTCATGGATATCGGCAATCATCCGGTTCGGTTCACAGGTGATTACGGCGAACGTCTTGATGACCTCTCTTGTGGTCGGATGCACCCACTCATCGTGGATGGCAGCCAGGGCAAACGGCGCGCCCGACTTCATCGCAATGGCATAGGGCTGTTTGTTCTTGCCGGTGCCGTGAATGTCCTTCCACTCGAAAAAGCCGTCGATGGGCATGAGCGCCCGTCCAGTGCGGTATGCCGAGCGGAACGAGGGCAGCACCTTGATCGTCTCTGCCTTGGCATTGATCGGCTGTCTTCCGCCACTCTCATCCGTAACCCATCGCGGGATGAGGCCCCAGCGCGCCTTTACGAATGCGCTGGATCGCCTCTCAATCTCATCGACAACGATGATGGGGTACATCTGTCGGGGAGCGCCATTCCAGCGTGGAAACTGGTTCTCCAGCCCAGCCGCGCCCGAAGGATCGGCAAAGGAGAACTTTGCAACCATGTCGGCAAGCGACCGTTTGACATGAACACGTCCGCACATAAGCTGGACGATAGGCATCCAAGACGTCCAGGCTGCAACGNGCCGCGCCCGAAGGATCGGCAAAGGAGAACTTTGCAACCATGTCGGCAAGCGACCGTTTGACATGAACACGTCCGCACATAAGCTGGACGATAGGCATCCAAGAGGCCCGTTGCAATGACCGCCATCGACCCGCCACGCAATCAGGACGATTATCCTGACAGGGATGTTGATTGCGAACAGGCTCTTGAACCAGCGTTGCATGTTCTYCTGGCTGATGCCTACGCCTGCGGCTGGTCGCCTGCAGAAGTACGTCGAGCAATGCGCAAACTGCTGTTGGCCCATCGGATGACTGACGTAGAGAACGCCAAGGTCGAGGCCGCATTGGCGATCCTGCGCGCAGCGGAACGTGCCCGGACGCGCTGACAGCAGAAACAAAAAAAACCCGCCCAGCCGAAGCCGAGCGGGCGTATGCTTTTAGCGGTCAGGGCGAATGACCGAATTTCTATCTTGCTGCCGCGTCCGGCAGACTGTCAACAGTTTGCGCCGCGAACATCATCACCGGATTTGCTGTTCTATCCCCGCCTGCTTCTGCGGTGTGATGGCGTCGATCTTCTGGCCAAGGACTTCAACCTTCGTGGATAGCCCGTTCACGCGGTCGCTCACACCATCAATCTTCGTTCCGAGGGTCTGGAGATAGGCGTCAACGCGCTGGTTCGTCTGAAGAAGCCCCTGCTCYACAATTCCCATTCTGTAGGGGAGGTTCTGGAGCGGCTTTAACTGATCACCAATCTGATCCAGGCTCTTGTCCACCGYAGCTGATCTGGTTTGGCGGTTTTCCTCGATCTTATCGACCTTGGACGCCAAGCCCTGCACATACATGGCAACGACAATGCCCACCGCGACGATAGACGCCACCGAGGG
>NZ_LMFV01000013.1 GCF_001427285.1 Mesorhizobium sp. Root552
CACCGCGATCTCGGGCAGCACGGTGAAATTGGAGAAGGTCGAGCAGCCCATGTAGTGGAACACCTTCTCCTTGCCGAGCGAAAAGCGGCTCGAGCCGTCCGGCATCAGGCCCTGGCCCTGGGTGGCGCGGATCGCCGTGCACAGATTGGTCTTGCGCGACAGGCATGACGGGCACTGGCGGCATTCGGGCGTATAGAGCGGAATGACGTGGTCGCCCTTCCTGACGCTGGTGACGCCCTTGCCGACATCGACGACGACGCCTGCGCCCTCATGGCCGAGGATGGCCGGGAAGATGCCCTCGGGGTCGGCGCCAGATAGCGTGAACTCGTCGGTGTGGCAGATGCCGGTCGCCTTCACCTCGACCAGGACCTCGCCCTCGCGCGGACCCTCAAGGTCAACCTCCATAACCTCAAGAGGCTTTCCAGCGGCAACGGCGACTGCGGCGCGGGTTTTCATAAGGCAGGTCTCCAAGGCAATTTATGTCATTGTCCAGATTCTTCGCCAAGCTATCAGGCCGCACGGCAGGTGCAAGAAACTTTGTTTCATCTCGATCGCGAAGCGTCCTGACCCTAAACCTTCGTCGGCTTGAGCAGTTCGAGCGAAGTCCATAAAAGGAAGCGCAATCGGAGAGACAAGATACGCCCATGTTCAAGAAGATCCTGATCGCCAATCGTGGCGAGATCGCCTGCCGCGTCATCAAGACCGCAAAGAAAATGGGTATCGCCACTGTGGCGGTCTATTCCGATGCCGACCGTAACGCAGTCCATGTCGAGATGGCGGACGAGGCGGTTCACATAGGTCCAGCAGCGGCCGCGCAAAGCTATCTTGTAGCGGAAAAGATAATCGCGGCCTGCAAGCAGACTGGGGCCGAAGCGGTCCACCCGGGCTATGGGTTCCTTTCTGAACGGGCATCGTTTTGCGAGGCGCTTGAAAAGGAAGGCATTGTCTTCATCGGTCCTAAGCCCAAGGCAATCGAGGCGATGGGCGACAAGATCGAATCGAAGAAGTTCGCCAACGCCGCCAAGGTCAGCACCGTACCGGGTTTCCTCGGCGTTATCGAAAATGCCGACCATGCCGAAAAGATCGCCGCCGAGATCGGTTATCCGGTGATGATCAAGGCATCCGCCGGCGGCGGTGGCAAGGGCATGCGCATCGCGTGGGCGCAGTCGGAAGTCCGCGACGGCTTCGACCGCGCCCGTTCGGAAGCCAAGAGTTCGTTTGGCGACGATCGCGTGTTCATCGAGAAGTTCGTGGTCGATCCGCGCCACATCGAAATCCAGGTGCTTGCCGACGGTCACGGCAATGCGCTTTATCTAGGCGAGCGGGAATGCTCGATCCAGCGCCGCAACCAGAAGGTCGCGGAAGAAGCGCCGTCGCCGTTCCTCGATGAGAAAACCCGCAAGGCCATGGGCGAGCAGTCCGTCGCTCTTGCCAAGGCGGTCGAGTACCAAAGCGCCGGCACCGTCGAGTTCATCGTTGACCGCGACAAGAATTTCTACTTTCTCGAAATGAATACGCGCCTGCAGGTCGAGCATCCGGTGACGGAACTCATCACCGGCATCGATCTGGTCGAGCAGATGATCCGCGTTGCAGCCGGCGAGAAGCTTGCCATCGAGCAGAGCGACGTGAAGCTCAATGGTTGGGCGGTTGAAAGCCGGCTCTATGCGGAAGATCCCTACCGCAACTTCCTGCCTTCCATCGGCAGGCTGACGCGCTACCAGCCGCCGGAAGAAGGCAGGTTCGGGGACGTTGTTGTCCGCAACGATACCGGCGTCACCGAAGGTGCCGAAATCTCGATGTTCTACGATCCGATGATCGCGAAGCTCTGCACCTGGGCGCCGACCCGCATCGAGGCAATCGACGCGATGTCGGACGCACTCGACAACTTCGTGGTCGATGGCATCGAACACAATATCCCGTTCCTGTCCGCGTTGATGCAGCACCCGCGCTGGCGCGAAGGGCGGCTCTCCACCGGCTTCATCGCCGAGGAATATCCTGACGGCTTCGCGCCCATTTCGCCGAATGCCGATGAGAAGGCCATCCTTGCTTCGGTCGCGCTTGCCGTCGAACTGTTGCGCCGCGACCGGCTCGACCGGCTGGGTGGGCGTCTTGCCCCGCATTCCGGCGCGCTCAAGCGCGATTGGGTGGTGAAGATCGGCGGCGACTACATTTCCGCCTCCATTCTGGAAGGCATGATTTCGATCCCGATGGAACTCGACCTCGCTATCGAAGGCGGCAAACCGTTGACCGTCGCTTCCGACTGGCGGCCCGGCGAGCCTGTCTGGAACGGGACGGTCGGCGGGCGCAGGATTTCGGCGCAGCTGCGGCCGGTGGCCAATGGCATGAAGGTGGCGTGGAAGGGCATGTCGGTCACTGCTCGTGCGATGCTGCCGCGCACAGCCGAGCTTGAAAAGCTGATGCCGGAAAAGCTGCCGCCCGATACGTCGAAGATGCTGCTTTGCCCGATGCCGGGTCTGGTCGTGTCCATCTCCGTTGCCGAAGGGCAGGAGGTCAAGGCAGGCGATACGCTCGCCGTTGTCGAGGCGATGAAGATGGAAAACGTGCTTCGGGCCGAACGCGATCTTACCGTGGCAAAGCTCAAGGCCAAGCCGGGTGACAGTCTCGCCGTCGATGCCGTCATCATGGAGTTCGCGTGAGTCAAAGGCCATAGTTGTGAACTGGCCGCGGCTGGACTCGCATAGCCGCGGCTAGGACAATACATCTGAATGGAATCGAGTCCTTTCAGGCGGCGCTGACGATATGGCGGATGACAGACTTCCACGCGATCCCCTGAAGCGGGAAGCGGTGGCGCGGCAGGATCGCCCTGAACCGTCTTCGCGTACCTTTATCCATCTGCGGGTGCATTCGGCCTATTCATTGCTCGAAGGTGCCCTGCAACTTGGCAAGATCGTCGGCCATGCGCTCAAGGACGCCAGTCCGGCGATTGCCGTCACCGATACCAACAACCTGTTCGGTGCGCTCGAGTTCGCCCAGAAGGCAGTCAAGGATGGTATCCAGCCGATTATCGGCTGCCAGATCGATCTGGCGTTCAGCGGCGAGAATGCCGATGGCCAGCGCGACCGCCGCCGGCTTGGCCCGGAGACATCCCCCGTCGTTCTGATCGCAGCCAACGAGGCCGGCTACCGCAATCTGGTCAGGCTGGACAGCCGCATCTATCTCGAAATGCCTCCCGGCGAATCCGTCCACCTGACCACCGACATGCTGGCCGGTCATAGCGACGGCATCATCTGCCTGACAGGCGGTCCGCGCGGCCCGATCGGGTCGGCGCTCAAGGCAGACCGGCGCGATCTGGTCGAGGCGCGCATGGCGGCCTTGAAGGCGCTTTTCGGCAACCGGCTCTATGTCGAACTGGAGCGCATCTCGGGCTATGACCGCAGCATCGAGAAGAACACGATCGAGCTTGCCTATCGGCATGAACTCCCGCTCGTTGCCACCAACGAGGCATTCTTTTCTTCGCGGGACGATTACGAAGCCCACGATGCGCTGATTGCGATTGCCGAGAGTTCGGTCGTTGCCGCCGACAATCGCCGGCGGCTGTCGCCGGACAACTATCTCCGGAGCCAGGCCGAGATGGCAGCGCTGTTCGCGGACTTGCCGGAGGCCATCGACAATACTGTCGAAATTGCGCAGCGTTGCTCCTTCTACACCAAGACGCACAAACCGATCCTGCCGCGTTTCACTGGCGTCGGTGTGGCGGATCCCGAAGCCGCAGAGAAGGCCGAAGTAGAAGAGCTCAAGCGCCAGGCACGCGAAGGGCTCGAGCGTCGCCTTGCGGCGCATGGACCAACGATCGGCCATACTGTCGAGGACTACAAGGAGCGGCTGGAATTCGAGCTCGGCATCATTGAGCGGATGAAATTCCCCGGCTACTTCCTCATCGTCTCGGATTTTATCAAATGGGCGAAAGCCCATGACATCCCCGTCGGGCCGGGGCGCGGTTCGGGCGCGGGCTCGTTGGTCGCCTACGCACTCACCATCACCGACATCGACCCGCTGCGCTTTTCGCTGCTGTTCGAACGCTTCCTCAATCCCGAGCGCGTGTCGATGCCGGACTTCGACATCGACTTCTGCCAGGACCGCCGCGAAGAGGTGATCCGCTACGTCCAGGGCAAGTATGGCCGCGACCAGGTCGGCCAGATCATCACCTTCGGAACGCTGCAGGCGCGCGCCGTGCTGCGCGACGTCGGGCGCGTCCTGCAAATGCCCTACGGACAGGTCGACCGGCTGTGCAAGATGGTGCCGCAGAACCCGGCCAATCCGGTCAAGCTAGCCGAGGCAATCGCCAACGAGCCGCGCTTTGCCGAGGAGGCGGAAAAGGAACCCATCGTCCAGACACTGCTCGACATGGCGCAAAAGCTCGAAGGGCTTTACCGTCATGCCTCGACGCACGCCGCCGGAATCGTCATCGGCGACCGGCCATTGTCTGAACTGGTGCCGATGTACCGCGATCCGCGTTCGGACATGCCGGTTACCCAGTTCAACATGAAGTATGTCGAGCAGGCTGGGTTGGTAAAGTTCGACTTCCTCGGCCTCAAGACACTGACGGTGCTCAACACCGCCGTGAAGCTGATCCAGCGGCGCGGCATCGACATCGACCTCGCGCATATTCCGCTCGATGACGAGAAGACCTACGCCATGCTGTCACGCGGCGAGGTGGTCGGCGTGTTCCAGGTTGAAAGTGCCGGCATGCGCAAGGCGCTGCTCGGCATGAAGCCGGACTGCATCGAGGACATCATCGCACTGGTGGCGCTCTATCGTCCGGGCCCGATGGAGAATATCCCGACCTACAACGCCAGAAAGCACGGCGAGGAAGAGACTGCCTCGATCCACCCCAAGATCGACCATCTGGTGAAGGAGACGCAAGGCGTCATCGTTTACCAGGAACAGGTGATGCAGATCGCGCAGGAACTGGCCGGCTATTCGCTTGGTGAGGCCGACCTGTTGCGCCGCGCCATGGGCAAGAAGATCCGCGCCGAAATGGACAAGCAGCGCGAGCGTTTTGTCTCCGGCTCGGTCGAGCGCGGCGTGACCAAGCCGCAGGCCGACTTCATCTTCGACCTGCTGGCCAAGTTCGCAGACTATGGTTTCAACAAGTCGCACGCCGCAGCCTATGCCGTGGTGTCCTACCAGACCGCCTATCTCAAGGCGCATTACCCGGTCGAATTCCTTGCTGCGTCGATGACGCTCGACATGGGCAACACCGACAAGTTGGCAGACTTCCGTCAGGATGCGCTGCGGCTCGGTATCGATGTGGTGGCGCCGTCGGTGCTCTCCAGCTATCGCGATTTCGAGGTGGGTGAAAACCGCATCTTCTATTCGCTGGCGGCGCTAAAGGGCGTCGGCGATGCCGCCGTCGAGCACATCGCGGAAAAGCGCAAGGAAGGCCAATTCAGGAGCCTTGCCGACTTCTGCGAGCGCATCGATCCAAAGGTCGTGGGAAAACGCGTTTTCGAAAGTCTCATCATGGCAGGCGCGCTGGATTGCTTCGGTCATGATCGCGCCGCGATGATGGCCGGCGTCGAGCGCATGATGGGCCTTGCCGCGCTGGCGAACGAGAACGCGGCTCTTGGTCAAACGGACATTTTCGGTGCATCGCTCGGAGCCCAGTCCGAAGCGTTGCACCTGCCTGTCACCGATGCGTGGCTGCCGGCTGAGCGCCTGCACCGGGAATTCCAGGTCGTCGGCTTCTATCTCTCGGCGCACCCGCTCGACGAATACAAGGCGGCGCTGGAAAAGATGCGCGTCCAGACATGGGGCGAATTCTCGGCAGCGGTGAAGCGCGGCGCCACCGCCGGACGGCTTGCGGGTACCGTCACCTCGAAGCAGGAGCGCAAGACCCGCACCGGCAACAAGATGGGCGTGGTTAATTTCTCCGATACCACCGGCCAGTACGAAGCCGTGATGTTCTCCGAAACGCTGGCGCAATATCGCGACCTGCTCGAGCCCGGCAAATCCATGGTCATCGAGGTGAGTGCCGAGGATAGGCCGGAAGGTGTCAACCTTCGCATCCAGACGGTAAGGTCACTGGATGATGCCGCGAGCCAGGTGCAGAAGCTGCTGCGCATCTTCATGCGCGACGCCGCGCCCCTTGGCATGCTGGCCAACCAGCTTTCCGTGAAAGGCGAGGGGCAGGTCAGCTTCGTTCTGATCAAGGAAGATGGCAAAGGAGAGGTCGAGATTGGCTTGCCTAACCGCTACCGTATCTCGCCACAAGTGGCGTCGGCCCTGCGTGCAGTGCCTGGGGTCGTTGAAGTTGAACTCGTCTAGAACGGTTCATGGCTCTATCCAACCAAGAACCGTTCTAGCCAACTGGACAGCTGTCAAGCGGGGCGCTATCCCAAATTATGGATGGAAGAGAACAACCTGCCGATCCTCACTCCACCCTGACCGGTATCCGTGATCGGCTGCGCAAGCTTTACCACGGCAATACGCCGGCTGCGTTCAGGTTCCAGATTGCTGCGGTTGCCGTCGATCTGGCGATCATCATCTTCTTTATTCTCACGCCGGTGCTGCAGGAATCGCGAGCTTTCCTGTGGCTCGACTATCTCGTCGCCGCACTGGTAGCCGCCGACATGGCGGGGCGGTTGCTGGCCTCGACTGATATCTGGCGGCTCCTGAAACAGCCCACCTCGTGGATCGATGGGTTCATCCTGTTGACGCTGCTTTTCCCGACTGCGCTGGCCAATCTGGCATTTTTGCGCATCCTGCGCCTGTGGTCGCTGTCACGCAGCGGCGCGCTCTGGCGTCATCTGGAAATGCGCCGTTTGCGCGCCTGGCGCGATGCCAGTCATGCCGTGGTCAATCTGCTGACCTTCCTGTTTGTCGTCACGGGCTTCGTCTACACCTTCTTTTTCCGCGACGGTTCGGGCTTCACCGGCTATGTCGATGCCATGTACGTAACGGTCGCTACCGTCACCACAACGGGATTTGGCGATATCGTTTTGCCGGGCGTCGCCGGCAAGCTCACGGCAATCGTCACCATGATTATCGGCATTTCGCTATTTGTGCGGCTTGCGCAAGCGATCTTCAGGCCGTCCAAGGTGTTCTTCCCGTGCCCGCAATGCGGATTGCAGCGCCACGAGCCTGATGCCGTTCACTGCAAGGCGTGTGGTCACCTGCTCAATATTCCCAACGACGGCGAATAGCTTCGTTTCGTCTGCTGTCAGGACGCCGCCGCTGCCGCTTCATCCGGCTTCATCGCGCGCCGGCGCAGGTTCACCAGATTGCCGAGCAGGATCAGTGCCGCGCCCCCGATGGTGAAGGCATCGACATTTTCGCTGTAGATCAGCCAACCGACCATGGCCGTGAACGGTAGGCGCAGGAAGTCCATCGGTGAGACGATTGTCGCATCGGCATAAGTCAATGCGCGGGCAAGGCAGAAATGCGAGGACATGCCGGTGAAGGCGATTGCCACGATCCAGGGCCATAGCGAAAGCGGTGGATTGCGCCACTCCATCCATGCCGGAATAAGGCCGATGACCGACTGCACCACCAGCATCCAGAAGATTATGCGCACGACGCTTTCGGTGCGGGTCAGCGATTTCACCATCACCATGGAGATGCCGAAGCTGACGGCGGCGCAAAGCACGATGAGGTGGCCCGTTTCCATCGTGCCCATGCCGGGCCGCACGATCACCAGCACGCCGAGGATGCCGAAGGTGATGGCGACGATTTTGCGGACATTCAGCTTTTCGCCAAGGAACATAACCGCGAGGATCGCTGTCCAGATCGGAGTGGTGAATTCGATCGAAACCAGTTCTGCCAGCGGAATCAGCGTCAGCGCATAGAGCCAACCCGCCTGGCCCATATAGTGGACGACGTTGCGTGCTATGTGCTGCATCGGCCGTTGGGTCTTCATGGCTGCAAAGCCGCCACTCGCCAGCACCAGCGGCAAGAGAATGATGAAGCCGACCACCGACCGTAGTTCCGTCACCTGGAAGACATTCAGCGCATTGGTGGTCTCACGTCCCGCCACGGTCATGCCGAGGAACGAGGCAATCGAGAGTGCCATCCAAAGGGCGGCTTTCGGTATGGAGGGAGCAGGCGTCATGCACGCTATCTCGCAGCCCATCGGGAAGGTCGCAACCGCTAGTGGCCCTAAATCGCTAGGCCAGATGGCCAATGGGTTTCAGATGCGCTCCCACGGGTGCCGGATTTCCGGTTCGTCATCCTCGTCCGGGCGTGCAGGCCTGCCGCGATGGCCCTTGCCGAATGTATAGCCGGTCTCGACTGCCTTGCCGCCGAACTTGTCGCGCAACGCGTCTATAGCGCCCTCGGCCAACGCTCGCTTGCGCGACTGCACATCGACAAGGTCGGGTGGATCGGCCTTGTCGTCGTCGGAAAGATCGCTGACGCCGATGCCGAGCAGGCGATATCTGGTGCCGTCGGTTTCCTTGCGCAGAAGATCGAGGCCGGTCGAGAATATGCGGTCGGCAAGGCGGGTGGGATCGCCAAGTTGCCGGTTGCGGGTGCGAATCTTGAAATCATGCGATTTCAGCTTCAGCACAATTGTACGCCCGGCGATGCCTGCCTTCTTTAACCGGGCCGACACTTTTTCGGACAGGGCACGCAGCACCGGAACGAGGTCGTTCAAATCGCCGATATCGGTATCGAAGGTGGTTTCCGCCGAAACGCTTTTCGAATCGCGGTCCGCGCTGACCCGGCGGTCGTCCTCGCCGCGGGCCAGCCGGTAAAGCCTGTCGCCCATCACGCCATAGCGGCGCATGAGATCGCTTCGTTCCATGCGTTGCAACTGGCCGATCAAGCGGATGCCATCGCGCTCCAGCGATGCGGCGAACGCCTTGCCGACGCCCCAGATCATGGTTACCGGCTGCTCGGCCAGGAAGCCGACCGCTTCGGCCTCGCCAATAACCGAGAAACCACGCGGCTTGCGGAAGTCGGATGCGACCTTGGCGAGGAACTTGCAGTAGGAAAGACCGGCGGAAACGGTAATGCCGATCTCTTTTTCCACCGTCAGCGCGAACCGCGCCAGCACCAGCGCTGGCGGCAAACCGTGCAAACGTTCGGTGCCGGAAAGATCGAGGAAGGCTTCATCGATTGAGATTGGCTCCACCAGTGGTGTCAGCGCCTGCATCATGGTGCGCACTTCGCGCCCGACCCGGACATATTTCTCCATGTCGGGCTTGATGACGATGGCCTCGGGGCACGCTTCCAGCGCTTTGAACATCGGCATGGCGGAACGCACGCCGTTGATCCGGGCTATGTAGCAGGCCGTGGAGACGACGCCGCGCTTGCCGCCGCCAATGATGACGGGCTTGTCCTTCAGCGCGGGATTGTCGCGCTTTTCCACCGCCGCGTAAAATGCGTCGCAATCGATATGGGCAAGGTGCAGTTGGTAAAGTTCGGGATGACGGGCCAGCCGCGGGCTGCCGCAGCGCTCGCAACGCTTCGTTGCACTGGCCTGAGGGGTCAGGCAGTCGCGGCAGAAGCCATGTCCGGGATCGTTGACAGTGGTGTTCATTGGTGCGAACATAAAGAGAACAAATGATATGGTACGTCAGGACGCGGGCAGCGGCAAGGCGGTGCGCTGGAGAGGCCGATGAGTACGACCATTGTCCCGGTTACGTCTGAGCGCTGGCCGGATTTCGAGGATTTGTTCGGCAAGCAGGGCGCCTGCTATGGCTGCTGGTGCACGCATTTTCGGCTGCCGCCGGCGGCGCGGCGCGAGAACGACCGCGAGCGTAACAAGGATCACATCCGGGCGCGGATCGAAGCCGGGCCGCCGCCCGGCCTTTTGGCCTTTCAGGATGGAAAGGCCGTCGGCTGGATGCAGATCGGTCCGCGAGCTGACGTGCCTGAATGGAACAATGCCGGCAGGGGTTCCGCGCCGCTTGAGCCGTCCGAGGCAGATGATCCTGACGTTTGGGCGATTTCGTGTTTCTTCCTTCGCTCCAAGGCACGCGGGAAGGGGCTCACGCACCGGCTCGTCCAGGGCGGCGTGGAGTTTGCGCGCGATAATGGCGCGCGGGTGCTGGAAGCATGCCCGATGGATCTCTCCCGCGATTCGCGTTCCATTGGGCTGTTTGTCGGCTCGACGCGGGTCTTCGAAAAGGCGGGCTTCCAACGCATGGTCGAACGTAAGGCCGGGCGGCCGCTCGTCCGGCTGGTGCTTTAGCGCCTGTGGCTGTTCCGCGAAGGCAGGCCTTTCAAGGGTTGAAGCTTGCCGTCCCTTCCAGAGCCTCGGTCAGCATTTTTTCATATCTGCCGCGTGGCACGTCGATGGCGCCGAAGCGTTTCAGGTGCTCGGTGGTGAACTGTGTGTCCAACAGCGCGAAACCGTGCTGGTTCAGGCGCTCTACCAGCTGGACGAGACACACTTTCGAGGCGTCCGTTTCTTTCGAGAACATGCTTTCGCCAAAGAAAACCCGGCCAAGCGATACACCATAGAGACCGCCTACCAGTTGCCCGTCGCGCCAGGCCTCGACCGAATGGCAGTGCCCCATCCGATGAAGTTGCACATAGGCTTCGCGGATCGGGCCGTTGATCCAGGTCGAGGTCCGCTCTTCGCGTTTTTCCGCGCAGGCGTCGATCACCGCTTCGAAATCGAAATCGAAGCGTATATCGAACTGATTCCTGCGGATCGTCCTGGAGAGGCTTTTGGGGACATGAAACGCGTCCAGCGGGATGATGCCGCGCGTTTCAGGCCGCACCCAGAACACTTCCGGGTCCGTGGCGCTTTCTGCCATCGGAAACACACCGGAAGCGTAAGCCTTCAACAGAAGGTCGGTCGGTATTCGAAAACCCGGAGCGAATGGACGGGTCATCTTTGTTTCTAGTCGGCTGATGCGAGGTACTTTTCCAGCCAATGAATATCATAGTTGCCGTCGGCGATGTCATGATTGCCGACGAGGTCGCGGAACAGCGGCAATGTTGTCTTGATGCCGTCCACGACGAATTCGTCCAGAGCGCGCCTCAGCCGCATCATGCACTCCACGCGGTTACGCCCGTGCACGATCAGCTTGCCGATCAGGCTGTCGTAGTATGGCGGTATCTTGTAGCCGGAGTAGACGCCGGAATCGACACGGATGCCGAGCCCTCCGGGCGTGTGGAAATGCGTGATCGTACCCGGCGACGGCGCGAACGTGCGCGGGTCCTCGGCATTGATGCGGCACTCGATGGCGTGGCCGTTGAACTTGATGTCGTCCTGCTTGACCGAAAGTCCGCCGCCGGATGCAACCCGGATCTGCTCGTGGACCAGATCGATGCCGGTGATCGCCTCCGTCACAGGGTGTTCCACCTGCAGGCGCGTGTTCATCTCGATGAAATAGAACTCGCCATTCTCATAAAGGAACTCGATGGTGCCGGCGCCCGAATAGCCAAGCTCGGCGATCGCGTTGGCGCAGGTGTCGCCGATCTTGGCGCGCTGGTCGGCGTTGAGGGCGGGGGAATTGGCTTCCTCCCACACCTTCTGGTGGCGGCGCTGCAGCGAGCAATCGCGTTCGCCGAAGTGCACGCCATGGCCGGCTCCGTCACCGAATACCTGCAGTTCGATATGGCGCGGCTTTTCCAGATATTTCTCGATGTAGACGGCGTCGTCGCCGAATGCGGCACCTGCCTCGGAGCGCGCCGTTGCCAGCGCGATTTCCAGGTCGCCTTCAGAATGCGCCACCTTCATGCCGCGTCCGCCGCCACCGGCGGATG
Source organism: Mesorhizobium sp. Root552 (assembly GCF_001427285.1). Lineage (GTDB taxonomy): Bacteria > Pseudomonadota > Alphaproteobacteria > Rhizobiales > Rhizobiaceae > Mesorhizobium. Next base: position 11,683 of record NZ_LMFV01000013.1, read on the forward strand.
CCTTGATTATGACCGGGTAGCCGATCTCGGCGGCGATGCGCCTGGCTTCCTTTTCCTCGGTGACCGCGCCGTCGGAGCCTGGAACGACGGGGATGCCGAGGCGCTTTGCGGTGCGCTTGGCCTCGATCTTGTCGCCCATGATGCGGATATGGTCGCCGGAAGGCCCGATGAAGGTGATGTTGTGGGCGGCGAGGATGTCCGCGAACTTGGCGTTTTCCGACAGGAAGCCATAGCCCGGATGCACGGCGTCCGCGCCGGTGATCTCGCAGGCAGCGACAATCTGGTGAATGTTGAGATAGCTGTCGCGCGAAGGCGGCGGCCCGATGCAGACGCTCTCGTCGGCGAGGCGCACATGCATGGCATCCGCATCGGCGGTGGAGTGCACCACGACGGTCTGGATCCCGAGTTCCTTGCAGGCCCGAAGCACCCTGAGAGCGATTTCGCCGCGATTGGCGATGAGGATCTTCTGGAACATCCCGGGCAGGCCTACTCGATCACGACCAGCGGCATGCCGAACTCGACCGGCTGCCCATCTTCGATCAGTATGGCGGTGACCGTGCCCGAGCGCGGCGACGGAATCTGGTTCATCGTCTTCATCGCCTCGATGATCAGCAGGGTTTGCCCTTCCTTGACCGCCTGCCCGACCTCGATGAACGCCTTGGCGTCAGGCGATGGGGCAAGGTAGGCGGTTCCCACCATCGGCGAAGGCACTGCGTTCTTCGAGTCGGCTGCCGGGGCGGCGGCTACCGGCGCGCCTGCGGGGGCAGACTGCACCGGGGACGGCGCATAGATCGGCTGCGGTGCGATTGCAGCGTGAACGGCCTGGGTCTGGCGCGAAACGCGTACCTTGAAGTCACCGAGTTCGACTTCGATCTCGGTCAGGTTGGTGTCGTTCAGTATGCCCGCCAGATCGCGGATCAGTTCCTGGTCGACACCGGTTTTCTTCGTAGTCATCGTTGAGCCTTCTTGTTTAAAGCGCCGGTCAAACCCGCGCGGCCAGCGCTTGTAGCGCCAGGGTGTAGCCGAGCGGGCCGAAGCCGCAAATCATGCCGACCGCGTAAGGCGCGACCTTGGAGACGTGGCGGAATGGTTCGCGAGCGTGAATGTTGGAAAGATGAACCTCCACGACCGGCAACGGTGCGGCTGCCCGTATGGCGTCGTGGATGGCGATCGAAGTGTGGGTGTAGGCGCCTGCATTGAGCACCAGCCCAACCGCTGCCTGCGAGGCTTCCTGTATCCAGTCGACAAGTGCGCCTTCATGGTTGGACTGGCGGAAATCCACCTCAAGTCCAAGCGCGGAACCGGCCTTGCGGCAGTCGGCGCCAATGTCGTCCAGCGTCTGCGTGCCATAGATGGAGGGCTCGCGCTTGCCGAGCATGTTCAGATTGGGACCGTTTAAAACGAAAACCGTTTTCAAAAATACCGACCTTTCCCGACGCAGACCGTAACCGGTGCGCCGGACCCTCTATAATGGGCATAGACCCCTGCGAAAAGAGCGCAAGTACCTTCTTTGCCTGTCCACAGAGGCAAACAAGATGGCGAAACTGTGCTGGCTGGGTTTAGAGCGCTGCTTTTGCTTCGGCGATCTTTTCCGCAAGCACTTCAGGACCCAGCGCGCCGAACACCACCTCGTTGCCGATGACGTAGGACGGCGTGCCGGTGATCGCCAGCTTGTTGGCCAGATCGTAGGTCTTGGAGAGCGCCTCGATAATGGAGGGGTCCTGCATCTTGGCGCGCAGTTCGGCTTCGTCGGCGCCGAGTGAAAGAGCGACCTTGAGAGCTGTCGCCTCGGTTGCGCGGCCCTGGCCGCCCAGCAGCGTGTTGTGGAATTCGCCGTACTTCTCCGGCATCATCAGGTGGAAGGCCATCGAAACGACGCTGGCCTTTTGCGAGTCGGGGCTGAGGATGGGGAATTCCTTGAGCACGAAGCGCAGTTCCGGGTCCGCCGCTGTCAGCGTGCGCATGTCTTCCATGGCGCGTTTGCAGAAGCCGCAATTGTAGTCGTAGAACTCCACGATCGTGACCTTGCCCTTGGGATTGCCGACAACACCGTCAAAGGTCGAGTTGAAGATTTCGTCCTTGTTGTCCTCGATGACGCCAAGGCTGGCGAGGCGCTGCTCTTCCTTCTGCTTGACTTCAAGTGCTTCCTGCACTTCCAGCAGCACTTCAGGGTTCTTCAGCAGATAGTCGCGGATGATACCTTCGACTTCGGCGCGGTCGATCTTCGATTCGACCGGGGCGGCCTCAGCCTGGCTGACCGCGTCTTCGGCGTTTGCCGCCTGCGGGGCGATGGCAATGGAACCGAGCGCCAACATTGCAAATCCAAGAGCGGTTCCGGCGGTGCCGAGCAGAATTGCCTTTTTCATCGTGATTTGTCCCTTGTCAGTTCCACTCGCAGCCGCGAAGCCTATTTCTTCTTGGCCGATTTGCCTTGATTGATGATGTCCTGGGCGCGAAGCCAAGCCGGTGAGCCGGGCTGAAGGCGCTGTTGCGCGCGTGCCGCAAAAATCGCGGCATCCTTGTATGCGCCGGAATAATAGTGCCCCTCGGCGGTTGCAAGGTCGGCATCGGCAACATCGCCCAACATGCCGTAGGCCTGGGCGAGGTAGCGATAGCCGGAAGCGTTCTCGCGGTCCCGCTCCAGACCGTTGTTGATCTGGGCAACAGCCTTTTTCAGCGAATCCGGTGTTCCCACCGCAAGCAGGGCCTGCCCGTAGGTGACGGACAGCAACCCGGCCTTGGCCGGGTCGAGGCTGACCGCCTTCGCATACGCCGTTGCCGCGTCCTTGGGCTTGTTGGCCTTCATAAGGATGTCGCCGCGCAATTCCTGGAAGTAGGGGTTCTTGGGCTGCGCCTTTATCAATGCGTCCGTCTTGGCCAACGCGGAATTCAGGCTGCCGAAAAGATAGGTGGACTGGGCGTCGCCATATTTCGAGGCGAGGCTGCCCGGATCCTTCTGGATCATGCGCGACACTGCGGCCTGGCCATCGGTGTAGACCGCAATTTTCATGCGCATCATGTCGTGGCGCTGTTGCAGGGCAGGCGGGTCAACCTTGTCGAAATATGGGCTTTTCTGGATGAGTGTCTGCAGGTTCGAGATGCGATCCTGCGGCATGGGATGGCTGATGCGATAGGGGTCGACCTGAGCGCCCGACAGCGACAAGGCACTTTGGAAACGCTCGAACGTCTTCAACATGCCGCGGCCTGACTGGCCTGTCGCGTCGAGATAGGTGATGGCCGAGCGGTCGGCGGTGATCTCTTCGCCGCGTTGGTAGGTCAGCAATGTGCGGCGGGCAAATTCGCTGCCGCCGGTAGCCAGCCCCATGCCGACGCCGGCCAAGCCCCTGCTATCGGTTGCGCCGCCCGCCACGATTGCACCGGCGCCAAGCAGGCCGGCGACGATCGCCATGGTCTTGGCGCGCTCTAATTGGTCGCGAAGCCGCTGCTGGTGGCCGCCGGCAAGGTGACCGGCCTCGTGGGCGATGACGCCGATGATCTCGTTGGGCGTTCCGGCCTGCAGCAAAGCGCCGGTGTTGATGAACATGCGCCGCCCGGCAACGAAAGCGTTGAAGCTCTTGTCGTTGACGAGAATGATCTCGATACCAGCCTTTGACAGGCCGGCCGCCTTGAAGATGGGCCGCGCGTAGTCGCGCACCAGCGCCTCGATTTCGGCGTCACGGACCACGGGCACATTCTGGGCAAAAGCCTGCATCGAAGCCGCAAAGGCCATCGCCAGTCCGAGAGACAGCGTTGCAACCGATCGGCTGGCCTTGGCCAGCCGCAAAGCAGGGCGCGGCAGCTTCATCATTGTTCGTCCACTGGTAGCTGAGCCTTCCTGGGATGAAAAGGCGGCGCTGACAAGTTCATCAACTTGTGATCCCCACAGCAATCGGGCAATTGTGCGGCGCTGGCGATCTTGGCCTGTCTGACGGGAGTTTGGAATTGAAGCAAAAGGGAGTGTCGATTTCACGACGCGGTGAGGTTGAGCCGTTCCATGCCATGGATGTTCTGGCCGAAGCCAACAGGCTTATCGCTACGGGCGTGGATGTGGTTTCGATGGCTGTTGGCCAGCCTTCCGATCCGGCCCCACTGGCCGTCAGGGAAGCCGCGGCCGCTGCCTTGAAGCGCGGACGCATCGGCTACACCGACGCGCTCGGGCTGTCGGGCCTGCGCGCGGCAATCGCGCGCCACTATGGCGAACATTACGGCATCGACATTGCCCCGTCGCGCATCGCGGTCACCACCGGATCGTCGGCGGCCTTCAATCTCGCTTTTCTGGCGATGTTCGATGCCGGCGACAGGGTGGCCATCGCTGCACCTGGCTATCCGGCCTACCGCAACATCATGGCAGCGCTCGGCATCGAGGTGGTCGAAATCGAACTCGAGGGCGCCGCTTATCTGCACGCCGAGCATTTGCGGACCGCTCATGCCAAAAAACCCTTGAAAGGCGCGTTGTTTGCGAGCCCGGCCAACCCCACAGGCGCTGTCGTTCCAGAAAACGAGCTTGCAGCGCTGGTCGCGACCGCCGATGAGTTGGGCATCTCGCTGATTTCCGACGAAATCTATCATCGGCTGGCCTATACCGCGCCCGATAGTACCGCGCTTGCCTACAGTTCGGACGTCACAGTCATCAACTCATTTTCCAAATACTACTGCATGACCGGCTGGCGTGTTGGCTGGATGGTCCTGCCTGAGAAGCTGGTGCGTCCCGTCGAGCGTATAGCGCAGAGCCTTTACATTTCCGCTCCGGAGTTGTCGCAGCTCGCCGCCATCGAGGCCTTCAAGGCGACCGATGAGCTCGAAGTGGTAAAATCGCGCTATGCCGCGAACCGCGAATTGCTGATGAAGCGGCTGCCGGAGCTTGGCTTTCCGCTCGCCGCTCCCATGGATGGCGCCTTCTATGCCTTTTGCGACGTGACACGCCATACCAACGACAGCATGGCGTTCGCCAAGCGCATGCTGGCAGAAGCGCATGTGGCAGCAACGCCTGGCCGCGATTTTGATCCGCTCCAGGGGCAGCGCACCATGCGTTTTTCCTATGCAGGCAGCTACAACGAAATGGTCGAAGCGATGGCTCGCATCGAGCGCTGGCTGAAATAGGCGAGGGGGCGCACCTTGTCGGATCTGCAACGCATACTGGATGAAATCACCGCCGAGATGGCCGAACGGTCCGATCGGGGCGAGGTTGCCAGCTATATTCCGCAGCTTGGCGAGATCGATCCGGGCAAGTTCGGCATCGCCGTGACGACCAGCGACGGCGCAGTCTTCACGGCAGGCGACGCGCATGAAGCATTTTCGATCCAGAGCATTTCCAAGGTGTTCACGCTGACGCTAGCGCTTGGCAAAGTGGGGGATGCCTTGTGGAAGCGGGTCGGGCGCGAACCGTCAGGCAATCCTTTCAATTCGATCGTCCAGCTCGAGCGCGAGGCGGGTATCCCGCGCAATCCCTTCATCAACGCCGGCGCCATCGTCATCGCCGATGTCCTGCTGGCCGGTCACCAGCCGCGCGAAGCAATCGGCGAAATCCTGCGTTTTGTGCAGTATCTTGCCGACGATGACACCATCGTCATCGATCATGAGGTGGCCGCCTCGGAACAGGCGACCGGATTTCGTAACGTCGCGCTTGCGAACTACATGAAATCCTTCGGCAATCTGCACCATTCGCCTGAACTGGCGCTCGGTGTCTATTTCCATCATTGCGCCATTGCGATGGATTGCCGGCAACTGGCGCTGGCTGGCCGCTTTCTCGCCAATGGCGGCAAGAGCGGCGGCTATTCCGTCGTCTCGCAAGAGCGGGCGCGGCGCATCAGCGCCTTGATGCTGACCTGCGGCCACTATGACGGCTCCGGCGATTTCGCCTTTCGCGTCGGCATTCCCGGCAAGAGCGGCGTTGGCGGCGGCATCCTGGGCGTCGTGCCCGGTGCTGCATCGGTCGCCGTCTGGTCGCCGGGCCTCAACAGAAGCGGCAACTCCCAGCTTGGTTCGATTGCGCTGGAAAGGCTTGCCAGGGCGATGAACTGGTCGATCTTTGCCGCCTGATCTTGGCCGCACGAGCGGTGGCCGATTCGACACCGGCTACCGAAAATCGAAAACCCCGCGCTATCATTACGATGGCGCGGGGTTTTCATGTTCCAGATGAGCGAGCTGGTCGCCGTGGAGCTTAGAAAAAGCCTTTCCGCTGCCACCATCCGCCGCGTTTCGGCTTGTCTTCCGCGGCCGGTTCGGCCGATTTATCTGCGGCGGTAGAGGAAACGACCGGGCTTGCCGGGGTTTCCGCTGCCGCAGCTATCGTCTTGCGACGGGTCGCGCGCGGCTTGGCCGATGCCTTTGCCGCCGGCTCTTTGGCGCTCTCTGCCGTTTCCGCAACGGGTTCTTCGGCCGGCGCTTTGTTCACCACTGCTGCCGCTGCATCGGCTTCGGCTGCGGCCTTCTTCGACTTGGTCGCGCGGCGCGGCTTCTTTGGCTTCTCGGCAACAGGCGCTTCTGCCTCTTCTGCCGCCTCAACCGTTGCGACCGCTTCTGTTGCGACCGGCTCTGCCTCGGCGGACGTATCCGCAACGACAGCTTCACTTTGAGCGACTTCACCCTCGGCAACGGCGCTCGCCTCGGCTTCGTCGTTTTCCTGGCGGTTGCGCTTGCCGCCGCGCTTGCCGCGCCGGCGTTTCTTGCCCTGCGCGTCGTCGCCCGCCTCAACAGCCTCGGCAGTCACGACCTCTGCGTCGGATTTTGCCTCTTCGGCCTCGCCGGAAGCTTCTGCTTCCTGTTCCGGCGTCGAAGCATCCGCGGCTTCGTTGGCGTTGGACTGGTCGCGTTCGCCGTGCTCGCGATCCTTGCCACCGCGCCGTCTGCGCCGTCTGCGGCGCTTGCGGTCGCGCTGGCCATCGCCATTTTCGTCGCCCGAACGCGCCTGCTGCTGCGCAGCTTGCGGCTGTTCGTTTTCCTCGTCAGCCTCGTCCTCGATGACGATCTCGTCCTCGGGTTCCTCCGGCTCGACATAGACGGGCTGCGGGCGTGCCTCGACGAAGCCTTCCGGCTTTTCGGCGATCGCGCCGCGCGCGATCACATAATGCTGCGACGCCACCGTTTCGTCGGTCTCAAGGGTGATCACCACGCCGAAGCGCTTTTCGAGGTCAACGAGCGTGCTGCGCTTGTGGTTTAGCACATAAAGCGCCGTCGACACCGGCGTGCGCACGGTGATGTGGCTGCGGGAATCCTTGAGCAGGAATTCCTCGATCGCGCGCACCACCATCAGCGCCACCGACGAATCGGAGCGCACATGGCCGGTGCCGCCGCAATGCGGGCACGGCTTCATCGTGGATTCGAGCACGCTGGCACGGATGCGCTGGCGGCTCATCTCCAGCAGGCCGAAATGCGAGATGCGGCCGACCTGGATGCGGGCGCGGTCGTTCTTCAGGTGGTCCTTGAGCCGCTTTTCAACCGCACGGTTGTTGCGGTTTTCCTCCATGTCGATGAAGTCGATGACGATCAGGCCGGCCAGGTCGCGCAGTCGCAACTGGCGGGCCACTTCCTCGGCAGCTTCCAGGTTGGTGTGGAGCGCGGTTTCCTCGATCGAATGCTCCTTGGTGGAGCGTCCGGAGTTGACGTCGATGGAAACCAGCGCCTCGGTCTGGTTGATGATCAGATAGCCACCGCTTTTCAGCGTCACTTGCGGCTGCACCATGCGGTCGAGCTGCGCCTCGATGCCTGAGCGCACGAAGATCGGCGTGGTGTCGCGATAGGGCTGCACGACCTTGGCATGGCTGGGCATCAGCATGCGCATGAAGTCCTTGGCCTCGCGATAGCCGTCCTCGCCGGCCACCAGGACTTCGTCGATGTCCTTGTTGTAGAGGTCGCGCACCGAACGCTTGATGAGCGAGCCTTCCTCGTAGACGAGGGCAGGCGCGGTCGATTGCAGCGTCAGGTTGCGGACGTTTTCCCACAACCGCATCAGATATTCGTAGTCGCGCTTGATCTCGGCCTTGGTGCGGCTTTCGCCGGCGGTGCGCAAAATAACGCCCATGCCCTGCGGTACCTCGAGATCGGCGACGACCTCCTTCAGGCGCTTGCGGTCCTGCGCGTTGGTGATCTTGCGCGAAATGCCGCCGCCGCGCGCCGTGTTGGGCATCAGCACCGAATAGCGGCCGGCAAGCGACAGGTACGTGGTCAGCGCTGCGCCCTTGTTGCCACGCTCTTCCTTGACGACCTGCACCAGCAGGATCTGGCGGCGCTTGATGACCTCCTGGATCTTGTACTGGCGGCGCGCCGGCTTGCGGCGGTTGCGCACTTCCTCAAGCGCGTCCTCGGCGCCAACAGACTCGACCTCATGTTCGTCGCCATGCGAGGACTGCACCTCTTCCAGCATGCCGCGATCATTGTCGTCGGAAGTCGCCTCGCTCGCCGCTTCCGGAACGGCTTCCGAAATCACGTCGGCGTCGACGCTGGCCGCAATGGTCGTCTTGGGACCCTCGTCGGCCTCATCGTCGGACCCTTCCGCCTTTGCCTCGGCCGCGCTGTCCTCGTCACCGGTGGACGAGGCCCCGGTTTCCGTGATCAGTTCGACGGTTTCAACGGTTTCGCTTGCGTCGTCACCGGCGTTTTCGCCAGCGCCGTCGTCGCCGTTTTCCCCGTCGGAGGCAGCTTCGGCAGCGTCACGCTTGTTTTCGCCACGGTCGCGGCTCTTGCCGCCGCGGCGTCGACCGCGCCTGCCGCGGTTGCGGTCCTGGCGTTCTTCGCCTTCGTGCTCTTCTTCGTTGTTTTCTTCTTCAGCCTCTTCGGCTTCGGCGCGCAAAAGCGCCTGCCGGTCGGCGACCGGAATCTGGTAGTAGTCGGGATGAATTTCGCTGAAGGCGAGAAAACCGTGCCGGTTTCCGCCATATTCGACGAAAGCCGCCTGGAGGGAAGGTTCTACGCGCGTTACGCGGGCTAGGTAGATGTTTCCTTTGAGCTGCTTTTTGTCCTGGGATTCAAAATCAAATTCTTCGATACGGTTACCGCGTACGACGACTACGCGTGTTTCCTCCGGGTGGGAGGCGTCTATCAGCATCTTGTTGGGCATTATTTCGTTTCCTCCCGGCAGCCGCCAGCCTCAGCTCGCCGGGGAACGCCCGTGTCTGTCGGTCTGGTTGGGGGATGGTGCCGGATAATTGAATGGCCGTAGGCCGCCGCCGGAGCGCGATGGCGGTACCGCCCGCAGCCGAAATGGCGCGGTTTCCTGCGGACCTTTCCATGATGGCGCTCGAAAGCATCGTCAGCCAGTGGACCTTTTGAACCAAAGCCCGGAAAAACCGGACCAGCTTGTTTGCTCCTAGTAAGAGCCGGCGTGGGCTGGGCCCAAACCGTTTTCTTCACGCAGACGCCGCCTCCGCCACGGGCGCGCACCTGCGAAATCCGTCGCGACCAGCCGCAAGCTTTTCATGTGGATGGAGCCGTCATTTACGTCTGAAAAGCAGCAACATGCTGCGGACAAGGACGGTTCCAAGATTGCGGTAGTCCAATGCCGCTTTTATGATTTGGCGAGTTAGAAGGCAACCCCGTTTTAAGATGCCGGCAAAAGGGGCGTGGCGGCGGGCAATCTGGATCGTGAAAAGGCTTGGTTAACCTTCTTTGAATACGAATTGTTAATCGCACGCATGCTTGGCCGGCGTTATCTCCAATCGGGCGCCACCCGTGCCGAATCAGGAACAGCAGGACCGCATATGGGGCTGGTAGCGAACAATGGGAAGGAGGAGCGTAGCCGATGGCGCTTCCACCCTGTCGTTTTCGCCCTATTGGCGGCCTTTTTCGCGCTGCCTTGGCTCGGCGTCGCATCCGCCGCTGCGGCCGAACCCGTCAAGGCTATCGACTACAATATGGCGGGCGATGCCACGAAAATGCGCATCGTCATCAATTTCGACCATGAACCCGACCTCAGATGGTTCCTCCTGCGCGGTCCCAACCGGCTGGTCATCGACCTGCCGGCGACGAAAATGGCGATCGATGCGAAGGATCTGAAGGCGAGGGGCCTGGTCAGGGGCGTTCGCTACGGCGTGTTGCCCAACGGCTCGTCGCGCCTCGTGGTCACCGGCAAGGGCCCGTTTCTGGTCGAGCGGCTGGATGTTCTGAAGAATGAGGAAGGCGCGGGCTACCGCATTGTCGCCGATATTTCGGCGGCATCGGAGCGCGAGTTCGATGAAGCGCTTTCGGTCCAGGCCGAAACCACGGGTTCCACCGTGGCCGGCAACAAGAGCGACAGGGTCAGCAAGTTTCCGCTGCGGCGCTTCACCATTGTCATCGATCCCGGCCACGGCGGCGTCGACGGCGGCGCCGAAGGGCTGAGCGGAACCGTCGAGAAGGAAGTCACGCTGGCCTTTGCCAAGGAACTCAAGGACAAGCTGTCTGAGTCCGGCAAGTACGACGTGTTCATGACCCGCGACGACGACACATTCCTGCGGCTCGATGATCGCGTCCGCATCGCCCGCCAGCACGAGGCCGACCTGTTCATTTCGATCCATGCCGACACGATCAGCCTCAAGGGCATCCGTGGCGCTACCGTCTATACCGTGTCCGACAAGGCCTCCGATGCGGAAGCCCAGGCTTTGGCCGACCGCGAAAACCTCTCCGACAGGCTGGCCGGCATCGAGGTCAAGTCGGATAGCCCGGAAGTCACGGACATCCTGATCGACCTCATCCGCCGGGAAACCCATTCCTTCTCGATGAGCTTTGCCAACACGCTGGTCGACGAGTTGGGCACTTCCGTGGGGCTCATCAACAATCCGCACAGATTCGCCGGTTTCCGCGTGCTGAAGGCTCCGGACGTACCCTCCGTTCTGGTCGAACTCGGCTATCTCTCCAATCCCAAGGATGAAGCCCAGCTGATCGATCCTGATTGGCGCGGCAAAGCCGCTGAAAGCATCACCAATGCGGTGGCGGCTTTCGCTTCGGTCAAGGCCGCGAAAGACGGAACATTTTAGCTCGCCGTAGCGCGACTGCGGCGTTGCAAGCAGACAACACAAGGCGATATTGTTCTGATTTGAAGATCGGATTCGTTCGTCGCCGTATTTTGCCCACATCAAGGCGACAAATGTCCTCTCTCGTGCACTTGCCTGACCTTGAACACGATACGGTGTCGTTTAGGAAAGTGACGGATTCTCGACTGGAGCGGGCATGATTCGGCTTATCGGCTATTTCTTTGGCATCGGCACGGCGCTTGCGCTGCTGGTGGCTGGCGCGGTGGCCGTCTACGTCGGCAATCTTGCTGGTGAATTGCCCGACTACGAGGTGCTGGCCAAGTACGAGCCGCCGGTGACGACCCGTATCCATTCCTCCGACGGCTCGCTGATGGCGGAATATGCGCATGAGCGCCGGCTTTATCTGCCCATCCAGGCAATTCCGGATAGGGTCAAGGCAGCTTTCCTGTCGGCCGAAGACAAGAATTTCTACAATCATCCGGGTGTCGACATTCAGGGCATCGGGCGCGCCGCCCTACGCTATGTGACCGGTGGCCCGACCCAGGGCGGCTCCACCATCACGCAGCAGGTGGCGAAGAACTTCCTGCTCACCAACGAGCAGACCCTCGACCGTAAGATCAAGGAAGCGGTGCTGTCGTTCCGCATCGAGCAGGCCTATCCCAAGGACCGCATTCTCGAGCTTTATCTGAACGAGATCTATTTCGGCCTTGGTGCTTACGGCATCGCTGGTGCGGCACTTACCTATTTCGACAAGTCGGTGAACGAGCTTACCGTGGCGGACGTCGCCTATCTCGCCGCGCTGCCCAAGGGCCCGTCCAACTACCATCCTTTCCGGCACACCCAGCGCGCGATCGAGCGGCGCAACTGGGTCATCGACCAGATGGTCGACAATGGTTACGTCGCGCGTGAAGAAGGCGACAAGGCCAAGGCCGAGCCGCTCAACGTCAAACCCCGCCGCAACGGTACATACCTGTTTGCTGGCGAATACTTCACCGAGGAAGTGCGGCGCGAGATCATCGCCCGTTATGGCCAGAACGCGCTCTATGAGGGCGGTCTGTCCGTGCGCACGACGCTTGACCCGGAACTGCAGCTCGTCGCGCGCAAGGCCATGCAGAGCGGCCTGCTCAAGTACGACATGCTGCGCGGCTATCGCGGACCGGTTACTTCCATCGACGTCTCGGGCGACTGGGGTGTTCCCCTTGGCGCCGTCAAGGGTCTCGACGACGTACCCGAATGGACGCTTGCGGTGGTGCTGGACAGTTCCGATGCGGGGCTGCGGATTGGCGTGCAGCCTGCCAAGCAGGCTTCCGGCGAACTGGTTGCCGAGCGCGTCGAAGGAACCGTCAGCAAGGACGACATGTCGTTTGCCATGCGCCACGTCGTCGAAGGCAAGACCGTCAAGGCCAAGTCTCCCGCCGATGTGTTGAGGCCGGGCGACGTCGTGTTCGTCCAGAAGCGGGACGATGCCGAGGGCGCCTACCAGTTGCGCCAGCCGCCGGAAGTCGAGGGCGGCATGATTGCTATGGACCCGCATACGGGTCGTGTCCTGGCGATGGTCGGCGGCTTCTCCTATGCCGAGTCCGAGTTCAACCGCGCCACACAGGCGATGCGCCAGCCGGGGTCGTCGTTCAAACCGATCGTCTATGCGGCGGCGCTGGACAACGGCTACACGCCAGCCTCCGTCATCATGGACGGCCCGATCACCATCCAGAGCGGCAACACCACCTGGACGCCGAAGAACTATGACGGTCGCGCGGCCGGTCCCTCGACCCTGCGTTCCGGTATCGAACGGTCGCGTAACCTGATGACGGTGCGCCTCGCCAACGACATGGGCATGAAGCTGGTCGCCGAGTATGCCGAGCGCTTTGGCGTCTACGACCATCTCGCGCCCTATCTGCCGATGGCGCTGGGTTCGGGCGAAACCACCGTCATGCGTATGGTTTCCGCCTATGCGATCATGGCCAACGGCGGCCGCTCCATAAAGCCCTCGCTGATCGACCGTATCCAGGACCGCTACGGCAAGACCGTGTTCAAGCATGACGAGCGCGGCTGCGAAGGCTGCAACGCGGCTGAATGGCAGGACCAGCCGGAACCTGAACTGGTCGACAACTCCGAACAGGTCCTCGACCCGATGACGGCCTACCAGATCACCTCTATGATGGAAGGCGTGGTGCTGCGTGGCACCGCAACCACGGTCGCCGAGCTTGGCCGCCACATCGCCGGCAAGACCGGCACCACAAACGACGAGAAGGACGCCTGGTTCATCGGCTACACGCCGAACCTCGTCGTCGGCCTCTATATGGGCTTCGACAAGCCGAAGGGGCTTGGCCGCGGCACCACCGGCGGTGGTCTCGCCGCGCCGATCTTCAAGGACTTCATGCGCGTGGCGCTCGACGGCACGCCGAATGTCGACTTCAAGGTGCCTGAAGGCATGAGCCTCGTCGCCATCGACCGCAAGACCGGCATGCAGGCCGTCGATGGGCAGCCTGGCACCATCATCGAAGCCTTCAAGCCCGGCACCGGCCCGGCTGATTCCTACTGGATCATCGGCATGGGCGAAGATGGCTCGAACGGCTCGGGCGAAGCGCTTTCGCCGCAAGCCAATCAGGCGATCCAATCGGGCGGCGGCGGTCTCTACTAAGGCTGCGCCGCTTCGGGCGGCGGCCTTGCCTCCAGCCATTTCGCTTTACAGGTGGCGCGGGCGTGCCTATGTATCGCGCCATCAAATCAACCCATCGATAAACAGGTAAAGCGGCCTCTTCATGCGCGCGGAAACGCAGAACACGATCGACGAAATCAGGCAGGCGATAACCCTGCTGAGGAGGCATCTTTGACTGGGATCAGGCCCTGAAACGGCTTGAATACCTCAATGTTCTTGCCGAAGATTCCAGCCTCTGGAACGACCCCATCGAAGCGCAGAAGCTGATGCGTGAGCGCCAGTCCCTCGAAGAGGGAATCGGCGCGGTCAAAGGTTTGACGCAGGCTCTGGCAGACAATATCGGCCTCATCGAACTCGGTGAGGAAGAAGGTGACGAAAGCGTCGTTGCCGAGGCAGAAGACGCACTGCGCGCCATGCGCGGCGAGGTGAAGGCCAGGCAGGTCGAGACGTTGCTTTCCGGCGAAGCCGACGGCAACGACACCTATCTCGAAATCCACGCCGGCGCAGGTGGCACGGAGAGCCAGGACTGGGCTTCGATGCTGCTGCGCATGTATACCCGCTGGGCAGAACGCCGCCGTTTCAAGGTCGAGGTGCTGGAAGTCCATGACGGCGAAGAAGCGGGCATCAAGTCTGCTACCATCCTGATCAAGGGCCACAACGCCTATGGTTGGCTCAAGACCGAGTCCGGCGTGCATCGCCTCGTGCGCATCTCGCCATATGACAGCAATGCGCGCCGCCACACCTCGTTTGCCAGCGCCTGGGTCTATCCGGTCATCGACGATTCGATCCAGATCGACGTCTCGGAGTCCGACGTGCGCATCGACACCTACCGTTCCTCTGGTTCGGGCGGACAGCACGTCAACACCACCGATTCCGCCGTCCGCATCACCCATCTGGCGACCGGCATCGCTGTTGCCTGCCAGGCAGAGCGCTCGCAGCACAAGAACCGCGCCAAGGCATGGGAAATGCTGCGTTCGCGGCTCTATGAGGAGGAGTTGAAGAAGCGCGAGGCAGCCGCCAACGCCACCGAGGCTTCCAAGAGCGACATCGGCTGGGGTCACCAGATCCGTTCCTATGTCCTGCAGCCATATCAGTTGGTGAAGGACCTGCGCACCGGCGTCGAAAACACCAGCCCTTCGAGCGTGCTCGACGGCGATCTCGACGAGTTCATGGAGGCCTCGCTCTCGCAGCGCATCGAAGGCGGTGCCGGAGAAGCGGTCGCGGACCTCGACTAGCCGCTTCGGCTGCCCATAGTTGCCGGAACGGCTTTTCCCGTTCCGCATTTTGCCGCATTGTGTGCTACAACTCGGCCGGGAAGGGTGATACGGCGCGCTTTGCGCGCCGCAGTTTTACGAGGGACAAGCTTATGAAGATGAAGACTGTTATCGCCGTGATGATGGCCGGCGTGTTCGCTACCGCGTGCACCACCGATCCTTACACCGGTCAGCAGAAGGTTTCCAACACGGCGGCAGGCGCCGGCATCGGCGCTCTTGCGGGTGCTGCGCTTGGCACGTTGGCCGGTGGCAACGACCGGCGCAACGCCCTGATCGGCGCGGGCGTCGGCGCTCTCGCGGGCGGCCTCGTCGGAGCCAAGATGGACCAGAACGAAGCCGAGTTGCGCGCGCAGCTGCAGGGCACCGGCGTCAGCGTCACCCGCGTCGGCGATCAGATCATGCTCAACATGCCGTCCGACATCACCTTCAACGTCGATCAGGATGCCGTGAAGCCCGGCTTCTATCCGGTCCTGAACTCGGTCGCGCTGGTGCTGCGCAAGTACAACCAGACGCTTGTCGACGTGTATGGCCACACCGACTCCACCGGCAGCGACCAGCACAATTTCGACCTGTCGCAACGCCGCGCGCTGGCAGTGGCCAATTATCTGGCCGGGCAGGGCGTCGATCAGCGCCGCTTCGCCGTCACCGGCTTCGGCGAGACCCGTCCTGTCGCCTCGAATGGCACGGATGCGGGCCGCGCGCAGAACCGCCGCGTTGAAATCCAGTTGTCGCCGCTCACCTGATAGCGGTTCCGAAGCGGCCATCCGCTGCTTCGAGCGTTCAGACCAAAACGAAAAGGGCGGGAATTTCCCGCCCTTTTCGTTTGTCCTCGTGCAGAGCCGCGGTTACCGCAGCCGGCCGCTCGCATGCGCCAGCATGGTGTAGACCTTGCCGGTATCCGATGTGAGGTAGGTCTGCGTCATGATGTTGTCGCGGTCGTTGCGGGCAACATCCTTCAACAGCTTCTCGAAGTCGTCGCAGTAGCGGTCGACGGCAGCCCGGAACTCGGCTTCCGCCTGATACTTGCGGCGGATTTCATCGAAGGTCTGCTGCCCCTTCAGGGTGTAGAGCCGGCGCGTGAAGACATCGCGTTCGCCACGGCGGTAGCGGTTCCACAGCTCGATCGAGGCTTCGTGATCGATCGCGCGGGCAATATCGACCGACAGCGAGTTCAGCGATTCAACCACGTGCAGCGGAGAACGCTGTGCCGGAGCCGCGCGCTGGGCCTCGGCCGCAGCCGGCTTTTGAGCACCTTCTTCGCGTGATGCACCGGTCAACAGGTCGCGAACCCAACCGTTTGGCTGCGTGCGAGCGCCCGACTCCTTCTGGCGCGCGGTCGTATCGGCCTTTTCCGCTGTTTCGAGCGAACCACGCAGGGCAACATTGCCCAAGGGGCGTTGCTGTGCAGGCTCGGGCTGGGCCTGCCGGCGCGGCTGCGGCTCAGGTGCTTTCGGTGCCTGTGGCGCCGGTCGTGAGCCGCGAGGTTCGGACACGTCCACCGCACGGCCTGATTTCGCAACGATATCGGAAAGCTCCTTCAAGGCGTTGATCTGCTCGGAAACGGCGCGGCGGATCGCCGTGGTCGATTCCTTGGCTTCCTGCGGCATTTCCACGACGCCACGCTTCAGCTCGGCGCGGGTAAGATCAAGCTCGTTCTTGATGGAGCCTGCGGTGCGCCGCATCTCGTCGGTCGCGTCGGCGAAGCGCTTGGTTGCCGATTCGATGGCCTCGCCGATCGCCGAACGGATCTTGTCGGCGGATTCCATCGTCCTGCCTTCTGCGCCCTCCAGCGTCCGCGACACAAGCGTTTCGAACGACTGCATGACCTTTTCGAGGTCTTCCGACTTCTTGACCAGGCCAACGGCCAGGTCGTCGAGCGAAGTCTGCCGCTCCAGCGTGTGCTCGAGGTTGCTTTGCGCAGCGCTCAGCAGTTCCGATGCACTTGCCAGCAGGCGGCTGTGTTCGTCGAACTTGGTGGCGATGGAGGCCACTTCGCGCAGCGTGGCCGACGACAGTTCGGTCAGGCGGGCCGTGTTGGAATCGACCAATCGGGCCGAGCTGGCAAAAGTCTGTGCAGCCTTTTCCGTCGTGACGGCAAAGCTTTGCGTGCTGTTGGTCAAGCGTTCGTCGATCTGGCCAAGGTTGCCCGTAGCCTGCTCGACCAATGCGTTCAGCTGTGCGCTGGATGCCGTCATGCGACCGATAAGGTCGGTGACGCTGTCGGCCAGCGTCGAGCGGGCGCTGTCCACCGCCGACAATGTTTCGGCGGTGCGGCTGGCCAGTGCGTCGGCAAGGGCCGCGTTTTCGACGCGCAGCTTCTCCGAGGTGCGCTCGGCGGCTTCTTCCATGCTCTTTTGCAGTTCGGAGCCACCTTCGGCGAAACGTTCGACCAGGGGCCGCGCCGTCTCATCCAGTATCTTGGTGATCTCCGCCGAACGCGCGGCAAGCATCTCGTTAAGCTCGCGCGTGTTGGCGCCGATGGTCCTTGCCGCCTCGTTGGTGCTCTGGCCGATGTGCTGGCCGACCGCCGTAAAGGTCTCTGCGATGACATTGGCGCGCGAGACGAGCTGTCCCTCGGCCTGTGCGATATGCTCGCCAAGCTTTTGGCCCATCGTTTCGGCCGAATTCGCAAAGCGGCTTTCGGCGTCGGCAATCTGCTCGCCGATCCGGTTGGCAACGGAAGACGCGCTCGCGGTCAGGCGTTCGTCGGCGCCCGAAAGCACTTCCTCGATGCCGCGCGCGTGGGCCGCCAGTTCCTGGCCGGTCTGCGCCACCCGTTCGGCAACTTGCCGTTCGGTATTGGCAAAGGCCCCCACGATGCTGTCGGCATGCTGGCTGATGGCCGAAGCGGTATCGGAAATGCGCGACACCATGCGGTTGTCAGCATCTTCGAGCACGCGGCTGATCTCGGCTGCGCGGCTGGTCAAAGCCTCTGAACCCTCGGCAATGCGGGTCATGAGCTGCTGGTCGGCCGTGTCGAAGATGCGGCCAAGGTCTGCGGCGCGTGCCGCCAGCGCTTCGGCGGATTCGCTGATGCGGGTTCCCAGCCTGTCGTCGGCATCCTCGAAGTTGCGCAGGATGTCGCCGGCGCGGGCCGCAAGCGACTGCGCCGTCTCGATGGCGCGCTGGGCGAGACGCTGGTCGGCATCCTCGAAGCTGTCGACAATCTTGCCGGCGCGGGAGGCCAATTGCTCGGCGGTCTCTTCGGCACGCGCAAGCAGCATGTCGGAGGTGTCCTGCGCGCGCGCTGCCAGGCGTCCATCGGCCTCTTCAAAGGCGCGCGCCATGTCCTCGGCCCGTGCGAGCAGGGCGGCAGATGTCTGTTCTGCGCGCTCCACCATCCTGCGGTCGGCGTCGGAGAGGCTGGTGCTGGCCTGTTCGTGCAGCGCTGCCGTAACTTCCAGCACCTTGTCGCGCAGCGAGGAGGCAACGACGACCGCGCTCTTTTCGAGAGCGCCCCTGATGCCGTCCACACCGGCGGAAAGCGCGCGTTCCATCGTTCCGGCGCGTTCTTCGATAACGCCGGTCTGCCGGTTGAAGGCTTCCTCGATCTTCTCGATGTCGCCGGCAATGCCGTCGGAGATACGTGTGCTGCTGGCGGCGATCCGGTCTATGTGATCCGAAACGGCCTCGTCGATGTCGCGGCGGGCGTCGGCAAGCTTCGCCACCTGGCCGGCAACGGCATCGTCGATCTCGCCACGGCTCTCGGTCAGCTTGCCGAGATCGGCTTCCAGTGCCTGCGATAGCACGCCGCGATCCCGGGTCAGCCGCTCCATGTGTTCATGGATGAGCTGGTTGACGCTGGCGAGGTCGTTTTCCAACGCACGCGACAGTTCCGCCCGGTCGTCGGCCAGCCTTTGCGTCTGGCCTGCGATGGCATCCTTGACCGAAGACAGGTCGTTTTCCAGCGCGCGGCGGAGTATGTCGCGGCCTTCGGCAAGCTTCTCGACCTGACCGGCAACAAGGCCATCGATGCTGGAACGGCTTTCCGCCAGCTTGGCCAAATCGTCTTCCAGCGCCTTGGAAAGAGCGATGCGGTCTTCCGCCAGCCGCTCGGCGTGAGAGCCGACAAGGCTGTTCACGTTCCTCAGGTCGTCTTCCAAAGCGCTTGCAAACTGCTGGCGGTCGACGCCCAGTTGCTGTGATTGCTCGGAAATAACGCCCTTGATCGTGTTGAGGTCCTTTTCCAGTGCGCGCCGCAGCAGGTCGCGGCCCTCGGCCAGCTTCTCGACCTGACCGGCGACGAGGCCGTCGATGCTGGAACGGCTTTCCGCCAGCTTGGCAAGGTCCGCCTCAAGCGTCTGGGCAAGCAAGTTGCGGTCGTCGGCAAGCTTGCCGGAATGATCGCTGATGAGCTTGTTGATGTTGTTGAGGTCGGCGTCGAGCGCCTGCGAAAGCAGGGCGCGGCCTTGGGCGATCTTCTCGACCTGACTCGCCACCAGCCCATCGATGCTGGTGCGGGTATCGGCAAGCTTGGTGAGATCGGCATCGAGCGAGCGTGCCAATATCTTGCGGCCCTCGACCAGTTTGCCGACATGTCCGGCAACCATTTCATCAATAGTTGCACGGGCTTCCGCCAATCTGCCGGAGTCTTCGTTAAGCGCGTCGGCAAGCCTTCTGCGGCCGTCCTCCAGCCGTTCGAGGTGGCTGCCGAGCGAAGCGTCGATCGCTGCGCGCGATTCATTGACCTTGCGCAGATCTTCTTCCAACGCACGCGAAATCATGCCGCGGCCATCGGCCAGCTTCTGCATCTGGTTGGATACGGCAGCGTCGATCTCGGCGCGGCCTTCGGCGAAACGGGCAAGGTCTTCCTGCATTGCCGCCGCCATCTGGTCTCGGCCTTCGGCGAGTTTCATGCTGTGATGCTCGACAGCCTGTTCAATGCCTGAGCGGGCTTCGGCAAGCCGCTGAATATCGGCATCGAAAGCGCGCGACACGGAATGGCGCGCAGCCTCCATGCGTCCGGCGAAATCGCCGGCGCGGGCTTCGAGCATGGTCGAAGTGGAAGATATGATATCGGCCATGTCGGCGCCGATCTGGGTCTTGCCCTGATCGATGAGCGCAACCAGCGAATCCCTGCCGTCCGTGAACGCGCCGGCAATCTCGCGTGTGCGCTCGACCAGTGTCTCGTTGATCTGGCGGGCGCGCGCTTCCAGGGCGGCGTTGAGTTTCTGCGTGCCGGTGTCCAGTGCCTCGGCGCGGGTCTGGAACTCGCTGATCAACTCCTGGCCGCGTTCGGCAAGCGTGCGCTCGATCCCCGAAAGCGAGGCTTCAAACTCTGAACTCAGCGTGCGCGCAGCGCCGCCGAGCAGGGAAACCATGCCGGCCGTGCGGTCGTCCAGAAGTTCGGTCAGCGAGCGCGTCAGGCCGTCGGTGCTGTCGGTGAGCTTGGCAATGCGCGTGTCCAGCAGGCTGGCGAAGGCCTCGCCGGAGGTCGACAGCCGGTCAGTGATGGTATCAAGGCGCGTTTCCACCGTGTCGAAGATCGACAGCGAGCTTTCATTGATGCGGTCAATCAGTGAATCGCCGGATTCGGTAATCGTCATCGACATCTTGGTCGATGCGCCAAGTATGCTTTCGCGGATGAGATCGCCGGCAGAGCTGATTTCCTCGCGCAGCGTCTCGTGAGCACCGGTAATCGAGGCGCGGACGCGCTCGGCGTGGCTGACGACGGCTTCGCGCTCGGTGCCAAGCCCGTCGACCAGCGAGCGGATACGGGCTTCGTTCTCGGAATAGGAGCGCTCGATCTGGTTGACTTCGCTGTGCACCAGCGTTTCCAGTTCGACGGCGCGCGCCAGCGTGCGTTCGATGCCTTCGCCCATGGCGGCGACTTCGCGGCGCACGGCCTGGCCGATCATCATGACGCGGTCCTGCGCCATGTTTTCCGGTTCCGCGAGGCGGAAGGCCATTTCGGTCATCGATTGGGCGGCAAGACGCATATCCTGCGCGCGCCGGATCATGGCGGCGAATGCCCAGAACAGGATGACGGGCAGCACGGTTGCGACAAGCAGGCCGATCAACTGGGGCCGGGCGAGGAATTGCTCGACGGTGCGGATCTGCCAGATGCCCGAGCCGAACAGGATGTTCGCCAGCGCGGCAGCACCGGCCACCCAGGCCAGTGAAATGAAGGCGACGACCCAGTAGATTCCGTTGGAGGCCCGGCGGTTCAGGCTGTGCTGAAGCGACTTGTAGTCTTTCTGGCGGTCGTCATTGGCGGGTGCGAAACCATTCTGCTGGATTGTGGGGCGCGGCTCTACCGGGCGCAAATCGACGGGCTTTGCTGCCGGCATCTCTGCAACCGGGGCAGGTGCGGGAGCGGGAGCCGGCTTTGCCTTGGACTTTGCCGGCTCGGCCTTCTCGGGCTTGCTCGCCCGAGCCAATTCGTCGGCTGCCTCGGCAATCTGGGCTTCGAGATCTTCCATGGAAGCCGCAATATCGAGGTCGCCGGTTTCCACCGTGCTCAGATCGATATCGAGTGCCGCTTCGAGTTCCTTGGCAACTTCCTTGTCGAGGGACTTTGCCGTGGTGGTTTTCTTCGCCATGCCTTCGCTACCCTGTACTAGTTGCTGCGGAGCGACTTGTTTTTGGTTTTTCACGCCCTGCATACGAGGCTGAATACGGACCCCGCGTATCGTAATGACACAGGGGGGTAAAGAAAACATGCATTCGGCGCGATACGTAAAACTTTAAATATAAGGTTAACGCACGCGTGAGTTATGCGGCTCGTGGCGAATTTTTTTGAGGCAGCCTGTCGAGCGTCCGGAACGCGATATCAGTTGGATTTTGCCACGTTATGCCGCTATCCGTAAAGATGGTTAGAATGGCTTGGGATTGGACGGGCGATGAACAAAGGTAAACGGGCAGGGGCGTCCGGATCGGGCGAACAGGCCTGTGAACAACTTCAGGCAGCGCCGATCGACCTCGATCATCTTCACCGCCAGACGATGGGCGACAACGCGCTTGGCCGCGAAGTGCTTGCCATGTTCGTCGCGCAATCCCTGTCGGTTCGCGATCAACTTGCCGGAGCCGAACTCCGGCAACGCACCCTGCTGGCGCATGGGTTGAAGGGCGCGGCGCGCGGCGTGGGTGCTTTCGCCATCGCCGAGTGCGCCGATGCCATCGAGCGCAACCCTGGCGAAGCCGGCCATCTCGAACGTCTCGACAGCCTCGTCGAAGACGTGCGCGCCTTTGTCGCTGCGGCCGATCTTTGATTTCGGCAGCATCGGTTTCCGAAAAACGCCATGTTACGCCGGTTTCGCGCCACAGTTGACTTGTCGGGCGGAGTGATTATCTCGGCGGGGTTCTTCCCTCAGATGACAAAGTAAAAATGACCAAGCTGACTTTCATTGCCTTTGACGGCACCCGTTTCGATGTCGATGCCGAGAACGGCTCGACCGTCATGGAAAACGCGATCCGAAATGCGGTTCCGGGTATCGAGGCCGAGTGCGGCGGTGCCTGCGCCTGCGCCACCTGCCATGTCTATGTCGACGAAGCCTGGACCGGTGCGGTCGGCGAGCCGGAGGCGATGGAAGAGGACATGCTGGACTTTGCCTACGAAGTGAGGCCCACCTCGCGCCTGTCGTGCCAGATCAAGGTGCGCGACGAACTCGACGGCCTCGTCGTCAGCGTGCCCGAGCGCCAGGGCTGATCCTCTAAGGACTGAACCAATCACTCGCTGATCCTTTGACCGGCTGGCGCTTGGCAGCGGGCCGCCGGTAATGCACTCTTGCCCCGTCTTTGCAGATCGGGGGACCATGTTGTGGCCAGTCTCACCAAAACGGATGTCATCATCGTAGGGGCGGGGCCGGTCGGCCTGTTCGCCGTGTTCGAGCTTGGCCTGCTCGACCTGAAATGCCACCTGATCGACATTCTCGACAGGCCGGGCGGCCAATGCGCCGAGCTCTATCCGGAAAAGCCGATCTACGACATTCCGGGCTGGCCGAAGATCTCAGCCCAAGGCCTGGTCGACAAGCTCATGGAGCAGGCCGCGCCGTTCAAGCCGGACTTCACCTTCAATCGAATGGTTTCAAGCCTAGAAAGGCTGGAAGACGGTTCCTTCCGCCTGACCACCGACGAAGGCGAAGTGCTTGAGGCCAAGGTCGTCGTCATCGCCGCCGGCGGCGGCTCCTTCCAGCCGAAGCGCCCGCCCATTCCGGGCATCGAAGCCTATGAGGGCAAGAGCGTGTTTTACTCCGTGCGGCGGATGGAGGAGTTCCGCGGCCACGACCTCGTCATCGTCGGCGGCGGCGACTCGGCGCTGGACTGGACGCTCAACCTGCAGCCGATCGCCAATCGTGTCACTTTGGTACACCGCCGCGCCGAATTCCGCGCTTCGCCTGACAGCGTCAACAAGATGTACGCCATGCAGGAGATGAAGCATCTCGATTTCCGGGTCGGGCAGGTGACGGCGCTTGCAGGAAAGGACGGCCAACTCACCTCGGCGACCATCAAGGGCGCCGATGGCGACATCGAGGTGCCTTGCACCCGCATGCTGCCGTTCTTCGGGCTGACGATGAAGCTCGGCCCTATTGCCGAATGGGGCCTCAACCTTCATGAGAACCTGATCCCGGTCGATACGGAGAAGTTCGAGACCTCGGTTGCGGGCATTTTCGCCATCGGCGACATCAACACCTATCCGGGCAAGCTCAAGCTGATCCTGTCTGGCTTCCATGAAGCCGCCCTGATGGCGCAGGCCGCCAAGCGCATCGTCGCGCCCGGCGAGCGCATCATCTTCCAGTACACGACGTCCTCGACGAACCTGCAAAGGAAGCTCGGCGTCGTGGAATGAGCGTTACTCGGTAACGACAGGGGCGGCTTCGCGGTCGTAACCGCGCAATGGTTTTTCCGGCATCAGCGCCAGGACGGCCAATGCCGCCGTCAGCAGCGCCGCGGTTGCATAAAAGATGATCGCAAACGATGCGTCCGTCCCGCCATGCGCGACATGGACACCTTCGCCGGCGAGCGGCAGGCCATAGCCCAGCGCCACCGCTCCAAGGGCGGCGACACCGATCGCGCCGCCCAGCGAGCGCAGGAAGGTCAGCACGCCGGTTGCGACGCCCAGATGCGCACGGTCCACGGCGTTCTGCACCGATACGGTGGAAATCGGGAAGATCGTGCCGGTGCCGAAGCCGATGCATGCGGTAAGCAGCTCGACCACCAGCAGGGAAGCGCGGTCGGCCACGACCCCCATCGCGACGAGGCAGGCAATGGCGAACAGTATGCCGACCAGAGCGATGCGCTTGTAGTGCGCGAAGCGTGGCACCAGCCGTCCGCTGAGCGAAGCTCCCGCCACGGTGCCCATGAGCAGCCCCAGCATCGCCATGCCGGCGTCGCCAGGCGACAGGTCGAGCGCCGATTGCAGATAGACCGGCAGGTAGATTGCGAGGCCGATACTGCCCGCCTGAAGCAGGAACATCGCGGTCGTCGCCGTCAACACGATCCTGTTGCTCAAGACCTCCAGCGAAATCAGCGGTTCGCCGGCCTTGTAGAGCCGCAGCGCAAACAGGCCCCAGACCGCCGCCGAGCCGGCAACAAGCCCCGCGATTTGCGGCGAGGCCCATGCGTAGTGGCTGCCGCCCCAATTCATCGCCAGCAACAGCAGCGATGTCGCGATGATGAGAAGCAGCGCGCCCCAGCCGTCGATGCTGTGACGCCTGGCTGCAACCGGCAGCTTCTTCAGCGGATTGTTGATGATCGCCATCGCTATCAGGCCGAGCGGGATGTTGATCCAGAAGATCAGCGACCAGTGCAGGTGTTCGGCGAAGGTGCCGCCAAGCAGCGGCCCCGCTATGCTGGCCACCGCCCAGGTGCCGGAAATCCAGGCGGAATAGCGTGCCCGTTCCAGCGGCGGCACGAGGTCGCCGATGACGGTCTGCGTCAACGCAAACAGGCCGCCGCCGCCAAGCCCCTGCACCGCGCGGCCCGCAACAAGCACCAGCATGTTCGGCGCCATCGCGCTGATCACAGAACCCGCGATGAAGATCAGCACGGCCGCGAAAATGGTCGGACGGCGGCCGTACACGTCGGAAATCTTGCCGTAGAGCGGCGAAACGGCGGTGGCGGTCAAGAGATAGCCGGTCACGATCCACGGCAGGTACTCGGCATTGCCGAGTGCCGCCGCCATCGTCGGCATTGCCGGTGCGACGATCGTCTGGTCAAGTGCCGCCAAAAGCATCGACAAAAGCACGCCGGCAATGATGACGTTCTTTTCGCGCTCGCTAAGAGGCGCTTGATGAAACACGTTTTGACCGCTTGGCTTATCCATAGACCCACTCAATTCGATTTCCGCCGGGCCGATGACCGGCGCGACGTATTCCAAGCTGAAAACAGCTTAATCCGGCCAAAGGCCGTGGTTGAGTTGGCTGTGGACCACGCCTTCAGGCGGGCTTCGGATCCTTCAAGACAGGATTGCCGGACTACCAACCGGCTCGCGTTTCTCGAAACAGCGGCGCGTGGATAGCAAACGGCGCATGAGGTGTCGAGCCGTGCTCGGCCGCTGCCTGGGTTCCGTCGCTAGTTTTTCGCCTGCGATTGTTCGATGCGGTAGCGCAGCAATCGCAGGATGCGGCTTTCGAAATTGATGGTCTCGACCCGGTCGAACTGGGCTTGCGCCCTGTCATGTGCGGCAAGCGTTGCCTCGGTCACGCGCTTGGCCTTGGCCTGCGCAATTTCGCAGCTCTTTTGCCGACCCACGGCCTTCAGCTTTGCCTCAAGCTCGCGTGCATGAGCCTTGGCGATGTCGACATGCTGTTCCTCGTGCCGCTTTATGTCGGCAAAGAGCGTGTTCCAGAACAGGCGAACATCCGGTTCGGCCTTCCTGCGTGGCCGCCATTTCGGCAGGATCACCTCGACCTTCACCGTCGTCGTTGCCGATGCGATCCGGCAGTGGGAACCGTCCTGCGCGTAGCCTATCTTGGTGGTGAAGGCCATGCGCGTTGCGCCCGGATGCCGGTTGCCGGTGCTGTTCACATGAGGCCCGCGCCTCGCCAGCTCATCCTCGATCTGGTCGTAGGTCGTGCCACGAACCGTGAAATAGCTGTAGCTCTTGGCAACTGTCGCCGCGCTGGCTGGACATGCCCCCAGTGCAAGAAGTATAAATGAGAGGAAAGTTTTTTTCACGGCATTCTCTCTACATCCACTTGCTTTACGGGCCCATAAAGCGCATCGGAAATCAATTTCGCCTGATATCGGTTGAACGACAACGATGATGAGACGATGGCAGTTGGCGCATGGGCGCCACCTTGATCTCGGCGCCAGGGCTGTCGTGATGGGCATTCTCAATGTCACGCCGAACAGCTTTTCCGACGGCGGCCGGTTCGATACGACGGACAGCGCCATCCGGCAAGCCCATCGCATGGTCGAGGAAGGTGCGGCCATCATCGATGTCGGTGGCGAGTCGACCGGCCCGAAATCCGCGCCCATCAGTGCCGCGGAAGAGCAGGCGCGTGCCTTGCCTGTCATCAAGGCGTTGGCTGGGTGGGGTAAGACGCTCATCTCCGTCGACACCTACCGCGAGGAAACCGCGCGGCTGGCGGTTGCTGCCGGGGCTCATATCGTCAACGATGTCTGGGGCCTGCAACGCGAACCGGGCATAGCGCGGGTTGCAGCCGAAACCGGGGCAGGGCTCATCATCATGCACACCGGGCGTGAGCGCCAGAAACTGGACGATCCGATTGATGACCAGTTCCTTTTCCTCGGAAAATCGCTGGAAATTGCCCGTCAGGCAGGTATTGGCGAGAACCATATCGTGCTCGATCCCGGATTCGGATTTGCCAAGGAAACGACGGAAGCCAATGTGGATGTCATGGTTCGTTTCGAGGAGCTGCACGCGCTGGGCTTTCCGCTGATGGCGGGCACGTCGCGCAAGCGCTTCATCGGCTCCATTACCGGCCGTGGAGCTCCGGACAGGGCTGCCGGAACGGCGGCCACAAGTGTCATCTTGCGGCTGAAGGGGGCGCAGCTTTTTCGCGTCCACGATGTCGCAATCAATGTGGATGCGCTGGCTGTAGCCGATGCTATGCTGGCGCGAGATTCAGAAATGGCTGGGCACTGAAATGTATGTCATCCGCATGAAAAATTGTGCCTTTTTTGCCCGGCACGGCGTTCTGGACGAAGAGGAAGCGCTTGGACAGCGTTTCTATGTCGATGCCACTTTGGACGTCGATCCGAACCAGCCGCTTGAAGCAGACTCCATCCATGCGACGGTGGACTACGGTGTCGCATTTCAGTTGATCGAGGAAATCATCACCGGCGACCGTCGCTTCCTCATCGAGACATTGGCGCTGGATGTCGGCAAGGCGCTCGTGGCGCGCTTTCCGCAGATCAAGCGGGCCGAAATCACCATCCGCAAGCCCAACGCCCCGGTGCGCGGCGTGCTCGATCACGTCGAGGTGAGCGTTGTCTGGCCGCAGTAACCGGGTTTTCCTCAGCCTCGGCGGCAATCTGGGCGACCCCCGCAAGTCCATGGCTTCGGCGCTTCGGCTTCTGGCCGACGATGCCAGCGTGGATGTCGTGGCGGTGTCGTCGCTTTACCGCACGCCGCCCTGGGGCAAGCTCGACCAGCCGGATTTCCTCAACGCGGCTGCCGAATTGTCCACCTCGCTGTCGCCGCACGATCTGCTGGACCTGTGTCTTGGAACCGAAAAAAAGCTGAAGCGCGTGCGCGAGGAGCGCTGGGGGCCGAGGCTGATCGACATCGACATCCTCGTGTTCGGTGACCGGGTCATCCAGGAAACCGGTCTCGAAGTGCCGCACCCGCGTATGCTGGAACGCGCTTTCGTGCTGGCTCCGCTGGACGAGATCGCACCGAATTTGTCGGTCGATGGCAAATCGGTGTCGGAACGGCTTGCCACGGTCGATACGGCCGGCATCGAGCGGTTGCCGTCCGGCCGTGATTGGTGGCGTTCCTGAACTCAGCCGGCGAAGCCGCCGCCGTCCAGAAATGCTTTCTCGTCCCTGGTCGTCTGGCGTCCCAGTTGCGGATTGCGATGAGGAAACCTTCCAAAACGCTCAATGATCTCAAGATGATCGACGGCGTATTTGAGGTACGATTGGGCGTTTGCCTTGTGCAATTCGACCGACCTTTTCTGGTCTTCCAGCTTCTCCGAGTGCTCCAGCGGCAGGTAGAAAAACACCCGGATTGCCTCATCTACCGCCATGTCGTGACCTAGCTCGATGGCCTTGGTGGCATAGTAGCGGGCGAGCGGATCGGTCGCGAACATGTGGCCGGTGCCGCGAAAGCAGTTGCGGGGAAACTGATCGAGCAGGATTATCAGCGCCAGCGCGCCTTCGACGGTATCGGCCCATCCGTCCAGTTCGCGCCGCGCCGCCGCAAAATGCAGGTCGAGGAATTCATTCCTGAATTTCGTGTCGAAACCGGCGTCCTTGGTGAACCAGGCTTCAGGTCCGGCATCGCGCCAGAATTTGGTAACGGATAGCGCGCGTCGATCGGTCTGGCTCATGTCATCTCCTGGGTCGTGAATTCAGTTGGCCGAGGCCTGTTTGCCGAGCACGCCGGCGGTTTCCTCGTTCAGCGCCTGGCCGGCACGGCGCGGCTGCGTCACCGGTGCCGGGACCGGCGTTGCGATGTTGCCCTTCATGAAGTTGCGGCCGTCGCGGATATCGCCGGTGATCTGCATTTCCAGCCGGGCGGCGTCGCGCTGGCGTACATCCTCGATAACGTCGGCAACGTCCTGCGGGTCGGTGCCCAGCGCTTCCAGCGTCGAGCCGCCAAAGGCGAGCGCGGATTCGAACGTCTCGCGCATCTGGTAATCGACGCCGGCATGGATCAGTTGCAGGGCCGTGCCCCGGTCAAAGGCGCGCGCCATCACCGTCACCAACGGAAACTCCGCCTTGACCAGTTCTGCAATGCGGATCGCGGTTTCGGCCTTGTCGACGCAGATTAGCACGGCGCGCGCGTGGCCGAGGCCCGCGGCATGCAGGATATCGAGCCTCGTGCCGTCGCCGTAGTAGACCTTGAAGCCGAAATCGGCCGCCGCCTGGATCATCTCGACATCGTTGTCGATGATCGACACGTCCACGCCACGCAAAAGCAGCGGCTGGCTGGCGATCTGGCCGAACCGGCCGAAGCCGATGATCAGCACCGAGCCCGTCAGCCCATCTGCCATATCGACCCCTTCGAGCGATTGCTCGTCGCGCGGCGTCAGGTATCTCAGGCCGATAATGGCGAGTGGCGTCAGTACCATCGAGATGATGATGATGGCGGTGAGGACGGCATTGGCTTCCGCGTCGATGATGCCGACGGCGGCAGCGGACGAATAGAGCACGAAGGCAAACTCGCCGCCCTGCGCCATCACCACAGCGCGTTCCAGCGCTTCCTTGTGGCCTGTCTTCAGGAAGCGTGCGACCGCGTAGATGCCGACCGCCTTTGCCGCCATGTAGGCGACGACATAGACCGCAACCAGTTGCCAGTTCGCCGCGACGACGCGCAGGTCGAGCGCCATGCCGACGGCAAGGAAGAACAGGCCGAGCAGCACGCCGCGGAACGGCTCGATGTCGGCTTCGAGCTGGTGGCGAAAGGTCGATTCCGACAACAGCACGCCTGCGAGGAACGCGCCCATCGCCATCGACAGCCCGCTCGACTGCATCACAAGCGCCGACCCGAGCACCACCAGAAGGGCTGCTGCCGTCATGACCTCGCGGGCGCGGGCATCGGCAAGGATGCGGAAGAACGGGTTGAGCAGATAGCGCCCGGCAAGGATCAGCGCCACGATTGCGCCGACGCCGATGGCGATTTCGCTCAGCCGTTCGGTCAGCGTCGTTTCGGCTCCGCCCGGTGCGAGAAATGCCACCAGCGCCAGCAAGGGAACGATGGCCAGGTCCTCCAGAAGCAGGATCGAGACCATGCGCTGGCCCTTGGGAACGCCGATTTCGCCGCGTTCCTCCAATAATTGCATGACGATGGCGGTCGAGGTCAGCACGAAGCCTGCGCCGGCGACGAACGACTGCGCCACCGAAAAGCTGCCCAAGAGCCCGACACCGGTCAGCAAGACGGCGCAGAAGCCTACTTGCAGCGCACCCAGCCCGAAAATCTCGCGCCGCATTCCCCATAATCGTGACGGCTGCATTTCCAGCCCGATGATGAACAAAAACATCACCACGCCAAGCTCGGCGATGTGCAGGATTGCTTCGGATTCGGAAAAAACGCCAAGCCCGAACGGGCCGATGACGAGGCCGGCGGTCAGGTAGCCGAGGATCGAGCCAAGGCCGATCCGCTTGAAGATCGGAACGGCGACGACGCCGGCGCCCAGAAGCGCCACTACATAGAACAGGTCATTGGCGGATGCTTCTGCTGCCATGGGCGGTTTCGTGTCCGGTTAGAGCTTGCGCGCATCGAGAAAGGTGACGGATCAGCCAAGATAGGGGCTCGCATCGCCGTCGAACAGCCCAAAATCCGACGCCTTTTTGCATGGGTCTGCGAGGCTAGGCGCCGGTCCCTGGCTTGTCGCTCGCGTTCTTGCTGGCAAATGACGTCAGCGCCGACAGGAAATCGCCCATGCCGGGGCGCTTTAGCGCGCTGAACGGCAAGGGGCGGGCGGTTTCCATCGCGGCAATGCCGATGCGTGCCGTCATCATGCCGTTGACCACGCCTTCGCCCAGCTTGGCGGAAAGCCTTGCGGCAAGCCCGTGCCCGACGATCTGCTGGACGAAGCTGTCGCCGACGGCGATCGAGCCGGTAATGGCAAGGTGGGCCAGCACGCTACGGGCAAGCCTGAAGAAGCCCAGCGTTCCCGGCCTGCCGCCGTAAAGTTCGGACAGCCGCCGGATCAATCGGCCCGCCTCGAACACCACATAGGCGATATCGACCAGCGCGCGCGGGCTCACCGCCGTCACCAGCGAGACGCGCTTGGCCGCGTCGAGGATCATCACCTTGGCGCGGGCGTCGAGCGGTCCGAGAATTTCCGCTTCCGCCAGCCGCACCAGATTGCCGCCGTCAATGATGTCGCCGCTCAGATCTGTCAATGCGCGCCTGCCTGCCGCCGTTTCCGGCTTGGCGGCGACGAAAGCCGACAGTTCCTCGACAACGGCGCGTGCGGCTTTCGGATCGTCGCGGGCGATGGCGTCAAGCGCGCGGCTTTGCAGCTTTTCGACTTCCGCAAGGCGGCTGATGGCCAGAAATTCGCGGCCCAAAATGACCAGCAAGGCGAGTACGCCGACCGCCGCCGCACCTGCCGCCAGCCAGCCCAGCCAGGGTGTGCGCTCGAACAGGTCGCGGATCAGCTGGTCCACCCACAGCCCGACCGCCAGCGAAACCAGAATGCCGAGCGCGCCGAACAGGATGCGGCCGAGCAGCGAGCGCTTGCGTGGAGCCGCCGCAGGCGGCGGTTCAGCCGCAACAAGGTCGGGTTCGCCGAAGACGTCGATCTGCGCCGGCACGGCGACGGCGAGTTCCACGCTGGCGGCACGCGGTTTGCGCCGCTCCGGCTTTGCTCCGGTCGCGGCATGCGCCTTGGCGGGCGCGGCGCGCATCTCTTCATCCGCATCAATGGGGAAGGCCGATGGCCTGCGGGGCGCGTTCATGCCAGATGGTCTCCGATCAGGAACTGCAAGGCGCGGTCCAGCCTTATATGCGGCAGCGACAGTGTAACGCCTTCGGCGGTCTGCTCCAGCTTGGGCGGACGGAACCTGACGAACCGGATTGCCGGATCGGCATCGTCCTGTCTGTGGCCGTCGCCCGCCTCAAACACGGATCCAGGTCTTTCCGGCAAGTCACCGGGAAATATGGCCGTTTCGGTTTTACCGTCGAATGTCTGGTCACCGATTGTTTCGCCGGTTAGCGGCGTGCCGAGGATCACCGGCAGGGTTTCGCGCCCTTGCTTGACGGTGCCTTCGCGGGTGGCGCGCACTGCCGCCATCGCCACCACGTCCACGTCCGCGCCGGTGAACTTCGCCCGTGCGATGGCGCGTTCGGTGAGACGCCGCACGATAGCCTGCAGGCGGTCATGGCTCTCGTGATGCAGGTGATCGGCCTTGGTCGCGGCTATGAGGATGCGGTCGATGCGCCGCGACACCAGGTCGGTGAGGAAATTGCCGCGGCCGGGGCGAAAGCAGGCAAGGATTTCCGTCACGGCCCGCTCGAGATCCAGCATCGCGCCGGGGCCGGCGTTCAGCGCCTGCATCGCGTCGATCAGCACGATCTGGCGGTCGAGCCTTGCAATATGTTCGCGGAAGAATGGCTTGATGACATGGGTCTTGTAAGCCTCGTAGCGCCTTTCCATCATCGCGTGCAGGGAGCCTGCGCGCGGGCGTTTGCCGGATACGTCCGGCAGCGGCGCAAATGTCAGGGCCGGCGAGCCCTCCAGGTCGCCCGGCATCAGGAAACGGCCGGGCGGCAGCGTGGAAAGCGCGCGCTCGTCCAGCTTGCAGGCTTTCAGATAGGCGGCGAAAGCCTCCGCCAGCCGCCTCGCTGCCGGGTCATCCGCATCGGCTTGCGCATTTGTGCTGTCGCTGAGCGCGCGCCATTCGGCGGAAAGCTCCTGCCGCACAGGCAGCAGCGTCATCTCGAAGGCTTCCTTGGAGAAATCGGCGAAGGACTTGCCGAGCAAGGGCAGGTCCAGCAGCCATTCACCGGGGTAGTCGACGATATCGACCGACAGCTTTCCGGCCGAGAAAAGCCGGTTCCAGCCGGAAGCCGATTCATATTCGATGGTCAGCCGCAGCTCGGAAATCGCCCGCGTCGAATCCGGCCATACGCGCTCGTTCACCAGCGCCGCGATATGGTCCTCGTACTGGAACCGTGGAACGGCGTCGTCGGGCTGCTCCTCGAGGTAGGCGCGGGCGATGCGGCCCGATTTCTGCGCCTCGAACAGGGGCAGGCGTCCGCCATGCAGCAGGTTGTGGACGAATGCCGAGATGAAAACGGTCTTTCCGGCCCGCGAAAGCCCTGTCACGCCCAGCCGCACCGATGGTGAGAAAAGCCCCGTGGCGCGGCCCGACAAGGTGTCGAGCGCAATGCGTGCTTCGTCGGTGAATGTGGTCAGCGATGAGGCCAATCGAATATCCTGCGAGGTACCGGCAACCCGATATAGGCGTTGCCGCAGCGTATTTTAATGCTTCACAGATCGGACGGCGTCAGGAACGCTTCGAGATAGCCCTTGCCGGTTTCGGCTTCGGCAAGGCTGCCCTCGAAGCGCACGACGGCAAGGCCGGAGGTTGGAAAACCGTAGTTCAGGATATCGCAGGCGCTGTCTTCTCCGCTGCCGGAAACAGCCGCTGTCAGGTCTTCCATCATGGGGTTGTGGCCAATCACCAGCAGCGAGCCATGGTTGCCGTGTTCGCGAATGATGTCGAGATAGCCCGCCGCGTCTTCCGTGTAGAGCGTATCGAGAAATACGACCCGCCCGGTATCCGCATGCGCTGCAAGGCCTTCCAGCGTCTCCTTGGCTCGAAGGGCATTGGAACAAAGCGTGATGTCGGGAACGAAGCCGCAGGCGCGCATGGCGGTGCCGGTCGCGGCTGCATCTTCCACTCCGGAAGCTTCAAGGGGACGGTCGAAATCGCGGACGCCGGGAAGCGCCCAGCCGGCTTTTGCGTGCCTTAGAAGATACAGTTTGGCCACCGGCGCTCCTGCTAGCCTCGACATCGAAGGATTATCCATCGATAGGCGTTTTAGCAATGGAATCCGGTCATTGCCGCCTACGACCAAAGCCTGATCGCGCACAAGCGCCTTATGGCGAGCTTCGAACTGTTGATCCCGCTTACTACTGACGATTGTGTGAGCGGAGCCGGGTTGGCACTTGTGCGGCTTAGGAACGGCGAATATATAGGCCCCAAATTTGGGGCTGTCGGGTGAGTCGAATGAACCAAATCGTTACTGCCGACTACGTACCATCGGAAGACGAGCCGTTCATGAACGAACGGCAGAAATCATACTTCCGGCACAAGCTTGTCACTTGGAAAAATGACATCCTGCGTGAAGCGCGCGAAACACTGGAAATCCTGCAACAAGAAAATGCCAACCACCCTGATCTTGCAGATCGGGCATCGTCAGAAACCGACCGCGCCATCGAACTTCGTGCCCGCGACCGGCAGCGCAAGCTGATCTCGAAAATAGATTCGGCACTTCAGCGCATCGATGAGGGAACTTACGGCTATTGCGAAGAGACTGGCGAGCCGATCGCGCTCAAGCGCCTCGACGCCCGTCCGATCGCGACCCTGTCCATCGAAGCCCAGGAAAGGCACGAGCGCCGCGAGAAAGTCTATCGCGACGACTGATTGGCCCTGGTTTGCTGGAAAATGTTGGAAATGGCCGCGTTTGCGGCCATTTCTTTGTGCGCCATAGTAGCGATTAGCGCTTCAGGTTCGAAAGCTCGCCGAGCAGCCTGGTCATCTCGTCATCGAGAGACGCTCTTCCGCTTCCCGGTGTGGGAGCGCCGGAACGTGTTTCGCCATGCGCTGTGGCAGGCTCGGCAGCCCGTGCATGATCCAGTGGTTCGGTCCCTGCCGTGGGCAGCTTGTGTGCTTCTTCATGCCGTGGCGCGGCAGGCCTCGGAATTGGCGCAGGGCTTGCCGGTGCCGCGGGGGGTCTTGCTGCCGGTGCCGGCGTTCGCTGTGGCATGGCTGGTTGCGGGTTTGCGGTTCCCTGTCTGGCTGGCTGCGAAACCGGCTGATGGGGAGCATGTGCGCCGCCCAGATTGCTGCTGACGGCAACATTTGCATGTGTCGTGCCCGCATCGGAGGCCAAGCTGAGGCGGCGGGAAGCCGCCAGCCTGATGTCGCGCTCGACGACGAGATCGGTCGGCCCACCTATCAAAAGCAGATGCTCTATGTCGTCGCGGCGCACGAGCACGAGGCGCCGGTGGCTGTCGACGGCGGTCGCGTCCATTACCGCCAGGCGTGTCTTGCGATTGCGCCCGCCGGCCACGAAGGTTCCGAAAGTCAGGCTGCGAATCATCTTTACGATGATCAGCACGATCACCAGCACAACCAGTGCCGCAAGCGTCCACAAGATTGCCGCGCCATAACCGGGCCCCGCAACGCCATCGAGAAAGTCTAGCATCGGCACCCCCATGCACGGCTATTGGAAACGCCGCGACACTAAAGCGTTTCAGCGCGCTGCTGCAAGTTACCATTCGCACGCGGCAAACGGCCCAAAGCCGGCGAAGCAGGCGTCATGCCTCGAAACAGCGCCATTTTTCGCTGACAAGTGGCCGCAAGGCCTTTTCCGGGCAGGGAGAATGTGATTCAACCGGTCCGGGTCGGGTCGGGCTGGGAATCACAAGCAGGGGGCAAATGGCCAAGGACGCGCGCGGAGATTTTTATCCGGTGCCAATCGTGGACCAGAACACGCGCCCCGGCACGGTGACGCGGCTGATCATCTTCATCGTTGTCTTGATCGGCGCGGCCATTGTTTTCGGCCTGTTCCGCGAGCGCTTCGGCGATCCGTTCCTGCTCGGCATGCTTGGCGTGCTGGCCATGATCGGCGTCGGCTTCCTGTTCGCGACCGCCATCGGCTTCATCCAGATCGCGCCGCGCTCGACGGGCGACGAGCTTTCCAAGTCCTTTGTCGATTCGATGGGGCAGGGCCTGATCGTAACCGACGCCAAGAAGCGCATCATCTACGCCAACCGCGCTTATGCCGAAATGACCGGCGCGGGCGCGGCTGCCGACATCAGGACGGTCGAGGGACTTCTTTCCGATGTGCCGGAGGCGTCCTCGGTCATTTTCCGACTGGCTTCGGGCCTGCGCGACGGGCAGCGCGGCGACGGCGAGTTTCGTCTGGGCCAGGCGATCCGCCCCGGAGCCGATCCGGGCGCGCACTGGTATCGTGTCAGTGCACGTTCCTTCAGCGTGCCGGGGCAGCGCCAGCCGATGCATGCCTGGCAACTGGCCGACATCTCGAAGGAACGGGCCGAACAGGAACGCTTCTTCCTCGATTTGCAGAAGGCCATCGACCATCTCGACCACGCGCCGGCCGGCTTTTTTTCCGCCGATCAGGACGGTCGCATCACCTATATCAACGCCACGCTGGCTGAGTGGCTCGGCATTGATCTCACCAGTTTCACTCCCGGCGCGCTTGCGCTGTCGGATATCGTTGCCGGCGACGGCATGGCGCTGGTCCGCTCGGTCCGGCCCGATCCCGGCACCACGCGCAACGCCGTCATCGACCTCGATTTGACGACGATGACCGGCGAGGCGCTGCCGGTGCGCTTCATGCACCGTGTCGCGGCCAGCCGTGACGGTCACGCCGGGCCAACCCGCACCATTGTTCTCAATCGCACGCACGGCGAGGATTCATCAGCGGATCTCAGGGCTTCCGAAGTCCGGTTCACCCGCTTCTTCAATTCCACGCCGATGGCCATCGCCGGCGTGGACCAGAGCGGCCGCATCCTGCGCACCAACGCGCCGTTCCTGTCGCTGTTCTCATCCGTCGTCGACCGCGACGCGCTGGACCGCCGGGTGCGGCTTGATACCGTCATCCATGAGCGCGACCGCGCCGCGTTCGCGGCGGCGCTCGAACGGGCGCGCCAGCGGCAGGCGGACATCGAGCCGATCGACACCGTCTTGCCGAACAACGATGAGCGGCACATCCGCTTCTACGTCAACCCGGTTGCCGACGGCACGGGCGGCGACGGCGCGGAAGAAGCAGCGATCGTCTATGCGGTCGATACGACCGAGCAGAAGGCCCTTGAGGGCCAGATGGCGCAGAGCCAGAAGATGCAGGCTGTCGGCCAGCTTGCCGGCGGCATCGCGCACGACTTCAACAACGTCCTCACCGCCATCATCATGGCGTCTGACCTGTTGCTTACCAACCATCGCCCGTCCGATCCGTCCTTCCCGGACATCATGAACATCAAGCAGAACGCCAACCGCGCCGCCTCGCTTGTCAGGCAATTGCTGGCGTTCTCGCGCAAGCAGACGCTGCGGCCGGAAGTGCTGACGCTGACCGATGTGCTGGCCGATCTCAGGATGCTGCTTGCCCGCCTTGTCGGCAACGACATCAAGCTCAAGATCGACCACGGCCGCGACCTGTGGCCGGTCAAGGTGGATATCGGCCAGTTCGAGCAGGTGGTGGTCAATCTCGCCGTCAACGCCCGCGACGCCATGCCAACGGGCGGCGACCTCACCGTGCGCACGCGCAACGTACCTGCGGACGTGTCGAAGACCTATCCGTTCCGCGAGCTTGTCCCCGCCGACTATGTGCTGGTCGAGGTCGAGGATTCGGGCAGCGGCATCCCGCCCGATGTGCTGAAGAAGATATTCGAGCCGTTTTTCACCACCAAGGAAGTCGGCAAGGGCACAGGCCTTGGCCTGTCCATGGTCTACGGCATCATCAAGCAGACCGGCGGCTTCATCTTCTGCGAATCGGAAGTGGGCAAGGGCACCACCTTCCTCATCTTCCTGCCGCGCTATATTGCCGAGGCTGTTGCCGCGCCGCAGCTCGCGGCAGGCGAGGCTGCCGCAAAACCGGAGACGCCGGAACCACAGGCTGCCGTCGCCAAGGCTTCTGACAGCACCAAGGACCTGTCCGGCTCGGCCACCGTGCTTTTGGTCGAGGACGAGGATGCGGTGCGCATGGGCGGCATGCGTGCGCTTACCTCACGCGGCTATACCGTGCATGAGGCGACGTCCGGCGTCGAAGCGCTGGAAATATTCGACGCTCTGGAAGGCAAGATCGACCTGGTCGTTTCGGACGTGGTGATGCCGGAAATGGATGGCCCGACCTTGCTCGGCGAATTGCGCAAGCGCCAGCCCGACATCAAGTTCATCTTCGTGTCCGGCTATGCCGAAGACGCCTTCGCCAGGAACCTGCCCGCAGAGGCCCAGTTCGGCTTCCTGCCCAAGCCTTTCTCGCTCAAGCAGTTGGCGACCGTCGTCAAGGAAGTCCTCGAAAGCTGATCGGCCGAGCCGCGGAACGCTTCGGCAGCGTTCAGGCCGCTTCCTGCTTCAGCGCCGCCACTTCTTCGGGCAGCGGCCTGCCGCCGCGCAGGTAGAGCGCGCAGGTCGTGCGCAGCATCGACGCGAAGTTCGGGATCTCGCCCCTGATTTCGATGGCCTCGTCATAGAGCTTCGAGATGAATTTCGGCGTCGTCAGCCCCTGGCTTTCCGCGATCTCGTCAAGCAGCGCCCAGAAGGTGGATTCGAGCTGGATGCTGGTCGAGTGGCCGCCGATGCGTATGGACCGGTTGATCTGGCGATAGCCCTCCGGGTCCTGTTCGGCAAAAACCCTGCACATTGAAAGACCTCCCTTGGTTTCCTGCCCCGTCAGGCGACCATCGATGCGGCAATTCAGGTCCGTTCCGCCGGGTGGAGCCGGAATGCCTTTTTTCCCTCGACCCGCATTGTGGGTCGAAAATTCAAAAACGGCAATTGCACTTTCACATTCGTGATTGGTGGTAACCCGCTGCCACCACCTTTGCGCGCTTCGTTTCATAATCCCTTTCATCGATCAAACATCGCATGAAAGAGGTCCGCAGATTGGCCAAGGCAATTCACAGCATGATCCGGGTGCTCGACGAGGCCCGGTCGGTCGATTTCTACGGCAAGGCTTTCGGCCTTGGCGTCGCACAGCGCCTCGACTTTGAAACCTTCACCCTCATCTACCTTAGCAACGCCGAGTCCGACTTCGAAGTCGAGCTCACCGTCAACAAGGGCAGGGTCGATCCCTACGTCCTCGGCGACGGCTACGGCCACATCGCCGTCTCGGTCGCGGACCTCGACAGCGAGCATGACCGTATCGGCGCGCTCGGCCTCAACCCCGGCAAGATCGTCGCGTTCGACCGCGATGGCGTCCGCATCGCCCGCTTCTTCTTCATCGAGGATCCCGACGGCTACAAGATCGAGGTCCTGCAGCGGGGCGGCCGGTTCAAATAGGAGGTTTCGCCGCATTGCCGTGCGGCGCCAGCAACAGCGCTCATCGAGCGCCGATAGCAAGCAAGGGAGGAATACATGGTAACCGTATATGAAAAAGCGCCGGGGCTTTCGCGGCGCGAGCTTCTCAAGCGCGGCGGCGTCGGCGCCCTGCTTGTCATCTCCGGCAGCGCCGTCATCAGCCCCGAACATGCATGGGGCCTCGAAACCGCCGCGCTCAAGCCGGAAACGATGGCCACGCTGATCCAGATGGCCCGCGACGTCTATCC
Organism: Mesorhizobium sp. Root552; assembly: GCF_001427285.1. Lineage (GTDB taxonomy): Bacteria > Pseudomonadota > Alphaproteobacteria > Rhizobiales > Rhizobiaceae > Mesorhizobium. The sequence goes on from NZ_LMFV01000013.1 coordinate 50,660, forward strand.
GCACGACCAGGTTCCGGACAAATATTACGCCATTGCCGTCAAGAGCCATGACGAGCTGGCCGGCAAGGATGCCGCCCACAAGGACCTCATCGAAAAGGGCATCGCCGACCTCGACGCCAAGGCCGGCAGCGGCGGCTATCGCGGCCTCGGCTGGGAAGAGGAGCGCGTCGCCGTCCTCAAGCAGATAGAAGACACGCCGTTCTTCCAGGCCATTCGCGGCGGGCTGGTCGTCGGCCTCTACAACCAGAAAGAGGTGTGGCCGATCTTCGGCTACGAGGGCGAGTCGTACTCCAAGGGCGGCTATATCGCCCGCGGCTTCGACGACATCGAGTGGCTCTAGCCACATCCCCCGACAGTTTCACACCGGATTTCATGGGAGGACACCATGGCAGCACCTTATGATCTCAAGGACGACAGCGTCGTCGTCATCATCGGTTCGGGCGCCGGCGGCGGCACGCTCGGCAACGAACTCGCCCAGAAGGGCATCGACGTCGTCATCCTCGAAGCGGGCAGCCGCATCGAGTACGAAGACTTCATCAACGACGAGTGGGACAGCTTCGCCCAGCTTTCCTGGGGCGATCCGCGCACCGCTTCCGGCGGCTGGCGTGTCGCCAAGGATTTTCCGGGCCTGCCGGCCTGGATCGTCAAGGCGGTCGGCGGCACCACCACGCACTGGGCCGGCGCATCGCTGCGCTTCCAGGAGCACGAGTTCAAGACGCTTACCCACTATGGCAAGGTCGAGGGCGCCAACCTGCTCGACTGGCCGCTGACGCTGGCCGAGCTCGAGCCGTACTACGACAAGGCCGAAGACAAGATGGGCGTGACCCGCACCCACGGCATCGAGGGCCTTCCCGGCAACAACAACTTCAAGATCCTGAAAGCCGGCGCCGACAAGCTCGGCTACAAGGAATGCCACACCGGCAACATGGCGATCAATTCCGCCGACCGCGACGACCGCATGGCCTGCCAGCAGACCGGCTTCTGCTTCCAGGGCTGCAAATGGGGGGCGAAGTGGTCGACGCTCTATACCGAAATCCCGAAGGGCGAGGCGACCGGCAAGCTGGAAGTCCGTCCGAATAGCCACGTCGTCAAGATCGAGCACGACGACAGCGGCAAGGTCACCGGCGTCGTCTATGCCGACAAGGACGGCAAGCTTCAGGAGCAGAAGGCCCGTATCGTCTGCGTTGCCGGCAATTCCATCGAAAGCCCGCGCCTTTTGCTCAACTCCGCTTCGTCCAAGTACCCGGACGGGCTTGCCAACTCCTCCGGCCAGGTCGGCAAGAACTACATGCGCCACACCACCGGTTCGGTCTATGCCATCTTCGACAAGCCGGTTCACTTCTATCGCGGCACCACCATGGCCGGCATCGTCCGCGATGAGGCCAAGCACGACCCGTCGCGCGGCTTCGTCGGCGGCTACGAGCTTGAAACGCTGGCGCTGGGCATCCCGTTCATGGCCGCCTTCCTCAATCCCGGCGGCTGGGGCAGGGGCTTTACCACGGCTCTCGACCACTACGACCACATGGCCGGCATGTGGATCGTCGGCGAAGACATGCCGCAGGAGCAGAATGGCGTGAAGCTCCACGCGACGCTCAAGGACAAATACGGCATGCCCGCGCCGGATGTCTGGTTCACCGACCATGCAAACGACGACGCCATGCGCAACCACGCCTTCAAGCAGGGCATGGCCATCTACGATGCGGTCGGGGCAACGCGCACCTTCCCGACGCCGCCTTACCCCTCGACCCACAATCTCGGCACCAACCGCATGAGCGAAAAGGCGTCCGATGGCGTGGTCAACAAGCATGGCCAGACCCACGACATCAAGAACCTGTTCGTGTCCGATGGCAGCCAGTTCACCACGGGCGGGGCGGAAAACCCGACCTTGACCATCGTCACGCTCGCCATCCGCCAGGCCGACTACATCGCCAAGGAGATGGCGGCAAAGACGATCTGACAGTCCTCCCGGGCTTCATTTCCGCGCGGGGCGTTCTTTTCGCCCCGCGCTTTTTATTGGCCCTGCTTGGCCGTGATCGTGCAGGTCGAGGCGGTGAAAGCGCCGTCGGGCTGGCGCATGACGATGTCGAAGGAAGCGTCCTGAGGGCCGTCCGCCGTCGCCTGCGTCAGCGAAACGCTGTTGCCGCCCGAGGTGAAGCCGCCGAGCGGACCGAGCCATGCGATCTCGCCGTTGGAGTCCATTTCGTAGTTGTAGCCCTGCTGCGGCCAGCCATAGGAAGGCCCGCTATAGACATTGCCCTTGATGGTGATGTCGCCGAGGTTGAGAAACAGACCAAGCAGGTAGGCTTCGCAGTGATAGGCGCCGTCGGGCAGCTTGCCGTCCGCAATGCCCGCGAACGCGCCGTCTGGAGCGGCAAACGTCATCGCAAGGCCAGCAGCAAGCAATCTCAAGTTCTTCATCATTCTGCCCGACTTGATAGCAGCGTGGCCGGTGGATGCCAGCCACTTTCTCGTGCGTGCCACTTTCTTGCGATTGCCCGCGCAACCGTGGCGCGTTCCCGGTTGCATGTTATTCTTGCCTTGGCCTCAGTGAGTCGGCCGCTTTCCGAGTCAGTCTGAGTGGGGCAGATCGGCAGGAGAACAGGTGTCGTTTCGCACCAGCAAGTTCCGCGCAAGCAAGTGTTCCTAGCATCGGTCCAATAGTCTGGGTGTTGTTCAGTGAGTTGGGCAATCGGGCAGGGGACAACCGATGGAACGTTTCGTGGAGGACTACCAGAAGCGGCGGCTGATCGACCGCTTCGATATCATGACCGCCATCAATATCCTGAAGTCGCAAGGCTATGACGACGACGACCTCATCAAGGAGATCATCCGGGTCTTCTATGTCGATCTCGACGCGTATAACGAGGTCGTGCAAGCCGCGGCCTAGACGCTGCTCAACCTTCGTCTTTTGCAGACCTGCCGGAGTACGCCATCTCCGCTTCGTCATCCCGGAATTCGCTTTCGTGCGGAGCAAGAAAGGAATATCCGGGATCCATTCCGTGACATCGCGGCACTACTCTGGACACCAGCGCGCTTACTCTCCCCTTTTGATGAAGAGGCTCGGTCCGGTTGCCGATCGAGTGCCTCGTCAGGCACCCCCCTCTGACCTGCCGGCCATCTCCCCCTCAAGGGGGAGATCACTCGATTGCCATGCTTTCATCCGGTGCTGAGGTCACAGAGGCGGCTGTAAGCTTGAAGCTGCCGATCTCCCCCCTTGAGGGGGAGATGGCCGGCAGGCCAGAGGGGGGTGTTGTTCTTGTGAAGATTCTGATCGCGTAGGGGACAAATCACGCCTCCCCACAAAATCCTTCACCCCATTTATCCACCTCCTCGCCATCTCCCGCATACTCGCTCCCATCGCCCTTGCGGGAGACCTGGTCCGGACCGGGGATCAGGGAAGGGCGACGGTGCCGGGCTGGTCGTCGTCGGTAGGCGGCTGGGTGATGAACCCCTAAGTTCGGCCCTCGAACCGGGCGCAGTGTTGCCCGCAGTTGTCGGCCATTGAGGCTGGAGCTGCGGCATGGCCGGTGTATCGGTTGAGGGAAGCCACCGGACGGGCGGTCGCAAGGCCGCACTATCTATCTAAACGAGCGACCGAACGGCCGCCCGTCCTCCCGACCTCTCAGATGAGGTCAGTTCTTTGACAATGGCCAGGGCCGAAAGGCAGCGTGGCGATGATGAAACGCGGCGACCTGCCTTCTCCCCTTGTGGGAGAAGGTGCCTGAACGAAGTGAAGGCGGATGAGGGGTGTCGTCTGGCTGGAACACCCCTCATCCGACCTCGCTAGCGCTCGGCCACCTTCTCCCACAAGGGGAGAAGGAGAGGAACTCATGCAGCATGGCGATGAATAAGCATGATCACACTCACCCTTGAACCAAACCGGAGAATGAGGCACACCGCGCTGAATGACCCATCCGCTTGACCATCTTGTCCTGCCAACCGCCGATCTCGATGTTGCGCGCGCCCGGCTGACGGCCTTGGGTTTCACGGTGTCGCCGCGTGGCGTCCATCCATTCGGTACGGAAAACTGCTGCGTCTATTTCGCGGACGGCACTTTCATGGAGCCGCTCGCCGTCGCAGATGCCGAGGCTGCCGGCACCGCAATTGCCGGGGGCAACGTCTTTGTGGCGCGTGACCGCAAGTACCGTGAGAATTTCGGCCAGGAAGGCTTTTCGGCTGTCGTTTTCGGTACGTCCGATGCAGACGCCGATCATCGCCGCTACACCGAAGCCGGCGTCTCCGCCGGGACGCGGCTGGACTTTTCCCGTCCCTTTGTCGACGCCGCCGGCAAAAGCGATACGGCATTGTTTCGCCTTGCCTTTGCCTCGGCACGAGCGGTGGTCGATACCTTCCTGTTCGCCTGCGAACGGGTCAACGCGCCGAAGGTCGATCGCTCGGCCCTCCAGCTTCACGACAATGGCGTTGGTGCAATCGCCAAGGTGGTCGCGATCAGCAAAAATCCTTCCGCGCAGCTTTCAGCGCTGGAGATTGCCGCCGACGCAGAACGCGACGCATCGGTGCTGGCCGGTGAACTGGCTCTGCCGAATGCGCGGATAAGCGTCGCCACGCCGCAGGACTACCAGCGTCGTTTCGGCTTGCCGGCCGGCGAGGAAACCGGTTTGCGTTTCGCGGCGGTCGTCTTTTCCGTCGCCAGCATGGAAAAGCTGCGTACGCTTCTTGCGCAACGCGGCATCGGTCACGACATAGGCGGCAATCGCGTCCTCGTCGCTCCGGCACCGGGGCAGGGCGCGGCTTTCATTTTCGAGGAGCAGGCATGAGCAAGCCCAATGCGTCGGTCAAAGTCGGCAATGTCACCTTCGACAATCGCGCGCCGCTCGCGCTCATCGCTGGCCCGTGCCAGTTCGAATCGCGCCAGCACGCCTTCGATATGGCCGGCGCGCTCAAGGAATTGACTGGCAGGCTGGGCATCGGCCTCGTTTACAAGTCCAGCTACGACAAGGCCAACCGCACGTCGTTGACCTCGACGCGCGGCGCGGGCCTCGACGCGGCAATGCCGGCCTTCGATGACCTGCGCAAGGAATTCGGCCTGCCGATCCTCACCGACGTCCACACCGAGGAGCAGTGCGCAATCGTTGCGCCGCATGTCGATGTGCTGCAGATCCCGGCCTTCCTCAGCCGCCAGACCGATCTTCTGGTCGCTGCCTCCCGCACCGGCAAGATCATCAATGTGAAGAAGGGGCAGTTCCTGGCGCCCTGGGACATGAAGAATGTCATCGGCAAGGTCACCGGTTCCGGCAACGCCAATGTGCTGGTCACCGAGCGCGGCGCGTCCTTCGGCTACAACACCCTTGTCTCCGATATGCGCGCGCTGCCCATCATGGCGGACATGGGGGCTCCGGTCATTTTCGACGCCACGCATTCGGTGCAGCAGCCGGGTGGGCAGGGCGCGACTTCCGGCGGCGAACGCAGGTTCGTGGCGACGCTGGCGCGCGCCGCCGTTGCCGTCGGTGTCGCCGGTGTGTTCATCGAAACGCACGAGGACCCGGACAACTCGACCTCGTCGGACGGCCCCAACATGGTGCCCTTGAAGGATATGCCGGAGTTGCTCGAGCGCCTGATCGCACTCGACAGGGTTGCCAAGGCCTGATCTGCGCCTTGTTCATGACAAGCGGCGGTTGTACGTTTCGCGGGCAAATGATCTCTTTGACTGGGAGTTCAAAATGTCCGTTGCCCGTGTAACCGAAATTTCTTCTTCATCCAAAAAAGGCTTTCAGGATGCCATCGAAAAGGGCATCGCCCGAGCCGCCAAGACGTTGAAGAACGTCGAAGGGGCGTGGATTCAGGAGCAGAAAGTCGTTGTCGAAGACGGTGTCATCGTTGCCTACCGCGTCAACATGAAGGTGACCTTCATCCTCACCGACTGAGGATTTATCCACCTGCCTTCCGGCGAGGCTACAATCACATCAGTCGCTGTTGCCGGCTTCCCTTCGGAAGGGGTTTACGGGCATGGAAAGGCCCTCTTGGCGAGGGCCTTTCCATCGTCATTGGGCTATCTGCAAGAGTACATGCGGGGGAGTATCTTGCGAGGGCTGCTGGCCCGTACATGAAGTCAGGAATGCAGCCGCAATCAGAAACAAACTCACGATACCGCTTAACTCGGACATGGCGAAACTCCCTTATGTTTCGCCCCGCGCGAATCGGAATTTAACCCAGAATTCCGCGCACGGCTTCCCATCGGTCGATGACTTATCGTGACCAAGTTTTTCGCGACGTGAATCGTCGCAGATGCGATTTTTGCGACCGTAGACGATTGCGTTTTGCCCCACTTTGTCTAAGACGTGCCGCAACGTTTTCAACGATTAGAACGGGGATTTCCAATGACCGCCATTATCGACATCGTGGGCCGTGAAATCCTGGATAGCCGAGGCAATCCGACCGTCGAGGTCGATGTCGTGCTGGAAGACGGCTCCATGGGCCGCGCCGCCGTTCCTTCAGGCGCTTCCACCGGCGCACACGAAGCCGTCGAGCTTCGCGATGGCGGCTCCCGCTATCTCGGCAAGGGCGTCGAGCGGGCCGTCGAGGCGGTCAATGGCGAGCTGTTTGAGGCGATTGGCGGGCTTGAGGCCGAAGATCAGATCCACATCGACCAGACCATGATCGACCTGGATGGCACGCCCAACAAGAGCCGCCTTGGCGCGAACGCAATCCTTGGCGTGTCGCTGGCCGTCGCCAAGGCTGCCGCCGAAGCTGCCGACCTGCCGCTCTACCGCTATGTCGGCGGCGCGCATTCGCATATCCTGCCGGTGCCGATGATGAACATCATCAATGGCGGCGTTCATGCCGACAACCCGATCGATTTCCAGGAATTCATGATCCTGCCGGTTGGCGCTTCCTCGATCCGCGAGGCGGTGCGTTGGGGTTCTGAAGTGTTCCACACCCTCAAGAAGGGCCTCAAGGAGGCCGGCCACAACACCAATGTCGGCGATGAGGGTGGTTTCGCCCCGAACCTGAAGAGCGCGCAGGCTGCACTCGATTTCGTCATGGGCTCCATCGAAAAGGCCGGCTTCAAGCCGGGCGAGGAAATCGCACTCGGCCTCGACTGCGCCTCGACGGAATTCTTCAAGGACGGCAACTACGTCTATGGCGGCGAAAAGAAGACCCGCGATCCCAAGACGCAGGCCAAGTACCTCGCCAAGCTTGCCGCCGACTATCCGATCATCTCGATCGAAGACGGCATGGCCGAGGACGATTGGGAAGGCTGGAAGTACCTGACCGATCTCGTCGGCAAGAACGTCCAGCTTGTTGGCGACGACCTGTTCGTCACCAATTCGGCCCGCCTGCGTGACGGCATCCGCATGGGCGTTGCCAATTCGATCCTCGTCAAGGTCAACCAGATCGGCTCGCTGTCGGAGACGCTCGACGCGGTCGAGACGGCGCACAAGGCTGCCTACACTGCAGTGATGTCCCACCGCTCCGGCGAGACGGAAGATTCCACCATCGCCGACCTCGCGGTCGCGACCAACTGCGGCCAGATCAAGACCGGTTCGCTTGCCCGCTCCGACCGCACCGCCAAGTACAACCAGCTCATCCGCATCGAGGAAGAACTGGGCAGGCAGGCACGCTACGCCGGCAAGTCCATCCTCAAGGGTTGAGATTGGGCAACATCGCATTTCGGAAAGGGCGGGCTGACCCGCCCTTTTTCGTTTCTGGTGAGTTCTCAAACGGCGCGCCGTAACCGTCCATTAAGCACAATCGGGCGACAAGAGGCCGAAGGGGATTTCGGCCCATGTGGACGCGCCAGCACAAGCAGACAAATAAAGGTCGCCTGATCATTCCGGTGCTGTGCACGGCCTTTGTCGCCTATTTCGGCTTTCACGCCTATCACGGCGAATTCGGCATAAACTCCAAGTACAAGTTGCAGGAGCACAAGGAGCAACTGCAGGCGCAGCTTGCCTCCCTTCAGTTGGAGCGTGGCGAGCTTGAAAAACGCGTACGCCTGCTGCACGATGGCTCTCTTGAGAAAGACATGCTGGATGAGCTGGCCCGGAAGGCCCTCAACCTGTCGCAGCCTGACGAGATTATCGTCATGCTGCCCCGGAAGGCTGATTAACTTACTTTCGGTTAATCAAGAGAAATTTCAATGAATATAACCGTTTAGATGCATGTCAGCCATGCATTTTTCCGCATGGCGAAATGCCCCTTTGCGTGCTAGCTTTTTGGCAGTTGGGGGAGGAAAAACTCCCTTCCTGTCCGTAAAGAGACACCGTTAGGGAGACATGCATGGCCACCGCCGCCAAAAAAGCGCCCGCCAAATCTCGTTCCGATTCCAAATCCTCAATATTAAGCGCTCCGAAGCCTGCCGATTTCAGCAAGGACGACGAGCTTTCCGCCTACCGCCACATGCTGCTCATCCGCCGTTTCGAGGAGAAGGCAGGCCAGCTCTACGGCATGGGCTTCATCGGCGGCTTCTGCCATCTCTATATCGGCCAGGAAGCTGTCGTGACCGGCATGAAGATGGCGCTGATCGAAGGTGACCAGATGATCACCGCATACCGCGATCATGGCCACATGCTGGCCATGGACATGTCGCCGCGCGGCGTGATGGCCGAATTGACCGGTCGCCGTGGAGGCTACTCCAAGGGCAAGGGCGGCTCCATGCACATGTTCTCGAAGGAGAAACAGTTCTATGGCGGCCACGGCATCGTCGGCGCGCAGGTTTCCCTGGGTACCGGCCTTGCCTTCGCCAACCGCTATCGCGGCAACAAGAACGTCTCGCTGACTTACTTCGGCGACGGCGCCTCCAACCAGGGGCAGGTCTACGAGAGCTTCAACATGGCCTCGCTGTGGAAGTTGCCGGTTATCTTCATCATCGAAAACAACCGCTATGCGATGGGCACCTCGGTGACGCGTTCGTCAGCCGAGACGGATTTCTCGCATCGCGGTGCTTCCTTCAAGATTCCGGGCATGCAGGTCGATGGCATGGACGTGCGCGCGGTGAAGTCCGCAGCGGACATGGCAACCGAATGGTGCCGTGCCGGCAACGGCCCGATCATTCTGGAGATGCAGACCTATCGCTATCGCGGCCACTCCATGTCCGACCCTGCCAAGTATCGCTCGAAGGAGGAGGTGCAGAAGATGCGCTCCGAGCACGATCCGATCGAGCAGGTGAAGGCGCGGCTGATTTCCAAGAAATGGGCCACCGAGGATGAACTGAAGGCGGTGGACAAGGAAGTCCGCGATATCGTCGCCGACGCCGCTGATTTCGCCCAGACCGATCCGGAGCCGGATGCGTCCGAACTCTGGACCGACATCGTACTTTAAAGGGAGAGGGCAAATGCCGATCGAAATTCTCATGCCTGCGCTCTCGCCGACGATGGAAGAGGGCAACCTGTCCAAGTGGTTGAAGAACGAGGGCGACAAGATCGTCGCCGGTGACGTCATCGCCGAAATCGAGACCGACAAGGCGACGATGGAAGTCGAAGCGGTCGACGAAGGCACGCTTGGCAAGATCCTGATCGCTGCCGGAACCGAAGGCGTCAAGGTGAATACGCCGATCGCGGTTCTGCTGGCTGACGGCGAAAGTGCTGCCGATGCCGCCAAGCCATCCGCTCCAGCCAAGGCCGAGGCACCGGCTGCGGCTGAAGCTGCCCCGGCCAAGCCGGCGGCGGAACCGGTTGCTGCCGCTCCGAAGGCCGAGATTGTGGCCGATCCAGATATTCCGGCCGGGACCGAAATGGTTTCCACCACCGTTCGCGAAGCGCTGCGCGATGCGATGGCCGAGGAGATGCGGCGCGATCCCGACGTCTTCGTCATGGGCGAGGAAGTCGCCGAATATCAAGGCGCCTACAAGATCACGCAGGGCTTGCTGCAGGAATTCGGCGACCGCCGGGTCGTGGATACGCCGATCACCGAGCACGGCTTCGCCGGCGTCGGCGTCGGCGCCGCGATGGCCGGTCTGAAGCCGATCGTCGAATTCATGACCTTCAACTTCGCCATGCAGGCCATAGACCAGATCGTCAACTCGGCGGCCAAGACGCTCTACATGTCTGGCGGCCAGATGGGCGCGCCAATCGTCTTCCGTGGCCCGAACGGAGCGGCTGCCCGCGTCGCTGCCCAGCACTCGCAGTGCTATGCAGCCTGGTACAGCCATATTCCCGGCCTCAAGGTGGTGATGCCCTACACGGCGGCTGACGCCAAGGGCTTGCTCAAGGCTGCGATCCGCGATCCCAACCCGGTGATCTTCCTTGAGAACGAAATCCTCTACGGCCAATCGTTCGACGTGCCGAAGCTGGACGATTTCGTCCTGCCCATCGGCAAGGCGCGCATCCACAAGGCTGGTAAGGACGTCACCATCGTGTCGTTTGGCATCGGCATGACCTATGCCGTCAAAGCCGAGGCGGAACTCGCCAAGATGGGCATTGACGCCGAGATCATCGATCTCCGGACCATCCGGCCGCTGGACTTCGACACCATCATCGCTTCGGTCAAGAAGACCAACCGGCTTGTCGTGGTCGAGGAAGGCTTCCCGCAGTCCTCGGTCGGCGACCATGTCGCCAACCAGGTGTCGCAGCGGGCCTTCGATTTCCTCGATGCGCCGGTTATCACCATCGCCGGCAAGGATGTGCCGATGCCTTACGCGGCCAATCTCGAAAAGCTGGCTTTGCCGAATATCGGCGAAGTGGTCGAGGCGGTCAAAGCCGTCACTTATCGATAGGCCGGGCGGGAGGACGATATGCCAATCAACATCACGATGCCCGCCCTTTCCCCCACGATGGAGGAAGGCAATCTCGCCAAGTGGCTGGTCAAGGAAGGCGACAAGGTCTCTCCCGGTGACGTGATCGCCGAAATCGAGACTGACAAGGCGACGATGGAAGTCGAAGCCGTCGATGAAGGAACCGTTGCCAAGATCGTCGTGCCTGCCGGTACGGAAGGCGTGAAGGTCAACGCGCTGATCGCCGTGCTGGCGGCGGAAGGTGAAGATGCTTCTGCTGCCGCCAAGGATGATGGTGGTGCCGCGCCCAAGGCGGAGGCCCCGAAGGCTGAAGCACCCAAGGCCGAAGCTCCCGCTCCGGCCAGCCAGGCTGCGCCGGCTCCGGCTGCGAAGCCCGCCGCTGCAAACGGTGCGGCTTCCTCTGGCGACGCGAGGACGTTCGCATCTCCGCTCGCCCGCCGTATCGCCAAGGATGCCGATGTCGATCTCGCCTCCGTTTCCGGTAGTGGCCCGCATGGGCGGGTGGTGAAGGCGGATGTCGAGGCTGCGATTGCCGGTGGTGGGGCCAAGGCCGCACCTGCGCCTGCCGTTGCTCCGTCGGCCGGCTCGGCTGCTCCGGCGGTCAAGCCGATGTCGGACGAGGCCGTGCTCAAGCTGTTCGAGCAAGGCTCCTATGAGCTTGTTCCGCATGACAATATGCGCAAGACGATTGCCCGCAGGCTGGTCGAGGCGAAGTCGACC
>NZ_LMFV01000014.1:0-53315 GCF_001427285.1 Mesorhizobium sp. Root552
CCGCCGCCTGCGGCGGGTCGGTTATCCGCTGCGGCCAATCCGGTGCCGCCCGTCATCAGTGCAAGGCCTGTGCCAACAGTGCCGCGGGACGACCCTTAGCCGAGWTCCGCGATCTGGGCGGTCGCTTGCTGACAACCGATGATGTGGAGCCGGGCGTCGCGGACATGGTGCCGATGATCTACATCGAGTGCCTGTTTGCCGAAGGCACCAAGGTCATGGCGCTGTTCGAGCCGATCGGCCCCGGCGAGAAGCCGCTGACCGACACGGTCTCTCCCGGTGAAATCATCTCGGCACCCGATGACATTGAGATGTTCCCCGGCCAGCCGGTCACGGAGATTGAGGTAGTGAACACCGGGGACCGCGATATCCAAGTGCGCAGCCATACGCATTTCTTCGAGACCAACCGCGCGCTGAACTTCGACCGCGCGGCCAGCTGGGGCATGAAGATCGACCGCCCGGCCGGCACCGGCATCCGTTTCGAACCGGGCGTCGTCAAGACGGTGCCTCTCGTCCCGATCGAGGGCGAGCGGCGGATCCTGGGGGCGGCCGGGCTGGTGATGGGCAGCCTCGATGCGCCCGGTGCCAAGGAGCGGTCGCTCGAACGCGCCCGCGACCGCGGCTACAAAGGAGCCTGACGATGAGTACCCTTGGCCGCCGCGCCTATGCAGACCTCTACGGACCGACGACAGGCGATCTGGTGCGACTGGGCGATACGGCCCTGTTCGCCGAGATCGAGCACGACTTCACCGCCTATGGGCATGAACTGCTGATCGGGGCGGGGAAGAACCTTCGCGATGGCGAGGGCATCAATGGCCATCGCACCTCCTCCGACAAGATCCTCGACATCGTCATCAAGAATGCGACGATCATCGATGCCGTGGCCGGGATCGTGAAAGCCGACATCGGGATCCGCGATGGCCGGATCGTCGGCATCGGCAAGGCCGGCAATCCCGATGTCATGCCAGGCGTCCATCCCGACATGGTGGTCGGCCAGACGACATCTCCGGTCTCCGGCGCCGGGTTCATCGTCACTGCCGGGGCCATCGAATCCCACGCGCATCTCGGCTCGCCGGAACAGTCGGATCATGCGCTGGCTGGCGGCACCACGACGATGATCGGCAACGGGCCGGGGCCGCTCTTCGACGTCGGAAGCGGCAGCACGACCACCTTCGGCCGCTTCCTGCAAGCCTGCGAGTTCTCGCCGCTCAACTATGCGCTGTTCGGCCGGGGCGCGTCGAATGCGGAAGCGGTGGAGGAGTCGGTTGCGGCCGGCGGCATGTCGGTCAAGATCCACGAGGACTTCGGGGCAGCACCCTCCGTCATCGACCAGAGCCTGGTCGCGGCCGACCGCAACGACTTCGCCGTGCACCTCCATACCGATTCCATCAACGAGTTCGGCTTCTGCGAGGACACGATGGCAGCCACCGAGGGGCGGACCATCCACATGTACCATGTCGAGGGAGCAGGCGGCGGGCACGCGCCGGATCTGTTGAAGGTCGTGTCCTACGACAATGTCATTCCCTCTTCCACCAATCCCACCAATCCCTATACGGCCTATGCGCTCGAAGAGGGCGTGCCGATGGCGATGATCGCCCACCAGCTGAACTACAACACGCCCGAGGACGTCGCCTTCGGCGAGTCGCGGGTGCGGGCGCAGTCCATGGCTGCAGAGGACTTTCTACATGACATGGGGGCCATCTCGATCTTTGGGACCGACACGCAAGGCATGGGCCGGCTGGCTGAGAACGTCACCAATTGCTGGCAGTTGGCGAGCGTCATGAAGGAACGTGTCGGGCGTCTTCCTGAGGAGACGACGGCGCGCGCCGACAATGAGCGTATCAAGCGGTATATTGCAAAGCTGACGATCAACCCCGCCATCGCCGTCGGCATCGATCATCATGTAGGTTCGATCGAGGTCGGCAAGCTTGCGGATCTCGTCCTCTGGCCGCGCGCCTCCTTCGGGGTCAAGCCTTACATGGTGATCAAGGCCGGTTTCATCGTCTGGGCGGCGATGGGCGACGGCAATGGCAGCCTGGGTCTGGCCGAGCCGATGATCCAGAAGCGGATGTGGGGTGCGCTCGGCGATGCGCCCAAGCGGCTTGGCTTCAACTTCATGTCGCGTCTGGCGATCGACGCCGACGTGACGAGCCGGCTCGGCCTCGGCAAGGCAGCGCTGCAGATCAGGAACGTGCGGGGACTGCGCAAGACCGACATGGTGCGCAATGCGGCGATGCCGCATGTCGAAGTGGATCCGCAGACATTCGAGGTCCGCGCCGATGGCGTGCTGCTGATGTGCCCGCCGGCAACGCGCGTGCCGCTGGCCCGGAGGTACATGCTGCGATGAACACTCCACCCATCCTCAAGACCAGTGCCGCCAGGGTCGGCATTGGTGGGCCGGTCGGTTCCGGCAAGACAGCCTTGGTCGAGCGCCTTATCCCGGCGCTGCTCGGCCGCGGCATCGACATCGCCGTGATCACCAACGATCTGGTCACGGCCGAGGATGCCGAGCGCATTCGCCGCTCCGGTCTCATCGACCCCGCCCGCGTTTCCGCGGTCGAGGCCGGTGCCTGCCCGCATACCGTGATCCGCGAGGATCCAAGCCTCAATATCGAAGCTGCCGATGAACTGGAACGCCGCTTCCCCGGCGTCGAGCTGATCCTGATTGAAAGCGGCGGCGACAATCTCGCCTCCACCTTCTCGCGCGATCTCACCGATCTCTGGATGTTCGTCATCGACGTCGGCGGCGGCGACGACATTCCGCGCAAGCGCGGCCCGGGAGTCATCCGCTCCGATCTCCTTGTCATCAACAAGACCGACATCGCCCCTTACGTCGGCGCTGATCTTGTGCGGATGCAGCGTGAGGCGTGCGAGGTCCGGGACGGCCGCCCTGTTCTGCTCACCGATTGCCGCCGGGGCGAGGGTGTGGAGGCCGTGGTGGACCTGCTCGAACGTGACGTGCTGTTCAGACGGTGAGCGCTCCGTTCCAGACTGGCGCCCGGCAGATGGATCTCGGCTTTGAGCGGCGAGGCGAGCACACCGTCTTGGCGCGGCGGCTGTTTGCCTGGCCCTTCGTGATCACGCGGACCTTTCATCTCGATGCCCGGCCGGCACATCTGTTGACGGTGATCCAGCAGACCAGCAGCGGCGCCATGCATGGTGATGATCATTTACGCCAGCGCTTTACGCTCGGTCCGGGCGCCGCGGTCCATCTTGCCTCGCAGGGAGCGGCTGCGGTGCATCGCGCCCATCCGGGCGATCTGACCCGGGATCATGTGGAGATGCGCCTTGGCCCGGACAGCTACTTCGAATATCTGCCCGAGCCCCGGATCCTGTTTCCGGGCGCTGCCCTTGAGCAGCGTATCGACATCGATTGTGCCGAGACGGCCGTTGCTCTCGTCGCTGACGGGTTCGGCGTTCATGATCCCGCCGGTGGCGTGTCGGCCTTCCGGCAGCTGGAAAGCACCAACAGCCTGCGCTTCGAAGGCGGCGAGCCGGTGCTGATCGATCGGCAGCGTGTAGAGGGTCCCTTGCCGCGCTGCGCCGGGCAGTTTGCGGCCTTCGGCAGCCTGCTGTTCATCCGCCGCCAGCCTGCACATGCGCTCGAGGCCGTGGCCGCGCAGCTGACGGCAGCACTGGCACAGGACGGCTTGCTCTATGGGGCGGCAAGTCCCTTGCCGGCCGATGCCGGGATAGGCATCCGCATTGCCGCCTCCAATATTTCCGGTCTGCGGCGCGGCACGAGCCTCGTGCGGACCTGTCTTCGGTTGATGCTCTTCGCCGCCGCACCCGTCGAAAGACACCGGCTCGCCACCCGGGACTGAGCAGCCGGTCGCTTCTCCTAAAACATATCGCGTTTGTCCAGCCTCTGCCGGCGCTTCGTCTTGGAAGCATGAGGCGGTCGGGCACTATCAACATCAGAATGAAACGGTCGATACGGAACCTATTGACGCGAATTTAACCTCGTCTACTAGGGGCTCTGTGGTCATTTCTACATTAATACACGCTAAGGGCATTTTGCAGGTGACGGGAAACACATGATTTCCGCTCACCGTGATCGCGGGGCAAACTGGCCACGCAATAGGGCCATTTTTTGCGCGACAAACCCTGTCGGAATGTTAGGCTGTGCGGCAACACCTGATTTGAGGTTTGTCGCACATGTTGATCGGTTACATGCGGGTATCGAGTAGTGACGAGCGCCAGTCGGTTGCCTTGCAGCGCGATGCCCTGCTCGCGGCCGGGGTCGATGAGCGCCATCTCCATCAGGATCGCGCTTCCGGAGCGCGTGATGACCGGCCGGGTCTGAAGGCATGCCTCGGCGAATTGCGCGAAGGCGATGTCCTGGTCGTCTGGAAGATAGATCGGTTAGGCCGGTCACTCTCCCACTTGATCCGCATCGTCGAGGATTTGAAGGAACGTGGTGTCGCCTTCCGATCTCTCACGGAGGCGATCGACACCACGAATTCGCACGGCGCGTTTCTGTTCAACCTGTTCGGCTCGCTTGCAGAATACGAGAGAGTGCTGATCACCGAGCGGGTCAATGCCGGCCTGGCGGCGGCTCGCCGACGTGGCCGTAAGGGCGGGAGACCTCCAACGATCGATGCGGAAAAGGTCGAGCAGGTTCTAGCTGCTTTGGAAGCTGGCGCCAGCAAGGCGTCCGTGTGCCGGACGTTCAAGGTGGCGCGCTCGACCTTGATCGACACGTTGAAGCGGACTGGATGGACAGGCCCCGGCAAGACCGGCACGCCCGAAACCGTAGTTTGACGAGTGACCGTGGCTGATGGCGTTTCTCGATGAGCAATCGCGTGCCGTTTTATTCGAACCACCCGAAGCTTATGAAGATGCGCAAGCGCGCTATGCACTGACTTCCGAGGATATTGTCTTCGTCAAGGAACATCGCCGGTCGCATAATCGGCTTGGCTTTGCGATCCAACTCGCACTGGTGCGTGATCTGGGCCGTCTGCTGCGAATAGGCGAAGTTCCACCTCAGGCGGTTGTCTCTGTTGTCGCCGACCAGCTGGGCATCGACCCTGCAGTGTTCGAGTTCTACGCCCAGCGCGACGAAACGCGCCGGGAACACGCGCGCGAGATCGTCTCTGCACTGGAGCTTCAGCCTGTCCGGACGAGTGACTATCGCGAGTTGATAACGGCGGCGGCACGCGAGGCGGCGGCCACTGAACAAGGTGCGCCGATCGCCAAGGCCGTGATCGAAGCCTTGAAGGAACGAAAGTTGCTCGTTCCTATGCCGGAGCTGCTGATCCGTCTGGCACTGGCCGGCCGGGCGGCGGCGCGTCGACAAGCCTATCGCGAATTGATCCGGGATCTGGAGCAGCCTTCGATCGAGGCGCTTGATCAGCTCCTCGCTGAGCGGGCCGGCGATCGGAGCCACCTTGGCTGGATTGCGGAAGCACCTGAAGGGGCGAAGCTGAAGAACCTCAAAGGCTTGATCGCCCGCCTCGAGGTATTGCGCTCAGCCGCCATTCCCGACGACCGTCGCAAGACGATCCATGCCAATCGCTACGGCATCATCGCCAGGGATGCACGCATTCTGCATGCCCGGGAGATACGACGCCTGACATCCGAACGTCGCTACGCCACGCTGGCCGCCTTCGTCATCGAGAGACAGGCGTCGATCACCGACCTGACGATCGACATGTTCTGCAAAATGATTGGGAGCAACCGCCGCAAGGCCGAGATCAGCCGCACGGAACGCCGGCTAAAAGAGGCCGAGGTTCTTGATGGGGTGGCGCTTGAGCATCTCAAGCTCGGCGAGGCGCTTCTGGCCGCTCGTGCGAGCAAAACCGATCTTGCATCGGCGATCGCAGCCTCCCTCGGCTGGGACGGATTGGTCGCCAGCATGGCGGCAGCCAGATCTGTCGTCCACCCTGATCGCAGTAACGAATTCGACGAGCTCATCAAGCGGCACAAATCGTTGCGCAAGCTGGGCAGACTGATGTTCCGCACGTTCTCGTTCCGGTCGTTTCGTGCTGATGATCCGATCCTTGTAGCAGTGGACCATCTGCGCGCGCTCTATGGCGGCCGGAAATTGCCGGCGCAGGTGCCGCTCGCCTTTCTGACCCGCAAATGGCGACGCTGCGTGCGCCCGAACAGTGCCGATATCGACCTGCGCGCCTGGGAAGTGGCGGTCCTCGTTCACCTGCGAGAGCGTCTGAGGGCCGGTGACATCTGGGTCGAAGGCAGCCGGGCATGGCGCAGTTTCGAGGATTATCTTCTGCCTCGGCCGATCTTCGAGCTGATGCGCGCCGAGGGGCGGCTCGGGCTCGCACTCCCCGACAGCTTTGCCGAATGGCGAGCAGAACGGACCGCCACGCTCGATGCGAAGCTGAAAGAGCTGGCAAAGGCGGCGGCTGCCAATGCTATTCCGGATGCAGCGATTTCCGACAAGGGCCTGTCGATCTCGCCGATCCGCGAGGAGGAGCGCGACAGCATCGTCGCGCTCAGCCGCCGACTATATGTTCTGGTGCCACGGATCAGGATCACCAGCCTGCTTGCCGAGGTGCAAAGCTGGACCAAATTCCTCGACAGCTTCACGCATTATCGTACCGGTGAGACGGCAAACGACGAGGCAGCGCTGATGGCAGCGATCCTTGCCGACGCCACCAATGCCGGAGCCGAACGTATGGCGGAAAGCTCACGCGGCGTCACGATCCACCAGATGATGCTGATGGTGGACAGGCATATGCGATCGGAAACCTACGCCACGGCGACCGCCGTGCTGGTCGATGCGCAGCAGGCCCATCCCTTTGCCGCGATCTGGGGTGACGGCCATATCTCCTCCTCGGACGGACAGTTCTTTCCGGCTGGCGGGCGTGGCGAAGCCAGCCTCGACTACAATGCAAAATACGGCAAGCGACCGGGGGCGTCGATCTATGGCTTCCTGTCCAACCGTTTTGCTTCCTTCTTCTCCCGCATGATCCAGGCATCCGAGGGCGAAGCCCCCTACGTTCTCGACGGCCTCCTTCACAACGAAAGCTCCGTCGAAATCTATGAGCACGCAACCGATACCGCTGGCGCCACCGAAACGACGTTCTCCATGTTCCACGCCTTTGGCTACAGGCTCATTCCCCGTATCCGCAATCTCGGCAATCGCAGGCTCTTTGTCATTGATCGCGATCCGGCTTACGAACCGCTCGACGCGCTGATCGCTGGAACCGTCAACATGGATGTCGTCGAGCACCACTGGGATGAGGTCTTGCGGCTGAAGGCTTCGATCGCTGCAGGTTTGGTGCCGCCTTCCGTCATCCTCAAGAAGCTGGCAGCGTCGCCGCGACAAAACCGGCTGAACCAGGCCCTGCGCGAAATGGGCCGGATAGAACGCTCGATCTTCATCTGCGACTGGCTGCTCGATACGAAACTGCGCCGCAGATCGCATGCGATCCTCAACAAGGGTGAAAGCCGTCATGCTCTCGCACGCGCCATCTTCCTCCACCAGCTCGGCGAATTGCGCAACCGCGTCGCCGAAACCATGGCTTACCGCGCGTCCGGTCTTAACCTCGTCGTCAACGCCATCATCCTGTGGAACACTGTCTATCTCAGCCGTGCTGTCGATTATATCAGCAGTCAGGGTATTATCATTCCGGACGCGCGTCCGGTCTTAACCTCGTCGTCAACGCCATCATCCTGTGGAACACTGTCTATCTCAGCCGTGCTGTCGATTATATCAGCAGTCAGGGTATTATCATTCCGGACGAGCTGCTCTCCCAGGTCGCACCACTACCATGGGCGCATATCGCGCTCACCGGCGACTACCTCTGGAACGAAATTGACCGACCCCTCGAACGCTTCAGGCCAATCCGGGCTAACCGCTTCAATCCAAACAACTTCAAATTCCCTTAGCGTGTATTAATGTAGAAATGCCCACGGAGCCCCCTTTTCATNCGAAATTGACCGACCCCTCGAACGCTTCAGGCCAATCCGGGCTAACCGCTTCAATCCAAACAACTTCAAATTCCCTTAGCGTGTATTAATGTAGAAATGCCCACGGAGCCCCAACACTGCAGCGCTTCAACTTTAACACTCGACTTCGCAGGCAAACGGAGCATTGCTGTCGTCCAGTTTGTGAACTGCCGATGACACTGTTGGCTGGAACGTTACCATGGACCTTTTTTGCCCGCCTTATGAGCGGGCTTCGGCCAGTACAGGCGTCAGAATTGTCTGGGCCTGAGCTGACGGAGAATGAACATGGCAAACAGCAATCCCGAACCCGTCCATATCCAGTCGCTCAGCGAAAGTTCGTCTGAGATTAGCACATCGACGCGCGATGCTGCTGCGACCTCCAAGCATCGTCGCCACTCCTCTAAGGCTTCCTCGGCTGCGATCCCACCGATGTCTGTCACCACGCCCCCAGCATCAAAGCATGGGGCAGACCGGCCGACCAAAGCAGACCTTATCCTTAAGAAGCTGAAGAGCGCCAAAGGGGCAACCATCGAAGCGATGATGGAGGCAACGGGCTGGCAGGCGCATTCGGTACGGGGCTTCCTGTCGGGGACAGTGAAGAAGAAGCTGTGCTTGGTCGTCACCAGCGAAATTGGCAAGGACGGTGTCCGACGCTATCGCATCGGCACTAGCGGTGAGGCTGAGGGTTAAGCCTATGCGCACCGATGCCAACACCGAGCAGGAGATCGCGGCCCTTCGCGATCTCCCCTACCCTGAACTGTGCGAACTCTGGGCCAAGCAATACGGCACGCCACCTCCCAAGGGCACCCGGCGCTTGTTGCTCGAACGCTCCGCGACTTATTGGCTACAGGTGAGGCGGTTTGGGAGATTGCGCGCCAGTGCGCGTCGCGCGCTCAAGTCTGCAATGATGGAAGTCGAGGCCATGTCGCGCGCCAAGGCGACAGGTCTACCGATTGAAGAGCAAGGGAGGAACGCTTCTTTCAAGTCGTCGTCTGCAGCTCTCCAGCCTGGGACGCGCTTGTTGCGGGAGTGGAATGGCAAGCAGCATCTGGTCGAGGTGCTGGAAGACGGCTTTGCCTTTGAGGATCAAGTCTACAGATCCTTGTCGGCGATTGCCCGCCGGATCACCAATGCCCATTGGTCAGGCCCAAGGTTCTTTGGGCTATGAGCACGCAGCATCCAAAATTGCGCTGCGCGGTTTATACCCGCAAATCAACCGAAGAAGGGCTCGACCAGGAGTTCAATTCACTCGACGCTCAACGTGAGGCCTGCGTCGCCTATATCGCCTCACAGGTCGGGCTCGGCTGGAAACTGGTCAGCGAGCACTACGATGATGGTGGCATCTCAGGCGGCACGATGGAGCGCCCTGCCCTGCAGCGGCTTCTTGCCGACATTCGCCAGAAGAAGATCGACGTGGTCGTGGTCTACAAGATCGATCGGCTGCCCTGCAGCGGCTTCTTGCCGACATTCGCCAGAAGAAGATCGACGTGGTCGTGGTCTACAAGATCGATCGGCTCACCCGATCGCTTGCCGACTTCTCCAAAATGGTCGAAGTCTTTGAGGCTGCTGCCGTGTCGTTCGTCTCGATCACCCAGCAGTTCAACACGACCACCTCCATGGGCAGGCTGACGCTGAACATCCTGCTGTCCTTCGCCCAGTTCGAGCGAGAGGTTACGGCCGAGCGTATCCGCGACAAGATCGCGGCATCCAAGAAGAAGGGCATGTGGATGGGCGGCGTGGTGCCGCTGGGCTATCGCGTCCAGGATCGAAAGCTTGTGATCGACGATAGCGAAGCCATCACGGTCCGATATTTGTTCAACACATATCTCGAACTGAAGTCGGTTCGGGACCTTGTCGACGACGCAAACCGCTCTGGCCTGCGAAGCAAAAACGGTCAAGCCTCATTCACGCGCGGTGCGCTCTACCATCTGCTTTCCAACCCGACCTATATCGGCAAGATCAGGCACGATGAACAGCTCTACGACGGAGAGCACGCTGGTATTGTCGGCCCCCAGCTCTTCGCCGACGTACAGAAATTGCTCGTGGCCCAGGCAGCGAACCGATCGTCAGCGCAAAACCGGCAAGATGTACATCTTCTGACAGGCATCGTGTTCGATGAGACTGGCGATCGTCTGAGCCCGACACATGCCCGTAAGCTTGGTAAGCGCTACCNCGGCAAGATGTACATCTTCTGACAGGCATCGTGTTCGATGAGACTGGCGATCGTCTGAGCCCGACACATGCCCGTAAGCTTGGTAAGCGCTACCGCTACTACATCTCGCACCGACTGATGCAGGCCAAGCGGAGGAGCGGTGACGGCTGGCGTCTCCCAGCCGCCGAACTGGAAGGTCTCGTAGAGCGTGAGTTGATGCGCCTCCTCGCCGACCACGCAACCTTGGCGTCCTGGATGAAAGATCACGGTCTCGGCGAGCTTGTCGCCTCCGGCGTGCGCAATGCCGAACAATTTGCAACGGGCTACATAACGCGGGCCGCCGCTGATCGGCGTGAGATTCTTCAGCGCCTTGTCAAGCGCATCGACCTTGCTCCGAATACCATCACCATCCGCTTCAACATCGGGGTGATTATCCAGCATCTCACGCAATCAGATCATCAAACCCAATCGATCGCGGCTTGCGGATCACATATCGTCACCACTCCCTTTGCGATGGCACGCCGCGGCATCGAAACCAAACTCGTGCTCTCAGATGGTTCCAGCCCCAACCAGAAAGTGGATGCCGCCCTGATCCATCTCATCGCCAAAGCACATTGCTACATGAAGGCAATGACTAACGGCAAATCGCGCAACGATGTAGCGGCTATATACAGAGTGCATCCACCACAGGTCAGCCAGGCCCTACCGCTGGCGTTTCTGGATCCCACAATCACAGAAGCTATCCTGACCGGCCGTCATCCTGCTTCCCTGAATGCGCACAGGCTGCTTCGGGACGTCGAGTTACCCCTATCCTGGCCTGCGCAGCGCCAGATGCTTTTTACCTGACACAATCACGCTTCAACTGTTTGACACCGATCGAAGAGCGGCGAAGCCACGGATTCCCACGGGTGTCGATCACACTCGACGCGTCGTGATGCGAAACTCTTTGGTTGTACAATCGGGCAACGATCTCATCTACATCAGCGAGATGGTCCCCCATCGCCAGGTCAACATAGTTGCCGCCGGGAATACCCTGCTGAGACGAAAGGTTAAAAACCGGCCTAAAACGGCGAATATCCGTCTCCAGGCTGAGCTTTCCCTCGTCTCGCCCTCCCTAAGAGGCGGAAATGTCGGTACTATTTGGAGAAATGCCGAACCGGCGCAAACAGCCAAGGCTGAATGGTGGTTCGCGACGGACTCGAACTAGCAACGACATCGCAAAACTAAGCCTCGGAAATGTCGACACTATTTCCCCTCACTTCCCCAAAAGCCGAGACCAGAGACATTTCGAGCAAATTTGGGCAACCTTTCGATAGAAACGATTCTCTCAGCATCCAATTGCATCATAACGACTATGGTGCGATGCATATAATGAAAAATTCTGCTAAGCCGTTGATATTATAGGATAATGGTGGGCGATGAGAGACTCGAACTCCCGACATCCTCGGTGTAAACGAGGCGCTCTACCAACTGAGCTAATCGCCCTTCGTGGCGCGGACCTTTAAGCAGTTCCGTGCAGCTTCGCAAGGCCTAACCAAGCGCTCGGCGCAAAGCAAGTGCCACACAATGGCTGCCGCGCAATGCTTTTGCCGAAAACACTTCATTGTTTTCCCACAAGCGTGATTGCCCCGCTTGACACCTAGCGGTGAAGCCCTTATCCACCCGCCATCGACGCACACACAGACCGGTGTTCGTCTGTGCGCGGGTGTAGCTCAGTCGGTTAGAGTGCCGGCCTGTCACGCCGGAGGTCGCGGGTTCGAGCCCCGTCACTCGCGCCACTAAGTCTTTGAAAATACTATCTAATTTCCATTTTCACCCGCGACATTCTTGGCGGGTGATTTGCTGTGTAAGCACCATGTAAGCAGAAAACCCGGCCACGTTTCCGCAGCCGGGCTGTTTTCTTCAACCGTCATCCTGCCGCTAATGGACGGTCGGTCTGTCATCCTCGCCCTCGGAATCGGACGGAAATCCGGCTTTGTCGTCTCGCATGGCTTCGAGCAGAACCTTCATATTCTCGTCCAGGATGGCATTGGCCTGCTTAACGCCCCGCCTGTCACCGAGCAGGAAGCCGATGACGAAGGCCGCAAGGATGCCCGCCGCTATCGACAAATCGAAGTAGGTCATTGCGGACGCTCGGTCGCTGCGCGGTGGTGCAGTTCCCGCCACTTTTCAGGATCTACCTGCGGTATCAGGGTCTCAATTTCGACAGGCTGGAATTGGCGTATGATCGTATCGTCCGGCAAGCGCGTAGCTTGTTCTCCTAGCCGTGGCGCTGATGAAGTAAGGAACACCAGAGGCGCGTCATCCTCCGACGATGAATAGTCGTGTTCATCGCCGTTCGGCTCCCGCTCATCGTCATGCTCACGATCATCGAGGCAGTTCTGCGAACCAACAATGCCCTTGCCCGCGCTTTCGGTCCAACCGAGGTCAGGTTCATCCAATCCTGCCATTACGCCGGCACCGATTTCCAGCCGCCGTAATTGGTCGATTTCTTCGGTCGTTGCGAGGTCGGCCTCCAGGTCACCGTCGCCATAGCTGCCGCTTAGGTTGGCTTGGCTGCCTTCATCTTGCCAGCCGAGAGAATGCTTGCGGTCATCCTGTGCGCCCTCGTCCTCGCATTCTTCCTCGCGGTCGTCGCCGCTGCCGGATGCCCATTTCTCTTGCGAGCCATCGAAAGTGCGGCGAAGATTGTTGGATGGTGACATGCGCACTCCGCAGGCCAAGTTTTCTTGTGAATGTGGATACCATTGCACCGAACCGAGCGACGGCTCCCAATCCGCTTTGTCCACCTCGCGATCATCATCGGCGCACATCGCTTCATTGATTGGTTGGCCCGCATTCGGCCACCCGTGCAGGGGCTCATCGTCGCCAGTCGCTTCAAGGTTCTCGTCGCCGTCGAACGCATCGAGCATATCGATAAGGCGCTCTATGGTCGTGGCGATGCCGGCGCGGTCGTCCTGCGACAGCGTGACGAAGAAAACGCCCTTGGCTTCGGCAAGAGCGGCTTCCGCATAGGCCTCGCCCTTCTTTGTCAGTTCAACACCGGATGGCTCCGGCTCGCGCGGTTTCAGATGATCGGGCCAAGGAACAAGGCCATATTGCCCGGTCCAGCGGCCATTGGCGTCATGGACGGCACCGTAATAATGTTCAGGGGTATAGCTGGTCATTTTTAGACTTTCGCGAAACCGGCTTGTGAAGGCCGGGGCGGTCCCGTTGTGACGCGGTTAGGCCCAAAAACCAGCGGTCGGCACTGGCTCCGGGAAGTTCACAACATGTCGCGAAACATGCGCCACAGCCTTTCCCCCGGAGGGGTATTGTATAACCGTGGCCTTCCCGGCATAGTGAGCCGGTCACGCCCACGGCAAAGGGGCGCGTCATGAATTCGGAAAAACTCGGGCCGGCAAGCCCATGTCTTTCCTATCGCGATTGCAGCGCAATCCCCTGCAAGGGACCGCTGCGAGAGTTGTGAAGCTCCACCCGCGATCCTGCCTTGATTTCGCTAAAAGTTCAAGCATTCCCCTTCGGGGATCCCTCTTGCGCGTCTTCCGCTTTGGGAGAATGATTGCCTTGGGCAACTTGGGGGACTTTTCGGTGAGCAGGATCGAACGCGTCGAGGTTCGCAAACGCGGCTTTTTTGGAATGGTGTTTTGGCTGATGTTTCTGGCCTTCAACGCGCTCATGGCGTTGTGGTTGGTCTTCACGATCAAATCCGCTTCAGATCAATTCCAGGCAACTTCCGATGCCGCCTCGCAAGCAGGAACGGCGGTCGGCGGCACAATCGCAACTGGCGTTCTGCTATGGATATGGGTGTTCGGGGACATAATCCTTGGCCTGCTCGTCATGCTCTCGCGCGGGCGCAAAGTCACCATTGAGCGGACAATCAACTGAAATTGGAAGACCGGACTTTGACAACGCGTATGGCCTGCATCCGTTCGCTCTAAGCGAAAGGTTGGATTGACGCCATGGCGGGCCGACGCGATGCTGTACTGCTTCGGCGCATCGTTGATCATCTAATCGCTATCCGAAAGGCAGCCGAGCGCCAGGTTGAGATATTCGATAAGCTGGGAAAGCTGAAGGCATAGTCTAAAATGGATCATGCGGGCAGGCACTTTCGACCTCTCGCGAAATCCTGAAAACAGACTTCGTCAATGTGCAACCAGGCTGGATGAGAGAAGCGGCCTTCGCGTTACTTATGGTCAGCATGAAAGACGCCTTGCAGATACTCCACGCAAGCAGCATGCGAGTGTCATTCACCGATGACATACCGGAGGGCGACGTAACGAATCTCATAACCAACATGCGCAATGCGATATGCCATGTTGGTTCGCCCCTTCGCCACTTAGACAAGAATAATAATACGCTATCGTTGGACACAGCCATTGGAGCTGGTTGCTTGATGGAGATCGACGGTGTGGAACTAAGCAACCCTTATGCTGATGATGTGGCCTTTTTCTATGGAAAGCATCGCGTCCTTCTAAAGCGCCACTGTCATCGTGCGTTCAGCGAAGCATATCAGCGCACAAAGGCCAAAGTTAACGCCGAAGGGTGGTGGTGGCCTTTCGATTAAGCCACGCTGATGACTAAATGTTCGCCGGGCTCGTAAGGCGCTTGAATGCCTCCCAAGCAGCGCACTGACGTTCGGCCGATAGCATCTTGAACTGCTTTACCGTCATGCCGAGCCCGAAGGCCATCCACGCAATTTGAGCATTGTCTTTGTCGTGGATTTTCCTGATCCGGGCGATCTGCCACTCATTGCACGGCCGGAGGATACCTACATCCTCAACCTCGATTTCTCGAATCATGCAGCAGCCTTTTCGAACATCGCGGTACCGGTAAGCATGGGGTACAGCAAGGCAACCATGTTGTGCTTCGTAGATCCCGGCATTGCCCTTGCCAGTCGTCGGACATGGCCAAGATCGATCCGGTCGAAGGCTTCGAACAGCGCCGATCCGATTGGTATCACCTCGACCAGGATCAGGAACGACAACGCCTGCAAAGTAGCGGCATGAAGCTCGAGACCGTTGCCGGTTTCGGTGCAGAGCCGGAAGACAAGCGCCAGATGCGCCTCGCCATGCGCTTGGCCGATTGCCCTCGCCGTCGGCTTGCATGCACAGAGACCCGGCTTGCGGCCCGATGAGCGGTTATCCTCAGCATCGACAAGGGTGACGCCGCACTGACGGGCAACACGGTGCAGGTTGAGAGGATGCGGGGCGAGCATTGGGAATATATGCCTCGCCATTATTGCGATGACAAGTAGCGGAGCACTCTTGCTCCGATGCTATCGGCAACCGGCACGAGGCGGCTTGTGATCGTCGGGGAAAGACGATTAGATCGAGCACATAATAGGCTTGGGAGGGCTTGGGAATGGAATATCTCGACTTTGTCGTTCTGGCCGTGCCGGCAGTTATCGGACTGGTGGCCGCCCTCGTTTTCGGGCCGAACCGCGGGATTATCGCCGGCGCCGTTGTCATGCTGGTGGTGGTGCTTGTCCTGCTGGTTTTCCAGGTGACGCCGCACGAAGTCGGCAGCGCCATGGGCCTCATGCGCTTCGAATGGTATCGCTGGGTGCCATCGTTCCTCGTTGGCGCAGCTGTTGGTTCCGTCATTTTTCGGATGCGAAATGGCTGACAAAACGGCGGCGCCTCCCGGTGGCTTTTTGTTGCTTCCCTGCGATCCGGTGCTAGGCTCTACTTACTGTCCGCCGCAACGGGCAGCGCGAGGCCCAGCCGCCTCTCCTGAGGCACCCCCGGCTGGGCCTCGATCCCCTCTCCAAAACCCTTCCCCGCTTCGGCGGGGTTTTTTGTCGTCGACAGGAGCGACGGATTAACCTTGCTTTGTTCCGTCTGATTGTCAGCAATTGTCAGTAGGCATATATTCCGCCTGCGGTATGTCGGGGCGGTCACCTAAGCCGGCGCAAAGTCCCTCCAAGCAAAGTGCGCCGGCTGTGGTCGATGTTTAACCTGGATCAATAATCCGGTTGTCTAAATGCACCACGGTAAACTAGATGTCCGCTGCGGCATCTCCCAATGTCGCAGAGGGCCGGCGGTTGGGGTTCCCCGAGCTATTGCACTTTAGCTTCGCCGGCCCTTGCTAGAGCCAAGCCATCGCCGCGATGAAAATTGTAGCAAATGAAGTTGGACGGATGCCCAAGGGTGAAGTGACGGTAAAATTTGAGTGCCCATTGTGCGGAGGCACTGCAATTGATCTGCCGGATAACTTTACCGACGATTCAAGCGCATCCTGCGCCAACCGAGGCTGCAATGCGCACTTCGGCCGGTGGGGCGACATAAAGGACCGCACCAGGAAAGCCGTGGCGAAGGCTGTTGGGGAGAATTTCCGCAAGGATTCGCGCAGGAGCTTCACGAAGCACTAGGCTTGATGGCGTGTCTGGACCTTGGAACGTCGAACGACCGCCGCCCGTTCACTTAACCTGTTCAAGGGAAGCAGCAGAACATTCGGCATTTTAGCTTTCAATTAAACTCTCATTTAGGTCCGCATCGACTAGTTTGCGCGATGTTCAGGCGGGGGCCGACATGCTCAGACAATTCTGGCGTTCAGAACAAGGAAACTATGCCGTCATAACAGCAATCGCCATGGTGCCATTGCTAGCAGGTGTTGGTGGAGCAGTCGATTATGCGGTTGCGACCAATGAGGCATCGAACCTTCAAAATGCCTTGGATTCCGCAGCACTGGTGATTGGAACCCAATATTTCGACGGCATGTCGAAAGACGAATTACAGGAAATCGGGCACGAGTATTTCCAGGCAAACCTGAGGCTGCTCCACAAGCAGTCGACGACGATCGAATACGAGGATTGGAAAGGCAGTTTCGACGCGGAAGCGAGCGGCTCAGAGGCGTCATTCCTTGTCAGCGTTTCGTCCAATGTCCAGTATCCTGGCTTCATTGGCGGTTTCGATTGGCCTTTGACCCGCACTTCGGTTGCAGCCATATCGGCAGGAGATCCCGCATGTGTTCTGGCACTCAATGAACATGCCTCGAAGGCCATTGAAGTTCAGGGATCTACAAACGTATCGATGGCAGGCTGCGTTATTGCCTCGAATTCCGACGCCTCCGATTCCCTTTACCGGGGCGGGTCAGCCAAGCTCACGGCAAAATGTGCGATCGCTGTTGGAGATATTCTCGGACTGTCCGATTCCAGCACGAATTTGGAATGCCCGGCGCCCATGCCAAAACAATATCCGTCATTTGATCCGCTGGCAGGCGTCGAGCCCCCGCCTTACGGATCATGCAAATCGATCAAGGGCGGCAAGATAACAGCCCTGGAACCCGGGACCTATTGCAACAAGACGATCAGCGGAACGGTGACGCTTGAGCCAGGCGTCTATATTTTCAAGGGTGGGAAAATCAACCTCGGAGGCAATGGCAGTTTGTCAGGTACAGGAGTGACGATCTTCCTCATGGAAGATGCGGAACTCTCCATCAATGCCAACCAGTTGGTAAGCCTTTCTCCCCCAGCCACAGGGCCTTATGCCGGCATCACGATATATCAGGCCCCCGGCAACACTAAGGACTTGACACTCAACGGCGGTGCCGGTTCGAGCATCAACGGCTTTGTCTACGCACCTGACGCCCGCATAACCTATACTGGCAATTCGGATACTGGCAGTGATGCTTGTCTTCGGATCGTCGGCGACACGATTAAGATGATCGGCAACTCCACAGTCAAATCTGACTGCACAAATGAATTGGGCGGCAGGAAAATGTACGCGGGCCGCGTCGTAAGGCTGGTTAGATAGTAGGGCGGCGCCTCGTTTGCGAACGCGCGCAACACGCGCAATATAGCGCTTACATATGCCGCGGCGTCATCCTGAAGCCGCGAGGGCCAGCAGAAATATCTAGCCATTGCACACGGCTTTTCTGACTCTTTTCTAGAACCAGATCATCGCCACAAGGAAGGCGACCGCAACTGCGAAGGTCATCATGGGCATGATCACGCCCTGCCCTTTGGTGGCGCATACGCGGCTTCGCAAAGCTCGGCGGCACTCATCATGGCGAGAGCAAATTCATTGCCAAACTGCTGCCAGTATACGTACGGCACGGCAACCTTGACGGTGCGGCCGTCCTCCATGTCGAACATCAGTCCAACCCATTCGCCTTTCGGTGCGGGGCCGATCCAGAAGCCGGTGACATGGCGGCTTTTGAAGTCACCGAACGCCGTTTGAAACTCGGCCTGGTTGGAGCGCACGGTTGGAGCGCACGGCTGCCTTGTGCTGGTCGCCGTGCTGCGGAATCGTCTTCGGATCGAAGTCGGGGAAATCGGTCATTTGAACCATCCGGGCTTGCGGCCTGCCGAAAGCGTGGCGCTGCCCGTCGCATAGGTCGAGAGCTTCGCCGCCACCTGAACCGGGGCGACGGTATCGAACCGCTCCCCATCCGGCATGACGATGGTGACAGGCGTCCCCGAAAATCCACCGCTCGAAGCCGCCGGTGCAAGCTGCATGTTGGCAAAACCACCACCGGCAAAGCGCGGGATATCAATCGAAAGCGATCTTCCTATTCCGTCTGCGATGCCGCCGATACTGAAACCTCGCATGCCCTGGAGAGCGTCGAAAAGACGGCTCTTGGATATCTTCATGCTGTTGAGCATGTGGAAGAAATCTGGTCCGTAGTACGCGACCGCCTTGGCGCGAGTGACGAACTCGCCAACACTTAGCATCGCCGGGATGCTGTCGCTGGTCGACGTGCCCCGGCCATGGGCAAGATGCCCGCCGCTGGCGAAACCTTGGGCTGAACTGCTGTCCGATGAACCGCCGAGCCCGACGAGTTCCTTTGCCCTCGAAATCGCGGCGCTGATGCGATCCACCAAGCGGTTGATGAACGATATCGCTTCGTTGATCGTGTTCTTGATGGTCGAGATCGCCCCGTCCCAGATACCGATGACGCGGTTCTTGGCTGCCTCGACGGCACCAACGATGCCGTCCCATATGCCTTGCGCCGTCTGTGCAATCGAGCCTGATACGCTTTCCCATGTTTCGGAAAGAAAGGTGATGAAGTTGTCGAACACCTCCTGAGCCGAGGCCAGCGCCTCGTTCCACACCGCGGCTATCTCGTTCCAAAGTGGAGCCGCCACACCCTTGATGCTGTCCCAAAGACCGCTGAACATTCCCTGCAAGGTTGCCACGACTTGCGCGCCGGCATCCCACAAGCCGGCAAAGAGGGCGGTGACCGCTTCGGTGCTGAACAGCCCCTTGATGAAATCCCAGGCCACCTGCGCGCCGGACTTGATCTCATCCCAGAACGTATAGACCGCAACACCCGCCGCAACCAATGCGCCGACAAGCAGTGCAGGCCATCCGACGAGGATCCCAATAAGCCCGATGAATATTCGGGCATCCGTGATCAGCGTCCGAAGCCACGACACCGCTGATGACGACGACAGCGTCCTTGCCAAATTGGAGGAGCGCATCGCGCCACTTCAATATCCACGGATTGCGCACCTTGTCGTCACGTCCCGCTAGCATGTTCACCAGGTCGCGCACCGCATGGATGCCTCCGACGAGAACAGCTCGTCCGAATGCCACGATAGCCTCACGGTTAGCCGCTATTGCATCCCTGAACGCCGCAGCTGCTTCTGTGACGAAGGGAGTGAACAGGATGCCAAGTTGCAGCCTCACCCCGCCCATCGCCTTCCCCAGCGAAGTCAGCGTGTCATTCATTTCCTCGCCGGCTTCGACCATTGCCGGGGTGATCTCGACACCAAGCCGCTTTGCTTCCTTTCCAAGATCGATGAAACCCTGCTTGCCGGCGTTTAGCAGAGGGAGCCATTTCGCACCGGAACGGCCCAGCATCTCGATTGTCAAGGCGGACTTTTCGGCACCATCAGGTAGCCTTGCAAATGCGTCGGCGAGGTCGAAGATGATATCTTCGGTGGGGCGGATTTTGCCTTCGGAGTCCTTGAAAGTGACACCGAGGCGAGCGAACAGATCGGCTGCCGACTTCGACCCCCTCGCCGCATCACCGATGGTCTTGTTCAGCCGCGCCAGCCCGGCATCGAAGTCCGACTGCTCAAGATCGGCTAGTTCGGCGGCGTAGGCCAATCGGGAATAGGCATCGACCTGAACGCCTGCCGCTTGGGCGGATTTTCCCGCACTATCGACAACCTCTGCGCTTTCCTTTGCCAGCGCCGACATCGCAAACCGCTGCCGAACCCGCACCCGCCGCGATGGCGCTACCCGCCAACGCCGTACGTCGCGCCACCGTTGCAAGATCGCTGCCGAAGGCCTTGAGGCTCGCGCCGAACTTGGCGAAGTCAGCGCGGGCAGCGGCAGCCCGAATCTGGTTGAAGGCCTTTTCACCAGCTTCCCCGAGTGCCTTCAACTGCTGCTCGATGGCTTTCCCGCCTTCGAGCGCGATGCGCTGCGATATGGTTTTGGAGTTTTTTGCCATGAACCAATTCCTCGATCAGTTTAGTTGAAGCTTCCGCGCGCCGGTGCGATCCCCGGACGCGCGAGCAAGGCATTGAAGGGCGATCTTCCAATCCACCAGCCACGCGGGTCGAAGGATAAATCCGTCGCCGGTTTCGAAGTCCCCGGCCAGAACGTAGGGGAGGCCTGCCCTCAGCCAGACGAGCAGTCGCTCGCGGTCGATGCCAAAGGCATCCGCAGCCTCCCCAAGGGACATGTCGATGTCTGCGCCCTGGTAGAGTTCCTGCCACCCGTCGAGGCGGTCAGTGAAATGCGCCAGGGGCCCTTCGCCTGCCGGTTTGCCACCCCGATCAATCGCATCGAGCGCGGAAGTCAGGAACCAGCCTCGATGACCGCCCGCTATCGTGCCATCGGAAGGGACACTATCGAGCGCCGACGCTACGGTGCGCCGGTCCTTGCCCAGCTCAACAGCCAGCGCTGATATCGAGAAAAGCGTCCGTGTCATTGCCATTGTTCACACTTTCTATGCCTTGTGGTGGAACACGTTCATAATTCTGTCGCTAGAAAAAGCCCGCGCTGCCGCCGACCCGTATTGGGTTTGGACTGGGAAGGACCCAAAGGTAGGGGGTATGTGCAACCACGGCTCCTTGACCCTTTGGGCGGGCGCTGAATGCCCAAGGCAGCAAGGGAGAAGCCTTCCCGTTGTTGGACAGGTCGCGGTGCCCGCAAAGGAGCGCTGCCTTTTGATTTGTCATGGGCTTACCCTTCGCCATTGCATGCGCTGGCGCTGATCGGAGATGAGGCCGGAATATTTTGCGCGCGACTGATCGGCATCGAAGCCGCGCAGTCCCAAACGAATTGCCACCTCGGATTCCATTGAGGGGTCATCGAGGGACAGGGGCTCGCCCGTTACGGTTCTTCTCAGGCTCGCATCGAGAACGGCAGCAGCCACGTCGCGTCTGTTGATCTGTTTATTTTGTGAAGCCCTCGAAGCCTTATATGCGGCTAGTGCTTCCCGTGTCGGTTGCGGGCTGGGCTGCCACGCCCCGGTCTGTTTCTGCTGAATTCCGTCGAGGAAGCCAGTCGCCTGATCTCCGCTCAGAACATCGTGGGTGAGCAGTGCATGAGCGATTGTATCGACGTGAACCCACGACAGGTTGACAAGCGCTCTCGCTTCCTGCCCCGCGAAACGTAACAGAGTGCGTTCAGCCTCTGGGGTGAGCGAGTGGATACGTGCCAGCCTGGAGGCCGCATCGATATCAGCCGATCCGGCCTGTCGCACCTTCGACCTCGGGGCAGCCTTGCGTTGGGCTGCTGGTCCGGCAAGGGTGAAGATCAGGCATCCAGGCAGACCGTGGTTGTTCTGGCTGACGCTGATATGCCCTCCCCTGTGAAGGCCGTCGTCATCGATATCGGGAATGATGGTGACGTGGTTGATTGTCCAGTGTCGCCGCCATGTCGCCACACAATGCCCGGCCTCATGATAGGCTGCCGCCCTGCGCTGGCTGCGCGAGACAGGGGTAGAAGCAACAAAGGGAGAGGCAACCGGCTGCATCGTCAGATACCATCGATCGGGACAACGCGATCAAAGCTGTTGCGGGGTGGACGCGGGTCACGGCTCGATGCTGCCAGATCTTCCCTCGCCTCTACCACTCTCGCGAGGATGGCGTGGGGATCATCAACGAAGCCATCCCAATATGCCGTGCCGGGGAACAGGCCGGGGAGAATGATTTCGCCTGCAAGCCTTGGCGCGGTATAAGGCGCCCTCGCCTCGTTGAAGACTTGCCGCTCGAAACGGCGCTTGAACACGGGAATATCTCTCTGGCCTGCCCCTTCCTTCATCTGCAGGAAGCCAGTCTTGCCGTCCGTGGACTCGATGCGCGCAATCAGGCCCGGGTCCACTCTATCGCCGTCCTGGTAGCACCAGATATCGGGAACCGATTCGGTGCGCAGAAGCTCGCGCGCATCGCCCGGAAGGCATCGCATGGCCTCAACGCTTTCGATTTCCGGCAAGCCTTCGGGCCTATCTGCATTCGCTGTATTGATGGCGATTTCTGCACTGGCGAGCGTTTCGAGAAGATCCAGCAACTGACGGGCGATCTGCGGATACTTCCGCAATGCCTTCTCGGCGGTGCCCCTGATGGACACGGCCTGGTCATAGCGGGCCCGCCTGTCAGCCTCGGCAGTTTCAGCATCGATGCCGGCCAGACGTGCTTCCAGTTCTTCCCGGAGAGCAAGCGTCCTTTCGATGGCACGGTTCGCCGTGGTGATCTTGACCTCGATGGCCTCCAATGCCGCGTCGTCACCCGACACAAGCAGGCGACGGCGTTGTGCTTCAAGATCGTCCGCACTCCGCTCCGCAGCATCAATGTCCAGTTCCGCGAGTGCCGCCACGATCTCCGTGCGTGGGTTGCTCGGCTTGCGGGTCAGTTTGAGGATTTCAGCCAATCCCATCGGTGCAAATCTCCATTGTTCACAGAACAATGCGATCCGAAACACGACAAGCGAAGAGCGCGAAACACGACAAACACGACAAACCGTGCAGACGATTGATGGGCCTCAGCCCAAGTTCAGCCTGGGGCAGACCGGCGGAGCGAACGGAGGCGCGAAACAAAGCAGGCGCATAATATGGGCGACGTTGGAGATAGACGTGGCCTTAGCTCAGTCGGATAGAGCGCTGCCGGATACCAGGCCGATAGATCGCCGTCACAAGACGGTAGAGCGAGGCGGCAGGCCAAGGCTCAATACCAAGAGCCATAGTGTGTGAAGGCCGATCAAGCCTTAATAGCAGTCATCCAACATAAGACCCTCAACGTCGAGTTCGCATTTCTTGGTTTGGACGTTGTATTGATAGCAATAATAGTCCGGGTCTTTTTTGTTCTTTTTCTTGCACGCATTATCTTGTTTTATGGTGTTGCAAAAATATCGACCCTGTTCATCTTGGGCCGTTGGATCGCCGCCGAGCTTTCGGCATTGTTCTTTCGTTTTTGTGTATCCAGCCGCGAAACCATAGGTCGGAACCCACAACGAAAGTAAAAGGGCTGATGCTACGCAAGCATGAATTGCAATTTTCATAGGCTCTCCCTGCTCTGAAAACGATCAAAGGTAATCAAACGTGGCGCGCGGTGGCAAGTGGCCAAGTGATGTCCGCGGCACGCCGCCCTGCGGGCCCCTTTCGGTAGAAAAAGCCGACGGGCGACGCCTCAGGCGGTGCCAAGTTTTTCCCGCATCTTAGTGACGGAAACATACCAACGGCCACCACGCTTCCAACCGAAGTCATCATACCGCTGGCACCAGGACTGGATTCTTTCCTTCGAGACTTCGAAGCGCTGTGCCGCAACAGAGGTTTCAATCCACTCGACGCCGATCAGGTTGGCTCGCCGCTCCGGCTCCGATACGGTCGGGGTCTGCGGTGCCGGCATGGCTTCTGGCTGCCCGCCGATATATCTGCGCAGATCAGCAATTGCCGCTTCTACTGCAGCCACATAGGTATCAAGTTGGGCCGCGTTCATCAGCGGGCACCGCTCTTGACGATACGGGAATTCAGTAATGCTCTGCTGATATCGCCCAAAGGCTGGGGAGATATGGTAGATATAGAAGTGCATGAGATTTTCACGCCATCACCAAGGCCATCACCCCCGAAATGGCGTGAGATTTTCACCCCATTGGCGTGAGATTCTGATGCCATGCCGCTATTTATGGCGTGAGATTCTGATGCCTTTGGCGTGAGATTTTCACGCCGCGTTTTGTTTTTAGAAGCGGGCTTCCAGGCCTTAAACTCATAACTCGGTGTCAGGCTGCGTTCTGGATAGTCCGCTGGCAATTCGGTCAGTCGCCACGTGGTAGCCCTGCCCACGCCATGAAACCGCACCTTCCAGTTAAACGACCCCTTGTGCACAAGCACAATGAAACCTCGATCCTGAAGCTCCCGGAAAGCGGCGATGACAGGTCCGTTCGAGCATCCGAGGATCTCGGCGGCCTCGCGATAGGACATCGGGATATCGCCGTTGTTGCTGCCGGCATAGCGCGCTCGAATCTCGATATAGAGAAGGCGTGTCCATGGGCTAAGCGACCGCCAAGCGTCAGTCTGTCGAACCCAATGGAATAGTTGGACGAAGGCGGGGCCGCCGCGAGAGCGGCCCTTTTTGTCTTGCTTGTTAGCCATTGCCGCCCACTTTCTCGCGACGGCGCAACTCGGCGTGATGTTGCTGATGATGCGCCCTGCACATCGGGATCGTCAGCCAAGGTTCATTGACTGGATCGGGATGATGCAGATCCACTTTGAGCGCACCGCAGAACACGCAGGGATCGCGCTTCAATTCCCCGCGCTTGATGGCACGGGCAACAAAAGAGTGAGCCTTGCGCGCTGCCGGATTGGCACGGTTCCATTTCTGCTGAGACGTTGTTTCCGGTGCTTCTGACATCAGCGCGCCTCCCCATAAGCGAGGGAGGCCACGACGCGCGCAACCGGCCAGGATACGGCGAACCGGTTGCGGAGCCGCACGGCTTGAAGGTGAAGGCGGTTCGGGGTATCTTCCTGAACATCGATTTTGCTGGTGAGCATTTCGAGGCTTTGGAAACCCGTCGCCTGATCCGCGACAGGTTTTCGCTTTTCAGGAAGCATGATTTGCGCCTCCCTTGTTCGCGGCCTGAATGACGGCC
Organism: Mesorhizobium sp. Root552; assembly: GCF_001427285.1. Taxonomy (GTDB): domain Bacteria; phylum Pseudomonadota; class Alphaproteobacteria; order Rhizobiales; family Rhizobiaceae; genus Mesorhizobium. Next base: position 25,114 of record NZ_LMFV01000014.1, read on the forward strand.
ACGGCCTGCAAGTTGTCGAGGTTGAAGCGTTGCTTCAACGCTGGCACCAACGGGCGGCGGACACGGTCTTCAGACTGGCGCTGATGCCACTCGGCTACCGCGTCGATCATTTCCGGCGTGGGAGTGAAGGAAGCCATTTATGCGGCCTCCGAAGTGCTATGGCGCGGTGCTGAAAGCTTGGCCTCCGCCCATGCGTCAAGATCATCCGTCAAATAGACGGCGCGCAGACCGAAACGGCGATAGCGCGGCCCGCCACCGGTGGTTGCCCACTTCTGCAAAGTCGTCCAACTGACGCGAAGACCACGCTCGCGGGTGAGGTATTCTGCCGCCTGGCGGCGGTCGAGGTAAGTGTCTGTCATTCCTTTCCCTCGCAGGGTTGATTGAACTTGCGAGGGAAAGGTGCGGGGTGTCGGATGCCCGAAAAAGACGCCCGAAATTGACCCAAAACTTTAATTTCGGGCGTTTTTGTATTTAGCCCGAATCCGGTTCTGAATCGTCTTAGATGTTGTTTGAGGCATCGACAGGTGGTTGTTTGCCAACCACTTGGCCAAGTGATCGCTTTCAGTTCTGAGCGATCCGTTCAACAAGCCCGCCCCAGCCCGCCTTTGAAACTCCGCTTCTACGAGATGCATTGAGGTGGGTCGACCAGGTGCACCCGTTATCGGCGTCGGCGCGCCCATCTGTGAGCTAGGGAGCTTATTGGCTGTTTCAATGAGACCAAGAACTGGGTCGTCTGTCGGGATTCTTGCCAACTCCAAAAATAGCAATCCTCGAAACTCCATCCCTTGGCCCTTGGCCGTCGCCCGTTCGATATCCATCTCTAGGAAAGGCCAATACCTCTTGGGAATAACTTCGGCCGCTGTGTCAGGACCACGACGACCGAACGCAATCCAGTGACCCGACTCGATCAATTCCAGCATGCGACGATCGATGGCTTGCTCAATCTCGCGAACCAATTCGAGTGTCGGCCTGATAATTTCCTCATACTGTTCACGATCAGAAGTCGTATGGCCGTAGAGCCCAAAATATTCAGCTTCGGTGCTGAGTCCGGACTGACACCGATCCAACATTTCTTTAAGAGACCGCGACGGCGACGAGTTTGTGACCGAGGTACTAAGAACTTGGTTGCGAACTTCTGTTGGCGTTTTAAATGAGAGGGCCATCAAACACCGCCTTTCAGCGGAACGACTTCCGCCGTGTCATGGTTTGTCGACGCCGCCATACCGGCCAACGCGACCGATGCCGCCTTCTCTGCAATCGCCTGCCGGGCTTCCTGAGCCCAATGGACGTATTTCTGTGACGTAGCGAGGTTCCGATGCCCAAGCGCCGTCATGATTTCCGATGCCTGAGCGCCCGACATTGCAAGATGGCTGGCAAGGCTATGCCGCAGGCCATGCAGGCCGATACCTTCCGGCAGTTTTGCCTCGACGCGAACTTTTCGCCATGGCTTCGATAGATCAGCAGGACCTTCGCCACCCGCTGGCGGGAAAACGAAATCGTCGGGTTTTCCCTGTTGTTGTCTCGCAATAATAGCCTGTGCCATGGCAGGCAGCCCAATTCTACGCGGCTTGCCGATCTTCTTGCCTGTCTTATGGCGCGTAGGGGGCAAGACAATCTCGCCCGCCTTCAAATCGACATGCTCCCAGCGCGCACCGGCAATTTCCCCGCGGCGAGCGCCAGTCAATGCGATGACGCGAATTGCGTCCGCGACCGGTTGCGCAATACGCTTTTCGGCCTCCATGGTGTCGAGTGCCTTGAACAGGCGGCCATAGCTGTCCGCATCTTCGAGGATCGTCGTGCGCTCGCCGTCTGTGCCCACTGAAACATTCTCGGCGGCATTGACCTTGATTAACTGCTCACCGCTTGGCCCTGCCCATGCCAGCACAGTTCGCAGCAGACGAATGGATTTCCGGGCCGCACCTTCGCCACCGCGAACGTTGGCCTTGCCGCGAAAGCCCGTCTTTTCGACCACAGCGGTTTTGCCGTCGCGGATCGCGGCGAAGGCGCGCTTGATCTTCTCCGGTGTCAGCGCGTCGGCGTGTGCCGTTCCAAGTAGCGGCTTGAGATGCCTGTTGATGCGACCACGATCCGTATCCTGCGTCTTCGGCGCTTTGCTCTTAAACGCTTCGGATTCAAGGTAAGCTTCGAACACCTGAGCGACCGTCTTTGCGTCGCGCCGCTCACGCTTTTCATTGAGAGGGTCACCGCCCTTGTTGACCGCCCGTCGTAAATCATCCGCCTTGGCGCGAGCTTCCTCTGCCGTGAAGGCACCATGCTTGCCTATCGTCGCGCGCCGGGTGCGGCCTTCAGGCGTCCGGTACTGGAATAGATAGCTTTTCACACCGGTAGGCAGGACCAGCAGGCCGAAGCCCTTTAACTCGGTGTCCCATACGAAATATCGCACCTTGTCGGGCTTGGCCGCGTCCACCGTCGTCTTAGTGATTTTCGGCATGTTGCAGGACCCCAATTTACTGACACGGAAGCGCTGTGTAAGCACCATGTAAGCAGAATCTGGAAAGTCACAGTAAGAAACGGCATGACTTCCGGCCTAAAAGGTAAGAGATATTTCCTTATATCGCAATGGGTTAGTTTGAGTAAGTAAGGTCGTGTAAGCGATAGAAATCAGCCTAAGTTTGGCCTGTCACGCCGGAGGTCGCGGGTTCGAGCCCCGTCACTCGCGCCATTTCTTTCAGAACTCAGCATGATATTTCCGTGCGGCGACCCTGTGCGCCGCGCCCGGGCCAGGCGGCAACTCGCCATGCCAGGCGCGCGCGCAATACCTGTTGTCAAAGCCTCGGATTTTCCTGAAAGCGGGCCGGCTTTGGGTCACGCACCGGCCCGTCCCTTGTGCCTCAAAGACGCGGCGCTGCCCCGGTGCTACCGCGCACAATGATGCGGATCGGCAATTCTGTCTGGCGCAAATGTCGCTTCTGGGTGGCGGGAGCGAGGATGTAATTCGCCGCCAGGTTGCCCATCTCGCGTGCCGGCACTTCCAGCGTGGTCAGTTCCGGTGCGGTGAGCTCGGCAATCTCCAGATTGTCGAAGCCAACGATGGATATGTCCTTCGGTATCGCAATACCCTGTTGATGGCAGTACTTTATGGCTCCGGTGGCGAGGATATCGCTGCCGCAGAATACGGCGGTCGGTCGCTGCTGCAGATCCATCAGCGATCGCATCGCCTGCCTGCCGCTCTCGACCTTATATGCTCCCTCAACCACGGGTACGGCCTCGGGATCATGGCCACGCGCCGCGACTTCAGACAGGAAGCCGTCGAGGCGACCCTTCGCGCGGTCGTTGTTCGTGGTGATGCCGGCGATCATGCCGAGCCGGGTATGACCCAGATCCAACAGGAAGCGCGCTGCCGCCGCCCCGGCCTTTTCGTTGTCAAAGCCGATAGCAGCGCCGGATTCGGCCGGAGCCGAGGTATAGGTGAAAACATGGTCGACGCGCTTCTGGTCGAGCAAGGCCATTGTTTGGGCGCTATGCGTCGAACCAACCAGCACGATCGATTCCGCACCGCGCTCGACGAGCAAGCGCGCCTGCTCGAGTTCCAGGTCGAGGTCATAGTGCGAGGTACTGATGATGACGGAGACACCGCTCTCCGCCAGCCTTGCCTGCAGGCCCTCGACCATGGTGGCGTAGATGGCGTGGTCCAGTGTCGGGATGATAGCGCCGACCAGCCGCGAACGCGTCGAACGTAGCGCCCGCGCCGAGCCGTTCGGGACATAACCAAGTTCCGCCGCCGCGCGCATGACCCGCTCGCGCTCGTCTTGCCCGACACGCGGATTTCCGTTGAGCACGCGCGACGCAGTTGCCAGCGAGCAATTGGCAAGACGGGCGACATCCACCAGCTTGGCGCCACCGCCCTCCGACCCCTGATCCGCCAAGCAATGCTCTCCTATCCGTGAAAACGTTTTATCATTTTTTCTTTTTCTAGCACAGACACATAGTCAATCGAAGCGAAAACTCGCTTGACTTGCAAGTTTTGATGTGAAAACGTTTTCTCACAAGTTGCTCGGGAGGAGAACGACGGATGCTGCTCAATGGCATCAAGATTGTCAGTTTTTGCCATTTTCTGCAGGGTCCGGCCGCAGATCAATATCTGGCTGACATGGGCGCGGACGTCGTCAAGGTCGAGCCGCTCACCGGCGCCTACGAGCGCCACTGGTCGGGTGCCGACGTCTATGTGGAAGGTGTCAGCGGCTTTTATCTTTGCGCGAACCGAAACAAGCGCTCCATTGCGATTGATCTCAAAAGCCCCGAGGGCAAGGCTGTTGCCAGGCGGCTGATCGCTTCGGCCGACGTCGTATCCGAGAACTTCCGTCCCGGCGTGTTCTCGCGACTGGGCTTCGATGAGGCTGCGCTGCGTGAAATCAACCCGGATCTGATCTTTGCTTCGGCAAGCGGCTACGGCTCGAGCGGACCGATGGCACAAAAACCCGGCCAGGACATTCTGTGCCAGGCGCGCTCCGGCCTGATCAGCGCAACCGGGACGCCACAAAATGGACCGACGCCGGTCGGCGTTGCCGTTGTGGACCAGCATGGCGGTGCGCTGATGGCCATGGGCATCCTCGGCGCCCTGATCCGCCGGCTGCGCGAAGGGCGCGGAACGCGCGTCGAATCCAGCCTCATCAATTCTGCGATAGACCTTCAGGGCGAAGCACTGGTCAACTATTTCGCCGGCGGCATGACGCGCGAGGTGCTGAAGCGCGAAAACAACTTGGCAACGTGGTTTCACGCTGCGCCCTACGGTGTCTACCCGACACGCGATGGTCACGTCGTCATTTCGCTGTGCGAGGCAAGCGTGCTGGCCGACGCGGTAGACAGCGACGAACTTCGCGCCGCCGCCGGTGTCGACCGCTACAAGAACCGCGACGACTATGCCCGCATGCTCGACAAGGCGACGGCGGTGTTCACCACCGAGGAACTCGCCCGTCGTCTCGACGAGCGCGGCATATGGTGGGCGCCAATCGCCTATTACGACGATCTTCTGTCAGACCCACAGCTTACTCATATGAACGTCTTCCGGCGCATCGACGTCAGGGGGCGCACCATACATCTCGTCAACCACCCCAACCGCTATGACGGCGAGGTGCCGGACGTCCGGGTGCTGGCACTGGAAATCGGCGAACACACCCGCGAAATCATGGGCGAACTCGGTTACTCGCACGCCGAAACCGACGGCCTCATCGAAGCGGGCGCAGTGGCTGCCTCGCGCGCCGAGCAGACCAAAGTGACGGAGCCGTCATGACCTTAAGAGAGCCCCCTCCCCGCGCGCGCGAAAAGGCGCTGCCTTCCGATACAGGGCTGGGCGAACGCGGTACCGCCCTTGTTACGGGCGGACGCCGCGGCATTGGCCGGGCGATCTGTCACGAACTGGCCGCGAATGGCTTCGACGTGGCCGTGGTCGACATTATCGATGACGACAATGGCCGCGAGACCGTCGAAATGGTGAAGCGGACCGGACGCAAGACGTTTTTCCGCCAGTGCGACATTTCCGATACCAGCTCCTACGCTGCGCTGCTCGATCAGGTCGAACGGGAACTCGGCGCGATCAGTTGCCTGGTCAACAATGCCGGCATCCAGGTGCCGGTGCGCGGCGATCTGCTCGATGTGTCGGAAGAGATGTTCGACCAATTGATCAACATCAACCTGCGCGGAACCTTCTTCCTGACACAGGCCGTGGCGCGACGCATGGTGGCGCAGACGGCACCGGTCGCCGAACGCTCCATCATCACTATCACTTCGGCCAATGCCGGCCTCGTCTCGCCGGAAAAGGGGCCGTATTGCGTGTCCAAGGCGGGGCTCTCAATGGCTTCGCAGCAGTTCGCATTGCGGCTGGCCGTCGAAGGCATCCGTGTTCACGAAATTCGTCCCGGCCTGATCCGCACCAACATGACGGCAGACGTTTACGAGCGCTATTCGCCGCTGGTGGTAGCGGGCGAAATCTGCCCCATGCGCCGCTGGGGCGAACCGGAAGACATCGCCCGCGGCATCGCCACGCTTGCGACCGGCGCAATGCCGTTCAGTACCGGCGATATCTACAACATAGGCGGAGGGATGCAGATCCATCAGCTTTGACCGCTTGAAGGGCATTTCGCGCGCTGGTTGAGAAAACGATTTCTCAACTTAATGAAAGAGGGATCGGAATTCATGCTTCTGGAAGCAATCTCGAAGGGGTCCTACACCTTCGATCCGACGATGATCCTGCAGATGGCTGGCATCGCCAAGTCATTCCCCGGCGTGCGGGCCCTGGACGGCGTCAGCTTCTCGGTGCGGCGTGGCGAAGTGCATGCGCTGGTGGGCGAGAACGGTGCCGGCAAGTCCACGCTGATGAAAATCCTGTCCGGCGCCTACCAGGCCGACCAGGGCGTGATCACCTTCGACGGCAAGGCGGTCGCCTTCCCCACCCCTTCGCAAATGATCGGCCTCGGCATCGCGGTCATCTACCAGGAGTTCGCCCAGGCACCGCATCTGACGGTTGCGGAAAATATCTTCCTGCACCGTTTGCCCCGGACCCGCTTCGGCCTCGTCGACTGGAAGAAGGCTGCGGCGGAGGCCAAGCGCTATATGGATCGACTCGGCTTTTCGGTCGACCCGCTGGCGCGCATCGACCGCTTGAGCGTCGCCCAGAGGCAGATGGTCGAGATTGCGCGCGCGCTCTCGCGCAACGCACGGCTGATCGTGCTCGACGAACCTTCGGCTGTTCTCGGCGACAACGAGTTGCAGAAGCTCTTTTCCACCATCCGCAGCCTGCAGAAGGAAGGCGTGTCCTTCATCTACATTTCGCACCGGCTGAAAGAGGTGTTCGACATCAGCCAGACGGTCACCGTGCTCAGGGACGGCAAGGTGATGAACTCCACCGCGACCCGCGAAATGACAACCGACGACCTGATCCGCTCGATGGTCGGCCGCTCCATCGGCGACTACTTCCCCCCGCGCAATCCCAAGTTCGGCAACGATGTGCTGAAGATCAGCGGCATCAATCGCGGCAAGGTGTTGAAGGACATTTCGCTCACCTTGCGCGGCGGCGAGATCGTCGGCATCTGCGGCCTTGCCGGCGCCGGGCGCTCCGAACTGTTGCGCGCCATCATCGGCGCCGACGCAATCGACAGCGGGCGTATCGAATTGCGCGGCAAGGCGCTGACCATCGATACCCCGCGCAAGGCGATCGCACTCCGCATCGGCTTTGCGCCGGAGGATCGCAAGACAGACGGCCTGTTCCTCTCGCAGTCGGTGAGCTTCAACATCACGATTTCACGCCTGCGCGACGTGCTGAGCGGCTTCTGGCTGAACCTCTCCCATGAGCGGAAGACGGCGCAGGATTTTGCCGCCAAGCTGCGGGTCAAGACGCCGGACGTCGATGCGCGCGTCGGCAATCTCTCGGGCGGCAACCAGCAGAAATGCGTGATTGCCAAGCAGCTCAACGCCAAGTGCGACGTACTTCTGGTCGATGAACCGACACGCGGCGTCGATGTCGGCGCCAAGCGCGAAATCTACGAATTGCTGGTCGACCTCACCGAGCGCAGCGGCCTCGCCATCCTGATGGTGTCTTCCGACCTGCCGGAGGTGATCGGTATGTGCGACCGCATCCTCGTCATGTGCGAGGGCCGCATCACGGCCGAAATCGCCAAGGCCGATGCGACCGAAGAAGAAATCATGAAACACGCGACGGTTCACTGAGGAGGAGTGATGCGCCAGCCTATTTCCCTCATCGCCCTCGACGTGGACCGCACCACGTTGACCGACGACTATCGCCTGCTGCCGGCGGTGGTCGAGGCCGTCGCGCGGGCGGTGGAAGCCGATGTCCAGGTGGTCGCGGCCACGGCGCGTGCGCCGAATGCTCTGCGCGGCATTGCCGCCTCGCTCGGCCTCAAAGGCCCAAGCGTGTGCCTCAACGGCGCATGGACCGGGACGATCCTGCCCGGCGAGACCATGATGGATCATGGCGCGCCGATGGACCTCGCCAGGACCAAGGCACTGATCACGCAGGCAGAGGCGGCCTGCCTCAACCCCTGCTGGTTCACCGAGAAGGATTGGCACGCACTGTCGCATGGCCATCTCGTCGAGCGGGAGGCGCACGCAACTCAAACCGATCCGATCCTGACGTCATCGCTCGACGGCATGGCCCAGCCCGTTTTCAAGGTGCTCTGTCTCGAGACCGACAGCACGGGCGACGCGCTCGACAGCCTGGTTGCCAATTTCGCCGGCGACTTCAATTTCGTGCGCTCCGACAAGCATCTGGTCGAGATCACGTCCAGCGGTGTTTCCAAGCAGGTCGCGGTCGCGGCGCTGACCAAGCGCCTCGGCGTCGACCGGGAAAACGTCGCGGCAATCGGCGATTCGGAAAACGACCTCGACCTGATCCGCTGGGCCGGTTTCGGGATTGCCATGGGCAACGGCTCGGAATCGGTGAAACGCGCCGCCGACTGGGTCACCTGGTCGAATGCGCATGCCGGCGCAGCCTTCGCCATCGACACGATCATCGCCGCCAACAGGGCCGCCGCCCGCTCCCCAGAGGTCTGACAATGAGCGACATCAGCACAATAGAACCGCGGTCGAACATGCAGAAACTCTCGGCGTCGATCTTCAAGGCATCCGGCCTTCTGTGGGTGTTCCTCGGCCTTTGCGTGGTCGCCGCACTGCTGTCACCGGCCTTCCTCAACCCCGCCAACCTGATGAACGTGTTCCGCCAGGTCGCGCTCTACGGCATCGTCAGCGTCGGCATGACCTTCGTCATCCTGACCAAGGGCATCGACCTGTCGGTCGGTTCGATCCTGGGCGTCTGCGCGGTTTCGACGGCCCTCCTGCTCAGCGGCGGCTGGTCGCCCTGGCTCGCGGTCATTATTGCGCTGCTGATCGGCACCGGCCTTGGCGCGATCAACGGCATCGGCGTTGCCATCGGGCGGGTGCCTCCGTTCATCATGACGCTTGGCATGATGGTGATGGCGCGCGGCCTTGCGCTGACGCTGGCCAACGGCCAGCCCATCGGGCTCAAGGATGCCGCTGCCAATTTCGCCTGGCTTGGCCGTGGCGCCATGCTCGGCATCCCGGTACCGGTCTGGATCTTCGCCGTCGTTGCGGGAATCGCCATCTTCGTGCTGCGCTATACGCCGTTCGGACGCCAGATCTATGCTGTCGGCTCCAACGAAGAAGCCGCCCATCTATCCGGCATCAGCGTCAACCTGATCAACTTCTCGGTCTACGTCATCAGCGGTTTTCTCGCCGCGCTGACGGCGCTGATCTTCGTCTCCCGCCTTACCGTTGGCGAGCCGACCGCGGGCACCGGCATCGAGCTTGAAGCCATCGCCATCACCGTCATCGGCGGCACCAGCCTGTTCGGCGGCGAAGGCGGAATCTTCGGAACCATCATCGGCGCGGCCATTCTGGCCGTTCTCGCCAACATCATGAATCTGGTCGGCATTTCGCCGTTCACGCAACAGATCGTCAAGGGAGCCATCATCGTGGGAGCCGTGCTCTACGAGATGCAGCGCAAGCGCAAATGATCACCTTGACCCACCAACTTCGCCGTTGCGAAGACCGCCGCAGGACAGTGCGGAAGACGTTGGAAACAGAGCCAGAACCAAAGGGAGGACTATCCATGTCATTAAAACAAAACCTGAAAAAGGCCGGTATCGCTCTTGCCGGAGCCGCTGCGCTGGTCGCTTTGTCGGGCGCGTCGTTCGCCGCCGACAAAATCCTGATCGGCTTCAGCCAAGGCACGCTCAACCATCCTTGGCGCGTGGCTATGGTCGACGGCAACAAGAAGTATGCCGAAGAGCACTACAAGGACGTCGAACTGGTCGTGACCGACGGCCAGAATGACTCGGCCAAGCAGGTTGCAGATGTCGAAAGCCTGATCGCACGCGGCGTCAATGTGCTCATGATCAGCCCGCTGACCTCGGACGCCCTGACGCCTGTTGTGCAGCAGGCGCTCGACGCAGGCATCAAGGTTGTCAGCATGGACCGCAAGGTCAACGTTCCAGTGACGGTGCATGTCGGCGCGCTCAACCTGCCGATCGGCGAATCTGCCGGCAAGTTCCTGGTCAAGGCGCTCGACAACAAGGGCAAGGTGATCGAACTGCAGGGCACCGGCGGCGCTTCGGCGACCGTGGACCGCCATGACGGCTTCATGAAGGGCATCGAAGGGTCCGGACTGGAAGTCGTCGCCTCCCAGAACTGCGACTACCTGCGCGAGAACGCGGTCAAGTTCATGGAAGATCAGTTGCAGCGCTTCGGCCCCGGCGAAATCCAGGCCGTGTACGCACACAATGATGAGATGGCGCTGGGCGCAATCCAGGCGCTCGAAGCCGCCAACCGTCTCGGCGAAGTGAAGGTCGTCGGCGTCGATGGCCAGAACAACGCTTTCGAAGCCATTGCCGCCGGCAAGCTCGCCGCCACCTTCACCTATCCCTATGTCGCGCCTGAAGGCATCGAGATCGCCTACAAGCTCGCCAAGGGCGAGAAGGTCGACGCCGAAGTCATCCTGCCCGGCAAGCAGGTCGACGCCACCAACATCAAGGACATGCTCGGCACGGGCTTCTGAGCCGGATTGCCTCCCCCGCGCGGCCTCGCTGGCCGCGCGGTTTTCATTCGATCACTTTACGAAGGAGAACCCACGTGGCCCAGGCCAAGCATTTTGATCCGAAAGGCGTTATCCCGGCGGTATTGATGCCGTTCGACGCCGATCTTGCCATCGACGAGCGCGCCTACCGCGATCACCTTGCCGACGTGGCCTCGGTCGAGGGAGTTGCCGCCATCACCATCAACGGCCACGCTGCCGAGGTGCATGCGCTGACACTCGACGAACAGCACCAGGCAATCGTCACCACGAAGGATGTGTTGCAGGAGCGCGTACCGACCGTCGTCGGCATCTTCACCAATTCGAGCCTCGAAGCCGCCCGCATGGCGGCGGACGCCGAGCGCGAAGGCGCCAACGCGCTTCTCGTGTTTCCCCCGGACGTATTGGTGCTTGGCGGCCATCTGCGCCCCGAGATGATCCATGAGCATCTGCGCCGCATCACCGACGCCTCAAGCCTGCCGATCATCCTGTTCCAGTTTCCGCTCGGCTCCAATCTCGCCTATCCGCTGCCGACGCTGCTTGAGCTTTGCCAGCGTTTCCCGACGATCAAGGCGATCAAGGACATGTGCGGCGACGGCAATCTGCACGAGCGCCAGATTCGCGAACTGAAGGCACTGGACCGCCCGGTGAAGACACTCACCACGCACAGTTCCTGGCTGCTCGGTTCGCTGGCGCTCGGCTGCGACGGGCTTCTGTCTGGCGCCGGCAGCGTCATTGCCGACCTGCAGGTTGCGCTCTTCCGTGCTGTCCAGGCCGGCGACCTCAACGCGGCCAAGGCGATCAACGACCGCATCTATCCGACGGTGCGCGCCTTCTACGATCATCCGCTGGTCGATATGCACAATCGCATGAAGGAGCTGCTGGTCATCCTCGGCAAGATGAAATCGGCCCATGTGCGCCCGCCGCTGGTGAAGCCTACCGCAGCCGAGATCGAGAAGATCGGGCGGCTTGCCGCGCAGGCGGGCCTGACGCCGGCCTCGGTCTACAGATACGCAGCCTGATCGGGAGCCTCGAATGGCTGATTTCTATCTCAAGGTCGGCGACGAAGTCAGCCTCGATCGCGAGGTGACCGAGCAAGCCGTCAATACCTTTGCCGACCTCAGCGGCGACCATTCGCCCAACCATGTCGATGAAGGCGAGATGGCTGGTTCCACCTACAAGGGGCGCATCGCCCACGGCGCGATGCTGGTCGCCTATATGTCGGCCTGCTCCACCGAGATCGTGGAGCGGGTGCCCAACGTGCGGGCGACCGAAACGCCGGTTTCGCTTGGCTATGACGGTATCCGCTACATCAAGCCGGTCTACATCGGCGACCGGCTGAGGCTGCGCTACGCCGTCAAGGAAGTGGATGCCGATCGGCGGCGGACGCGCTCGGCCATCACCATCACCAACCAGACCGGCGATCTGGTCTGTGTCGGCGAACATATCCTGAAATGGGTGTCATGACGCCAGCTGCGGCAAAAACCTATGATTATGTGATTGTCGGCGGCGGCTCAGCCGGTTGCGCGCTGGCCAGCCGGCTCAGCGAAGATCCAGATCGCCGCGTGCTTCTGCTCGAAGCCGGCCCTGCCGACCGCAGCCCCTACATCCACTTGCCGGTCTGCTACTACAAGACAACCAAGGGACCGCTCACCTGGGGCTTCGAGCTCGCCGCACAACAGCGCCAGGAAGGCATCACGCCGGCCTATGCGCAGGCACGCGTGCTGGGCGGCGGCAGTTCCATCAACGCACAGGTCTATATCCGTGGCAGTGCCGAGGATTATGACGGCTGGGTCGATATGGGTTGCCCCGGCTGGTCCTATCGCGAGGTGTTACCCTACTTCAAACGCTCGGAGGCAAACGAGCGTCTGGCCGGAGCCTATCACGGAACGGAAGGCCCGCTCGGCGTTTCCGACCAGCGCCACACACACCCGCTCTCCAAAGTGTTCGTGCAGGCGTGCCAGGAATACGGCATGCCCTACAATGCCGACTTCAACGGAGCGGCCCAGAGCGGCTGCGGCCTCTATCAGGTGACGAACCGCAACGGTCGCCGTTGCAGCGCTGCCGTCGGCTATCTCGGCAAGGCCCGCGGCCGCAAGAACCTGACGCTGCGCACCGGCGTCCTTGTTCGTCGCATCGTCTTGAGGAAAGGCCGTGCTGTCGGCGTCGAATATGCCGAAAACGGCCGCCCGGTCGAAGCGAATGCCGACGTCCAGGTCATCGTGACGGCCGGCGCGATCAACTCGCCCAAGCTCCTGATGCTGTCCGGCATCGGGCCAGCCGCGCACCTTGCCAGCCACGGCATCGAGGTGAAGGCCGACCTGCCGGGCGTCGGCCAGAACCTGCACGACCATCTCGATGTCTTCCTGATGTACAATCTGAAAGGCATCACCAGCTACGATGCCTATCGCAAGCCACACCGCCAGCTTTGGGCCGGTATCCAGTACGCCGCATTCCGCAACGGTCCGGTCAGCGCCACGGTGGTCGAGGGCGGCGCCTTCTGGGCAACAAGCAGCACGCTTGCCCAGCCCGACCTGCAATTCCATTTCCTCGCCGGCACCGGCATCGAGGCAGTTACCGACAGCCATTCCTCCGGCAATGGCTGCACGCTGAACGCCTATTTCCTGCACCCACGCTCGCGCGGGTCGGTGACCCTGAAAAGTGCAGATCCCGGCGTCGCGCCGAGCATCGATCCCAATTTCCTTGCCGAACGCTACGACCTCGACCGCACCGTGGAATCGCTGGAGATCGGCGAGGAAATCATGGCCCAGCCCGCGATGGCGAAAGACATCGCCAACCGGTTCATGCCGAGCCCCGAGGTTACAACGCGCGCGGGCTACGAAGCTTACGTTCGGCGCGAAGCGCGCTCCGGCTATCATCCGGTCGGCACCTGCAAGATGGGGCTGGACGAGATGGCGGTTGTCGACCCACAACTGAGGGTTCATGGTGTCGACGGCCTGATGGTGGCCGACTCCTCGATCATGCCGCGCCTTGTCTCGGGTAATACCAATGCGCCGTCGATCATGATCGGCGAGCGGGCCTCTGATTTCCTGCGCGGCAACCGGACCGAGACAAGCGAAGGACAGGCCGCATGACCGTTTCAAAGGCTCCCGCACCGGTATCGGAATTGGTGATTGCCGAGCGCCCTCGCCCCGGCGTCGTCGTGCTGACGCTCAACCGCCCGGAAAAGCTCAATGCCTTGTCCAAGGAACTGCTCGGCCAGCTTCTCGACCGGCTGGTGGAAGTGGAAGCCGATCAATCTGTTGGCTGCGTGGTGCTGACCGGCGCTGGCCGTGCCTTCGCGGCGGGCGCGGATATCAGCGATATGCTGGCGCGTGGCGTCGCCTCCTACGCCGACCCGGAACGACTTTCGGTCTGGAAAGGTATCGAAGCGTTCAGGAAGCCGCTTGTCGCGGCCGTCAACGGCTATGCGATGGGTGGCGGGCTGGAACTGGCGCTGTTGTGCGACATCATCATCGCCAGCGATGCGGCCAAGTTCGCCACGCCGGAAATCCGTATCGGCTCGTTTCCGGGCGATGGCGGCACGCAGCGCTTGCCGCGCCTTGTCGGACAATCCTTCGCCATGCAGATGGTGCTGACCGGAATGACGGTCGATGCAGCCCTTGCCGAACGCAAGGGGCTGATCAGCGAAGTGGTTCCGCCTGAAGCGCTGATGGCTCGGGCGCTCGGAATCGCCGGCGAAATCGCCGCCATGTCGGTCGCCGTCACACCTTTTGCCAAGCACGCGGTGCGTGCGGCCGCCGACCTGCCGCTCAAAGAGGGGCTGGAGTTCGAGCATCGCCTGACCGTGGAAGCCTTCGATACCGAGGATCGTGTCGAAGGACTGCGCGCCTTTGCAGAAAAACGCAAACCCGATTTCAACGGACGCTGACATGGCAAGCCGGCAGACGAGCGCCTGGGACTACATCATCGTCGGGGCCGGTTCGGCCGGCTGCGTGCTTGCCAACCGGTTGAGCGAAGACCCATCGGTGCGAGTGCTGTTGCTGGAGGCGGGCAGCCGTGACTGGAACCCGATGATCCACATACCCGGCGGTCTCGGCAAGCTGTTCGGTCCGGGCGTGAACTGGCGTTTCCACACCGTGCCGCAGAAAAACCTCGACAATCGCGAGATCTGGTATCCGCAGGGCAAGACGCTGGGCGGATCGAGTTCGATCAACGCCATGATCTACATTCGCTGCCAGAAGGAGGATTACGACCACTGGGCCGAGCTCGGCAACGCCGGCTGGGGTTACGAGGACATCCTGCCCTATTTCCGCAAGTCCGAGGACAATGACCGGCTGGCCGACCGCTATCATGGCGAAGGCGGGCCGCTATGGGTTTCGGACCAGATTTCGCCGCACCCGATCAGCCGCGCCTTCGTGCGCGCGGTGCAGCAATATGGCCTGCCCTACAATTCCGATTTCAATGGCGAGACGCCATATGGCGCCGGGCTCTATCAGGTGACCTGCCGCCATGGCCGCCGCCGCTCCGCCGCCGTCTCCTACCTGCATCCTGTCAAAGCGCGCCGTAACCTGACGGTCAGGACGGGCGCACGCGTGGTGCGCATCGTCGTTGAAGGAGGACGGGCCGTCGGCGTCGAGCTTGCTGAAGGGCACACGCTGCGGACGGAGCGGGCCGAGCGCGAGGTGCTGGTGGCTAGCGGTGCGATCAACTCGCCACGCCTGCTGATGCTGTCCGGTATCGGGCCTGCAGACGAGTTGAAAGCACTTGGCATCAAGCCGGTGCACGAATTGAACGGCGTCGGCAGGAACCTTCAGGACCATCTATGCACAAACGTGCATGTCGGCACCAAGGAGCGCATCAGCTACGACGGCCATGACAAATTTCCGCGCTCGATCCCGCATGGCATCCAGTGGCTACTCTATCGCAGCGGGCCAGCTGCCTCGGTCATTGTCGAGGGTGGCGGCTTCTTCAAGAGCGACGGCGCGACCCGGCCTGACCTGCAAATCCACGTTGCGCCGGGTACGGTAGTGCGCGGCGGCCAGACGACGATCCCCGGCCATGGCTTCACCGTCAATTCGACCTTCCTGAGACCGGAAAGCCGGGGAACCGTGCGCCTGCGCTCAGCCGATCCCGCAGACGAGCCACTGATCGACCCGAATTACCTTGGCGAGGCGAAGGACCGCGCCATGGCGGTCAAGTCGGTCCAGATCATCCGCGAGGTGCTGTCGCAAAGCGCCATTTCCCATCTCATCGACAATGAGCGGCTGCCGGGACCCGGAGCCCAGTCGGACGAAGAGATCATGGCCTATGCGCGCCAGTACGCCTGCTGCGACTACCACCCGGTCGGCACTTGCAAGATGGGCGTGGACGAAGCCGCAGTCGTCGATCCCAGCTTGAAGGTGCGTGGCATCGAGCGGCTTCGCGTCATCGATGCATCGGTCATGCCGAAACTCACCAGCGGCAACACCAACGGCCCGACCATGGCTCTCGCCGAAAAAGGCGCCGATCTGGTCAAGGCAAGCTTATAGTTGCGCCAACCGGCCGCTCCGGCAGAGCGGTCACCAAACTCAGGAGCAGAAACGATGGATGCGAAAAGCCCAACCCTTTCCCTGCCGGCCGCGCCACGCGAATTCGGCTTTCATGTCGGTGGCCGCTGGATTGCAACCGGCAAGCGCGAAACCATGGAGCGGCTCAGCCCCGGCCATGATGTGCCGGTGACGCGCATCACGCTGTGCACGCGCAAGGACCTCGATGACGCGGTTGCCGTGGCGCGCAAGACCTTCAACAGCCGTGTCTGGTCAGGCATCTCCGGCGCGGACCGGGCAACCGTGCTGCTCAAGGCTGCGGCCGGCATTCGCGCACGCGCCGAGGAACTAGCCTATTGGGAAACGCTGGAGACCGGCAAGCCAATCTCGCAGTCGCGCGCCGAGATCGAAGGCGCGGCCGGCATCTACGAATACGGCGCTGGTGCTGCGCGCTGCCTGCATGGCGACAGCTTCAACAATCTGGGCGACAAGCTGTTCGGCATCGTCACCCGCGAGCCGGTCGGAGTCGTCGGCCTGATCACGCCCTGGAATTTCCCGTTCTTCATCCTAGCCGAACGCATCCCCTTCATGCTGGCCGCAGGCTGCACAATCGTTGCCAAGCCCTCCGAGATGACCTCGGCGACCACGCTGATCATGGCCGAGATCCTGACCGAAGCCGGGCTTCCCGACGGTGTCTTCAACGTCGTCACCGGCACCGGGCCGGAGATCGGCCAGGCAATCACCGAACACATGGGTATCGACCAGGTGTCGTTTACCGGCTCGACGGCCGTTGGCCGGCATGCGCTGCTTGCTTCGGCCAGCAACTTCAAGAAGGTCGGGCTCGAACTCGGCGGCAAAAGCCCACAGGTCGTGTTTGCCGATGCCAACCTCGATGACGCCGCCGACGGCGTCGTGTTCGGCATCTGCCACAATGCCGGCCAGTGTTGCGTCAGTGGCAGCCGGCTTATCGTCGAGAAGTCGGTGGCCGCGGAGTTCGAGAAACTGCTGGTCGAGAAGTTTTCACGGGTGCGCATCGGCGATCCGCTCGACCCGCGCACACAACTGGGCGCCATTGTGTCTGCCGCCCATAACGACAAGATCCTCGGCTATATCCGCAAAGGCGGCGAGGAAGGCGCGCGTCTTGCCTGTGGCGGCGATTCAGTGGCCAGCAAAGCCGGCCGCTTCATCCATCCGACGCTGCTTGCCGACGTCACCAACGACATGGCCGTGGCGCGTGAGGAGATTTTCGGACCGGTCCTGGCGATGATTACCTTCGAGACGCAGGAGGAGGCGATCGAGCTTGCCAACGACAACGCCTATGGCCTCGCCGCCAGCGTCTGGAGTTCCAATCTGGACAAGTCGCTTGGCACCATCCGGCGTATCCAGGCCGGGCGCACATGGATCAACACCACGATTACCGGCGGCCCCGAAATGCCAATCGGCGGCTTCAAGCAGTCGGGCATAGGGCGCGATACCGGCATGTACGGCGTCGAGGAGTATATGGAGGTCAAGTCGATCCATATCGCCCTCGGCAGCCGCGACCACTGGGTTTCGTAACGGCCATTTCCAAGTACATGCGGTACGGTGGCAGATATTGATCAATCTGCCCCTCGCACAAAAGAAAAGCCGGGCGAGCCCGGCTTTTCAGGAATTGCGATGAAAGCGGATTAATTGACCGCGTCCTTCAAGCCCTTGCCGGCAGAGAACTTCGGCACGGTACGGGCCGGAATCTTGACCTCTGCGCCGGTCTGAGGATTGCGGCCGGTGGAAGCAGCACGCTTGGACACGGTGAAATTTCCAAAGCCGACAAGCCGGACATCGCCGCCCTTCTTCAATTCGCCGGTGATGACGGAAAATACCGCATCAACCGCCGACTGCGCGTCACCCTTCGAAATTTTCGCGGCATCGGCGACAGCGGACACCAGTTCGTTCTTGTTCATATAGTTTCCCTTCCATGAGAAAACCGGGACGAAAGACTCATCCGGCAGGAAACGGACTTTAAGAAGAAGAGTTGCAGCAACCAAGCAAAATTGCGCCGCAAACACCGAGAAATCCCCTGTTTTCCGGGCTTTTGATGCCAAAAACCGGGCGCGAGGCCCGGTTTTAGGTTTATCGCAATGCAGCGTTAGCAATTGCTAATGCGCTAGACCCTTGCCAGCGTCGTCTGTCGCGTCGACCGACGCAGGCGTCTCGGCCGGCTCAACCCATTCGATCGGATCGGGCATCCTGACCAGGGCGTGGCGAAGGACCTCGCCGACACGGCTGACCGGAATGATCTCCATGCCGTTCTTCACGTTGTCCGGAATTTCCGCCAGATCCTTGGCGTTGTCTTCCGGAATAAGCACCTTCTTGATGCCGCCGCGAAGAGCTGCAAGCAGCTTTTCCTTCAGGCCGCCGATGGGCAGCACCCTGCCCCTGAGCGTGATTTCGCCGGTCATCGCAACGTCGGCCTTGACCGGAATGCCGGTCAGCACCGAGACGATTGCGGTGGCCATGGCAACGCCTGCCGACGGACCGTCCTTCGGGGTGGCCCCTTCCGGAACGTGGACGTGAATGTCGCGCTTGTCGAACAAGGGCGGCTCGATGCCGAAATCGATAGCGCGCGAGCGGACGTAGGAGGCCGCCGCCGAAATCGATTCCTTCATCACGTCCTTCAGGTTGCCGGTGACCGTCATGCGGCCCTTGCCGGGCATCATGACGCCTTCGATCGTCAGCAACTCGCCGCCGACCTCGGTCCATGCCAGGCCGGTCACGACGCCAACCTGATCGTCGGTCTCCGCCATGCCGAAGCGATAGCGCTGGACGCCGAGATAATCCGCCAAGTTGTCCGCGGTGATCTTCACCGACTTCTTCTTGGTCTTCAGAATCTCGGTCACGGCCTTGCGCCCAAGCTTCATCAGCTCGCGCTCAAGGCTGCGCACGCCTGCCTCGCGGGTATAGGTCTGGATGATGCCGCGAATGGCATCCTCGGTGACCGAAAACTCCTTCGGCTGCAAGGCGTGGTCGCGAACCACCTTCGACATCAGGTGCCGCTTGGCGATCTCAACCTTTTCATCCTCGGTGTAACCGGCGATGCGGATGATCTCCATGCGGTCCATCAGCGGACCCGGAATGTTCAGCGTATTCGCCGTTGTCACGAACATCACGCTCGACAGGTCGTATTCGACCTCGAGATAGTGGTCCATGAACGTCGAGTTCTGTTCCGGATCGAGAACCTCCAGCAAGGCCGACGACGGGTCGCCACGGAAATCCTGGCCCATCTTGTCGATTTCATCGAGCAGGAAGAGCGGATTGGACTTCTTGGCCTTCTTCATCGACTGGATGACCTTGCCGGGCATCGAGCCGATGTAGGTGCGGCGGTGGCCTCTTATCTCGGCCTCGTCACGCACGCCGCCGAGAGCCATGCGAATGAATTCGCGCCCGGTTGCTTTCGCGATCGACTTGCCAAGCGAGGTCTTGCCGACGCCGGGAGGGCCGACGAGGCACAGGATCGGGCCTTTCAGCTTCTTCTGGCGGCTCTGCACGGCCAGATACTCGACAATGCGTTCCTTGACCTTTTCAAGGCCATAGTGATCGGCATCGAGCACGTCCTGCGCGAAGTTGAGATCCTGCTTGACCTTGGAGTTACGGCCCCACGGGATCGACAGCAGCCAGTCGAGATAGTTGCGCACTACGGTGGCTTCCGCCGACATCGGCGACATCGTGCGCAGCTTCTTCAGTTCGGCTTCCGCCTTTTCGCGGGCTTCCTTGGACAGCTTTGTCTTCTTGATGCGAGCTTCGATCTCGGCGGCCTCGTCGCGGCCGTCCTCGCCCTCACCAAGCTCCTTCTGGATCGCCTTCATCTGCTCGTTGAGGTAGTACTCGCGCTGCGTCTTCTCCATCTGGCGCTTGACGCGCGAGCGGATGCGCTTTTCCACCTGAAGCACGGAGATTTCAGCCTCCATGAAGCCCATGGCGCGCTCAAGGCGCTCCTTGACGGAGAGCGTTCCCAGCATCTCCTGCTTCTCGGGAATCTTGATCGCGAGATGCGAGGCAACCGTATCGGCCAGCTTCGAATAATCGTCGATCTGGCTGGCTGCACCAACCACCTCGGGCGAGATCTTCTTGTTCAACTTGACGTAGTTTTCGAAGTCCGAGACCACCGAGCGCGCCAGCGCCTCGATCTCGACTTCTTCCTCCGCCGGCTCGGCCAGAACCGATGCATGCGCCTCATGGAAATCGGCACGGTCGGTGAACGATGCGATCCTGGCGCGCGAGGTGCCTTCGACCAGCACCTTGACGGTGCCGTCGGGCAGCTTCAGCAGCTGCAGGACGTTGGCGAGCGTGCCGACGTCATAGATGGCGTTGGGCTCGGGATCGTCATCGGCAGCGTTCATCTGCGTGGCAAGCAGGATCTGCTTTT
Source organism: Mesorhizobium sp. Root552 (assembly GCF_001427285.1). Classification (GTDB taxonomy): domain Bacteria; phylum Pseudomonadota; class Alphaproteobacteria; order Rhizobiales; family Rhizobiaceae; genus Mesorhizobium. The sequence goes on from NZ_LMFV01000014.1 coordinate 45,566, forward strand.
CCTGCCCCATCACATCTTCGAGCGCCTTGATGGACTTCTCTCGGCCGACAAAGAGCGGCACGATCATATGCGGAAAGACCACGATGTCGCGCAGCGGGAGGACTGCGTAAACGCCGTTGCCGGGGGACCGGGCTGTTTTGGCCATTGTCAAACCTTTCCTTCACGACCGCTCATTAGCCAATCGCGAATCCTATATTAACGACCGCGGGTCGTTCCGCCTACCACCGATTGTCGCCGGAGATTTACAGCACAGAATGCGGCCCGGGGCCTTCCACAGTTAGTTGGATACATATGCACGAAAGATCAAGGTCCAGTTCATTCGTATAGCCGGCTGATCTGCCCTATTCCGGTCCATGATAGCAAAACGGCGCCTCGCGGCGCCGTTTTTCAAAGCCATCCGGGCAAAATCAGGCGCTGACGTTGCCCTTCTTCTCCTTGGTCTCGGAGTAGATATAGAGCGGACGGGCATTTCCGGATACGACTTCCTCCGAAATGACGACCTCACGCACCCCTTCGAGGGCTGGCAATTCGAACATGGTGTCGAGCAGGATCGCTTCCATGATCGAACGCAGGCCGCGTGCGCCTGTCTTGCGCTCGATGGCGCGCTTGGCGATGGCCGAAAGCGCATTCTCGTGGAAGGTCAGGTCGACATTCTCCATCTCGAACAGGCGCTGATACTGCTTGACGAGAGCGTTCTTCGGCTCGGTCAGGATCTGGATCAGGGCCGGCTCATCGAGGTCTTCCAGCGTCGCCAGCACAGGCAGACGGCCGACGAATTCCGGGATCAGGCCGAACTTCAGCAGATCCTCTGGCTCAACCAGACGGAAGATTTCGCCGCTGCGCCGATCTTCAGGCGAGGCAACCGTCGCGCCAAAGCCGATCGAGGTCTTGCGGCCACGGTCGGAGATGATCTTGTCGAGGCCGGCAAACGCACCACCGCAGATGAACAGGATGTTGGCGGTATCGACCTGCAGGAACTCCTGCTGCGGATGCTTCCTGCCGCCCTGCGGCGGCACCGAGGCAACCGTGCCTTCCATGATCTTCAACAGCGCCTGCTGCACGCCCTCGCCCGACACGTCGCGCGTGATCGACGGATTGTCCGACTTGCGGGAAATCTTGTCGATCTCGTCGATGTAGACGATACCCCTTTGGGCACGTTCCACATTGTAGTCGGCGGACTGCAACAGCTTGAGGATGATGTTTTCGACATCTTCACCGACATAGCCCGCTTCGGTCAGCGTCGTGGCGTCGGCCATGGTGAAGGGCACGTCGATGATGCGAGCCAGCGTCTGGGCCAGCAGCGTCTTGCCGCAGCCGGTTGGGCCGATCAGAAGGATGTTCGACTTCGCCAATTCGACGTCGTTGCTCTTTCCGGCGTGAGCCAGGCGCTTGTAATGGTTGTGAACGGCAACCGACAGGACGCGCTTGGCGTAGGGTTGGCCGATCACGTAGTCGTCGAGGACTTTCAGGATCTCCTGCGGTGTCGGCACGCCCTCGCGCGACTTCACCATCGAGGTCTTGTTCTCCTCGCGGATGATGTCCATGCACAGTTCGACGCACTCGTCGCAGATGAAGACCGTTGGACCGGCGATCAGTTTGCGTACTTCATGCTGGCTCTTGCCACAGAACGAGCAATAAAGCGTGTTCTTGGAGTCGCCGCCGCCGCCACCGTTGCTGACCTTGCTCATCTTCCAGTCCTTTCATGACCGCCCGCCGATGGTTTGGCTGACAGGACGCGTACCTAGTCTAGCGCGGGGATCCGCCGCCGCCACCCTTCTGGCGCCCGCAACGTATTCCGTACGAAACACAAATCAGAAAACGTGGCAATGACTCCCTAAGCCCAGCTTGAAACTAAGCCGTCGAAAATCAACATTGCCTTAACGTAGGCAATCGCAGGGGCCGAGGGAACAGCAAATTGTGGCCGAAATGCCGCAAATGGCCGTAAAAGCACGCCTTTGTGAGGTAGCGCCCTGCCATCAATCCTGAGTAGCTGCCTCAGCGGCTTCACGCGACGAAATGACCTTGTCGATCAGGCCGAACTCCTTGGCCTCGTCCGCAGTCATGAAATGGTCGCGATCAAGCGTCTTTTCAATCGTCTCGTAGTCCTTGCCGGTGTGGGTGACATAGACCTCGTTGAGGCGGCGCTTCAACTTGATGATGTCCTGGGCATGGCGCTCGATGTCCGATGCCTGACCCTGGAAACCGCCGGAAGGCTGGTGAACCATGATGCGGGCGTTCGGCGTTGCAAAGCGCATGTCCTTGTGACCAGCCGTCAAAAGCAGTGAGCCCATCGAGGCCGCCTGGCCGATGCACAGGGTCGACACAGCAGGCTTAATGAACTGCATGGTGTCGTAGATAGCCATGCCCGAGGTCACCACGCCGCCCGGGGAGTTGATGTAGAGGTTGATTTCCTTCTTGGGGTTCTCAGCTTCCAGAAACAGCAACTGGGCGCATACCAGCGTCGCCATGCCGTCTTCCACCGGACCGGTGATGAAGATGATGCGTTCCTTCAACAACCGCGAGAAAATGTCGTAGGCGCGTTCGCCACGGTTGGTTTGCTCGACCACCATCGGAACGAGGTTCATGTAGGTTTCGATCGGGTTCTTCATGTACTGTCCCTTTGGCGAGGTGGTCCGGCGTTGGAATCGAGAGGCCGGGCAGAATCGGTGTTTATCGTCGCACCGTAAATAGGATGCCGCCTCACCCTTGCGCAAGGCCGACCCTTCTGCGGGCGTTGTTAAGGTTGCCAGTTAACGAAGCCGGCAGGCCTTGTCATTCGACTTCAGCTCGCAGCCAGCGCTTCAGGCCGTCTATATTGCCGCTGTCCACGCCCGCCGCCACACGCCGGCCAACTGCCGCGCCAAACTTGTAGCCATGCCCCGAACATGGCGATACTACGAGGCACTTGCCAAACTCGCGCGCCAGGAACTTCTCGTCTGCCGTGAAGATATAGGCGCATGTCACAAGCTCGATCACCTTGTAATCCTTCGCCCGCTCAATCGGCGGCTGGAAGATGTCGCGCAAAGCCTCGGCCTCGCCTTCCACCGGCTGGCGGTTCCAGTCGGCATCGCTGCTTTCCACCTTGTGGATGTTGGCGCCGAACTTCAGGCCGGTTCCGCGCGTCGGCGGAATGATATAGCCGTCGATGCCGTCGACTGCGAGAATGACCGGCGCCGCCTCCCAGACCGCCTTGAGGTCTGCCGGCGGCTCCAGATAGACGACAGCAGTACGATAAGCGGTCAACTCCGCGCCAAGCTCGGGAAAGAGCTTCAGGACCCAGGCTCCGGCAGTGACCACAATGCGGTCGGCTTGCATTGTTTCGCCGCTTGCCAAGGTGACCCGGCCAGCGTCCGGATCGACTTTGGTCACCTTGCTGTGTTCATAGACATTGACGCCGTGCTTTCGCAGCCAGCCGACGAGGCCGGAGGCAACGCGCCGGCAATGAAGCGCACCGCCATCGGGCGAACAAAAGGCGTAGCGGAAGGAGCCCGCCTCAAGGAACGGCCAGCGCTTTACCGCCGCATCCGCATCCAGCAAATCGATCGGAAAGCCACCGGCTTCCATGCCCTCGCGGTATTCTTCGGCCTTGTCGCCCGGCTCACGCGACACGCACAGAAAACCGCGCTGATCGAGATGGTTTTCGCCGATGTCGGCCCAAACCTCGTCCCATGCCTCATAGGCCTCGGTGATGAGTTGGCCATATCCGGCACCGGCGCGATACGCGCGGCGGATGATGCGGTGATGATCGCCGGAAGCCGCCAGCGGGTTGGGAATTGGACCCTGCTCGACAATGGAAACGCTGTGACCACGCTTGGCCAGCGACCACGCCGTAGACAGGCCGGCTATCCCGGCCCCCACCACGATCACCTGCATGAATATCCCTTTCGCCCTCTGGTCGGTCGCTCACCATACGGACTGGCGCATGGCAGGCAAGATTTGGCCCAACAGATTGCCTCGCATCTGGCCCCATTCCTCTTTCCCGCCCGCCGTTCTATTGCTTGGCGATGCTGGCAAATCCGCCCACCTATCTTGCCTATGACCCGGCCACGCGCCGCGTGCGGCTCGACCCGCATGAGCCGGCCTTCGTGCAGAATCCGTACGAGGCCTATCGCTGGCTGCATGGCGCAAGCCCGGCCTTCTTCTGGGAGGATTTCGGCTTCTGGTGCCTCGGCGGCTTCGACAGCGTCAACCGGCTGCTGCGCGACCGGCGCTTCGGCCGCCAGAATCCCGGCGGAGTTCCTGACACGCGCGGAACGGCGACGGACAGGCGGCATCTTGCGGCTTTCGATGCCATCGAGGCCAATTCGCTGCTCGAACTGGAGCCGCCGGTGCATACGCGGCTCAGGACGCTGGTCAACCGCGCCTTCGTCTCTCGCCAGGTCGAACGTCTGAGGCCGCGTATCGAAGTACTTGCCAACGAGCTGATCGACCGCTTCGAGCCGCACGCGCCAGTCGATCTCCTGAGTGCCTACGCCGCGCCGCTGCCTATCACCATCATCGCCGAAATGCTCGGCGTTCCCGTCGAAATGGGACCGCAACTGCTCGACTGGTCGCACCAGATGGTGGCGATGTACATGCATGGCCGCACGCGCGAGGTGGAGGAGACGGCCAACAGGGCTGCGAACGATTTCGCCGATTTCCTCAGGCGACATGCGAAGGAACGGCGACAAAATCCCGGCGACGACCTGTTGTCGCTTTTGATATCGGCGCAGGAAGATGGCCAGAGGCTCTCGGAAGACGAACTCATTTCTTCAACCATCCTCCTGCTCAATGCCGGCCATGAAGCCACGGTACACCAGACCGGCAATGGTGTGCGTACGATCCTTGCCCAGGGCGGCGATCCACGGCGCTTCTTCACCTCTCCCGAAGCCACCGCAAAGGTGGTGGAGGAATGCGTGCGCATCGATGCGCCGCTGCACATGTTCACGCGCTATGCCTATGAGGAACTGGAGATTGCGCCGGGCGTGACGCTCAAGCCGGGCGATCTGGTCGGACTGCTGCTTGGCATGGCCAACTATGATCCGTTGGCATTTGCAGAACCGGAAGCGTTTTCACCCGAGCGGACAGACCAGAAGAACGTGACGTTCGGAGCCGGTATTCACTTCTGCGTCGGCGCTCCGCTTGCCCGGCTGGAATTGCAGGTGTCGCTGAAAACCCTGTTCGACCGCCTGCCCCATTTGCAGCTTGCCGAGACGCCGCGCTTTCGCGACACCTATCATTTCCACGGGCTGGAGACGCTCAACATCAAAGCTTGATGACATACTCCTTGCGAGTCGTTTCAAGCACTTCCCAGCTTCCCTTGAAGCCGGGCCTGAGGATGAAGCTGTCGCCGGCTTTCACGGTGCGGGCCTCTCCGCCGTCCTCGGCAATCACCGAGACGCCGGAGAGGATATGGCAGAATTCCCATTCGTCATATTCGATGCGCCATTTGCCGGGGGTCGCTTCCCAGATGCCGGCATAAAGGCCGCCATCGCGTTCCTCGACATTCCATGTGCGGAATGTCGGATTGCCCGAAATCAGGCGGCCTTCAGCCGGCGCACCCTGTTCGGGCGCGACGGCTGCGGGATCGACGGAAACGAACCGGGGCTCGGCCATGTCAGGCCTTGGCCAGGGCCTGCTCGATATCGGCGATGATATCCTTGACGTCCTCGATGCCGACCGAGATGCGCACCACTTCATCGCCCGCGCCGGCAGCCCTGCGCTGCTCCTCGGTCAACTGGCGGTGCGTGGTCGAGGCCGGGTGGATGACCAGCGACTTGGTGTCGCCGATGTTGGCGAGGTGCGAGAACAGTTCGAGACCCTCGACGAACTTGATGCCGGAATCGTAGCCGCCCTTGAGGCCGAAGGTGAACACCGCGCCCGCGCCCTTGGGCGAATACCGCTGTTGCAGCGCGTGGTTCTGGTCTCCCTTGAGACCCGGATAGGACACCCACGAAATTTTCGGATGCTTCGACAGCCATTCGGCGACCGCCTGCGCGTTGTCGCAATGGCGCTGCATGCGCAGCGGCAGGGTCTCGAGGCCGGTCAGGATCAGGAAGGCGTTGAAGGGCGAGATCGCCGGACCGAGGTCGCGCAGGCCAAGCACGCGCGCGGCGATGGCGAAGGCGAAATTGCCGAAGGTCTCGTGCAGCACCATGCCGCCATATTCGGGGCGCGGCTGCGACAGAAGCGGATATTTGCCCGACTTCGACCAGTCGAAGGTGCCGCCATCGACGATGATGCCGCCGATGGAGTTGCCGTGGCCGCCGATGAACTTGGTGAGCGCATGGACGACGATGTCGGCGCCGTGCTCGAACGGCCGCACCAGATAGGGCGAGGCCAAGGTGTTGTCGACGATCAGCGGCAGGCCGTGCTTGTGGGCAATGTCGGCGATAGCCTTGATGTCGACGAACTCGCCGCCCGGATTGGCAAGGCTTTCGATGTGAACCGCCTTGGTGCGGTTGTCGATCAGTTTCTCGAAGCTCGACGGGTCGTTGACGTCGGCCCAGCGCACATCCCAGCCGAAGCTCTGGAACGAGGTGGCGAACTGGTTGATGGTGCCGCCATAGAGCTTGCGGGCCGCGACGAAGTTGTCGCCCGACTGCAAAAGCGTGTGGAAGGTCAAAAGGTGCGCCGACTGGCCGGATGCGGTCGCGAGCGCCGCAGTGCCGCCTTCAAGGGCTGCGACGCGCTCTTCCAGCACCGCCTGCGTCGGGTTCATGATGCGGGTGTAGATGTTGCCGAACGCCTTCAGGCCGAACAGCGAGGCGGCATGATCGGCGTTCTCGAACACGAACGACGTGGTCTGGTAGATCGGCACGGCGCGCGCGCCAGTTGCCGGATCGGGCTTTGCTCCCGCATGAACGGCAAGCGTGTTAAAACCGGGAGCCCCCTGCGACATTTCATTCCTCCAAAAGAGCGTGATTGGAAATCAGTTGCTATCATCCGGCAGCAGAAATGCAATTGCAAAGGGGAAAATGCTCACCGTGCACCCTGTTTAGAATAAAACAGCCGCCCATATGGCGCATCAGGAAATCCTATTCTCCATTTTCAACCCGCCGCACGCCGAAGCTCTGGAAACCCGGCCGCATCAACGGCTTTTTCGCCGACAGCACGCCGGAATTCACGCCATTCCAGCCGATCTCGCCGGACAGGCGGCCATACTCGATCTTGGGGCAGCGGTTCATCACCACCTTGAAGCCGGCAGCTTCGGCCTTGGCCGCTGCCTCGTCGTTGCGCACGGTCAACTGCATCCAGATGACTTTCGGCAGCGGTTTCAGCGCCAGCGCCTCGTCGACGATCGGCGGCACGGCGTTGGAGGCGCGGAAGATGTCCACCATGTCGATCGGCTCCGGGATGTCGGAAAGCTTCGCATATGTCATGCGGCCGAGGATTTCCTTGCCGGCATGGCCCGGATTGACCGGAAACACCGAAAATCCCTTGGCGAGCAGGTATTTCAGCACAAAGAAACTCGGCCGCACGTCGTTGGCCGAGGCGCCGACCATGGCGACCGTCTTCACCGAATTGAGGATGCCGGAAATATAGGCGTTGTCGTAAGCGTCATGGTTCATGATGGCCGGTCTGTGAAGCCGATTTCGCCTGCGGTCAATGAGACAGAAGGCGCAGGCGAATGATTGCAGGATGGCCAGACGGCTATCGGAGTTCGTGCTTATTCATCGCCACGCTGCCTTTCGGCCCTGGCCATTGTCAAAGAACTGACCTCGATTGAGGTCGGGAGGACGGGCGGCCGTTCGGTCGCTCGTTTAGATAG
>NZ_LMFV01000014.1:53355-61936 GCF_001427285.1 Mesorhizobium sp. Root552
CCCAGCCGCACACCGTCATGCGACCAATCCGGCACCGACGCCCTTCCCTGATACCCGGTGCGCACCAGGTCTCCCGCAAGGGCGATGGCATGAGTATGGGGGAGATGCAGACGGCGGGGATAAGTGGGGTGGGAAGTTTTTCGTGAAAGTGAGTGGGATCCAGGGTTTGGGTGGAGGTCAGCCCGCGTTTGGTCCACGCTTGGTCAGTTCGGCGCTGCCCCTCACCCTTACCCTCTCCCCCTGAGGAGGGGGAGAGGGGGGCGTCGGCGTTTGCGCCAAGACACCCCTCATCCGACCTCACTTCGCCCGGCCATATCACTGCGGCAGGGAAATACTGCCGTTGGCATCGATGGGGAAAGCCGGGTTGTGGGCGACTTCCCACATATTGCCTTCGGTGTCGGCGAAATAGCCGTACCAGCCGCCCCAGAAGGCGCGCTGCGCCGGCTTGATGATGGTGCCCCCAGCCTTTTCCGCCTCCGCCAGAACCTCGCCGACCTCGGCGTCCGAGCGGGCGTTGTAGGCAAGGGCGGACGCCGGTCGCCTGACGCCCGGCTCAAAGGCCGGCAGGCTATCGAGCCCGCTGTCGGCTGCGAGTTCCCTGCGCGGCCACAGCGCCAGGATCATCCCGCCCATCTGGAAGAAGGCTACACCGTCATCGATGCGGTGCCGCTTCAGACCCATCGCCTCGTAGAAGCGCGCAGCCCGGTCGAGGTCCTCGACGCCGAGGGTGACGATGGAGATGCGCGGTTCCATTATTCGCCTTTCCATTCCGGCGGGCGCTTGCCGATGAAGGCCGAGATGCCCTCTTCCGCATCGCGCGCCATCATGTTCTCCACCATGACGCGGGCAGTGTAGGCGTAAGCGTCTTCCAGCTTCATTTCCACCTGCCGGTAGAACGCTTCCTTGCCGATCTTCAGGGTCAAAGGCGATTTGGAAGCAATGGTTTCGGCGTATTTGGTGACAACCTGATTCAAGTACTCGCGCGGCACCACCCGGTTGACGAGGCCGAAGTCCCTGGCGGTTGCCGCATCGATGGTTTCGCCGGTCAGCAGCATCTCCATCGCCTGCTTGCGCGAGGCGTTGCGCGAGACGGCGACCATCGGCGTGGAGCAGAACAGGCCGATATGGACGCCCGGCGTGCAGAAGGTCGATTCATGCGTGCACACCGCAAGGTCGCAACTGGCAACGAGTTGCAGGCCGGCAGCGGTGGCAAGCCCGTCGACCTCGGCAATGACCGGCTTGGGGTGATGCACCACGGTCTGCATCAACTCGGCGCAAGCGGCGAAGGTCTTTTCGAAGAAGGCGCGGCCGCGATCCGGGTCGCCGCGATGGGCGGACAGTTCCTTGAGGTCATGGCCGGCGCTGAACACCTTGGCGGCCGAGGCAATGACGATGACGCGCACCGCCTTGTCGTCGCGGGCAGCTTCAAGTTCGGCCTGCAAGGCAGCCATGACGGCCAGCGACAGCGCATTGGCGGGCGGACTGGCAAGGGTCAACCGCAGGATCGGGCCGCTTCGCTGCACCCACACTGGCCCCTCGGGCTGCTCGCGTTTCATCGCAACGACTTCGGCCATCTTTTCCTCCCGGCATGCTCGAATGCGACCTTTATCCAATACGAACGGGGCAAAAACCAGTTCGACATCCGTTGAACAGCATGGGCCGAATATGCTTTTTCGGCATGAGAGCCATTGGAAGCGATGCAATGCCTGCACACACGACACTGAGCCCGGTGCTGACCGTTGCCGAAGTCAACGCGCTGATCGCGTCGGTGTTTCCGCAATTGAACGAAGGCAGCCGCAACTACGAGGCGACCGAGATCTTTGCGGGCGGCTGCACGGTGCGCCTCAATGCCGGTGAACAGCACCTGCGCCCCGGCGGCACGATTTCCGGCCCTGCCCTGTTCACGCTGGCCGACATCGGCGGCTATGTCTGCGTGCTTTCCCATGCCGGGCCGGATGCGCTGTCGGTGACGACCAACCTCAACATCAACTTCGTGCGCAAGGCGGAAGCCGGCCCGATCGACGGCCATTGCCGCATCCTCAAGCTAGGAAAAAGCCTGATGGTGTTCGACATAGACATCGTCGCCGGCCCCGACAAACACACCGTGGCGCACGCAACCGGGACCTATTCGATCCCGCCCAAACGCTGAAATACGATGTGGTAAAATAATACCATACGTATAAACTATTGTTTTTGCTTTGGTATTTGAAATATAGGCCATTTTCACTCGCTTGACGCGGCAACCGCCCTGCCCTATAAGCAGCCACGAAACAGCGGCCCGCAAAGGCCGCCGTTTTGTTATTGGCGGCGAAGGTCGCCAATCCAAGCAACAAGAAACGCCTTTTCGGCCTCCGGCCGGCAAGGTCCGAACCTGAAAGCAAGAACCATGACAACCTTTTCGCAGAAGCCTGCGGACGTGGTGAAGAAGTGGGTGCTGATCGACGCCGAGGGTCTCGTCGTCGGCCGTCTCGCCACCGTCATCGCCAACCACCTGCGCGGCAAGCACAAGCCTACCTTCACCCCCCACGTCGATGATGGCGACAACGTCATTGTCATCAACGCCGACAAGGTGGTGTTCACCGGCAAGAAATACACCGACAAGGTCTACTACTGGCACACCGGCCACCCCGGCGGCATCAAGGAGCGCACCGCGCGCCAGCTGCTCGAGGGTCGTTTCCCGGAGCGTGTCGTCGAGAAGGCCGTCGAGCGCATGATCCCGCGCGGTCCGCTTGGCCGTCGCCAGATGAAGAACCTCCGCGTCTATGCAGGCGCTGAGCATCCCCACACCGCCCAGCAGCCCGAGACGCTTGACGTCGGCAAGCTGAACGCCAAGAACAAGAGGGCCTGATAATGGCTGAGCAGCTTTCCTCGCTCGCAGAACTCGGTTCGGTTGCGCAGACGGCACAGCCGGCCGCACCGGTCCATGTCCAGAAGCTCGACAAGTCGGGCCGCGCCTATGCCACCGGCAAGCGCAAGGACGCCATCGCCCGCGTCTGGGTTAAGCCGGGTTCCGGCAAGATCGTCGTCAACGACAAGGAATTCGGCGCCTATTTCGCCCGTCCGGTGTTGCAGATGATCCTGAACCAGCCGATCGTCGCGGCCAACCGCGTCGGCCAGTACGACATCATCGCGACCGTCGTCGGCGGCGGCCTCTCCGGCCAGGCCGGTGCAGTGCGCCACGGCATCTCCAAGGCGCTGACCTACTACGAGCCGGCGCTGCGCGGCGTGCTCAAGAAGGGCGGCTTCCTGACCCGCGACAGCCGTACCGTCGAGCGTAAGAAGTACGGCAAGGCCAAGGCCCGCCGCAGCTTCCAGTTCTCGAAGCGTTGATGCTAGAAAAATAATTAGCAATAATATCAAGGGCTTAGTTAATAACTTAGCCCTTGACATATTTTTACACGCTTGACCAAAACTTTGAATTCATTGAGATTCCAGTTTCTGGAATTGACATGGCTTCGACACGTGTACGCATTTGAATGCGACCGCATGTGGCGGGTGGCTCTGTCTTTTTTCGACAGGGCTGGGCTATGGCATACGAAAATCGCCACGAATTTATGGACGGAAAGATCGTCCTCTATACCAGAAACGAAAATCCGACATTTCACGCCCGCATTCGAATTGACGGGCTTGATAATTATATCGTCAAATCAACCAAGCGGACCAATCTGGCGGAAGCCAAGGCCGTGGCGGAAACATTTTACAATGATTACTGGTACCGCTTCAGAAATGGGCTGGAAGTTGGCACCAATACGTTCTCGACCCTTTATCGGCGCTGGCTTGAAGCGAACAAAGTTGGCCTGTCGCACCATCGATTGACCTATATTGACGGAACAGCGAACCGATATTTTCTTCCATATTTCGGCAAATTCTCCCTCGCCCAAATCACAGACGCTCTGGTCGAAAAGTATTGGGACTGGCGGCGCAATTATTGGGTTTCGGCGGCAGGCGCTCAAAAGATTGAAGCTGCTCGGAAAGCACGTGCGACGAAACTGCATCCTCACAAATCTCGGCTTGGGAATGTTGCGAAGGTTCCAGCCGCCAAAACCCTACAAATGGAGCAGACGGTTCTCCGACAGGTGTTCGCATGGGCCATTCGTACAGGCCAGATGACCCGAATGCCTCACGTCAAAGTTCCATTACAAAAGAAACATGGCGTATCGAGACGCCCTGCTTTCGAAGAGGAAGATTGGAAGGCGCTTTATCGATATCTACGCAGTTGGGCGGGCGACGACAAACAGGAAGATAAATCTAAACCCGATTATCAACCACTGCACAGCCACGTCATGTCAAATGGCATCCATATTTATCATCGCCACCTGCTTCGAAACTATGTGCTGTTCATGCAGGCATCCGGACTACGCCCCAATGAAGCTCGCCAATTGCGTTGGCGTGACCTGAAAATCAAGAAGGATCGGAAGGGCGTAGATCAACTTCATATCAATGTCGCCCCCACGACGAAGACAGGCGAGCGCACCTGTGTAGCACTACACAATGCCATCGAAATCGTTGCCCGTATGAAGGAACAGAACGGCTGCTCCGAGCCTGATGATTTCGTCTTTAGTGATCGGCATGGAAGACCAGTAGAAAATTTCGGCAAAACCTTCAAAGCCGTGCTTGAAGCGTCTGGTCTGCTGACTGACAGCTTCGGTCAGGTGAGAACAATCTACTCGTTGCGCCATACCTATGCGACGTTTCGGATCGCCAATTCCGATATTGGCCTCCATGATTTGGCAAAGAACATGGGAACGTCTCCGACCACGATTTTCAATCATTATTCCCATGTTACGGCCACGCAGAAAGCGCACATTCATGGCGGCAGCCTGAATAAAGAGAAAAGCCGGAAAGGCTGGTATCTGTAAACAATGACGGCGAGGAGGGCTAACCGACGCCCTTGTCCATCTTTCCGATTTGACGATTCAGCCCTGCGAGAGCATCTCCTACTGCACGCCTCTTCCAACTTCATATCAAAGAAGCATGACGACACATGGTAACATCGATCGAGAAAGACGCTTCACCTCTCACCGGACTATATCTTGGCAGGATTTCCCAACAACTCACTCGATTGGAAAAGCAACGAGCCATAACTCTTGCTCACTACACCTCGGCTGAGGTCGTTCTTGAAATGTTAAAGAACCAAAACGTGTGGATGAGAAACGCAAGATGCATGAATGACTTCAGCGAAGTCGACTATCCGATAACAATTATTCACAAATATTTTTCGGACGCTAATCGGTCCAAGGATTTTCGTGACGCATGCGACAAATGTCATATAGGAGTGTTCGAGACGGTAGATAGCCTTTTGAATGGACACTTACCGTCGATCTACAACGAAACGTATATTACGTGTCTTTCCGAACATCACAGGCGAGACGATGCCAATGGCAGACTTTCGATGTGGCGTGGCTACGGCGGGAGTAAGATTCCCGCTGCCATTGTGGTCAGGAAGGAAGCCACCCTAGGAGAAGGGCCATATGGTCTTTCGGGTTTTCCGGTTCAATACTTGGCGGAGAATGCGTTCTTTTCGGAGCTAGATAGGCGCAAAGGAATAATGTTAACGAACCGCACGTCTATCTCTAGACGGCCCCCTAACGAATTTCGAAACTCATTATTCGGAATGTTTCAAGTGTTAATCGCCACGACCAAACATCCGGGCTTCAAAGAAGAAAAGGAATGGAGATTACTCTATCTTCCGAAACTATACCCTTCAAACGGGTTAGAACAACATAAGGCGCAACAAACAATAAATGGCATGCCGCAGTCCATATACAAGATCCCGGTTGACGGAGAACCTATTAACGATGGCACTGCATTGACTGTTGACAGCCTCGTGGAACGGATAATTTTGGGACCCTGCACTGAAGCTGGCGTAGCGATAGAAGCAATACGGGAACAACTTCGATCAGCCGGCCATCGAAACCCTGAAAAGGCAGTGCACTTTTGCGGCATTCCCTATAGAGAAAAAATTTAACTTTACGTTTCCTCAGCACTATATGATGACACGATATCGGATATTAACGAGTTTATGGGGGATGCATTTTTATAGTACTTTAAAATTTGATTTCTTGTTCCTTTGGATGCTCCTCGAGAGCCAACAGCCGCTGACCACGCATGCCAGTCGGATTTGCCCTCCCTCAAATGAGTCAGTCGAAACTCAGGCAACCCGAAATCAGAACTAGGAATTTCCAAAATTTTTGCGTGAGTTATGGGTGTTGAATTCGCACTTTCGACTATCATATAAATGATACTTTCTGCCAACTTCGTTTTTAGAAGATAATCTTCCAGTATCATTCCGACCCAAAATAGTTGATACTCCGGTATAAACTTTGCATTTTTTAAATACGCATATATTATTTCTGCCAATGAATCCTTATCTACAATATGTCTACAAAATGAATACATATTTTTTGATAAATTCGGAAAATTTTCTAATAAATCATCAAATTTTTGCAAAACATCTTCAGATTTTTCACCCATTAAAGAAAGAATTAATTCAGCATCCTCCTCCTCCAAATGCGGCTCGGATAACATTTCCTTCAATCGCTCAATTTCTTTATTTGTCAAATTTCTTTGTTTTTCAGATTCATTTTGAATATATTGATTATGTATAAAAATTCTTCGCTTTCTAAGTAATCCTTCTTTAACTTTATCTATTGCTTTCAACACATCATTGTCTTCTTCAGACGTTTTCGTTTTAGCTGAATTAATTGATAAGCCACGCTGCCCAAGAAGGTCTTGAATTACGTAAAAATCGCTCTGTATGTCAGATTTATTATTTGATAATATTACGACATCATCCATAAACCTGATTAGTTGTGGAGATTTCAATCTAAATGAATTATCTACAAATTTTAGAAAGTCATTGCCGATCATCTTCGTCGGGTAAAGCCCCTGCGGCAAGCAATCAACACTTCTACCAGATTTTGTTTCTCTTAAATATCGGCCTAAAAGTCTTGTATCATCGCTTGAAAACTTTCGATCATCAGCCCATTCAGTCAAATCATGGTGATATATCGAATTGAAATATGAGGATACGTCGAACGATAAGCTGTGCTTATACTTCTTAGCATATTCACTTTTAGCCCCTTTGAAGCCCTTATACGAAAATGTTGGGCTAATCGGTCCACCGTCTTTGAATACATACCCGTAGCATTCTCGTTTCGTTGATATTGCTCCCCTAATCAACCGACGATTTCGAAACATAAAATCATAGATAAATGCTTCCGCAACAGGGTCCAACTTGACCGTTCGCCTTTGGTGCCAGCCGGCTTTCATCGCTGACACGCTGCGCTGGGGCAAGAAGGCCTGAGAAGTATCTTCATCAGTAGCAGCCGCATCACGGCTGAATGCGAGTAGTTTTGCGAATCCATATTCTGCAAGAAATCGGTTCGTCTTAAGAGGGAATAGGGTCTGGGAATAGTCGTTCAGATAGAACGTTCGTTCATCGATAGGCAAATTGCGTTTGGTTTGCCGATCTCGCCCTTTTTCCGCCATTCCAATTGGCCCCTGCCCATATGGGAAGAACGGTAATCCTCGAAAGCTGTCCCACACAAGTCATATTGACATTTTAGGAATCTTATCCTATTAATTGTTAGACACTAATGGGACAAACCGAATGCTTGTCGGATACGCAAGAACCAGCACGATCGAACAGACAGCCGGCCTTGAAGCACAGCATCGGGATTTAACGGCGCAAGGCTGCGAAAAGATTTTCAGTGAGCAGGTATCCTCGATCAATTCCCAACGATTGGAATTGGAGCGGGCAATCGAGTTCGTCCGGGAAGGCGATGTGCTGGTGGTCACCAGACTCGATCGTCTGGCTCGATCCGTTGGCGATCTGAACCAGATTGTTGCTCGCCTTCAGGAAAAGATGGTCGGTCTGAAGATTCTGGATATGGCCATCGACACCACGTCACCAACTGGCCGGCTGTTGATGAACCTTGTCGGATCGATTGCCCAGTTCGAGCGTGAAATCATGCTGGCTCGCCAACGGGAAGGTATTGCGAAAGCCAAGGCTGAACATAAATTCAAGGGGAGAGCACCGACCGCAAGGCGGAAGCTGCCACAGGTCTTGGAAATGCATTCTTCCGGCAAGACTGCCGTTGAGATTGCAGCCTCTCTTGGAATTGGCCGATCCTCTGTCTACCGGATTTTGGCAGAGGCCGCATAGAAGGGAAAACTGAACCTATGCCCGAGAACCGATTGATGCATCGCCATCTCAAGGTGAAGCGCAACGTGTTCCGCATCATCGAAATGCATCTGGCTGAAAAGGGCGCAACCGAGATTGCAAGAAAGACGGGCATCAGCAGATCGTCCGTCTATCGAGTGATTTCCGATATCATGGACAATCAACCAAAGGCGAAAACGCCGGCGTCGGAATTGCCACTGTGAAAACCTCGATCGATCTTCTGGTGGAGCAGTTGCCCGACGATGCCAGATGGTGGGTCCAATACCTCTCGATCGGTGCACGTGTCGAAATCGATGTATTCATCCGGCGAGGGCCGCGGCAGACCTACTTCGTTGTGCTGCGGTGGATTTCGATGAGGTTGCAGAGGCTTTCGATGCCGAACTGTGAGAAGGCCAT
>NZ_LMFV01000015.1:0-33523 GCF_001427285.1 Mesorhizobium sp. Root552
ATGGCCTTCTCACAGTTCGGCATCGAAAGCCTCTGCAACCTCATCGAAATCCACCGCAGCACAACGAAGTAGGTCTGCCGCGGCCCTCGCCGGATGAATACGGAGCCAGGAACCCTACCGGGTTCATGCACGCACACCCATTCCAGTCCATCTCGTCTGTCCAGCCGGGCAGACCTAACTCAGACAAAATGATCCCGGCTTTTTGGGGCGATTTGGCCGGTCTCGATGCAAGTCGAGGCCGGCTTTTTACAAAACGACCTGCAGGCTTGGTGGCCTGGGCTATCCGAGTCCGCCCAAATCAGGCGATAGGAATGAGCGCAGCCAGCCGGCGCATGTCCTCAAACAGGATGCCGCCCGCACTGCGCAGGCCTTCGACATCGGTCATCGGATCGCCGTGATAGGAAAAGACCCGCATGCCGGCGGCCACGCCGGCCTGTGTTCCGGGAACGCTGTCTTCGATGACGATGCAATCCTGAGGCTCGAAGCCCATCGTCTTAGCGGCAAGCAGGAAGAGATCCGGAGCGGGCTTGCCGCGCTCCACCATCGAAGCGCTGAACAGCACGTCCTTGAAATGTGGCAGCAGGCCGGTTCGGCCGAGCGTGAGATGCATCTTGTCGACGCGCGCGGACGATGCAACGCAATGCGCAAGACCGGCGCGTTCAACGGCATCGATAAAGTCGGTAACGTGGGGGATTGCCTCGAGACCACCCGCGAACAAGCTTTGCAGTTCACGGTACCAGCGTTCGATCAGGTCGGCGCCAAGATCCACACCAACCGTTTCTATCAATTCGCTGCGCACCGAAGACAGGCTGCGCCCGCTGAACCGGCGTCGGCATTGTTCGTAGGCTATGGGATAACCGGCGTCAGTGATCCACTCGGCCAGTCGGCGATTGGCCGGTCCTTCGGTATCGACCAGCACCCCATCGCAGTCGAAGATGACGAGTTTGGGCGCCACGCTCACGCCGTGCCTGTCGAGCCAAAGCCGCCGGAGCCGCGCGACGTATCGCCTGCCAGCGGGCGCTCGTCGGCTGCAACCTGCACCACCGGTGCGAACACGATCTGGGCAACGCGCATGCCGCGAGTGACGGAGAAATCCTCGTCGCCGAGGTTGACGAGCAGCACGCTCACTTCGCCGCGGTAGTCACTGTCGATAGTCCCCGGCGTATTGAGACAGGTGATGCCATGCTTCAACGCCAGTCCGGAGCGGGGTCGGATCTGGCCTTCCATGCCTTGCGGTATTTCAAGAACCAGCCCGGTCGGCACCAATGCGCGCCTGCCCGGCAGGATTAGAATGGAGCGGTCGTCCGCGATCGCCGCGCGCAGGTCCATGCCGGCCGCGCCTGCACTTTCATATGCGGGAAGGGGCAGGCCTTCTCCATGCGGCAACCTGACGAAACCGACGGTCGGACCGATGACGGAAGGCGAATGGCGGGTGGCGGACATGGCGATGATCCTGTTGAGGCGCTGGCCTGAATGGTCAATCCCGGAGTACCGCGTAGAACGACTTCTTCTCCAGGCGGTTCCGCTTACAGCACGGTGGCCGACGTGGCCAGAACAGATGTGCGCCGGAATGACAATCTCAACGTACTTCCACCGGGATCACCGTCGTCTCCCTGATCTCCTCCATGACGAATGAGGCCGAGACATCCGAAAGCGGGACCTTGGCGATGAGGCGCTGATAGAGCCGATCGTAAGCCTTGACGTCAGCGACCCGGGCGCGCAGCACATAGTCGAGGTCGCCAGACATGCGGTAAACGCCGGTGATTTCAGGGAAGCTGGTTACCGCGGAACGGAACTTCTGCAGCCAGTCCGGATCATGGTTGGTCGTTCTTACGAGAATAAAGACCGAAAGCCCGAGCCCGAGTTTGTCGGCATCGACCAGTGCGACACGTCCGGTGACTACCCGGTCCTCCTCCAGTCGCTTGACCCTGCGCCAGCAAGCATTACGCGACAACGCCACGCGCTCGGACAATTGGTCCACCGACAAGGTGCCGTCGCGCTGCAGTTCAGCCAGGATTCCTCGGTCTATTTCATCCAAATCGATCATTTGTTGGGATGTTTGTCTCACAATATTGGTAAACTCAAGGACAAAATGGGACACGCCGTCGAACTTGCCGTGCGACCCTGCAACAATCGACCGAGCCGCAGGAGGACCGCCATGCAGATCCAAGTCACCAAGATGTTCATCGATCATCCGGCATCGGTCGGAGAGACCTATTTTGGCCACATGGCCTTTGCCGCTTGGTTTTCCTCGCGGCTGTTCATGGCTGCCTGTGCAGCCGTCATTCACGCTTTCTTGCCGTTTTTGTTCGAAACTACGGCCAGCCGGATTATCCGTGAACTTTACGACCGGACGCATAATCGCGGCGGACATGCGGCTCCAGATGATCGCGCGATGTTCGGGGACCGCACTTAGGAGCGAACAGGGCATGTGTCGTTGGGCTGCCTATATCGGCGATCCGGTCTTCCTCGAGGACATCGTCTCGGCACCCTGCCACTCGCTCATCGCCCAGAGCCATTGCGCCCATGAAGCGAAGACCGCGACCAACGCCGACGGCTTCGGCCTTGCCTGGTATGGCGAGCGCCCGGAGCCCGGCTTCTTCCGCGATATCCTGCCTGCCTGGTCCGATCCCAACCTGAAAAGCCTGTGCCGGCAGATCAGGTCCAGCTTGTTTCTAGCCCACGTACGCGCTTCGACCGGCGGAGCGACCAGCCGGGTCAACTGTCACCCGTTCATCAATGGCCGCTGGTCGTTCATGCACAACGGCCAGATTGGCAATTTCGACAAAATTCGCCGCAAACTCGAAGCTCGCCTCGGCGACCGCCTCTACGACCAGATCGAAGGCACCACCGATTCCGAACTGTTCTTCCTGCTGATGGTCGAAAACGGACTGGCTAGCGATCCGTTCGGCGCGGCAACACGCGCCGCAGCCTGTGTGATCTCGACCCAGCGCGCCTGCGGCGTGGAAGCCAATCTCAAGCTGACCGCGGCCTTTGCCGACGGCGAGGTGCTCCATGCCGTGCGCTATACGACCCACGGCAATGCTCCCACGCTGTATACCCGCAGCCTGGGCAGCGGCCGCTGCGTGGTTTCGGAGCCTTTCGACCGCGACGGCAGCGGCTGGCAGTCGGTGCCTCCTTCCAGCTATGTCGCTGTCAGCCGCGAGGGCATCGCCATCCATCCATTCGCGCCGGAAAAGGCGGAACTTGCGCTGACGGCCTGAATGGCATTTCCGTTCGACAGTTTCTTTCCCTGCTGGTAGAAGCCCGCCACCTAAAGGGATTTCAGAAATTGGCCGAGACAATCGAACAGGCGGTCGCGCGCCGCCGTACCTTTGCGATCATCGCGCACCCGGATGCTGGCAAGACGACGCTGACCGAAAAGCTGCTGCTTTTCGGCGGTGCGATCCAGCTTGCCGGCGAGGTCAAGGCCAAGAAGGATCGCATCCAGACCCGCTCGGACTGGATGAAGATCGAGCGCGAGCGCGGTATTTCGGTCGTCACCTCGGTCATGACCTTCGAGTATGGCGACAACGTCTTCAACCTGCTCGACACGCCCGGCCACGAAGATTTCGCTGACGATACCTATCGCACTTTGTCTGCCGTCGATTCCGCCGTCATGGTCATCGATGCCGCCAAGGGTATCGAGCCGCGCACGCTGAAACTGTTCGAGGTCTGCCGCCTGCGCGATATTCCCATCGTCACCTTCGTCAACAAAATGGACCGCGAGGCACGCGACACATTCGAAATCCTCGATGAGATCGAACAGAAGCTGGCGCTCGATACCGCACCGGTCACATGGCCGATCGGGCAAGGCAAGACCTTTGCCGGCACCTACCATCTCGCCGAAAATGCCGTTCGCCGCCATGACGAGGAAAAGGACCGCATGGCGGTCCATGGCCCGGATTCCAACCGCGCGGCCGGTCTTCTGCCCGAGAACGATCGTCCAGCCTTCATCGAAGAACTGGAACTGGCCCGCGAAGCCTGCCGCCCCTTCAATCTTGAAGCTTTTCGCCAAGGCCATTTGACGCCGGTTTTCTTCGGCTCGGCCTTGCGCAATTTCGGCGTACGGGACCTGATCGAGGCGCTGGGCAATTGGGCGCCGCCGCCACGCGCGCAGGAAGCGGACACCCGCAAGGTCGAGGCGACCGAAGACAAGATGACCTCCTTCGTCTTCAAGATTCAGGCCAACATGGACCCCAACCATCGCGACCGAATCGCGTTCGTGCGGGTTTGCTCCGGCACGCTGGAGAGAGGCATGAAGGCCAAGCTGGTGCGCACCGGCAAGCCGATGAGCCTTTCAGCGCCGCAGTTCTTCTTCGCCCGCTCGCGTATCACCGCTGATGAGGCTTACGCCGGCGATGTCGTCGGAATCCCCAACCACGGCACGCTGCGCATTGGCGATACTCTCACCGAAGGCGAGGAAATCCTGTTCCGCGGCGTGCCCAATTTCGCACCGGAAATCCTGCGCCGCGTCAGGCTGGGCGATGCAATGAAGGCAAAGAAGCTCAAGGAAGCGCTGCACCAGATGGCCGAAGAAGGCGTCGTGCAACTGTTCTCGCCAGAGGACGGATCGCCGGCGATCGTCGGCGTGGTAGGCGCCCTCCAGCTCGATGTGCTGAAGGAGCGGCTGAATATCGAATACTCGCTACCGGTCGACTTCGAGATGTCGCGCTTTTCGGTCTGCCGCTGGATAGCCGCGGACGAACGCACCGAACTCACGCGCTTCATAGAGGCGCATCGCGGCGACATCGCCCGCGACCTTGACAACGACCCCGTGTTCCTGGCGCAGCATGAATTCTCGCTAAACTACGAGGCCGAGCGCTGGAAGGCGATCCGCTTTACTGCGGTCAAGGACTATCAGGTGCGCGACGCCGCCTGAAGTCTCAGGTCGGTGGAATGAACGGCTGCATGATGGTTTGGAAGACCGGCATGGCCTCGAGCTTTTCGGAATGGGCAGCCAGCGCCGGGTAGTCGGCGATCGCAATCAGGCCGGGATGCGCCTCAGCCAACGAGCGCAATACTGCGACAACGGCAATGTCGGCGTGGCCGATCCTGTCTCCGAACCAATAGGCGCTGCCCCGGCTGGCGCGATCTGCTTCCAGCACCGCAAGCACGCCGGAAATCTGCCCCCGGCAGCGCTCGACCCAGACTTGCGACACTTCAGTGTGCAGGCGTTTTTCGTAAAAAAGGCTGACGACCTTGTCGGCCATGCCGGTAGCAAGCGCCGTGACCTTGAGCGCCTGATGCCGGGCCGGCTCTGTTCTCGGAAACATTGCCTGCTCCGGCGGTACAAGGCTGTCGATGTAGTCGAGCATCAAATGGCTTTCGATCAGCACTTCGCCATCGTCGAGCACCAGTGCCGGCACCCGCACGAGCGGATTGTACTCACGTATTTTGTCCGTATCGCCGAACACGCCCCATGGCCGATGTTCGAAAGGGATACCGTAAAGGGTCAGCGCGATACCGACACGGCGGACAAAAGGTGAATCATACTGACCGATCAGGATCATGGCTTTGCTTCCAGAAAACCGGAGGAGACAGGAGGTGAGATTGGCCAGTCGGAGACCTTTCAGCAAGTCCCGTCACGACCCCTCCTGACGACAAGGCGTCAGGAACCGGCGCGCTTGGCGCGTTCGAGCATCTGCCGGACCGATGCGGTGATATGACGGATTTCAGCCTCGTCCAGCCTGTCAATGCCCTCCGCCAAAAGGTTGGCGAGTTCGGTGGCGGCGGGAGACAGGCCCGATGTATCGAGCTTGACCCGTGGTCGCGATGTTTCGGCGAGGCGCTGGAACTCCTCGGCCTCGTCCCAGATGATGTTGAAGTAGCCGATGATCTTCTGGAGCAGCGTCCAGCTCGGCACACCTCTTCGCCCGTGTTCAAGCGCGGAGAGATAGGCCGCGCTCACGCCAATGGCGGCAGCCATGTCTTTCTGGCTTGCACCGCGTTCCTGCCGCATCTGGCGGATTTTTTCACCCAGCGGCGTCATGAGCGGACCCGGCGCAGGCGGACATAAAGTGCGCCTGATCCACCATGATGACGCGCGGCGTGGTCATGGCTGGACACAAGATGCCGGAACGCCGGTGTCGACAACCAAGCTGGAACGGAACGGCGCAAGACGCCGTCGCCACCGGAGGACGAACCCTTGCCGGTAATGATCAGCACGTAGCGTATGCCGCCGGCGTGAGCGCGGTGCAGAAAGGAATAGAGCAGCGAGTATGCTTCCTCTTGCGTCATGCCATGCAGGTCCACCCTGCCTTCGATGGGTAGGCGTCCTTTGGACAGCTTGTCCAAAGTGGGTTCGTCCAGATGACGCGGCGACGGTTGTGACTTGGGCTTGGCGATGACGGGAAGCGGGGCGGGCGGCGCAGGCGCCGGCGTCGGTTGCGGCGGGACTTCGGCAACGGGAAGCTCGACTGCTATCTTGCCCTTCAGAGGCGTGGCGCTGCGGGCAACCAGGCTCCATAGCACCCGATCCTCCGCGCTCAGATTTTTCTCCACGCGCCGGGTCATCGATTCGCATCCGAAACTGTATTTTCGATGCCAAGCAGCACGCGCGCAAGCTTGCGCGGAACGAGTGCAAAGAAATCGGCGTCGTGGCGCACCACGCCGGCGACCTCGCCCGCCGCATCGCCCGAGCCTGCAAAAAGATCACCGCGCGCCGGGCCCGTAATCGCGGACCCGGTGTCTTGCGCAATCATCAGACGACGAAACGGCCGACCCTCAAAGGCGGTCAATGCCGGTGCATCGACGAAAAACGGTGTGCCGAATGTGTGCAGCAAGCGATCGACGGCGATAGAGCGGCCAGCCGTCAACGGCACCTTGGCGGCCGCTATCGGCCCGAGGGCCGGGTCGCTTGCATCGACCTGCTTGAAGAATATGTAGGAGCGGTTGCGCCAGAGGATTTCCTCGATGCGTTGCGGATGGCGTTTGAACCAGGCGCGGATCGATTGCATGGTGACGTCTTGCAAAGGAATTTCGCCGAGGTCGGCCAAAGCCTTGCCGGGCCCGGAAAACCTTTGCCCCGACTTTGCGGCATAAGTCACGCGCATCAGGCTGCCGTCGGTCATCGTCAGGCGGGCCGCTCCCTGCACATGAATAAAGAAGGCATCGACCCTGTCGGCGAGCCAGGCAATCTCCAGACCGTTACCAGCAAGCGCGCCGCTCTCGATTTCGCGGCGGTCGAAATATTCGACCGGGCCTTCGGATGTCGCACGGGCAAAGGCAAGATAGGGATCCATACCGGTCGGACGGTTGGCATCATCGATATCGACAAGATCAAAGGGACGGGAGAGAAGCGGCACCGAAAACCGCTCGGTGCGAACCGCCGAGGCTTCTACCTCAGGCTCGTAGAACCCCGTCACAACGCCACGATTGCCAGTCTCAGGAACTACGTACAACGGAATGAAATGACGTTCGAAAAACGACTTGGCTTCAGCTCGATTGGCCGGCGCTACGGCTCGCGCCTCGGCATAAGCTTCCGCAAATGACGCGCAATCGATGCCGAGCGCCCCGGTACGGTAAGGCTTGACCAGAACATGGTCGGCGCTGCGGCGAAAAGCGTGGAAAGCGGCAAGCAGGTCGTCGTCCTGCCATCCCGGCAGTTCGTCAAAGCGGCGTTCCGCAAAGGGGAACGGTTGAGACACGGGCACCCGCCGCCTTGGCTTCAGTCTTCTTCTTCGGTAGCGACAAGCTTCCAGTTCGGATCACGCGAGCGCGTATCGCGGGCAAAGGTCCAGACATCCTTGACCTCCGCCACGGTTTCTGGATCGCCATCGATAACGGCGCCGGCCTTGTCGCGTGTCGCCGAGATCAGCTCGCTGACGATGCGCAGCGTGATATGGGCTTCCGAACCTTTCATTTCTGCCGATACGATGTCTGCCTTGTCGATACCGACGAAGGACGACTGGATCTTTTCCGACTTGGCCTCGCGCTCCGAGATCGCCGCTACGAACCCGTCGAAGACCTCGCGCGACAACAGGTTCTTCAAGGTTTTCCTGTCACCGTCGGCATAGGCCATGACGATCATCTCGTAGGCCATCTTCGCACCATCGACGAAGCCCTTCGGCTCGAAGCTGGCGTCGTTGTCCTTGATGGCGCGCAGGCCCTTGTTCAAATCGGTGTCGGGCTTGGCGAACGCATCGATGTCGGCATAGGCATCTGCAGCGGGCTCGCCGGGCGCTCGCTTGCGCGGCAATGCCACAACGTTATCGGATGCCTCGGCATCGTCCTTCGCAGGCTTGCGGGATGCGGAATAGGGATCGAACGGCGGCCGCTCACTGCCGGTACGCCGACCGAGCACGTTGCGCAGCTGGAAGAAGATCACCACTGCCGCAACGAGGAAGAAGATCGTGCCGAAGTCGAAGAATTCCATGCTTGCGCCACTCAATCCCTGTTTCGGCCTCTATTTCCGCTCCGCAAAGCCGGTTTCGCCGTTATCTGGCATCCGGCCATCAAAGCATATAGAACGTGAGACACAATCATTCAAATCAATGGCAGGCATACCTATCTGAGGGAACCAGGGCCAGCGGCAAATGGCGCACAGGCTCAAAACAACGAACAAACGGCCTCATTTTGCGAATTTCGTTTCTTCCCCTACTCATACTGGCGCTTCCGCTTGCCGAAATTGCCGGTTTCGTCATCGTCGGAAGCAAGATAGGCGCACTGGCGACGATTGGCCTCGTGCTTGCCTCGACAATCGCCGGCAGCTTGCTCATCCGGCATCAGGGTTTCAGCGTCATGACCAAGGTGCGCTCCGAAATGGATGCCGGGCACGACCCCAGTGCGCAGTTGGCGCATAGTGCTATGACGGTATTCGCCGCCATCCTTTTGATCGTGCCGGGTTTCATCAGCTCGATCTTCGGCCTATTGTTCCTGTTGCCGCCGGTGCGCGACATCGCATGGCGGCATCTGAAGAAACGCGTCTCGGTCGTGACCGAATTCGGTACGGGCGGGTTTCGGCAGCGTCAGCGCGACAAAACCATCGATCTCGATGACGACGACTACAAGCGCAGCGACAATAACCCCAACGCTTCGTCTCCGTGGCGCCAGATATCCGACGAATAGGCGAACCCCGGCAAACCTTGTCTTGTCACGCCGGAAATGATAGCTCACCGCTCGACTTCAATCGGGGCCGCGTGGTCCGAAAAGGGAAATGGGCTCATGGCCGACAACGACGAGACTCAGAAGGGTGCCGCAACCAACGGCAACGGAGCACAGCCGACGCTGAACGTGCTGGCGCAATATGTGAAGGACCTCTCCTTCGAGAGCCCCGGCGCGCCGAACTCCCTGCGTGCCCGCGACAAGGCTCCCGGCATCGCAATCAACGTCAACGTCAACGCCAATCCGCTGTCCGAACAGCAATTCGACGTCAATCTGGCGCTGAATGCCAAGGCCACCATCGACAAGGACGTGCTGTTCAATGTCGAGCTCGTCTATGGCGGCGTTTTCAACATCACCGGCTTCCC
This sequence comes from Mesorhizobium sp. Root552, assembly GCF_001427285.1. GTDB lineage: Bacteria > Pseudomonadota > Alphaproteobacteria > Rhizobiales > Rhizobiaceae > Mesorhizobium. The sequence continues at coordinate 9,471 of NZ_LMFV01000015.1, forward strand.
GCAGGAACATATGCTGCCGCTTCTGTTCATCGAATGCCCGCGGCTTCTGTTCCCGTTTGCGCGCCAGATCATCGCCGAGGCGACGCGCAACGGCGGTTTCCCGCCGCTGATGCTCGACCCGATCGACTTTGCGCAGATGTTCCAGCAGAAGATCGCCGAAGACCAGGCCGCCGCCAAGGTCAAGGTAAGCTGATCCAGAGCGCAGCATTGCGAATGAAGAACCCGGCTTTGGCCGGGTTTTTTATTGGCTTGTGACGGTCAACCAAACGGCTTTTTCACCAAGCGTTTCGACAAGGGCGGCGTGTGCGGCACGTTCCGCTTCACTTAGGCGCGACTGCAGCGGAGCAGGGCGAGGAGCGATCACGAGATCGGTCTGTTCAACGAGGACGGCACTCGCGGCGGTAGCAGGAATATTGTCGAGGGTAAGCGCGGCCTGTTTTCCGCCAATAAGCTCGATATAGACTTCCGCCAAAAGCTCGGAATCCAGCAATGCCCCGTGCTTCGTACGGTGGCTGTTGTCGATACCGTAGCGGCGGCACAACGCGTCGAGCGAATTGGGGCCCATCGGATGTTTGCGCTTGGCGAGCGCCAGCGTATCAATGACCCATTCCTGTCCAATCGGCGGGCGACCGATGCGCGCAAACTCGGCATTTATGAAGCCGATATCGAAGTTCGCGTTATGGGCCACCAGCTTGGCTCCATCGATGAGCTCGATGAATTCGTCGACGACGGCGCTGAATATCGGCTTGTCGACCAACTGGTCCGCGGAGATGCCGTGCACGGCCTGTGCGTCTGCATGAATCTGCCGGCCCTGCGGATTAATGAAGAAATGAAAGGTCCGGCCGGTGGGAAAGCGGTTCACCAGCTCGACGCCACCCAGTTCGATGATGCGGTCTTCGCGCGAATCAAGGCCGGTGGTTTCGGTATCGAAAATGATTTCACGCATCGAATCGCTCCATCACCCAACATGACCATGGGCGGCACGGTCGGCAAGATTCAGCGTCCTGGACGGCTCGGCTTATCCCCGGTCAACTCGCGAATTATGGCCTGGATGGCGGTGCGCGTCGCATCGAAGCTATGCTCGGTATCGACGATGAAGTCGGCAAGCCGGCGCTTTTCGGCGTCGGGCACCTGTCGCCGCAGGATCGCCTCGAACTTTTCTTCCGTCATGCCGGGGCGAGCGAGGACACGGGCTCGCTGAATGTCGGCCGGAGCGGTGACGACGACGACCTTGTCGACGCGATCCCGACCGCCTGTCTCGAACAGCAAGGGGATGTCGAGCACAGCCAATGGCGCTCCGGCAGAGCGATGACGAGCCAGGAAGGCATCGGCGTCGGCGCGGACCAGCGGATGGACAATTCCTTCCAGCGTCTTCAGCGCAGCCGGATCGGCCAGCACACGCTGGCCGAGCAGCGCCCGATCGACGCTGCCGCCGTGTGTTGTGCCAGGAAAAGCGTTCTCAACCAATGGAACGGCTGCACCGGCATAGAGGCGGTGTACGGCTTCGTCGGAATCATGCACGGGCACGCCTGCATCGGCAAACATCTTGGCCGCTGTCGATTTGCCCATGCCGATTGAGCCGGTGAGGCCGAGCACGATCATCAGGCCGCCTCCAGGTCGGCAACGATGGCCGCGCGAAGAGCCGGCGTCACCACCGGGCGTTTTCCGAACCAGTGTTCAAAGCCCGGCGCCGCTTGATAAAGCAACATGCCAAGGCCATCGACGGTTTTCAGACCGGATCTTGCGGCAGCAGCCAAAAGCGGCGTTTGCAGCGGCACATAGACAATATCGGTCACGATCGCTCCGCCGGGAAGCAAGGCCGGATCGGCAGGCAAGCCTTCATTGCCATGCATGCCGAGCGCCGTGGTATTGATGAGCAGCCCGGTGTCGGGCGACAACTCTCCCGTTGCCGCAGTCGCATGGGCGGTAACACCCGAACCGAACCGGTCTGCAAGCTCTTGCGCCCGCGACAAGGTTCGATTGACGATGCGAATATCCTTTACCGCGCGCTGTTTAAGGGCATGGATGACGGCCCGCGCCGCGCCGCCCGCTCCCAACACCATCGCTGGTCCGTTACGGAACCAGTCCGGCGCATGTTCATCAAGATTGGCGGCAAAACCATGGGCATCGGTGTTGCCGCCCCAAAGGACACCGTCTTCGAACCAAAGCGTATTGACGGCGCCAATTTGCTCGGCTGCTTCATCTCGCCGTTCGACAAGACCGAACACTACCTCCTTGTGGGGGATAGTGACGTTGCCGCCACGAAAGCCATGCTCCTTCAAGCCGTGGATGAAATCAGCGATGTCAGCCGGCGCGACATCAATGGCCTCGTAGCTGCCCGAGATACTATGGGCCTGGAGCCAATGGCGATGAATCTTCGGCGAACGTGAATGGGCAATCGGATGGCCGACAACGAAAGCCCGGCTCAAGGGATCAGCCATCGATTGCGCCCAGGCTGCGCAACTCGGCAAGAACGGCAAGCAGCGGCAAGCCGACGATGGTGAAGTAGTCGCCTTCGACCTTGTCGAACAATTGAATGCCCTCGCCTTCGATCTGATAGGCGCCGACACTGGCCAACGCCTTTTTTCCGACACGAGCCAGATGACGCCCAATAAAAGCCGGATCGAGATCGCGCATCTTCAGATTGGCGATACCGACGTGGCGCCAGAGTACGTTGCCGTCACGTACCAGAACGACGGCGCTGTTCAGTTGATGGGTCTTGCCGGACAGCGCCAGCAAATGCCGGCGGGCACCCTCCATGTCCGCAGGCTTGTGGAACACGTCATCGCCCAGGGACAGTGTCTGGTCGCAACCAAGCACCAATCTGCCTAGGTTGCGTTCGCTGACGTCCACCGCTTTGGCTTCGGCCAGGACCAGGGCAACGTCTTCCGGCGAAACGCCGCTGCCCTGCAAGGGAGCCTCGAGCGCGCGTTCGTCGACATCCGCCGGCACTGCTTCAATATCAACACCGGCATTTGCCAGCATCGCCCTACGGAACGGACTGCCGGAGGCGAGAATGATTTTCTCAGTCATGAATATGTCTTCCGTCGAGCCGGATGGATTAGGTTCACGACCTAACGTGTCTTGTTTCGCAGGGCAACGATAGCCGCCGCGGTTTCCTCGATCGAGCGGCGACTGACGTCGATCATCGGCCAGTTGTAGCGCGTGCAGATCTGGCGCGCATAAGCTAACTCTTCCGTGATCGCGGAGCGGTCGACGTAGTGGTTGCTCTCATAGCCGGTTGTGCTGCCCAACACCCTGTTCTGGCGAACGTGCGAGATACGTTCAGCTGTAGCCACCAGGCCCACGATCAATGGCTTCTTTGCATTGACCAGGCTTTCCGGCACCGGAACTCCAAGTACGATCGGAATGTTGGCAGTCTTGATGCCGCGATTGGCCAGATAAATGCTGGTCGGCGTTTTTGATGTGCGGGAAATGCCAATCAGGACGATGTCGGCATCATCCATGTCGATTGGCAGCTGGCCGTCGTCATGTTCCATGGTGAAATTGAGCGCATCGATGCGGCGGAAATAGTCAGCATCAAGCACGTGCTGCGCCCCAACGCGCCGCCCAGCCGGCGTACCCAGATAAGACTGGAAAACGGCAAGAACAGGCTCCAGCACCGATACGCATGGCAATCCCATGGTTGCGCAATGTTCGTCGATGATGCGGGCCAGATTCTGATCGACGACCGTATACAGAATGATCCCGGGTTCCTGTTCGATGTCTTCGAACACTTTCAAGAGCTGCTTCTCGGTTCGAATCAGCGGGTAAATGTGCTCGATGGCGCGCGCGTCCTTGTATTGCGCCGACGCGGCTCTGCCGGCAGCCAGCAACGTTTCGCCGGTAGCGTCAGAAATCAGATGCAGATGGAAGAAACTTTGCGGCTTGTTCACACATTACATCCGGGTCTGTGGGCGGGTGTGGATAAGGCGGGACAAATCCACCCTCGGGCTAAGAACGACTGTATCAGATGGCGGCTTGTCCACAATTCGTTCTGCAGTGAAGTTCGCGACCGCTCTGGGGAAAAGAGCGGGAACCGCCATATCTCGGCATGTTTTATCCCCAGAAGCGGTAGCGTTTGCCGTTCACGAATCTTCTTGATTCAAAAAGGAGATTCCGCGCTACCCAAAAAGTTGTCCCACACGGCAAAAACAAATCGCGACAAAATGCTGGCTGGCTTTTGAAGCGACCTATCTGGAAAGATGATAATCACCGGAACCAACAGACTCTTAGAATCAGAAATATCTTTCATATAGATATTTGATTTTAGATTTGGCCTTGAAGGCGAGCGTAATGAGCGTGAAGCGGGTTGTAGTTGATGTATTGAACGGTGAGGCTGCCTATCCGCCCCCGCTATGGATGATGCGCCAGGCAGGACGCTATCTGCCTGAGTACCGGGAAACACGCAAGAAAGCGGGGTCTTTTCTCGATCTTTGCTACGATCCCGACAAGGCGGTCGAGGTGACCTTGCAGCCGATCGAGCGCTTCGGCTTCGATGCGTCGATCCTGTTTTCAGATATTCTCGTGGTGCCGCATGCACTCGGCCGTGATCTTCGTTTCGAGGAAGGGCATGGACCGCTGATGACGCCGATCACGGCGGCAGGAATAGCCGAGCTCAACCCGGAAACGTTTCACGTGAATCTGGCGCCGGTCTACGAGACGGTGCGGCGCTTGCGCAGGCAATTGCCGTCAGAGACGACGCTGATCGGGTTCTGTGGAGCGCCGTGGACGGTGGCGACTTATATGATCGCAGGGCGCGGCACGCCTGACCAGGCGCCGGCACGGCTGTTTTCCTATCGTGAGCCGGTGGCTTTTCGCCAACTTCTGAAAGTTCTGGCTGATCAATCGGCTGCCTATCTGATCAGGCAGATCGAGGCTGGGGCAGATGTCGTGCAGATTTTCGATTCATGGTCGGGCGTGCTCGACGACGCGTCATTCGAAGCATTCTGCGTTCGCCCCGTCGCGGAGATCGTTCGACAGGTGCGGTCGGCGCACCCGAATGTTCCGATCATTGGGTTTCCGAAAGGTGCCGGCATCAACTATGCAACCTACCGGCAGAAGACGGGTGTTACGGCGCTGGGGCTGGATTGGACGGTGCCATTGACCGAAGCCAAGGCGATGCAGCGGGAAGGGGCCGTGCAGGGTAATCTGGACCCGCTGAGGCTTGTCGCCGGTGGGCAAGCGCTTGCCGAGGGGGTCGGTAATATCCTGAAGGCTGTGGGCAGTGGGCCGTTCGTGTTTAATCTTGGTCACGGCATTGTGCCTGAGACACCGATCGAGAATGTCCAGGCCATGATCAAGCAGGTCAGGAACGGCTGATGGTTTCTGATGGCAAACAAGGTAACGGCGGCAGTCCCGCGACGCGGGCCGTAGTATCGATCGGTATCCTCGTCATACTTTCTGTAGCGCTTTTCTGGCTGGCGCCCGATGGCTTTTATCTTTGGGCGAAGGCGATCCACGTTGTTGCGGTTATCTCCTGGATGGCCGGGATGCTCTATCTGCCGCGCCTGTTCGTCTATCACGTAGCGGCCGAGAGGGGCTCGGTTCAGTCGGAGACGTTCAAGATGATGGAGAGGCGTTTGTTACGCGCCATCATCAACCCGGCTATGACGGTGGCGTGGGTATTCGGCCTGTGGCTTGCCTGGAAAGGTTTTGGCTTTTCCGGCGGCTGGTTGCACGCCAAGCTGGCCGCTGTGTTGGCATTGTCTGCCGTGCATGGCTATCTGTCGGCTGCGGTGCGAAAATTTGCGGAAGATCGCAACGAAAAGCCAGCACGGCACTGGCGCATCGTCAATGAAGTCCCCACATTGCTGATGGTCGCGATTGTAGTCCTGGTGATCGTCAAGCCGTTCTAGAGGATCGGCCACAAAAGCCTGCTTGCTCTTTTGGTGGGCTGGCGATAAAAGGCAGTTCTTCCTTCCCGCCAGCGCAAACTGTCTGTCAATGACCGCGCCCGGCAATCTTCGCACCCGTCGAATCTCCCCCGAATACGTCCAGAGTCCGTCCATGCAGGAAATGAAACTCGCAGAGTTCAAGAACAAGAAACCCCCGGAGCTGATCGCTTACGCCGAATCGCTCGAGGTTGAAAACGCTAGCGTCATGCGCAAGCAGGAACTGATGTTTGCCATCCTGAAGAAGTTGGCGGCACAGGATATCGAGATTATCGGCGACGGCGTTGTCGAAGTGCTGCAGGACGGATTTGGCTTCCTGCGCTCTGCTAACGCCAATTATCTGCCAGGTCCGGACGATATCTATATTTCACCGTCGCAAATAAGGCGCTTCTCGCTGAAGACCGGCGATACTGTCGAGGGGCCTATCCGTAGCCCGAAAGAAGGCGAGCGTTATTTTGCGCTTCTCAAGGTCAATACGATCAATTTCGACGATCCGGAAAAGATCCGGCACAAGATTCATTTCGACAACCTGACCCCGCTCTATCCGACCTCTCGGCTCAAGATGGAGATGGAGCACCCGACCTCGAAGGATATCTCGCCGCGCGTCATCGATCTGGTGGCGCCACTCGGCAAGGGGCAGCGTGCGTTGATCGTGGCGCAGCCGCGCACCGGCAAGACGGTGCTTTTGCAGAATATCGCCCACTCCATCACCACCAATCATCCGGAATGCTATCTCATCGTTCTCCTGATCGATGAACGCCCGGAAGAAGTCACCGATATGCAGCGCTCGGTGAAAGGGGAGGTGGTTTCCTCGACCTTCGACGAACCGGCCGCACGCCACGTTCAAGTTGCCGAGATGGTGATCGAGAAGGCCAAGCGGCTGGTCGAGCATGGCCGGGATGTGGTCATCCTGCTTGATTCGATTACCCGCCTGGGCCGAGCCTACAACACGGTTGTTCCTTCATCCGGCAAGGTTTTGACCGGTGGTGTCGACGCCAATGCGCTGCAGCGTCCGAAGCGGTTCTTCGGTGCGGCACGCAACATCGAGGAAGGCGGTTCCTTGACCATTATCGCCACCGCGCTGATCGATACTGGCAGCCGTATGGACGAGGTCATCTTTGAAGAGTTCAAGGGTACCGGCAACTCGGAAATCGTTCTGGACCGGAAGGTCGCGGACAAGCGGATTTATCCGGCTATGGATATCCTCAAGTCGGGTACACGCAAGGAAGACCTTCTTGTGCCGAAGGCCGATCTGCAGAAGATCTTCGTCCTGCGCCGCATCCTTGCGCCGATGGGAACAACCGATGCGATTGAGTTCCTGATCGACAAGCTGAAGCAGACAAAAACAAATGGAGACTTCTTCGATTCGATGAATACGTAATCGAAGGTTATTTGAGTTACCTGCAACTTCAGGCTGTGGTTTTATCCCTTGCACGTAGTGCGGTCGCGAGCCCATTGGGATCTGTAACGGCAGGCAGGCAAATCTGTCCGGTACATAGAAATGCGGCGGCCATGGTGGTCGGCGGCGCTGCGCCACCAGGCAGGTTTGCGAGATCGCTTTCCGTTCCGATTGGTACCACAATATCGACGCGACGCGGGTCGGGATTCCGATTCGCCACCGGAACAAGGCTTGGTTTGTCAGCACTATCTACCAGGATCAGCTTGCGAGACTCCAGCGCCAGTTCGCACGCGTTGACAACACCGACCTGGCCGTAAGTCTGTTTCTCGGCGCGGCCTGCTGCGTGTTCGGCAACGGTCCAGGCTTTTTCCTGTAGGCCGATTTTCCCGGTCAGGGTCGCGGTTTTGACCAGGGCTTCGACGATCTGGCTGGTTGCCGAAGAAATTGCTTCGTCCACGTCGCCCCTGATCCGAATAGGCACGTCCTTGCTATCCGAAGCTGTCAGATAGTAGCCGGTGCCTTGCGCGTCGGCGTGCCAGAGGTCGAGTTGCGCGATGAAATGACGAGCATGTTTGACATAGGCCTGATCGCTCGTCGCTTCGAATAGAGCGATGGCCGCATTGGTCATTGCGGCGTAGTCGCTTGAAAGGGCCGGAAACAGCTTTTTCGTGCCGAGGGCTGAATGGGGCAAGCGGCCGTCCACAGCGGAACTGACAATCTGGTCGAAAGCATCGGCGGCAGCGATAACCCAGTCTGCCCTCTGTAGGGCGCGGCCGCATTCTGCGAGAGCGGCAATCGCCAACCCGTTCCAGTCCGTGAGGATCTTGCCGTCTCGGCCGGGGCGGATGCGCTTTTCTCTCGCGGGCAGTAACTGCGCTTTCAACTTCGCCACGGTTTCCGAATCCGAAACCGATTCGACACGTTGGCTGTCGGACTGGCAGACGACCGGGTTGCCTTCCCATTCCGAGGGTTTGGCTAGCGTGAAATATTTGAAGAACTCGGACGAATCCGTGCCGAGAACCTTTTTGATTTCATCTTCTTTCCAGCAATAGAATAGCCCTTCTTCGCCTTCGCTATCTGCGTCAAGGCTGGATGCAAAGGCGCCGTTCTCGACGCGTAGCTCACGCAATATCCAGGCAATGGTTTCTTCGATTCGTATCCGGAACAATTGATTTCCGGTTTCAGCGAATGCCCAATTGCAGAACCGCAGCAATTGGGCGTTGTCGTAGAGCATTTTTTCGAAATGCGGCACCAGCCAGAAGGCATCGGTCGAGTAACGGCTGAGTCCGCCGCCTATGTGGTCGTAGATGCCGCCGCTGAGCATCTTCTCAAGGCTGACAATGACGGCATCTCGATGCCGGCCGTTTCCGGTCCTGAGCCAGGACAGCCAGAGCGCCTGCATGAACGGAGCGTTGGGAAACTTCGGCGCTCCTTTTAACCCGCCGTTTTGCAGATCGGTCATGCCGTAGATGCCGTCAGCCAGCGTCGTCAGGGTCTCTGTCGAGAGCCGGCCCTTTGAAGCGGCGCCGCTTAATCGGGCGCCAACATGTGAAGTCAGGCCGTGAGCGCTTTCGACGAGGCTATCGCGTTTTTCATGCCAGGCCTTGCTTACAGCTTCCATGACCTGGACAAAGCCCGGACGACCATAGCGGGGATGAGGCGGGAAATAGGTTCCGCCCCAGAACGGCTTGCCATCTGGTGTCAGGAACATTGTCAGCGGCCAGCCGCCTTGTTCACCCATTGCAGACAGGGCCGCCATGAACACCTGGTCGATGTCCGGTCGCTCCTCGCGATCTACCTTGATATTGACGAAGAGACGGTTCATGACGCCGGCTATATCGGGGTCTTCGAAGCTTTCGTGGGCCATGACGTGGCACCAGTGGCAAGCGGCGTAGCCAATTGAAAGAAGAATAGGCCGGTCGAGTTCCTTTGCTTGCGCGAGTGAGTCCTGTGACCAGCCGCGCCAATGGACCGGATTGTTGGCGTGTTGCTGGAGATAGGGACTCGCTTCATGTGCGAGCATGTTCTTCGGTGGTAAGGACACTGGATTTCCTGAAACTGGAACACGAACGAGGCTAGGGCGGTTCGCCGGACGGAGCAAATGATATTCGCAGATTCTATTGTCGCGCTTTCGAGTGGCCGGCTGCCTGCTGGGGTCGCGGTCGTTCGCATATCGGGTCCGCATAGTCGATTCGTGATCGAAACGATTGCTGAACCCTTTCCCGCCGAACGAACTGCAGCTTACCGAAAATTGGTTGGGATGCATGGCGAGGTGCTTGATCGGGCCCTCGTTATCTTCTTCGCCGGACCAAACAGCTTTACCGGCGAGGACGTTGCAGAATTTCAGGTTCATGGAGGTCCGGCTGTCGTTTCTGCGGTCTTGAAAAGGATTACGTCTCTCCCTGGCGTTCGCCACGCCGAACCGGGCGAGTTCACGCGCCGTGCATTCTTGAACGCCAAGGTGGACTTGGCGCAGACTGAGGCGCTAGCCGACTTGGTCAATGCGGAGACGGAGACGCAGCGTCGTTTCGCGCTCGGGAATGCGGATGGCATTCAGGGAGCCCTGTACTCGAGTTGGCGCATGCGACTTATTCAAGCGCGAGCGATGATCGAGGCGGATATTGACTTCACAGACGAAGAGGACGTTCCCGGGTCCGTTGCAAGTTCCGTCTGGCCTGAGGTCTCCGGACTGATCGGAGAGATTTCCAGACATCTTGACGGCTTTTCGACCGCCGAGATCATACAGGATGGTTTCGAAGTTGTTATCCTGGGTGCACCGAACGCCGGGAAATCGAGCCTGTTCAACGCTCTCGCCCAAAGGGAGGCTGCCATCGTCAGCGATGAACCTGGCACCACTCGTGATCTTCTCGAAGTCGTTCTGGATGTCGACGGTTTGAAAATACGGATCACCGATACAGCGGGTTTGCGAGAAGACGCAGGAAAGGTGGAAACCATTGGTATTGAGCGCGCGAGAGCCAAGAGCCGCAGGGCGGATCTGGTCCTGGCACTGGAGGATCTGGTGGATCCCCATCCAGTCGATACGAGTTGGGTACCGGGTCCGGTCATGCGTATCGGCACCAAGAGCGATCTGGATAACGATCCAGTTCGTAAGCGGCCATACGACCTCTGCATCTCGAACTTGAATGGCGACGGGTTGACAGATCTCCTCAACGCCATTGGTCGTCGCGCGCGAGAGCGGATTGCGGTTGGCAGTGAAGTGCTGCCATCGAAGCTGCGCCACGTGGAGTTGCTGGAAAGGGCAGTTCGGCATTTGCGTTCGGCGGAAGGTGGGGACAGCGCTGCACTCGAGCTAAGGGCGGAAGAATTGCGCCTTGCGGCAGACCAACTTGGGAGAATTGTCGGGACGGTCGATGTCGAGGATTTGCTCGACGTCATCTTTTCGAGCTTTTGCATAGGCAAATGAGCGGAACGAGTATGGGTGGCCGACAAAAGTGATTCACGTGAAACACACGGACGCCAGAGTGGGCAGATGGAATCTGTGTTTCACGTGAAACATCAATTCCAAACCTCATATTGACATAGGCGCGGCGGCGGCACATGTGTCGTGCCAAAGCCCGAGGATAGATCAATGCATAAACTCTTCGACGTCATTGTCGTTGGAGGCGGCCATGCGGGGTGCGAGGCGGCCAGCGCTTCTGCGCGCTCCGGTGCTCGTACCGCGCTTGTTACCCTTCGTGCAGATACAATTGGCGTGATGTCATGCAATCCGGCCATAGGAGGTCTTGGAAAAGGCCATCTGGTCCGTGAAGTTGATGCCTTGGATGGTCTGATGGGCCGGGTCGCGGACCAGGCCGGCATCCAGTTTCGAATGCTCAATCGCCGGAAGGGCCCGGCGGTTCGCGGCCCCCGCACCCAGGCGGACCGGAAGCTCTATCGCTTGGCGATGCGGGCCGCTATCGAACAGCAGGAGAATCTTGCCGTCATCGAAGGAGAGGTCTTCGATCTTCTTCTGGAGAATAATGAAATCAGCGCGGTTGCCCTGGCGGACGGGCGCTTGCTCCATTGCGGCGCAGTCGTTCTCACGACAGGCACATTTCTGCGGGGGCTCATTCATATTGGCGAGCGGAAGATCGTCGCAGGCCGGATGAACGAACAGGCTTCGGTTGGCTTGTCCGGAACGATGGCTAGGGCAGGATTTGCACTCGGTAGATTGAAGACGGGTACCCCGCCACGCTTGGACGGGACGACGATCGATTGGCCGTCCCTGGAAATGCAGGCCGCTGACGACGTAGCTGTCCCCTTTTCGGCGATGACGGATGCGATAACGACACGACAGATCGAGTGTGGAATAACGCGTACCACTCCGGCGACGCATAAGGTGATCAAGGAAAACCTTGGCAAATCTGCGATGTACTCCGGCTCTATCGAAGGGATAGGCCCGCGCTATTGCCCCTCCATCGAGGACAAAATAGTCAAGTTCGGCGATCGTGACGGTCATCAGATTTTTCTTGAGCCCGAAGGCTTGGATGACAACACGGTTTACCCGAATGGGATTTCCACGTCGCTTCCCGAAGATGTCCAGTTCGCGATTCTGAAGACTATCCCGGGTTTGGAACGAGCGGCGATGCTGCAGCCCGGTTATGCGATCGAATATGACCATATCGATCCTCGCGAGCTTAATCCAACGCTCGAGACCAGACGTATCAAGGGTTTGTTTTTGGCGGGTCAGATCAATGGCACAACTGGCTATGAAGAGGCCGCCGCGCAGGGGGTGCTCGCCGGCGTGAACGCTGCCGGGTCGGCATCCGGTGGTGATCCGATCACCATCAGTCGAGCAGATGCGTATATCGGAGTGCTCGTCGATGACCTTACGAGCCGTGGCATCAGTGAACCCTATCGCATGTTTACCTCCCGGGCAGAGTTTCGGCTTTCGTTGCGGGCGGACAACGCCGACGAGAGATTGACCCCATTGGCCATGCGCCTGGGTATAGCATCTGCGGAGAGAATCGTACGCTTCGAGCGATCCAGAATGCTGCTCGATCAGGCGCGTGAGCTGGCACGTGGCGTGATGCTGACCCCGAGTGAAGCGGGCCGATATGGGTTGGAAATCAATAAGGATGGTATTCGCCGCTCGGCTTACGAGCTTCTGGCTTATGCGGGGATCGACGTTGCTTGGTTGACGCAGGTGCACCCTGGGTTTGCGTCGATCGACAAGAAGACCGCCGAGGCGCTTGAAACGGAATCGAAATACGCCGTCTATCTCGACCGACAGAGGTTGGACGTCGAGAGAATGCGCCATGAAGAAGCGCGCCTCATCCCGGCAGATATCGACTTTTCGCAAGTGCCCGGCTTGTCGAACGAGTTAAAGCAGAAGATGAAGCAGCGTACACCTCGCTCTATCGCCGAGGCGCAACGTGTTGATGGCATGACTCCTGCGGCGCTGGCGATCATCGTCGCGCATGTGCGTAATAGCGAATCGTCGGCGCAAAAGGGTGCTGCGTGAGCGGCGCTCGATTTGAAGAACTTTGTGGCATTGCCGGGCCGGTTTCACGTGAAACATATGAAGCACTGCTGCGCTTCGAGAAGGCTTTCGTGAAATGGAACCAGCGCATCAATCTGTCAGCGCCTTCGACTTTGGGAGACGTATGGCGTCGTCACATATTGGATAGCGCCCAGCTTTTCGCCATCGAAGAGAAAGCAAACCGATGGCTGGATGTTGGCTCTGGTGGCGGATTTCCCGGCCTGGTTATCGCGTTCCTCTTGCCTGAGCGAGGCGGCTCGATCGATCTGGTTGAAAGCAACCGGAAGAAAGCGGGCTTTCTACAGGCCATGATTGGTGAGTTCAATTTGCCGGCCCGCGTACACGCTCGCCGTATTGAAGACGTCTATGAACTAGTTCGCCAGCCGGAAGTGGTCACGGCTCGAGCGCTTGCTCCATTGCCCGCACTTCTTGACCTCACGGCTCCCTGGTTGATGAATGGAGCCTGTGGCCTCTTTCACAAAGGTCGGGATTATCGGTTGGAAGTTGAAGAAAGCGCTCACCGGTGGGTATTCGATCTGGTAGAATATGCCAGCACAGTCGACCCACAAGGCGCTGTGCTCCAGATCCGCAATCTAAGCAAAATCTGAGCGTGTCCGGCTATCGGAATGAATTTCTGGCAGAAAAGCATGACCAAGACTGGCCCGAGAATCATCACTGTCGCCAACCAGAAGGGCGGCGTGGGAAAGACGACGACCGCGATTAACCTCGCAACGGCGCTGGCCGCTATCGGCGAGCGGGTGCTCATCGTCGATCTCGATCCGCAGGGCAATGCCAGCACCGGCCTTGGCATCGATCGCCGTGACCGCACGGTCTCGTCCTATGATGTGCTTATCGGCGAGCTCGATCTCGAGGCCGCAGCAATGCCAACGGCTGTTCCCGGGCTGTCGATCGTACCCTCGACGCTTGATCTGCTAGGTGTCGAAATGGAGATTGCATCAGCGCCGGACCGGGTGCTGCGTCTACGTAATGCTTTACGTGCCTCGGCAGAGCGTTCCGTACTGTTCAGCTACGTGCTGATCGATTGCCCGCCTTCCCTCAATCTCTTGACCTTGAACTCCATGGCCGCGGCAGATTCCGTTTTGGTGCCGCTCCAGTGCGAGTTCTTTGCGCTTGAAGGTCTTAGCCAACTCCTTGAAACGGTTGAGCAGGTGCGCGCATCGATCAACCCGCAACTCGAAATCCAGGGCATCGTGCTGACCATGTATGACGGGCGCAACAATCTGGCCAACCAGGTCGTGCAGGACGTTCGCGCACATATGGGCGACAAGGTCTATGAGACGGTAATCCCGAGAAATGTGCGCGTTTCCGAGGCCCCATCCTACGGCAAGCCGGCAATTCTTTACGATCTGAAATGCACTGGCAGTCAGGCTTATCTGCAACTCGCGTCGGAAGTCATAAGGCGGGAACGCAGACTTCGTGCGGCATAATTCGATTCGATAACGAAACAATCCGGGTAAACGATGAGCGAAGATCTATCGAGAAAGCGGCTGGGACGAGGGTTGGCGGCGTTGATCGGCGAGATGGATCGCCCGGCTGCAGCGGAGAAAGACATTCCGCGGGCCGACGGCAAAGCTCCAATCGAGTTCGTTTCGCCCAATCCGCGTAACCCACGCCGACACTTCGGCGATGCTGAGCTGACGGATCTTGCCCAGTCAATACGCGAACACGGCGTCGTCCAGCCGGTGGTTGTCAGGCCGTTGCCCGCTCAACAAGGCCGCTTCGAGATCATCGCCGGCGAGCGTCGCTGGCGCGCGGCTCAGCGCGCGGGCCTCGCTGAAATTCCGATTATCGTTCGAGACGTCAATGATCGCACGGCGCTTGAGCTTGCCATCATCGAGAACGTGCAGCGCGCAGACCTCAATCCGGTCGAGGAGGCGCTGGGCTATCAGCAGTTGATCGACGAGCACAACTACAGTCAGGCGGATCTTGGCCAGGTTATCGGCAAAAGCCGCAGCCACGTCGCCAACACGTTGAGACTGTTGAAACTTCCCGATGTCATCCGCGACATGCTGGTGGATGGCGCGCTCTCGGCTGGCCATGCGCGCACGTTGGTTACCGCAGCCGATCCGGCGGGGCTGGCCAAGCGCATCGTGGAGGAGGGATTGTCCGTGCGCCAGGCCGAGGCCTTGGCTCAAATGCCGGCATCACTCCATCATGAGACAAGACGCACGCCTCCCGTCGAGAAAGATGCGGACACCCAGGCTTTGGAGAAGCTGTTGTCCGACACAGTCGGCATGAAGGTATCGATCGCGCACAAGGATCGCGGCGGGGAGGTTCGCATCTCCTACCGTACCTTGGAGCAGCTCGACGACTTGTGCCGACGCCTTAAAAACTAGCTATTTTGCCGGCTTATCTTGGCAAGTAAAATAGCGCTGCAAAAAAATTCAGCGCTGATTGAATCTTGCACTTTCCAGAGCGATGCCGAGCAGCGCTTGCCGAGCGAGCGCGGGGGCAAGATCAGGTCGCCTTCTGGTCTGCAGCACAGCCGATTGAAGGCGCGCCAGCGCGCGTTCGATCGCTTGCCCGTTCCATCTCTCCAGCGTCTTTTCCACCAGCTTTCGCTTGGCGAAGAACACGGGTGGGCGATGGCCCGCAACGATTGAAGCTGCGTTGCGCCCGCTTTCTTCCATGGCGCCGCGCATGGCGTGGATCGTCTGAAACTGACGCATGGCACCGGCAAGCGCCAGGAATGCCGGCGCACCACCTTGCGTCTGGCGGGTAAAGGCAGCGTCGAAATCGGCGATACGGCCTTCAAGCACTGCATCGACGGCATCGTCAAAGGATTGCCCTGACACATCGCCGGTCATGGTCTTCACGTCATCGAGTGTGATCTCTGCCTGCCCCTGCGCATAAAGCACCAGCTTCTGGATTTCACCGCGCGAAGCGAGGCGATCGCCGCCCAGATTGCGACGCAGCGCCTGCCGGGCTTCCAGTGGCATGGTCATGCCGGCCTTGCGCAATTCATCGTCGATGACCGCGTCGATGTCGCGACCCTCGTCAGCATAGCAGGGCAGCGCGATGGCGGCTTCGCCCGCCTCCACAACAGACCGCAAGGCTGCACCTTTCTTAAGGTCGCCCGCCTCGATCAGCAAGATCGCATCGCGCGGTGGCTCGGCAATCAAAGCCTTCACATCGTCGGCGAGCCCCTTCTGGCCTGCCGCGTTGCGCACCCACAACAGGCGACGGTCCGAGAACATCGGCACAGTGCGAGCCTCGTCGAGCAGGCGCCCATCGCCGCGCTCGACCTCTGCGCCATCCAGCTTTACAACGGAAAAGGGATCATCGAGCGGAAGGCCCGTCCGCTCGGCAAATGTTTTGCCCCTCTCTGCGACCAGGCCGCGGTCAGGCCCATAAAGCAGCACGATCACAATCTTCGGATCGGGACGACCGAGCCAAGTTTCGACCTCAAATGCTTTCTTCTGTGCCATGCTTGTCTCCTAGCATGGCCGGATCGTTGCGCGAATGGCTCAATTTGCACTGTCGTGACCGCGCGCAGCTTTCCTCTATTGCGCGCCGTTTCCTCATTCCGTTTGTTACCCGCCGGTGGCGTTGAAAAACGGGAAATTGCTTCGTTTTCCTGTCACAATCGCGAAATCGTTGCCGGTACCCACCGCAGCTTCCCGAAGGCTGCGGAAATTGGCGCTGATCACGCTGCGCAAATGTGCAACTATCGGCGGCAGCGACATTGGAGGACTGGTCATGACCGATGCTGGGATGTTGCGCTTTCACGTTCCCGAACCGGAAGTGAGGCCGGGTGGGGCACCCGATTTCTCGAATGTCCCAATCCCCAAGGCAGGGTCCGTGCCTCGGCCTGAAGTGGACGTCGATCCGCGCACCATTCGCGATCTCGCCTTTTCCATCATCCGGGTGTTGAACCGTTCCGGCGAAGCCGTCGGCCCATGGGCCGACTCGCTCAGCGATGAGGAACTTCTGGAGGGCCTGCGTCATATGATGACGTTACGGACCTTCGACGCGCGCATGCAGATGGCGCAGCGGCAGGGCAAGACCTCGTTCTACATGCAGCACCTGGGCGAGGAAGCGGTAAGCTGCGCTTTCCGCAAGGCGCTTTCGCCCGGCGACATGAATTTTCCAACCTATCGGCAGGCAGGCCTGCTGATCGCCGGTGGCTACCCGATGGTCACCATGATGAACCAGATTTATTCCAACGAGGCCGATCCGCTGAAAGGCAGGCAACTGCCGATCATGTATTCCTCCAAGGATCACGGCTTCTTCTCGATCTCGGGCAATCTGGCGACGCAGTACATCCAGGCCGTGGGCTGGGCGATGGCGTCGGCCATCAGTGGCGATAGCCGCATTGCCGCCGGCTGGATCGGCGACGGTTCCACTGCCGAGTCGGATTTCCATGCGGCGCTGGTCTTCGCCTCGACCTACAAGGCGCCGATCGTCCTCAACGTCGTCAACAATCAATGGGCCATCTCGACCTTCCAGGGCATCGCACGCGGCGGGTCCGGCACCTTCGCCGCCCGCGGCCTCGGCTTCGGCATTCCGGCGCTGCGCGTCGACGGCAACGATTACCTCGCCGTTCATGCCGTCGCCAAATGGGCGGTCGAGCGGGCACGCCGCAATCTCGGCCCTACGCTGGTCGAATATGTCACCTACCGCGCCGGAGCCCACTCCACGTCGGACGATCCTTCCGCGTACCGTCCAAAAGCGGAGTCAGACGCATGGCCGCTCGGCGATCCGGTCATAAGGCTGAAGAACCACCTCATCCAAAAAGGCATATGGTCGGACGAGCGCCATGCCCAGGCCGAAGCGGAAATACTCGATACGGTGATCGCGGCGCAGAAAGAGGCCGAACAGCACGGCACGCTGCACTCCGGCAACAAGCCGTCGATGCGCGACATGTTCGAAGGCGTCTATGAGCAGATGCCGCCGCATCTGCGGCGCCAGCGTCAGCAGGCGGGAGTCTGACCATGGCGCGCAAAACCATGATCGAAGCCATTCGCGATGCCATGGACGTCTCGATGGGGCGTGACGAACGGGTCGTCGTGTTCGGCGAGGACGTCGGCTTTTTCGGTGGTGTGTTCCGCTGCACCCAAGGCCTTCAGGCCAAGTATGGCACCAGCCGTTGCTTTGATGCCCCGATCAATGAATCCGGCATCGTCGGCGCGGCCATAGGCATGGCAGCCTACGGCCTGCGCCCTTGCGTCGAAGTGCAGTTTGCCGACTATGTGTATCCGGCTTACGACCAGATTGTCTCGGAGGCCGCGCGCCTGCGTTACCGTTCGAACGGTGATTTCACCTGTCCGCTGGTGGTGCGCATGCCGACTGGCGGGGGCATTTTCGGTGGCCAGACACACAGCCAGAGCCCAGAAGCACTGTTCACGCACGTGTCTGGTCTCAAGGTCGTGGTTCCCTCCAACCCGTACGACGCCAAGGGCCTGCTGATTTCGGCCATCGAGGATCCCGATCCGGTGATCTTTCTCGAGCCGAAACGGCTCTACAATGGCCCCTTCGACGGCCATCACGAGCGCCCGGTAACACCATGGTCCAAGCACGAATTGGGTGAAGTCGCCGACGGACACTACACGGTTCCGCTCGGCAAGGCGGCGATTCGCCGCCAAGGCTCCTCGCTCACCGTGCTGGCCTACGGCACGATGGTCTATGTTGCCGAAGCGGCCGTGGAAGAAACCGGCATAGATGCCGAGATCATCGATCTAAGGACGCTTTTGCCGCTTGACCTCGACACCATCATCGCGTCGGTGAAGAAAACCGGACGCTGTGTCGTCGTGCATGAGGCGACACTTACGTCGGGGTTCGGAGCTGAGCTGGCGAGCCTGGTGCAGGAAAACTGCTTCTATCACCTCGAAGCACCGGTGGTGCGCGTTGCCGGCTGGGACACGCCCTACCCGCACGCACAGGAATGGGACTACTTCCCGGGCCCCGCGCGGGTTGGCCGTGCGCTGATGTCGACGATGGAGGCCTGAGATGGGCGAATACGTCATCAAGCTTCCCGATGTTGGAGAAGGCGTGGCAGAGGCCGAATTGGTCGAATGGAACGTCAAGATCGGTGACATGGTGCGCGAGGACACGGTTCTTGCCGCTGTCATGACCGACAAGGCAACGGTGGAAATCCCCTCGCCGGTCGATGGTGAAATACTGTGGCTCGGTGCGGAGATCGGCGACACCGTCGCCATCGGCTCGCCAATCGTGCGGCTGAAAGTGGCCGGCGAAGGCAATACCGGTGCGGAAACAGCGGCGGCTCCGAAGCCGCCAGTCAATGATGACCGCAAATCCCAAAGTGCGATTGCGCAGGCCAAGCCGGAACCAGCGTCGCAAGCCGCGCGTCCAGAACCTGTTGCTGCGGCAAAGCCGGCCGCAGCTTCGAGCCCAAAGCCCGTATCCGGAGCCATTCAGCGCGGTGCGCCGCGAGCCGAGGGTGAAAGGCCGCTGGCGTCACCGGCAGTCCGCTTGCGGGCAAAGGAGGCCGGTATCGACCTGAGGCAGGTTGGGGGCAGCGGCCCGGCCGGCCGCATCGGTCATGAAGACCTTGACGCATTCATCCAGCGCGGCCCGCAGACCGGTAAGACTTCCGGCCTTGTCCGCAACGATGCGATCGAGGAAATCAAGATTGTCGGGCTGCGGCGCAAGATCGCCGAGAAGATGAAGCTCGCCAAGTCGCGCATTCCGCACATCACCTATGTCGAAGAGGTCGATGTGACCGCACTCGAGGAACTGCGTGCCAACCTCAACAAGGAAAAGCGCACAGACCGTCCCAAGCTGACGTTGCTGCCTTTCCTGATGCGGGCGATGGTCAGAGCTATCGCCGAACAACCGCAGCTCAATGCCTTGTTCGACGACGAGGTGGGCATCGTCCATCAATATGGCGGTGTCCATATCGGGATCGCGGCGCAGACATCCGGCGGGCTGGTCGTGCCGGTGGTCAAGCATGTCGAAGCTCGTGATCTCTGGGACTGTGGCGCGGAAGTCAACCGGCTTGCGGAAGCTGCAAAGGCCGGCACGGCAACGCGTGAGGAACTGTCGGGCTCCACCATCACCATCACTTCGCTTGGCGCCATGGGCGGCGTGGTCACCACGCCGGTCATCAATCATCCGGAAGTGGCGATTGTCGGCGTCAACAAGATGATGATCCGCCCGATGTGGGACGGCAGCCAGTTCGTGCCTCGCAAGATGATGAACCTTTCATCCAGCTTCGATCATCGCGTCATCGACGGTTGGGATGCTGCGATCTTCGTCCAGCGCATCAAGGCGTTGCTCGAAACTCCGGCGCTGATCTTCGTGGAGGGATGACGATGATCTCGCAAAGCGACGGCCGGTTTGCCGGAAGGCTCATGACCCAGGAAGGAAGCCGGTGATGAAAGACATTACCTGCAAGCTGCTCGTCATCGGCGCTGGTCCTGGCGGTTATGTCTGTGCCATACGCGCAGGCCAACTCGGCATCGATACGGTCGTCATCGAGGCCGGCAAGCCCGGCGGCACTTGCCTCAATGTCGGCTGCATTCCCTCCAAGGCGCTGATCCATGCCGCCGAGGAATTCGAAAAGGCCAGCCACTGGGCCGGGAAACCCGGTCCCCTCGGCATTTCAGTAGAATCGCCAAAGCTGGAATTCGGCAAAACAGTTGCGTGGAAAGACGGTATTGTTAGCCGACTGAACAGCGGCGTCGCCGGATTGTTGAAAAAGGCCAAGGTCAAATATGTCCAGGGCTGGGCTAAATTCCGCGATGGCAAGACCGTCGAGGTAGAAACCGAGACCGGAACGCAAGTGATCCGCGCTGAAAACGTGGTCATTGCTACCGGTTCGGCACCGGTCGAGCTTCCCTTCCTGCCTTTCGGTGGCAATGTGATCTCGTCCACCGAAGCGCTATCGCTTCCTGCAGTCCCGGAGCGGCTGGCGGTTGTCGGTGGCGGCTACATCGGATTGGAACTCGGCATGGCCTTCGCCAAGCTGGGCGCCAAGGTCACCGTGGTCGAGGCGCTGCCCCGCCTGCTGCAGCAGTACGATGCGGAGCTGACCAAGCCGGTCCTAAAACGGCTTGCCGACCTTGGCATAGAGGTTCTCACCGGCGCCAAGGCCAAAGGCGTATCCAGCAAGGGGGATGCCTTGCTTGTAGAGGCTGCCGACGGCAAGGACCGCAAGATCGCGGCCGACAAGATCCTCGTCACCGTTGGCCGCAAGCCGGTCACTGCGGGCTGGGGCCTGGAAGAGATCGATCTCGACATGAGCGGACGTTTCATCCGCATCGACGACCAGTGCCGCACCTCGATGCGCGGCGTCTATGCCATCGGCGACGTCACAGGCGAGCCGATGCTGGCGCACCGGGCGATGGCGCAGGGCGAAATGGTGGCCGAGATCGTTGCCGGCCATAAGCGCAGTTGGGACAAGCGCGCCATTCCAGCCATTTGCTTCACCGATCCGGAACTGGTGACTGCTGGTCTTTCGCCGGACGAGGCGAAGAAGCTCGGCGGTGAGATCAAGATCGGCCAGTTTCCGTTCAGCGCCAATGGCCGCGCCATGACCAAACAGGGCGAGGACGGGTTCGTGCGCGTCGTCGCGCGCGCCGACAACCATCTTGTCCTCGGCATCCAGGCAGTTGGGCAGGGCGTATCGGAACTGTCCGCTGCCTTCGGGCTGGCGCTCGAAATGGGCGCGCGGCTCGAAGATATCGCCGGCACGATCCATGCGCATCCGACCCAGGGCGAAGCCTTCCAGGAAGCCGCGCTCAAGGGGCTCGGCCACGCCTTGCATATATAGAAAAAGGCTCGCGCCGTTGCCGTCGCGAGCCCTTCTCCTCCCCAGAAGAGATGGTGCCGATCAGCTTGCCAGACGGCTCGCCACTTCGTGCTGCGCATAGGCGCGGCCGAAACGGTTGGCGAGGAAGGTGTCGAGCGCGATGTCTTCCTGCCTGACGAAACCCTTGGCCGGCAGGCTGCCATCGGCCAGCATGTCGAGCACGGCGCAGATGCCGGAAGCGGTGGTGATCTGGATCGCGGAGTGGACGACCGCACCAACGCGCTGGCTGTAGATCTTGTTGGCGTAGGTTTCCTGCAGCAGGCGTCCGTTCTTGCGGCCGCTGACGGTCACGAAGACGATGACGACATCCTGCATGGTCGCCGGCAGGGCGCTTTCGAAGATGTCCTTCAAAACGTCGCGGCGATGGCGCAGGCCGAGATCGTTGAGCAGCGCCTTCATGATCGCGGCATGGCCGGGATAGCGGATGGTGCGGTAGTTCAGCGTACGCACCTTGCCCTTCAGCGTCTCGGCCAGCGTGCCCAGCCCGCCGGAGGTGTTGAACGCCTCGTAGGTCACGCCGTCGAGCGAAAATTCCTCGCGTTCCTCGAGCGGCGGCACTTCGACCAGCTCACCCTCGACGATCGCCTCGCACGGCTCGCAATATTCGTTGATGACGCCGTCGGTGCTCCAGGTCAGGTTGTAGTTCAACGCATTGGAAGGATACTGCGGCAACGCGCCGACGCGCATGCGAACGCTCTCCAGCGTATCGAAGCGGCTGGCCAGATCGTTGGCGACGATGGATATGAAGCCGGGAGCCAAGCCGCACTGCGGAATGAAGGCGGTTCTGGAGCCGCGGGCCAGTTCCTTGACACGGCGGGTCGAGGCGACGTCTTCGGTGAGGTCGAGATAGTGAACGCCGGCCGCTGCGGCAGCTTCCGCGATACGCGTGGTGAGGTGGAAGGGAGCAGCGCTCAGCACAGCGAACTTGCCGGCAAGCACCTTTTCAAGCTCGCCCTTGGCGCCGATGTCGAGCTCCAGCGTCGCGACCTGGCCCGAAAGCCCCATTGCGCCGAGTTGCTCGGCTGAGCGGTCCACGACCGTCACGCGATAGTCGCCGGTGGCAGCCAGCATCTCGGCAATGGTCGAGCCGATCTTGCCCGCTCCGATAACAACGACTTCCTTCATGGCGATACCCTCAATACCGAAAAATTCCTGCTGGAAACATCGCAGACCGGCTGACGAAAGAAAGGATACGTTTCGTCGGATCGCTGTGATAGATTGCACAAAACGACGATAGTGTTTGACGATATGACCAGCCCTGCCGATCAGGCCCTGATTTCCCTGCTGCGCGAGGACGCGCGCGCTTCGACGGCGGAACTGGCGCGCAAGCTCGGCGTGTCGCGCACCACCGTGCAAAGCCGCATCGACCGGCTCGAGGCGCGCGGCGTCATCGCCGGCTATGGCGTCAGGCTGTCGCCGGACTATGAGCAAGGACTGGTCAGGGCGCATGTGCTTTTGACCGTCACGCCGAAGCTGGCGGATACCGTGGTGCGCAGCCTGAAAGCCTTACCTGCGGTGCGTACGCTGCACTCGGTCAGCGGCAGCTTCGACATGATCGTCGTGGTCGAATCGCTGTCCATTGCCGATCTCGACGGACTGCTCGATCGTATCGGCGCGATGGAAGGGGTGGAACGCACCTTGTCGTCGATCATCCTTTCAACGCGCATCGACAGGTAGAGACTTCATGGGCGGAGAAACCGACCTCGGCAAACTGCTTGCCTCCATGCAGCCGGAACTACAGCCGCATGTGCATGTGTTCGTCACTGTTCCTGAAGGGTTTGCCCTGCCGATAGGCGTCGAGCCGGTCATGGTCTTTCGCGAACGGGAGGGCACGACGCTGATCCTGCGCGAGGATCAGGCACGTTCTGCGGGCCTTGCGGGTACATTCCGCTGCCGCATGATCACCCTCACCGTCCACTCGGCGCTTGAAGGCGTCGGCTTCCTCGCCGCGATCACCGCGCGGCTGTCGGCTGCCGGCATAGGCACCAATCCGGTTTCGGCATTCTACCACGACCATCTGTTCGTGCCCGCCGACAGGGCCGACGATGCGATGCGCGTATTGCGGGAGCTTTCGGCGGAGGGCGGCTAATACGCTGCTCGTCCCTCGTCATCCTCGGGCAAGCCTGAGCGAAGCGAAAGGCGCGACCCTAGGATCCATGCCGTGAGGATTGTGTGGTGCAGGGCGGCTCAGAATGGGAGCCTGATTTTGCACCCTTTGCGCGCTGCCGGGGTTTCACGGC
The DNA here is from genome assembly GCF_001427285.1 of Mesorhizobium sp. Root552. Lineage (GTDB taxonomy): Bacteria > Pseudomonadota > Alphaproteobacteria > Rhizobiales > Rhizobiaceae > Mesorhizobium. The sequence goes on from NZ_LMFV01000015.1 coordinate 33,280, forward strand.
ATGGATCCCAGGGTCTCCGCAACGGCCTTCGGCCTGCTCCGCCCTGGGATGACGAAGAGATGGTTGCGTTTATTCATCGCCACGCTGCCTTTTCGGCCCTGGAAATTCTCTGCCCCGCCCTTAAGCTCCTTCGCTAACGCTCGTCGCTGGCGGGGACCCCGAGGAATGGCCAGACGGCTATCGGAGTTCGTGCTTTATGGTTGCCACGCCCGGCTAAAGCCGTCTGGCCATTGTCAAAGAACTG
>NZ_LMFV01000015.1:33614-99956 GCF_001427285.1 Mesorhizobium sp. Root552
ACCGTCATGCGACCAATCCGGCACCGACGCCCTTCCCTGATACCCGGTGCGCACCAGGTCTCCCGCAAGGGCGATGGCAGCGAGTATGCGGGAGACGGAGACGGTGGGGATAAGTGGGGCGCGTGTTTTTGTGGGAGGTGAGTGGGAACAAGGGGTTGGGCGGAGGTCAGCCCGCGTTTGGTCCACGCTTGGCCAACTCGGCGCTGCCCCTCACCTGCCTGCCGGCATCCCACCCGCCGGGTGCCCGCTGCTTTCGCAGCGACCCGGCGTTCGCTGGCCTTTCATCGTGCCACCGGCACGATGAATTCGCTTCGCGAACCGGCTGCTCACCCCNCCCGCTGCTTTCGCAGCGACCCGGCGTTCGCTGGCCTTTCATCGTGCCACCGGCACGATGAATTCGCTTCGCGAACCGGCTGCTCACCCCCTCATCCGACCTCGCTACGCTCGGCCCCCGCCCGGCCCTCCGCTATGGCTCCGGGCGTTCGTCGTTCGAAAAGCCCATTTAGGGGCTTTTCGTGCGCTCCGTGCACCACGTCTCACCCCACAAGGGGCGAAGGCAGGTGGGCATCCGCGTTCCGGCCAATGTTCAACATGGCTACCTAGCGGTGAGGTCGATGCAGGCGTCCCCTTCGCCCCTTGTGGGAGAAGGCGCCTGAACGAAGTGAAGGCGGATGAGGGGTATTGGCAAAAGGTCCGAAGCGTTTGGCGCTCTGCCGCGATGTGACGGAATGGATCCCGGATAGTCCTTCCTCCCTTCGCTCGAAAGCGATTTCCGGGATGACGAAGTTGAGGAGGCAGCGCTCTTTTGGCCGGATGCCGAAGTTGAGGGGGGTTGTTCCGGCTTCAGGGGCGACGAGGTTGAAGCGCCGCTTCCGGGTTGATGAGGTTTCCGGCTCACATCCCGTGATGACGCAGCATGGAAGCCTCGCCGCGTCTGGAGTGAGACGCAGTGGCGACGATATGGCAGGGAACGAAGAGTACCCAGCCTGCGATTGCGGGCCGCGCCCGATGGCGCACCCCCGCGGAGGCCCGCCGCGAAAGCGGCGATACGGCCGTGAGCGAGTTTATTTCGAGGGTTCGGGCGCCGCGTCAGCCAAGTCCGCGACCGCGGGCCGCGCCCGATGGCGCGCCCCCGCGGAGGCCCGCCGCCAAAGCGGCGATACGGCCGTGAGCGGAAATTACGCCGCCTTCTGCTTCGGCTTGATGAGGCCGCGCTCGATCATCAGTTCGGCGATCTGCACGGCGTTGAGCGCCGCGCCCTTGCGCAGGTTGTCGGAGACAACCCAGAGGTTGAGGCCGTTGTCGATGGTCGAATCCTCGCGGATGCGCGAGATGTAGGTGGCGTCTTCGCCCGCCGATTCGATCGGGGTGATGTAGCCACCGTTCTCGCGCTTGTCGACGACGAGGCAGCCCGGCGCTTCGCGCAGGATGTCGCGTGCTTCGTCGGCGGTGATCGGCTTTTCGAACTCGAGGTTGATCGCCTCCGAGTGGCCGATGAACACCGGCACGCGCACGCAGGTGGCCGTCACCTTGATCTTCGGATCAAGCATCTTCTTGGTCTCGGCGACCATCTTCCATTCTTCCTTGGTGGTGCCGTCTTCCATGAACACGTCGATGTGGGGAATGACGTTGAAGGCGATGCGCTTGGTGAACTTCTTGGCCTCGACAGGGTCGGCCACGAATACGGCGCGCGTCTGGGTGAACAACTCGTCCATGCCTTCCTTGCCGGCGCCGGACACCGACTGGTAGGTCGAGACGACGATGCGCTTGATGGTGGCGGCATCGTGCAGCGGCTTGAGCGCCACCAGCATCTGCGCGGTCGAGCAGTTCGGGTTGGCGACGATGTTCTTCTTGGTATAGCCGGAAATGGCCTCGGGGTTCACCTCCGGCACGATCAGCGGCACGTCCTGATCGTAGCGGAAGGCCGAGGAATTATCGATGACGACGCAGCCCTGCTTGCCGATCTTGGGCGACCATTCCTTGGACACGTTGCCGCCAGCCGACATCAGCGCGATGTCGGTATCGGAGAAGTCATAGGTGTCGAGCGCCTTGACCTTCAGCGTCTTGTCGCCGAACGAGACTTCGGTGCCCTGGCTGCGCCGGGAGGCCAAGGCCACCACTTCGCTCACCGGAAAGCCGCGCTCTTCCAATATGTTCAGCATTTCGCGGCCCACATTGCCCGTGGCGCCGACTACCGCAACCTTGAAACCCATCGAAGTCATTCTCCTGTCGCTCTCCGCTTGTTTTCTGGAGAACCCGCCGGCCGGTGCGGGTCCCGCCTCCCTCGGGCCGAACCCGGGGAGAGGGCGGAGAGGCCAAGGGAGATCAGACCGTGGTAGCGGTCGTTTTTTTGGCCGTGGTTTTGGTCGAGGACAGACGCGCAGAAACCCCTCCGGCCCTGTTGTGGCCGGGGAAGTCGAATGCAAAGAGCGCCATCAAGAGGCCACGCATCGGATACGTCCTGTTCGGTGCCGGCTTTTACGCGGTTTCGCCGAAGAGTCAATCGCGCAGGCTGTACAACAAAGGTCTGGCGAAGTAGGAACGCCCGACAAGCTGTCCGACGCTGAGTTGGACACGGCGTGGCCGCGCACCTGGCGCGCCCGGACCCCCAAACTCCGAAAGACGAAGATGACCATGTTCGAAGGCATTGTTCCCGCGCTGGCCGAGGCGCTGGAAAAACGGGGTTATTCCGAACTGACGTCGGTTCAAAACGCCGTGCTCGACCCGAAACTCGGGCAGTCCGACGCCCTGGTTTCGGCCCAGACGGGATCGGGCAAGACGGTCGCCTTCGGCCTCGCTCTGGCTCCGACGCTTTTGGGGAATTCGGAGCGCTTTGGGCAGGCTTCAGCACCATTGGCGCTGGCAGTTGCGCCGACGCGCGAACTCGCGCTTCAGGTGGCGCGCGAACTGGAATGGCTTTACGAATTCACCGGCGCAACCGTTGCGACCTGCGTCGGCGGCATGGACATGCGCAGCGAGCGGCGCGCTTTGGAACGGGGCGCTCATATCGTCGTCGGCACGCCCGGACGCCTGCGCGATCATATCACGCGCCACGCGCTCGACATGACGGCGCTCAAGGCCGTGGTGCTGGACGAGGCCGACGAGATGCTCGACCTCGGCTTTCGCGAAGACCTGGAATTCATCCTCGACGCGGCTCCGGCCGAGCGCCGCACGCTGATGTTTTCGGCGACCGTGCCGCGCTCCATCGCGGCGCTTGCCAAGGGCTACCAGCGCGATGCCGTGCGCATTGCCGCGGCGGGCGAGGAAAAACAGCACCACGACATCGAGTACCGGGCGCTTTGCGTGGCGCCTGCCGACCGGGAAAACGCCATCATCAACGTTCTGCGCTACTACGAGGCCCGCAACGCCATCGTGTTCTGCAACACACGCGCCGCCGTCAACCATCTCACCGCCCGCTTCAACAACCGCAATTTCTCGGTGGTGGCGCTGTCGGGCGAGCTCAGCCAGAACGAGCGCAGCCATGCGTTGCAGGCGATGCGCGACGGGCGCGCCCGGGTGTGTATCGCCACCGATGTCGCGGCGCGCGGCATCGACCTGCCCAATCTCGAACTGGTCATCCATGCCGACCTGCCGACCAATCCGGAGACGCTTCTGCATCGCAGCGGGCGCACCGGGCGGGCCGGGCGCAAGGGCGTCAGCGCGCTGATCATTCCGAACCATGCGCGGCGGCGCACCGAACGCCTGCTGCAGAACGCCGGCATCAAGCCCGAATGGGCAAGCCCGCCGTCGGCGGACGAGGTCATCCAGCGCGACAACGAACGCATGCTGGCCGATCCCGCCTTCGCCCAGCCGATCAATGACGAAGAGCGGACCTTCGTCGCCACCCTGCTTGAAAAGCACGGCGCGGAGCAGGTGGCGGCCGCCTTCCTGCGCTTTGCCCGTGCCGGGCGCTCCGCGCCGGAATATTTGTCCGAGCCGGTGCCGTTCAAGCCTTCAACCGAAAGGGGCGAGCGCGGTCATCGAGACGAACAGCCCAGCCGACGCGACGACTTTGGCGACAGCGTCTGGTTCTCGCTTTCGGTCGGCCGTCGCCAGAACGCCGAGCCGCGCTGGCTGATCCCGATGCTGTGCCGCACCGGCAACCTCACCAAGCGCGAGATCGGCGCGATCAGGATGCAGCCGGAAGAAAGCTTCGTGCAGATCGCCGCCGACAGCGCCGACCGCTTCTTTGCGGCGATCGGACCGGATCACAAGGTTCAGGGCAACATCGCGGTGAAGCGCCTTGACGGGCAGCCCGACCTGTCGCGAGCCGGCTACAATCCGCCGAAGCCCGACAAGAAACCGCATCGCGGCAAGAGCGGGTTCGATGCGGCCACGCCGAAGCGGCGCTTCGACAAGCGCGAAAAGCCGCAGCCCGAGAGGCAGTTTGCCGACCAGAAGCCGTGGGCGGCCAAGCCCGGAAAGCCAAAAACGGACAAGGCGCGGGCGCCGAAGACCAGGAAGGGCGGAAAGAAGCCGGGCTGACGCCGGTTTCCGAAGCGTGAAGCCTATTTGCTCTTGCCGAGGAACTTGACCGTGCCGCGGTGCAGGATGTGCTGGAGCCGATCCAGCACGTAGCCCGATCCAAGTTCGCCGATGACGTAGAGCCGGTTGCCCAAAAAACGCACCGGCCAGTGCATGTTGCCGGCGCAGTAACCGAGTTCCAGCCCGGCGGCGGCGTCGGCCGCGTCGAACACCAGCCAACGCTCCGGCTCGGCCTTGACGACGATGGCGCGCTTGTCTTCCAGAAGCAGCACGGCCCCGTCGACCAGGCGCTGGGTGCGCGGCAGCTCGATCCGGCATTCGGTGCCGCGATCGGTCGCCACCGACAAGCGGCGGCGAGCGATCTCGACCGTATCGAGCAGGATGAATTCGATGCGGCCCTCGTGATCCAGCAGATGAAGCCGCGCAGCGATTTCCCTGTCCGCCGACAAGCCCACTATGGCATTCAATCTGAGCATCGAATTCCCTACCGATTGAGAGATTGGACAGGCTTGCAAGCTGTTGCCTCAAATTCCGAGGTGGGCGTCGACGGCCTCGCGGTCGTAAAGCTGCTGTGGCGAAATCTCGGCGACGAACACGCCCTTCTGGATGATCAGCACCCGGTCGGCCAGTTGCCGTATGAAGCGGATGTCCTGCTCGACGAGGATGATGCCGAGGTTGAGCGCGGCCCTGAGCTCCCCCAGTTTTTCGGCAATCAGGTCTACGATGGAGGGCTGGATGCCTTCCGTCGGCTCGTCGAGCAGGATCAGTTTCGGCCGCCCGGCAAGGCAGCGCGCAAGCGCCAGGATCTGCTGCTGGCCGCCGGACAGGCCGCGGCCCGGCCGTTCCAGCAGATCCTTCAGAACGGGGAAATGGTCGAGCATTTCGGGGATGGCGCTTTCGCCGTTGCGCATGATCTCGCCCATCTTCAGGTTCTCCATGACGGAGAGCTGCGGGAAGATGTCCCGGCCCTGCGGCACGTAGCCGATGCCGGTACGGGAGCGCTCGGCGGTGCTGGCGCGCGTGATGTCGTGGCCGGCAAAGTCGATGCGTCCGCTGGTCGCCTTGATGTTGCCGACCAGCGTGCGCAGCAGCGTGGTCTTGCCCATGCCGTTGTGGCCGAGGATGCCGACCACCTCGCCCGGTTTCATCTTCAAGTCGATGCCGTGCAGGATCGGAATGCGGCCATAGCCGGAGTGAAGATTCGTGACCTCAATCATCGTCGGCTTTCCCAAGATAGATTTCGCGAACCAGTTCGTTGCCCTGGATGTTTTCCATCGTGTCTTCGACCAGCACGCGGCCCTGGTGGAAGACGGTCACGGTGTGGGCGATCTGCTTGATGAACTGCATGTCGTGCTCGACCACCACGATGGCGGCGGTCTTGTTGACCTCGCGGATGAGCTCGGCGGTGCGGTTGGTCTCGTCGGCGGTCATGCCGGCGGCCGGCTCGTCGAGCAGGATCAGCTTCGGCTCCAGCGCCACCACCATGGCGAGTTCGACCCACTGGCGCTGGCCGTGCGCAAGCTCGCCGACAAGGCGGCCGACCAGACCGGTCAGGCCGAGCCGCTCCGTCACTTCACTGGCGATCGCGGCAGCGCGCGCCTTGCCGTGGCGCGAACGCGCCGCGACCGAGATGTTTTCGCGCACCGTCAGGTTGTTGAAGACATCGGGCACCTGGTTCTTGATGCCGATGCCCAACTGGCTGACCTGGTGCGGCTGCGCTTTCGTTATCTCGACGCCTTCGAACAGGATCTGGCCGGTGGTCGGCTTGATCTGTGCGGTCAGCATCTTGAAGAAGGTGCTTTTGCCGGCGCCGTTGGGGCCGATCAGGCAGCGCAGTTCGCGTTGCTTCAGGTTGAAGTCGACGCTGGAGATCGCGACAACGCCACCGAACCGCTTTTCAAGCCCCCGGGTCTCGAGGACGCATTCGGCGCTCATGACACGCTCCTTTTCTCGACCAGCGGTTTTGCATAGGAACGGCGCTGGCAGGTTCGCTCGATGAGATCGAGAACGGTCGGCGTGATGCCTTTCGGCACGAGTAGGACGAAGCCGATCAGGATGGTGCCGAGGACGAGGTTGGCGTTGAGCACCTGCTGGGTGCCGAGCTGCGTGGCGATCCATTGCACCAGGAAGCAGCCGACGATCGGCCCGAGCAGCGTGCCGGTGCCGCCGACGATGACCCAGATGATGACCTGCGCCGACTGGGCGAGGCCGAACACATCCGGGCTGATGAACATGCCCCAGTTGGCGAACAGGCAGCCTGCGAGCCCGGCGATGCCGCCGCCGATGGTGAAGGCCGCCAGCTTGTAGAAGCGGGCGTCGTAGCCGAGCAGTTCGGCGCGGCGTTCATTCTCGCGAATGGCGACGACCACCTGCCCGAAGCGGCTTTTCAGCATCAGCCGCAGGCCGACATAGACCGCCAGCAATGTCAGCCCGGCAGCGTAGAAAAGCCCGTCGAGCGACAGGAAGGTAGTTGGCGACCCCGGCAGGTTGAGCGGGGGAATGGCCGGGATGCCGTTGTAGCCGCCGATTGCCGCATTGCCGATCGTATAGGCGGAGCCCGACGTCGTGCCCATCAGCTTATAAAGGATCAGCGTGACAGTCAGCGTGATGACGCCGAAATAGACGTCGGTGATGCGGGCATAGAACAGGAAGTAGCCCAGCAGCGCGGCGAACAGGGCCGGCACCACGATGGACAGGATCAGCGGGATGGTGCTGTCGCCCATGTTGATGACGGCGATGGCATAGGCATAGGCGCCGATGCCGAAGAAGGCGGACTGGCCGAAGCAGAGGATGCCGCCATAGCCCCAGATCAGGCCGAGGCTGAGCGCAAGGATGGCCAGGATCACATAGGAGGTCAGTTCGATCAGGAAGATCGGATCGACAACCAGTGGAACGACAACCAGCAGCGCCAGGCCGATGATGACGGCGGCTACGATACCGCCAGTTCCGTTGCAGGCCGCGGTCATGATGCTCTCCTGAAGAAGCTTCCGGTGACGCCCTGCGGCATGAACCGCAACAGGATGACGGCAGCCGCGAGCAGCGCGACCTCGCCGATGACCGGGGTGGACAGATAGGTGATGATCTGGTCGATCGCGCCGAAGAGGACGGATGCCGAAACGGTGCCCGCCAGCACGGCAGGGCCGCCGCCGATGACGGTGATGAAGGCCTTGGCGACGTAGGCTGCGCCGATGGTGGGCACGATGCCGGTGATCGGGGCCATGACGCCGCCGGCCAGTCCGGCGAGTCCCGCGCCGATGCCGAAGGTGGCGGCATAGACGGCAGGCGGGTTGACGCCCAATGCTGCGGCCATTTCGGGATTCTGCATGGTGCTGCGTGCGATCAGGCCGTAACGGGTGAAGCGGAACACGGCCCAGATCGCGGCAAACACCGCAATCGCGATCAGCACGATGATCAGGGAGTAGGCCGCGATGTAATAGTTGCCGACCTGGAGCGAGCCGGCGGGTGCGGAAATGCCTTCGGTGGTGTTGCCGAAGATCGTCGTGGTGATGCCGACGAGGAACAGGCTCAGCCCCCATGTCGCGAGCATGGTGTCGCGCGGACGCCCGTAGAGGAAGCGGATCACCGTTCGCTCGATGATGATGCCGATGATTGCCACCACCAGCGGAGCGAGGATCAGGGTCGATACCCAGATATTGATGCCGGCTTTCGTCGCGACGATCGCGGCGTAGCCTCCGAGCATGAGGAATTCGCCATGCGCAAGGTTGATGACCCGCATCATGCCGAAAATGATCGCCAGGCCGACGCTTATCAGCGCCAGGCTGGCAACGGCCCGAAGGGCCTCAATGGAAAGTACAACGAGCAGGTCCATGGTCGAGCCTCAAGATGGTTGCGGGGCGTCCGGGATCGTTCCGGCCGGACGCCCTCGCCATTGTCCGGGTCGGTCAAACCTTGATGACGTACATCGTGTTGTCGTCAGGGTTCTTTTTGAGATCGCATACCGCCGAGGTGTCGAGGGAATGCTGCTGCGGGTAGCTCTCGAGGATATTGATCTTGCGATCCTGGATCTGGCCGATGTTGATATCCATGATCACGTGGTGGGTCTGCGGATCGATCGAGAACTTGCCGCTCGGCAGGTCGAGGCTGATGCCGGATTCCAGCGCCTCGATAACCGGCATCCGCTCGGCCGTACCGGCCTTCTTGACGCCTTCGGCCCACAGGTAGACCGACTGATAGGTCGCCATCGCCAGTTCGGTCACATAGGGGTAGTCGGCGCCGAAACGCTTGTGGAAGCGTTCGAGGAAGGCCTTGTTGGCAGGTGTGTCCAGCTCTTCGAAATAGTTGAAGCAGAGCAGGATGCCGTTGGTTTCCTCAGGCGCCAGGAACTTCTGCTCGCCGCCGATGGTCATCGTGGTCGAGGCCAGCGGAATGCGCGTGTTCATGCCGGCCGCGGCCCATTGGCGGTAGAAGGACTGGTGCGCGCCGCCGACCAGCACGGTGTAGATGAAGTCGGGCTTCGCTTCCTGGATCTTCTGGATGGTCGAGCCGAAATTGGTGACGTCGAGCGGGAAGAAGTCCTGTCCGACGATCTGGCCGCCATTGTCCATGCAGTATTTGCGGGTCCAGTCGGCGGTGATCTGGCCGTAGTTGTAGTCGGCGGCCAGCGTGTAGATCTTCTTGCCCCATTTGTTCATGGCATAGGGCACGTGCTTGGACTGCTTTTGCGCGGGCGTGATGCCGGTGCAGAAGATGTTGCGGTCGCAGACGCCGCCTTCGTACTGGGTATTGTAGAAATAGAGCGTGTTCAGGCGCCGGAAGACCGGGCGCATGACTTCGCGCGATGCCGAGGTGATGCCGCCGAAGGCAGCGGCAACCTTGTCCTTCATGACGGCCTGCTGCGCATATTGCGGATAGAGCCGCATGTCGGATTGCGTGTCGTAGGTGACCAGTTCAATCTGCTTGCCGAGCAGACCGCCCGCGGCGTTTATCTCCTCGACGGCAAAGGTGATGGCGTCCTGCATCGGCTTGCCGAGGGCATCGAGCCCGCCGGACAGGTCGAGCAGGCTGGCGATGCGGATCGTCTCGTCAGACGCGAATGCTTTTCCTCCCGCGCCGATAAGACCGAGGCTGGTGGCTGCGCCGGCGCTCGATTTCAGAAATGACCTGCGATTGATGTTCGTCATTATTGTCATTTTCAGATCCCCTTTTGTTTGGCCGACCGGGATCGATCGGCCTTTGCTTCATGCGAGAAAGTTGTCCTGTGTCGGTGTTTCAGTCGCCCAGCAGTTCGCGCCAGGCCTTGTCGAGGAAATCGACGTCGGCTTTCCGCAGGCCCGAACCGCCGGCGAAGTGGCCGTGGCTGGAGATGAAGGGGCGAAGCTCGGCGTTGGGCATGTTCGCAACCTCGAACTCGCTGTCTTCCGGCGGGAAGTAGAGGTCGCAATTGCCGGGCATGACGATGGCTCTCGCCTTGATGGCGTTGAGCGCCTTGACGAAATCGCCCTTGTAGAGCTCGTTGTCGCTGATATCGCCGGCCTGCCAGGTATGGATCATCGTCACCATGTTGTTGGCGTCGCGCATGTTGAACCAGTCTTCCCAGTAGCCGACGATGAAGTCCTCGACCGACTGGTAACCGATCTCGAGATATTCCTGCTTGCGGAAGAACTCCTGCGAGAAGCCCCAGCCAGCGTAGACGCGGCCCATGGCGCGCAGCCCCTTGTAGGGCTGGTCGTCGTACCAGCCTTCCTTGAAGGCATCGTCCGCCGTCAGCGCGGCCTTAACGCCTTCGAGCATGACGTGGTTGTGCCGCGCCGTCTTGGCCGATCCAGCCGTCGGGCAGATGTTTTCGACCATGTCAGGGAAGGTTGCCGCCCATTGGAAGGTCTGGGCCGCGGCCATCGACCAGCCGGTGACGAGCTTGATCTTCTTGATGCCGAACTTCTCGGTGAGAAGGCGATGCTGGGCCTTGATGTTGTCGTAGTAGGTGACGTGCGGGAAACGCGCCTTGTTGTAGGGCGGTGGCTGGTTGCTCGGCGACGACGAAAGCCCGTTGCCGAAGATGTTCGGGATGACGATGAAATACTTGCTCGGGTCGAGCGCGCCGCCCTCGCGGATGACCCACTGGTTGTCGTAGTGGGTGGAGGCCATGTAGGTCAGAAGGACGATGACATTGCTCTTGTCGGCATTCAGCTTGCCGAAAGTCTTGTAGGCCAGCTTTGCATTAGGAAGCGTCATTCCCTTCTGCAGCTTGAGATCGCCAAGCTCAAAGATTTCGTAGTCGACTTCCTTGTTGATTTTCCACGGTGCCACAGTTTATATCCTCCGTTAGACATGGGTCTGGCGTTCGGCGAATCCATGTGGACTCGCCGTTGTGCCGTTTTGTACTTTGGGCAAAGACTACCCGTCCGATCCGGATAGGATCAGCTGGATGTCAGTTACTTCCGAGCCTGTATTTTCCTCCCAGACATGTTGCAGGCAGCAGAAACGCAAAAGCCCCGCGCACTCAGGAAACCTGAGTTTGCGCGAGGCTCAATTTCGATCCTCTATGGAGCGCGCCAATTTTGCCGCGAATTCCGGTTCCCTAGGAACCAACGTGACCATTAGCTGTCACGGATATTGCAAACGTTACTCTATCAAGCCGTAGGCGTCAACTAGGGCGGCCGATATTGCAGCGACGGACTTTTGCTTGCTCATCGCCTGCTGGCGCAGATAGTCGTAGGCCTCGTTGGCGCGCAGCTTCTTTTGCTGCATCAAGATGAGCTTGGCCTGTTCGATCTGCCGCGTGGCGTGCAGCGTTTCTTCGAGCTTGGCGACCTTGTTCAGAAGCCGTCGCTCGTAGTTGAAGATCTGCTTCGCCAAGGCAAGGTTGGTGAGGATCGCCGCAGGCTGGCAGGGCTTGACCAGCACGGCCTGCGCATTTGAAAGCCTCAGCACGTCATCCGGCAGGCCCCTGTCGCCATCGACCACGGCAACGACCGGGACCGGCGGGGCTCCGGACAGCCATGGAGCCGCCATCAGCGCATCGGTATCGATGGCGACAATGGCGAAATCGAAGCCGAGCGGCGGCAGCACCGGCGGCGGCCATGCCATCTCGACCCGGCAACCGGTGCGGCGGACCTCGCGCAACAGCGCCTCGCCCTGGCTGTCGTCGGGATGAGCAAGCAGCACGGTCGACTGGCGCAACTCGGTCATCGCCTTGGCGCGGGCGCGCGCCGACCTCGGCGGAGCGCTGCTGGCGCGGTTCAGGCTGTCGGCGGTGTTGCCGCTCAAACCGCGAGGTGGATCCGAGCTTGTCATGAAGGCTCCTGGAAGTCAGACGGCATCAGGTGACCAGGAACGGATCCGGCCGCAATGCGACCATCGATTCCCGCACGATGTCGAAATTGCCGGCGTCCGTGGCCTTGCCGATGCGCGTCCACAATTCGGCATGGCTGTTCTTGTAGTCGATGCCGATCCTGCCCTGGGGAGCCGCAATCTCGCGGCCCAGCACCGCCGGGCGCAGGATATCGGTCTCCATCGTATTGGTTTCGGCGACCGCCTGGGCGAAGAGGTGGACCTGGAAATAGGCCGCCTCGGCGCACATGTTGGTCGTTTCGTTTTCGCCGAAGCGTTGCTTGAACAGACGCACGAAGCGCGTGTTCTCCTCATTGGCGACGCTGTCGAAATAGGCTGCGGCGGTGATGTGGCCGGCCCCGACATCGCGGCCCATCAGGCTGAGTTCCGCCTCTGACGTGTTCAGGCTGCCGATCGGCATGTTGTCCGGAGTGAAGCCGGCGTCGGCATAGGCCTGGTAGAAATGCGAGATCGCCTGGCCGACGACGGTCGAGAAGATCACGTCGGGCTTGCGGTCGCGAAGGGCGTTGATGATCGGGCGGATTTCGTTGGGGCCTGCATCGAAATCGAGGTATTCCTCGGCCACGATCGAACCGCCTTGGCCGCAGACCAGATCGCGCACGATGCGGTTGGTGCGGCGCGGATAGCAGTAGTCGGTGCCGATGAGGTAGAAGCGGTTGCCGTGCGTCGCGACCAGATAGTTGATCAGCTCGACCGTGTTCTGGTTCGGCGATAAGCCGGTGTAGATGATGTTGGGCGAGAATTCGAAGCCTTCGTAGCGGGTCGGGTACCACAGGAGCGCGTTCACCCGCTCCACCAGCGGCAGCACCGCCTTGCGGCTGGTCGAGGTGTAGCAGCCGAAGATGGTGGTGACGCGATCCTCGATCAAAAGCTTGTGGGCATAGTGGGAATAAAGCTCGGTGCTCGATGTCGGGTCATAGATGATCGGGATGATCTCGCGCCCGTTGATGCCGCCGGCCGCATTGATCTCGGCAATGCCAAGCATCGTGCCCTTGAGCTGGGTTTCCTCGATAGCGCCGGTCACGCCCGATTGCGAAAAGAGGACGCCGACGCGCCAGGGTTCGCAGGTCGATCCCATCTCACCTACTGCCCAAGCCAGCATTGAATGCGAACATGCGATTCTCCACGGTCTGGTTCGGTTGCCGACACCTTATGGCCGTTATCGATGCTGCGGCCTATCCTGCTGCTGCCAGAAATCACCCTTCAGGTAAAATGCGAACTGCTAATGTAACATGGAACCTTTGCCGCACAACATTAAAACCGGCTAACCGGGGCTAGACATTTGCGGTAGCGACGTCACCATCGCAAACTCTACCCATATCCGCGCGCTGGTAAACGCCATACATAACAATACGGGAAAAATTAACGATCAAAGCATTTTGACTGCAATCCATAGTGCTTCACCAGCATCAACGCAAAAGGTCGATCTGTATACTGCGGCCGAAAACATTTTTCGCTACATTCGATTTTGGGGCACGGGCATGAGCTTGTTCTAATGCTTGAACAACACCATCCACGGCAGATCGCGACGGTCGTTTCCGCCGATGCCGTCGGCTTTTCCAAGCTGATGCATGCGGATGACCGGGCGGCGCTGCGTCTTTTCGACGAGCGCCGCGCCCTGATCGTGGAGGCGGTGGACCGGGCGGGCGGCAATATCTTCGGCGCGGCCGGCGACAGCATCATGGCGGTGTTCGGCAACCCGATCATCGCGCTGCGTACGGTGCTTCAGTTCCAGGAGGCCATCGCCAAGGCGAACGCCGGGGTCGAGCCGCACCAGGTGATGCCGTTCAGGACAGGGATCAACTCCGGCCCGGTGGTGATCCGCAGCGACGGCGTGTTCGGCGATGCGGTCAATATCGCCGCGCGGGTGCAGGAGTTTTCGCCTTATGGCGGCGTGGCGCTTGCCGAGACCGCCTATTCCCAACTCAAGGAGCAGTTCGAACTCCATTTCACCGATCTTGGGCCGTTCCAGCTCAAGAACATTTCGGTGCCGGTGCGCGTGTTCGTATCCGACCGGCTTGGGCGCAGCCTTGCCCCGAACGCGCTGATGGACATGCGGGCCAGCCATGCCGGCCCTTCGGTCTCGGCCGCCGAGGGCGATCTTCCAGCCCTTGCCGTACTGCCGTTCCAGAACCTGACCGGTGATCCGGCGCTTGCCTATCTGTGCGATGGCATTGCCGACGACGTGCTGCTCGGGCTTGCCAATACACGCTCGGTGCCGGTCATCGCGCGCGATTCCAGTTTCCAGTTCCGCGAGCCGTCCTTCACCACCGCAACCGTCGGCCATCTTCTTGGCGCGCGCTATATTGTGTCCGGCTCGGTATCGGGCGATCCAAGGCGGATCATCCTCAACGCCTCTCTCGCCGACAGTTCCAATTCGCGCGTCATCTGGGCCGGGCGGTTCGAGCGCGACCTCGAAGAGGTGCAGCGCCTGCAACGGGAGCTTGGCGGCGAGATCGTGACGCGGCTGGAGCGCGAGGTCGACCGCGTCGAGCAGATCAGGACGTTCCAGGTGCCGCCGGAAGCGCTCTCGACATGGCAGCTTTTGCGGCGCGGGCGCTGGCACATGCAGCGGCGCTCGTCCGAAGACACCGCCAAGGCCTTCGCCTATTTCAAGCAGGCCTATGACGAAGACCCCAATTCCAGCGCGGTGCTGAACGAACTGGCCTGGTGGCATCTGTGGAAGGCGTGGCTGAACTTCGCCGACCGCGACGAACTCAAGATCGTGGCCAATTACGCCAGGCGGTCCTCGCTCATGGATAGCCTCGATGCGCGCAGCTATTGCTACCTCGGCTTTGTCGAAATCCTCGAGGCGCGGCCGCAATCGGCCATCGACCTGTTTCGTCAGGCAATTGACATCAATCCGTCCTTCTCGCTCGCCCGCACCGGACTGGGCAGCGCCAACGGATTGCTGCTGGAGACGCGCGAGGCGATCCTTCAGTTGAAGGAAGGCATGCGGCTCAGCCCGTTCGAGGCCTATCTGTTCCACAATCTGGGCGAGGTTGCCGCTGCCTATACCGTTGACGGAAACTGGCCGGCAGCCATCGAAGCGGCGGACCGCTCGCTGTCGCTGGCGCCCAACTATTTCTATGCCAGCTACCTCAAGGCCGGCGCCTTGGCGCGTAGCGGGCGTCCCGACGAAGCCCGGCAGGAAGTCGAGCTTTTCCGGGCGCGCCATCCCGAATTCGAGCGCAAGTGGATCGAGTGGATTCCCTTCCGCGACAAGTCGGTCAACGAGGGCATGATCGAGAATTTCGAACTGGCCGCCAGGTCCTGACCCTAGATGAAGCGGCCGATTGTGAAGCATTTCACAGAGGCGGTACGACAGAAAGCCGATTGCTAGGCCGTGGACTCATAAATGTGATCGAAATGGCGCATGGAACGGCAAGAAGATGCGAGGAGAAGCGCGAAGGGCGATGTGGTCCATCTGCCCGGCTACTTTGTCGAAAGAGCTTGAAAATGAATGACATTTCCAGCGCTCTTTCTCCGCGTATCCGAACAGATGGCCTCACACCATTTCGACCAGATTTATGAGTTCACGACCTAGAACATTCAGTCCGGAGGGGCGTCGATAGTGTTCAAGTGCAGCCCGAAATATTTTGAGCGCATCAAGGAGGTTCAGGCCTCGCTTCCCATCGATGCCGAGGTTCCGGCCTTCGACCTCGAGCGAATGCGCTCGAAAGGGTTTCTGGCGCGCGCGGTGGGATATCTGTTCGAATACCCCGACTGGTGGCTTTCGCTGTTCAGGACAGTTCTGCCGCGCGCGCGCTGCGGGCGGTTCCTGCTTTTGACGCGCGACAGCGACGTGCGCGAAGTGCTGGAGCGGCAGGCCGACTTCGAAACTCCTTACGGACCCGAAATGATCGAGTTCGCCGGCGGCGCGAACTTCATTCTCGGGATGGCGGATGGCGAGGACTACAGGCGGCTGAAGTCGGTCGTGCTCGGCGCTTTTCCGCCGCTGGAGGTCGAAGCGCGCGTGCGCTCCATTGCGGCGCGGCGCGCCAAGGAAATCGTCGACGCCGCCGATACGCAACTCAACGCCGCGCACGATCTTTTCCGCATCGTGTCTTCGACCATCTGCCGCGAATATTACGGCGTGAAAGTCGACGACGAAGGCGCCTTCGCCGACTGGGGCCTTGCGCTCAGCACGCTGTTCTTCGGCGATCCGACAGCCAATGAGACGGCTCGGCAACTGGCGATCTCGGCATCCCGCAACATGCGTGCGGCAATCGACCAGTCGATCGACGCGGTGCTTGCCAGCGGCGCGCTTCAGGACAGGCCGCTCGACCGGCTGGTCGGGGCAATGCAGCAAGAGCGCATCGGCCGGGGCGACATCCACGCCATCATGCTCGGCATGATTACCGGCTTTGGGCCGACGACGCTGCTTGGCGGCGGCAATTGTCTCGATGTCGTGCTTTCCCGCCCGGAGATTTTCGACGAGGTGGCGGGAGCGATTGCCGACAATGACGGCAACAGGCTGGACAGGGCCATCGTCGAGGCGATGCGGTTCAAGCCGATCTGGATCAGCCCCTGGCGCTATGCGCGCAACGAGCAGAAAATCGGGGCGGGCGCAGGCAAGCCCTATGCGATCAAGGCCGACACGGTTATCTGGCCGGCGACGCGTTCGGCGATGTTCGACAAGCGGGCGGTGAAGGACCCGTGGGATTTCAGGCCGGACCGTCCTGACCAGCAATCGCTGATTTTCGGCCACGGCATCCATAAGTGCATCGGCGCGATGCTGGCGCGCGTGCAAACGGCGGAGTGCTTTCGCGCATTGTTTTCGAGACCCGGTTTCCGCCGCGCGGCGGGCCGGAAAGGCAAGCTCGAACGGCTGGGCCCTTATCCGGAAAAGCTCATGGTCGAGTTCGACCCGGCCGGCCAGCAGTCGCTGGTCACCGTGATCGTGCCGGTCAGGCCCGGAGTGGAAAAGGATGCGGTGCGCGAGCAGATCGAAGCGCTCGGCAATCCGTCCAGCGCCGAGGTCAGGCAAAAGTTCGATGCCGTCCGCACCGTTCATTTCGCGACCCTGTCGATCCTTGAAACCGGCGAGCATGCCGATGGGAAGCCGCGCCATCATCTCATCATCGAAATGAGCGGCGACGGCAACCGGCACAGCGTTCTTGCCGCATTCGACCGGGCGCTCGGCGTCGAGGCGCGGCAAATCCTCGAGGACGCCTCGGCCGATCCGCTCGGGGTCGATCTCGTCAAGTTCATGGACAGGCACGCGCAGGACGTTTCGCCCTATTTCGGCAGTCTCAACGGGCTGGTGTTCAGCGGCACGCCCGGCCACACCGTCGACCGCATCCTGCGCGAGGATCGGCTGGCCAAGACCGCGATGCGCGTTGTCGAGGAGCATTCGGCCAAACCCGGCAGCGATGCCGCTTCTGTCCTGCAGGAAGTGCGCGACAGGCTCAGGCTGGACAGGTCGTTCGACTGGACATTCATTCCGGCGGCGAACGCGCTGGACGATCCGCCCAAAGGAGGCTGGAGCGCGCTGAGGCGAACGCTGCTGGCAAAGCCCGTCTATCTTACCGCCGGCATCTTCTATGCACTGTGCTGGGCACTGACCTACTATCTCCTGTTCTACCCGACCGAAACATGGCCGCAGTTTTTGCTGCGCCTCGGCACCGCCTTGGTGCTTTCCGGCCTCGGCATCCTGACCTTGCTGTCATTCGCCGTCGGGCTGGCGCTTATCTGTCTGCGCAGGATCGAGAAGGCATCGGCGCCATCGCCCGATTCCATTTCGCTCGAGCGCCTGGTGGCGTTGCAGAAATGCGAGGATCGCGGCCTGCAAAACCACATGACCGCCGTCTCGACGCTGAAGGAAGGGCGCTTCCGCCGCGTCTTGTTGCGCTTCACCTTCTACGTCATCTCGATTGCCGCCACCCACATCTTCAGGCCGGGGTTCCTGTCCAGCATCGGCACCATTCATTTCGCGCGCTGGGTCTGCATTCCCGGCACCAACAGGCTCGTGTTCTTCAGCAACTACGGCGGCAGCTGGGAAAGCTACCTGGAGGACTTCATCACCAAGGCCTCGAAAGGCCTGACCGGCGTGTGGAGTAACACGGAGGGCTTTCCATCGACGAAGTTCCTGTTCTTCCACGGAGCCCGCGACGGCGACCGCTTCAAGCGCTGGGCACGGACGCAGCAGGTGCCGACGGACTTCTGGTACAGCGCCTACCCGCACCTTTCCACCGCCCACATCCGCACCAATGCGCTGATCCGGCAAGGCATCTGCTCGGCAAGGCTGAGCGAGGCGCGCGACTGGGTGAGCCTGTTCTCCTCCACCGAGCGCCAGCCGTGGACCAAGCTCAACGCCGTGCAACGGCTGCTGCTGCCGGACGAGGCTCCGTCCGAGATGCTGGAGCAAGGCGAAATCCAGTCGATCGTGTTCGGGCCGATGGGGAGTCTTGCCAAGGCCCGGATGCTGGCCTTCCACATACCGGACAGTCTCGACGCAGCCCGGCGCAGGCAATGGCTCAGCTACGTCGCGAAGAACCTGTCCTTCGGCGACAGCCCGCCGGCCCACAGCGCCATGATCGCACTGTTCGGACCAGATGGTCTCAATCGTCTTGGGCTGGACGAAGCCGGTGGCGGCGACCCGCTCGCCAGCTTTCCGCTGGCGTTCAGGCAAGGCATGTCGAACCCTTATCGCAGCCGCATCCTTGACGATTCAGGATCGAACGACCCCGAGGCGTGGCTGTGGGGCTCGGGCCAAAATCCGGTCGATGTGATCGTCAACTGCTATGCCGATACGCCCGAGCTTCTGGCGGAAATGGTGCGGGCGCTGGAACAGGTGTCGGACGATACCGGCGTTGCCATCGTCCACAAGCTCGATCTTTCGATCCTTCCCGCGCCTTCAGGAAATGCCGATGGCCGCCGCGCCAAGGCGCAGGACCAGTTCGGTTTCGCCGACGGCATCTCGCAACCTATCATCCGCGGCAGCGGGCGGGAATCAAGCGGTCCGGCCAATTCGATGCATCTGCTCAATCCCGGCGAATTCCTGTTCGGCTACCGCGACGAGCATGGCTTTTATCCGCCGACGCCGACCGTGCCGGGAGAGGCCGATCCGCTCGGCATCCTGCGCGCCATCGGGCCTGACGGCAGCATAGCGGCAGGGGCTTCGAAGCAGCATGATTTCGGACGCAACGGCACCTTCGTCGTCGTGCGGCAGCTTCAGCAGCATGTCGAACGTTTCAATGAGTATTGCCGCAGCGCCGCGAACGATGTCTCGAAGCTGACGCGCGATGCGGTGACGCCCGACTGGGTGGCGGCGCGCATCGTCGGGCGCTGGAAGGACGGCTCGTCGCTGATCCGCAATCCGCACCGGCCCGGCGGCGGCATTCCCGACAATCAGTTCACCTTCGGCGCGGAAGACCCGCAAGGTCTTCGATGCCCGCTTGGCGCGCATGTGCGCCGCTCAAATCCGCGCGCATCGCTGAGCCCGGATCTCGACACGCAGATCCGCATCACCAAGCGCCATCGCATCCTGCGGGTGGGGCGGACCTATTCCGCCGCCGGCGAAGGCGGGCAGGCCGAGAAAGGGCTGCTGTTCATGTGCGTCAACGCCAGCATCGAGCGCCAGTACGAGTTCATCCAGCAAACCTGGATGGCATCGGGGAGCTTTCACGGACTGCGCGGCGAGAAGGACCCGCTGATCGGCAGCCAGACGGTGGACGAGGCCGGCGACCCGGTCGGCAGGTTCGCGATTCCCAGATGGGAAGGCTCGCTCGCATTGCAGGGCATGCCGTCCTTCATCACGACGCGCGGCGGCGGCTATTTCTTTTTGCCGAGCAAATCGGCCCTGCGCTACATGCTGTCCCGGATGGCCTAGGGCCTGACCCTAGAGCATTTCCAGCAAAAGTGTGCAGCGGTCTTGCGTGCGGAAAAGCGGTCAAACAACAGATTGGGCGTTTCGTCAGCCTTCGTCTGTCGCCATCTGGCGCAGGCTGCGCGCGTTGGCGACCTTGATGCGGCCCCGCTTGATGTCGATCAGCGAACGGCTTCGCCAGGCGTTGATGAGCTTGTTGACCGATTCACGCGTCGCGCCGAGGAACTCGGCGATCTCGCTTTGTGAAATGGCGATCCAGCCGGCTTCGTCGGCCAGAAGCCGGTCGAGCAGCAACAGGCGCTTGGCGAGCCGCACCTCGACGTTCAGGAATGCCTGGTCGCCGAGCGATTCGCTTACCCAGCGCACCCGCCGGCAGATCAGGCGCAGCATCGAGCGGGCGAGAATCGGGCTTTCCTCGATACGCCGCAGCAACTGCGTGCGGTCCAGCGAGACGATCATGCAATCGGTGCGGCAGATCGCGGTTGCGGTGCGCAGGCCGCCGTCGAGTGCGCCGATCTCGCCGATGATGTTGGGCGGCGTCTGCATGTTGGCGACGAGCTTCTGGCCGTCGATCGAATAGATCGAGATTTCCACCGAGCCATCGACGAGGCCGAAGATGCGGTCGGAACGGTCTTCCTGCAGGAACAGGTGCCGGCCGGCCGGCACACGGTCGGCAACGCAATTGTCGAACAGAAGCTCGAACAGGTCGCGGTCGGAAAAACTCTGGTCGAACGTGCCGGCTGCTTCGACCGGGCGGTTCTGTTTCGTCATGCTTGCACGCCTCGATGCCGGCCGGTGGGAATCCAGCCAGACAATCTTGTCGGCAACGAAATTCTTCTTGCCCATGACAGGGGCGATCCTTCCTGACGATGGAGCCGGAACCTGGCAAGGCAGGAGCTGACCCAAGGTAACATTGCCAGACGATGACCCTGCGAGACAAGCCGTCATCGCCCTGTATGAACCCCTGTCTTTCAAGATGATGAACGCCGAGGATAACCCGTCCGGCGTAAATCGTCGCCCGTTAACCTTGATACTGTGAGCTAGATCACGGTGGGCACGCCCGATAGCAGCCATGGTCGGTCATTCGACGGCGATGGAGACGCTGATCAATGCCCCGGGCGGACGAGCTATACGTCATCAGCAAGGATATGTCGGTCAAGACATTGAAGGACGCGGTGCGCCCCTTCAAGCCGCTGCCGTTCCCGCTTCCCCATGTCGAAGAGACGCAGGACGATGCGCTTGCGCTGAGCCCCTCCGGTACGCTTGAGGCAGGCGTCGCCTATCCGGCTTCGGACGGGTCGGCGCGCAGCTTCGCGCTTCCAACCTACACGTTGCAGGAAACGGCTGGCCGCTACGCAACAAGCCTGAAATGGCTGGAAAACACCGAGCCCGGCGGCGCGATTGCCCGGCTTGTGATCGGTCTTTCGCGGACCCTGCCAGCGGCTCCGGCAGGGGGGTCTATCGAAGAAATCGCGCATGAGGTTTCCGCCCGGCTGGTCTACGCCGTGCCGGTCGGAAGCGCCGGCGGGGATGCCGGCGAGAGCTGGCTTTCGATCCCGGTTGGGGCCGTCAACCGTGTCGACGAACAGGCATCGCAGCTTGCGCTCGACGTCAACACCAAGGCCGAGTTCGACCGGCTGTGGTCGGCCATGACAGACCCTGCGGCAAAGGGCAGGCTGGAATTGCGGTGCTTTGCGACCATCGGCCGGCGGACATGGCGGCAGGTCATCCCCGACCGCGTCGGCCTGCTCGACCAGATGAGCCTCCTGAACGACCGTGGCGTGTTGCTGACCCATATGGTGAAGCCGCCGCCGCTGGTCCAGGTCGAACCGCAAAGGCCGCCCCGGCGCAGGCCGCCGGTGCGCGAGCTGAGGCCGGATTTTCGTCGCACCGTGCTGACGGAGCCGGTGTCTCCCCTGATCCTTGACGCGGCGCCGATGCGCTTGAGGGCGGTGCGCACGTTCGACACCGCCATGATGCTGCGCGACGTCGGCACGCCGCTGTCCGTCCTTGCCGATCGTCCCGTCAGCGAATTGACGCCCGTCGCCTCCCGCCGCGCCCTGCACGGGGCCTTTCGCCCCGAGCTGACGGAAGCGGTGCAGGTCAGCGATCTTCTGGTCGATCGCAAGCGCGTGCTGCCGATCCGCGCCATTATCGACAGGAAGGGCAGGCCGGCGCTGATAAGGATCAACGCCGAGGCCGTGCAGTCGGTCCCGTTCGGCTTCGATGTCGGGCTCAACGCCTATATGTTCGACGTGCCGGGAGACCTGCGCCCCGTCATGACGCACGTGCTTTTGCGGGCGGAGTTCGATGCCGGCGAGGGACGCCCGCCGGTGGTCTACTATCAGGACTCGGCCTTCCCCAATCACTACTATTACGAGCCGCAGGAATTCCGCATCCCGCGCCGCGACGAGGCGCCATATCTGCCGGCGCTCAACATCGCCTTCTTCGACGTGGTGCAGGCTCCCGATTCGGGCGACGGCGCGATCCTCTACCGGGCGCATCTGGCCTATCGCGCCGTTCCCTATCTCGACCGCGTCGTGCTGGCGCGGCTCAGGCAATCGCTGCAAGCTGCCGGCGGCAGTGCCGTGCTTTCGGCGCTCGTTCCCGAGCAGGCCACGCTGCGGCTCAGGCTGCCCGACGCGGCCGGATCGGCATTTGTCGATGTCGAGCGGCCTGACGCGACCATCAGCCTCGACGACGGCATCGTCGACGAGGTGCAGCTGACGCCGGAAGCGCTGGCGGCCGTCATCGCCGCCTTGCAAACCGGCGGGCTGACCGGACAGGTCAAGGCGTCGCTGCCCGGACAGGCCGACACGTCGATCCCGATCCGCCTGTCGTTGCACGATGCCAACGGCACCATTGTCGAGCGCAGCTACCGCGGGCCGGTCAGCGACGGGCGCGTGCGCATAACCTTGCGCAACCGGATCGAAAGCCCGCTCAGGATCGGCGAGTTCCTGGCAACCCCGGCAGGGACGGGCTTCGCATTTCCCGAGACGGCACCCGGCTTGCAAATTGCATCCGGTGCTCTGGCCGATATCGACTACCGGCTCGATCCGCCCGGCCTCGTCGTCACCGACATCGACCCTGTCCTGCGCATGACGATCGATCCCGACCTGCCGGCCCTGCTGCCGAAGATGATGGTCAACAAGGGTTACGCCAGCAAGATCTTCAGGATCTCGCTCTCCGTCGATCCGATCTATTTCGGCCAGGTCATGCCGGGGGATGCGCAGGCGCTGACCGCCGTGCTGGTGGAGTTTGCCGACGACGCCACCGTCGTCCTCGACGCGGCAGGCCCGGCCGACGAAATCGACCTCAGGCTGCCTATCCTCGGCTGGCTTTTGAAGCAGCCGGATTCCGAACGCTATTCCTACCGCGTCACCAATCTTCTCGGCGCCAGCGCAGACGTCACCGGCAGCATCGGCGCGTGGATCGAAGGGTCCGGCGCGGGCGTTCTCGCAATCGTTCCGGCGGGGGCGTGACGTGATCATGTTCATCGACCCACCGCCGCTTGCGCCGATCCTGCCGGGAGAAGGTTTCCCCGATCACGAGGCTGTGCGCCTCCTGCATGTGCTGCCGCGCGGGCTCGCACCCGTACGGGAAGCCGACGGCACGCCGCGCTTCGCGCTCAGCCGCTTCCGGGACACGACCATCGGCGCTGCCGGCGGCATGATGCATCTCGAACTCGACTTCGCCACGCTCGATCCCGACCTGATGGGCGCGGCCGCAACCGATGGCTGGGATCTGCGACTTGCCGGGTTCAGCGCGGCGCGGGCACGCCTGAGAAGCCATGTCCCTGGCCTCTCCGACGACGGTCCCTTGGGGCCGTGGAGCGAGGTGGGGCTCTCCACTCGCACCTTGCTGGTCGAGGATCACCTCTTCGACGCCAATACGGCGCAAATGCTCGATGCGCTTCTGTCATCGGATGCCGGCGACATCGAGGTGGAGGTCGAGGCTCGCTACGAGGGGCTGGAACAACCCTTGCCGGTCCTGGTCAGCGCTGAGTTGGCGCAGGTCGCCGCGCTTTTGCGGGCGAGCGCCCCTTCCTCCCTGCTGGCCGAAGGCGTCGCTCAAGATGCTGTCGAGGCGGCAATCCTTTCGGCTGTCTCCGGCGCGCATTCGCCGTTCCGCTGCGAGCAACTGGGCAGCGAGGTTGTCGCCGACGACACGGTGCTGCGCCGCTGTTTGGCGCTGGCGATGCGCGACGATCTCCTTGCCGCCGTTGCGACTGACGATAGCTGGGCCGTCCCACGCTACCGGTGGCGCGACGAGATCGCAGTGGAGGGCAAGCGTAGCTGGGACCTCTCGGTTCCTCGCCGCACCTCGCGCGTCTGGCAGGGGCGCTGGTCGTTGCGCAGCCTCCTCCGCGATCTTCCGTCGGAAGACCGCCAGGCTTTCTTCCCCGCCTTTTCGGCGATTGCCCCGTTTGCGACGGTTCCCGTGGCGTTGATCGGCCCGGTCGGGCTCGACCCCCGCTTCGTGCGGCGGGTGCAGATTGACGTGCTCGCCAGCGGACCGGGCGGCGTACCGCAACAGCGCAGTTTCGTTTATCCGCCGACGCCTGCCTTCCAGCGCTTCAACGTCTCCTATCCGGCGTTGACCGAGACGTTTCAGGTGTCGGCGCATGTGTCCGCCACGCTGTCGCCGCTGGCGGGAAAGGTCCCCGCTTTGCCACGGCCGCTTGGCCGCCGTCCGCTCAAGGCAGGCACCGCGATTGCATGGACGGCCGCCGACGCCGGTTTCGACACGCTTGCCGTCTCGGTGATGCCCGCCCTGTTCGACCGCGCCGCGCGTATCGAGGTGAAAGTTGCCGACGGCGACACGCTGCTTTGCGTTGCCAGCCTGACCCACGACGCGCCCGAGGCCATGCTGGCGTGGGAAACGCAGTCCGGTACACCGGCCATCAGCGCCGTCGCGTACAAGGATGAAGCCGGCGGCCCGAGCGTGACCCTCCACGAAGGCGCGGCGCATGGCTCGCTGCTTGTCCGGCCCGAGATGCTTGAGGTTCTCGATCCCGAAACAATTCGCGTTTCGCTCGATCCGGCGAGCATCGGCAACGCCGCCTATGCCGCAATCACCCTTGCCGACCCGACCGGGCGCAAGCGCTCGTTTTCGCTCGACGCCGGCGAGGTGTTCGACTGGCCATGCTGGCGAAGCTCGCGCTTCGACCCGCTCTCCTACCAGTACCGGGTGCAGCACATTCCGCGCCTGCCGGACGGCACCACGCTGCCTCTGGTCAGCGGCGACTGGTTGCGCGGCCAGGCACCGGAACTGCGCATAGTCCTGCAACCGGCAGGGGTGGACGCATGAGCATGACCGCAACCAGCGCTGAAGGAATGACGCCATGCTGATGATCCCGGCCATCGAGCGTATCGGCAACGTCACGGTCTTTGCCGACGACACGGAATTCTATCGCTTCTATCCCGTTGCCGACGCACCGCGCCTCAGGCTGGACGAGACGGGCGACCCGGTCTTCCTGCTGTTGTCCTACGCGCTGTCCGACGAGGAACGCGCCGCGCATCCCGACCTGCCGTCCGGCGGCGGCTACCTGTCGTTCGACACCACGTTCGAGCCGACCCAGGAAGAAATCGCCGCCGTGCGCGCAGCGCTTTCTCCCCGCGTCGCAGCCGAATGGAACCGGCTCAAGGCAGGGACAGCACAGGAGCAGGCGCGGACCGGCGTCGCCGGCACCACCGAACCGCCCACCATCCAGCTTGTCACGCCGACCTGGACCGAGGGCATGGTGACGATGGACGCGCCGCAAAGCGCGCAGCTGATCGAAGCGCGGGTGGCGGAGTCCGAACCGTCGCTCCTGGCAGGCAACATCGCCAGTTTCTCGATGGATCTCTCGCCCGCCGGCGCAAGCTTCATGGAGCAGACGCTGCTTGCCGACGGAGACGCCGCCGACGAAACGCCGATCCAGATCGCCTATGACCTGCGTTTCTGGGCGCGGCTGCCGCCTGCGCGCATCCATCTCGAAGTGAATGCCGAGCGGATGCACAAATATATCGAGGAGCAGTTCCGCGGCCGCAACGTCGACGCCTGCACCGGCTACGACTATTCCAATGCGGACGTCGACACCGAATCGCTGACGCTCTCCGGCGCGGTCACCGTGCAGATCGATACGGGCTCGGGGTCGCTTCCCGAAGAAGTCATCGCCGAGCTGCGCGCCTACGCATTCGACCTCGTCAAGCAGCTCGTCCAGCACAGTTTCTTCAATGCCGAAGGCGAAGGCGCCGCCCAGCCCGCTCCCGCGCCGCGCCGGTCCAGTGACGGACGGCTGGTCATGCCGCCGCTCAAGTACCGGATACTCGGGCGGCGCAAACTGGTGCGCAAGGACATCAACCAGCAGACCATGTCGATCAGGCTCGACCTCGAGCAGAGCAGCGTCGTGCCGTGGACCATCCATCCGCGCGGCACCATGCAGACGCTTTTGCCGGGTAACCTGGCTGCCCGCAAGCGGCATGTGCGCAAGCTGCGCCTCAACGATCCGTTCTTTGCGACCATCGAGACCGCCATCCAGGTGTTCGCGGATTTCTCTCGGCTCGACCATGTCGAGGTCGAACTCGCCTACGAATCGACCGACGAGAACGGCCGGCCGCACGCAGCCGGTACGGTGCTCAGCTTCGCCGATGCGTCCCCGCAGACATGGAAGACCGCCGTGGTCGGCGGCATGCGCGACTACCGTTGGCGCCAGCGCGTCGTGCTGCCCGGAGGGCGGATCGGCCCGTTCAGCGAATGGACCACGACGCATGCGCCGCGCGTGCCGATCTCCATCGAGTCGCCCGGCCTGATCGAGATAGACGTCGTCTCCGGCTCCGTCGACTACGAGAAGCTGGTGCGCGGCGTCCAGGTCAGCCTTGCCTATGAGGACGCGGCTTCCGGCGTTCCACGCGAGGAAGCGGTCATCATCCTTTCCGACGTCAAGCAGGCGGCAAACTATAGCCGGCGCATCGATGCCGCGCAGACCGGCCCGGTCATGGCCAAGGTTCGCTTCGACCTCCAGTCCGGCGATGTCATCGAAGGCGGCGAATGGATGCCGATCCAGGGACGGCAGCTCGTCGTCAACCAGCCGAGCGAGGCGGTCCTTGATGTCAGCCTCCTGCCCTCCGGCAATGGCTGGCCGGATCTCGTCGCGGTCATGGTCGACCTTGCCTATGAGGACCCGTCGAATGCCGTCTCCATCCATGACACCTTCACGCTGAAGACGCTGGATGCCTTCGCCACGTGGAGCGTCTACCTGCGCAACCGGGCGCGGCGCAACTATCGCTACCGGTGGACGGCCTCGTTCGCCAATGGCGATCTGGTCAAGCAGGACTGGCAGGACAATCCCGGCGATCCCGTGCTTCCCATCCGCATCCAGCGGTCCGGCATCACGGTTGCCGTGGTGGCCGATGCGCTGGACTTCACGGATTGCCCGTTGACCGAGGTCACCATCGTCCACGACGTGCCGGGCGGCGCCAGCGAAACGCTGGTGTTCCGGGACAGCAAGGCACAGAGCTGGCATGTCGAGGCAGCCGACGGCGCTGCCGTCGCCTTCCGCTATCGCGTCACGCATTTCCCGACCGGCCGCGATCCGGTCGAGCTGCCGGAGCGCAAGGAAACCGATCCGGTCATCGTGCTTCCCGCCTACCGTGCGGTCAGCGCCGGTGAGCTCAGGGTCCAGGTCATGGCGCAACTGGTGGATTTCGCTACCACGCCGATCGTGGCGGTGGACCTCAACTACCAGGACCCGGCGAACGGCGTCGACCTCAACCACTCCATCACCATGACGGTGGACCAGCCGATGGCGAACTGGGTCGTCGCGACGCGGGATGCGCGCGTCACCGGCTTTCGCAGCCGCACCAGCTACTTCCTTGCCGATGGAACGCAGAAGGCGGGCGAGTGGGTTCCCAGCACGACGCCGAGGGTCGTCGTGCCCGCCTATCGCCCTTCCGCATGAGATTTCATTCAACCCTGTCCAGGAGGACGCACCTATGCTGAAACTTCCCGAATGGCGCACCTTCCACGAGCAGCGCGTCACCGTCTATCAGGACGACACCATCTTCTGGAAATTCTACCTGGTCCCGAACTATGTGACGATCCGCAAGGACGACACCGGCAAGCCGGTGTTCCTGCTGGTCTCCTATGCCTTCGGCGACCAGGACAGGGAAGAGAATCCCGACCTGCCGCGCGGCGGCGGCTACATGGTGCTCGATGTCGAGATGCGGGTCGAGCCGGACCACGAAAAGGCCATCAAGGAACAGCTCCAGAAGGACGTCGACCAGCTCTGGCATGAACTGAAGCGACTGGCCGAGCAGGCCGGCAAGAGCGTGCAGGGCTACCGCATCACCAGCAGCCACAACCTGCCGCGCCTGAGCACCTCCGTTTCGCTGGGCGTGAACGATGTGCTGCTTGGCCTCGGGCCGGAAGGTCCCGAAGCCCCTCCCGGCGACCAGCCGCCGAAGGTCATCCTTGCCAGCCCGACATGGGTCGAAGGCACCTTCAAGGTTTCCGCGCCGCAGAGCGAGCATCTCGTCTCGAACAGGCTGGCGGAAGGCAAGGTTTCGCTGGTCGGCACGAACGTCGCTTCCGCCAATCTCGACCTGACGACGGCGGGTGCCGCGTTCATGGTGCAGACGCTGGTCGATCCGCAGGGAACGGGTGCGACCAACCTCACGCCGATTCAGGTCACCTACAATCTGAAATTCGTGGCGCGTGTCCCGCCGGTCAGCGTCGTCGCCAGCGCCAACACGCGCAATCTCTACGCGGCGGTGAAAGGCATCTTCCACGACTACGAAGGCGGTGGCTGCGACGAGGACACCGTGTCCCATTCCGAACAGAACATGGAGATGGCGATCTCGTCCGGCCTTGTTGAAATGAAGATCGACGTCGGCTGGCCAGATGTGCCCGACGACCTCGTCAACCAGATGCGCTCGGATGCGATGAAAAGCGTCCAGCAGGCGCTGACCGAAAGGCTCGCCGACAAGAAGGCGCCGCCGGTGCCTGCCGCCGACGACCCGACCCGCGAGTTCGTCAACCGCGACAGCGACATCTACTATCTGAAATCCGAGATGAGCGTGGACTTCACCACCTTCACCCACAAGGAGACGCTGGCCAGCACGCGCAAGCAGGACATCAACCCGCAGGGCACGCTGCAGGCGTTCCTGCACGGCCTGTCGCCAGAAGAAGTGCGCCAGTATGTGCGCAAGATCGATCTCGACGATCCGTTCTTCCAGACGCTCGACCTCAAGGCCTGGGTCTTCGGCATCGACTGGGAAAAGGACCCGATCGATTTCGTCGAGGCCGAGATCGACTATCGCGGCACGGACGAGAACGGCCAACCGGTCACCAAGGCGACGTCGGCCATATTCACCAAGGACAAGAAGGAGTTCGCCTGGGACCCCAGCCTGATCGGGGCGAAGCGCGAGTATCGCTGCCGCTGGCGCGTCGGCTATCGCGGCCATGAGCCGAGCGAATGGAGCGCGTGGGAAACCAAGGCCAGCAATCGGCTGAGCCTCAGCGTAACTCCTCCCGGCAAGATCGACGTGGCCTTCCGGGTCGGCGACATCAGCTTCGACACCGTCACCAAGAGCGTACAGGTCGAGGTGGAGTACGAGGACACCTCGCGCGGCGTCGCCAAGATCGGCACCATGATGAAGCTCGATGCGTCGGCTGCCGAACAGCGCTTCACGAACTGGATCTTCAAGCCGCGCGGCAAGCCGGTGCGCTACCGGCCGACCTTCTTCCTGAAGAACGGCCAGACCATCGTCGGCGACTGGCTTGAAACGACCGGCGATGCCGTGCTCGTCAACGAGCCGCGCTCCGAAAACCGGCTCGACGTGCTTTTGGTTCCAAGCGGCCGGAGCTGGGCCCAGGTCGTGCAGTCGGTGGTCACCGTGCGCTATGCCGACCAGCGCAACGGTGTCGCGGCGGAAGCCTTCTACCAGCTCAAGTCGCTGGAAGAGTTCAAGCAGTTCGCCGTCTATCTGGCGAGCGGGGCTTCGCGCAAGTTCGAGTACCAGGTGGTGACGACGTTCAAGGACGGTTCGAGCGAGCAGAGCGGCTGGCTGACCGGCGACGGCGACAGCACGGTCCAGGTCACCGCGACCGAACCGCCGGAGCTGGTCGTCGACGTTCTGCCGATGATGCTCGATTTCACGGTCACACCGGTGGTCGAGGTTGGGCTGCGCTACGACGACGACGCCAACAACATCCACGAGAGCGAAACCTTTGCGCTCACGGCCAACGAGAAGCAGAGTTGGGCGGTGCCGCTGAAGAACCCGGCGAAGAAGGACTTCAAGGTCAAGGTCACCTACAACTGCGCCGACGGCAAGGTGGTCGAGCGCGCCGAGGAGACCTCGCCGGATACCAAGGTCACGGTGCAGAAGCTGCTCGTTCCCGAGGTCGTCGCATCGATCCTGCCGCGCATGATCGACTTCGTGCAGACGCCCGTGGTCGAAGCCAATGTCGCCTATTCCGATCCGGCGCGCGGCGTCGATGTCCAGGAGACGTTCAGCTTCACCGATGCGACGCCGCAGGAATTCCGGCATCAGGTCGATGCGGCTGCGCCGAAGGCCTATTCGGTGGAGATCGTCTACTACCTTGCCGACGGGCAGGTGGTGACGCGTCCGCCGGTGACGCTGAACAAGACGCAGCTCACCCTTCCGAAATACGTCCAGGCAGCGTGAGGAACGGCCGTGCTGTACCTTGCTCCGCCATTCTTCGAAATCGAGGGCGTTGTCGTCGGGCGCGACTACAGCGATCCGCGCCAGTACTGGTACTACCCCAACCGGCCGCGCATCGCGGTGGACGAGCAGGGGCGGCCTGCGGTGCGCCTGCTCATCTACAAGGAGATACTCCAGAACCTCGATGCGACCGACGACGAGGTCGCTGCAGGCTTCCTGATCTTCGACACGGTGCTCGACTGGGAGCCCGAGCGGCTCAAGAAGGTCGCGGCGAAGATCAAGCAGGACATGGACCTCGACGAGCTGCCGCGACTGTCGCCGCTGCAATATCGCTCCGGCAAGGTGAGGCTGAGCTTCCTCGACCGCAAGAGCGCCTTGCCGGGCGACCCGCCGCCGCCGGAGGAAGACATTCCGGTCAGCGAATGGGTCAGCTTCATCGAGTCGTCGGGCGTTCCCTCGCTCTACGGCGAGAATAGGGCGATGTTCAGCGTCGAGCTGACCGCCAAGGGAACGCGCTTCATCCTCGGTTCGTTCGACGGCTTCATTCCCGCCGGCGTCGTCTACGAGCTGAACTATGTGGCGATGCAGCGCGCCTACAACGTCAAGGTCGAGGCCGACTGGTCGATCGTCTACGACTACATCCGCGACTACGAGCAGGACCGCTTCCTGTTCTGGAACGACGAAGTCGAAAAGATCGTCGAGAAGCTGGTCGAGAAAAAGGTGATCAAGATCACCGGCTCGATCGAGGGCGTTGGCGACGAAGGCATGGAAGGCGAATACGCTGAAGTGCGCAAGCAGCTGACGCAATTCGTCTACGAGAAGTTCTTCGAACCGAAGATCAACCCGAAGGAATTGCTCGACAAGGACACGCCCGGCGCCATCGTCTCGCTCATCGCAGGCGTGCGCGACACCGGCCTGCCGATGCAGTTCGGCGGCTCCAAGCGCGAGCTGCATGTCGACCAGCTGCGCAGCTTCGAGGCCGACTTCACCACCTATCGCGCCGTCGAACGCATGATCGCGCCGCAAGGGCACCTGAGCGTCTTCTGGGAAGACCTCGGCCTGACCAAGGACCAGGTCGTCACCGTCGTCGACGACAAGGCCGAAATCTGGAAGATCGCCGAACTCGGCATCATCGCCGTCGCCAGGTTCGGCGACGATGCGATTGCGCATATCGTCGTCGATGTCGTCTATGGCGGCCTGATCGACGGCCGGCCGGCACCCAACGCGCGCACCTTCAGCGTCGTCCTGGATGACAGGAACCGCAAGGGCTCGGTGCGCAACTGGTTCGACCCCGCGCTCGGCACAAGCTTCCATTACCGCTACACGGTGGCTTTCGGGCCGGATGCCACGGTCGGCTCCGACGTCCTTATGACCTCCGAGTGGATCGAGGCAATCGGCAGCGACGTCGCCGTGACCATCAATCCGTCGAACCTCATCGAACAGCGTTCCTACGAGTTCCAGCGCTCGTCGCTTTTGAAGTCGGACATCTTCCCGCAGGTCGTCGTGCGCCTGAACTACACCGACCCCGACACGGGCTGGCAGTACGACCGCTCCAAGGTTCTGGATGCTGAACATCCGTCGTGGACGGCGGAATTCCGCGTCCGCAAGGGCGCGCCGAAGGACGCTGTCTACCAGGCGCAGTTTCCCCATGCGGGCGGCACGATCTCGCAGCCCGAGCGGCCCGCCAGCACGCTCATCATGCTGAACGACCCGCGCGAGAACCTCGTCCGCATCAAGCTGATGGTCACCGACCAGCAGAACTTCCAGCAGGCGATCGTCAACCTCGAACATTCCGATCCGGCTAACGACATCTTCGAAAGCGATACGCTGGTCATAGCGGCTCAGAACGTCAACGACGCGCATGAATGGCAGTTCCGGCGCGCGCCGGGCGCTCGCGCCCGCTACCGCTACAACTTCATCCTGTTGAAGACCGACGGCACGGTCCTCGAAACCGACTGGGTGGAAACGGAAGCTCCCTCGCTGCTGATCGGCGAGAAGACGGCGCGCAAATGGGACATCCGTCCGCAGCTGATCGGGCCTTCCCTTGCCCAGAACGGCGTCGAGCGGATCAGCGTTGCACTTCTCTACGAGGACGCCGCCAACGACTACCGGGCGGCCAAGGAAATCGTCTTCACCCAGCCGGGCGAGGCCGGCGGGCTGGAACTCAGCCTGCGCAATCCGGCGCTGCGCGACTACGTCTATACCGCGACCTACAAGATGGCGAGCGGCTTCGACCGCAAGCTCGGACCGATCAGCTCGCGCGACAGCTTTCCGGTCATTTCCACGGTGCCGCCGACATGATGGCGCGCGAGGTGGAAAAGGGCAGCCGCGTGGATGTGCTTTGGCTAAGCGCGCTCCTGGCGGGCCTCGGGACGCAGGCGGAGGCCGCGTGCGAAAAGCTCGGCGTTGCCGCCGTCCAGTCGGGTGGCGGGCGCATGTGCATCGACGGCGGCGCGAGCGGGCTGATCGCCCTTGCCGCACCCGGGCCGCGGCTGTGGGAAGCGCATGTCCTGTGCGGCATCGATGCCGGGCACCAGCATTGGGTCGGGACCAGCGTCGGCCCCGGCGGGCAGTCGCTGTCGCTCGAGCGCCGGCTTTACCGGGGGCGTGGCGAGGCGGCGCTTGACCAAGCGAGGACGATGGCATCCGCGCATGGAGAGGCGGCCCTTGGCTGTTTCGACCGGTGGCACCGGTCGCTCGGATCGTTCGGCCGCATCTATTCGGTCGGCCGGGAAGGCACGGACTGCGTGCGGGTCGGCTGGCAGATCGACCGCCACGTCGATGTCCAGGCCCTGGTTGCTCCGCTCATCGGGCAGGACAACTGGAACGCCGCTGCCCGATCGCTGGACGCGGTGCATGGCTTCGACCTCGCACACACCGCCGGGCCGTGGAGCCTGTCGGTCGACGTTGCGGCACCTGAACGTGGCTGGCGCCTCGGCTCCACCCGCTGGTCATGGGCGATCGACGACCACGCCAAGCGCCAGCGCCTGGCGCGCTGGATAGCCGGGCATGGCGGCGATGCCGGCTATGCCTGCGCACTGCACGACCTTTTGTGCGGCCACAAGGCCGGGCGCGCCGGCTCCATCGGCCGCGCCGTCGAAGGCGACGTGCGCGACGGATGCGTCGTCGCCGCAATCGCTTATCTGGGCGCGCGCCTTTCGCCGCCCGACCGCTTGCCGGGGCATTCCGGCGGATCCGACAGGAGGCTGACATGGGTTGGGTAAGAATTCACCCTTTCATCGCGAACTGGCCGGGCGGCGGCGATCCGCCGGTGTTCGAGATCAACAGCAACGAGAACGGCGAGGCCGTGGTGGAACTGGCCTGGGACCCGCAGGCGCTGCTCCATCCATCGACCTATCCGGACCTGCTGCGCTACTACTGCAGCGCTATCGGCATCAATGGCACGATGGCCAAGGACGGCGGCGGCACGATGACCGTCAATGTGCCTGCCGAGCGCATCACGCTCAACGCCAACCGGGCTACCTGGGTGATGCCGAAGGCGCTTTGGGCGGCCTATGTCGAGGAGAGCCTGAAGACGCTTAACTCGCCGCCGACCAGCACGTTCTCGCGCAACCTCTATTACCGCGTCAGCGTAACGCCGCCGGGCGGATCGAAGGCGGAGATATGGCCCCCGGACCATGTTCTCGGCGGTCAAAGGGTCACGCTGCCGCCACCGGACGACAGCGGCGTCATCGACCGCGCTTCGGCAATGGCGGCGCCGCATATCGGCATACTGGCGATCTCCGCCACGCCAGCCTCGCGCGTGGTGCCCGATACCGCGGCGGTGCAGGCGATGGGCGGCATCCCCTTCCTGCCCAACCTGTGGGGCACCATCCTCACCACCATCTGGAACCAGTTGCCGGAAAACGATGCCAACCGGATGTCGCTGGCCACCGTCTTTGCGCACCCCGAGTTCAAGCGCCTTGCGGTGCCGGAACGCGGCGGCGTGCTGCGGCTGTGGCTGCTTTCCAGCCGAATCCGCAAGGACATCCCCGTCCTGCTGTCGCGGCAGGCAGTGACCGGCAGCGGCGTTCTGACCCCGATCCTGAATAAGATGGCGCTGAAGGGCGGCAAGACGCTTCTTACGCTGCTGCTCGACCTGCTGAACGTCCATATCCACCCCGACCTCGTCGTGATGACCCGCGACGAACTGGTGGCGGACGTGCTGCACGAGGTGCTCGACCCGAACGGACGGGTGAACCAGGGTGCTGCCGGAACCTGCGTTCCGACTTCGATCCAGACCATGCTGATCACCGTCAACCCGGCCGAATATGTCCGCTTGCAGGTCGGTTGGCTGAGCTCGGAAGGCAAGGTCGAACTTGCCAACGGCACCATCGTCGCGCTTCCGCGCGGCGTGTTGCAGATCGCGCGCTATTCGCAACCCGACGCGCCTGCCTCCACCGGCTTTTACGCCCGCAACTATGCCGAACTGGCGTTCCAGGCCTCGGCCATCAAATACGCCCATGCCGGAAACTTCCCAGCCGACACCGGCAACGAGGCCAGCGCCAAGGCGATGTTCAAGTATGTCCACGAGAACGGCCTGTTCCCGGACCAGACCAAGCGGCTGCTGGAAGCCCTGTTCGCGGTGACCTTCACCGGTTCGGCGGTGGCACCGACCAACTCCTCGACCACCGTATCGATCCAGAACAGCATTGCCGACGGCTTGTTCGCGGCCATTCCGGCCAAACAGCAGCAGGTGCTGGTCGCCACCTATTGGGGCATCCCACCGCAGGGGCCGCCACCTCCCGGATCGAAATATGGGGCGCATGCGGTACTGGCCCTGCGCCACGAAGGCGGGCGGCTGTTCTTCAAGAACCCGCAATATGCCGGGTCCCTCCCGTCGGGCGTGGACGGCGGCACCGCGAACAATCCACCGCGCCGCTACGAGAACGTCTCGTCGACGCTGGAATCGATCTCCGACGCGGATCTGCGCAAGTGGATCTATTGGTACTTCACGCCGGACACGGCAATCATCTGAGGGAGGCACGACAATGCTTTATCTCGATTCCCCAGTCGGCTCGATCGCGGGCCTGACAATCTTCCGCGACCATGCCGACCCGAACCTTTTCTACTACGCCTGCGAGCGGCCCCGGCTGGCCATGAACGGCACCGTGCCGGAGTTCGTGTTCCTGGTTTACCAGCGCGACATCACCGACAATCCCAACCTGTCGGCGGACGCCAAGGAGCAACTGGGCGGCGGCTTCCTCGCCTTCACCGTCGACCTCTCGGTCGACAAGAACCAGCTCGACGAGGCGCGGCGGCTGCTCGGACGGTTCGCCGAGGGCACCGTCAACCTGGCCCCCCTCCAGTACCGCAGCGGGACTGTCAGGCTCTCGATCACCAAGGACACCGCCGAAGCCCCCGGGGCAACGGGAGACGCGCCCAAGGGCGTCAGCTTCTTCGAAGAGGTGTACGGCACCAGCAAGCCTTCGCTGCTCAGCGACAACCGCGCCACCTTCGGCGTCATGCTGGACCATGAAGGCGCGCTCCTGATGGAGGCCGCGCTGAAGTCCGGCATCAGTCCGATCGGGGTGATCTACGATCTCGAATATCTGGGCATGCGCCCGGCCTTCAACGTCAAGATCACCGCCGACTACAAGCGCATCTACGACCATCTTGAAATGCAGTTCGGCATCAAGGGCGGCGTCGGGCCGATCTCGGCCGCCGTCGACATCGGCCTTGCCTGGCAGAAGCTGCGCGAGGACGGCTCGATCAAGGTCGAGGTCGTCAACTTCACCGACGACGAGAATTTCCGCAAGCAGGCCGATGCGGCCTTCGACTGGTTCAAGACCGAACTGCTGCGCGATTTCTTCAAGTCGTCGCTCGAACCGCCCAGCTTCATGAAGCAGGGCCAGTCGGCTAACCTTCTCGGCGCGCTGCAATCGCTGCTCGGTCCGTTGACGGAAGGCCAGCAAGGCCCGTCCAAGCCGACCATGGGTGCGCCGACCACGCTTGCGCCGACGCCGACCGCGCCGCCGACAACGCTCGATTCCGGCACCCAGACCACCGCCGATCGCAACAAGGCGGCGACGGCTG
Organism: Mesorhizobium sp. Root552; assembly: GCF_001427285.1. Taxonomy (GTDB): domain Bacteria; phylum Pseudomonadota; class Alphaproteobacteria; order Rhizobiales; family Rhizobiaceae; genus Mesorhizobium. The sequence continues at coordinate 69,945 of NZ_LMFV01000015.1, forward strand.
CCGCCGCACCGCAGGCGGACGGCGCGGCCAAGCCCGCCGGCAACGGCGCGCAGTTCGGCCTGCAGGTCGGGTTCTCACTCAAGATGTACCATCAGGAAGAACTGAAGACGCGCAGCTTCGAATATTCGATGCAGGCCGCCGTGGCCCGCACCGCCGCGCCGCAGGGCCTGTTCTCGACGATGGTCAACGGTCTCGATCTTTCCCGCGCCATCAAGCGCGTTTCGCTCGATGACGACTTCTTCAAGCACATCAACGCGAAGTTCCAGATCGCGGCGGATCTCGAGCGGGACAAGATCGATCTCGTCACCATCAACATCGAGTATCCGGGCGTCCGTCCTGCGGGCGTGCAGCCCGAGCAGGTGGGCGGCGTCACGTTCACGCCGCAGGACAAGACGCCAAAGTCATTCCGGACTTTCCTCAATGACGATCTCGACTTGCGCTACCGCTACAAGATGGATGTCCACTTCGCCGCCGACAGCGAGTGGGAAGGCAACGAGCCGCATTTCTCGTCGGACTGGATCGTAGAGACGGGGCAGGCGCCGCAGGTCAATCCGTTCGATGCAGTCGACAGGCTGGACGTCGAAGTCACTGTCGCAAGCGACGTTGCCGACCCGGTGCAACAGGTGCAGGTCGATCTGCTCTACGACGATCCTGCTGTCGGCATGCGGGCCGAGAGGTCGTTCAACTTCAAGCCCGGCGATGCCTCGAAACGCTGGAAGCTGCGCTTCCCGGAAGGAGCCAAGCATGGGTTCCGGCATCGGGTGACCTACTTCCTGACCGACAACGTGCGCTACCAGACGGACTGGGTCGAAACGGGGGAGATCACCACGGAAGCGACTTCGCTCGTCATCCACGGACCGTTCCAGAACACGCTGCGCATTCCGGTGATCTCGCTGCTCGATCCTTCCCAGATCATCGAGGCGAGCGTGGACATCATCTACTCGGACCCGGCGCGCGGTTACGAGCGGCGCGAGCGCGTGGTCTACGGCCCGGAGGAAAGCAGCCAGTCGCGCAAGCGCAGCATCGCCATTCCCACGCTGGATGTCGCGCCCAAGGGCGTGACGTATTCGGTCAGCGCGATCCGCAGCGACGGGACCGTTTTCGAAACACCGCAAGCAGAAGTCTCGCCCGGCAAGACGATCATCGTCAGCGACGGCGTGGGAGAAACGCGCATCATCAAGGTCGAGCTCGCCAATCCCGACATTGCCGGCGCCGGCCTGGCGGCGGTCCGGGTGCGGGTGCGCGGCAAGGGCGAGATGGCGGATCAGGATGAGGTGCTGTTCCGCCCCGGCGACAACACGCCGAAGACGATTACGCTCGTGCAGCCGATAGAGGGCGCCTTCGCCTATTCCTATGAGGTCGAGGGTTATTCCCTGCTCGGCGTGCCCAAGGCAGGTGCGCGCGCGGAAACAAGCGACATGACGCTGCTTGTCGGCCTTCCTTAAGGCGCAACGTGCGTCTCCGCATCGACCTTGGCGCCTGTTCTCGAACAGGCGCCAAGCGCATTTATAGCCGGCTAATTAAGCTTGTTGGCCGGGCTGAACCGGCCGTCTTTGAATTAAATTTCACCCGAGGTTGACAAGCCGTACCTTTCCATTCAACTATTGTCGTGCGCTGGGCAGATGAGCCCGAGCGGCGCAAAATTTGCATGACATATTGATGGCAAGAGTGCCCACAGTGCCAACTGTCGGGCACCTTTTTGCTTTGAGGGAGGTCATGGCAAAAGCGCAATACCAGATCGGCGTGCTGTTTTCGCAAAGCGGACCTTATGGGGCGGTATCGCGCTCCATGTACAACGGCGCGATGCTCGCATTCGATGAAATCCGGGCATCCTCGGACATTCCGTTTGCAATCGTGCCCATCGTTGCCGATCCGGCCGGCTCGTTCGAGCAATATGCCAATTCCAGCCTGGGCCTGCTCACCGAACACGGCGTGCGCCACGTCGTCGGCTGCTACACCTCGTCCAGCCGCAAGGACGTCATTCCGCTTTTCGAGAAATACGACGCGCTGCTGTGGTATCCTTCGCACTACGAGGGCTTCGAAAGCTCCTCGAACGTCGTCTACACCGGCGCTGCGCCCAACCAGCACATCATCCCGCTGATCGAGTTCCTGCTCGCCAACATGGGCAAGCGCGCCTACTGCATCGGCTCGAACTACATCTGGGCGTGGGAAAACAACCGCATCCTGCGCGAGGCCCTCTCCGCTGCCGGCGGAACGGTGGTGGCCGAACGCTACACCGCGGTCGGCGATACCGACCTGTCGAAAACCATTGCCGCGATCCTCGAGGCAAAGCCGGACTTCATCTTCAACACGCTGATCGGAACAAGCGCCTACCACTTCTTCCAGGGCTTCCGCGCCGCCTGCAGGCAACGCGGCATCGACCAACCTTTGGAAATGCCGGTGGTGAGTTGCAGCCTCTCCGAGCCTGAGCTGGGAGAAATCGGGCCGCAGGCCATGGACGGCCACATCTCGTCCAGTGTTTATTTCTCTTCCATCGAGACGTCCGCCAACCGGCGCTTTACGGCAGCCTACCGCGAGCGGTGGCCGGACAGCTCCGCGGCCTCGGCGGATGCGGAAGCTTCCTATGTCGCGGTAAAGATGCTTGTCGCGGCAATTGCCGCCGCGGGCTCCGACGATGTCGAGGCGGTGCGCAAGGCGCTTCCCAGCCTGACGATCGATGCGCCGCAGGGAACCGTCAAGATTGACGGGCCGACCAACCACGCTTTCCTGACCCCGCGCATCGGCAAGTCGAATTCGGCCGGCCAGTTCGAAATCCTGTGGCAGGCCGACCATCCCGTCCAGCCCGACCCCTATCTGGTAAAGACCACGCCCCGCTATGCGATCCGCAACAGCTTACCGAAGCTGAGGGCGGTCAAATGAGCGAACCGCGCATCATCCAGAACTTCATCGGCTACCGCGCCACCATCGCCACCGAGCAGCCGGGCGCGGTCGAGCAGCTTCAGGACATGCTGACCAAGCTCGGCATTGCCTTCGGCATGGCCGAGATCGGCGACGGCAAGCTGCAGATGGATCCGGGCGACAAGGATGTGCTGTTCATCGATTCGGATCTCAACGTCGCCGTCGAGACCGGCGCGCTGGAGCCGAGCCGGTGCCTGCCGGTCATCGGCATCATCGGTGTCGAAGCGCCGAGCCGGCTGCGCTCGCTGATGCAGCTTGGAGCCACCGCCACCTTGCGCAAACCCGTCCACCGGGCCGCAGTCTATTCGGCGCTTTTCGTCGGCATCAACGAATTCCGCCGCCGCCGCTACCTTGCCGACCGGGTCGACGAGCACGAGCGGCGGCGGCTGATGCGAAAGAGCCTCGTGCAGGCTGTACTCATCGTGATGCGGCGCACCGGCTCCGACTACGCCGCAGCCTACGACCAGCTGCGCCGCGAAAGCATGCGTTCGCGCCAGAGCCTCGAGGATTTCTGCGAAACGTTCATCCAGGCCAACGGTCCCGAATTGGATGAACCCCAAACACCCATCGGGACAAACAGGACCTACGCCAAAAAACACTAACCGGAGGAGAATCGAAATGACTGTAAGATTGTTACAGGCAGGCACACTGGCGTGCGCCTTCGCCTTGTCTGGCACGGCCTTTGCCGCCGATCCGATCAAGATCGGCGTGCTTGAAGACCAGTCGGGCGACTTTGCCGCCGCGACGATCGGCAAGGTCCACGCCATCGAACTGGCCACCGAGGAGATCAACAAGGCCGGCGGCATTGCCGGGCGCCAGATCGAACTGGTCGTCTACGATACCCAGTCCGACAACAACCGCTACCAGGAGTTCATGCGCCGCGTGCTCCAGCGCGACAAGGTCGACGTGGTGTTCGCCGGCTTCTCGTCGGCATCGCGCGAAGCCTACCGCCCGATCGTCAACCAGTTCGACGGGCTGGCCTTCTACAACAACCAGTATGAAGGCGGCGTCTGCGACGCCAACATGATCGTCACCGGCGCGGTGCCCGAGCAGCAGTTCTCGACGCTCATCCCGTGGATGATGGAGAAGTACGGCAACAAGGTCTACACCATCGCCGCCGACTACAATTTCGGCCAGATCTCGGCTGAATGGGTGCGCAACATCGTCAAGGAAAACGGCGGTGAAATGGTGGGCGAGGAGTTCATCCCGCTCGGCGTCTCGCAGTTCTCGCAGACGATCCAGAACATCCAGACCGCCAAGCCCGGATTTGTCGTCACCCTGCTCGTCGGCGCCGCACAGGCTTCCTATTACGAGCAGGCAGCGTCGGCCAATCTCGGCCTGCCGATGGCGTCCTCGGTCAATGTCGGCCAGGGCTACGAGCACAAGCGCTTCACCCCGCCGTCGCTTGCCGACATGTATGTGACCACCAACTACATCGAGGAAGTCGACACGCCTGCCAGCAAGGCGTTCCTGGAGAAGTTCCACGCCAAGTATCCGAACGAGCCCTACGTGAACCAGGAAGCGGCGAACTCCTACATCGGCATCAACCTCTACAAGCAGATGGTCGAGCGCGCCAACGGCTCCACCAAGCGCGACGACCTGCGCAAGGTGATCGCTGAGGGCGACGTCTGCTTCGACGGTCCGTCCGGCAATGTCTGCCTCGATCCGAAGAGCCAGCACATGTCGCACACGATCTATCTCGCCCATGTCAACAAGGACCATTCGATCGACTTCCCGAAGGTCTGGGACAACATCAAGCCTTACTGGCTGGGCGATGCGGGCTGCGATCTGACCAAGGCCGATCCGGACGCGCAGTACACGCCGTCCAATCCTCCGCCTAAGCAGTAACCACCACGAATTGGGGCGGGCGCGATCCGTCGCGCCCGCCTGCACGCCTGCCTGTTTGCCCGATCGGAGCGCCTTATGGATTTTGTGACAACAATCGTGTCGTCGGCCTATCAATTCGGCGACGCGTTCGCGTTTCTGGTCCTTTCCGCCTGCGGCCTCGCCGTCATTTTCGGCATGATGGGCGTCATCAACCTTGCGCATGGCGAATTCATCATGTGCGGCGCCTACATGACCGTGTTCGCGGTCAACTGGGGCCTGCCCTTGCCGCTGGCGATCATCTGCGGCAGCCTTTTCGCCGGCCTCGTCGGCATGATCATCGAGCGCCTCGTGGTGCGCAGGCTCTATTCACGTCCGCTCGATTCCATCCTCGCGACATGGGGCGTCAGCCTCATCGCCTCGCAAGGCACGCTGATCCTTTTCGGGCCGACCATGCGCGGCGTCGGAACCCCGCTCGGCAGCTTCATGGTCGGCGCGCTGTCGTTTTCCTATTATCGCCTCGTGCTGATGGCGACGGCGCTGGCGGTGCTGGTGCTGCTCTATCTCGTCTTCAACAAGACGCGCTTCGGTGTCCTGGCGCGCGCCACCATCCAGGCGCCCCACATGGCCAATGCGCTCGGTGTCGACACCAACCGCGTCTACGCTTTCACCTTCGGCATCGGCGCTGCCCTTGCCGGCCTCACCGGCGGCATCTACGCGCCGACCATGACGATGATCCCGACCATGGGCACCACCTTCATCATGGAAGCCTTCGTCACGGTCGTCGTCGGCGGCGCAGACGTATTCCTCGGCACCGCGCCCGCCGCCGCGCTGCTTGCGGTGGTGAAGGCCTCCCTCACTTCCTGGCAGGGACAACTCGCCGGCCAGATCGGCCTGCTCCTTGCCGTCATCCTCGTCATCCGCCTGCTGCCGAAAGGCGTGACGGGCTTCATCCTGAAAGATCGGGCCTAAGCAACAATGACATTGTCACGGATCTTCAAGCGGCTGGAAGGGCCGCAGACCATGGGCAAGGGGCGCGTGTTCTGGACCGCCTTCGTGGTCGTGCTGGCGGTAGCGCTTGCCTATCCGCTGTTTGCCGACGGCTACGATGTCGGCAACAACATCTACTTCCTCAACTGGACCTTCATGGCGCTCGGCCTCAGCCTGATCTGGGGCTATGGCGGCTCGCTGTCGTTCGGCCAGACGGCCTTCTTCGGCGTCGCCGGCTACAGCTACGGCATCCTCACGATCAATTTCGGCACCGCCTACGGCTTCGGCATCATCTCGGTCTTCGCCGCCATCGCCATCGCCGCCCTGTTCGCCGCCATTCTCGGCTACTTCCTGTTCTTCGGGCGCATCAGCGGCATCTTCCTCGGCATCGTCACGCTGTCGGTGACGCTGGCGCTCGAGCGCTTCATGGCCCAGACCGCCGGCCCGGAATGGACGGTCGGCTCGGCGCGCCTCAACGGCTTCAACGGCATGAGCGGCATGCCGCCACTGACCTTGCCCTGGTTCGGCGGGGAGATCGTGCTCTATCCGGACATCGGGCTTTATTATCTCGTGCTCGGCCTTCTGGTGGTCGTCTATCTCGGCCTGCGCATCCTGGTGAATTCCAAGTTCGGCAACATCCTCGTGGCGCTGCGCGAAAACCCGCAACGGGCCGAGATGCTCGGCTACGACATCCGAAAATACCAGCTTGGCGGCTTCGTCATCGGCGCCGCCCTCGCGGGCCTCAGCGGCGTGCTCTACACAAGCTGGGGCCAGTACATCACGCCGTCATCGATGGGCATCACGGCTGCCGCGCTGCCCATCATCTGGGTCGCCGTCGGCGGCAGATCCGACCTCACCGCCACGCTGATCGGCACGCTGGTCGTGCTCTCCGCCTTCCAGGCGCTGACCATCTACGGCAGCCAGTATGCGCTGGTAGTGATGGGCCTGCTTCTGGTCTGCACCGTGCTCATGGCTCCCAAGGGCCTGATCGCCAATGCCGGCATCCTGCTCGGCTCCCTGTTTGGCCGCAAGAACGGGGGCAAGTAGCCATGGCCATGCTGCAGACCCACAATCTCAACAAGCACTTCGGCGGCCTGCACGTCACCGCCGATGTCAGCTTCCAGCTCGAGCCGGGCAAGATCCATTGCCTCATCGGCCCCAATGGGGCCGGCAAGAGCACCTTCTTCCGCCTGTTGCTGGGCGAGCACCAGCCGTCGAGCGGAACCATCGTTTTCGACGGCAAGGACATAACCCGGCTGAAGCCGTTTCAGCGCATAAACCAGGGCATGAGCGTCAAGTTCCAGGTGCCGGGCATCTTCGGGGCGCTCAGCGCGCAGCAGAACCTGCAGATCGCCCTGCAGCACCGGCTGGCATCCTTCGACCTCGATGCCGAAGTCGAAAGGCTGCTGGAGTTCCTGCAGCTCAAGGACGTCGCCGACCAGCTGGCCGGCAACCTCAGCCACGGCCTGAAGCAATGGCTCGAGATCGGCATGGCCATCTCGCTGAAGCCGAAGCTTCTCCTGCTTGACGAACCGACCGCAGGCATGTCGCCGGAAGAAACCTTCATGACCGGCGAGATCGTCAAGCAGCTCAACGCCGAGGGCATGACGGTGCTCGCCGTCGAGCACGACATGGCCTTCGTGCGCCAGGTGGCGGACCGCGTTTCCGTGCTGCATTTCGGCCGCATCTTCGCCGAAGGCACCATCGACGAGATTGTTGCCGACGAGCGGGTTGCCGCCATCTATCTGGGGCAGAGCCATGACTGACACCTTGCTCGACATCAAAGGGCTTCGGGCCGGCTATGGCGGCAAGCCCGTGCTGCAAGGCATCGACCTCAGCGTCTCCAGGGGCGAGATCGTCGCCGTCATCGGGCGCAACGGGGTCGGCAAATCGACCTTGATGAAGACCCTGATCGGCCTCGTCGAGAGCATGGCCGGAACGATACGGTTCGGCTCGACCGAACTGACCGGTTTGACGCCGTTTCGCCGGGCGCGGCTCGGCATAGGCTATGTCCCGCAAGGCCGCGACGTGTTTCCACGCATGTCGGTAAAGGAAAACCTCCAGGTCGGCGAATCCATGCGCGATCGCATCCCGGCCGATGTCTACGAGCGCATCTACAGCCTGTTCCCGATCCTGAAGGAAAGGGCCAGCCAGCAAGCCGGAACCATGTCGGGCGGCCAGCAGCAGCAGCTCGCCATCGGGCGGGTGCTGGTCGGCTCGCCGCAGCTTTTGCTGCTCGATGAACCGTCCGAAGGCATCCAGCCGTCCATCGTCCAGGACATCGGCCGCATCATCAAGCAGCTGAACCAGGAAAGCGGCATGACGATCATGTTCGTCGAGCAGAACCTCGACATGATCAAGGCTCTCGCCCAGCGCTGCTACGTCATGGACAAGGGGCGCATCGTCGCGCACGTGACCCCGCAGGAGCTTGAGGACCGCGACACCATCAGAAAGCACTTGGCCGTATAGCCGGCTAAGATCAACAAGGAGAGTACCGGATGTCCTGGCTTCAGAATTCGATCATGGCCAAGCGCGGCGTGGCCAAGGGAAAGGTCAACAGCACCCACAGCATGACGGAGGCCGATCAAGGCAAGTATCACTATGTCTACGGACCCTATGTCGAGCCGGTGCTTCGGGTCGATCCGGGCGCGGAGGTTTCGGTTGAAACCCATGACGCCTTCGAGGGCGCCATCAAAAGCGAATCCGACATTCCGAGCCAGATCCTCAACTTCCCTTACCTGAACCCGCAGAACGGCCCGATCTATGTCAACGGCGCCGAAAAGGGCGATTGCCTTGCCGTCTACATCAAGGAAGTCCGCCCGCGCGGCCCGCAGCCCTCAGGCACCACTTGCCTCATTCCCGAATTCGGCGGCCTCGTCGGCACCGGCGACACGGCCATCCTCAACGCGCCGCTGCCGGAGCGGGTCAAGAAGGTGCATATCGACGCCGTCAAGGGCGTGACCTGGAACGACAAGATCACCATTCCCTACGAGCCGTTCATCGGCACCATAGGCACGTCGCCGGAAATCGAGGCCATATCGGCGCTGCAGCCCGACTATTACGGCGGCAACATGGACCTGCCCGACGTCGCTCCCGGCGCGGTGGTCTACCTGCCCGTCAACACGCCGGGCGCTTTGCTCTACCTTGGCGACTGCCATGCGAACCAGGGCGACGGTGAGCTTTGCGGCGTCGCCATCGAGCATCCCACGGTCACGACGGTGCAGGTCGATCTTATCAAGAACTGGAACTTCAAGTGGGTCCGGCTTGAGAATGAAAAGGTCATCATGACCATCGGTTCCGGCCGGCCGATGGAAGATGCCGCGCGCATCGCCTATCGCGAGCTGGTTCGCTGGATGGCCGCCGACTACAAGTTCACCGAACTCGATGCCTACATGCTTTTGACACAGGTTGGGCGTGCCCGGCTGGGCAACATGGTCGACCCGAAATACACGATCGGCGCGTCGATCCTGAAGTCCTACCTGGCGTAATTTCCCCGCTCAAACGTCAACGCCGGCTGCCATGGCAGCCGGCGTTTGCGCATTTATCCGTCCGGTCGGTCTTAAAGCGTGCCGCGATCTTTCAGATTAGCTTAGCACGCTTTAACCGGTTGATTTTATGCATGTCTTTATCCCGAAACCGGTTCCCACTTTCGGGAGACATGCATTAGGCGAAAAACTTCGCGATGATGGCGTCGCCCATGGCGGTGGTGCCGACCTCGGTCTTGCCTTCCGACATGATGTCTCCGGTGCGCAGGCCGTCGTCGAGCACGGCTGCGATCGCCGCCTCCAGACGGTCGGCCTCGGCCACCATGTTGAAGGAATAGCGCAGGCACATCGCAAACGACGCGATCATGGCGATCGGGTTGGCGATGCCCTTGCCGGCGATGTCCGGAGCGGAGCCATGCACCGGCTCGTAAAGCGCCTTGCGCTTGCCGGTCTTGGCATCCGGTGCACCCAGCGATGCCGAAGGCAGCATGCCGAGCGAGCCGGTCAGCATCGCCGCCACGTCGGAGAGCATGTCGCCGAACAGGTTGTCGGTGACGATGACGTCGAACTGCTTGGGCCAACGCACCAGCTGCATGCCGCCGGCGTCGGCCAGCATGTGCGAGAGCTGGACGTCGGCATATTTCGCCTTGTGCGTCTGGGCGACCACTTCCTTCCACAGCACGCCCGACTTCATGACGTTGTTCTTTTCCATCGAGCAGACCTTGTTGGCGCGGGTGCGCGCCAGCTCGAAGGCGACGCCCGAAATGCGCTCGATCTCGAAGGTGTCGTAGACCTGGGTGTCGATGGCGCGCTTCTGGCCGTTGCCGAGATCGATGATCTGCTTCGGCTCGCCGAAATAGACGCCGCCGGTCAGTTCGCGCACGATCAGGATGTCGAGGCCCTCGACCACGTCCTGCTTCAGCGACGAGGAAGCGGCGAGCGCCGGGTAGCAGATGGCGGGGCGCAGATTGGCGAACAGCTCAAGATCCTTGCGCAGCCGCAGCAGGCCCGCCTCGGGGCGAACATCGTAGGGCACGCCGTCCCACTTCGGCCCGCCGACGGCACCGAACAAAACGGCGTCGGCGGCCAGCGCCTTCGCCATGTCGGCGTCGGAGATCGCCGCACCATGCGCATCATAGGCCGAGCCGCCGACGAGGCCCTCGTCGGTGGCAAAGCCGCTGCCCAGCTTGGCGTTCATCGCCGCGATCAGTTTCTTGACCTCGGCCATCGCCTCGGGGCCAATGCCGTCGCCGGCAAGCAGGAAGAGATTTTTCGAAGTCATGGAGAACCGTCCCGGAAGTTGCTTGAACCAGAAGTCACTGAACCGGGGCCTTGCTAAACGGCAAGCTGCCCTTGCGCAAGGGGAAGCCGTTCAGCGGTGCGAGAGGATATTGACCAGCTTGCCGAACGGGTCGCGCACATAGAAGCGGCGCACGCCCCACGGCTCGTCGGCGGGCCCATACTCAACGGCTATTCCTGCCTTCCTGGCTGCCGCCAGCACGGCGTCGACATCGTCGACCTCGATCGACAGGTCAGGCACCGGCGTCCCTGAACCGCCTTCGCTGGCGATGCTGACCTGCACGTTCATTTGCGCTGGACCGCCATAGGTTGCAATCCAGCCGTGATCCATCACCACGTCCAATCCGAGTAAGTCGCCGTAGAACCGTTTCGCTTCCGAAACGTCAACTGCCGCAATGTTGGCGATGATGCGCCGGACGCTCATGCCTTGCCGCTCGCGCTGCGTTTGAGCGCAGTCACTTCGATCTCGATCTTCATTTCCGGCGTGTTGAGGCCGCAGGTGATCATGGTTGCAGCCGGCCGTATATCGCCGAAATATGCGCCGAGGATCGGAAAGACGCGATCCACGTAACTTGCATCGGTGATGTAGTAATGCGCCCGCACCACGTCGGCGAGCTTGAAGCCGCCCTCGGCCAAAGCCTTGATGATCGTCTCAAGGCAGTTGCGCGTCTGCTCCTCGACCGTCTCGGGCATAGTCATGGTGGCATAGTCGTAGCCGGTGGTGCCGGAGACGAAGCACCAGTCGCCCTGCACCACGGTGCGCGAATAGCCGGCGGTCTTTTCAAACGGCGAGCCGGTGGAAATCAGTTTGCGCATGTGGCGTGTCCCTTCAACCAATCGCTGTCCCGCTTATTGCGGCGGCGCGAGCGCTGTCTTCATAGCCTCGCGCAATTCGCCGGGCCATGTCTTCAGCGCCGGCCATGCGTCCGGCTGGGCCTTGTCGGTCTGGCGGGCGAAATAGAGTTTCTTGCCCTTGGTATCGATCGCCATGAAGCCGTCGCCGCCACCGCAGGCATGCGGGATGCAGCCGCGCGCGTAGGCGATGCCGGACTTGGTCTTTTCGGTACCGCCGCCAACCAGCAGGCTGGTCGCCATCTCTGTCAGCCCGTCGCCGAGCAGTTTCTTCGCCTCGCCGTAAACCGCTTCGTTGTGGAAGGCGTCGATGATGTTGTCGTATTTCGCCGGATCGACATCGGCCCAGCCGGTGCCGGGGTCCGGCGTGTAGCTCAGCCTGCCGGCCAGCGCAAAGCCAGTCTGCGGCGACCATTTCCTGACATCGCCGGACGCGCCGGGCAAAAGCCACGGCACGAAATAGATCGCGTCGTCGCTGACGCCGGCGGGCGGTGCGCCGCAATCGTCCTCGCCGATGCTGGCCCGCTGGACATCCTGCCCTTCCGGCTTCCAAACCATCACCTTGGCGGGTCCGCAGGCATTGCCGCCATCGCCGGTGTCGAACAGCGCGACATCTGTGCCGCCGACCTTCACGATGCCGTTGAAATAAACAAAGTAGGCCTTGGCCAATTCCTTGCCGTCGAAGGACAGCGTCTTTTCGCCGTACTCTTCCGTCTGCGTGATCGTCAGCGTCCCGCCAGCAAACGGCACCGGCGCCGGCTTCTCCTCCTGCGCCTGTGCGGCGCTCAATGCGACAAGCCCAAGCGCTGCGGCAATCGTTGTTCTCCAGAATTTCATGGCGAGCTCTCCCGTTGCGGCGTTTCCGTCTCAAGCGTCGCGGCAAGTTAGGCAAGGCCGCAGCCCAAGTCCACCGTGCACCGACGCTTCCGCCAAGTCATGCGCCAGCCACGGCTGATGGCTTGCAACGGCTCCCGTTCTGGTATCGATTGCGGCGATGAGGGAAGGGCGCAATTTTGCGCGCGCCTTTGGCGGAGCAGGACAGGCATGAGCAGTTTGCTGGAACGGATGATCGACCAGGGCGTCGGGCGCGAGCCTGCCGACCTCGTGCTGAAGGGTGGGCGTTTCTTCGATCTCGTCACCGGCGAACTGGTCGAAAGCGACATCGCCATCTGCGGCGAGCGCATCGTCGGCACCTGCGGCAGCTATAGCGGCGCAAACGAGATCGACATCGCCGGCCGGATCGTCGTGCCGGGCTTCATCGACACCCATCTGCACATCGAATCCTCGCTGGTCACGCCGCATGAGTTCGACCGTTGCGTCCTGCCGCACGGCATCACCACCGCCATCTGCGACCCGCACGAAATCGCCAATGTGCTCGGCCTCCAGGGCATCCGCTTCTTCCTCGACAGCGTCGTCGAAACGGTGATGGACATCCGCGTCCAGCTGTCGAGCTGCGTGCCGGCGACGCATCTCGAGACCTCCGGCGCCGAACTCACCATCGACGACCTTCTCCCGCTCGCCCCGCACCCCAAGGTGATCGGCCTTGCCGAGTTCATGAATTTTCCGGGCGTGCTGGCCAAGGACCCCGTCTGCATGGCCAAGCTCGAGGCCTTCCAGGGTCGTCACATCGACGGCCATGCGCCGCTTTTGCGCGGCTACGACCTCAACGGCTACCTCGCCGCCGAAATCCGCACCGACCACGAAACCACCGCCGCCGAGGAGGCGCTGGAGAAATTGCGCAAGGGCATGCACATCCTCGTGCGCGAAGGCTCGGTGTCGAAGGACCTTGCCGCGCTGATGCCGATCATCACCGAGCGCAATTCACCCTTCATTGCGCTCTGCACCGACGACCGCAATCCGCTCGACATCGCCGATCACGGCCATCTCGATCACATGATCCGCACCGCGATCGCCGCCGGCGTCGAGCCGCTCGCCATCTACCGCGCGGCTTCGATTTCCGCCGCGCGCGCCTTCGGCTTGAAGGATCGTGGCCTTGTCGCGCCCGGCTGGCGGGCCGATCTCGTCGTTCTCGACACGCTGGCTGACTGCCACGCCGAAACGGTGCTGTCCGCCGGCCGCGTCGTTTCCGATGCCTTGTTTGCCAAGCGCAAACCGGTCGCCCCGGTCGGCCGCCACAGCGTCAAGGCGCACCGCGTCGCCGCTACCGATTTCCGCGCCGCATCCAACAGCGGCAAGACGCGCGCCATCGGCATCATCCCCGGCAAGATCATCACGGAGAGCCGGGAGTTCGACCTTGCCGTCGGCAACCACGGCGTCGAGGTCGATCTTGCCCGCGACGTGGTCAAGATCGCGGTGGTCGAGCGTCACGGCAAGAACGGCAACATCGCCACCGGCTTTGTGCACGGTTTTGGGCTCAAGCACGGCGCCATCGCCTCGACCGTCAGCCATGACAGTCACAACATCTGCGTGGTCGGCACCTCGGATGAGGATATCGCGGCGGCGGCCAACCGGCTTGGCGAAATCGAGGGCGGCTTCGTCGTGGTGCGCGACGGCAAGGTGCTGGCCGAACTTGCCCTGCCGATTGCCGGGCTGATGAGCCTTGCCGACTATGAAACGGTGCGTGACGAGCTAAGGGTGCTGCGCCAGGCCGCTTACGGCCTTGGCTCGACACTGGAAGAACCGTTCCTGCAGCTCGCCTTCATCGCGCTGCCGGTGATCCCTCATTTGAAGATCACTGACAAGGGCATGGTCGATGTCGACCGCTTCCAGATTATTGGTACCTGAACAGGCGCGAGTCCGGTTTCAGGCCTGATTTAAGCCCAGGGGCGCGACTCTGCGTTCTTCTTCTCGAAGCTGGCGATGGAGCCGGCCTTTTCCATGGTCAGGCCGATATCGTCGAGGCCGTTCAAAAGGCAGTGGCGCTTGAAGTCGTCGAGGTCGAACTTGACCACGCCGCCGTCCGGGCCACGGATTTCCTTGGCTTCCAGATCGACCGAGATGGTGGCGTTGGCGCCGCGCGAGGCGTCGTCCATCAGCTTGTCGAGGTCTTCGGCGCTGACCGTGATCGGCAGGATGCCGTTCTTGAAGCAGTTGTTGTAGAAGATGTCGGCGAACGAGGTCGAGATCACGCAACGAATGCCGAAGTCGAGCAGCGCCCACGGCGCATGCTCGCGGCTCGAGCCGCAGCCGAAATTGTCGCCGGCAACGAGGATCTGGGCGTTGCGGTAGGCCGGCTTGTTGAGCACGAAATCGGGGTTTTCCGAACCGTCCTCGTTGAAGCGCATCTCGGCAAACAGGCCCTTGCCAAGCCCGGTGCGCTTGATCGTCTTCAGGTAGTCCTTGGGAATGATCATGTCGGTATCGACATTGACGATTGCCAAAGGCGCTGCGACGCCGGTGAGCTTGGTGAACTTGTCCATGGCTTGTGCCCGTAGTGTCGTTGCGGGAATTGCTGAGCCACGCTTTACACAAAGGCGGCGGCAAAGAAAAGGCGGCCGTTTCCAGCCGCCCTTTTTGTAATTTTATGTCGCGCGAAACCGGTCTCAGGCCCGCTTCAGCTCCATCACGCCGGTTTCGGTGCCGGTCAGCCGGCGCGAACGCCCGTCAGCGCCCACCACCATCTGCACGCGCCGCCTTTCAGCGGTGAACAGTTGCGACGTCGCGGCATTGACCGGCGGGTTGAAGGCCACGGTCACGCGCCACAGGTCGGGCTTGATGGTCTCTTCCAGCCCGATGACGCGGCCACGCGCTTCGCGGCCATTGAAGGTGCCGGCAACCCGGTCGCCAACGGCAAACGGGGTCGTCCCGTCATGCTCGGCGGCGAGGGCGGGTTGTGCGACGAGCGTGTTCCAGTCGCGCACGCCGTTCTGCTTCGCCACCAGTTCCAGCGCCTTGGCGTGGGTTATGGCGATGCCGTCTTCGGCAAGTGCCGAGCGCAGCCGCTTGGCGCTCGCCTTGTGGACTTGCACGGCATCCTGGGCGTGAAGGGTTTCGGTATCGTATGTGGTTCGACCAATGGTCATGGCTTCGCTCCTTGCGATCGGTGAACGGCAGTCTTCGAACGGGTGTCCGCATTGCCGTTTCGGCCGTCACATCGACAGGGAAACGAAGTGATCGAGGGAAGCTTCACCAGGCCTTGAAAGGCTGCGGACGGCAGGGGCTTCCCGCCCTTGATGGCGCTCAGATAGGCATTGCGGACGAAAACGTCAATCTCGGCTCCGCGCCAGCGCCGGTACCTTACCCTCCCCTACGTGGGGAGGGTCGCGCCAAAGGCGCGAGGTGGGGGAGGAGTGGCACTTTCACTCACTTCTGGCACCCCCCTCTGGCCTGCCGGCCATCTCCCCCTCAAGGGGGGAGATCACGCGATTGCCATGCTTTCATCCGGTACTGAAGTCACAGAGGAGGCTGTAGCTTGACGCTGCCGATCTCCCCCCTTGAGGGGGAGATGGCCGGCAGGCCAGAGGGGGGTGTTGTTCTTGTGAAGATTCTGATCGCGTAGGGGACAAATCACGCCTTGAGGGGGAGATGGCCGGCAGGCCAGAGGGGGGTGTTGTTCTTGTGAAGATTCTGATCGCGTAGGGGACAAATCACGCCTCCCCACAAAATCCTTCACCCCATTTATCCCCACCGTCTCCGTCTCCCCCCATACTCATGCCATCGCCCTTGCGGGAGACCTGGTGCGCACCGGGTATCAGGGAGGGGCGACGGTGCCGGGCTGGTCGTCTGCGGTAGGCGGCTGGGTGATGAACCCCTAAGTTCGGCCCTCGAACCGGGCGCAGTGTTGCCCGCGGTTGCCGGCCATTGAGGCTGGAGCTGCGGCATGGCCGGTGCACTGGTTGAGGGAAGCCACCGGACGGGCGGCCGCAAGGCCGCACTACTTACCTAAACGAGCGACCGAACGGCCGCCCGTCCTCCCGACCTCTCAGATGAGGTCAGTTCTTTGACAATGGCCAGACGGCGTTAGCCGGGCGTGGCGATGAAAAAGTGTGATCCGCTGCCGATGTCCGGCCAGCGCCGGAAAATCAGCCGCCGAACATGCCGAGCAGCCGCTTCTTCAGCTTGGAAACCGTGCCGTCGGACTGTGCGGTCTGCACCTCGGCGGCAGGCGCTGCTTCGGCCGGCGGCTGGGCCGCGACCGTGGCGGGCTGTTCCTGGGCTGCCTTGGCGGCTGCCTTTTCAGCGGCAAGCTGCTGCTGGGCAAGCTCCTTGGCAGCCTTCGCCGCGGCTGCTGCTGCGATCTTTTCTTCCTCGGCCTTTTTCTTTGCGGCCTTCTCGGCGTCGAGTGCTGCCATCTTCCGCCCTGCCGGTGAATCGATGCGCCCCATGCGCGTTGTCGTTTCCGTCAGCGTGCCGTCGGAACTCAGCGACGGCGGCTCCATCGTCACGCGCTCGCCACGAGCCCGCTTGCGCGTCCAGTCCGAGACGATGTTTGCTTCCTTGAGACCGGCAATCGTCGGCCTTGGCGCCGGGATCGACGAATTTATGGCGCTGTTGAATGCTGCCTCATACGTGCTCTGGTAGGCGCCGTAAGCCATCTTCAGCGAATCGGGCTGGGTGGTGGCAGGGCACGTAGCGGACGGATTGAAGCTCTGGCCTTCGGCTGCGACCTGGTTGAAGACGTAGCGCTTCTCGCACACGTCCACCTTCGGCGGCACCTTGGTCACCTCGAAATTGTCGTAGCCGACCTTCAGCATCTTCCAGAACTCGTAGTTCGGGTCGTTGCGGTAGCGCGCCATGTTGGCTGCGGTCATGCGGAAGGGAAACGCCTGGATCTGGAACTCGGTCTGCCCGCCCTTGAAGGCGTCGCGGCCGAACGCATAGATCTCCTCGATCTGCGGATCGGTCATCGAATAGCAGCCGGACGACGAGCAGGCGCCATGCACCATCAGGTTCGAACCGGTGCGGCCGTTGGCGCGGTCATAGGCGTTGGGATAGCCGATGTTGAAGGCCAGATGATACTGCGAGTTCGGCTTCATCTGCGCCGGGCGCACCGTGTAGAAGCCTTCCGGCGCCTGGCGGTCGCCTTCGGTGTATTTCGGCCCGAGCTTGCCCGACCATTTGCAGATGTCGTAGCTGGCGATGATGTCGTAGCGGCCGTTGGTCTTCTGCTTCCAGATTTCCAGCTTGCCTTCTTCCTTGAAGATGCGGGCCATCACCGGCGCGGTCCGGCTCATGCCCTTCTTGCTCATCTCGGCAACGATTTTCGGCGAAAGCTGGCGGTTGGCGTGCTGCGGCGCGAAATCGCCGACGGACGATTCCGTGCAGCCGGCAACGCCGAGCGCCGCCACCAGAAGTCCAGCCTGAGCAAGTTTGGCGAACAAGGATGCCGTTTTCGTCATTTTTCCCATGCCCCCGGCATCAAGCCGGGCCGACCTACTGAACATCGACGGACCCTAAGCCCGTTAACCTTGAAAATTCCTTACCGCAAGTGGGACGAAAAGCCTCTCACTGCTTTGTCATTGGGCCAAACCGGCGGCATTTTTGTGGCGCGACCGGGCCGAGGGCCCTGGCGCTCTCGACGTACTCGTGGCGGAGACCATCTGGAAATTCGCTCTGGCGAGGCAAATGGTGAGGTTTTTGAGAACCGGAGCGGAGCGTACGTTAAGGTACGTGAGCACCGGAAGCGCAGAAAGCCGCATCAGTTGCCCGCCGGAGTAGAATTACCAAAGGTCTCCTAGAGGCTGCGGCCCATGGCGAGATATTTCTCGCGCCGCTGCTCGCGGAAATCGGCATTGGTGCCGGCAAATTCCTTCATCGTCTTCGCGATCAGGTCGCCGGTCGAGGCGATCACCGCCTCGGGCGCGCGATGCGCCCCGCCGAGCGGCTCGGGAATGATGGCGTCGATGATCTTGAGGCCGAGCAGGTCCTGCGCGGTGATCTTCATGTTGGTGGCGGCGTCCTTGGAACGCGTCGTGTCGCGCCACAGGATCGAGGCGGCGCCCTCAGGCGAAATCACCGAATAGATCGAGTGCTCCAGCATGTAGACCTTGTTGGCGGTGGCAATCGCGATCGCCCCGCCCGAGCCGCCCTCGCCGATAACCACCGAGATCGACGGCACCTTGAGCGCAAGGCAGGCCGAGGTCGAGCGGGCGATTGCCTCCGCCTGCCCGCGTTCCTCTGCGCCGACGCCGGGATAAGCGCCCGCCGTATCGACCAGCGTGACCAGCGGGATGCCGAAGCGGTCGGCCAGTTCCATCAGCCGCACCGCCTTGCGGTAGCCTTCCGGCCGCACCGAGCCGAAATTGTGCTTCAGCCGGCTTGCCGTGTCGGAGCCCTTTTCCTGGCCGATGATGGCCACCGGCTCACCCTTGAAGCGGGCAAAGCCGCCGACGATGGCCTGGTCCTCGCCATAGAGGCGGTCGCCGGCCATGGTGGTGAAGTCAGTGAACAGGCCCTTGATGTAATCGAGGCAGTGCGGGCGGTCGGGGTGGCGCGCCACCTGCACCTTCTGCCACGGCGTCAGCGCCTTGTAGGCATCGCGCAGTGCGTCGCGCGAGCGCTTTTCCAGCCGGGCGATCTCGTCTGCGACATCGACCGCCTCGCCGCTCTCCGCCAGTTTCTTAAGTTCGAGGATCTTGCCTTCGAGATCGGCAACCGGTTTTTCGAAGTCGAGATAATTGTACATTCGTGAGCTGACCAGTGCGCCGGAAACGACGAGGGTTGATGCCTGCCGCAAGATGAGCAGGCGCTAAATGTCGCCCTCACATAGCGGCATGAGCGCTAGTCGGCAAGCGGATGGTGGTCATTGACCAGCCGCACAAGCCTCTCCTCCAGCACGTGCGTGTAAATCTGCGTGGTCGAGATGTCGGCATGGCCGAGCAATTGCTGGACGGCGCGCAGGTCGGCGCCATTTTGGAGCAGATGGCTGGCAAAGGCGTGGCGCAGCACGTGCGGCGACACCTTGGCAGCCGATATCCCGGCCCGCGCGGCAAGCCCCTTCAGGTCGCGCGCAAACACTTGCCGGGCCAGAAATCCGGTATCGGACGCAGCCGGAAACAGGAACGGGCTTTCGGCGAAGGCGGGCGCCGTCGCCCGCACCGCCAGCCATACCTGCATCGCTTCGCGCGCCTTGCCCGACAGCGGCACCATGCGCTCCTTGTCGCCCTTGCCGCGCACCGCGAAAAAGCGCTCGTCGCGCAGCGCCACCGTCACCGGCAGGCTGACAAGTTCGGAGACGCGCAGGCCCGTCGCATAAAGCACCTCGACCAGCGCGTGCAGCCTGAGAGCGGCCACCTGCCCGGTTTTGCCGGGCGACGCGTCGGCGGCTTCCGCTGCTGCCCGGTCCAGCAGCTGCCCGGTCTCGGCCTCGCTCATCGTCTTGGGCAGCGGCCGTCCCTTTTTCGGTGCGTCGAGCGTGCCGGTCGGGTCGTCGCCGCGCAGGCCTTCGGCATAGAGGAACTTGTAGAACTGGCGCAGCGCCGAGAGCTTGCGTGCCTGCGAGGTCGATGCAAAACCGCGCGTGGCGACCCCGTCCAGATAGGCGCGGATGGCGGAAGTTCCGGCATCGGCCAGGCCGCCCGCAATCTCGCCTGAGGCGTCCTCGAGGTCGCGGCGGTAGGATTCCAGGGTATTTTTCGCTGCGCCCCGTTCGGCGCTCATCATCTCGAGGAAGGCTTCGATGCGGGCCGCGCTGTTCATTCGATCTAGGTCCCGACCCTCGGTTCCGCGCTATTTTTTCGGCAGGAGTTTTTCCGCCGGGATACGCACGCTGAGTTCTGCCTGCCTTGGCTCGACGAAGATCACCAGCGCGAACATCGCGCCATAGACGATGCCTGCAAGCACGGCGAGAGTGATGATGAAGCGGAACAGTGTCGGCATGAGCTCTGGTGAATCCTGACCCTGTTTCTTGCTTGCCGCCCGAATCTGTCTCCTTATGGGACGCCGTTTCGGGCATTTCAAGTCTACAGGCAGGCAACACGCAAGCTTGACGCAACCGGGCTTTTCATGTCGATACGCCAGCGATGAACGCTCAATCTGCTGTCGAAACCGATGTCGATCAAGCTGCCCTGCTGGAAAAGCTGGGCCAGCGCTCCATCGTGCTGGTCGGCCTTATGGGGGCCGGCAAGACGGCGATCGGCCGCAAGATTGCGACAGCGCTTGGGTTGGCTTTCATCGACAGCGACCAGGAGATCGAGGACGTCTCGCGCATGTCCATTCCCGAGCTGTTCGAACTTTACGGCGAGCCGGAATTCCGCGCGCTGGAACAGCGCGTCATTGCCCGTGTCCTCGAGGGTGGTCCGCAGATCCTCTCCACCGGCGGCGGCGCCTACATGAATGCCCATACGCGCGAAGCCATTGCGTCGAACGCGGTGTCGGTCTGGCTCAAGGCCGATCTCGACCTCTTGATGGAAAGGGTGTCGAAGAAGCAGAACCGGCCGCTGTTGAAGAACGACAACCCGCGCGCCGTGCTGGAGCGGCTGATGAACGAGCGCTATCCGGTCTATGCCCTTGCCGACCTGACGGTGGTGACGCGCGACGAGCGCAAGGAGGTCATCGCCGCCGAAGTCATCGAGGCGCTCGACAGGCATCTTTCATTGGCCAATGAAGTCGAGCCCAACGAGATGAAGCGATGAGCGCAGCCGTTACCGTCGAAGTAGGTCTGGGCGAGCGGGCTTACGATATCCTGATCGGGCCGGGCCTGCTTGCGAGCGCCGGCGCCGAGATCGGAAAGCGCCTTCCCGGAACCCGCACGGCCATCGTCACCGATGAAAACGTGGCCGCTGTTCATCTCGACACGCTGCAAGCCGGCCTTGCGGCAAGCGGCATCACGCCTGCGGTCATCACCCTTCCGCCCGGCGAAAAGACCAAGAGCTTCGACGCCCTGCAAGAGGTGGTCGACGGCGTCCTGGCGGCAAAACTGGAGCGCGGCGATGCCGTGATTGCGCTCGGCGGCGGCGTCATCGGCGACCTTGCCGGCTTTGCTGCCGGCATCGTGCGGCGCGGCATGAACTTCGTGCAAGTCCCGACCTCGCTGCTCGCGCAGGTGGACTCCTCCGTTGGCGGCAAGACCGGCATCAACAGTCCGCGCGGCAAGAATCTCGTCGGCGTGTTCCACCAACCCAGGCTGGTTCTGGCCGATACCGGCGTCCTCGACACGCTGCCGTTGCGCGAATTCCGCGCCGGCTACGCCGAGGTCGCCAAATACGGGCTGATCGACCGGCCTCAGTTCTTTGCCTGGCTGGAAAACAACTGGCAGGACATTTTCGCCGGCGGCCCCGCCCGTATCGAAGCGATTGCCGAAGCTTGCCGCGCCAAGGCCGATGTCGTGGCGCGAGACGAGTTCGAGACGGGCGACCGGGCGCTGCTCAATCTCGGCCACACCTTCGGCCATGCGCTTGAGGCGGCTACCCGCTATGACAGCGCCCGCCTTGTGCATGGCGAGGGGGTGGCCATCGGCATGGCGCTGGCGCATCGGTTCTCCAACCGCCTCAACCTTGCCAGCCCCGACGATGCTGCGCGTGTCGAGGCCCACCTCAAGGCGGTCGGCCTGCCATGGCGCATGGCCGATATTCCGGGTGATTTGCCGGATGCCGAGACCCTGCTGGGTTTCATAGCCCAGGACAAGAAAGTGCAGCGCGGCGCGCTCACCTTCATCCTGACGCGCGGCATCGGCCAATCCTTCATCGCAAAGGACGTGCCGACCTCCGAAGTGCTCTCCTTCCTCGAGGAGAACCATCCGGCATGAGCGAGGCGGGCTGGATCGTTGCCGGGTTGCTTGCGGTATCCGGCCTCGCCGCTTTCCTGCTGCGGCACCGGCTCGCACGAGCGGCAGGCTACGTTCCTGCCGGTCAGTCCCCAGTGGCAAATGGCGAGCGGCGCGAGGATGCCCAGCGCACCGGCAATGGCAGCCGGCCGGAAGACCGCAAGCTCGACGACCGCTTCGAACTCGACGAGCTCGAAGTCTCGGATGTCATGGTCCACCGCACCAACATGCGCTCGGTCAACGCCGACAACGCGCCGGAGGTCGTGGTGCGCGAGATCCTGCAGAGCCCGCACACCCGCATGCCGCTGTGGAAGGGCTCGCTCGACAACATCGTCGGCGTGCTGCACGCCAAGGACCTGCTGCGCGCCCTGAACGACGTCGGCAACGACTTTACCCAGATCGACGTCATGAAGGTCGCGGACAAGCCGTGGTTCGTGCCCGACACCACCACGCTTCAGGAGCAGCTCAACGCTTTCCTGCGCCGCAAGGCGCATTTCGCCATCGTCGTCGACGAGTATGGCGAGGTCGAAGGCCTGGTGACGCTGGAAGACATTATCGAGGAGATCGTCGGCGAAATCGCCGACGAGCACGACATCGACATGCAGGGCGTCAAGCAGGAGGCCGACGGGTCGGTCGTGGTCGAGGGCACGGTTGCGATCCGCGACCTGAACCGCGCGCTGGACTGGGACTTGCCCGACGAGGAGGCGACGACCATTGCAGGGCTCGTTATCCACGAAACGCAGTCGATCCCGGAGGAGAAGCAGGCCTTCACTTTCCACGGCAAGCGCTTCGTGGTCATGAAGCGCGACAAGAACCGCATCGCGCGGCTCAGAATCAGGCCGGCAAGCGTCGAGGCCGAGCCTCATTCTCCGAGGAAGCCGGAATAGGCCTGGGCCAGAAATACCGCGCCGCAGCGATTGCCATCGCCGCCCCGATCAGCTGGGCGACGACAAAGCCCGCGACATGCTGCGGCAGGATGCCGGCAGGCGTTGCCGAAAATGCGCGCATGACCGTCATCGCCGGATTGGCGAAGGCGGTCGAGGCGGTGAACCAGTAGGCAGCGCCGATATAGAGGCCGACCGCCACCGGCACCACGGTCGGAGCGCGGGCAACGCAGCCCAAAATGACAAGAATCAGGCCGAAGGTGGCGACCCCTTCCGCCAGCCATTGGCCGGACCCGGTACGGGCCGTGACCGCGATCTGCAGGACGGGCA
The DNA here is from genome assembly GCF_001427285.1 of Mesorhizobium sp. Root552. GTDB lineage: Bacteria > Pseudomonadota > Alphaproteobacteria > Rhizobiales > Rhizobiaceae > Mesorhizobium. Next base: position 93,191 of record NZ_LMFV01000015.1, read on the forward strand.
GCTCGAACATGGCGTGCGCCGCCCACACCCCGATCAGGAAACCGGCAAGCTGGGCGATGCAATAGGGAGCGACGTCGCGCCATTTCAATTGGCCGTTCGCAGCAAAGGCGATGCTGACCGCCGGATTGAGATGCGCGCCCGACACCGGGCCGAGCAGCCAGATCAGAACCACCAGCATCGCGCCTGTCGAGGTAGACGTGACGAGAAGGGCAAGCGCCGCCGATCCGGGTGACAATTCGGCTCCCATGATGCAGGAGCCCACTATCGTAGCGAGCAGGAAGGCCGATCCGAGCGCCTCGGCGACCAGCCGTTTGAAAAGCGGTTCGCTCATGGCCTGTTACCCGCCGATGGTGATGCGCCCTCCGCCTTGCCGATCTCGACGAGGTGGCTTTTGACAGTGAGATGATCGAGCTTGTCGAGCGGCAAGGCAAGAAACAGCGAAATACGTGTCTTCATGTATTTGAACGCCGTGACAAAAGCCGTTTCCTTTTCGATGTCGGTTCCGGCAACGTGCGATGGATCGTCTATGCCCCAATGCGCGGTTGCGGGATGACCGGGCCAGACCGGGCATTGTTCGCCGGCCGCATCGTCGCAAACGGTGAAGATGAAGTCCATCGACGGGGCATCTGCACCGGCAAATTCATCCCAGCTTTTCGAGCGCAAATCATCCGTCGGATAGCCGTAGCTATCGAGAACTTTCAGGGCGAACGGATTGACCTCGCCCCTGGGATAGCTGCCCGCCGAATAAGCCCTGAAGCGCGGTGCGCCGTCCTTTCGAAGGATGCCTTCGGCCAGGATGGAGCGCGCGGAGTTTCCGGTGCACAGGAAAAGTACATTGAAAGGTCGAACGGTCATGACGGAATTGTCCGGTTGGTGGTTGGGTTGTCGGGGCTACAGCATGGCGCGAGCTTGCTCAGAAGCGGCGCACAAACTTCCGGCTTGCCTTCGCAGCAGTCCGTGAGCAGGAACAGCACCAGTTCGTGAAAGGACGTCAGTTCGGCACGATAGAGAATTGAGCGGCCTTGCCGCTCGCCACAGACCAATCCTGCTCGCATCAGCACTGCCAGATGCGCCGACATCGTGTTTTGTGGAACGCCGCTCAAACGCGCCAGTTCGCCTGCGGCGATACCTTGCGGTCCGGCCGACACCAGTGCGCGGAAAGCGTCGAGGCGGGTGGGTTGGGCTAGCGCCGAGAGCGCATCGATTGCGGCTTGTGTATCCATATATCCAGAATAATGGATATGTATGACGGCTGCGTGACGGCGAGCTACACCACCGCCGGCCTCACCACCTTGTCGCTTCGCCGGGCGCCGCCGCCTCGACGGCGAGCGCATGCAGGCCTGCCTTGAATTCGGCATCGAGGGCGGCGTTGACGGCGCGGTGGCGATCGACCCGGCTCATGCCGGCAAAGGCGGGTGCGACAATTCGTACCCTGAAATGCGTTTCGCCCTCGCCGTCGAACTTGGCGACATGGCCGTGCTCGACATGGTGATGGCCCGCATGCAAATGGCTTTCATTGATCACCACCAGCCGATCCGGCGAAAAAGCCTTGGCCAGTTTCGCTTCGATCGTCGCCTGTATGGACATCGCCGTTATCCCTCACCACATAGGCGTTACCGCCAAAAAAGAATTCGCCGCTGTCAGCATTAAGCCGTGATTCAGCGGTTAGGGGGAACAATCGCGAAAATGTCAATTCTTGTTTCGCACCGGCGATCGGCTCATACATCGGTCAAATGAAAGCGTACCCGAAATATTTCGAGAAGATTCGAATCCGCCCCGAGAAGGACGCGGAATTGAAGTCTCGTGCGCCAGCCTGCCAGTGGGACGGCTGCAAGGAGCCAGGTACCCATCGCGCGCCGGTCGGGCGTCTCAAGGAAGGCGAGTATTTCAAGTTCTGCTTCGACCATGTGCGCGAATACAACAAGGGATTCAACTACTTCTCCGGTGTCTCGGACAACGAGATCGCCCGCTTCCAGAAGGAAGCGATGACCGGCCACAGGCCGACATGGAAGATGGGCGTCAACGGTAGCGCACGGTCCGCGCCGGATTTCGCTCAGGCCCGCTCAGGCCGCGCCGGTTACCACAACCGCATGCGCGACCCGTTCAACCTGTTCAACGATCCGCGCGACCACGGCGCGCCGCGCGAGCGCAAGACCAAGCCCCTGGAAACCAAGGCGCTCGAAACGCTCGGCCTCGACGCAAGGGCAACCGGCAAGGACATCAAGGCGCGCTACAAGGAACTGGTGAAGCTCCACCATCCGGATGCGAACGGCGGCGACCGGGGTTCGGAAGACAGGTTCCGCGACGTACTCCAGGCCTATCGCGTGCTCAAGCAGGCGGGCCTGTGCTGAGCGGGATTCGGGTTGAACCGCGCCAGACCGCAGCGCGGGCACAGCCGAGCCTAAAATGAGGTCCAGCCCCATTTCCAACTTTCATCCGGTTGGAAAAGGCTCTAAACCCGCCCGCGAGGAAAATTTGTTGCCGGCGAAGCGCGCGCATTCGCCTTCGGGAGACGTTAAGACGTTATGAACAAGGTCGATCGCGATATTGCCAACCTGCCGGACACCACGGTGTCGGTGAAGGACAAATTCGGCTTCGATTCGAAGATGGTCGTGCCTGCCTATTCGGCCGCCAGCGAGCATGTGCCGGACATCGATCCCGACTATCTGTTCGACAAGGCCACCACGCTCGCGATCCTGGCCGGCTTTGCCTACAACCGCCGCGTCATGGTCTCCGGCTACCACGGCACCGGCAAGTCGACCCACATCGAGCAGGTCGCGGCCCGCCTCAACTGGCCGTGCGTGCGCGTCAACCTCGACAGCCACGTCTCGCGTATCGATCTCGTCGGCAAGGACGCCATCGTGCTGCAGGACGGCCAGCAGGTCACCGAGTTCCGCGACGGCATCCTGCCCTGGGCCTACCAGCACAATGTCGCGCTGTGCTTCGACGAATACGATGCCGGCCGCCCGGACGTGATGTTCGTCATCCAGCGCGTGCTGGAATCGTCCGGCCGCCTGACGCTGCTCGACCAGAGCCGCGTCATCCGCCCGCACCCGGCCTTCCGCCTGTTCGCCACCGCCAACACCGTCGGCCTCGGCGACACCACCGGCCTCTACCATGGCACCCAGCAGATCAACCAGGCCCAGATGGACCGCTGGTCGATCGTTACCACGCTGAACTACCTGCCGCACGATAACGAGGTTGCCATCGTGCTGGCCAAGGCCAAGCACTATCGCGACGCCAAGGGCAAGGACATCGTCAACAAGATGGTGCGCGTCGCCGACATGACGCGCTCGGCCTTCGTCAATGGCGACCTCTCCACCGTCATGAGCCCGCGCACGGTCATCACCTGGGCCGAGAACGCCGAGATCTTCGACAATGTCGGCATGGCCTTCCGCCTGACCTTCCTCAACAAGTGCGACGAGCTTGAGCGCGCCCTTGTGGCCGAGTTCTACCAGCGCGCCTTCGGCGAGGACCTGCCGGAAAGCGCAGCCAACGTCGTGCTCGGATAATCAAGACGCCGATGGCGGGACCGGGCGACAACACACGCAGCAAGCCGAAAACGGGCTCTGAGGCAGACAGCTTCAAGCGCGCCATAACGGTGTGCATGCGCGCCATTTCCAACGACAAGGAAATGGAAGTCGCCTTCGCCAAGGACAAGCCGGCCCTGGCCGGAAACCGGGCGCGGCTGCCGGAACTGCCGAAGAAGGCCTCGAAGACCGATATTGCCGTCACCCGCGGGCTTGGCGATTCCATGGCGCTGAAGCGCGCCTGCCACGACCAGCGCATCCACACCCGCCTTGCCCCGGAAGGCAAGCTTGCCCGCGCCATCTACGACGCCGTCGAGCAGGCGCGCGTCGAGGCGATCGGCTCGCGCGCCATGGCCGGTGTCGCCGACAATATCGGCGTCATGCTGGAAGACAAATACGCCAAGGCCAATCTGGCCGAGGTTCGCGAACAGGCCGATGCCCCGCTGGAGGAAGCGCTAGCGCTGATGGTGCGCGAAAAACTGACCGGGCGCGCGGTGCCGAAGAGCGGCGAACGCATGGTCGAGCTGTGGCGCGACTGGGTCGAGGAAAAGGCCGGCGCCGACCTTGAGGGGCTTTCCGACAAGCTTGGCGACCAGCAGGCGTTCGCCCGCGTCGTGCGCGACATGCTGGCCTCGATGGAGATGGCCGAGGAACTCGGCGACGACCAGGAAACCGAGGACACCGAAGACAGCGACGACGACCAGCCGCAGGGCGAGGATCAGAGCGAAGAAGGCGGCGAGGACGATTCCGGCTCCGAGGAGTCCGAGCCCGAGGATGCGGACTCTTCCGACGACGACGACGAGGCTTCGGAAACCGAAGCGTCCGAAGCGACGTCCGAAGACCTGTCCGACGAGGACGAGGACGACGCCGAGACGCCGGGAGAAGCCCGGCGCAACGACAACCCCTTCAACAATCTGTCGAAGGATGTCGACTACAAGGTCTTCACCACCACCTTCGATGAGACCGTCGGCGCCGATGACCTGTGCGACGAGGAGGAGCTGGACCGGCTGCGCGCTTTCCTCGACAAGCAGCTTGCCAATCTCTCCGGCGTCGTCGGCCGCCTCGCCAACCGCTTGCAGCGGCGCTTGATGGCGCAGCAGAACCGCTCGTGGGATTTCGACCTCGAGGAAGGTTATCTCGACCCGGCGCGTCTCGTGCGCGTCGTCATCGATCCGATGCAGCCGCTTTCCTTCAAGCAGGAACGCGACACCAAGTTCCGCGATACGGTCGTGACCCTGGTGCTCGACAATTCCGGCTCGATGCGCGGCCGCCCGATCACCGTTGCCGCCACCTGCGCCGACATCCTCGCCCGCACGCTGGAGCGCTGCGGCGTCTCGGTCGAGATCCTCGGCTTCACCACGCGTGCGTGGAAAGGCGGGCAGGCGCGTGAAAAATGGCTGAAGGACGGCAAGCCGGCCAATCCGGGCCGTCTCAACGATCTGCGCCACATCATCTACAAATCCGCCGACGCGCCGTGGCGTCGCGCCCGCCGCAATCTCGGCCTGATGATGCGCGAAGGGCTTTTGAAGGAAAACATCGACGGTGAAGCGCTGCTTTGGGCGCATCAGCGCCTCATCGCCCGGCCCGAGCAGCGCAAGATCCTGATGATGATCTCCGACGGCGCACCCGTCGACGATTCGACGCTTTCGGTGAACCCCGGCAACTATCTGGAGCGGCACCTGCGCGCCGTCATCGAGCTGATCGAGACGCGCTCTCCCGTGGAACTGCTCGCCATCGGCATCGGCCATGACGTCACCCGCTACTATCGCCGCGCCGTCACCATCGTGGATGCCGAGGAACTGGCGGGCGCCATGACCGAGCAGCTTGCGGCGCTGTTCGAGGAGGAGCATTCGCACGATCGCCGGGGCGGCCTCAGGCGGGCTGGATGATCAGGGCGCATCGGCTACTGGCAGCCGCATTTCTGTTTGTTTTTTCAGGCCTTCATTGCCAGACTTCGGCATTCGCCGACGAACGCGCGCCCGTCGAAGCCGTCGAGGTATCCACCCGTCCGGTAACGCAGTTCCGCATCGGGCGGGACGAGAAGGATTTCGGCCCGCTGGAATTTGTCGGCGGCCTTGAAATGACCGCGCCGGCGCGGGCTTTCGGCAGCATGTCGGCCATGCGCTTCCTCAAGCCTGGCAGCGATTTCATCGGCGTGGCCGATACCGGTTTCTGGTTCTTCGGCAGCGTTGTCCGCGATGCCGAAAAGCGCCCTTCCGGCATCAGCGACTTCCGCATGCAACAGATGGTGGACCGCAACGGCAAGCCCGTCGACATCAAGTGGGAAGTCGATGCGGAGGGCCTGGGCGTCAAGGACGGCGTGGCCACCGTCGGCTTCGAGCGCGATCATCGCGTCAGCCAGTTCAGGATCGAGCCTGGCGGTATGGGTCCTGTCTTTGCAAACATCGATTTCCTCGTCCCTGCCCATGAATTGCGCCAGAACCGGGGCTTCGAAACCGTGGCATGGTCAAGTCCGGCGAGCCCCTTGCAGGGCGCGCTGGTGGTGGTCTCGGAAAAGAGCCTCGACAAGGCGGGCAACATCTTTGCAGCCGTGCTCTCCGGCCCCCACAAGGGGGTTTTCACGGTCGAACGAGAAGGCGGCTTCGACATCACCGACGGCGCTTTCCTGCCCGGCGGCGACCTGCTTTTGCTCGAACGCAGCTTTTCGATAGGAAGCGGCGTCAGGATGCGGCTGAGACGCATTGCAGGCGATAGCATCGCCAGGGGCGCACTGGTCACCGGAACGGTCTTGCTGGAAGCCGATATGTCCTACCAGATCGACAACATGGAAGCGCTCGACGTCTGGAGCCGCGAGGACGGCGCCACCGTCGTCTCGCTGATGTCGGATGACAACCAGTCGATCCTGCAGCGCAATCTCTACCTCGAATTCGTCCTGCACGACGACTGAGCACCCCTCCGCTTCGTCATCCCGTAACCCGGCCGAAGCAAGGCGTCCCAACTTCGTCATCCCGGAATTCGCTTTCGAGCGGAGCGAGGAAGGAATATCCGGGATCCATTCCGTGACATCGCAGCATTACTCTGGACACCAGCGCGCTTATTCTCCCCTTTTGATGAGGAGGCTCGATCCGGTTGCCGATCGAGTGCCTCGTCAGCCACCCCCCTCTGGCCTGCCGGCCATCTCCCCCTCAAGGGGGGAGATCGGCAGCTTCAAGCTACAGCCTCCTCTGTCATTTCAGTGCCGGATGAAAGCATGGCAATCTTGGTAATCTCCCCCC
>NZ_LMFV01000016.1 GCF_001427285.1 Mesorhizobium sp. Root552
TCGGCTGTCGGCGCTTACGACAGCAACTGGGAAGAGTTCACCGGCAAGGTTCGCTTGGACGTGAACGCTTCCGAGCAGCTCTCGCTCTTCGTGATGGGTGGCTGGGGTACGTCGGACGCTGTGACCGACGCTCTGAACGGCGGCCAGAACTTCTACAAGAACTGGGGCGGCGATTGGGCTGTCTGGGGCGGCGGCTCCTACCAGATCAACGAGAAGACCGCGTTCAACGTTCAGGCTTCGTATGACGATTTCGAGACTCTCGGCATCGTTGCCAACGTTGCTTACACGGTTGTCCCGGGCTTCGTCGTTACGGCTGAAGTTGACTACTACGACACGCCTGTTGATGACGGTATCGGCGGCATCCTGCGCTTCCAGCGCTCGTTCTAATCAGCTGACAAGCTGATCTGAGTTGCGGCCCGTGATCTTCGGATCACGGGCCGTTTCCATTTGCGCTACACATCATGAAATTTCTCTACCTCGATTTACCTGCTGCGCGGATGCAAGCTCAAACCCTTTCTGACTTCGTCTTCGCAGTGCCGTGCAGGGATGGTCGTGCGTGACGCACTTGGAGCCAAGGGAGGCGACCTGTTAGATAACTTCGAAGCCGCTTAATGCGCGCGATACATACTTCAAGCCGGATAGCTGCGCCTGGTATGAGGTGTTCCAACTAACACGGAGCTCCCAGAAGGCGGTGGAACGGTCATGACGACGCTGATCCAGATGAGCGAATGGATGGCGAAGCTGTCGTGTTATTTGTCGCGACGCATAAGATGCGGCGCGCAGTCGCATGTACTATCGTTAGCAAGATAGCCACCGTAGCTCCGAGACAGATTTTGTTTTGTTGGTATTTTTGTTGGTATTTGAAACAAGTCGTCAAAAAAATATCTTGTAATATCAGTATATTAATTCGTACGTTCGATGCCTCTTCTGGCACCATCTGATCCCGACTGCCAACGGGGTCGACAAGGCAAATCCTTTCACTCCGTCCTGTTCACCCCGCATTTGTCGGGCCTCCTGCAGGCGCGTTCGGCTCTTGCCCGCTCCAGCCAACCGATCGTTTACCATAGGTGAAGCGAAACCAGACGGGTAACGCATGATTGTCTCTCGCCCCTTATGCTAGGCGCGACCTTTCAATGTGAAACGCCGGGTGAAGCGCTCGAAGCATGTGCGGATTTGCTGGTTACGTCGGCCATGTGCATGACGCGGACACGCTGCTGACGCAGATGACCGCGGCGATTGCGCATCGCGGCCCCGACGAGCAAGGCAAATTCATAGCTCCCGGCGCAGGGCTCGGCCATGCGCGGCTCTCCATCGTCGGGCTGGGCGATGGCCAGCAGCCGATGTCGGACCAGACCGGGCAATTGACCATCGCCTTCAACGGCGAAATCTTCAACTATGTCGAGTTGCGCGACGAGCTGCGGGCCAGGGGCCGGCGCTTCCGCACATCCAGTGATACCGAAGTCATCCTGCACCTCTATGACGAGATGGGTGAAGACTGCCTGTCGCTTCTCAACGGCGATTTCGCCTTCGCGCTGTGGGACCAGCGGCAACGGCGCATGATGCTGGCCCGCGACCGCATGGGCGTGCGACCGCTCTTCCATACGCAGCGGGACGGAACGCTCTATTTCGCCTCGGAGATAAAGGCGCTTCTCAAGGTGCCGGGGGTTACGGCCGAAATCGATCCGATCGCGCTCGACCAGGTTTTCACGCTGTGGGCGCCCATCGCGCCGCGCACCGCCTTCCGCAACATCGATGAACTCGAGCCCGGCAGGCTGATGACCGTCGAGCAGGGCCGCACCCGCATCAGGACCTACTGGCAGCTCGACTTTCCGCATCGCGATGCTTCGCCGCGGATCGCCAGCGAAGCCGAGGCGGCAGAGGAATTGCGCGCGCTTTTGACCGACGCGGTAAAACTGCGCATGCGCGCCGACGTGCCCGTCGGCTCCTACCTTTCGGGCGGGCTGGACTCCTCGCTGGTCTCGGCACTTGCCGCCGGCATGACGCCGCAGGGTCTCAAGACGTTCTCGGTCACCTTCGACAGCGCCGAACACGACGAAAGCGCCTACCAGCAGGAGATGGCCGCCGCCCTTGGCGCTCAACATCGAATGGTTGCCTGTCACGAAGGCGACATAGCGCGCGTCTTTCCAGAGGTGATCCGCTTCACCGAACGGCCGATCATCCGCACCGCCCCTGCTCCGCTTTTTCAACTGTCCGGGCTGGTCCGCGACGCCGGGCTGAAAGTGGTCCTGACGGGCGAAGGAGCAGACGAGGTCTTCGCCGGCTACGATGTCTTCAAGGAAGCGCGCGTGCGCCGCTTCTGCGCCCGCCAGCCGGCCTCGCAGATCAGGCCGCACCTGTTCCGCAAACTCTACCCTTACCTGCCGGGCTTGCAGCAGCAGTCGGTCGAGTATCTCGCCGCATTCTTCGGCGCCAACGACGCCGCACCCGACGATCCGCTGTTTTCGCACCGGCCACGGTTCAAGACCACATCCGCCGCCAAGATCTTTTTCTCGGGCGACCTGCGCGAGACGCTGCAAGGCTACGACGCGGCGGACGACCTTGTTGGCCGGCTGCCCGATGCCTTCGCGCATTGGCATCCGCTCAACCAGGCGCAGTATCTGGAAAGCCGCTTCCTCCTGCCGGGCTACATCCTCTCCAGCCAGGGCGACCGCATGGCTATGGCGCACGGCATCGAAGGCCGCTTCCCCTTCCTCGATCACCGTCTCGTCGAGTTCGCCTCGCGGCTCCCGCCCGAAATGAAGCTGAAAGGGCTGGTGGAAAAGCACATACTGCGCAAGGCGGCAGGCGGCCTGCTTCCGCCCCGGATACTCGATCGCACCAAGCAACCCTACCGCGCGCCGGACAGCCAGGCATTCATGGGCAGTGGCGAGCTCGACTATGTGCGCGATTGCCTGAACGAGAAAAGTATCGCGGCAGATGGCCTGTTCAACGCCAAGGCCGTGGCAAAGCTTCATCAAAAATGCAGCACACAGCCGGTGTCGGGCTTCCGCGACAATGCGGCCTTCGTCGGCATCCTGTCGACGCAGCTGTGGCAACGGAATTTCGCCGAAAACGGCAAACGGGCCGAACAGGCGGCCTGAAGCACAAAAGAAGGGAAACGCATGGCCGAGGCAATCAAGGACAGGGTCCGCAATTTCATCGTCGAGAATTTTCTGTTCGGCGACACGTCCTACCAACTGGCGGATGACGCATCGCTGATCGAGAACGACATCATCGATTCGACCGCCGTGCTGGAACTGGTCGCCTTCATCGAGGACAATTTCGGCATCACCATGAGCGATACCGACATCGTTCCTGCCAATCTCGACTCGCTTGCACGCATCTCGTCCTTCATCGAGACGCGCGCAGGGTCGGTCGCGGCATAGTCGGACAGCGATGAGGGCAGGTCGTTGCGCATCGAGCAGTTTCTAACCGACAAGGCCGCAAGCCATCCGCGCAAGGTGGCTCTCGTCACCGATCGCAAACGGCTGTGCTACGAGGAGCTCGACAACCTTTCCAGCCGATTGGCGGGCGCTCTCGCCAAAAATGGCGTGAAACGCAACGATCGTGTCCTGATCTTCATGGACAATTGCTGGGAAGCCGCCGTCTCGATCTTCGCGGTTCTGAAGGCCGGCGCCACCTTCAGCCCGATCAACGCCTCCACCAAGGCCGACAAGCTGGCTTTCATCCTGACCGACTGCGAAGCCTCCGCCATCCTCACCCAGGCAAAGCTGATGCCGGTGGTTGCCGAAGCGGTTGCCGGAAAAGCTCCAATCTTCGTGGCGTCCACGCTCGGGCCCAACGGCCAGTGTCCGGCCGGCGCGGCTTCCTTCACGGACTGCCTCGCAAACGAGCCGCGGGAGATCGACCATCATGGCATAGATGTCGATCTTGCCATGCTGATCTACACTTCGGGCTCAACTGGCCGACCCAAGGGCGTGATGATGTCCCACCGCAATTGTGATGCGGCTTCGGACTCAATCACCACCTATCTGAGAAACACGCCGGACGATATCATCCTCAACGTCCTGCCGTTGGCCTTCGACTACGGCCTCTACCAGCTTTTGATGGCGGTCCGGATGGGTGCAACGCTGGTTCTGGAAAAGTCCTTCGCATTTCCGCAAGCGATCTTCGACCGCATCCGGGAAGAGGGCGTCACCGGCCTGCCGCTGGTGCCTACCATGGCGGCTATGATCTTGCAGATGCGTGACCTTCAGCCGGGCTTCCTGCCCAGCCTGCGCTACATCACCAACACCGCCGCTGCCCTGCCCATTGCCCACATTGAGCGTATGCGGTCGCTTTTCCCCGGCGTGCAGCTCTATTCGATGTACGGCCTGACTGAGTGCAAGCGCTGTACCTACCTGCCGCCGGAAGAACTGGATCGGCGGCCGGGATCGGTCGGGATCGCCATTCCCAACACGGAAGCCTTCGTCGTCGATGAAGACGGCAAGCGGGCCGCACCGGACGTTGCGGGCGAGTTGGTCATTCGCGGACCGCATGTGATGCAGGGCTATTGGCGCAACGAAGCAGCCACGCAACGAATGTTGCGGCCCGGCCCCAATGCTTGGGAAAAGGTTCTCTACACCGGAGATCTGTTCAAGGCCGACAAGGATGGCTTTCTCTATTTCGTCGGACGCAAGGACGACATCATCAAGACGCGCGGGGAAAAGGTCGCTCCAAAGGAAGTGGAGGCGGTGCTGCATATGCATCCAGGCGTCGCGGAGGCAGTCGTCGTCGGGTTGCCCGATCCGGTGCTTGGACAGGCAATCAGCGCCCTTGTCGTGCTGTCGGATCCGGCGCTGACCGAAAAAGACATCATTCGCCACTGCGCTCACCACCTCGAGGATTTCATGGTGCCCAAGTCCATCGAATTCCGGTCGGAGTTACCGAAAACGGAAACCGGGAAGATCAGCCGGCGGCTGGCGGCGGAATCCGTAGGGGCTGCACAATGAGCGTCGATTCATCCGCATTGCTGGCGCTCGACGCGGAAGCCGAAATCGACCGCATCGCGACCGGCCTGCGTGAGCAGTTGCGTGGCATGCGCAAGCGCGGCCTGGTGCTCGGGTTATCTGGCGGCATCGATTCAAGCGTGTCGCTTGCCCTCGCGGTCCGCGCCGTCGGCGCCAGGAACGTGTTCTGCGTTTTCATGCCGGAAGACGATTCCGACCCTGACAGCCTTCGTCTAGGGCGGCTCGTTTCAAAAACCTTCGGTGTCGAGGCGGCGGTGGAAGATATCGGCCCGACCTTGCGCGCGATGGGGTGCTACGAACGCCGCGATACATTCATCCGGGAGCTTGTTCCGGACTACGGTCCGGGCTGGGCGTCAAAGATCGTCATCGCGAATGCGCTCGAAAGCGAGGGCTACAATATTTCTTCCCTCGTCGTGCAGGACCCACAAGGCCGCCAGACAAGACTGCGCATGCCGCCTGCCGTCTATCTCGGCATCGTCGCGGCGACAAACATGAAACAGCGTACACGCAAGCAGATCGAATATTTCCATGCCGATCGCCTGAACTTCGCAGTCGTCGGCACGCCGAACCGGCTTGAGTACGATCAGGGTTTCTTCGTCAAGAACGGCGATGGCGCGGCCGACGTGAAACCTATTGCCCACCTTTACAAGACGCAGGTCTATGCCCTTGCCGCCCACCTCGGCATCCCGGAAGAAATCCGAAAGCGCCCACCTACGACCGACACCTATTCGCTCGCGCAGACGCAAGAGGAATTCTATTTCTCGCTGCCCTACGATCGCATGGACCTATGCCTCTACGGTCTCAACAACGGCATGGCCGCTGAGGTAGTCGGACAGGCAGCAGGACTGACCGCCGAGCAAGTCGAACGGGTCTGGGCGGATATCACTGCAAAGCGCAAGGCGACGCGGTATCTGCATCTCGGCCCGCAACTGATTTCAAAGGTCGAGGAGATCGGAGGATGATCCCAGCCGGTCTATGACTGGCGCGTGTCAGGCAAAACGCCCGCCGATCAGCCTGCTCCACTGTTCACCTGCAATACCGTTCAGGAAGGCTTGCGACCCCGTCATTACCTTCAGCAGTTCTTCATCACGCGAATGGACGACCGTGGAGGCAACCGGCACAAAGGCGATGCGTTTTGACAGCATCGCCTCCATGAGTACCGGCTGCGTACGGCCACGCAGGCCGCACACACCACGCGCCGCTGCATGATCTACAAGGCAATCGATGACATGGCCCGCCTGACCGGGGCGCGCCAGAAGCTGAAGAACGCGGCCGATTCCCCCCGGCTTCGCATAGTAAGCAAAAGCGCCCACCACACTTCCCGACGGCGAAGCTACCGATGCAAAAACAAGTTCGCCGAGATCCGGCTTCTGCCCGGCATCGGCGAGAATCCAGTCGAGGGCGCTTGCTTCCCAGTCCGGCCTGAGAGCGAAGTGGCCGGTCAGAGGTTCCAGAAGCCGGGCAAACTCCATGCTCCCGATTTGCGAGACCTGCAGCGGCAGCGGCGGGCTCTGCTGACCGGCGGCTACCCCTGACCATTTGCGCGTGCCAGGCTTTATGCGTCGGTTGTGGAGCCCATCGACGACTGCTGTCAGTGGAGAAAACATCCGCAGCATGCCGATGCGGCTGGAGGCAAGGCTCGCGGCAAAACCTAGAGGTCGGATCACACGAACCCAGTCGAGGCTGTACTGCGACAGCACGGAACCGCGCAATCGAGTCCATAGCTGCGTGGCAACGTCGTTCGCAGTTTCGCTGAACGAGAGGTCTTGCGGCCCGTCGAGAAACGCCTTGAGCAACCGTGCGCCTGCCATTGGGTCTGTTTCGGGATTCGCGACCATCAGTGACCCGCAGATGGCGGCGCGCAGTTTTCGACCGTTGAACGTCATCGGCAGGACATGCGCACCAACAAAACCAGATACGCTGCTCGCATCATCGACATGGACAAGCGAATTGATCCCTTCCCCGCACCCCGGAGCGTCCAGGTAGAAGCGGCGCATGTAATCGGTGAGCGAGGCTGGCGCAGGCGACGACTTTTTACGCAGCACGCGTTGAAACATCTCAGCGACTGCTGGAAGGTCGGCTTCTTCAAACGCGCGAACCCGGCTCAAGCCACCGTCTCCGAAGACCTGGAAACCCCAAGTTTTCGCGCAATGGCAACGCGTGGCTTGCCATCCGCAAAAGCAAATTCGGGCTCGCCATATGCCTTGGTGCGCGCCAGCAGCGCGGCAACCTGACGATCCTGCCCTGCGCCAAATTCGAACAGCAGCCATCCATCCGGTTTAAGGTAATCAAGGGCCTCCCTGATCATGCGCTGCAGGATGGATATTCCGTATGGGCCGCCGTCGAACGCCTCGCGTGGCTCGCTGCTCAGCAGGTGGGCGCTTTCATTCTCAAGGCGTGACGAAGATATGTAAGGGGGGTTGCAGACGACCATATCAACTGCGCTCTTCAGCCCGTCAGCCCCGATTGCCGCAAACAGGTCCCCTTGGCGTATCGTCACCCGATCGGCAAGCGAATGGCGCAGGACGTTCGAGCGCGCCAAAGCGACGGTACTGTCGGTGAGGTCGGCCGCCCATATGCGCGCTTCAACGCAATGGCAGGCGACGGCAACGGCCAGATTTCCAGACCCACAGCACATATCTACAACGACAGGCGCGCCCTCCATCGAACCAAGGATCGAGACCGCATTCTTGCCGAGTAGTTCGGTCTCTTCGCGTGGAACCAGCACATCAGGCGCCAGTTCAATCTCGACGCCCATGAAACGGTGCAACCTCACCTGCGCGGGCATGGCATCATGGGATAGATCGGCGATATCCGGCACTGACAGCCCCATGGTCCTTGGGTGAATCTTTCACGCTTTACCAGTTCGAGGTAAATGGAAGCTGACATTGCCCAATTGCATGCGACGGCCATCGGGTTCCTTCGCGGGCAAGGATATTAGCTGCTCCTTCCAATGCTCGCTCGTATCCATTCACGGACGATTTCCGCTTCTCCGGGAACAAGCTCGTGCCCTGCGTCGATCTTGCGATCATCCAGATCGGCGCCGCATTCGGCAAACCAGTTCGCCAATACCGGCGCCCGCTTGCCGAAAGGATCCTGCGACCCTGTAACCATCAAAACGCGAGCGCCGGCGAGATCCGCCTTTGGCAGCTCGTCCAGCACCGGTATGGCACGCAGCAGGATCGCGCAGCGGATCGTATCGGGATGAAGCGCCATCACCGCTGCGGCGAAATTGGCTCCATTGGAAAATCCGAGAAAGGCAATGCGGGCCGCATCAATACCATAGCCCGCAATCGCGCCTTCGATAAATGCCACGAAGGCCTCAGCCTCGGAACGAATGTCGGCCTGATCGAAGGTCGTCGCAGTGTACCGGCGAAACCAGCGGGCAATGCCTTCCTCATGACTTCGTCCGCGAACGCCCAGCAGCGTCGCTCGGGGCGAGATGCGATGCGCAAGCGGCATGAGGTCGGCCTCATTGCCTCCACTGCCATGTAAAAGCACAATCGTGCTGCCATCCGGATCATCCGGCATATGGAAACGATGCACAAACGGCAGGTCGCGCTGCGGCAGGCGCGGCTTCCCCGGCATGGCAAACTGCGGCAGCATTACCTCGAGATCTTCAGCGTGTCCCCTGTCATGCGGTGGAACAATCAACTTTTCGCCAAGCCGCTCCGGAGCTTCATCGATGGCAAAGCCCGGCCCGTCCGTTGCCAGTTCGAACAGCGTTCCTCCCGGCTCCCGCACATAGAGTGAAATGAAGTAGTTGCGGTCATGGAAATTCGTCGGCGAAGAATTGAGCTTGGAAAACTCCGCTTGGGCAGACCGGACAGCCGCCACATCCGCAGCACGAAATGCGATATGATCGGCTGTGCCACTTCCGGGAATCCCCGCGACATATCCGGTCGCATCCCGTATATCGACCGCATCGGTGTCGGAAAGCATCCGCTGCGTATTTTCCGAACGCGGTCCCGGTCGATAGCCAAATCGCGCGACGAAAGAGCCCGTCTGCTCGGGCGTCTCGGTCAGAATTGTCACCGCCCGCAGCCGTCGCGGCGCGATTGCTGCATCGCCCCACGGCTCGGCTGAGGGCAGGTCGATACCGACCAGCTTTACAATGATGCCGTCTGGATCTTTCAACCGCAACAGCGGTTCGCCAAACTCGCGCGACGGCCCCTCGAAGGATACGCCGTGGTTCAAGGCGCGCGTCATCCATTCGCCAAGGCTTGTCTGCGGCACCGCAAAGGCGACTTCCGAAACCTGGCCATTGCCAACGCGCCCAGGCGCTCCGTCTTCCCAGACCAGAAAGGTAACTAGCGAACCGGGCGATCCCAGGCGGTCACCATAAAAGAGGTGCAGCTGCGTAGCATCCTCGTAGCCGCCCGTCCGCTTGACGAGGCGCAGACCTAGAAACCCCGCATAAAAATCGACATTCCTTTGGACATCCCGCGTGATCAGCGTGACGTGATGGATGCCATGCGCGACGGGATCGTTCATGCGAGGAACCTCGAATATTCGGACGTCAAGTTAACGGGTTCAGGCAGAGCGGCAATCCGCGCCGCGGCTACCAATACAGCAATCGCATCCAATGGCGACAAAACGAACCACAAATAGTATGATCGCCCACGGGGCAGGTTGCGGTTTGGCGTGACCAGTCACGCCGAATGATCCATATGCCGCGACCGGCCCGAAACCGATCGGAGGAATGGTCATGGCAAATTTCCATGTCTACGCGGCTGGTACCGGCAGCACCATACAAGACCCGGCTATCCGCAGGATTGGCATATCGGATGTTTTCGACGCACTCAATCGCGGCATCGAGGATTTCTGGGACAAGCCCTCGCACTATGTCTTCTTGTGCCTGATTTATCCGATCGTTGGCGGATTCCTAATAAGCTGGACCTCCGGCGGTGATGCCCTTCAACTTATCTACCCGTTGATGACCGGCTTTGCCTTGCTCGGCCCCATTGCCGCGATCGGTCTCTATGAGATCAGCCGCCGCCGCGAACAGAACCTCGACACTTCCTGGCGCCGCGCCTTCGATGTCAGGAAATCCCCCGCCATGCCGGCCATTGTCGTGATCGGCATAATGTTGGTGGTACTTTTCGCAGTCTGGATGATGACGGCCCAGGCGCTCTACACCCACCTCTATGGCAACACCGCCCCAGCTTCCTTCATGGGTTTTGTCGAAGACGTGCTGACGACACAGCGCGGATGGGCCCTTATTATCCTTGGCAACGGCCTTGGTTTGATTTTCGCGCTGATCGTCCTCAGCACAACGGTCGTTGCCTTTCCGCTGCTGCTCGACCGGGATGTCGGCGCCTATGCCGCCATCACCACTTCTGCCCGAGCGATGATGATGAATCCGGGACCCATGCTGCTCTGGGGTGTGATCGTTGCCGCCGGACTGGTCATTGGCGCCATCCCGCTTCTGGTCGGGCTTGCCGTGGTCCTGCCGGTTCTGGGCCACTCCACCTGGCACCTCTATCGCAAGCTGGTGGGGCCAATGCCGGAGGCGAACAGAACAAGGCAGCGGATGTAAGTTTAAGTTCGCACGAACCCTTCGCTCGCCTTGAGCAAACGGCGCGTGTAATCCTGGCTGACATCGCGCGTGCCCAGTGCAGACGCGGCGAGGCTCTCAACCGCCTCGCCGTTCTGCATCACCATCAACCGTTCGCACATATGAGCGATGACGGCGAGGTCGTGACTGACCATCAGGAAAGTCAATTTGCGGTCGCGACGCACCTGTTCCAGAAGGTTGAGGACCTCCGCCTGCACCGAGGCATCGAGGGCCGAAGTCGGCTCATCGAGCAAAAGGATCGAGGGTTCCACGATCAGCGCACGCGCAATCGCCACGCGCTGGCGTTGGCCGCCTGACAGCTGATGCGAATAACGGAAGCGAAAACCGGAGCCGAGACCAACCTCGTCCAGCGCCCGGCGGATGCGCTGCTCGCCATCGGGGAAGCCGTGAATGGCCAGCGGTTCCTGCAGCAGGCGGTCGACCGTCTGGCGCGGATGCAGGGAACCGTAAGGGTCTTGGAACACCATCTGCACCTTGCGATAAAATTCCTTGTCACGCTTTCTGCCGAGCACCTGGCCGCCAACGGCAATCTTGCCGGAGGCAACCGGAACAAGCCCGGCAATTGCACGCAGAAGGGTCGATTTGCCAGAACCCGATTCCCCTACGAGTCCAAAAGATTCCCCTTGGGCAACGTCCAGGCTGACGCCCCGCAACGCCCGGAAATGGTCGAACACCACTTTCACTTGGTCGACGCGCAGCATGGATGTCATGCCGCCCACTCCGGTTTGCGATCCAGTACCGGCAATGGGTGACGATCGGCATCGATCCTCGGCATGCAGTCAAGCAGGCCGCGCGTATAGGGATGTTCGGCGCGGCCAAGGTCGGAGGCTTTCAGTTCCTCGACCACCTTGCCGGCATACATGACGATGACCCGGTCGCAGAAGGATGAAACCAGGCGCAGGTCGTGCGAGATGAAGATCAGGCCCATGCCGCGGTCGGCAACCAGCCGGTCGAGAATATTGAGGACATCGAGCTGGACGGTGACGTCGAGCGCCGAAGTCGGCTCGTCGGCAATCATCAATTCCGGATTGGCAATGAGCATCATGGCGATCATCGCGCGCTGGCCCATGCCGCCCGATACTTCATGCGGATGCAGATCGAATACGCGCTTCGGATCACGGATCTGCACCGCTTCAAGCATCTGGAGCGTTCGCTCGCGCGCCTCCGCATTGCCTACCTTCTCATGCGTGCGCAAAGTTTCCACGATCTGCCGTCCGATCGTCATGACAGGGTCGAGGGAATATTTCGGATCCTGCAGGATCATGGCGATGCGGTTGCCGCGCAAAGCGCGCCGCTGCTTCGCGGGCAGCGACCTCAGGTCGACGCCATCGAAGGAAAGCTTGGCGGCAGAAATGCGCGCCTGCGGCGGGGTGAGGCCCATGATGGCCCGGCCCGTCTGCGATTTGCCCGAACCCGACTCCCCAACGATGCCCAACCGCTCCCGCCCGAGCGAGAACGAAACGCCCCGCACCGCTTCAATCACGCCGGTTCGGGTCGGGAAGGTCACGCGCAGGTCTTCGATCTCAAGGAGCGCACTCATTGGTCGCCGCTCCTTGGATCGAGCGCATCGCGAAGGCCGTCACCCAAAAGATTGAAACCGAGGCTGACAATCAGGATCGCGAAACCGGGAGCACCGGCCACCCACCATTGGTCGAGGATGAAACGCCGACCCGAGGCGATCATCGCACCCCACTCAGGCAAGGGCGGCTGCGCGCCAAGACCGAGAAAGCCAAGGCCGGCGGCAGTCAGGATGATGCCCGCCATGTCGAGCGTAACCCTGACGATCAGCGAGGAGATGCACATCGGCATGATGTGTCGCAACACGATGCGCATCGGCGACGCGCCCATCAACTGCACTGCCTTGATGTAGTCGGAATTGCGCACGGTCAAAGTTTCGGCCCGGGCAATGCGTGCATAAGGCGGCCAAGACGTGACAGCAATTGCCAGCACCGCATTCTCGATGCCCGGCCCCAGGGCGGCCACAAAGGCCAATGCAAGCACAAGCTTCGGAAAGGCAAGGTAGATATCGGTGACGCGCATCAGGACTGCATCGATCCAGCCGCCGGCATATCCGGCCACCGTTCCAACCAAAAGTCCGATCGGTGCCGCGATCACGGCAACCAGCACCACCACGAACAATGTCCAGCGCGAACCGTGGATGACGCGCGAAAGGATATCGCGGCCGAGGTCGTCCGTACCGAACCAGTGCTGCGCACTGGGCGGAAGCAACCGCGCATTCTTCAGATCGCCGATGGTCGGCGAATAAGGCGCCAGCACATCGGCCAGCGCCGCGACGACCAGCAGGGCTATGATGATGAAGAGGCCGACCATGGCGAGCCGGTTGGCTGAGAACCGACGCCATGTGACGTAGGCGCGTCCGAGCCTGGCCTGCATCCGCGACGCGGGGCGTTCCGACAAGAGCCATTCGCGTCGTGTTTCGGCAACGGTGCTCATTCGTCCTTCGTCCTTGGATCGAGCATACGGTAGAGCAAGTCCGACAGGAGGTTGATGCCGATGAAGACCGAGCCAATGACGATTGTGCCGCCAAGCACGGCGTTCATGTCGGCATTCTGGAGCGAATTGGTGATGTACAGTCCGATGCCGGGCCAGGAAAATACCGTTTCGGTCAGCACCGAACCTTCCAGAAGGCCTGCGTATGACAAGGCGATGACCGTCACCATTGGAACGGCGGCATTACGCAGCGCGTGGCCCCAGATGATGCGGGTTTCCGACAGTCCCTTGGCGCGCGCGGCGACGATGTATTCCTGCGACAGTTCATTGAGCATGAAGGAGCGGGTCATGCGGCTGATGTAGGCGAGCGAGAAATAGCCAAGCAGCGAAGCCGGCAGGATGATGTGACGCAACAGGTCCCAGAACACATCCCACTGCCCCTGCCATGCCGCGTCGAACAGATAAAAGCCGGTGATCGGCGAGAACGTATATTCGAAGACGATGTCTATGCGCCCGGGATAGGCCACCCACTGCAATTGCGCATAAAACAGCACCAATCCGAGCAGGCCGAGCCAGAAGATCGGCACCGAGTACCCAACCAGACCGATGATGCGCACGATCTGGTCGACAAGGCTGCCGCGCTTGACGGCCGCCAGAACGCCAAGCGGAATGCCGATGACCGAGCCGATAAGCGTTCCCAAAGTCGCTAGTTCAATGGTCGCGGGGAAGACCCGGCGTATATCCGTCATCACCGGATTGGTCGTGAGCACGGACGTGCCGAAATCACCGCTCAGGGCGCTTTTCAGATAAATGTAGAATTGCTGGATCAGCGGCAGGTCGAGACCCATTTCACGCCGCACCCGCTCGACCACGTTAGAAGGCGCCCGGTCACCGAGCACCGCCAGAACAGGGTCGATCGGGATAACCCGGCCAATGAAAAATGTCACCGCAAGCAGACCGAGATAGGTGGTCGCCGCAATGACCAGGAAGCGGCCGATCGACATCCCAATGCCAACGGCGCGCCGTCGACGCGCCGTCGCTTCAAATTCGGCCACGCTCACGCGAAGCGTCCTTTTCAGTTATTCCTTCGAGATCTGGCCGACGAAGTTGGTGTCGAAACTCGGGCCAAGCTTGAAGTCCTTGAGATTGGCCCTCAAGCCGGCAACCTCCGTCTGCTGGAAGATGATGACAAACGGGCCTTCGTCCAGGATCGTCTTCTGGAGTTCCTTGTAGAGCTCGGCCCGCTTGCCCGAATCCTTTTCGAGCAGCGCTGCCTCTGTCTTCTTGGTCAGTTCCGGCACGTCCCAGGCATTTCGCCATGCCAGCGTCTTGCTTTTGCCTTCATCCGAATTGTCCGGGTTGCTGGCGAAGGTCTGGGCGTTCGAGTTGGGATCGAAATAGTCCTGCCCCCACTGACCGATATAGATATCGTGGTTGCGGGCACGGTACTTGGTCAGCGTCTGCTTGCCGTCGCCGGGGATGATCTCAAGCTTGATGCCGGCTTGGCCAACCGTTTGCTGGATAGACTCGGCGATACCCGTCACGGGTTGCGTGTTGCGCACGTCCATAGTGACATTGAACCCGTCCTTCAGCCCGGCCTTCTCGAGCAGTTCCTTGGCTTTGGCCACATCAAACTTGAACGGGTTCTCGTCGACTGCGCCCAAATCGCCCTTGGGCAGAAACGATTGATGGATTTCGCCGATGCCCTTGATCAGGGTAGAACCGATCGCATCGTAGTCGACCAGATACTTGAATGCCTGCCGCACCTCCGGCTTGGCGAGATTCGGATTCTTCTGGTTGAGGCTGATGTAATAAACCGTGCCCTTCGGCGCGCTGGTCGTCTTGAGATCAGTGTTCTTGGCCACCGCGTCAAGATCGTTCGGCTCGAGGTTGCGCGCCACGTCGATGTCACCGGCCTCCAGCGCCAGGCGCTGGCCGGAGCTTTCCTTCATATGACGATAGATGACGCGGGCGAGCTTGGCCTTTTCGCCGTGGTAGTTGTCGTTACGCTCCATCACAACGGCTTCGTTGGCGCGCCATTCGCGCAGCTTGTAAGCGCCCGAACCCGCGGAATTGGTCTTCAGCCAGTCGTTGCCGAAGTCGTTGTCGAACTTGTAGTCGTCGCTTGGCGTCACCGGCTTGACGTGCTCGAGAACAGCCTTCTTGTCGACCACGGAAGCAACTGTCGCCGACAGGCAGTTGAGCACGAAGCTCGGCGCATAGGCTTTGTCCACGGTGAAAACAAAAGTCGTCTCGTCGGCAGCCTTGGCCTTTTCGGCGACATTGTCACCGGTCAAGCCGAACTGCGACAATATGAATGCGGGGCTCTTGTCGAGCTTGACGGCCCGCTCGAACGACCATGCAACATCCTCGGCGGTGATCGGGTTGCCGGAGGCGAACTTCATGCCCGGCTTCAACTTGAAAGTATAGGTCAGGCCGTCGTCGGAAACCGTCCAGCTTTCAGCCAGGTCGCCATTGACCTTTGACGTGTCGGTCAGGTCGAGGCGGACCAGAAGGTCGTAAGTGTTTCCGGTGACTTCCGCAGTCGAAAGCTCGAAAGCTTCGCCGGGGTCCATGGTGATGATATCGTCAATTGCAAAACCTTCGACCAGCGTGTCGGCAGGTGTGACCGCGAAAGCCGGCATTGCACCAACCAGAACTGCCGACATGGCCGCACCGGCCAGCCACAGACGAGAGCGGAGCGCAATCTTTTCCATCATCATGTTCGTGTTCCCTGTTTTTTGTTGGCCTGGATTGCTGAGGTAGCAAAGTGGCATCGAGGTGCAGTCGCGCAGCGCCACAACCTCGATTTCGGTCAACCATATCCGCCCGTTTTCGACGCGGCAACGGGGATTTTGCGAATAGCGTTCGACTGGGTTCAGATCGGTTTCGAACCGCTGTCGATGAGGCGATTTGCAGCCGTTCGGGCGATCGCTTCAGGCAGAGCAAGGTGCCATTGAGTGCCGCAATAGGAGCGAAAATCGAAGCAGGGCAAGCCTGGGCAAACCTCAAATTCAATCAGGTGCAAGGTGTCGTCTGGCTCAACACGGAGATCGAGTGAGAAAACATCGTGCAGGCCCAGGCTGCGCATCAACTTACCCGTCAGTTCCCGTATTTTCCGGTCGGCGCCGGGCTGGCTGTCGATAACCGCCTCAAGTAACGGCTCGGCATAGATGCCTTGCGTTTTGGCCGCTTCGCCCGTTTCACCGTAGAGGGCAAGGCTGTCATCCATTGTCTGGAAATCCGACCCTGAGTCGACAAAGGAAATGCCGAGAGCTTCAACCCCGGCACGCCGTTCCAGACCCAGGAAGCTTGCCCTGACATTTCGACCGGGAACATAAGGCTGGACCAGCGCGTCGTCGCGGTAAGCGCCAAAAATGCGCCGGCTAATCTCAAGTGCGGAGCCAAGATCGTGGCAACGAGAATCCGGCCAGATACCGATCTTCGCTCCCAACCGATTAGGCTTGACGAACCAGCCGCTTCCAGACGACGGCGGCTCAACTAGCCACTCGCCGTTACGGGCCAACCCGGCCGACGGCACGGGCAAGCCGTGCGCGCCAAGAACCGCGCCGGAGCGAAACTTGTCCTGACAAAGGGCAAAAAGGGTGTCGTCTGCGCCGATGGTTCGCAATCCATTGAGACGCGCCAGAGCAGGCGCGGCACCGCCTCGAAAATATGCAATGCCGTCGGTCAGCGTCCAAACCAAAGTCCGCTCCGGGTTCTGGCCAGCCAGCGCCGCTGAGGCATCATCGAGTTCGACCGGCCGGAAAGTGAGCCCATGCGCCTTGCAGGCTTGCGACAGGTCATCGAACTCGACGGCAAGATCGGTCGATTGCGCCAGATAGGACGCGATTTCCGCCGCGTGTCCTTTGTCAAATCCCTCGGCCAACAAGCGGCCCAAGCATGCGGCCTCCGGCTCATGGACCAGGATGAGGGTGGGAACCGGCATGGCTAGCAATCCTGGATGGCTGTTCGATTTCGCCTCGCAGTTTGGCATCCGCAAAGGTGGATGTTTGCAACGAAACCGACACCGCTTCGACGCCGGAGCGACAAGCTCAGATCAGGACACGCGGTTCGAAACGGCCCCGCACCGGCAGATCGAGGAGGAAGGTCTTGCCGGCATCCGGTTGTGCGGCGCGCTGTGTTTCATCCAGTCCTGCCCAGGCAGAGGTCACGGCCAGCCGGTCGGCATTTTTACCGACAAAGGCCGGGCATGTCGGCTGGCCCACCGGCATTGCGATCGAGCGCAGCAGCCTGCCGTCCGGGGCATAGGCGGTGACGCGGCCCTCGCCCCACCGGGCGTTCCACAGCGTGCCGTCGAGGTCCACGACCGAACCGTCATGGTCGCCGGTTCCCCCGCCTCGGTCAGCAAAAACCATTGGCTCGCCAAGCGGCAGACCGGTCCCAGGATCACAGGCTGTTCGCATTATCAAGCCTGTCGCGGAATCGGTGAAATAAGCCATGGCTCCGTCAGAAGAGAAGGCGATCGAGTTTGGTATGGAGATGCCGGAAAACAGTGTGCGCAACTCTCCCTTGAAGAACCAGTAGATCGCGCCGGCTCCCTTCTGGGCCTTCTTGCCCATGGTGCTGACCCAAAGCGCGCCGCACGGGTGGACGCGCGCGTCGTTCGAGCGCGTTGCGGTGTTGTTCGCCTCGATCGGCGTGTGCAGCGTCAGCTTTCCGGTAGCGATGTCACGCACATGAAGACCGGTTTCAGCGGCGATCAACTGCCGGTCACCGTCAATGACGGCAAGTGCGCTGGCCATCTGGCCGAGTGCGTGAACCGTTGCCGCGCCACCGGACAAAGCCTGTTCGATCAGCCTGCCGTTGACGATGTCGAACCAGAACAAGGTGTCATTGTGCGGGTCGTATGTCGGCCCTTCGCCAAGCTCGCAAACATGGTTGGAAAGTGTGGAGACGCCGACATGCTCCATCAAGAAGTACCCGTTGCAGCATCCCAGCCCGCGACAGCCGCCCGCGCCCGCTCTGCCACTTCATCCGGCCGCATGCCGGGCTTGAACAGGCTGGAACCAAGTCCGAATACGGAGACCCCGGCCGCGAGATAGTCGGGGAAATCTTTCTCCGAGACGCCGCCCACGGCCCCGACTTTCGCATCGCGCGGCAGGACCGCGCGCATGGCTGCGATGCCAGCGGCGCCGAGCACATTGGCCGGAAAGAATTTCAGCGCGGATGCGCCGAGCTTGATGGCCTGGAAAGCTTCAGTCGGGCTGAACACGCCGGGCATCGTCACCATGTTGTGATAGGCAGCGCGGCCCATCACGGCGGCGTCTATGTTGGGGCTGACCAGAAGACGGCCGCCCGCCTTGGCAAGGTCGTCGACATCCGTTGTGGTCAGCACCGTGCCCGCCCCCACCAGCACGGTTTCGGGCAGTTCCGAAACCAGGCGGGCGATGGACGAAAACGGATCGGGCGAATTCAGCGGCACCTCGATCGCCTCGATGCCGGCCTCATAAATGGCCCGGCCGACTTCCACCGCCTCCTCGGGTTTCAAGCCGCGCAAGATGGCAACCAGCCCGCGCTTCAGGGGTGGGAACGGTGCAGTCTGCGTCACGATGCTTTTCCTTCGGCAACGATCATCTGGTTTTGCCGCGCCGCCTCCAACAGTCCGGAGCGCACAGCCCGGTCGGCATCGACTTCGTTGACCGGAATGCCGGCAAGGCCAAATGCAGCCGCATAGAGCCTGCCCAGCGAACCAGAGGCGATCAGCACCACCGGTGCGTTTGCGTGCCGGTAACGGCGACGGGCAGACGCAATTTCACCGCCGATCAAAAGTCCCGACAGGCAAGCTGCGGCATCGCCCTGCTGTAGGTCATGCAGAAGCCCGGCGGCGCGAATCGCAAACAGCTTCGATGTCACATCGCCGCCCTCATTGAGGGCAGAAACGCACCAGTCGCGGAAGAACTGGCTGTCGGCAGCAACCGGCACCGGGTTTTCACCGAGCGAATGACGCAGGATCGAATGCGAGGCAAGCACCGAATAAAGTTCCCCGGTCGGCCAAGTGCCGAAGCCCGCCACCGCGCCGTCCTCGACCTCGACCCATTTGGAGTGGGTGCCGGGCATGCATACCAGGTGCTTTCCCGCGGCGGGCAGGCCCGCGCCGGCAAGCTGGGTTTCTTCCCCACGCATGACGTCAGGAAGCGCCGCCGTTCTTTGGGCAAGGCCCGGCACGATGCGAATGTCGCGACTGGGCCCGGCGACGCGCACCGCACCTTTGAGAATGGCGGTGATCGGCGCCGGCGTGTCGACATAGGATGCTTCCACCCATCCTTGCCGCGACCCCGCCATGCCGCAGATTACGACCGGCAGTGTCGACGGCGCGCCAAGGGCTGCCAGATGGCGTTCCAGCACATCGGCAAACCCTTTTTCGCGAGCGGTGATCAGCCCATCGTCGCCTCTTCGTTCGCCTAAAGGCTCGCCAGCGTGATCGAGCAGCCAGGCACGAAGTCGCGTCGTGCCCCAGTCCACTGCGGCAACAGCAGGAGTACCGCTCACAGCATGCCCCCATCGACGATCAATGTCTGGGCGGTCAGCATGGCCGAAGCGTCAGAGGCCAGGAACAGGCATGGCCCCACCATGTCGTCGGCAAGCATGATCCGTGGAATGGACTGGCGGCCAATATGGGCGTCGAGCTTTTCGTCCGTCACCCATAATTCGCGTTGCCGTTCGGTGATAACCCAGCCCGGCGCGATCGCATTGGCCCTGATGTTGTTCTTGCCGTAGCGCCCTGCCAGTGCCTTGGTCAGGCCGATGATGCCGGCCTTGGCCGCCGTATAGGCCGGCATGTCGCCGATGTTCAACATGAAGGATGTCGAGGTGAAGTTGATGATGCTGCCGTGACCAGCCTTGAGCATTCCGTCGAGCACAGCCTGGACGGTGAAGAAATGTGGCCGCAGATTGATCGCCTGATTGTCGTCCCACGCGGCGGGCGTGACATCCTCCACCGCATGCCGCACGTCGTTGGCGGCGTTGTTGACAAGCACCGTCACCGGCCCGTGCGCCGAGGCTGCCTTGGCCACGGCATCGCGCAGTGCCTCGATATCGCGAAGGTCGGCCTTCAGGTAAAGCGGTCGTGCGCCGGTCGTGCGTTGAAGTTCATCGCACAGTGCCAGGCCCGGCTGGTCGGCAATGTCGATGAACGCGACCTTGGCGCCCTGCAGTGCAAAGCCCTCGGTCAGCTTTGCGCCAATTCCAGAACCGCCCCCCGTGATGAGTACGGAGGCACCTTCGAGATCAGCGAAGCGCGCCGATGGCATCATGTGCGAGACCTTTCCGCCGATTTCGCTTTTGTCGGCGGCGCATCCTATCCGTCAGCCACATATGGGCAAGCGCAAATATCGAGTATTTGCTATTTTGTCAGACAAAAGAGAAATTGGGCGGTAATTCGCCGTTAGATTCCGGCGGCGCGTTGCGCACCACGGAACTGATCGCGCAGGTAACCCAGTGTGGCGTCGGCATCGACCGGTTTGCCAAACAGGAAGCCTTGCCCGCCACCACAACCGAATTCCACAAGGCGATCGGCTTGCGCTTCTTCCTCAATGCCTTCGGCCACCACATCCATGCCAAGCCCCTCGCACATGGCGAGTATGGCGCGGATGATATGTTCGGAGGGGCGGTCCTCCAGGATCGAGGACACGAATGCCCGGTCGATCTTCAGCTTGTCGAAATGGAACTCACGCAAACGCCCCAGCGAAGATTGTCCAGTGCCGAAATCGTCGAGCGCGACGCGGATGCCCACCCGGCGCAGGTCTTCAACGATTTTCTCCGCCGAAGCGGGGTCGTTCATCAGGCCGGTCTCGGTGATCTCGATCTCAAGCCGGCGTGGATCGAAGCCGGTCCGATCAAGGATGGAGAGGATGTGGAGGCCGGTGTTCTGGTCGACCAGTTGTGACGGCGACAGATTGAAGGACAGGAACAGGTCCTTTGGCCAGTTGCGCGCAGCTTCGGTCGCCTTGCGCAGCACCAGTTGCGAAAGCGGCCCGATGATGCCGCGCTCCTCGGCTATAGGAATGAAAACGACGGGCGAAACGGGCCCAAGATCACGATCGGTCCACCGTGCCAACGTTTCAAATCCGATCGTGCGGCGCGTCCCGAGATCGACGATGGGCTGGAAATGCGGTTCCACCTCTCCGCCTGAAACAGCGCGGCGCAAGGCCTGCTCGATGCGGGTCACGCGCTTGGCGGCCTCCTCCATCTCGCGCGTATAGACAACGACTTTGCCACGCCCCGAACGCTTGGCGTGATAGAGTGCCGTTTCAGCCTTGTTGACGAGGATTTCGGTCGTTTCGTCGCCGGAATAAAACAGCGAGCAGCCCGTGGAGGCGGAAAGCCGCGCAGTGCGTTCGCCGACATCGTAAGGGGCCGACAATATCTCGATCAGCATGCGAGCGCGCTCGGCGGCAGCTTCCTCGCTGAAGACCATCGGGTAGAGAAAGGCGAATTCGTCTGCACCAATGCGGCAGACTGTAGAATAACTGTCCATCGAGGCACGCAGGCGCATTGCCACCTGCGCAAGAATATCATCGCCAGCCTTGTGGCCGAAAAGATCGTTGATCGGCTTGAAGCCGTCGAGATCGAGAATGCCAATTGCAAAAGGCGCCGGATCGTCGGCCCGGTCGCTGATCAACCGGTCCACCTTGTCGAAAAAACGGCGATGGTTGCCCAGCCCGGTCAACGCATCGGTAAAGGCCAGGTCGCTGCCGTCCCTGCTTATTTGCCCGGTGCTAAACGGCGTTTGCATCGGTTTTCCTGTTCTAACGCAAAGTATGGCCCGACAGTGGCATGAAACCCTTTAGGAAACGTATCTTGGGAGAATGATTTCCTGCGCGGAGCATGGATGATCCGACACCGATTTCCTGACGTTCCATGTCTGCCGGTGATGGCCTGGGCAACCGCATTGGCAGGGTGCGGCAAGTCCCGTATATGACACGCGTCATGACTTCGGAGAGCCTTTGCAATGCCGCTCAAGATCGCCGTCCAGATGGACCATATCTCCACCGTGTCGATTGCCGGCGATACGACGTTTGCATTGTCCCTCGAGGCACAGCGGCGAGGCCACACGCTCTACCACTACACGCCTGACCGGCTGACGCTCGCCAACGGCAAGGTCTTTGCACGCATCGAGGAGATGACCGTGCGCGACGAGAAGGGCAACCACTTCTCGCTCGGCGAACCTGTGCGCACCGATCTTTCGGAGATGGACGTGGTCTTGCTGAGGCAAGATCCACCCTTCGACATGAACTACATCACCACGACACACATCCTGGAACGCATCCACCCGAAGACGCTGGTGGTCAACGACCCGGCATGGGTGCGCAACAGCCCGGAAAAGATCTTTGTCACCGAGTTTGCGGATTTGATGCCGGAAACCCTGATCACCAAGGACCCGCAAGAGGTCGCAGCCTTCCGCAAGGAATTCGGCGACATCATCGTCAAGCCGCTCTACGGCAATGGCGGCGCAGGCATTTTCCACCTGCACGAGGCGGACAGGAACCTCGCCTCGCTGCTTGAAATGTTCTCGCAGCTGTTTCGCGAGCCATATATCGTCCAGCGCTACCTGAAGGAAGTTCGCGCCGGCGACAAGCGCATCATCCTCATCGACGGCGAACCGGTCGGCGCTGTCAACCGAGTGCCCGCTGAATCTGAATCGCGTTCCAACATGCATGTCGGCGGCCGGGCTGAAAAGACCGAGCTTACAAGGCGCGAGCGCGAGATTTGCGAGGCGATTGGGCCATCCTTGAGAGACCGCGGCTTCATCCTCGTCGGCATCGACGTGATCGGCGACTACATGACCGAAATCAATGTCACTTCCCCGACCGGTATCCGCGAAGTCAAGCGTTTCGGTGGCGCTGATATCGCCGCCTTGTTCTGGGACGCCGTAGAAGCAAAGCGACGCTAAAAAGCTGCACGGCCGGCCTTTTGTTCCGCTCTTGCAACTCTACACAACCGAATTGCAGCCTATGCTTTAGATTGTTCCCTAAATGTTCTTGATTTGATCGGGCGCCTGTGATTAGCTCCTGAACGGGGCGTCAAGAGTAGCTGCCATCGCGCGGATACTGGACGTTTCGGGGGCATGATGGTTTCACGCGTTCGCACAGTGGCCTTCCAGGGCATCGAGGCCGTTCCGGTCGACGTTCAGGTCATGGTCGCGCCCGGCAAGGTCGGCATGTCGATCGTCGGCCTTCCGGACAAGGCGGTGGCCGAAAGTCGCGAGCGCGTGCAGGCAGCCCTTCATGCATCAGGGTTGTCGATGCCGGCAAAGAAGGTGACGGTCAACCTCGCGCCAGCCGATCTGCCGAAGGAAGGCAGCCATTACGATCTTCCCATCGCGCTTGGGCTTATGGCGGCGCTGGGCGCGATACCGGGAGATATGCTGGCGGCTTATGTCGTACTGGGTGAATTGTCGCTCGACGGCACCATCGCCGCCGTTGCCGGCGCCTTGCCCGCCGCCATCGGTGCCAACGCCGACGGCAAGGGTTTGATCTGCCCCCATGCCTGCGGACCCGAGGCCGCCTGGGCAGGGAGCGAGATCGACATCCTGGCGCCTCGAAGCCTGATTGCAATCGCCAACCATTTTCGCGGCACGCAGGTGCTGTCACGACCTGAAGCAGGTGTCCGTGCGGCCCCCAACGATCTTCCTGACCTTGCCGACATCAAAGGCCAGGAGAGCGCCAAGCGCGCGCTCGAAGTCGCGGCGGCGGGAGGCCACAATCTCCTGATGGTTGGTCCGCCCGGGTCCGGCAAGTCGATGCTGGCGCAGCGCCTGCCCTCGATCCTCCCGCCGCTGGCGCCGAAGGAACTGCTCGAAGTCTCGATGATCGCCTCTGTTGCCGGAGAATTGGCCGAAGGCCGCTTGACGGATCGGCGACCATTCCGCTCGCCACATCATTCGGCCTCGATGGCGGCGATGGTCGGCGGTG
The DNA here is from genome assembly GCF_001427285.1 of Mesorhizobium sp. Root552. Classification (GTDB taxonomy): domain Bacteria; phylum Pseudomonadota; class Alphaproteobacteria; order Rhizobiales; family Rhizobiaceae; genus Mesorhizobium. The sequence continues at coordinate 23,937 of NZ_LMFV01000016.1, forward strand.
GATTACGCGCTCGTCCGGGCGAAGTCTCGCTGGCGCATCACGGCGTCCTGTTCCTCGACGAATTCCCGGAATTCTCGCCGCAGACACTCGATGCCTTGCGCCAACCGCTCGAAACCGGCGAGTGCATGATCGCGCGGGCCAATCACCGCGTCACCTATCCGGCGCGTATCCAGCTGGTTGCGGCGATGAACCCGTGCCGCTGCGGCATGGCCGGGGAACCGGGCTACCGATGCGCGCGCGGCGAGCGCTGCCGCACAGACTACCAGGCGCGCATCTCCGGACCCTTGCTCGACCGCATCGATCTCAGAATCGAGGTTCCGGCTGTCTCGGCCGCGGACCTCATCCGGCCCGGCAAGGCCGAAACCAGTACCGCCGTGGGTGAGCGCGTGGCCATGGCCCGGACATTGCAACGCGAGCGGTTCGAGCGGTTGGGCGCTGGAGGCACTTCAACCAACGCGCATTGCCCGCAGGCGCTGATCGAGGAGATCGCCATGCCCGACAAGGCCGGCCTCGCCCTGCTGCACGATGCCAGCGAGAGACTCGGCTTCTCGGCCCGCGCCTATCATCGTGTGTTGAAAGTCGCCCGTACCTTGGCCGACCTCGACGGCAGCGAAACGGTCGGCCGCATTCATCTGGCGGAGGCGATTTCGTACCGCATGACCAACGAGCGGATGGCTCAGGCCGCCTGACGGTTGGCTCACCTCCCTCATCCGTCGCTTGGCATTACAAACCGGATCGGGCAAGCCGCCTCACTCTAGGAAGACTTCGGCTAAGCTTTCACTAGTTGTCCGTCAATGACGATCTAGCCGGGATAACAACCGCGCTGGATGGCAAGACGCCGCACCAGCGCCAGTACCACGTCGATGGTCGGCGTCGGCCGACCCGTCAGCTGCCCAAGCTCCTGCACGGCAGTCACCAGCGCATCGATTTCCATCGGCCGGCCACGTTCCAGGTCCTGCAACATCGAGGTCTTGTGAGCGCCGACTTCGCCCGCTCCCTTGATGCGTCGATCAACGGCAATCGGAAATTTCACACCGAGGCTTTCACCGATCGCTTGCGCCTCAAGCATCATGGTGCGCGCCAACGCACGCGTTGCCTCATCGGAAACTATCTCGGCAAGCGTGCTGCCGGTCAGCGCCGAAATCGGATTGAAGCAGAGATTGCCCCAGAGTTTGATCCATATCTCGCTGCGGATGTCTTCACGCACCGGCGCCTGAAGTCCGGCAGCGATCATCTCCGCGGCAAGCTGCGTCACCCGCTCGCTCTTTTCGCCGGACGGCTCGCCCAGCGAAAAGCGTGTGCCATCGACGTGACGAACGATACCTGGCACATCGACTTCCGCCGCCGGATAGACGACAGCACCAATCGCCCGCTCGGGGCCTATGCGATCCCAGATAGCTCCGCTTGGATCGACTGCTGCGACGCGCGCGTCTTCCAGCGGCCCGGCAAGCTTGTGGAAGTACCACCACGGCACGCCGTTCTGCATGGTGACCACAGAGGTGTGTTCGCCAAGAAGCGGCACGATCTGATCGAGAGCGCCACTAAGCGAATGCGCCTTGAGCGCTATGACGACATAGTCCTGAACCCCAAGTTCGCGCGCATCCGCTGCGGCTCTTACCGCATAGGCGCTCTCCTCGCCGTCCTCGATCAGCCTCAGCCCGTCCTTGCGGACGGCCTCAAGATGCCCGCCGCGCGCAACGATCGACAGATCGGCGCGGCCGGCAGCGGCGAGCTTCGCCGCCACATAGCCGCCGATCGCCCCGGCGCCGAAGACCGCAATGCGCATCAGCCAAGGCCGAGCTTGGCTGCGAGGCCGATGCGCTGCAGCTTGCCGGTGGCGCCCTTCGGGATTTCTTCCAGAATAACGATGCGCCGCGGCACCTTGAAATCGGCCAGCCGGCCGGACGCGAAATCGCGGATTTCGCTCTCGTTGGCGGTGTTACCGTCGCGCAGCACGATTGCCGCCGCCACCTCTTCGCCTAGCTTGTCATGCGGCATGGCAAAGGTCACCACCTGCGCGACGGCAGGATGGTCCATCAGCACCTCGTCGACCTCGAGCGGCGAAATCTTCTCGCCGCCCCGGTTGATGATCTCCTTCAGCCTACCAGTCACCCGCAGATAGCGGTCTTCGTCCAGCACGCCCTGGTCGCCGGTGTGGAACCAGCCATACGCAAAGGCGGTTTCGTTGGCGCCCGGGTTTTTCTCGTAACCGGCGGTGACGTTGGGGCCGCGAATGACCACCTCGCCGATCTCACCCGGCCCCAAAAACCGCCCGTCCGCCGCCATTACTGCAATCTCCGGCCCGGCCGCCGGGCCAACGCTGCCCGGCTTGCGCTTGCCGGGTGGCAACTGGTTCGATGCCATCTGGTGGGCGGCCTCGGTCATGCCGTAGGCCTCGACCACCGGGCAGCGGAAGGTGGCTTCCAACTCGGCCATCACTTGCGCCGGCAACGATGCGGACGACGAGCGGATGAAGCGCAATTGAGCCTCGGCCACCGCCTCCTGATTGCGCGCCGCCCGTGCCAGGATCGCCTGATGCATGGTCGGCACCGCCGTATACCAGCTCGGCTGCGCCTCGCTCAGCCACTGGAAGAATTTCAGCGCATTGAAGCCCGGCGTGCAAAAGACGCTGGCGCCGGCAGCAAGCGAGGACAGCACCGCCGCGACCAGCCCATGGATATGAAACAAGGGCATGATGTTGAGGCAGCGGTCAGTTTCGCTCAGCTTGAGCGTTGCCCCGATATGTGCAGCCGAAGCGGCGAGATTTTCGTGGCGCAGCGGCACCAGCTTCGGCCGCGAGGTGGTGCCCGACGTGTGCAGCAAAAGTGCGGCATCCTCAGCCCGCGCAAGATCCGGTGCGGCAGCCGGCCCGACCGCATTACCCTCGACCCGGAAACTGCCCGCAGGTGCATCGCGTAACGTAACCAGCCGAAGAACGCCGATTCCCAGCCGTTCGGCTACGGTGACGGCCGGACCGGCCTCGTCTTCGGCGACAAGGATCGCCTTGGCGCCGATATCGGTCAGGTAGAAATCGAGTTCCTCGGCCCGGTAGGCAGGATTGAGCGGCGCGGTCGTGGCGGCGGCGGCGACGCTCACGAAAGCCGTCGCCATTTCCGGGCCGTTCGGCAGCACGATGGCGACACGGTCGCCGCGCCCGACGCCGCGCGCATGCAACTGGTCCGCAACCTCCGCCATCAGCCGGCGCAGGCTGCCATGCGTCAGCGTGGCCCTGTCAGGGGCCGAAACGGCAGGGGCATCATTGTGCCCGCGCACCAGCCGCTCAATGATCGATCCTGTTTCAGACAACGCGAACCTCGATATCGCCAACACCGTCGACATGGCCGTGCAGCACGTCACCGCGATTGACCGGGCCGACGCCTGCCGGCGTTCCCGAAAGGATGACATCGCCCGGCATCAAGGTAAACAGGCCGGACAGATAGCTGATCATTTCCGGCACCTTCCAGATCATCTGGTTGAGGTCACCGGTCTGCTTGCGCTCGCCATTGACGTCGAGCCAGACCGCGCCCTGTGTCGGATGGCCGAGCCTGTCGGCCGGCACCAGCGCGCCACAAGGTGCGGATGCCTCGAAGGCCTTGCCCACTTCCCAGGGCCGGCCCATGTCCTTCGCCTTGCCCTGCAGGTCGCGCCTCGTCATGTCCAGGGCGACGCCGTAGCCGTAGACACAGTCGAGCGCCTTATCCAGCGCGATATCCGTGCCGCCACTTTTCAGCGCCACCATCATTTCGATCTCGTGGTGGACGTCGCTTGAAGCCGATGGGTAGGGAAACTTGCCGCTGACGTCGAGATTGTCTGGATTTTTCTGGAAGAAGAACGGCGGTTCCTTGTTGGGGTCATGCCCCATTTCCACGGCGTGCGCCGCATAGTTACGGCCGACGCAATAAACCCGGTGGACAGGAAACAGGCGGTCGGAACCGACCACCGGCACCGCAGCTATCGCGGTGGGTTCGATGACATAGTTGGAGGCCACACCCTGAATGTTCATTATCTTACTCCTGCATAGAATTCGACTTTCGCCTCGGCCCGCTCAATCAGCGCTGAAACCACGAGCGCGAAGGCAAACAGAATGATGGTCAGCGCCCAGAACTGGGACATGCGGAAATTGCGCGAGAAGGTCTCGAACAGTGCGCCATAGCCGACGATTGCCACCAGCAACTGGCCGATAACCACGCCCTTAACGCCCCTGATCAGGCCAAGTCGTATGCCGGCCAGGATTTCAGGTAGCGCCGCCCACACAATGATCTTGCCGTAAAGTGCCGGCCGCGAGGCGCCGTAGGAGCGCGCCATTTCGATGAGCGAAGGCGAGATGTGGCGCACACCGGCGCGGGTATCGAGCACGATGATCCAGATCGCGAACAGGAACACCGCCGCGATGATGGTGTTCTCGCCGAAACCGAACAGGATCATCAGCACCGGCACGATGGCTGAGAGCGGCGCGCTGGAAAAGATGTTGACCCACATGCCGAGCAGGTCGTCGGCGATCTTGACCCGGCCCATCAGCATGCCGAGCGGAATGCCGACTGCAATGGCCAGCAGCATGCCGATCAGAAAGGCTCGCAGCGTCGTTACCGTTGCGCTCTGCCAAGAAGGGAGTTGAACCAGATCGACCGCGGCCGCCAGCACGTCGCTGAACGGCGGAAGGATGAACATCAGGTCGAGCCTGCCCACGATCTCCCAAAGCACGCACCAGACCAGCAACGAGGCCATCATCGGCACGCGGTAACCGAATAGGGTCATCGTGGGCTACTCCACATATTGCTTCAGTCCCTGCCAGATTTCCTCGACCGTATCGAGGTAGTGCTTGTCGCGATGGATACGGTCTGGATCCCCGGAGCGGTCGATATCAGGCTCGATGATCCGCGAAACACGGCCCGGGCGTGGCGACAAGAGCACGATGCGGTCGGAGATATAGACTGCTTCCTCGATTGAGTGCGTAACGAAGATGAAGGTCTTGTTCTGGTTGGTGCGCAGCCGGATCAGGTCTTCCTGGAATTTACGCCGGTTCTGTTCGTCCACTGCCGAGAACGGCTCGTCGAGCAGAAGCACGTCGGCATCCACGCAGAGCGCCCGCGCCAGTCCGACACGCTGGCGCATGCCGCCCGAAAGCTCATGTGGATATTTATCCTCGAACCCGGCCAGCCCGACATCGGCGACGTAGCGGCGGGCAATCGCCTCGCGCTCCTCTTTTGCCGTGCCGCGCAGCTCCAGCCCGAAGGCGACATTGCGCAGCACCGTCGCCCAAGGCAGCAAGGCGAAATCCTGGAACACGAATGCGCGCTCCGGGCCCGGCGCGCTGACCTTCTTGCCATTCACCGCAACGGTGCCACGATCGGCATCGATCAAGCCGGCAATGATCTTGAGCAACGTTGTCTTGCCGCACCCGCTCGGCCCCAGCAGGCTGGTCAGCTTGCCGCGCGGAAAATCCAGGTCGACGTCGCGCAGCGCCTCGACGCCGCCATAGGTCTTCGAGATGCCGCGCACCTCCACGATTGCATCGGCTGCGGGTTCGTTCATGACGGCTTCATTTCGAACAACTGCGGCGCGCATCTTCAGCCTCCCCTTTTTTCCGGCCTGAAGACACGGACTTCGATCCACTGCAAAGCCACCAGCGTCACGGTCGAAAGCGCAATCACCGAGGCGATCGTGGCATACATTCCTGCATAGTCGGCGCGAGAGCGCGCAAAGGTTATCAAGTCGCCGATGCCGGTTGGCGTAATCAGAAGTTCAGCCAGCACGACGCCGACAAATCCAGCGGCGACACCGAGGCGCAAGCCGGCAAAGATCACAGGACTGGCATCTGGCAGGACTATCTTGAACACCTCCTGCCAGCGCGTTCCCATGAACGACCGGCTCATTACCAGCAGCGAGCCGTTGACGTTGCGCACGGCCTTGTAGGTGTTGAGCACGATGACCGGCAAAGCGAGGATGATGACGGCAAGCGTCTTGGCCGTCATGCCTATGCCATAGATGAAGGTCACCAGCGGAATGAACGCGGCAACAGGGGCCGCCTGAAGTACGATAAAGACGGGAATGAGCAGCCACTCGCCCGGACGCCACAGGCCGCACAGCGTGCCGATGCCGACGCCGGCAAAGGTTGCCAGGACCACTCCCAGAACAAGCGGCTGCAATGTCGAAACATAGGCCGCAGGCAGGCTGCCGTCGGCCATCATGCGGACGAAGGCGGCCATTGTGCTGGAAAAGGTCGGGAAAGCGAAGCTCACCGGAATGAGCCCCGCAATCTGCCATGCCGCGGCAAACAACCCGATCGACAGCAGTCGCAGGACAACAGGCTTCTCGAACAGCCGCCCTGCCTGCGCGCTTCGCGACAATGACGCGACGCCTGCTGCCCGATCCACTTCCGTTCCTGCCGCCATCGAGCCTTCGCCTACTTCTTACCGATATTGGTCAGCACTCGGTCGATCGAGGCAGTATCCCAGAAGTCGTCGACCTTGAGCGAGGCCGGGTCGCCTTCGATCTGGCCTGCAGCGCCGAAGAAGGCAAAGTCGCCGGCAGCAGCTTCCGCACCGCCGCCATTCAGCGCAAGGCTGCCGGCTTCCGCCGTCTCCTTGTAGTAGGCAGCGATTTCAGCATCGGCTTCAGCGCCAAGGTCCGGCAACAGCTTGTACTTGTTGCGCAGTTCAACGGCAGCGTTCGGGTTTTCTGTGATTTCGCGCCCGGTCTTCATCAACTCCTCGACCAGGATATCGACGTCGGCCGCGTTGTTCTTCAGGTAGTCTGCCGTCGCGAAAACGGCTTCGTCGGTCGCGCTGACATTTTCGACCGGAAGCACGGTGAACTTGCCCGGCGCCTCGGTTTCCAGCGCGCGGCGATTGGCGGCGTCGACGATAGAGGCCTTGATGGTTCCCTGGATCAGCGCGTTGCGGCGAACTTCGGAGCCGGGCACATAGCTGACCTTGCCATAGGAGATGCCATTGTTCTTTGCCATCAGCATCATCACCGCCTCGGTGCCCGAGCCGCGCGCCTGAACAGCGATCTCCTGACCGTCGAGGTCCTTCCAGGTCTTGTAGGCTTCGGCGTTGACCACCGGGAAGAAGCGCTGCGTCGAGATCTGCGCGAATATGCGGATCGGCACCCCGGCCTTCTGGATCAGCGTATATGGCGAGCCGATACCGACATCGGCCTGCCCGCCAACGATGGCCTGCGCGGCCAGGTCTTCATCGTTAAGGATGATCAATTCAACCCCAACGCCGCGCTCCTTGGCGCGCTCGATCGCCGCAAGCGTCTGGATGGATTCGATGCCGGGGAGATCGCCAAAGGCAATCTTCATCTCGCCCGCGCTCGCCGCCGGCAGCGTCGTTGCGCTTCCCAGCGCGGCAACCAATGCAGCACCCAAAACGGTGCGTCTGGACAGTCCGATCATGTCACTTCCTCCATAACCAATTTCATGATTGGTTTAATTTTCAAACAGGATTGGTCAAGAACGGTGTGGTGTCAACCAAAAACTTTAAACCTGAAACCTCATAATTTCAGGCCTGTTGACCGATTCCGGCATTCGCATTATTAAAATTGCGTGTGAGGGATTCCCGATTGGTCGAACCAATGGACAAAATTGGAAATGGCGGCCATGCAGCTCTGGTGCAGCTTCAGGCCTATCTGGCCCAGATAGACCTGCCGAGCGATGGCAGGCTGCCATCGGAGCGCGAGCTCTGCGAAAGCCTTGGCGTGTCGCGCGGCGATCTTCGCAAGGCGCTGGACGTGCTGGAAAAGGACGGTCACATCTGGCGCCATGTCGGCAAAGGCACCTTCGTGGGCAGCGGACCGGTCGAGGAAACCATCGGGATTTCGGAAATCGCCGGCCGCACCAACCCAGCCGACGTGATGCGTGCGCGCCTGATCATCGAACCGGAAATCGCACGCGAGGCCGCCTTGCACGCCACGCTTGCCGACATTGCCGCCATGCGCCACTCGCTTGCACAGACACGCGAAGCCGCGACCTGGCGCCAGTATGAAAACATCGACAACCTGCTGCACCGGCAGATTGCCCAAGCCAGCCGCAACAATGTGCTGCTCGGCCTGTTCGATGTCTTGAATGCGATCCGCCGCACCGTGGTCTGGGGCCGCTTACGGTCCGAAGGCGCTCGCCCGCCCGCAGATCATCACAGCTTCGAAGACCATGAAAAGATCGTTGGGGCGATTGCCGAGCGCGACCTTGCGGGAGCTGCCGCCGCGATGCGGCATCACCTTCAACAGGTGGAGCAGCGCCTCATGCCGGTACGGCAAGCGGCAGAGTAATTTCCCCGGCAGACAAGCGCGCAGATACCTGCGGCTAGTCTGTTGCGTCCACGGCATCACGCCAAGCGCGTGCATAGGCGCTCCAAGCCGCGGGCAAGGTTTTCGGCTTCGGGTCGCTAAGCCGACCTTTGCGGTACGCCCCAGCCAACATGGCAGCACCGATGCTGGTCCCGGTTGCCTGAGCGGCCTGCGGCAAGACCGGGCGTCCAGTGGCAGCCTGCAACATGTCGCAATACTGCGCGTTCAGCGCAAACGGGCCTTCGACAACCGTAGCGCCATCTGCTCCGATCAGGTCGAGGCAGGTCGCCGTCATCATCGCAAGGTAGAAGGAGATTGCGATAGCGCGCTCCTCTTTGGAGGGCTCGCCAACCCAGTGCGACTGCGCAAGCGGGAAAGGCCCGGAGCCCTGCTGGACCGAGGGCAGCAACATGATCCTACGATCCACAACCGATCGTATCGCGTTGTCATCTGCCATCGCAGTCGCGCCGTCGGACAAAAGCTCGAACTCGCGCCCTCCCATGAACCGGGCGGAGCGAACCGGGTCGCCCAGCGCGTTGACGTTGACCAACGTGTCGCGCGCCGGGTCAAGGTCGATTTCGCGCCCGCCAATTGCCATGGAAATGACCCAAGTGCCGGTCGAAACGACCGAAAACGGGCCCTTCCGCTGCAAAAGATGCGGCAGGAGCGAAGCGTTCGAATCGTGAATGCCGCAGAAAACCGGTATCGACGAATCGATGCCGATGCGTTCCGCAATGGCGGGTCGAACAAAACCCAATCGCTCACCGGCGGTCCGTATCGGCGGGAAGAGACTACGCCAACCCATGCGGTCGACGAGTGTGGAAAAGTCCTTGGTAACAGGGTTCCACAGATCCGTGTGACAGCCGAGCGAGGTTACCTCGCTTGCCGCGACACCGGTCAGCCGCCAGCTCCAATATTGCGGGTAGGTCAGGATATGGGACACCTGGGCAAATGCTTCGGGATACGCCTGGCTTTGCCAGAAAAGCTGGGCTCCAAGATTCAAGCCAAGTGGCAAGCATGGCGAGCCGGTCTCTTCGAAACCCGGTCTTACCGCGTCATAACGCTGGCGCAGCCCGTCTGGGCCGTCGTCCTCGTAGTCGAGAACCGGCAAGGTCAGCTCGCCTCTGGCGTCGATCAAGACGGCAGTTGCCCCATGTGTGGTAACGGATATCGCATCAATGCGCTGTTCTCCCCCCAGCGCTTGAAGGCTCTCGAGAATGAAAGTCCAGATGGCTTCGACGTCGTGGTGGCGATAGGCGCTACCAAGGAGTGGCCGGTTGGGTGTTTTTCTGACCCCAGTTTCCGACAGACTGTCCAGATCAACCATCGCCAGCTTGGCGTTGGTCTTGCCGATGTCGATGACAGCGACGTGACGGATGGCGGCCATCGTCATTCCATATGGAAAACGGTTTCGAGCTGCACTGCCACCGGCTCATTGTCCGGCTTCGTTTCCATCAGGTCAGCCATATGCGCCCACCAGCGCCGCATGACGGGGTGACGGTGCAGCTCGTCCATGCCATGGCCGGCCTTGCGCCACAGCACACCGAACAGGCAGTTTGTTTCTTGGTCGAGATGGATGGAGTAGTCGGAGACACCGGCATCTCGCAACAGGATCACCAGTTCCGGCCAGATTTCGTCGTGCCGGCGCTTGTATTCGGCTTTCATGTCTGGGTTGAGCCGCATGCGGAAAGCGTATTTCTCGGCCATCACGCAACTCGCTCCCGCCGCATCCGCCGCCATACAATCGGCAAAGCAATCACCACGATGAGCAGCAGTCCGACAAAGATCGACATGACGATGCCGGGCACATTGAGCAGACCAAGGCCAAAAGTCACCAACCCCATGATCAGCGCGGCGAGTACCACGCCAAGGATGCTGCCTGCACCGCCAAGGATGTTGACGCCGCCAAGCACCACCATGGTGATGATCTCCAACTCGTAGCCCTGCGCAATCGACGGACGCGTCGATCCGAGCCGCGAGGTGATCAATACCGCCGCTATGCCCGACATCAGGCCGGTAAGGCAAAACAGGATGAATTTGATGCGCCCTACGCGTACGCCGGAAAATTGCGCGGCAACCGGATTGTTGCCTATGGCGAAGACGCGCCTGCCGAAGCTCGTCCGGTGCAGCAGGGCCCAGTATGCCACGGCGGCGAAGACAAACAGCAAAAGTTCGAAGGAAACCACCCACCAGACGTAACCCTGCCCGAAGAAGGCGAAGCTTGCTGGGTAGCCCTTGTAGGCCTGGTCGCCAAGGATGATGAAGGCGATGCCGCGATAGAGCGTCATGGTTCCGATGGTCACGACAATCGATGGCAGGCCAAGGCGCGTCACCAGCAGGCCGTTGAACGCCCCGCAGGCAAGGCCGATTGCGATTCCGATTGCGACCAGGCCCGCCGTGCCGACGCCTACCTGTGCGGCCATGCCCATAAGCGTCGAAGCCAAAGCGATGATTGCAGCAACCGAAAGATCGATCTCGCCGGCAATGATGAGGAGCGCCATGGCGAACGCGACGATCGCCTTTTCGGTGAAATTGAACGTCAGGTCCGAAAGCGACCACGGATCGAGGAAATACGGCGAAGCCAGGCTGTTGGCGATGAAGATGGCAACCGCGACGGCTGCCAGCAGCGCTTCCCAGGAAAACACCGCGGACGTAAACGGCTTGTCGAGCCGGTCGGGTATGCGGCGTGGCGCAGGCGTGTCGGTCATGTCGCTTCCGCCTTCTTCAGGATGATGCGGCCTTGGCGACGCTCGCCACGCGCGTTGAGCACAACGGCTAGAATGATCGCCGAGCCGGAAATGGCCATTTGCCAGAACGGCGAGATGTTGATGACCGGCAGGGCGTTGGCGATGATCCCGAGGAAAAGTGCTCCGAGCACCGCCCCGCCGACAGAACCGATACCACCGGCAATCGAAATGCCTCCGATCACGCAGGCGGCGATGATGTTGAGCTCATAGCCGCTCGCCACCTCGACCGACGCGATGACGTATCGGGACACCCACAGATAGCCGCAGAGGCCGGCAATCATGCCGGAAATGCAGAAGGCAAGGAACTGCGTGCGGCCGACATCGATGCCCGTATAGACAGCCGCCGTCGGGTTCACGCCGGCGGCATGGACCGAACGCCCAAGCGGCGTGCGCGTCATCAGAACGAAGAACAGCGCTATGACGCCTATGGCGATCCACGACAGCACCGGAACACCGAGGAATGCCGCGCGCTGGAAGCCGATGAAGGCCGGGCTCATCTTGTCGGCATTGACCCATGCGCCGCCCGACAGGACGAATGTGGCGCCGCGATAGATCGTCAGTGTGCCGAGCGTGACGACAATCGAGGGAATATTGAGGCGCCACACCAGCAGGCCGTTGATGGCGCCAAGCACCAGCCCCACCGCGAGTGCGATCAAAATCAGGATCACGACCGGAATGCCGGGATGGGCCGCGTTCAACATCGCAACGACCATGCCGGTGAAGCACAGGTTCGATGCCATCGAAAGGTCGATGCCACGCGTCAGGATCACCACCATCTGGCCAAGCGCAAGGATCATCAGGATCGAGGTGTCATTGAAGACCTGGGCCAGATTTCCCGGCCGTGCAAATGCCGGAAACCGGGTGGAGATCAGGCCAACCACGACAGCGATTGCCAGCAGCAGCCAGGCCTCGCGATATCTGAGCAACATCTTCATGCGGCAATCCCCGCAGCGGCCCGCACCAATGTTTCGGCGTCGAGCGCCCCGTTGTCATAGACAGCAGCAATGCGTCCTTCGCGCATGACGACGACACGGTCCGACATACCGAGAATCTCAGGCAATTCAGAAGAGACCATGATGACGGACAGGCCTTCGGCGACCAGTTCGGCCATGAAACCATGCACGGCGGCCTTCGAGCCGATATCGATGCCCTTGGTGGGTTCATCGAGAATGATGACCTTCGGTTGCGTGGCCAGCCATTTGGCGATGACCACCTTTTGCTGGTTGCCGCCGGAAAGCGTGCCGACCTCCTGGCTAAGCGACGATGCCCGCAAGTCCAGCCGTTCGGTATAGGTGCGCGCCAGAGCAAACTCTTCCGCGAGCCTAAGCAGGCCGGATTTGCTGGTTCGCTTCAATGAAGGAAGCGACACGTTCTGGAAGATCGGCAGGCCGATCACCACGCCTTGCTTGCCGCGCTCCTCTGGCACGTAGACGATGCCGGCCTCTATGGCGTCGGCAGCAGATGTCGGCGCGATCTGTTGGCCTTCCAGGGCAATCTTGCCGCCGCTGGTGCGGGTAATGCCGGCAATCGCCTGCATCACCTCGCTGCGCCCCGCACCGACAAGCCCGTAAAAGCCGAGGATTTCGCCTTTGTGCAGCTTGAAGCCGATATCGTCGAACTCCGTCGGGTGCGACAGGCCATCGACCGTCAGTATGGGTTCTCCAACCGAAGCTGTTCGTTCCGGAAAGATGTGGTCGATCGAGCGGCCAACCATCAGCTTGACGATTTCGTTCTGACTGGTCTCACCGAGCAGGCCTTCGCCCACCATCTCGCCGTCGCGGAACACGGTGTAGCGGTCGGCGATGCGGAATAGCTCATCGAACTTGTGGCTGATGAACAGGATCGCCTTGCCCTGGCTCTTGAGGAATTCGATCAAAAGGAAAAGCTCCTCGATCTCCTTCATCGACAAGGCTGCCGTCGGCTCGTCCATGATGACGATACTGGCATCGATCGACATGGCGCGCGCCACCGCAACGAGATGCTTGTTGGCAATGCCAAGATCCTTGAGGCGCGTATCGGGGTCGATATGGCCGGCCTGCATGGTGGTCAGCACTTCACGCGCATTGGCGCGCATTGTCGACCAGTCGATCAGCCCCAGGCGCGTGCGCGGGGCATGGCCGAGGAAAATGTTTTCCGCCACCGAAAGATCGTCGAAAAGAACCGTTTCCTGGTGAATCGCGGTGATGCCGTTGGCAAAGGCCGCATGGGCGCTTGCCAATGATACCGGCCCGCCGTCCACAGTGATTGCACCACTGTCCGGCTGGTAGATGCCGGTCATGATCTTCACCAGAGTGGACTTGCCGGCGCCGTTTTCGCCGATCAAGGCGGTCACTTCACCCGGGTAGAGCGACAGGGAAACATTGTGCAGCGCGCGCACGCCGGGAAAGCTCTTGCCGATGCCGGAAAGCGTCAGGCGCGGCGCAGCCCTTGAGGCTTGCGATCCTCCCGTTCCGTTGCGCTGGGCTGTCGTGTCCATCTTCGTATCAAGCCCTGGTGGTTGGGGTGTGGAGGCGACGGACAGGCCGCCGCCTCCTTCTCGATCAATAGATCTTCGAGAACTCTTCGATGTTCGACTTGTCGAACTGGAACGGAGGAGCCATAGCAGCCGAATTGGTGTCGTCGAGCGTCACCTTGCCAACGCGACCGATGGACAGCGTCGCACCCGGCTTTGCCTCTTCCTTCTTCACGGCGAGATCATGCGCGAGGTAGATCGCCGAGTAGCCGAGATCGATCGGGTTCCACAGCGCAACCGCCTGGCTGGCACCGTTGTCGATGAATTTCTTGAACTCCGAAGGCAGCGCAAGTCCGGTTACGTTGACTTTGCCGATCAGGCCTTCGTCGGTCACCACCTGGGCGGCGGCGACCACGCCGACGGTGGTCGGCGCGATGATTGCCTTCAGGTTCGGATAGGACTTCAACAGGCCCTTGGCTTCATCGGTGCTCTTGGCCGAGTCGTCATCGCCATAGACGGTTGCGACCAGATTGATCTTTGGGAATTTCTCCGGCAGCACCTTCTTTGCGGCATCGATCCAGGCGTTCTGGTTGGTTGCCGTCGAAGCAGCGGACAGGATGGCGACGTCGCCACCTTCAGGCAAATAGTCGGCAGCGAGCTTGATGATGGTCTCGCCGATCAGGTTGGTGTCGGACGGGTTGAGGTGAAGCTGGCGGCCTTCCGGAGCAACACCGGAATCCCAGGAGATAACGGTGATACCGCGCTCCATCGCCTTCTTCAGCGCAGGGACAAGTGCGTCAGCGTCATTGGCCGAGATGGCAATTGCATTGACCTTCTGGGCGATCAGCGAGTTGACCATTTCGATCTGGGCCTCGGCGGTCGCCTTGGTCGGGCCGGTATAGATCAAGTCGACATCGCCCAGTTCCTTGGCCGCTTCCTCGGCGCCCTTGTTGGCGGCGTCGAAGAAACCGTTGCCCAGCGACTTCACCACCAGTGCAATCTTGACGTTGTCTGCGTAGGCCGCGTTGACGACCATGGCGGCCGAAAACGCTGCTGTCACCAGCAGTTTTTTCCAGATGCTCATCGAAATACCTCCCTTGAGCGTTACATTCCCATCAGCACCGCGGCGTGAAAAAGATCAGGCCTGCAGCGAAGATTCTTCCCGTGCGGCCGCGCCCTTGCTGGCAACCACCAGCGTCACACCCGCGCTTTCCAGCATGGCCGCTTCACGATCCTCGATACCGTCATCCGTGATCACGGTTGCGATGCGCGACAGGCCGCACAAAATCAGGCTTGAGCGCTGGCGGAACTTCGACGAATCCACCAGCACGACCAGCTCATCTGCCTGGTCGATCAGCTTCTGCTCCGCTTGGATCAAAAGGGGATCGCCCTCCATCAAGCCGAGCGGGCCGAGGCCCTGCGCACCCATGAACATGCGCCGCGCGTAGAAATTGCGCGTCACGTCGTTTTCAAACGGCGACAGGATGATGTTCTGCTCGCGATAGATGGTCCCGCCCGACAGCATCACCGTATTCTTGGAATGCTTGAGCAGATGCTCGGCAATCGGAAAGGAATTGGTGAAGATCGGCATGCGCCGATTGATCAGGAAGTGCACCATCTGGAAGGTGGTGGTGCCGCCATTGATGATAATCGGCTCGCCATCTTTGCAAAGCTCGACCGCTTCGCGAGCGATCGCGCGCTTCTGCGCAGCGTTGATGGTTTCATTGACGGAGAACGTACGACCCGCCAAACCAACGAATGCCGGAGGGGAGATAGCTTCTGCACCTCCACGCACGCGCCTTAGCCGCTTCTGAACATGCAGCGCGGCGATATCGCGCCGGATCGTCGCCTCGGACGCATCGGTCAGATCGACCAGTTCCTGTACCGTCACGACGGGTTTTTCCTGGACGGCGGACAGAATGATCCTGTGGCGTTCTTTCTCGTGCATGGTTCCTCCCTGCCCTCTCATCTACGCATGCACCTCGCTCAGTGTCAATCATTTTCAATCAAATAATTTCATTGTGCAGCGCAATATGATCGTATTTGATTGTTTTTGATTGACGCGGGCGGACAATCGTGGAAATTTGCAGTGTATGTTGTGCGGCAATCCGCGCGCTCCTTGGGAGGATTTGAATCATGCTCGACAAGCGCACCGGCTCGCGCCTCGCGAATTTGTGGGATGATGCCAAGGCTGCCGCGATGTCAGAGGCGGAACGGCTCGTCTATCGCTCCAACATCCTTGGCTCAGACAAGCGCGTCACCAACTACGGCGGCGGCAACACCTCTTCGAAGATTGTGCAAGCGGACCCGCTGACCGGCGAACAGGTCGAGGTGCTGTGGGTCAAGGGCTCAGGCGGCGACAGCGCCTCCATCAAGCTCGACGGCTTTGCCACCCTCTACATGGAAAAGCTGAGGGCGCTGAAAGGCCTCTATCGTGGGATCGAGCACGAAGACGAGATGGTCGGCTATCTGCCGCACTGCACCTTCAATCTGAACCCTCGCGCTGCGTCCATCGACACGCCGCTTCACGCCTATGTGCCCCATGCCTATGTCGATCACATGCACCCGGACGCAATCATCGCAATTGCGGCATCGAAGGACTCCAAGACGTTGACCAAGGAGATTTTCGGCGACGATATTGGCTGGCTGCCGTGGAAGAAGCCCGGCTTCGAACTCGGTCTATGGCTGGAAAAATTCTGCCTCGAAAACCCTGCGGCGAAGGGCGTGGTCCTTGAGAGTCACGGCTTGTTTACATGGGCCGACACGCCGAAGGCCTGCTACGAAACGACCATTACGGTGATCAATCAGGCAATCGACTGGTTCGAACGCAAGACTGAGGGCAAGCCGGCATTCGGCGGCGCGGTTGTGAAGTCCTTGGACCAGGCTCAACGCCGGGCCGTCGCGGCCAAGTTAATGCCGGCCATCCGCGGCCTCATATCCGAGAAGTCCCACAAGGTTGGGCATTTTGACGATTCCGACACGGTACTCGAGTTCGTAAATTCGAGGAATCTGCGCGACCTGGCGGCGCTCGGCACCTCGTGCCCGGACCACTTCCTGCGCACCAAGATCAGGCCACTGGTGATCGAATTCGATCCGGCTACCGGAGACACGGATACCATTTTGGCCCGCCTTCCCGACGACATCGCCGCATATCGCGCCGGATACCAAGCCTACTATGCGCGCTGCAAACATGCCGACTCTCCGGCCATGCGCGATCCCAATGCCGTGGTCTTTCTGGTGCCCGGCGTCGGCATGTTCACCTTCGCCGGCGACAAGGCGACGGCCCGCATTTCCGGCGAATTCTACGTCAACGCCATCAACGTCATGCGCGGCGCGTCGAGCGTCTCCACCTATGTCGGCCTGCCCGAGCGGGAAGCCTTCAATATCGAATACTGGCTCCTGGAAGAAGCCAAGCTCCAGCGTATGCCAAAGCCCAAGGCGCTTGCCGGCCAGATCGCGCTCGTCACCGGTGGCGCCGGCGGCATCGGGCGCGCGACCGCGGCGCGCCTTTTGCGCGAAGGTGCCTGCGTGGTGCTAGCCGATATTGACGAGGCCGCGCTCGCCAAGGCCCACGATGAGCTTACCGCCGCGCACGGCAAGGATTTCGTGCGCCCCGTGCGCATCGATGTCACCGCCGAACAACAGGTGGCAGACGGCTTTGCCGATACAGCCGTTGAATTTGGCGGCATCGATATCCTGGTGTCGAATGCCGGTCTTGCCTCATCGGCACCGGTTGAAGAGACAACGCTCGCCCTGTGGAACAGAAACATGGACATCCTGGCGACCGGCTACTTCCTCGTCAGCCGTGAAGCCTTCAAACTGTTCCGCGTCCAGAAAATCGGCGGCAACGTCGTCTTCGTAGCCTCGAAAAACGGGCTTGCGGCGTCGCCCAATGCCTCGGCCTACTGCACGGCCAAGGCCGCTGAAATTCACCTTGCCCGCTGTCTCGCCCTTGAAGGGGCGGAGGCACAGATCCGGGTCAACGTCGTCAATCCCGACGCCGTGTTGCGCGGCTCCAAGATATGGACCGGCGAATGGAAGGAACAGCGGGCGGCAGCCTACAAGATGTCCACGGACGACCTTGAAGAACATTATCGTTCGCGCTCGATGCTGAAGCGTTCGGTCTTTCCCGAGGACATCGCCGAGGCCGTCTACTTTTTCGCCTCCGACATGTCGGCAAAATCGACCGGCAATATCGTCAATGTCGATGCAGGCAACGCCCAGAGCTTCACGCGGTAGAACGGCGAAGCGGGAGGAAGCATGATGAGCGAGCAGATCATCCCGGCCGCGGTCGTAGAGAAAGCCAACAACGCCCGTGAAGCTGACCTCAAGCGTGACTACGAAGCGCTCGGCGAGCAATTGGCGAGGCGTGGCATCGCGATAGACACCATTCGCGACAAGGTTGCCTCGTTCCACATCGCCGTCCCATCCTGGGGCGTCGGTACGGGTGGCACGCGTTTCGCGCGCTTTCCCGGTGCGGGTGAACCGCGCGATATTTTCGACAAGATCGAGGATTGCGCCGTCATCCAGCAACTTACGCGCGCCACACCGAAGGTGTCGCTACATATTCCTTGGGACAAGGCTGATCCCAAGCGGCTGAAGCAGGCCGCCTCCCGCTTCGGGCTTGGCTTCGACGCTATGAACTCCAACACTTTTTCCGACGCTGCCGACCAGAAGCTTTCCTACAAGTTCGGCTCTCTCAGCCATGCCGACAGGGCAGTGCGGGAACAGGCGGTTGAGCACAATCTGGAATGCATCGAGATCGGCCGCGACATCGGCTCCAGGGCCCTTACGGTGTGGATCGGTGACGGCTCGAACTTCCCCGGCCAGGTCAATTTCGCACGCGCCTTCGAGCGCTATCTCGACGCCATGCGTTCGATCTATGCCGGGCTGCCCGACGACTGGAAGCTGTTCACCGAACACAAGATGTATGAGCCGGCTTTCTACTCCACGGTCGTCCAGGACTGGGGCACCAACTACATCATCGCCCGTGAACTGGGCGAGAAGGCCTTCTGCCTCGTCGATCTCGGCCATCACGCGCCCAACGTCAACATCGAGATGATCGTGTCGCGCCTGATCCAGTTCGGCAAGCTCGGCGGCTTCCATTTCAACGATTCCAAATATGGCGACGACGACCTCGACGCCGGCTCGATCGACCCCTACCGGCTGTTCCTGGTCTTCAACGAACTCGTGGACGCCGAAATCAGCGGCGCCGGGGGCTTCGACCCGGCCCACATGCTCGACCAGAGCCACAACGTCACCGATCCTATCGAAAGCCTCATGCTGTCGGCGGTCGAAGTGCAACGCGCCTACACCCAGGCCCTGCTGGTTGACCGCACGGCTCTCGAAGGTTTCCAGGATGCCAACGATGCCCTGATGGCCACGCAGACGCTGAAGGCCGCCTACCGCACAGATGTCGAACCTATCCTTGCCATGGCGCGTCTGAATGGCGGCGGGGCGATCGACCCGGTCGCCGCCTACCGCGCCGCCGGCTATCGCGCCAAGGTGGCAAGCGAACGCCCTGCAGTCACGGGTGGCGGCGGCGGGATTGTGTGATCTTTTCGCAGGAAATTTTGACCGTCAGGCTCGGGCTGGTCAGTCAATCTGCGGCCGTGAGCCGACGGCAATTGTCCATGCGCTTCGCAACGAAATGCCAACACCCTGTAGGACCCTGATACCCGGGGACAATCGGTTGCGGAGCGGCTAAATTAATTCCGCTTGCGCAGACCGGAGAAAGTATCGCGGACGGCTGGCCTAAAGCGGCAAACCCGCCTTGATATAGCCGTCGAGGAAATGCTGCAGGTCCTCATCGCGCGTAAAWGGCTGCGTAGCTGCCCAACGAGACGCCAGGAAGCCGGGATTGATCTCGAGGAACCGGCAGGCTTCCTCGTGGGCTTCGGTAAGCTGGCCGAGCTGCGCCAAGCTCGCAGCGAGGATGCGTTTNGAGACGCCAGGAAGCCGGGATTGATCTCGAGGAACCGGCAGGCTTCCTCGTGGGCTTCGGTAAGCTGGCCGAGCTGCGCCAAGCTCGCAGCGAGGATGCGTTTTGCCGGTAGSCGGCCAACCTCTTCCTTGCGGAGAACCCTGACAGCCTGGGTATAGCGGCCAGCAGCATAGTACGCGAACCCGAGGTCCCAGTAGTACCAACCCGGCGGNCGGCCAACCTCTTCCTTGCGGAGAACCCTGACAGCCTGGGTATAGCGGCCAGCAGCATAGTACGCGAACCCGAGGTCCCAGTAGTACCAACCCGGCGGATAGGGGTTGAGCCGGAGAGCATTCTCAGCCAGTTCGATAGCATCATGGGGCCGGCCTTGCAGGACCCTCAAATTCGCCATGTTCACCATCGTGTCGGCATGGTTCGGGTTGATCCGCAGCGCCGCTTGGAATGCGGACTCGGCCTCCTCGAGTAGGCCCTCGCAGAGCCGAGCAAACCCAAAAACGCTATGCGCCATAGGATCGCTCCTATCGAGCGACATAGCCTTCTGAGCGTAAGCGAGCCCGAGAGCCTGGTTCGCGTCAAAGTCTTCCCCGTACTGGGTCGCCGCGTTGTAGTGCGAGACGGCGAGCCATGCGTAGGCCTCCGCCAGATTCGGATCGAGGTCGGCCGCCTTGGCGAGGAGAGTACGAGCCAGATCGTTTCCGGCAGGCGACTGCATGACAAGAACGCGTCCGCGAACGAGGAAGTCATACGCTTCTATCGTCGTCCGGCGCCGGGGCGCATCACCGAGCACTGGTCCAAGTGGCAGCACGTTAGCCAACGCAGCAACGACCTTGCTCACCACTTGGTCCTGCAGGCGAAAGACGTCGGCCAGATCGCCATCAAAGCGCTCGGCCCAAAGGCATCTATTCATCGTCGCCTCAGTGAGACGAACCCCAATTCTGACCTGGCCTGCGACGCGGCGCACGCTGCCCTCGACGACATAGCGGACGCCGAGTTCCTTCGCGATAGATTGCGTATCGGCGGAGCTTGCTTTGAAAGCGAACGATGAATGGCTTGCGATCACCAGGAGACCCGGCACCTTCGACAGGTCGGTAATCAGATCGTCCACCAAACCGTCGGCGAAATGCGCCTGCTCCGGATCAATGCTCATGTCCGCAAAGGGCAAGACRGCGATAGAGGGGCCGCTTCGAACGCCCGACCGG
>NZ_LMFV01000017.1:0-36829 GCF_001427285.1 Mesorhizobium sp. Root552
CTCTGTCTCATCTTCGCTCCTTTGAAAGGCTACAATGAACCAGAAATCCTCCGTTCTCGGTTAAACCGCTTTGGTCCCATCAGCGCTGACGCCGGACAATTAGTTATAGTATAACATTAATGGTATGCGAGGATCTGGATTTTTAATTTTCATAGTTGTTCTCATTGGTCTTAGCCCTGCCGCTCAGGCGGCCTGTAGCTCGCCGGCTGGCGAAGCCGGCGAAGTGCACTTCAACGCCACGGCGTCGGCGCTCGAATACTGCAATGGGGCGATCTGGATCGGCTTTCCGAGAGCCAGCGGCGCGGGCAGCCCGTCCTATGACTGGTCGGCCCCGAGTCCCGGACCTCAGCTCGACAATCCGAATCCGATCTGGTGGAACCCGTTCGGCAATGCCGTCGCCGTCTCAGGCACCCGGATCGTCGCCGGCGTCTGGGGCGAGGACGGTCCGACCAACAAGGGCATCGCCTATGTCATCGATGCGCTGACCGGCACCGTCGAGCGGACGCTCAGCAATCCCGCGCCCGATGCCGACGACCTGTTCGGCGGCAGCGTCGCCGTCGACGGCAATTTGATCGTGGTCGGGGCGGAAGGCGACGATGCCGGCGCCGCCAATGCCGGCAGTGCCTATGTCTTTGACGCCACCACCGGCGCGCTGGTGTCGACGCTGACCAATCCGGCCCCGGCCAGTGGCGACGGGTTCGGCTGGAGCGTGGCGATCTCCGGCACCGTCGCCGTCATCGGGGCCATGAACGACGATCCTGGCGGCATCGCCAATGCCGGCACGGCCTATGTCTTCGACGCCACCACCGGGGCGTTGATCGCGACGCTGAACAATCCCAATCCCGCCGCCGATGACCAGTTTGGCTGGCGTGTCGCCATCTCCGGCACCACCGCCGTGATCGGCGCACCGCAGGATGATCCCGGCGGCATCGCCGATGCGGGTGCCGCCTATGTCTTCGACACCGCGACCGGGGCGCTGCTTGCGACCTTCGCCGACCCGGCGCCGACCGCCGGCTACAAATGGGGGTGGAACGTCGGCGTCTCCGGCAGCACCGCCGTGGTGTCCGGCGGATCGTCGCATATGAGCGCCATCCAGGCCTTCGACACCGCCACCGGCACCGTGATCTCGACGCTGACCAAGCCCGGTGGCAACGTCAACAAGGAGTACAATTTTGTCGCCATCAGCGGCACCACTGCCGTGGCCGGCGCTCAGCTGGAAGGCGTCGGCGGAACCACCTATCTCTTCGATGTGCCGACCGGCACGGTTCTCGCCACCGTCAGCAATCCAAGCGCCGACCCTGACGCCTACGACAATTTCGGCGCCGGCGTGGCGATCTCCGGCGGCACCGTCGTCATCGGCGCACCGGGCGACGACGGGGTCGACACCAATGGCAACACCGGCCGCGCCTATGTGTTCTTGGCGCAAAGCTTGTGCAGCAACCCGGCTGCGCCCGCCGGCAGTCTTCTCTACAATGCCGACCACCGTGTCCTGCAGTGGTGCGACGGCGCCGCCTGGCACGCGGCAGGCCCGGTCGATCCGCCAGGCCCGAACGCCGGCTGCACCGCGCCAGCCGAGACCGGCGGCTTCGTCGTCTTCAATGCCGATCATTGCCTTTTGCAATATTGCGACGGCGACAGCTGGCGCCAGATCGGCGGCGCCGCAGCCGATCCCGCCGCCTGCGATCCGTAAAGGAACCACCGCCGGGGTAGCGGTGTAACAGTGGCAGCGTCTATGCCGGCCTTTCTCGTGGCAACAGCGACTGGTATCTGCCTGCCTTGGACGAACTGGCGGTCTTGTTCGGCAATCAGCTGGCGATCGGCGGATTCGACGCCCCGGGCCCTTTCAGGCGGGGTATTACCTGTCCTCGTCCGGAGGCGGCGGCGCTGGATGCGCTTTGGCGGCGCCCTCCAGTCCGGCCCGCCGCATCCCAAGGGACAACGCCTTCAGCGTTCGCTGCGTCCGCGGACAATAAAGATCATTGGGAAGCAGATAAGTGTCTCTGATGACTGTTATTTTTCAAATAATTATAGTTAATACTATTTTATATTATTCGATTTATACTTTTCATAGTGAGGTGTACATGAAAGACGATATTATAAGTAAAATACTCGACAGCGAAACCATCAAGGACGCCGCAACCAGCGTCAGCGACTATCTTGTTGACACACACACGACCTATGCGGATGTGGCCACGACCGCGGCGCGGGAGGCTGGCCAGCTCGCTGTTTCGGCCCATGAGACGCTTGTGGACACAGTGACGGCCATCGCGGACGGGGTGCAGGACTACGCCGCGGAAGCCTTCACCTCGTTGAAGGGGCAAGTCACCAGCTGGTTCAACACGAATTCCAGCGCGGAAGCGCAGGCCATTCTCATGACGGCAGAAGAGGCGTTCAGGAACCTGCCCGCCACCAGCGCCTGCGACATGCCCCCGGAAGTGCAGAGCCTGATCGAGGTCAAGATGTCGGAGGAGCTGTTTCGCCAGCATTTCGAGGACCTGAAAGCGCAGGGAAGCCTGGGCCAAGTGGTGGACTATCTTAAGAGCCAGCCTGTGGCCGAGGAAGCTGCACCGGCGGCCGCGTCCGACGTCGAGCTCGATCGCAACAGTCCGACGATAGTCAGTAAGCCGCCCTGCCTAGGGTGAGGCGCGGAGATCATTCGCCGCCGACGGGCGGCAAGGTCGCTCCACGGTAGCCAAGAATGCAACTGCAACGGCGAAACCAATAGGGGTTCGTTTTGGGCCGGTCATGCGGCAGAATACGCCGCCGCACACGTTTCGATCCCACCATGCTTGGCTATGATGCATGGGCTGACCTCCTCGTCAGCCAGAGGCCCGGCAGACCCTGAAGCCCGAACAACTTCGCCGTCCGCCGAGCCTCGCCTTTTCCTCAATGGAGTTGCGCCGCTCGGCCACCGAACTTGGGATGGTTGCGATCAGGCGTTCGAGGTATAGTTTGCCGTCTTGGAAGCGTGCCGCGTACTGCGGTTTGCCTTGGGAGATGCTCAATGCGCATGTCCTTGCTTTTCATGCCGCTACTGCTTTTACATATCCCGATCGTATCGCACGCTGCCGCCATTCACGACGCGGCGAAAAAGGGCGATGTCGCGGCGATTGCGGCCGCGCTCGACGCAGGTGCCGGTGTCGACGAGAGCGATGGCCAAGCGACACCCCTCTATCTTGCGGTCAGGGGCGGGCATTTGGCGGCGGCAAAACTGCTCATGGAACGCGGTGCCGACGCCAACGCCGTCACGACGCCGCTTTTAGGGTCCGCCCTCATGCCGGCTTTGGCAAAACGCAGGATCGATTTGATCGATCTGCTGCTGGACGGGGGCGCAAATCCAAATGAGCGCCGCAACCGGGAATCTGTTCTTCACATCGCCGTCAGGTCCGGTTGCCTCGACTGCGTGAAGGCACTGGTCGAGGCCGGCGCGGACGTCAATGCAAAGACCAAGGACGGCAAGACACCGCTCCATCTGGCAAAATTCAACGGGCAGGACGAAGTTGCCGACTATCTCCTGGCGCACGGCGTCGTCTTGCCAACACCAGCTCCGATCGCGATGAAGTTGGCTACAGCCGATGTCGAGAAGGGCCGAACCTCCTTCGACCGCTTGTGTGACGGTTGCCACAGCGTGAAGCCACAGGGCGGGAACAAAACGGGACCGAATTTGTGGGGCGTCGTCGGCCGCGACAAGGCATCAGTGGCAAATAGACGTTACTCCGAGGCCTTGCTGGGCTGGGAGGGTATGTGGACGTTCGAGGATCTGAATAAATTTCTGCTTGAGCCGATGCTCACGACGCCGGGCGTTTTGATGGAGATGCCTGGTGTTCCGGACGAGGCTGAACGAATAAACGTCATTGCCTATTTGCGCACACTCAGTGACAAGCCGATGCCGTTGCCCTGAAGCGATGATCTCTGGCTCAATTCCTGCCAATGCAAACAGTAATGCCCAGATTCGGCGCAATAACCCTTATTCGCAGCCCGCACCGGCATTGTACAGATTGCCGATCTCGGTGGGTGTCAGCACCCGGTTGTAGACGCGCACGTCGTCGACTGTTGCATTGGCCGCCTCGCCGGCAAAAACCCGGCCTATTCTGACCGGATCGGTGAAGGCGACCATGGATTTCGTGAACGGCGAGCCAGTGTTGCCGCTCCCCGCATATTGGACACCATCGACATAAAACCAGAACTGGTTGGTGGCGACGTCGTTGAAGGTCACGGCGACATGATGCCATGTGCCGACTGAAAGGCCCAGGGAAGCCGTGCGAACCTCATTCCAGTTCGCACTGCACGCCGAATTCGTCCCGGTGCAAAAGCCGAACAGCAGCATTGATCCGCGCAAGGCAAATTCGAATGTAGCCCTATCGGTAGGGCTGTTCGTGCCCTTGGTGACCAGATCGTGGTCGCGGCTGTCGAGGTCACCGGGCTTGAACCACAACGCGATGGTCAGCGCGTTGGTCATGTTGAGCGAGGCGCTGTGTGGCACGTTCACATAGTCGTCCGTGGCATCGAGGATCAGGCCGCCATTGATCTTGCCGGACGCCGTCCAACTCGGACCGTTCGGCGTCAGCAGGGTGCCGGTGTTGCCATTGCCGGACGTATCATAGGCGCTCGTGCCGCTGCCCTCGTTGAAGGTCCAGTGGCCGACAAGCCCCGCAGTCGGCACATTGGTCCGGGCGCCAATATCGAACCAGTTCGAGCCGTCGCAATATTTGAAGGTGGCATATGTAGCGTCGTAGTCGAGCTGCCCGCCGGTGCTGCACGCCCCAAGCGCCGCGCCCTTGTAGATATCCGTCTGGAAGGCACCGTTGCAGAAGCTGAATTTGTTTGCGCCATAGTCCATCTGCGAGGCCGTGCTGCAGGGCGTGGCCGAGACGGTGCCGCCGGCGGAGACCCAATTCGCGCCATTGCAGAATTTCCAGGTGCTGTTGCCGGCATCGAAGTCGAGCGTGCCGGCCATCGCGCAGGCGCCAAGCGTCGTCAAAACACCGCATTCGGCGGCGGTGGCCGCCCTGGATGGAAGCAGGGTAAGCAGTAAAAATGCCAACAAGAAATTTCGGAAATGCATGCGCTCCTACAAACAAACGTTCAAGTTTCCCCATCACCAATCTATCACACACTCTGATCAATATCGCCTTTTTCATCTATCGCAGTTATGGATACTCGTTGCGGGGCCGCTCCCGATGGCTCGCCGGAGAGCTTATCCAGCTCGCCCTCAAAACAGAGCGAGCTGCCGGTCGGCCGGGTCGCTGATGCCATAGACGAGCCGCGCCATCGCGACAGTGCCTTTGCCCTCGAAGGTCGACTTCATGGTCACGTGATTGTGGGTTTCCCACGAGATCCAGATTTTCAGGCCGACGCCCTGATAGGTCAGGGAAAGACAATCCGGTCCGCCCGAGCCGCCGAAAATGCCAAGTTCAAAGGCCAGCGCCTCGGCCAGCTCGGCGTCGGATAGGCCGCGCGCCGCGCGCTCGACCCACCGCTCTTTGGCTGCGGACAACCCGCCGGTCGCGCGGATAAAACCCTCGCGCTTGTCGGCTTCGGTTAGGAGGCGCGTCATGCCCCTCCGATCTCGTCCTGAAAGTACATGGTTGCAACACGGTCGCAGCGGTCGAAGTCGTGACCCGCTGCCGCGCACAGGTGACGGATGTCCGCCAGCAGGTCCGAAACGGCGTTCTCGTCATAGGCGGGAGCCTCTCCCCGCGCCCAGGCGGCGCGGGCAAGGGCCGCGCGAGCGGCTTCGATGTTGAGGGTCTTGGACATGGCTTTTCCTCCGAGGGTAAAGGAGGGGGCGCTTACGCGCCCGCTCCGTTGTTGTTGTCGCTCGGGTGGCGCAGCACGATGCGGCCGCCGTTCACCGGCACCAGATCGAGCTGCAGGGTCAGCCCTTCGCCGTCCTGGTGCGGCCATGCCGCGCCGATGCGGGTCCAGAAGGCTTTCTCCTCGTTCCCCGCGACGTGCCAGGCGATGTAGGCCGGGGCGCGGGTCTCGCGGGTCGGACGGCGGGTCTGTTTGTCGTTGCGTGCCATGATTTAAGCTCCTTTCGCTTGGGGTTTCTCGACACGCCAACCAAGAGAGCGGGCGCCAAAGCGGACGGGTCATGGCTGAGGCGCCGGAGGGGTATCGCCCGGCTTGCAAGCCAAGCGCAGCGCGGCGAAAGTCGGGGACACCGGTGCCTCACCCGGCAGGGCCACAGGGGCCTTGAACCGGACGCGCGCCCGATCAGGTTCTGGCGTTCTCAGTCGAGAAGAAACCCAAGGCGTAAGGAAAGCATCCCAGGCACAGCCACGCAGAACCGCCGCGCTGATCGCAAGAGCGGTCGCCGCAAGATGTTTGCATCACGCGCGGGAACACGAAAGCCAAAAGCCTTGGACAGCCTCGGCGCTGGTCCCTCGCCGGCTCGGCGGAGAGGGCTTCCCGGCAGCATCTAGGAGTATGTGCCTGTGGCGCGCCTTCGCTCGACTGCGGCACAGTGCCAGCAAGGACAACAGGGAGGTATGATGAAGAAGGAACAGGCAACCGGCGCCCTCGTTCGCGCCGCCGAGAAAGGCGATGTTGAAGACATCAAACAGCAGCTGGCGCTCGGGGCCGACATTCACCATTTCCACCAGGCGCCGCTTCCCCTTGCCGCGCGCAACAAACACCGGGCCACCGTGACCATTCTGTGCGAGCACGGCGCACGGCTCGACGAAGCCGTCGCTTATGCGGCGTCAGAGGGCGACGTCGACACCGTCGCCATGCTTGTGTCGGCCGGCGCGTCCACCAAACTCGCCAGGTCGCTGCGCGCCTCGTTTGCCTATCTCGCGGCTGTCGAAGCGATGGGCGTCCCGCTGGAGCAGGCGCCGCGCATGCCGAGAAAGAAAGAGCCGCCGTATTTTACCAACCACCCGCAACCGTGATCGCGGGCGGGCGGGCGAGCCACGGCGACCGAAGGACAAAGAGCGGCTCGTCGATCAATTCGAGCCAATGCACAGATGCCGCAAAACGCGTTGAAACGTGCGAATCCGAACCTCAGTCGAAAACCCGCTCGGTGTCCTCAGCCCCCGAGGTGATAATATAACTTACGGAAAATCGGGGCCTATCTGCCAAGCGGATCAACGGCTTGCCGGTGCAACGCCCATGTGTCTTCCGTCAATTGATGCCCGTTCGCGCGCCGGCAGTGTGACCAGCCTGTGGCCAAGATCGGCGGCGCAGATACCTTCATAAAGGGTGCAACTCTAACGAAAGGAGTTGCCCCATGACAAACCAGCCAACCAATTATTCCGCCGGCCTGATGCTCGACGAGGATTTCGTAAAACGCGCCATAGCGATGCGCGGCGGCCAGAATCTCGACAGCGCCTTCCTGATGGACCTGCTCGAAGCCGGACTGGCGATCATGGAACTGTCGGCCGGCAATCACGACGACAGATGCGCCGATCCTGATTGCCCCGGCTGCCGCATCCGGCGTGGAGAGCAGCCACGAGCCAGCATGGTGGCCGAGTTCAATGAAGTGCAAGCGCACCTTGAGCAGGTTGCAGAGGCGCGCGAGGCCGGCGAAAGCCCGGACCGTGAAGTGTCGTTCATGGTGTCGGAGACGAGCCTGATCTTCATGACCTGGCTGGACAGGCTGCTGCGGCAGCGTGCTTCAGGCGGCTTGCGCATCGTCGGGTCGGACATCGATCTGGACCGCCCGGTCGATATGGAAGGTGCAATGCGTTTTCTGACGCACATGCTGATCGGAACGCTCGAAGAAGAGATGGCCGCCTTTACCGAGGGGAGGCATCCCCTGCTGTTTCCGACGCGAGCCAGTGCGAGGAATTGAACTGCTTGCAACGAGCAGGAACGGGCCGGCGCCAAGCCGGCCCGTTTTTACTTTGGAGCGCTCATCCTATTGTGCAGTGATCATTGCATTGTTGGCTTGCCGACAAGCTAACACCATACTTGCTACCAGTCCGCAGGTAGTGCGGAGCGGCTTAACTGCCACAGCAGCTCGCCTCAGGAGGGGCAACGCCTGATTCCCTAAAAGTTTTTGTTGACATCCAAAATTGGATGCAATTAATAGTACAAAATCGAATTCTAAAATTGAAACTGAAATTGGGAACAAACTCGTTCGATCGACTGGCAAATCAACGGTCTGCGGTGCATATATCGACCGTAAATGGATGGGCGTCGGAAGCGATGAACGAAGATCAAAACCTAAGGGGAAAGACGGAGAGGGAGATCCGTCAGAAACTGCTCCAGGCGATTTTCGAGTTGCGAATGCCGCCCGGGGCGAGGTTGACCGAGAGCGTTTTGGCAGACGCATTCGATGTCAGTCGCACGGTTATTCGCTTAGTGATCGCGCGAATGACGCAAGACGGTGTTCTTGTTAAACGGCCTAACGGAGCAACCTGCGTTGCGTCTCCAACGCGATCCGAAATCAGTCAAATTCTCCGTGTGCGCCGCATGGTCGAACCGGAGATCGCAGGCGATCTGGCACGATCTTATAAGAAGTTGTCTTTCGCCCCGATCGTGGAACATCTGAGGAAGGAGGAGCTAGCCAGAACCTCGGGCAGTTACGGGGATCTCGTTCGTCTGACGGGTGAGTTTCATCTACACTTGGCTGAGTTGTCGGGGAATAGGTTCTTATTCAATCTAATCTACCAGTTGCAGGCTCTCGTTTGTCTGGGTGTCGTGATGTATACGAACACGGAGATCGCCTGCCCAGAAGATGAGCATCGCCAGATTGCAGATTCCATTATGAGCGGTGATGATGAATCTGCTGCGGAACTTATGGTTCATCATCTTGATCACGTAGAAGAGAACATTCTCTCTTCATCAAAGCAGCATATCCACTTCAACGAGACGCTGAAGTGGCTATCTGGAGAATAACATAAAGCATCCAGCTTAGAGAAAATTGACAGGTAAGAACTGAATGCCCGGATCATCGATCCGGGTAGAGGGATATCGTTTGTCCCCAAAAGGGAGGAGGAATATTATGCAAGGCTTTTCTCGCCGGCTATTCAATGAAGACCTGGCCCCTGTGCCCATGTATGAACGGCACTGGGGTGTCTACAGCGTTTTTGCAATGTGGATGGCCATTATCCACTCAATAGCAAACTACGCGTTCGCAACTGGATTATTTTTGTTCGGCCTGAAGCCATGGCAGATTGTTCTCGCACTTCTCGTTGGCGTCCTGATCGATTTGTGGTTCATGAATCGTATGGGGGTAATCGGCCACCGAACTGGTGTGCCATTTGCCGTTCTGGCTCGCGCCAGTTTCGGAATTTACGGTGCAAATATTCCCGCGCTGGTCCGAGCGACCATGGCAATTTTCTGGTACGGCATCCAGACTTGGCTTGCCTCCTCAGCGGTCGTGGTATTGGCCGTTCAAATTTTCCCATCCCTCTCACAATACAGCCAAACACATATTCTAGGGCTGTCTCAAATAGGATGGGTGTCATTTTTAGCACTAAGTGTATTGCAACTCCTGATCCTAAATCGTGGTATGGAATACATTCGGAAGCTCCAAGATTATGTTACAGGTCCGATCGTGTGGATAATCATGATGGTTGCTGCGGGATGGCTTCTTCATAAGTCTGGATGGAAATTTTCGTTCAATCTAAGTGTTAAAGAAATCAGCGCGGGCGAACAATTCCACCAAACGCTGGTGGCGATTGGGCTTACTGCTGCTACTTGGTTCACACTGATCCTCAATTTTGCCGACTACGCCCGCTTCACCAAAACTGAAAACGGCATGAAGACGGGAAATCGGCTTGGATTGCCGCTCAACTATGCGGCTTTCGCGCTGGCATCTGTCCTGACCTCTATCGGCAGTCTAATCGTTTTCGGAAAAGCCATCAGCGATCCGGTTGAGTTGATCACGTTTATCGATAATCCGATTGTGACGATCGTTGGGGCTATCGCGTTCATTCTGGCTACGCTTGGGATCAATGTGGTCGGTAATTTTGTCTCGGCGGCATATGACATTTCTAACGTCGCCCCAGACAAAATTTCATTTCGCAGAGGTGGCCTGATCAGTGGCATCATCGCCGTTGTGATCTTGCCGTGGCATCTGTATTCGAGCCCAGTCGTGATCAATTACTTCCTGGGAGGACTTGCGGCATTCCTTGCGCCGCTGGTGGGAATAATACTTGTAGATTATTACAGGGTTAGGAACGAACAAATTGACGTTCCATCACTTTATTCCTCTGATCCCGCCTCCAAGTATTATTACCACAAAGGGTTCAATCTGAAGGCCATTGCAGCCTTTCTGCCATCGGCCGGGCTTTCCTGTGTGCTAGCCCTTGTGCCTACCTTTGCTCTTGTCGCCCCCTTTTCGTGGATCGTTGGGCTCGTTCTCTCCGCATGGCTCTATAAGAGCTTCATGAGACAGGGTTCGCTTCCGAAGACGCCTATCCAGCAGGCACGCACGGCATAACTACTGACAGATAAAAGCGTCGAAATTCACGTATCGAGGAAGAAAACATGTCACAGTACGATTTGTCTCTGTGTAACGGCTCTGTTGTCTTGCCAGACGGAACGACAAAGCAGGTTAATATTGGCGTCAAGGATGGGTTGATCGCCACACTTTCATCGGAGCCGATCCAAGCGGATACGGTAGTCGATGCTGCGGGCAAAACGGTCATACCTGGTCTCGTCGATCAGCATTTCCATTGCTGGTGGGGATTTGGTGTCGAGACACATGAAATCAGCACACGAGCGGCAGCAAAAGGTGGCGTGACCACCTTGGTGGAGATGCCATTAGACAAGCCGGCGACGATCACGAGCGATCTGCTGCGGGAGAAGTTGAAAAAAGTTGGGGATCAATATCACGTCGATTTTGCAGCCATCGGTGGTTACAGCGGGGGAGACCCCGAAGAAATGCACGCGATGGTTCGAGCGGGTGCGATTGCAATTAAAATCTTTACGGGGGACGTGGCCCCTCCCGGAATGTTTCCTGGTACTCCAGATGGAGAACTTCTTGACCTGATGCGCAGGGTCAAGAAGGAGAATGTTACCCTGATGGTGCATTGCGAAAACGCAGGTATTGTCGAGGCTGAAACGAGCCGAGTACGCGCCGAAGGCAAATCAGGTCCAAGGGCTTGGGATGAAGCCCGCCCCTGGTTTGCCGAAGTGGATGCTGTCCAACGTATTGCAATGCTGGCAAAAGTTACCGGTGCGCGCGTCATTGTCGTGCATATTTCGACGCCTGAAGCGGTTGATGTTGTGACCGCGGCGCGGCGTGATGGTGCCGATATCTGGGCTGAAACACTTCCCCATCAGTTGTGCCTCGATCTGGAAACGGGCGGGGACGACGCGCGTTTAAAGTGGAATCCTCCACCCCGGTCACGCACTGCAGTTGACGGTCTTTGGAAACGCCTTGCCGCAGGTGAGATTCACTCGATTGCTTCCGATCATGCTCCGTTGACTAAGATCGAAGGCGCAGACATTTGGAAGCAGAATCCGGGGGCTGGAAATGTTCTGGAAACCATGCTTCCGGTAGTTGCGACTGAGGCAATTTACTCTCGTGGTATAAGTCTCGCACGACTGGTGGAAGCTATGTCGTCGACGCCAGCAAAGATTCTTGGACTGTATCCCCGGAAGGGTGCGATCCAAGTTGGCGCGGATGCTGATCTTGTCGTTCTTGAGACAGAAGGCAGTCGGGTTATCGATGGCCAGGCGCTCGAGTTTTACGATCAAAAGGCTAAGTGGTCTCCCTATCATGGGAGAGAAGTCAAGGTCTTCCCGATCCGCACCATCCTAAGAGGGCGGACGGTCTATGTCGATGGCAAAGTTGTTGGCCCTCTTGGGTTCGGCAAATACATCGTTTGTCACAATTATCATTAATAAGGCATATATATACATAGGGGAACGCTCGATAAGGAATTATCGAGCGTTCCTATTTACTAATATATAGTTATTAAAATAAGAGTCCGTTTTGATAATCAGGGATGAGCATTACGTCGAATGGGATTTCCGGCCATTGTGACGAGGATCATGGCGTGAGAGACGTCGATGCGCTGCTCATAATCGCGCACGAGACGTCGCCATCGGGTCACCAGCCGAAGGTCCGCTCGACGACCCAGCGTCGGGGCAAGACTTCGAAACCCTTCTGGTCATCGGATCGACGGACGATCTCGACCACGAAGTCGAGGTAGGCGGCCTTGTCCATGAGCTTTAGGCGATCATAGGCGCCGTCGGCGAACAGATGTTTCATCCAGGGCCAGCGCTTGCGGATGCCATCCAGGACCGCTTAAGCGCCGACGCTGTCGGAGATATCGGTCGTCGTCAGATTGACCATCAACAGCCGCCCATCCGTATCGACGGCGATGTGGCGCTTGCCACCCTGTCCCTCGGCCCGCTGATCGGTTTCCTTATTGCGCTCGCCAAGCAGTCGAGCGAGCGTTCGCTCCGGCTTGCTGGCGATCACCGCCGCCGACGGGCTCGCCTCGCGTCCGGCCCGCTCACGATCCAGAATCAGCGCCACGTCGTGGATGGTCTGGAACAGAAACCGCCGCGCCAACTCGCGGAACCAGCCGTAGACCGTTTGCCAGGGCCCGAAATGGATCGGCAGCATCCGCCAGTCGCAACCCGAGCGCACCAGGTAGCGCACAGCGTTGATCACCTCCCAGAAATCAACCTCGCGCGGACGGCCACGACGCCCAGGCTTGGGCATCAGAGGCGCGAACTGCTCCCATTCCTCGTCCGTAAGATCCGACTGGTAGCGCTTCGTCTTCTTGGCAATCTGGGCCATCCGCCCACGGCTCTGCTTTGTCCACATCCAAAGCTTGAATCACAACCCAGCCTCCGAAAAACCCCTAGCAAGCCGATTTTCAAAACGGTCTCTTAGTCAAGGTGACAGTCTATTCAGACAGGGAGCTTCTCGTGACGCCGCCTACACCTACTCCACACATCTGAACTTATCAAACATAGGGAGTATTGCGCAGCGATAGATATCGTTCTATCAACCGCCAATATATGACAATACTTCTACTCAGCCATCATTTTTTCTACAGCGAGGATATTTGTGACCGAGAAACAAACCGTCAAATTGGACCGGATTGAACTCACGGTGGATATCGTTTCAGCCTATATCGCCAAACACGCGGTGCCGAGTGCTGAACTTGCCGCTTTGATCCAGCAGGTCCATCAGACCCTCTCATCCCTTGACTCGGATGGCAGCGCCGTCGAACCGGAAGCGGAAAAGCAAAGGCCTGCCGTACCGATCAAAAAATCCGTGACGCCGGACTACATCATCAGTCTCGAGGATGGTCGCCCATTCAAGTCGCTGAAGCGCCATCTGGCGACACAAGGCATGACGCCCGCCGATTATCGAGCCAAATGGAACCTGCCGGCCGATTATCCAATGGTCGCGCTCAACTATGCCGCCCAGCGCTCCGCCCTCGCCAAGAAGCTGGGCCTCGGCCGCAAGCCCGCGCCGCCCGCCAAGCCGGTCCGCAAGAAGGCTGCTCCCCGCAAATCTACCGGGACATAGTGCAAACCGCAACGGCAGCTAGCCCTTCGGGCTACTCCGGCTCCTTCTTTCACTTCACTTCCGCCAGCACGCGCGAGGCCTTGATGCAGGCTGCGGCATGGAGCAATGCCTTGGAAACTTCTTCCGCCGAAAACTCTTCTATCAGCTGTGCCATCACCTACCATTCGCGTGCTATATCGTCGGTCTGGCCATCGCCGGCCGCCACATTAGGCGTATTGGTCCGACGATGATAATCACGAAGCGTGGCTGCCGCGCGATGCAACAGTCTGGCTTTCTCGGATTTTGCCAGCCGTTCCGTCTCATGCGCGGCCCGGAATAGTTCGGAGAGGAACGGCGAGACGGGATCAATCATTGCGGTCGGTTTGACGCTGCACGGGCGTGTCGCGCTTGAGCAAGTCCGCCGTCAGCGGCTTCCCGCAAAAGTACCCGCAATTGCCCTGAAGATAGTTTTTCACGGTGATCGGCCGCATCAGGAAGCGTGACGACCAGATCGGCTCCATTCGGTTGCGACTAGCCCCTCCCTCCCATCCAATCCAAGCATCTTTGCCCTTGATGCTCAAGGCCGCTCGCGTGACTTGTGCCGCCCTGCATTGTTTGTCGGTGGGGCGCGAGGCGAGCACCGGCCAACCCGGCGTTGCCACATCTCCATAACACGGTCGATGACCGGCGGATAATGTCCAGGCGTAACCCCAAGTCAATTGCATTAGATAACTCGAATATTAGAATATGCAGATTATCAAAAAGCATAACCTACCCCATCCTTGCTGCACGCAACCGGCGTCCGGCCGCAGGCGGACGCCGCATTTTTCGTGCTAGGGTCGTTCCGCCTTGCTAGGCTCGGTGCGCACCCTAGGGCAAACGAGATCGCGATGCAGGTCAATCCCACTCCTGCATCGCGTTTCTTGCCGGCCGCCGCTAATGCGGCCGCTTCTTCCTCCTGTTGGGAATCCTCCTTCTCCTTGGGCTGCAACCCGGTGAGGTAATCGGCGGCGCGCTGCGCATGGACGGCTGCGGCAAAGATTGCCCGCTTGTCGTCTTTCAGGACTTTCAGCCACGACGCGATATAGGCGGCGTGCTCCTCGCGCGGCTCCGGCGTCAGGGCAAGGTCAGCGCAGACAAAGGCCGCGCCCAGCTCAGCGACAAGTTCTTCCATCGCATAGCCCTCATCGCCCCACCGCTTGCGCCCAAAATCACGGTCAAGCCGCTTCGGGTGCTTGGTCCAATGGCAAAGCTCATGGGCAAGGGTAGCGTAATAGGCTTCCGGTTCCCGGAAGGCGACAAAGGGGGGCATCTGAATGCGGTCCTCTGCCATGCTGTAGAAAGCCTGATTGCTGCCTTCCCTGATGTCGGCGCCGACGAATGCAAAGAATATCTCCAAGCGCGCAATGCGGGTGGCAGCATCAAGGGCCGGTTCCTGCACGGCATAGAAATGCGCCGGCAGCCCGTCCACCTGCTCGGCATTGAACACGGTGTATCCCTTCATAAAGGGAATCTCCCGCTCCCAATCCTCGCCGGTCGCCTCGTCCTGCTCGGTGCGGGTGATGGTGTTGGCATAAACGACAAGGCTGCCCTTCTCGCCCTTGCGCACCTGCGCGCCAAGCTCCTGCGCCTGCGCCTGCTTGTAGGTCAGCCACAGCGGGGCTGTATATCCGCGCTCTGTCGCGGTGGCCCAAAGCATCAGAACATTGATACCACGATACGGAATGCCGTTGGCACGCAAGCGCCGGGTGATGCGCCCTGCGGCGTGTTCGGCGTTCCATGGTTTGAGCCATGGGCAAACGCCTTTTTCCAACTCCGCCACGATGCTGGCGGTAACACACTCATAAATGTCTTTCCGTTCCTCTCCCATGGCCTTGCCTTTCTTGGTTAGCCGGGTGCGCATGCAACCGGACTAGCCACGCGGCGATGAGCGGGGGGAGCCGGCGGTCAGGGCCGCCGCCGGGGACAGGGGTATCTCCCGGCTTGGCAGGGCGCGCGACCTAAAGGCGGGGAACGCCCCGGCGGCGTCCGTAGTGAAACGGAGGATGAAAGCCTTGACGGCCGTGGGGCCGCAGGCCCCCTGCTTGTTCACCGAAACGCGGGCAACGCCCGCCGGTCAGAGCGTCGGCAACGCCGGCTCCGCTGTTTTCTTTGCGTGAAGGATGGAAACCGGCTGGCGGAGACGCTGCGCGGCTCCGGGCGAAGCCTGACAGCCTGGTTCGCAAGGCGGACGCGCCCATTCCAGGATGCGGCAACATCTGGTTCCGCAATCATCAGAACCGCTTTTAGGATTTTTCCGTCGAACGACGTTTTACGAGCCGGGCCTGATGACCAATCCAGATTGTGAATCTGCATCGGTCTGTCCTTGAAGCGCGCAAGCGCAAATTCCCGTATCCCCTGCCTTCACCTTGTTGCAGGCCGGGCGATCCCCCTCGGTTTTTGCGCCTGCGCGCAGGCCTTCCCGATGCTTTCCGGCATTCACAAGGCTGGCAATCAAGCCGGCCGCAAAACTAGGGAGAAAATCATGAACCGCTTACTGACAATCGCCGAACTGCAACATCGTAGCCAATCGGAACTGCGCGCCCTGTTCCGGCAGGCGTCCCAGGTTCTGGCCCGCACCGCGACCGGCACGCCGGAGCGCCTCACCGGGCTCGCCACGCTGGAGAACATCTCGCGGGCGATGACGATGACGATGGGGACGCCGGGCTTTTAGCCCGGTGTTTCCCCTGCTCGGGTCGTGGCGGCTTCCGCCACCAGATCCCGGCGCAGGGCTTCGGCGGCGCGGGCGCAGTCCACCCACGCCATCTGCCAGTCGAGCAGAAGGTCCTTGTTCATGCCGGTCAGCGCCAACAGAATGGTGCTGCGCGCCGTCTTGCGGTCGTTCTGCTTGAGGGCGTCGAGCGCCTTCTCCACCGCCCTGCGCCACTCCTGTCCGCGAGGCGCGACGCTGCCGCCGAAAAACTCGAAGGTATGGACGGCGTCGCGAAGATAGCGTTCAGCCTCGCCAGCCGGCGGGCAGTCCTTGCGGAATTCGCGGGCAAATCTTTCTGAGAGCTTGCGGGTGCGCGGGCTGATTTCGCCGCCGCCTTCATTGCTGTCGTCGCGGACCTCGGCAACACGGGCGATGCCAAGATGTTTTTCGACGGCCTCGAACGGTGTCTCCGAGCGCAGATAGATGAGGGAGCCCGCGACGTTGCCGCTGCCATCGAACAGATAGGCCAGCGCCTTGTCGGTCAATACCCGCGCCCGATGCAGCCCGTCCAGATAAAGGTCGATCTCCTGCACCGAGTCGATCCAGCAGTTCACCGGCGGGTGCTTTGCACGGTAGGCCTCTCGCGCCGCCTTGGCCGCTGCGATGTAGCGCGGATCGTCCTGCGGCCGTCCGCTCCATTCCGTTTCGTCATCCAGGTCAAAAATACCGGGCATCGTCCGCCTCCTCGGCAACTATGCGCGCCATCGCTGGCACGATCAACTGAAGTTGCGGGCGTGTGCAGACCTCTGGGAACGCAGGCGGAGATTATGGAAACTCCGCAATACCTGGCGGCTTTTCTGCATCGGACTTATGACCACTCGATTGCCCATGTGGATAGAATTTTTTCTTTGTTTCCGTGTTGGCGCCGGACGCCGGTACACTCGGGGACATGATCATCTCATTCCTCAACCAAAAGGGCGGCGTCGGCAAAACCACTCTGGCGGTCAACACGGCCGCAAGGCTGGCCCGCTCGGGCCACAAGGTGTTGCTGATCGACGCCGATCCGCAGCAGACCGCAGCCCAGTGGGCATCCTTGCGCGAGACGACACCGTTCGTGGTCGCCTCGCTGCCCCGCCCGAAGATGGCGCGCGATGCGATGGCGATGGCAGCCGACTACAGCCACACCATCATCGATGGCCCGGCGCGGGGGAAGGATATCGCCCATTCGATGGTGATCGCCTCCGATCTCGTCGTCGTGCCGATCGAGCCGGGCGGCCCGTCGCTGTGGGCCGCTGCCGAGACCATCGAGGCGGTCAACAATGGCCGGGCGCTGAAGGAGCAATTGGAAGCCGTGTTTCTGGTTTCGCGCAAAAACGCCAACACGGTGATCGGCCGTGAGGCCAAGGCCTATGCCGCCGATGTCGGCATTCAGATCCTCAGGTCAGAAGTTCAAAGCCGTGTCGCCTTCGCCGAGGCGCTGACGGCCGGCAAGACGATCTTCGAATGGGCGGCACGGAGTGAGGCTGCAAAGGACATCGACAAACTGGTGAAGGAGCTCTTGCGTTATGGCGAGCACGAAAACATTCGCGGACATGAAAAAGCCCGTCAGGCAGCCGACGCCTGACGAGATCGGCGCCTTCGAGGAAACCGGCCGCGCCGACCGAAGGCTCGATCCGGCGCAGCTTCAAACGGAAACACAGAAATCCGTGTCCCCGGACCTCCCACCCTCAGGGGATACGGAGCCGCGCGAAGCCGGAAAGCTGCAAACACGGAAAGCTGCATCCACGGATTGTCGTGAACACGCCGACCCGGAAACCAGCCTTTCCGCGAAACTGGAAACCCAGGAACCCGAAAACCCGCCTTTGCAGCAATCCGCCAAGGTGGAAGCACAAACCCCCGTAACGACAGAAACCCGCAAATCAGCAAACATGGAAACACGGATTTCGGGCCCGATCGTGCGGCTGACCATCGACCTGGCCGAACCCGATCACACGCGCTTCAAGACCGCCTGCGCCATGACCAGGCGCAAGATGGTGGATGAGGTCCGGACGTTCATCGAGCGGCGCACGGCCGAACTGGAAGCAGAGGCCAGGCGCGGCCAATAGCGGCTGCCGATTCGCACAAGGCCACGCCACCGTCGGCCATCGCAGGCTGCGCGGAGAGCCGCACAAACCCTTGGTTCCACCAACCGACTTGCACTGGCGCCGCACATTGCGGACAATTCTCACAAGCCCGTTTCGGGCTTTGCCATCGTTTCAACAACAACAGCTGAATGTTTCACATGTAACAAAAAGAAAACCCGCCGAAGCGGGTGCATTGAAAATCAAGGTATTTGTCTCTGAACAATTCAAATATCTCAAAACCCGAATATAAACGCAAGGGATATTTGCGGCGGGTCTGTGCACCCTGATTTCCTGCGGGTTTTCTCCTGACACCAAGGGAGGAAACCGATGACTATGCAAAATGATCCGCAAGTTGCCTTCATCGAATCGGCGCGGGCGCTCAAGGCGCGGATAGCAACGCCGCGCGTCGATCCGCTTACGCTGCCACGGCTGCCGAGTGAACCTGCCGCCGAACGGCGCCGCCGTTCGCTCAATACCTGTCATCGCTATGCGCAGACGGAACGCCCGCGCAAGGCTGTGCCGCGTGCCAGCCGGGCCTATGTGCCGGAACTGGCCGCCCGCGTGGAGGATGATCCGAACCTGACCGATGGCGCCCGCCGCTGTGCGCGCAAGCTCGCCGAACTGACCTATCGTCAAAACAGGGCAGGCCGCTCGTTGCCGGTGACAGTCACCTACCTCGCCAAAGCGCTCGGCCGTTGCCGCCGGACGGTGCAACGCTATCTCCGCCAGTTGGAGCGGGAAGGCTATGTTTCGGTCGATGTCATCGTTTCGCAGCGGGCGCGCATGTGCGTCGGCCTGGTCGTGCGGCTGCTGGAACCGCTGCTGGCCGGGCATCATCGGGGAAAATGGCCGGGAGCGCTTGGAAAGCCAGGGGCGACACGGGAGTCACAGAATGAGAGATTGAGGTTATTCTCAACGCTCAAGGGCACGCCGATCCCGGTCGAGCAATGGGCCATGCGCTGCATGGACGGGGTTTTCGGCGCCTTTATAGAAACAAAGCCGCTCGCCGGGCTGCCGCCTGTTGCCGTGACCTGAAGGAGAGCGGAACTTTTGATACCGATTCCGGCCAGATTGCGGGGCGGAGAGTGCGGCTTTGCCTTCAGGGGCGGTTCGGCCCGGTTGGCGCCAGAACGCACCACGGATGAACGTCGGGGAAAGGCGGCGGCATCACGCCGCCAGCCTCCGGGCGGCGATGCGGTGGTAGGCGCTGTCGAGCTCAATCCCGAGATAGTCGCAATCTGCATCGCAGGCTGCAACGAGGGTGGAACCCGAGCCGCAGAACGGGTCGAGCACCAGCCCGCCTGGCGGGCAGAATGCCTCGATCAAAGGCTTTAGCACCGCCACCGGCTTTTGCGTCGGGTGGAGGCGGTTGCCGGTGTAGACCCAGTCGATGACGTCGGCGGGCGGATTGGCCGGCAGCACTGGGCGGCCCTTAGCCAGCACATAGGCCGATTCATGAGTGTAGCTGACGAACCGTGCGGCGGAGGCGTAGCGTTTACGGAAGACGATATGGCCGACGATGCGGAAGCCGGCTTTGCGCCAGGCGCTCATGAAGCGGTCGGTCTGCGTCCAGCCATAGAAGCTGACGCAGAGAGCGTCGTTCTTCAGGACACGAAACATCTCGGCAGCGGCCGGCTCCAGCCAGTCGCCATTGTCGTCATTGGCGATCGAGCGGCCGGTGCGGTCTTTGTAGCGGACCAGATAGGGCGGGTCGGTGAGGATGAAGTCCACCGAGCGGGCGGGCATGGCCTGCATCAGTTCGATGCAGTCACCCTGCTGGATGGTGTTGCGGATGGAATTATTCGTCGATGTCATGGCGTCCTCCTGCCTTGTTGCGGTTTCGGGACGCGGCAGGACAGGCCGGAGAAGCATGGCGCGCACCGTCAGGGGAACGGCCAACACGGGAGCGCAGCGAAGGAGCGGGCCGGCCGTTGCGCGCCATGCGCGGCCTGTTGTCAGAGCGGTCCAACCAGAAAGCGCAACAAGGCGGGGCGCCTCACATGAGCGTCACCGGCACCTCGACACCGGGAGAGCAGGGCAAAAACTGGCCAGCCTTTGGCCAATCCGCACGGGCACAAATCCCGCATCAATCTGCCCATGGACGAGGGCACGAACCACAGCAGTCAAGGCAAGACCGCCCAGACATGGACCGTCGTGGACGACTTTCCCGACGCGGGTCCGGTCACGCCGGAAGAACTCGATGTGGTCGAAGCTTTCCTGATGGCGCAGTTCAGGGCGATCATGGAGGGAGCCGGCGCTGCAAGCGATGCCGGCCTTGCAGGGCCGGACTCGGAACTGCCGCAAATTCATGCTGACGTCGGAACCTCAACAAAGGGTCGGAGGAGCAGGCGATGAAGGCCAACGCTGCCGTGACTACCGAACAGGCCGCACCGTTGCGGGCGGCACTCTACATGCGCGTCTCCACCGGTCGGCAGGCTGAGAGTGATCTGTCGATCCCCGACCAGCGCCGGCAAGGTCTTGCCTTCTGCCAGTCGCGTGGCTGGGAGGTGACGGCGGAATTTGTCGATGCCGGCCTTTCCGGCACCAACGACAACCGGCCTGAGTTCCAGCGGCTTCTGGATGCAGCCACCGGCGGCGGCACGCCGTTCGATGTGGTCGTCGTCCATTCGCTCAGCCGTTTCATGCGCGACGCCTTTCTGCAGGAGATGCATCTGCGGCGGCTCGCCAAGGCCGGCGTGCGTCTTGTCAGCATGACGCAGGAACTGGGCGACGACCCGATGAGCGTCATGATCCGGCAAATCTTCGCACTGTTTGATGAGTATCAGTCCAAGGAAATCCGCAAGCATGTCCAGCGCTCGATGAACGAGAACGCCCGGCAGGGCTTCTGGAACGGGTCCATCGCGCCCTTCGGCTACAGGACTGTCGCAGCAGAACAACGCGGCGCCAAGACCAAGACGAAGCTCGCCATCGATCCGGTGGAAGCCGAAACCGTGCGCCTGATGTTCCGCTTGCTCACCCATGGTGACGGCACGACGGGACCGATGGGCCTCAAGGCGGCCGTCTGCTGGCTGAACGAGCGCGGCTATCGCACGCGCGGCGGCGCGCGGTGGGGCACCGGTCCGTTCCACAAGCTCATCACCAACACGGTCTATAAGGGCGAGGCGCGCTTCAACCGTATGGATTCGAAAACGGGTAAGGCAAAGCCCGCCTCCGAACATATCATCGTGCCGGTCGATCCGATTATTGACCCGACCGTCTTCGATGCGGTCCAGGGACAGCTGAAAGCCCGCAATCCGCGCGTGACCCCTCCGCGCGTTGTTGCCGGGCCTATCCTGTTGACCGGCATTGCCACCTGCGCCACCTGCGGCGGGTCGATGACGCTGCGCACCGGCAAGTCGGGGCGCTATCGCTACTACGTCTGCGCCGCGGCATCCCAGAAGGGTAAGACAGCCTGTCGCGGCCGCTCGGTGCCGATGGACCGTCTCGACCAGGCCGTCATGGACCGCGTAGCGGATAAGCTGCTGACGCCGGATCGCATCGCCGAGCTTCTGCACGGACTGATGGACCGCCAGACGAGGAAGGACGAGGACTATGCCAGCCGTTTGGCCGCGCTGCGCGGTACGCTGGCTGAAGCCGAAGCGCGACTGGCCCGGCTCTATCAGGCGATAGAAAACGGCATCGCCGATGCGAACGACCCGACGCTGAAAGATCGCATCGCGGCGGTGAAAACCGAACGCGACATTGCGCAAACTAACTTCGACCGCGCCGTTGCCGAAATGCGGCCCGAAGCCCGACTTACGCAAGAGAAGATCGCCGCCTTCATCGAGGTCATGCGCACCAATGTGCTATCAGGCGATACGCCCTTCCGCCGCGCCTGGCTCCGCGCCATGATCGACAACGTCGAGGTCGCCGACACGGAAATCCGTATCCACGGAAGGCGGGCGATTCTGGAGCGTCTGGTGATGGGTGGTGGGGCGGCTCCGGCAGGAGTGCCCAGTTTTGTTCGCAACTGGTACGCCCAAGGGGAATCGAACCCCTGTTACCGCCGTGAAAGGGCGGTGTCCTGACCGCTAGACGATGGGCGCGCTCAGATGAGGGCGGTTTATAGTTGTGTTGTGCGAAGCGGGCAACCCCATCCGGCCAGCCATTTCGCAACTTTTTTCAGGATCTGGCTTGAGGTGAAAAACGCGATCTGCGTTGGTGCGGGACCAGCACACGACCCAAAAGCTATCGCGTGATAGCGCTGACGGTGAGACTGTGGATACGCGGACTTATTTGCGGCGGCGGCAGCGCCAGTTCCAATCGCGCTCGGGGCCGACGTCCACATGCACCGAATCGGTGTGGCAATAGGTGCCGACGCCGCCACGGCCCGGCATGGAGCGCAGGTAGTTGGCCAGTTCCCACTTGCTCACGCCCGGCACCTGGATGTCGGCGGCGGCGCAATACATATGCAGCGAATTCTTGGCTCCCCGTGCGCGGCGGTTGCGGGCCGGGTCGCGATAGCCGGATGTGACCATGAGCTTCTTGCCGTAGTGGCCTTCGATGGTCTTGAGCACACGCACCAGCGACGGTTTCAGACAGGCAACGTCGACGCGCTCGGTCTGCTTGAGCAGGCCGTTGGGTGCCAACCGCGCCAGACCCGCCGCCGAGGCGACCTGATAGGCACCGAAATCTTCTTCCTCGTTGAGGTCGATATCGCTTTCGTCGTCGAGACCCGACTTGCGCTTGATCTCGAACAGCGCCGTCTGGCGCACGCCCGGAAGCGCATCGGTGGTGTAGTTGTGCGTATCGGGCGCGGCCGAAGCGATGATCGGCTTTGCCGGCTCCGCCGATGCCAACGTAATGATCGGCTTGGCCGGCTCGGCTGGCGCGACTGCTTTCGGCTTCGGTGCCTGGGCGGCGGAAGCGGGCGTGGCGCCGAACAGCGAGGCGAGGAAACCCTTCTTCTTGGGCGTGGCTTCCTGAACCGGCGGTTCCGTTGCGGTCACATAGAATTCTGCGGTCTGCGCAGCCTCTTCAGGCGTAGCGGCCGGCTTTGCAGGAGTGGCTTCGGCAACCTGCTGGCCAGCCTCCTGCGGCGCGGTGGCGGCGACCGGCGCTGTTGCTGCTTCCTGCTGTTGCGGAGCCGCGTTGGCGACCTCAGCCGTTGCCGCCGGCATCGGAACTGGTTGTTCGCCGCCCGGCTTCATCGTCGGCATGAAGGCAACCTGATCGGGCAGGGCGACATCGCCTTCGCC
The DNA here is from genome assembly GCF_001427285.1 of Mesorhizobium sp. Root552. Taxonomy (GTDB): domain Bacteria; phylum Pseudomonadota; class Alphaproteobacteria; order Rhizobiales; family Rhizobiaceae; genus Mesorhizobium. Next base: position 23,446 of record NZ_LMFV01000017.1, read on the forward strand.
GCTCATCATGGCTTGCGGCGCGGCGGCTACAGAATCACCTGTGGTTGCATCGGCTGGCGTCGAGGTAGCGGCAATATCGGTCGCGGAGGCGTTGTAGCCAGGCATCGCAACCGAAAGCGTCGGGTCTGTCGTGGAGGTGCAGGATGCAAGGAGAACGGACAGCAAAGCCGCCGCAATGGCGCGGCGTTCACCCTTACCGAGGCGCGATCCCTTAAACTGCAAACTCAAATTCCCCCTCGGTTTCCGACCGGCAATTCCCTGGCGTTGTCGTTCACATCAACGCCCTGATGATCGTGTTTCCGGCCTGGAAACGAGACCTGTGTCGAATCAGCAACGCTACTGAAAATCGCGCGGATATCGACAGAATAAGCTTACTGCACAGTTGACGCCGCCATTTCACCTGCTTTGCGCCATCCGTCAACTCACCACAGATTACAGATTGTTACACGCGCACCTTCACATAGGTGCCCGGCGCTTCCCCCAGCGCTTTCAAATGCTTGCCGGGAATACGCGCCGCGACGCGGGTGCCTTCGCGGGCCTCGATCCACTCTTGCCAGTTCGGCCACCACGAGCCCGGCGTTTCCTTGGCCTTGGCGAACCACTCGTCGAAATCGCCCACCGGCTTGCCGCCGGTCCAATGCTGGTACTTGTTCATCTGCGGTGGGTTGATCACGCCAGCGATGTGTCCGGACCCGGCCATCACATAGTCCACCTTGCCGCCGAAATACTTGCAGCCGAGAAACACCGAGCGGGCTGGCGCGATGTGGTCTTCCTTCGCGGCGAGGTTGTAGATCGGGATGGTGACGTCGGCCAGCGAGACGGTGCGACCGGCAAGCTCCATGCGTCCCTGCGAGAGGTTGTTCTCGAGGTAGCAGTTGCGCAGGTAGAATGAATGGTTGGCCGCCGCCATACGCGTCGAATCGGCGTTCCAGTAGAGCAGGTCGAAGGGCAGGGGATCCTTGCCGCGCATGTAGTTGTTGACGACATAGGGCCAGATCAGGTCGCCCGAGCGCAGCATGTTGAAGGCCGTCGCCATCTTGGTGCCGTCGAGATAGCCCTTCTCGTTCATCGAGCGCTCGACCGCCGAAACCTGGTCCTCGTCGACGAACACTTTGAGGTCGCCTGCATAGGTGAAATCCACCTGCGTGGTGAAGAAGGTGGCGGAGCGGATGCGCTCGTCGCCCTCTTGCGCCAGAAGCGCCAGCGCCGCGGCCAGAAGCGTGCCGCCGACGCAGTAGCCGATGGCGTTGACCTCGCGCTCGCCGGTCTCCTTCTCGATGGTGTCGAGGCCGTATTGCAGGCCTTCGCGGATATAGGCTTCCCAGCTCTTGGTGCCGTGGCGTTCGTCCGGGTTGACCCAGGAGATGACGAAAACCGTATGGCCTTGCTCGATCGCCCAGCGGATGAAGGATTTTTCCGGATTGAGGTCGAGTATGTAGAACTTGTTGATCCAGGGCGGGCAGATCAGAAGCGGACGCTTCAGCACCTTCTCGGTAGTCGGGGCGTACTGGATGATCTCGGCGACATCGCTGCGGCCGACAACCTTGCCAGGCGTCACGGCGACGTTCTTGCCGATTTCGAACTTGGTGTAGTCGGCCTGCCGAAGCTTCAGGTCGCCCTTGCCGGCGGCAATGTCCTCGGCCAGCATCTTCATGCCCTTGACGAGGTTCTCGCCGTTCGAGGCGACCGTTTCGCGAAACAGTTCCGGATTGGTCAGGATGAAGTTCGACGGCGAAATCGCGTTCGACACCTGCTTCATGTAGAAGCTCGCCTTGTGGCGGGTGTGCTCGTCCAGCCCGTCGGCGCGCTCGACAAGGTCGGATGCCCAGCGTGAGGTGATGAGATAAGCCTGTTTCAGGAAGTCGAAAAAGGCGTTCTGGCTCCATTCCGGGTCCTGGAAGCGCTTGTCGCCGCGTTCGGGCTTGATCGATTCGCTGCTTGGCTCGCTCCCTTGCGGCGTCGCCACTTTCGAAATCGCATTGGCCCACACGTTCATGTATCCGGCGAAAAGCTGCGTCTGCGCCTCCAATGCGCGCTGCGGGTCGGAAAGCCAGTATTCGGTGAGCTTGGAGAACGTCTTGACCATGTCTGCCACCGGCTCGGCGACGTGGTCGCGCACTTCGCCCTTCTCGCGCGGCTCCACCCAGGCCGACGCAGCCTTTCCGGCCTGCTCGACCATGCGGGCAAGGTTCAACGCAAAGCGTTCAGGATCCTTCACAAGATACTGTTCGGCGGAAGAGGGCGCTTCGCTTTCTGCTTTGCCTTGGCCGGGTTTTTCGGACATGGTTCGCGCGGTTCCTCCCGAAGCCTTTGTTGACATGGTACCATGAGACGGCTGATAGGGTCCAACAAGGTCTACCGCGCCTTTCACGGATGCAACATGACACATAGTATCGCAAAGGTTGTTTTTTTTGGCATGGGCTTTCTTGGCCGCGGCGCGGCTTTGGCAGGCTTGCTTGTGCTGGCTGCATGTTCCACCGCCAACATCGAGGATGCGGCGCCGGCGGCGAATTCGGCGTCCACCGGGCCCAACCTGGTCGGCCCGAAGGACACCGGGGCGTTTCCCAACCTCAACATCCCCGCTCAGCAGGCCGCTCCCCAGTTCACCGATGAAGAGGCGAAGGCAAAGCTCGCCGCCTTGAACGCCGACAATGCTGCGGCTCGCAATCCGGCCCGCGCGTCAGGCGCGAAGGATGACAGCTCTTCGCTCAACGCCTTGGCCAGGAGCCACGGCAAGGACACGCTGAAAGAGATCGAAGGCAAATGCGATCCCGCCCTCGACCCGACTTGCAAATAGGGGTATATCGCGCCCGACTTCGCGCCACTCGATTGCTGGAACTGACATGGAAGAGTTTCACAAGGTTCGCCGCCTTCCGCCCTACGTTTTCGAGCAGGTAAACCGGCTGAAGGCCAGCGCGCGAGCGCGTGGCGCCGACATCATCGATCTCGGCATGGGCAATCCGGACCTGCCGACGCCCAAGGCCATCGTCGACAAGCTGTGCGAAGTCGTGCGCGATCCGCGCACGCACCGCTATTCTTCCTCGCGCGGCATCCCCGGCCTGCGCCGCGCCCAGGCCAATTATTATGCCCGCCGCTTCGGTGTGAAGCTCAACCCGGATACGCAGGTCGTCGCGACGCTCGGCTCCAAGGAAGGCTTCGCCAACATGGCGCAGGCCATCACCGCGCCCGGCGACGTGGTATTGTGCCCCAACCCGACCTATCCGATTCATGCCTTCGGCTTCATCATGTCGGGCGGCGTCATCCGTTCCATGCAGGTCGAGCCGGATGACGGCTTCATCCCGGCGCTGGAACGCGGCGTGCGCCACTCCATCCCGAAGCCCCTGGCGCTGATCCTCAACTACCCGTCAAATCCGACGGCGCTGGTCGCTTCGCTCGACTTCTACAAGGACGTCGTCGCCTACGCGAAGAAGAACGACATCATCATCCTGTCCGACCTTGCCTATTCGGAGATCTATTTCGACGGCAATCCGCCGCCTTCCGTGCTGCAGGTTCCGGGCGCGATGGACATCGCGGTCGAGTTCACCTCGATGTCGAAGACCTTCTCCATGCCCGGTTGGCGCATGGGCTTTGCCGTTGGCAACGAACGCCTGATTTCGGCGCTCACCCGCGTGAAGTCCTATCTCGATTACGGTGCTTTCACGCCGATCCAGGTTGCGGCGACCGCTGCGCTGAACGGCGATGGCTCGGACATTGCCGAAGTGCGCGATGTTTACCACAAGCGCCGCGATGTCATGGTCGATGCCTTCGGCCGCGCCGGCTGGCCTATCCCGGCGCCGGCGGCCTCGATGTTTGCCTGGGCGCCTATCCCCGAGCAGTTCCGCCCGCTCGGCTCGCTGGAGTTCTCCAAGCTCCTGATCGAGCATGCGGATGTTGCCGTGGCTCCAGGCGTGGGCTTCGGCGAGCATGGCGATGAATATGTGCGCATCGCACTGGTCGAGAACGAGCATCGCATCCGTCAGGCTGCGCGCAACATCAAGCGCTTCCTGTCCACGAGCGCGAAGCAACCCAACAATGTGGTTCCGCTCTCCGCGCACCGCTGAGGGCTTTGCCGCATTCCACGAGATTTGAAGAGGGACGTCGCCAGTCATGGCTGAAGCACTGCGCATTGGGATAGCCGGCCTCGGCACGGTTGGAGCATCTGTGGTCCGTGTTCTGGCGGACAAGGCCGCCGAGCTGACCCGCCAGTGCGGCCGCGACGTGGTGGTCACCGCAGTCTCGGCTCGCGATCCCAAGCGCGATCGCGGCGTTGATCTCAGCGCGGCCAAGTGGTTCGACGATCCGGTGGAATTGGCGCAGAAAGCCGATATCGATGTTTTCGTCGAACTGATCGGCGGCGATGAAGGCCCTGCGCGGGCTTGCGTGAAGGCCGCCCTCGACGCTGGCCGGCATGTGGTCACGGCCAACAAGGCGCTTCTGGCCAAGCACGGCGTGGCGCTGGCCGAAGCGGCGGAAAAGCGCGGCGTGCTGTTGAACTACGAGGCGGCGGTCGCCGGCGGCATTCCCGTCATAAAGACCATGCGCGAGGCGATGGCCGGCAATTCGGTAAACCGCGTGTTTGGCATCCTGAACGGCACCTGCAACTATATCCTCACCCGCATGGAAGCAGAGGGGCTGTCGTTCGAGGATTGCCTCAAGGACGCCCAGCGCCTCGGTTATGCGGAGGCCGATCCGACCTTCGACATCGAGGGCAACGACACCGCCCACAAGCTTGCCATCCTGACCAGCCTTGCCTTCGGCACCAAGATTGCCGCCGACAGCATCTATCTGGAAGGCATCTCCAACATCACCCAGGCCGATATCCGCGCCGCGGGCGAGCTTGGCTATCGCATCAAGCTTTTGGGCGTTGCCCAGCGCACCGAAAGCGGCATCGAGCAGCGCGTGCACCCGACGATGGTGCCGACCGCATCGGTGATCGCGCAGGTCAACGGCGTCACCAATGCGGTGGCGATCGAGACGGATATTCTGGGCGAATTGCTGCTCTCCGGTCCGGGCGCGGGCGGCAACGCCACCGCTTCCGCCGTGGTTGGCGACATTGCCGACATCGCCAAGAGCCGCCCCGGCTTCCAGCACGGCCCGGTGTTCGGGCGTCCCGCCAAGGAACTGCGGCCTTACAAGAAGGCGCAGATGCGCTCCCACGCCGGCGGTTATTTCATCCGCCTCACCGTGCACGACCGCATCGGCGTGTTCGCGGCCATAGCGCGGCGCATGGCCGATAACGACATCTCGCTGGAATCGATCGTCCAGCATGCCGACGGCAAGGAAGCGCTCGCGCAAAAGACCGTCATCCTCGTCACGCATGAGACGACGGAGGCGGCAGTGCGCAAGGCTGTCGAGGGCGTCACCAAGGACGGCCACCTGACCTCGAAGCCGCAGGTCATCCGCATCGAGCGGGCCGAGTAGTGCTGACGCTCCATATATAGCCGGCATGAGCAATGAATGACCGTTTAGTAGTGCATCAGGCGCACTATTTATTGACTTAGTGCATTGCATGCACTATTTTCGCACCGTTGAATCGAGTGCGGCATGCCAACCATTGTCACTATCGGCAAGATAAAAATCCAGATTTACGCCGACGATCACAACCCGCCGCACTTTCACGTTCTAAGTGGAGACGACGAAGCGCTAGTGTCGATTCAAGACTTGCAGATTTTCCGAGGACAGCTTCGGCGGCGCGATTTCGATACCGCCATAGAGTGGGCGAGGGCACATAGAGAGGAGTTGGAACATGAGTGGAACCGCCTCAATGCCTGACGATTTCATCACTGTTGGCCGCCCGCTTCCGCGCATCGCCTCCATCATGATTGACGACCGCAAGCGCGTGCGTGTGACATGGCGAGACGGTGGCGTCACGACGGTTGATCTAGAACCTGTCATACAAAGTCATCGAGCATTTATCCCGCTGCGGGAAGATGATGACCTGTTCCATACCCTGCGCGTCAATGAGGACGGCAACGCCATCCGGTGGGACGACGATATCGAGTTGTCCGCGGAATGGCTGGAACGGTTGCCTCCGGTCGGCATGGAGAACGTAGAATTCAGGCAGGCAATGAAGATGCTTGGCCTGTCGTTGGAGGGCATGGCGGCTCAGCTCGACGTTTCGCGCCGCCTCGTTGCTTCATATCGTGGTGTACAGCCTATTCCGGCCCATATCGCGCTGGCTGTAAGGTATTTGGTGGAACGCGCGACGCTCCGCCACGCGCAGTAGTCAACCCTGTCATTTTCTCCGGCCGGCCTTGCGGGATGGAACCTTAGCGAGGCCCGCGCCGTTGTCCCCTCGTGCGTTTTGCACTTCTCAAAGAGGGACACTCTATGGCTGGAAGCGTTTTAATCAGCATCCTGATCACCTTCCTGGTGATCGTTCTCATCCTTTACCTCGTCCAGCGCCTGCCGCTCGATGGGCGCACGCGCCAGATCGCGCAGGTCGTCGTGATCATCATCGGCATCATCTCGATGCTGAAATACCTCGCGGTGTTCTAGCCGCGCCATTCTGCCCGCCCGTAAGCTCATGACTTTGCCCGAAAGGAAACCGACATGGCTGACACAGTGAAGGCCGAAGACGTTCAGGAAACGATGAAGAAGCAGATTGCCGAGCTTCGTCGCGAGATGAACAAGATCAACAAGGCCCTCGCCGAGCGGGCAGAGGAAGTAGCCGAGCAGGCCTCGGGCTGGTACGAGGCTGCGTCGGACAGGGCATCGCGCACCGCACAACAGTTGAAGACCGGCGCGCGCAGCGTTTCCGAGACGGTTCAAAACAATCCGGGCACGGTGTCGAGCGCCTTGGTTTTAGGTGGCGCCATCGGTCTTCTTGTCGGCATGATGATCGGCCAGTCCGGCTCTCGCGAACGCGACTGGTACAGTCGCTGGCGCTAGGCAAAACGGTAAGTTTTGACGTCTTTTCGGGTTGCCGATACGCCGGAAAATTCCACGGCTCCGCTGTCTCGGCGGGGCCGTTCGACTTTCAATCGATTGATATCGTTGATTGCCGCAGAACTCCTTTTGGGGGACTTGCTGTTGTCATGAGCCTTTGACAAAAGGAGGCCTCGTTCCAGAGGGTGGAACGCGGCAAAGAGGGTTTCAAAAGACATCATGAATGCGGCACAAAAGATCGGCGCGAGCCTCGACCGGGTTCTCACCATGGAGTTGGTGCGCGTAACCGAGCGCGCGGCTGTCGCCGCTGCCAGGCTGCGCGGGCGCGGCGATGAAAAGGCCGCCGATCAGGTTGCCGTCGATGCCATGCGCAAGGAGCTGAATCACCTGGCCATCAAGGGCACGGTGGTGATCGGCGAGGGCGAGCGCGACGAGGCGCCGATGCTCTACATCGGCGAAGAGGTTGGCACCGGCAAGGGTCCATCCGTCGACATCGCGCTCGATCCGCTGGAAGGCACCACCATCTGCGCCAAGAACCTGCCCAACGCGCTGGCGGTGGTCGCGCTTGCCGAGAAGGGCAGCCTGCTCAACGCACCCGACGTCTACATGGACAAGATCGCCATCGGCCCCGGCTACCCCGAAGGCACCATCGATATCGATGCCTCGCCGGCCGAGAACATCGCCAGCCTTGCCAAGGCCAAGGGGGTCACCATCGGTGAAATCACCACCTGCATTCTAGATCGGCCGCGCCATGCCAAGCTGATCGAGGCGGTGCGCGCGACCGGCGCTGCCATTCGCCTCATCGGTGACGGCGATGTTGCAGGCGTCATCCACACCACCGACCCCGAAGAAACCGGCATCGACCTTTATCTCGGCACCGGCGGCGCGCCGGAGGGCGTACTGGCTGCGGCGGCGCTGCGCTGCACCGGCGGCCAGATGCAGGGCCGTCTGATCCTCGATACGCCTGAAAAGGTGGCCCGCGCGGCCAAGATGGGCATTTCCGATCCGAAGAAGGTCTATCGCACCGACGAGATGGCGCGCGGCGACGTGCTGTTTGCCGCCACCGGCGTCACCGACGGCAACATGCTGCAGGGCGTCAAGTTCGGCCGCAACTACATCACCACCCACACCATCGTTCTGCGTTCGTCTTCGCGCACGGTGCGCGAGATCAAGGCGCGGCATCAGGATCTGGACAAATTCTGATTCCGCCGCTGGTGGCGGTAGCCTACAGTCGCGCCGCAATGCGTGGGCGTGACTGACGATGGCCGACAAGCGGCTCTTTCTCGATGTAAGGCGTTCGGCCACCGGCGTTCTTTGGGAACACCGGCTGACCGAACGCGAGGACATGGCGGCCCTTGCCATCGCGCAAGGGCTTGGCGTTTCCGATATCGTCGCGCGCGTTCTGGCCGGACGCGGCGTGCAGGCCGCCGGGGCGGCCCGCTTCCTCGATCCGACCATTCGCGAACTGTTGCCTGATCCGGCATCCCTGACCGACATGGAAAAGGCAGCGGATCGCATCGCCGCCGCGGTGACTGCCCGCGAAAAGGTGGCGATCTTCGGCGACTACGATGTCGACGGCGCGGCTTCGTCGGCTCTCCTCAAACGTTTTCTCGACCATTTCGGCATCGAGTCCGAAATCTACATTCCCGACCGCATTTTCGAAGGCTACGGCCCGAACCCGGACGCCATGCGCGAGCTCGTCGGGCGCGGCGCAACACTGATCGTCACCGTCGATTGCGGCACCAACAGCGCCGCTGCCATCGCCGCCGCGCGTGAGGCGGGTGCCGATGTCGTCGTCCTCGATCATCATCAGGTCGGCGGCGCGCTGCCGGATGCGGTCGCCGTCGTCAATCCGAACCGCGAAGACGACCTGTCCGGGCAGGGCCATCTGTGTGCCGCCGGCGTTGTCTTCCTGACGCTCGTTCAAACGGCGAAAGTGCTGCGCGCGCGCCTGCCGGGCTCACCTCAGCCGGACCTTCTCGGCCTGCTCGATCTGGTGGCGCTTGCCACCGTTTGCGATGTGGTGCCGCTCACCGGCGTCAACCGCGCCTTCGTCGTCAAGGGTCTGCAAGTCATGCGCCAGCAGACCAATGTCGGGCTGGCGGCGCTGGCGCGCGCCTCCCGCATCGGCGAACCTGTCGGCGTCTTCCACCTGTCGTTCCTGCTCGGCCCCCGCATCAATGCCGGCGGGCGCATCGGCGATGCCGCGCTCGGCAGCCGGCTGCTTGCCACCGACGATCCGGTCGAGGCCGGTACGATTGCCGAGACGCTCGACCGTCTGAACCAGGAACGCCAGGCAATGGAAGCCGAGATGCTGGCCGAGGCCCGCGCCGAGGCCGATGCCGAGCTTGCCGGCGGCAACGGACCGGCTGTCATCGTCACGGCGAGCACGAAATGGCATCCGGGCATCGTCGGCCTCATCGCCTCGCGGCTGAAGGATCACGCGCGCCGGCCCGCCTTCGCCATCTCGTTCAATCCGAACGGCGTCGGCACCGGCTCCGGGCGCTCCGTCCCCGGCTTCGATCTCGGACGGCTGGTTCGGGATGCCGTCGCCTCGGGCCTGCTGGTCAAGGGCGGCGGCCACGCCATGGCGGCAGGCATCACCGTCGATCGCGACAAGCTTGGCGCCTTGCGCGCCTATTTCGAGGAGAAGGCGGCAGCGGATGTTTTCCGCCTGCAGGATCAGGAAAGCCTGATGATCGACGGTGCGCTCAGCGCCGAGGGCGTGACCCTGCAACTGCTGGATTCGCTCGACAAGGCAGGCCCTTTCGGCACCGGCCACGTCGCCCCGGTCTTCGCCTTGCCGCGCCACCGGCTGGTCGATGCGCGGCAGGTCGGCACCAACCACATCCGCGCCGATCTCCAGTCGGGCAGCGGCGGCCGCATCCAGGCCATAGCCTTTCGCGCCGTCGATACGGCACTTGGCGAATTCCTGTTCAGGAACAGGGGTGCGGCGGTTCACGTCGCCGGCTCGCTGTCGAGCAATTACTGGAATGGCAATCGCCGCGCGCAGTTTCGCATCATCGATGCGGCTTCCGCCTGATTTGGTGAAATTTCAGCCCAGAACCGACTGGAGTCGCGCAAGTTCGGCCACATGGGCCTTGGTGGCTTCGTAGCCGAAGCGGATCGCCTCGTCGGCGCGGTGGAACTCGGCCATTCCGATATGGGCGAGCTTCGGCTGGATCGACAGGTCGGGCGGATCGCCGGCAAGCCGCGCGCGCGATATCCGGTCCTGGATGATGTTGAAGGCCTCGACCATGACGCCGGTGATGCCGAGCCGGCTTTCCTTGGCGTGCGCGGCGTCCTCTGGCCTGCGCTCGGCCGGCGCGTCGTGCTCCACCAGAAGGTCGCCGGCGCTGTGCCGGATCACGGCTGCACGGCCGAAATTGTCGGAACTCAGATTGACCGCGATGACGATCGGCTGCTCCTGCGCCCGGCATACCGAAACAGGCACCGGATTGACCAGCGCGCCATCGACCAGCATGCGGCCGTTGCAGTTGACCGGCTCGAACACGCCGGGCAGCGCATAGGATGCGCGCATGGCGGTGATCAGCGAGCCGTTCGACAGCCAGATTTCATGGCCGGTGCGGATTTCGGAGGCCACGCTGACGAAAGGCTTCGGCAAATCCTCGAAGCGCACGCCAGCCAGATGTTCGCGCAGCCGCGCATCGAGCCGCATGCCACCGAACAGCCCGTTGCCGCGCAAGTTGATGTCCAGGAGCCCGAAAATCCGCCGCTTGGTCAGGCTGCGGGCGAATTCTTCCAGTTCATCCAGCTTGCCGGCCAGGTAGCAGCCGCCCACCAGCGCACCGATTGAAGTGCCTGCAATCATGGAGATTTCGATGCCGGCCTCGTCCAGCGCCCGCAGCACGCCGATATGGGCCCAGCCACGGGCGCAACCGCCGCCAAGCGCAAGCGCGATGCCCGTTTTCCTGGCGGGTTTGGGGTCAGCCGTGCCGGTCGACGAAGAGAGGCCATTGGCTTCCCGAACATCCGGCCTGCTGTACAATGACGCCCAATCGAGCATCATGATCTCCCTGGTCCCTTGGCGAGCCTATCGGCTCTGCGTATCGAAATGGTGAATGCCCGCAAAGGCAACACACCAATTGGTTCAATCGGCCTTTCGATAGGTTGACCCGGCATCGAACAACGGCGCACTGCCGTCGCCGGCAAGCTTTGCCTTGCCGCCGTCAATCTCCACCGTCCGGTAAAAGCAGGAACGCCGCCCGGTATGACAGGTTGCATCGTGGCCTGCGACTTTCACGCGCAGCCACACTGCATCCTGATCGCAATCGGTCCGCACTTCTGTGACGTACTGCACATTTCCGGAGGTTTCGCCTTTCTTCCAAAGCGAATTGCGCGAACGCGACCAATAGTGGGCGATGCCGGTCTCCAGCGTCAGCGCCAGAGCCTCGGCGTTCATGTGCGCGACCATCAACAGCATGTCGTCCGCGGCATCGGTCACGATGGCCGTGACAAGGCCGTTCGCGTCGAAGCGCGGCGTGAACGCCGTGTCTTCCTCAAGTGCATTCTTGTCGGCGGAAGCCGCAGAAAAAACGAGCGCCGACATTGCCGGTCCCTGTGTTTGGAAGGTGGGGAGGGTGGCGTTACGCCTTGAGGCCGCCCCGCACCATGGTCATGAAACGGATTTGCTCTTCCGGGTTGTCGCGGAACGCGCCGGTGAAGGTCGAGGTCAGCGTGGTCGAACCCTGCTTGCGTATGCCGCGCATGGCGATGCACATATGCTCGGCTTCGATCATCACCGCCACGCCGCGCGGATTGAGCACGTCCTGGATGGTGCCGGCGATCTGCGCCGTCATCGCTTCCTGCGTCTGCAAGCGATGCGCGAAGATTTCGACCACGCGGATGATCTTCGACAGGCCGACGACCTTGCCGTCAGGGAGGTAGCCGACATGCGCCTTGCCGATGATCGGCACCATGTGGTGCTCGCAATGCGAATGGAATTCGATGTCCTTGACGATGACCAGGTCGTCATAGCCGGCCACTTCCTCAAACGTGCGGCCAAGCTCCTCGGCCGGGTCCTTGTCGTAGCCGGAAAACATCTCGCGGTAGGCCTTGGTCACGCGCTTGGGCGTATCGAGCAGGCCTTCACGGTCCGGATTGTCGCCGGTCCAGCGCAGCAGCGTGCGCACTGCGGCCTCTACCTCGGCTTCGCTCGGGCGGCTCAGCGCCCGCGTTTCGACATTGGGCATGTTGGGCATGAGTTTCTTGATGACGGCGTCCATAAAAGGCGTCTCCCGTAGTTCCTCTCAAAGGAGGAACGAGTTGAACGGACCACTGCCTTATGCGGGATCGTCATGAAACGGCCCGAAGCGGCGTGACGTGGTTCCGGTAGCTTAGACGCACAACTCGCCTTGCCGTTCCCGGAACTCGAGCATTATATATTCAACCAGCGCCGCAATTAAAAGTGCAGATGCGGCAATCGCTGTCTATCGGACGGCGATAGATCGGAAAATTATGATTGATGACGTCTACAACAGGAAAATTCTGGCTTTTGCTGGAAATATCGACCGCATAGGCAGGCTGGAAACCCCTGACGCGACGGCCACGGCACATTCAAAGCTCTGCGGCTCGACGGTTACCATCGATCTCAAGATGGATAACGGCATCGTGACCGACTTCGCGCATGACGTGAAGGCTTGTGCGCTGGGTCAGGCTTCGTCATCCATCATGGCCCAGCACGTGGTTGGCGCGTCGTCGCAGGAATTGCGCACGGTGCGCGACCAGATGCTGAAGATGCTGAAGGAAAACGGTGCGCCACCTATGGGCCGCTTCGATGACCTGAAGTATCTTGAGCCGGTGCGCGACTACAAGGCGCGCCATGCCTCTACCATGCTGACCTTTGATGCTGTCGTCGACGCCATCGACCAGATCGAGAAAAAGGCCGAACAGGCCGCCTGAGCCGGCTTCTACCGCTGCTACCCCTCATCCGACCTCACCTTCGCTCGGCCACCGCCCGGCCCTTCGTTATGGCTCCGGGCGTTCGTCGTTCGAAAAGCCCATTTAGGGGCGTTTCGCGCGCTCCGCGCACAACGTCTCACCCCACAAGGGGCGAAGGGGACGCCTGCATCGACTTATCCGCCACTCACTACCGTTAGAGATTAGCAGGAGCGGTTGCGCCTACCTGCCTTCGCCCCTTGTGGGAGAAGGTGGCCGAGCGAAGCGAGGTCGGATGAGGGGTGTTTGAGCGCAAACGCTGACGCCCCCCTCTCCCCGTTTCTCACGGGGAGAGGGTAAGGGTGAGGGGCAGCGCTGAGCTGGCCGGCGTGGATCAAATGCCGGCCAATCACCGCCCAACCCTTTGTTCCCGCTCACTTCTGCAAAAATCTCTCACCCCACTTATCCACCCCCTCTGCACCTCCCCCATACTCGCTCCCATCGCCCTTGCGGGAGACCTGGTGCGCACCGGGTATCAGGGAAGGGCGTCGGTGCCGGATTGGTCGCATAACGGTGTGCGGCTGGGTGATGAGCCCCC
>NZ_LMFV01000017.1:36851-70804 GCF_001427285.1 Mesorhizobium sp. Root552
GACCGAACGGCCGCCCGTCCTCCCGACCTCTCAGATGAGGTCAGTTCTTTGACAATGGCCAGACGGCTTTAGCCGGGCGTGGCAACCATAAAGCACGAACTCCGACAGCCGTCTGGCCATCCGGGGTCCCCGCCAGCGACGAGCGCAGCGAGCGAGCTTAAGGGCGGGGCAACGACTCCCAGACGGCTTTAGCCGGGCGTGGCAACGAGAAAGCATATCCATCTCTTCGTCATCCCAGGGCGGAGCAGGCCGAAGGCCGTTGCGTAGACCCTGGGATCCATGCCGTGACCAAACGGCAGCGCGCAAATGGCGCAAAAGAAGGCTCCTCATTCTGAGCCGCCCCTTACAACGTGACCCTCACGGCATGGATCCTCGGGTCNCCCTGGGATCCATGCCGTGACCAAACGGCAGCGCGCAAATGGCGCAAAAGAAGGCTCCTCATTCTGAGCCGCCCCTTACAACGTGACCCTCACGGCATGGATCCTCGGGTTGCGCCTATCGCTCCGCCCAGGCTTGCCGGAGAATGACGAAGAAAAGGAGCGGACGTGGCGATGAATAAGTATGCCCAGCCCATTTGACCCGGCTCTCAGCCCCCGTCGCTGGCGAGCAGGTCGCGCACCATCGGGATGACCTTGGTGCCGTAAAGTTCAATGCTCTTCAGCATCTTCGCATGCTCCATCGGGCCGGACGAATATTTCATGTCGAAGCGCGCAATGCCGAGCGCCTTTGCGGTCTTGGCGATCTTCTTCGCCACCGTTTCGGGCGAGCCGACATAGAGCGAGCCCATATCCGCTTCCGAGTTGAAGCTGGCAATCGTCGTCGGTCCCCAACCGCGCTCGCCGCCGATGCGGTCGTGCATCTTCTTGTAGCTCGGCCAAAGTTCCTCGCGCGCCTGCTCGTCGGTTTCGGCGATATGCCCCGGCGAATGCACGCCGAGCGGCAATTGCGGCCCGCCAAGCTGGCTGAGCGCGTCGTGATAGAGATCGACATAGGGCCGGAAGCGCTTGGGGTCGCCGCCGATGATGGCAAGCATCATGGGCAAGTTGTAGCGCGCCGCGCGCACCACAGATTCAGGGCTGCCGCCGACGCCGATCCAGGTCTTCAGTGTGCCGTTCTCAAGCGGCGGATAGATGCGCTGGTCCTTGAGCGGCGCGCGCGTCGAGCCTTGCCACGTCACCGGCTCCTGCTTCAGCACGGCGGCAAAAAGGTCGAGCTTTTCGGTGAAAAGAGTCTCGTAGTCGCTGAGCTTGAACCCGAACAGCGGAAACGATTCCGTGAACGACCCACGCCCGAGGATGACCTCGGCACGTCCGTTGGAGATGGCGTCCACCGTCGAAAAGCGCTGGAAGACGCGGATCGGGTCGTCGGAACTCAACACCGTGACGGCGGAGCCAAGCCGGATGCGCTTCGTGCGCGAAGCTATGCCGGCCAATACGACCTCGGGAGCCGAGACGGCGAAATCGTCGCGGTGGTGCTCGCCGACGCCGATGAAATCGACCTTGAGTTCGTCGGCCAGGACCGCCTGGTCCACGAGGTTGCGGATGACCTGCGCCTGCGGCAGCAATTGCCCGTCGGCATCGAATGTGACGTCGCCGAATGTATCAAGTCCGAGTTCGATGGGTCCCGACATGGTCTCTCTCCTGGCCGGGCATCGCCGGCATGATTGCGGCGCACGCTCTCCTTGTCGCCGGCGCCTTGAACAACGCCGACGCAAACCGGTGAGAGGTTGCGGCTGACTTGCGGGTGAACATAGAGACTGTGTCCCGTCCGTTCAAACTTGGCGAGCCAGTGACGCACCGTTCACCGCCGGTTGACGAAGCCGCGCGTGAAGCGGGCGTGCAAGGGCATTGAATTTGCTGCCGTCACGGCGCATCTACGGGTTGAAACGCGGGCAACAGCTTTTGACGCATCGCCATTCTCATCCATCGGCTTCCCGGCAGGCCCACGCAGGGCGCAATTGGGCCGGTCCCTGGCGCAAGACGCCGGGGCGGGTGTTCGGTACGTCGATCGTCCGGCTCTACCAGCTCACCCTGTCGGGCTTCGTCGGCAACACCTGCCGGCACCTGCCCACCTGCTCGGAATATGCGCATGAAGCGATTGCTCGGCATGGCCTGTGGGCGGGCGGCTGGATGGGGCTTTTCCGGGTCATGCGTTGCGGTCCCGGCGGCACCCACGGCATCGACCGGGTGCCCGAAACGCTTGCCCCGCGCTTTCGCTGGTTCACGCCGTGGCGCTACTGGACTATCGCAAAAAAGCACGGCGAGGCTGAAAACTAGGCGTTTGCCGCCTTTACGGCCTTCATTTCGCTGACTAAAACACCGCCCGTTGCCGGACGCATCCGGCTAGTAACCACCCGCGCTCGTTTGCGGGACTGGATAGGAGAAGAAAAGTGTCGAATTCCGTTTCCCTCACATTTCCCGATGGCTCCGTGCGCGACTACGACGCCGCCACGACTGGCGCTGCGCTTGCCGAATCCATTTCGAAGTCGCTGGCCAAGAAGGCGGTCGCCTACGCCGTCGATGGCACCGTGCGGGATCTCTCCGATCCGCTCGGCGCGTCCGGCAAGGTTGAGATCGTAACCCGCGACGACCCGCGCGCGCTGGAACTGATCCGCCACGATGCCGCGCACGTGCTGGCGGAAGCGGTGCAGGAATTGTGGCCGGGAACGCAGGTGACCATCGGTCCGGTGATCGACAACGGCTTTTATTACGACTTCGCCCGCAACGAGCCGTTCACGCCCGAAGACTTCCCGGTGATCGAGAAGAAGATGCGCGAGATCATCCGGCGCAACAAGGCGTTCACCAAGCAGGTCTGGTCGCGCGACAAGGCCAAGCAGGTCTTTCGCGACAAGGGCGAGGCCTACAAGGTCGAACTGGTCGAGGCGATCCCGGAAGATCAGGACCTCAAGATCTACAATCAGGGCGATTGGTTCGACCTTTGCCGCGGCCCGCACATGGCCTCGACCGGCCAGATCGGCAACGCCTTCAAGCTGATGAAGGTTGCCGGCGCCTATTGGCGCGGTGACTCGAACAACCCGATGCTGACGCGCATCTACGGCACCGCCTGGGCAACGCAAGAGGAACTCGACCAGTACCTCCATATGCTGGAAGAGGCTGAAAAGCGCGACCACCGCCGCCTCGGCCGCGAGATGGACCTGTTCCACTTCCAGGAGGAAGGGCCGGGCGTCGTCTTCTGGCACGCCAAGGGCTGGAAGATGTTCCAGAACCTCATCTCCTACATGCGCCGCCGTCTCGGCGACGACTACCAGGAGGTCAACGCCCCGCAGGTCCTCGACAAGTCGCTATGGGAAACGTCGGGCCACTGGGGCTGGTATCAGGAAAACATGTTCGCGGTTAAGTCGGCCCACGCCTTCACCCACCCCGACGATCCGGAAGCCGACCAGCGCATTTTTGCCTTGAAGCCGATGAACTGCCCCGGCCATGTCCAGATCTTCAAGCATGGCTTGAAGTCTTACCGCGATCTACCGATCCGGCTTGCTGAATTTGGCAATGTGCATCGCTATGAGGCCTCGGGAGCCTTGCATGGTCTCATGCGCGTGCGCGCCTTCACGCAGGACGACGCCCACATCTTCTGCACCGAAGACCAGCTCGAAGCGGAAATCCTCAAGATCAACGATCTGATGATGTCGGTCTACAAGGACTTCGGCTTCGAGGAAGTCGTGGTGAAGCTCGCCACCCGCCCGGAAAAGCGTGTCGGCACCGACGCGGCATGGGACCACGCCGAGGATATCCTTCGCCGTGCGCTTGCCCGCATGGCGCGCGAGGACAATCGTATCAAGACCGGCATCAACGAAGGCGAGGGCACATTCTACGGGCCGAAGTTCGAATACACGCTTCGTGACGCCATTGGCCGTGAATGGCAGTGCGGTACGACGCAGGTCGATTTCAACCTCCCGGAACGCTTCGGAGCTTTCTACATTGGCTCGGATTCGGAAAAGAAGCAGCCGGTGATGGTCCACCGCGCCATCTGCGGATCGCTGGAGCGTTTCCTCGGCATCCTTATCGAGAGCCACGCCGGCCAGATGCCGCTCTGGTTCGCACCGGTGCAGGTGGTGGTCGCCACGATCACCTCCGACGCCGACGACTATGCGAACAAGGTGGTTGCAAGGCTGAAAGCTGCCGGCCTGTCGGCGGAAGTCGATCTCCGCAACGAAAAGATCAACTACAAGGTGCGCGAGCACAGCCTTGCCAAGGTGCCGGTGATCCTCGTCTGCGGCAAACGCGAGGCCGAGGAGGAGACGGTGAATATGCGCCGGCTCGGCTCGCGCGATCAGGTTTCGCTCGGCCTTGGCGACGCGATCACCACCTTGCGTGACGAATCTGTGCCGCCGGATCTCAAGCGGGCGCGCGCCGTCTAGGCGGATAGTAAAAACGGCGGTGGAGCGATCCGCCGCCGTTTCCTTGTATGGTCCTGATTGCGGTCAGGCAGCGAGCTTTTCCCGCGTCTCGCCGATCATCAGCGCGGCTTGCGCTGCCTCTCGTCCCTTCTGGACGAAGTGCTCGCGGAAGATGCGGTTGTGATGCTCGGTTTCCTGATAGTGGTGCGGGGTGAGCGACACCGAAAGCACCGGCACCCCGGTATCGAGGCTCACGCGCATCAGTCCTTCCACTACAGCCTTGGCCACGAAGTCGTGGCGATAGATACCGCCATCGACGACGAAGGCGGCGGCAGCAACGGCGGCATACCGGCCCGACAAGGCAAGATCGCGCGCGACAAGAGGAAGTTCGAAGGCACCGGGAACGTCGAATACGTCGATTGCGGTGCGCGGGATCAACTGCGTGAACCCTTCCAGCGCGCGGTCCACGATGTCCTTGTGCCAGTTGGCTTTGATGAATGCGTAGCGGGTCGATATTGAGCGGGCTTGTGTCATGGCGATCTCCTTTCAGCAACAGACACGTCACCCAAGGCGATCACATGCGAGCCTTCCGCCCGCATCATGCACGGCGGCGCTTGCATGTCCTCTTTCATCCGGACTGTAACCGTCGGCCCAGGCATCTCACCTGATCTGCTGACCCTTCCCGCTGGAAGGCGCTCGCGGGCTCACGGGAACAAGCCCGCATACCGCCGGTGGGGAATTTCACCCCGCCCTGAGAACAGGACCTAATTGTCATGCTTGTGTAGCAGAGGCAAGGTTTGTCGGCTGGGGGAACGTTAGACCAGCCGACGTGTCAGGTGCTGCTAGTCCGCACCTTCCGGATCGATAGCCGAAGCTTCCGAGGCGACGACTTCGATTTCGTGATTTTGTCCCGACTCGACCTTGAAATCCATCTGGTAGATGCGGTCGCGGTTCTTGGCAATTGCCGTGTAGTCGCCCTCCGCCAGAACCATCGGCGCAAAAGCCCCAACGCTTTCCTTGATGGGTTCACCGGCCTCGTTCAGCACCGACCACGATGTATCGGCGATTGCCTCACCGCCGGCTTCGCGTACCAGCTTCAGCGTCACTTCTGCCGCATGGTGCTCGACGGTCGCTTCTGTCAGCTTACCGGCTTCGACGCGGATATCGGAGCGGATGACGGCGTTCACTGCCCCGTAGGTCGAAACCACATGGTAGGTGCCGGCATTGAGCCGAACCACCGTTTTCGGCTGGACGTCAGGAATGATCAGTGCCCGTTCGCCATTCGCTGCGGCTTGCGCTTCATAGATGGAAAAGCGCAGCTTCTTTGGAGGAATGCGGCCGCCGCCCGAGAAGACGGCGTCGAGCTCTAGTCCGCCGGCATCCAGCACAAGGCTTTCGCGGTGCGGCTCTTTTTCAACCGTAATGCGTTTGGTTGCGCCGGCTCGCCCATAGGACGCGTGCACGAGATAGCTGCCGGGCTCGAGTTGGAACACCGCAGTTCCTCCATGTGCGGAAGCGACAAGAGGCAGCTTGCCGTCGGAACCGGCTTCCGGTTTGAACACGCGCCAAACCATGCCTCGCGTGATTTCAGAGCCTTTGTCGGTCAGCTGGGCGCTAAGCGTGATCTGCCCCCCGGCCCCAATTGCAAGCGGCGTGTCGCTGGTGGGCGGGGCATAGCTGGAAACGCCGGGTAGCTTCAGGCCTTCAAGCGCATCGGGTGCCTTGCCATCCAGATCGAACGACTGGGCGCTGGCCAGTGTGACCGTCGCTGCAAGCGCCACAGCCAGGAGGACGGTCGGGAAAAGATGGCGAACCGCTGCAATCATATCTTGCGTTGAAGCCCAAGGCGGTGGCAATTTCAAGACCTAACAGCATCCGCCCCAAGGTGGTTGCACTCATCGCGGCCACGCCGCTCTCAAGCCCAGGCCTCCTCGCATCAGAGGACAGGCCCCAGCCGATACTAATGGATATTCCAAGGACAATGCGCCCATGATGACGCCAATCTTAGACTTCCTGCTGGCGAGAAGTTCCGTGCAGATTTCCGACCTGCATGAGCCAGCGCCTGGCGATACAGAAATCGCGGAGATCATGGCGGCAGCTTCGCGCGTTCCAGACCATGGCAGGTTGGCGCCATGGCGCTTCATTGTATATCGCGGCGGCTCGCGCGAGGAGATTGGCAAGAAGCTTGCCGAGCTTGCCGAGCAACGGGAAGGGCCGTTGCCTGAGGGTCGGCGAAACCAGGAGCTGACGCGTTTTTCGCGCGCTCCGCTGGTCATTGGCGTTGTCTCGGCCCCGAAGGACAATCCAAAAATCCCGCAGTGGGAGATGTTCCTGTCGGGAGGCATGGCTGCGATGAACCTGATGCTCGCAGCCAACGCATTGGGTTACGGTACCAACATGATCACCAACTGGTATTCCGACGTGCCGGAGGGCAGGGCGATCCTGGGGCTTGCGCCGCACGAGCGTGTGATCGGGTTCGTGCACATCGGCTCCTACGATGGCGCTCCATTCGAGCGGCCTCGGCCAGATCCGGCAACGCTTTACAGCGACTATTCGGGGCCTTGGCAGGAACAGCCAGTCTGAATAGCTAAGCCGTTATCCCGAGCTCCTTGGCGCGAGCGAGAAGTCGCTCCGCCAGTCTGAGGTGCGGACGGTCATACATCTTGCCGTCCATACCGACGACGCCGGGATTGCCGGCTGCCGCAAACGCGGCCACGACAGCGGCAGAATGTTGCAACGCTTCTGTCGACGGAGTGAAAGCAGCATTGATGACAGCCACCTGGGCCGGATGGATTGCCATTTTGCCCGTGAAGCCGTCGCGTTCAGCTTCCCTGCACTCGGCCTCGAGCCCGCTCATGTCCCGGAAGTTCGGGAACACCGTGTCGATGGCGGCAACTTCCGCTGCGGAGGCGGCGAGGATGGTTACGGTACGCGCAAGTCTGAAGACATCCGTATAACGGCCGTCTTCATCGCGAGCCGTGCGGGCGCCGATGGCTGCCGACAAGTCCTCCGCGCCCCAGGTCAGCCCCGACAGGCGGCTCGTCGCATTTGCATAGGTGGATGCGGAAAGAACGCCGATTGCCGTTTCGGTGATGATCGGAAGGATTCTGATGGCTCCGTCCGGCAAGTCGTTTTCGGCCTCATGCACCCTGAGCTTGGCCGACAGTTGCTGGACATCGCGGCCGCTGTTCGATTTCGGCAACATGATGCCGGCCGGGCGCGCGGAGATGAGCGCCGCCAGATCGTCATCGGTCATGCCGGTGGAAAGGTCGTTGACCCGGATGTAGATACTTGGCTTGAGCGTTCCGCGCCTCTCAGAGAGAAAATTGGACGCCACCTGCCGTGCCGTCGCCTTGTTCTCGAGCGCAACCGAATCTTCCAAGTCGACGATGACGACGTCGGCTTCCGACGCGAAACCCTTTTCGAGCTTCTTTTCCGAATCGCCCGGAACGAACAGCAGCGATCTCATCAGGCCGGCTTCTTGCGCATCATCGCCTGCCGCGTGCATTTGGCGACGAGGGCTCCGTCCTGATTATAGGCACGATGCTCCAACTCGACGATACCGCGATCGGGCTTGGATTTCGACTCACGCACTGAAATCACGGTCGTTTCGACGCGAACAGTGTCGCCGTGGAACACCGGGTGCGGGAACGTCGTATTCGTCATGCCAAGGTTGGCGACGGTGGTGCCCACTGTGATGTCGTTCACCGAAATGCCGATCATCAGGCCGAGTGTGAAAAGCGAGTTCACGAGCGGCTTGCCCCACTCGGTTTTGGAGGCAAAATCAAAATCGATGTGCAGCGGCTGCGGGTTGAGCGTCATCACTGAAAACAGCATGTTGTCGCTCTCGGTCACTGTCTTTCGCAATGTGTGTTGAAAGACGTGCCCGATCTTGAATTCTTCCAGATAGAGCCCTGCCATCACCGATCTCCTTTGTGTCAGTTGATAGGCTCTGCGCACCCGGCCCGCAAGTCGATAGCCCCGCGCGAATGGTATCCAGCATCCTAACGAACATGGTGAACGCTTTATTAATTCATTGCCGCCTAATGTTGCCCAGAGGCCGGTTGCCTTGAGGGGGAACAATGCAAAACGCAGTGGTTTCGCATTTTCTGAAATGGGTTTGGACGGCGCGGGCTTCGGAGCGAGCAGCAGCGGCTGGTGCGTTGGCAAGAGCCTACGTCAACTCCACGCTGCCATTCGAGGATCGTTGCGCCGCTGAAGCAGCTCTGACGCTCCTGCTTGACGACACTTCGTCGAAGGTGCGCCAGTCGATGGCCGACGCGCTTTCGATGAGCCACCATGCGCCGATACAGATCATCGCAGCACTCGCTTCCGATGTGCCGGAAGTCGCCAATCTGATCCTTGCCCGGTCGCCGTTGCTGACCGATGCCGATCTGATCGATCGCGTGGCCACCGGCCAGAAAGCAACGCAGGAGATGATTGCCGATCGCGCATCGGTGTCGATGCCCGTTGCCGCCGCAATTGCCGAGCTAGGGGAGGTGGAGGCCTGCGCGCTGCTGCTCTCCAACATCGGTGCGGATATTGCATCCTTGAGCTTCCGGCGCATGGCGGAGCGCTTCGGCCATGTGCCCTCGGTGCGCGAGGCCTTGATAGCAGATGCGAGGTTGCCTGCCGATTGCCGCCATATGCTTCTGGTCAAGATCGGGGAAGCACTCAGAACCGCGCCGCTTGTGCTGGCGCTGATGGGGGCCGCCAGGGCCGAACGCATTACACGCGATGCCTGCATCAAGGCATCCCTGACCTTGATCGAGGGCACGAAGGCGGAAGAGCATGCCGCGCTGGTAGAGCATCTTCGGCTGCGTGGCGATCTGACCACCAGCTTCCTGATCCGCACGGTCGCCCATGGCAAGATTGATTTCTTCGGCACATCGCTGCTTGTGCTGACAAGGCAGTCGGAGCAGCGGATAAGAGCACTCCTCGGGTCCGGCACGGACGTGGCATTGCAAGCGCTGTTCCGCAGCGCCGGTCTTACCGAGGCGACACACGCGGTCATACTGCGGGCCCTTAAGATCTGGCGCGAGGTAGCGAACGGCAAGCGCATCGCCGGCGTTCAGGAAGTAAGTTGGCTGATGCTGAAGGAAGTGGGCGGACAGCGGGCCGAAGGCGATGTCGCCACGCTGGTTAAATCCATCCATCTCGAAGCGCTGCGCGAGAACGCCCGCGGCCATGCGCTGGCAATCGCTGCGGCCTAGAGAAGCGTCAAGCCTCAGATATCGAGCGCTTCGGCCTCGGCAAATTCCGCTCGCTCCTGGATGAAACGGAAGCGTGCTTCCGGCTTCGTGCCCATCAGCGCATCGACGGCATCCTTGGTGGCTGTCTCTTCATCCAGCACGTCGACCCGAAGCAAGGTGCGCTTTCTCGGGTCCATGGTGGTCTCCTTGAGCTGGGAAGCCATCATCTCGCCGAGGCCCTTGAAACGACCGATCTCGACCTTGCCGCGCCCAGTGAACTCGGTGCGCAGCAATTCATCCTTGTGAGCGTCGTCGCGGGCGTATGCGATCTTGCCGCCCTGGCGGATCGAATAGAGCGGCGGCACCGCCATGAAGAGATGCCCGCCGCGGATCAGGTTGGGCATTTCCTGGTAGAAGAAAGTGATCAGCAGCGACGCGATGTGGGCGCCATCGACATCCGCATCGGTCATGATGACGACGCGGTCATAGCGCAGGTCTTCGTCGCGGTATTTCGAACGCGTGCCGCAGCCAAGCGCCTGGATCAGGTCGGAAATCTGCTGGTTGGCGGTCAGCTTGTCGTGGCCGGCGCTGGCGACGTTCAGGATTTTACCCCGCAGCGGCAACACGGCCTGGCTGGCGCGGTCGCGCGCCTGCTTGGCCGAACCGCCAGCCGAATCGCCTTCGACGATGAAAAGTTCCGCACCTGCCGCTGCATTCTGCGTGCAGTCTGCCAACTTGCCCGGAAGGCGCAGCTTGCGCACCGCGCTCTTGCGCGACACTTCCTTCTCCTGCCGCCGCCGCACACGCTCGTCGGCCCGGGCGATAACCCAGTCGAGCAGCTTCGAGGCTTCCTGCGGATTGGAGGCAAGCCAATGGTCGAATGGGTCGCGGATAGCGCTTTCCACGATGCGGATCGCCTCGATCGTGGCAAGCCGGTCCTTGGTCTGACCGACGAATTCCGGTTCGCGGATAAATACGGAAAGCATCCCGGCTGCCGAGATCATCACGTCTTCCGAAGTAATAATGGAGGCGCGCTTGTTGCCGACAAGGTCCGCATAGGCGCGCAGACCGCGCGTCAGCACATTGCGGAACCCGGCTTCGTGCGTGCCGCCTTCTCCGGTGGGGATGGTATTGCAGTAGGAGTTCAGGAAACCGTCGCCGCCGAACCAGGTGACGGCCCATTCCAGTGAGCCGTGCCCGCCCTGCCGCTCGGTCTTGCCTGCGAAAATCTCGCGGGTGACCTGGAAGTCGTCGCCGAGCGAAGCGCTGAGATAGTCCTTGAGGCCGCCCGGATAGTGGAACTCGGCCTTGGCCGGCGTCGTGTCCTTCTCCTTGATGAGCGAGGGATCGCAGTTCCAACGGATTTGTACGCCGCCGAACAGATAAGCCTTGGAGCGCGTCATGCGATAGAGCCGTGCCGGCTCGAAGGTCGCACCCTTGCCGAAAATCTGCTCGTCGGGATGGAAACGAATCTTGGTGCCGCGACGGTTATGGACCTCGCCGAGATGCTCGAGTTCGCCAAGCGGCTTGCCGCGCGAGAAACTCTGGCGGTAGAGCTTGCGCCCGCGCGCCACCTCGACGTCCAGATGATCGGACAGCGCGTTGACCACAGAAACGCCGACACCGTGCAGGCCGCCTGAGGTTTCGTAGACCTTGGAGTCGAATTTACCGCCGGAGTGCAGCGTGGTCATGATGACCTCGACGGCGGGCTTCTTGAACTTCGGATGCGGATCGACGGGGATGCCGCGACCATTGTCTGTTACGGACAGGAACCCGTCCGCCGAAAGCTCCACTTCGATGAAGGTCGCGTGGCCGGCAACGGCTTCGTCCATCGAGTTGTCGATCACTTCGGCAAACAGGTGATGCAGAGCCCGTTCGTCGGTGCCGCCGATATACATGCCCGGTCGCCGGCGCACGGGTTCGAGACCCTCGAGCACTTCGATGTCGGCTGCGCTGTAGCTTTCCGTGCCGTCCTTCAAGGGCGGCGCACTCTTTGCGGCCTGAACCAGCGGGTCCGCCGGTCGCGCAGGGGCACGAACGGACTGAGCCGGCTTGTTGAGAGTGCCGAAAAGATCGTTGCTGTCGTCCATAAGGGAGAGGAATCCGATGCTGCGAATCACTGATGATAGTGCCACGCTTTTGCTGAACGCGCGACCGAGGTTCATGGTCCGTTCGTGGCTTGCTGGCCTTCTACCGTAAAACCTTTCGATAACCAAGCCACGCAAATTAGATCGAATGCTTATATTCCGGATCGCTGAATCTTTAGGAATAGCCCGTAGCGTGACCCCAACGAACAAAGAAACGGGCGCATCAGGGGTTTGGCGTGAGGGGCAAGGTCATAACGATGATCGGCATTGCAGCCGTTTTCGGCGCGATCTCGATCTTCGCTGCTGATTTCTGGATCAAGAGCCAGGCTGAAGCCGATATCGTCAAGACATCTTCGGTCACGCCGCCGCAGCAGCCGGCCGTGGAGTTCAAGACCATTGTCGTAGCCAATGCGCCGTTGCGCTACGGCATGGAAGTGGAAGCCGCGCAGCTTTCCGAAATTCCCTGGCCGCAGGCGTCGCTGCCGCAGGGAGCCTTTGCCAGTGTGGATGCGCTGCTGTCCGAAGGCAAGCGCGTGGTGCTTTCGCCGATCGAGCCTAACGAACCGGTTTTGCTGGCCAAGCTTTCCGGGCCGAACGGCCGTGCCACGCTGTCCAACATGCTGACGCCGGGCATGCGCGCCGTGACCATTCGCACCGATGAGATTGCGGGAGTCGGCGGCTTCATTACACCCGGCGATCGAGTCGATGTCGTGCTGACGCGCGATGCGGGTGCCATCGAAGAAGTTTCCAAGAATGCCGATGGCGCTGCAGGCTCGACAGTCACGACCGAGATCGTCGTCGCCGGTGCCAAGGTGCTTACCGTCGGGCAGGGCGCCGACGAGCGCCAGACCACCCCTCAGATCGCCAACTCGATAACAATCGAGGTGGATGAGGAAGGCGCTCGCAAAGTGGCCCTTGCCCGCACAGTTGGAACGCTATCGCTCACGCTGCGCTCGGCAGCCGATGCGGAGATTTCTTCCGGTGGCCTCACCACGATCTCGTCTTTCGGCGGCTCGGTTGCCGCGGGTGTTCAGTCGGCAGCCGGAGCGTTGTTCAGCCGGTCGGACTCTGATGCGCCCAAGATGAAGACAGTCATCGTGACGCGGGGCCTGGTGGCGCAGGAATACAAGGTCATGCAGCAGGAATTGCCGCAGGAACAGAACTGAGTTTGCCGGCGGGGGCCGGTTGGGGACAAGTAAATGCTTGGCTTGAGCGCATTCTTCGAAGGCTGGCGGGTGGCGCGGTGGCGTGCGCCATTTGGTTCTGTGGCAATTGCCGTCGCAGGCATTATGGCCCTGCCGGCGCCTTCGATCGCAGGCGGCGATATAGTCAAAATCTCGTCCACAAAGTCCACGACGGTCAAGGTTGCCAAAGGCAAGCCGAAAACGATCAAGACCGATGCAGCGTTCTACGAGATCGTCATCGGCGATCCGGAAATTGCCAATGTGAATCCGTTGACCGACAAGTCTTTCTATGTGCTTGGCAACAATTTGGGCACCACAGGCATCGCGCTTTTTGACCAAAACAAGCAGTTGGTGGGTAGCGTTGATGTAGAGGTAACGCTCGACACCGAGCAGCTTGCTAACACCATCCGCGCCAGCGTTCCGGGAGCAAACATCAAGGTTGGCTCGGCCAACGGTCGCGTGGTGTTGTCAGGCGAGGCAGAAGACGCAGTTGCCGCTGAGAAGGCCAGCAAGATTGCAACGCGGTTCTCCGGCGAAGAAGAGGTGATCAATTCGGTCAACATCTCGTCTTCGCAGCAGGTCCAGCTCAATGTTCGCTTTGTCGAGATCAACCGGCAGGTTGGCCAGGAACTGGGCACCAAGCTTGGTGTGCGCTATTCAGGTGCGATCGGCTCCATCGGTTTCAACTCCGATCCTGCCGCATCGACTTCCGTGCCGGCGGGTGAAATCGTCGGCAGTCTCTTGAGCAACGGCTGGTCGGCGGACGTTGCCATCAAGGCGCTGGAAGATCGCGGTGTCGCTCGACGCCTTGCGGAGCCGAATCTGGTTGCCCGCTCGGGCCAGAAAGCCAGCTTCCTTGCCGGTGGCGAGTTCCCTATTCCCGTTGCCGAAGACGATAACAAGATAACTGTCGACTACAAGAAATACGGCGTCAGCCTCGATTTCACGCCGACCGTTCTGCAAGATGGCTTGATCAGCCTCGACATTGAGCCGGAGGTCTCGTCCATCGATGCCTCGGCTTCCTATTCGCTGGGCAATATATCCATTCCGGGCTTCATCGTGCGCCGTGCGCGCACTTCCGTTGATTTGAAGAGCGGCCAGAGTTTCATGCTCGCCGGCCTGCTGCAGACCCAGAACGACCAGATCACCCAGCGCATCCCCGGTGCGGGCAAGATGCCGGTGCTCGGCCCACTGTTCGCGTCAAAAGCCTACCAGCGGCGCGAGACCGACCTGGTGATCATCGTCACGCCTTATCTTGTGAAGCCCATCGATCCTTCGAAGAAGCCGCTCGTACCGACCGACAAGACCGTGGCTGCGAGCAATGTCGACTACTTCCTCGGCAATACCGAAGAGTTGAAGACCGCCGCAGTTGGCGAAGCTGACGCACCGGTCGCCAGGGTCGGGCATTTCCTCGACCTGCCCAAGGAGTGACCGTCATGCGGTATGTTCACCTCTCGAGTGCGGTAGTTCTGATGTGTGCCGGCCTCGGCGGCTGTGCTCAGGACGACTACCTGCGAACCGACGGTCTCACGGTTGGCGCAGGTGATGCGATTGCTGCCAACACCGCCATGCAGGTTGTCGATCCTTGGCAATACGGCGTCCAGAACACGAAACTGAAGGTTCCGGCGCAGCGAACGAGTAGCGAAACGAGCCCGGCTGATTACGCAGCATCCGCCAAGGCGACGACGACTACCAGCGGCAACTGACCGGGCGGATAATTTCAAATGGCAAGTGAGATCAAGACCAAGAAAATCCTGCTTGTTTCGACGGACAGGGCTTTTGAGCAGGACACGCGCGCAGCGTTCGCCGCCTCGGAGGTCATCCAGTTGGTCACCGTGGACAAAAACCTGTCAGATATTCGCGGAGAGGTGCAGGAGCCCGATCTTGGCGCCATCATCGTCGATATGGATGCGGCCAGGCTAGACGAGATGAGCGCTTTGCAGCGTATCATGCGCCGGCTGGAAGGGCGCGTGCCGGTTGTCGTGGTAACGCAGGAATTCAACGCAGCGGCGGTTCGCATTCTCGTCCAGCTTCAGGTCTCCGATTTTCTGGTAAAACCGATCTCGACGGCCGATCTGGTTCGCTCAGTCGTAGCTGCCCTGCAAGGCACGGGGCACAGCCAACAGACAGAATCGCAGATCTACACCTTCCTGCCGGCGGCAGGTGGTGTGGGCACGACGACGCTGGCGCTCCAGACCGCTTTCCAGCTCCATAATTCCACCTCGCGCGGCGCCTCGACCTGTGTCGTCGATCTGAATTTCGAGCAGGGCGCCTGTGCCGAGTACATCGATCTGGAGCCGCGTTTCGACATAGCAGAAATCGAGAACCGCCCCGAACGCCTCGACCGGCAATTGCTTGATGTCATGCTGTCGAAGCATGAGAGCGGACTTTGCGTTCTGGCCGCACCTTCAAACCCGGCTGACATGCGCTCGTTCAAGACCGATGTCGTCGTGCGCATGCTGGACCTTGTCTCGGCCTATTTTGACAATGTCGTTATCGACATGCCGCGCACCTGGTTCCCGTGGACGGAAACGGTTCTGCTGGGCTCCAACAAGCTCTACATCGTTTCGGAGATGACCGTGCCGTGCCTGCGCCATACGCAGCGGCTGATCCAGGCCATCCACCAGACCGTTGGCAAGGAAGTGAGACCGAACGTCATCGTCAACCGCTTCGAGCAAAAGATGTTCGACAATGGCATCAAGCAGGCTGACGTACAGGAGATACTCGGCGAGCATTTCGTCGGGGGCATCTCCAACAATTACCGGCTGGTGCGCGAAGCGGTTGATCGCGGGGTGCCGCTGCATGAGATCGATCCCAACGCCAATGTCATCCAGGATTTGAAGAAGATCATCCTGCCCGAGGAGGTCGCCGCCGCTCCCCAGAAAACGCGATCCCTGTTTGGGATCGGCAAAGGACTGCTGAAAAGGAAGGTTGGATGAGCAGCCGCTTTTCCACGCTGCAAAATCGCGATCTGCGCCCTGAACGACCGGTCGAACAAGTTCCGGCGACGAGCCACGCAATCGTCATTCCAACGACGCGCAAGCCGACTGCCGTAAGATCCGAGACGACCGCCAAGGGCGCCGACAAGGTTCTCGACGCGCGCGTGCGCATCCATCGTATGTTGCTTGACGAGATCAACCTCGTGGCGCTTGAGCGGCTGCCCAAGGATGAGATGCGTCGCCAGGTCCATGAGTTCGTATCTGAAAAGACTCGTAGTGAGCGCATGGCGATCAACGTCGCGGAACTCGACGCGCTGGTTGACGACATCGTGGACGAGATGGTGGGGCTCGGCCCGCTGGAGCCGTTGCTGAAGGACCCAGAGATCAACGATATTCTGATCAATGGCCATCACAACTGCTTTGTCGAGCGAAAAGGCAAGCTGCAGCAGGTTCACATCCCGTTCAAAGATGAGGCGCATCTCTTGCGCATCATCAACAAGATCGTCGCTGCCGTCGGCCGTCGTGTCGACGAATCTCAGCCGATGGTCGACGCGCGCATGCAGGACGGCTCTCGTTTCAACGCTGCCATCCGGCCAATCGCGGTCGATGGGCCTCTTGTCTCGATCCGCAAATTTTCCAAGGACAAGCTCGGCCTGCACAAACTGGTCGAATTTGGCGCCATTACGCAGAACATGGCCGAGGTTCTTGCCGCTGCCGTAAATGCGCGCAAGACCACGATCATCTCGGGAGGCACAGGCACCGGCAAGACGACCATGCTGAATGCCCTGTCGGCGTTCATTCCTGAGGATGAACGTCTCATCACCATCGAGGATGCAGCGGAGCTGCAATTGCAGCAGCCGCATGTTGCCCGCATGGAAACGCGCCCGGCCAACGTCGAAGGGCACGGTGAATTGAAACAGCGCGACCTGGTCAAGAATGCGCTTCGCATGCGACCGGACCGCGTCATCCTTGGCGAGTGCCGTGGCGAAGAAGCGTTCGACATGCTTCAAGCCATGAATACAGGCCATGAAGGCTCTATGGCGACCATTCACGCCAACACGCCTCGCGATGCGATTGCGCGTCTCGAACAGATGCTCGGCATGACCGGCATGCCAATGACGGTACAATCAATCCGTAGCCAGATATCGAGTGCGCTCGATATCATCGTCCAATTGACGCGCTTATCAGACGGCAAGCGCAAGGTAACGAGCGTCGCCGAAGTGACCGGCATGGAAGGTGACGTCATTCAGATGCAGGAAATATTCCGCTTCGTCCGTACAGGCATCGAACCCGACGGCAAGATACTGGGGCATTTTGAGGCAACCGGCATCAGGCCGCGTTTTCTTGAAGACCTTCGGGCCATGGGCATCGAGTTTCCCGGTAAGTATTTCGAGCCGGGCAGGCCGCAGGAGTAGCTGGATGGGAGGCTTTTCGGCGATCTATGTGGTTTATGCCACGGCGGCACTGGCGGGCATCATGATCGCCGAGGCGTGCTACTTGCTTTTTGCCGGAAGGGCGGACAAGCGCACGGCTATCAATCGGCGCATGAAGCTTCAATCGGGAAAGGTTAGCCAGGAACAGGTGCTGATCCAACTGCGCAAGGAGCGCGGCATCGATGGCGGCGCTTCGCTGTTTTCGCCGGCAAGGTTTCGCGTGCTGCGTATCCAGTCCGGTCTGCGCATGCCGCCGCGCAAATTCCTGTCCATCACTTCAGCCATCGCTTTCGGAATTGCTGCAATCGCGCTCCTGAAAGGGTTGTCGCTTCTGGGTTGTCTCTGCCTGTTCCTGGTAACTTCGGTAGCCATTCCGATCATGGCGTTGCGATCCCTGCGCAAGCGCCGCTTGAAGCGGTTCGGCATCCAATTGCCTGAGGCGCTTGAGCTTATTACGCGCGGCTTGAAGGCTGGCCATCCCGTACCCGTGGCCATTTCAATGGTGGCGCGGGAAATGCCCGATCCAATTGGCACGGAGTTCGGCGTCATCGCTGACGAGGTGACATTCGGCTCAGACCTTGTTTCGGCGCTGAATGCGCTTTTCGATCGAGTCGGTCACGAAGATCTGCCGCTTTTCGTAACGGCGGTGGCCATCCAGAGCAGTTCCGGCGGAAATCTGCGCGAGATCCTCGATGGACTTTCCGCGACCATTCGAGAACGCGGCAAATTGCGCCGGAAGGTGCGCGCCATTTCGACTGAAGGCCGCATGTCGGCTTACATCTTGACGGCGGTGCCGGCCCTTTTGTTCGCCAGCATCATGGTGATGATGCCGGAATTCTATCGAGACGTCTGGGATGAGCCCATGACCTGGTACCTGATTGGCGGTGCCGTCTGCTGGCTGATGCTGGGCAATGCCATGATGTTCAAAATGTCTAACTTCAAGTTCTGAGATGGAAGGTTTCCTCCAGCTCCTTGCCTCCCTGAGACCGGCATCCTTGATGCCGGTGGCGGCCCTGCTCCTTCTTGTGGGCGGCGGAGCGGTGGTGTGGCCATTGGTAGCTTCGAAGGGAAATCGCGACGACGTCAAACGCAGGCTGCGTGTAGAGGAAAGTACTCCTAAGCAGACTAGCCAAGCTGCTCCAAAAAGAAACACGAATGCAGTGCGGGAAAAAGCGGTACGCACGGCGCAGGAATTCTATGCCCGCAGCGATCCGGAAAATGTTGCTCGCCTGCGCATGCGGCTCATACAGGCTGGCTACATGGATCCGCGTTCCGTCGGCATGTTCTTTCTGATCCGCTTCTGCGGTTTTATTGGCGCGGCGTTGGCCGCATTCATATTCAACGAATGGCTGGCGAACGCCGATTCGACTGCCACCAGCCGATGGGCGTTGGTCATAATGTCGGGTGCGGCGGGATATTTCCTGCCGGGTTTGGTGCTCGGCCAGAAAATTCGCGAGCGCTCGCGCGAGTACCGGAACGGGTTTCCGGATTTTATGGACCTCATGATCGTCTGTTCTGACGCCGGCATGAGCATGGAAGCGGGGATCGAACGGGTGTCTCGCGAGCTTGCCAAGACGTATCCTTCGCTAAGCCAGAATCTCCAGCTCGTTTCACTGGAACTGCGCGCAGGGCGCAGTCTTGACGACGCGCTGAAGGCGCTGTCAGACAGGCTGAGCCTGGATGAGGTGCGCTCTTTCGCTACCTTGCTGCAACAGTCAAAGGAACTGGGAACCAGCCTCTCGGGCGCGCTCCGGGTATTCTCGGACGAAATGCGTCACAAGCGCATGTCGCTGGCCGAAGAAAAGGCGCATGCGCTGCCGGCCAAGATGTCGGTTCCGGTCACCGTGTGCATCCTGCCGGTCGTGCTGATGATCGCAATCATCCCAATCATCGTGAAGATGACGTCGCAGTAGGCTGGGTGGTTAACGCACGCTTTGCGCCGCGCTTCAATCTGCGCGCAATTTGGCACCGAAGTTTAATTGCTCGCCTCTAATATAAAACACGAAAACGACCCGTTGAAGCGGGCGACTGGGGCAGGGGCATGCGTTACGGACTTTTCATGGCAACGGCTGCGATGGTTGCTGCCATCGCACTGGCAGGCTGCACGACAACTTCCGTAGACACGACGAAGACTACTGCGATCGACGCTACGCCTGAAAGCGTAGAGGTGTCCGATCTTGCATCTGGTAAGGCGCAGTTCCGCGATGGCAACTACGGACTTGCAGAAAAGCATTTCCGCAAGGCGGTGGAACTGCAGGCTGACAACGCAGAGGCCTGGATGGGGCTTGCCGCGTCATATGATCAGCTTGGCCGCTTCGACTTCGCTGACCGTGCCTATGACCAACTCTTGAAAGTGGCAGGTCGCAAGGCTCAGGTCGTCAACAATATGGGCTATTCGCAACTGTTGCGCGGCAACAAGAAGAAGGCGAGGTCGCTCTTCCTCGAGGCGCGCAAAGCCATGGTTGACACCACGGTGGTCGATGCCAACCTGGCGCTGCTCGACAAGGCATAAATCGCGGGGGCGAACGAAAAAGGCCGGCGCATGACGCCGGCCTTTTTCATTTATTCGGCTGCGCCGAGATATTCCGCAACCGGCGGGCAGGAGCAGACGAGATTGCGGTCGCCCGCAACGTTGTCGATACGTGAGACCGGTGGCCAGTACTTGGCGCCGGTGTCGGCATCTCCAGCGGGGAAGGCCGCCTCAAGGCGCGAATAGGAATGCTTCCAATCCCCGGCCAGCGCCTCGGCTGCCGTGTGGGGAGCGTTGACCAAGGGGTTGTCGTCCTTGGGCCAGATGCCCTTTTCCACTTTCTCAGCTTCGCAGGCTATCGCGATCAATGCCTCGCAAAGCCGGTCCACTTCGCGCTTCGGTTCGGATTCCGTTGGCTCCACCATCAAGGTTCCTGCTACCGGGAATGACATCGTTGGTGCATGGAATCCGTAGTCGATCAGCCGCTTGGCGATGTCGTCTACGGTAATGCCTGAGCTTTCTTTCAACACGCGGGTGTCGAGAATGCACTCATGCGCCACGCGTCCGCTCCGGCCCCGATAAAGGACCGAGTAGTGGTTACCCAAACGCGCCACCAGATAGTTGGCGGACAGGATCGCCACTTCGGTTGCCTGCTTCAGCCCGGCGGGACCCATCATGCGGATGTACATCCAGGTGATTGGCAAGATGGAGGCGCTGCCGAATGGTGCGGCAGCCACGGCATGGGCCGAACCTTCGCTCACGTGTCCAGGGAGGTAAGGTGCAAGGTGCGCCTTGACGCCAATCGGGCCTATGCCAGGGCCACCGCCACCATGCGGGATGCAGAAGGTCTTGTGCAGGTTCATGTGGCAGACGTCCGCGCCGATGTCGCCCGGACGTGAAAGGCCGACCAGTGCGTTGAGGTTGGCGCCATCGAAATACACCTGGCCACCATGTTCGTGCACGATGGCGCAGATGTCCTTGGCGCCTTCCTCGAACACCCCGTGCGTCGAGGGGTAGGTGAACATCAACGCTGCCAGATTGGCCGCGTTGGCCGCAGCCTTGGCTTTCAGGTCCTCGATGTCGATATTGCCGTCTTCGGTGCAGCGAACCACTACCACGGACATGCCCGCCATCGCCGCACTGGCCGGATTGGTGCCATGTGCCGAGAAGGGAATCAGGCAGATGTTGCGGTGCCCTTCATTGCGCGAAAGGTGATAGCCGCGAATGGCAAGCAGGCCAGCATATTCGCCCTGGCTGCCGGCATTCGGCTGCAATGTCACGGCGTCGAAACCGGTGATCTCGCACAGCCACCCTTCTAGCTGCCCGATCATCTCGCGATAGCCGGTCGAATGCGCCTTCGGTGCGAACGGGTGCAGGTTCGCGACACTCGGCCAGCTGACCGGCATCATTTCAGCGGCTGCGTTAAGCTTCATGGTGCAGGAGCCGAGCGGGATCATTGCGCGGTCAAGCGCCAGATCCTTGTCGGCGAGCCTGCGCAGGAAACGCATCATGTCGGTTTCCGAGCGGTTTTCATGGAATACCGGCTGGCTCATAAATTCCTTGCCACGCGGCTTTCCGGGCATCGTACTCGTCGGCTTGCCGGCCTTGGCGCCGAACAGCGCGGCGATGGCAGTCACGTCGGCTTCGCTCGAGGTTTCATCGAAGCTGATGCCTACGTGGTCTGCATCGAGAACGCGCAACAGGCGTCCAACCTTTTCGGCCTGCTTCGCGATTTCCGAAGCCTTGCCTTTGGCTTCAACCGTCACTGTGTCGAATCGGTTTTCGCCCAGAATATTTGCGCCGGCGGCTTTCAGGCCATCTGCAAGACTTGCAGTCAGGGCATGGATACGGCTCGCGATGCCCTGCAGGCCTGCCGGGCCGTGCCAGATTGCGTATGCGGCAGCCATGTTGGCAAGAAGTGCTTGCGCGGTGCAGATGTTCGAAGTCGCCTTGTCGCGACGGATATGCTGCTCGCGCGTTTGAAGTGCCAGCCTGTAGCCTGGGCGGCCATGGGCGTCGACCGACTGGCCGACCAGTCGCCCGGGAATGAGTCGTGTCAGCCGGTCGGAGACGGCGAGGTAGGCAGCATGCGGGCCGCCGAAGCCCATCGGAACACCAAAGCGCTGCATCGAACCAACGACGATATCGGCTCCTTGTTTGCCGGGCGCTTCCACGAGCGTAAGCGCCAACGGGTCCGCCACGGCAATGACAAGCGCACCGGCTGCCGTCGCCTTGTCCACTATATCCGAGTAGTCGCCAAAGACACCGAACGTGTCCGGCCAGGGAACAACGACCGCAGCCGTCTGGTCGTCGGCTTTGTCCCCTTCCACCTTGATGCCCAGCGGTTCGGCTCGCGTCTTCACGACGTCCAGAACCTGCGGATGCAGCGATCCTGCGACGATGATGTTAGGTCGCTTGCCATAGTGGAAACGCCAAGCGATGCCGACGGCCTCGGCTACAGCGGTTGCCTCATCCAAAAGCGACGCGGATGCCACTGGAAGGCCGGTGAGCTCCGTCACCAGTGTCTGGAAGTGGAAAAGAAGTTCCAGTCGTCCTTGGCTGATCTCTGCCTGATAGGGCGTATAGGCCGTATACCAGGCGGGGTTCTCGAACAGGTTGCGCTGGATCACCGGCGGCACGTTGACGCCGTGATAACCGGTGCCGATGAAGCTC
Source organism: Mesorhizobium sp. Root552 (assembly GCF_001427285.1). Lineage (GTDB taxonomy): Bacteria > Pseudomonadota > Alphaproteobacteria > Rhizobiales > Rhizobiaceae > Mesorhizobium. The sequence continues at coordinate 59,187 of NZ_LMFV01000017.1, forward strand.
TTGAGTACGGTATTCTTCGCCATTATCGCTGAAAGCTCGGCCAGCGCTTCGGCCTCGCTTGCTGGGGCGGGGAGGTTGAGCGGGCGCTCTAGCCTGATCGAGTTTGGCACCGCCTGGCTGATCAGCGTTTCGATTGATGGAACGCCGATTACAGCCAGCATGGCGCGAGTATCGTCTGGGCCCGGCCCTATGTGACGGGCCGTGAAAGGGTAAGGTGCCGTTGTCATATTGCCACCATTCAGCCGATATGGGCCTTGTACGCGGCCTCATTCATGAGGCCGTCGAGCTGGCTCTTGTCGGAAAGTTTCATTTTCCAAAGCCAACCGTCGCCGGTGGCAGCCGAATTAACGAGAGCCGGGTCGGAACTCAGCGTTTCGTTTGCCTCGGTCACTTCACCGTCGGCAGGTGCATAGACGTCGGATGCCGCCTTGACCGATTCGACGACGACTGCCGTGTCGCCCTTGGTGAGGCCTTTGCCGACCTGAGGGATTTCGACGAAAACGATATCGCCGAGTTGTTCCTGTGCGTAGTCGGTGATGCCGACCGTCGCCATGTCTCCTTCAACGTGGAGCCATTCGTGGTCTTCGGTAAAATACGTCGTTGCCATGAGGATTTATCCTTTGCGGTAGCGATGAGGAACAAACGGAAGGGAATGGACGGTGAGCGGCACCTTGGCGCCGCGCACATCTGCAAAAACTTGGGTGCCATTCGCGGCAAGCGGCGCAGTGACATAGCCCATTGCAACCGGAAATCCGGTCGAAGGGCCGAAGCCACCGGACGTAACCTGTCCGGCGGCATTGCCCCCGGCATCTACCAGTGCCGCCCCCGCTCGCACTGGCTGCCGGCCCTCTGCTTTCAGGCCGACCCGCTTCCGAAGCGGGCCGTTGGCCAAAATCGCACGCAGCGCATCCGCGCCAACGAATTTGCCGGAGGCCCGTATCTCTTTTGGAATGGCCCACATCAAACCGGCGTCAACGGGATTGGTATCGGGCGTAATGTCATTGCCATGCAGGCAAAGCCCGGCTTCGAGACGCAGGCTGTCCCGCGCAGCTAGGCCAACCCACATCACGCGATCGTCTTCAAGCAGCTTGCCTACAAGCTCACGCGCATCTTTTTCCGGCAGCCCAACCTCGAATCCATCCTCGCCAGTGTAGCCGGAGCGGGTCATGAACCAATTCTCGCGCGGTTCGATGCCATGCATGAACAAAAGCGAGCCGGTTTCGATGCCTGCGCGTGATAGCGCAGCCCACGCATCGGGACCCTGGAGCGCAAGAAAGACACGATCCAGGGGATCGATCTCGACTGCAAAACCTTTGGCCATGTTCCGCAAATGCGCCTCATCCTCTGAGGCATTGCCGGCGTTCGCCACCACCATGAAGCGGTCGTCGCCGAGGCGTGTGACGATGAGGTCGTCGATGATGCCTGCGGCTTCGTTGAGCAACAGCGTATATTTCGATTGCGAGATTGCGAGCGAGCCCGCATCGAGTGGGCAAGCCTTGTTCAGCAAGGCCGAAGTGTCCTTGCCCGATATCTCGAACAGCTTCATGTGCGAAATATCGAACAGACCTGCATGTTCGCGCGTATGCAGGTGTTCCTTCATGACGCCTGCCGGGTAGGTCAGCGGCATGTTCCAGCCTGCAAAGGCGCCAAAGCGCGCTCCGGCCTGATTGTGCAAGTTTTCGAGGGGTAGGTATCTTATTTCATCGCCTGCCATGACTTCTCCAGAAAAACACGAAATCGACCGCGACGTGCGGCCAGTCCGTGCCCCTCTGTCTGAAGCCTGAGAGACTCGCGCAACCGGAACTCTGTCGGTTGTGCTTACACCTTCGGCGCGGGGGGTTCGAAGCCCCGACTTTCCAGAGTGTCGTTCTGCCTACGGTTCTTTTGCCTGAGAGATTTCGGGCGATTTCCCCTTCGGCGGCAGCTTTCGCTGCTCTCTCCCGCAAACAGTTGAGGCCAATCAGCCTCCGACGCGTGAGTCCATAGCCTAGTCCCGACGACTTGTCACCTATGGGCGACAAGTTGTCGGCAATCTATTTTGTCCAAGCGTATTAGGAAAATTCCTGCGTAGTATTGGCGCGCTCGTCGAGTTTGTTGCGCAATTCTCCGATCAAGTGACCGGTCTCGGCATGCAGGAGTTTCAATTTTTCAAATTTGACCTCGATTTCGGTATCGAAACTGTTTCCAGTCGTTGACGGGCCGAGGCCGATCCCATGCAGCAACCATGACAGGCTGACGCCAAGCAGTCCTGCAGTTCTGTTGAGATGGTGGGAGCCGGGAATGGAACGGTCACGCTCCCATGCCTTTACGGTAGCAAGTTGGACCCCCAATCGCCAAGCCAAATCCCTTGCGCTTAGTTCGCTTGCGTCAAGGGCTCGGGAAAAACGCCCGCCAAACGTATCTTCATCCGGCTGTTGTTCGAAAATCATCTTGGTGTTGGACACCCTTCCCACCTCCTGTTCTGGCTTCTGGAAATGCGCGGCGATCAATGCCGCATGACGGGGGAAGAATGGGCAAAGGACATGCCTGAAACAACCCTTCAAGGCCGTCTTTGTCCTAATGGGTTGAAATAAAACGAGGAAAATGCAGCTGAGTTTTGAATTCAAACGGTTGGTGGGCCTTTATCAAATACCTCCGTACCAATCGTAGCCGTAGTCTTCCCAATATCCGCCCCGCCCGCCTCCGATCGACGAGAACGACGATACCAATTCGATCTTGTGGATGTATTTTGGCATCTTGTAGCCGAGTTGCCGTTCCACGCGCACACGCAATGGCGCGCCATTTTCGACCGGCAGCGGCTTTCCGTTGAGGCCATAGGCAAGAATGGTTTGCGGGTGCCGGGCATCGACCAGATCAATCGACCCATAGTACTTGATCTCGCCGGACAGGCTGCGATCTATGGTGTCGAGGCAGTGAAACACCACATACCGCGCCTCCGGTTTGACCACCGCTTGGTCCAGCACGAGCGCGAGGGGCGCGCCGGTCCACTTGGCAATGCAACTCCATCCCTCAACACAGTCATGGCGCGTGATCTGGGTGCGGCTGGGCATGGCGAAGATCTGCTCTCGCGTGAGCGATAGCGGTTTCTCCACCAAGCCGCTCACCTCCAGACGCCAATCGGCAAAATCCTTGGCCATGAGGCCTTTGTAGAACTCGTCGTCCGGGGCGGTAACGCCGTTGGGCCGCATAGGCTGGCGGATGTCGGCCTCGGTGAATTCCTGCGCAAGGGCATCGCGTCCGGCAAGCAGGCGTTGCGCGTGCAAGGTCAGATCGTTGGCGTTCTCGAGAAAGCTGCGCAGAGGTGCGCCGATACGAAGCTGGCTGTCGAAGACATCGCATCCTGTCAGTGCGATGCCGGAGGCGCCGAGGCTAGCAGCAGTAAGGAATTTGCGCCGATTGAGCATGATTTTGGCCATCTCACGACCCCCGTTCGGCATTCGGCGCCGTAGGGCCGGGCGGATCGGTTCGATACCAACCGGTAATGATCGACCGCAGTTCGTTAAAAGGTCCGGCGGCCAGGATCATCGCCATATGAACGAAGAAGAATGCGACCAGCAGCAGCATCACGGCAAAGTGGATGGTGCGCGCGGTCTGCCGGCCGCCAAACAGATCAGGCAGGAACGGCAGAACGGAATTCATGCTTGGCGACATGGTCAGTCCGGTGAGGATCATCAGCGGCAGGAGTATGAACAGCACTCCGGCATAAGCGAACTTCTGCAACACGTTGTAGTCGCGGGTATGGTGGAATCTCAGTCTGAGATGATCGGCAAAATCGCGCGGCAACTTGCGCAGGTCGCTGGCACCAGGAGCGAGGTCGCGCCTGAAATGCCCATTGAGCAAACTGGCCACAAGCCAGACGAGAAGGGTGATCGAGAGCAGCCACGCGAAAAAGAAATGGATCACCCGGCCCGTGCCGAGATCATAGTATGACGGTACCGTCAGCCAGGAAGGGAAGGCTCTCTGCCGCTCCTGACCGGGCGGACCAGACCAGCCGAAAATACCTGTTGTATCGAATCGCTTGCCAAAGATTTCCGTGAAGCCCCGAGGCCCCTCCGGAGAGTCGACCGCGCCGATGCGCAGGATCGTATTGTCATAGGTAAAGCCTGATTCCAGCCCGATATAGAGTTGTGGGCGGGCGTTAAAAATCTGCAGGCCGCTGAGCAGCAGGAACAGCAGCGAAATCGCCCAGAGCCAGTGGGTAAGCCGCGTCCATGCGGACTGCCGATAAACGAGCGGCCCCTTTTCTAGAGGCTCCATCTCCGTGATTTCGGTGCTGCGCAGGGTGGCGCTCATGTCGAAATTCCCTCAAACGGCCTGGTGAAGCCATGCTTTGCGGTTTCGACATCTTAATACGTGCAAAGGTGTGATGGTGTTTCAGGCATTCACGAATATGTGTGGACAGAAGTGTGAGCCAACCGCGAAGCCATAGTTCCCTTTCAGGACATCGCTCCACACTACGGGCAGTCACTGCGTCTCAGTGCCAACCGATGTAGGTTGTAAACTCGCTCATCAGCGTGTCGAACCGCTCAAGATTTTGCGACAGATTGTCGGCTGATACGCCGCCGCCACAGTCGATCAAATAGTCGAAATAGGTGTTGTCTTTATTGTTGGTGGCACGACCGGCCACCTTTTTGTTGTTCCATTCGAGCGCCTTGTCCTGCATTGCCTTGTCTGTCTTCAGGCTGGTTTCGAATTGCACACTTCGGCATCTCTGCTGATCGCCTTCACAATTGTAGAAGTAGACCCAGAAATTCAGGCCGGAGGCCTTGCTGTCGATAATGGGCTTGTTCTCGCTATCCACGCCGACTTTGGCCTGGTAGCCCGCTTTGCTCATTATACCTTCCATTTCATCGACCGTTACGCCGTCGAGGAAGGCCGGAGCCGTTGGCTTGTCCTGAACAAATGTGGCGTTTTCGGCGGCTGCAGCGCTTGGAACAGCAAGAGCAAACAAGACTGTGAGGAAGGTATACCGCGACATCGTCGTCCCCCCGCAAGGATTGCCGGAGGCCATATTAGCATCAGCTTGCAGAAATGGACATCCTGCGTGCTGCTTGCTGTTGGACTAGATCGGACCGGCTAGGACGCCTCGCGGGCGCGGGCCAAACGGCGCGGCCGTGCGAACCCATGAACGCATCGCGGAGGGAGGGTCTAGTTATTCAAATCCGGCAAAATTGACTTCCTGATCGGAAGTGGCTCCCCGGGCCGGATTCGAACCAGCGACCAACCGGTTAACAGAGGTTTTCCACTGCGGCCTCCTGCTATGCGGTGAGGCAAGATTAAACAATCAGGCTATTGTAAAATAAGGATTATAGCGTTCACATGGTTGCAGTTTGTTGCAAAGAGTATCGACAAAGCGCATGTTGTGGCGTACCTATTTCCGTACCTATTGGAAACCGGTTGCCCAGGGGACAGCATGCCGACCATCGAATTAACCGACCGTTTTTGTCAGTCTGCTAAGCCGATTGACGGCAAACAGACCGATTATTTCGACCTGAAAACAAAAGGGCTGTGCCTTCGCGTTTCACCCGCCGGCACTCGGTCTTGGAACCTCGTTTATACAAAACCCGGCGACAGCAAGCGCGCGCGCATGAAGTTGGGTCGCTATCCCGAAATGAAACTAGTAAAGGCGAGGGAAAAGGCGAGGGACGCGCGTAGCGAAATCGGCGAGGGCACCGATCCCATTGCCGAAAAGAAGGCGCTAGCCGCTTCGCAGACCGTTTCCGACATGGTGGAAAACTACATCACCCGCCATGCCTCGACTAAGCGTTCCGGCGACGAGATCGCCCGCCGGCTTCGTAAGAATGTCTCCGATACTATCGGCACAATCAAACTGTCCGAACTGCACCGCCGCGACCTGACTCGTTGCATTGATGCCGTGAAGGACAGGGGTGCGGATGTCGAGGCCAATCGGGTATTCGAGGATATGCGGGCCATGGTCCGCTGGGCGCGCGGACGCGGCGACCTCGACGAAAACCTTGTCGAAGGCATGAAGAGGCCGACCGAGACGAGCGAGCGTGATCGCGTTTTACTTGCCGAAGAAATCAAGACGATGTGGAAGGAGCTGCCCGACGCTGATATGCGCGAATCAACCCGGCGCATTCTTCGCCTTTGCCTTGTCACCGGGCAGCGGGTGGGAGAGATTGCCGGCATGGTTCGCGATGAAATCGACTTAGATCAGCGCCTTTGGACGATCCCGCCCGCCCGCGCCAAGAACAAGCGCGAGCATGTCGTACCGCTATCCGAGATGGCCGTTGCTATCATCCGCGAGCAACTTAGCGCCGTTGAGGCGCTGGACGAGCGAAAAGGCAGGGTGCCCACGCCTTTCATTTTCCCCGGACCGGGAAGCCGTGCAGCCGTCACCGGCGCGTCGATCCCGAAGGCTGTCAAACGCGAGGAAGTGACCAAGCGTGAAACTACAACTATCATGGGCATTACGCCATGGACGCCGCACGATCTTCGCCGCACGGCTGCGACCCGTATGGAGGAAATCGGCATTTCGCCGTTCATCATCGGGCATGTACTGAATCATGTGTCCGCGACGAAAGCCAGCATCACCAGCCGTGTTTACGCCCGATACGACTACGCAAAGGAGAAACGGGAGGCGCTGGACCTGTGGGCCGAACAGCTAAGAGCCATCATTGCGGGAGCCGACCGAGAAAGTGCGCTTCAGGTGGGGAAAGTTGCTGTGCAATCATAAAATTTGGGTGCCGCTTCAACGCATGAGACTTTGAACGCGCCTATTTCTGCTGCGGTCCGACCTTCCGGGTCGCCTTCTCTTTTTGGATGAGCAGGTTTCGTTTTTGACAAGGCCGTCAAATATCTGAAACCAAAAGGAAAAAGTATAGTTCCCTCCGACCTTTCTTCTGGCGTTACTGTGTCGGGTGCGTTCTTATCGTCGCATCCCAACTCCATTTGTCGCAGAAAGGACGCTCTATGCCGATCCCACCCGCAAAAGCCGCAAACAACAATACCAAATCTGAAACCGAACCGCGCGCAACATGGGCGAACCTTGGCCCCTTGGTATCGTGTCGCGAACTCATACAAGTGCTAAACCAAAGCCGAGCAACAATTTACCGCAATTCTGCATCGGGAGCGCTTCCAAAGCCTGTAAAGATCGGCGGCTCTACCCGCTGGCTGCGCAGTGACCTTCAGGCGTGGCTAGAAGGGCTAGCATCGAAGGCCGCATAAGAAAACGGTCCGCGCTCATGACGCGGACCATTGCGGTGATTTTCCCGGATACTTCACCCCACGCGGACCAAGCGTAGTGCCTGTCCAGGGCGGGCGAACCCACCAACATTTGACAGTCGAGACAATACCTATGCAACCAAGCGGAAGCAAGGATTGCGGCCAGTGTGGCGCGCATACCGATCCTAAAACTGACACACCCCAAACCGAAGCAGGCCCGCCAACGGCAGTTGGCGAGCAGAAGGCCGCCGACCATAAGTCGATCCCAAAATCGCTGTCGCCTATCGACTTCCTGTTTGAAATCTATGGCTCGAACGTCTCTGACATTTGGGTGTGTTCATTCCCTCCCGGTCCCGAACATTGGCCGGGTCGCTGGTTTGGAGCCAATGGCGCGGCCTACGTGCAACCGAGCAACAACAATTATTTCTGCATCGGCTTGCTGGGACCGAACGAAACCCGGCGGTCATCGGCAGGTGTCGTCAAACACTTCCTGTTCTTTGCAGACGATATTGGAACAAAGGTCGATCCGGCGAAGTGGGAAGCGCTATTTGCGCAGGGTTTCCCCCGGCCCACCTATAAGATCGAGACTTCGCCCGGCAACCAGACGTGGGTTTGGGTGCTGGATAAGCCGGTATCATCTAACGACGCCGCGCGCGTGCGGTCGCTGCGGGTTGTGCGCGAAGCCCTGGGCCGGTTGGGGCTGTCGGACCCGCTACCGGACGACGCCCGCTATATCCGTATGCCCTGCGGTATCAACTCGAAGCAGAAGTATATGGAAGAATACGGGATGCCCGTCCCGGTCCGGCTGGTCGAACATAATCCGGCAGCGCGGGCCGATCTGGACCATTGCGCTGCGCTCCTGCTGGGACCGGACTGGCGGGACAAGTCTGACGAGGACCTGGGCCTGAAACCTTCCGGCTCGTCGATGGCCGGCGCGCTTGACCGCACCGCCGACTTGAACCAGCCCGAACCGATCATGCAGCTGGCGCAGGCGTTGGGTACGGACCTGTCGCAAGTCCGGGCGGGGGTTGTCGAAGCGCTTTGCCCCAATATCGACGCGCACACCACGCGGGCCGATACTGGCTTTGCATTCCTGGGCAACGGCCTGATGGAGTGCTCCCACGCCAGTTGTCAGCATCTTCGCACGCCGGACTTTCAGCGCATGATGTGCGAGCGCTTCGACAACGAACAGGATGGGCGTGAGGCGTTGGGCTTGCCGCTACTGCCGGGTGGCCGGACCGCTTCAGAGTTTCTGGCGCGGGCGGCGTTCGACTACCACGACGCCAAAATCGGCATCACTGCCGATGCGATCCAGCAAGCCGCAGATCGGATAGCAGCTGGGCAGGTTGGTGCCCTGACTGGCATCCCTGTAGCCTTTCGACCCACACAGTTTCGGCTCCAAGCATCGACCCGCATTCCGCCGCGTGAATGGGTCTATGGTCGGCATCTGATCCGTGGGCACGTATCGCTGCTTGTGTCGCCCGGCGGCCTTGGAAAGTCGTCGCTTGTTATCGCCGAGGCGCTGGCGATGGTGACGGGCAAGCCCTTGCTTGGCGAGAATCCGACCGGGCAACTGCGGGTCTGGCTTTGGAACGGCGAAGACCCGATTGACGAACTTGACCGCCGCATCACTGGTACTTGCGTTCACTACGGTATCACGTCGGCAGATATTGGCGACCGGCTTATGGTGGACAGCGGACGCAATCTGCCGATCAAGATTGTGCGCGCCGGGCAGGACGGCCAGTTTATCGCCAAGCCCGCTGTTGACGCCTTGGCGGATATTCTCAAGGCGGCAAAGGTGGACGTGCTGATAATCGACCCGTTCGTGACGACGCATGACCTGCCGGAGAATGACAACACCGCCATGAACGCCGTTGCTGCGGCGTGGCGTCAGGTCGCGGACCGGGCGGGCTGCTCTGTCCTGCTTGTGCATCATGTCAGCAAGGCCGGCGCATTGGATGGCGATGCCTTGGGCATCTATGGCGCGCGCGGCGCTGGGTCTTTGATCGACGCCGTGAGGTCCGCCCGCTTTCTGGTCCGCATGACAAAGGAAGAAGCTGAAAAGTTCGGCGTCTTTGCTCCCGATGACCCAAGGCGCTATTTCCGGGTCCAGACGGGCAAGTCCAACCTCGCACCGCCAGGTGATGCCCAATGGCTCCGCACGGTCGGCGTGCCGTTGCACAACGGGACCGCGCAATACCCGGACGGCGACGTGGTTGGCGTGGTCGAGACGTGGACGCCGCCTAGCATCGCCAACACCACAACCGTTCAAGACCTGCAACGGGTCCAAGACGCAATCAGGGCTGCGACCGATCTGCCGCGCGAAAACGAGCAGGCGTTGGACTGGGTGGGTTATCTAATCGCTGATGCTGTTGGCTTGGACGTTGGCGTGGTCGGCAGTCACAAGCCGGACCGGACGCCAGCACAGAACGCGGCGCGGGCGCATGTCCGGCAATTGTTGTCGGTTTGGGTGGCCAATGGTGGGCTGGTCCGCACGCCCGTGCCGGGGCAGGCGGGCAAACGCCAGGTGTACGTCATCGACGTGGGCAAGCCGGCGCAGACTTTCATGGCCGACAACAACAATGAACTTCCCGCCGCACTTCGCCCGGAAGGCATGTCCGATAATGACGCCGACGCTGCCTGATCTGCCTCAAAATCCTGTCTTACCCGCACCCAACGCTGGGTGCGGGTGCTGGGTGCGGCTGGGTGCGGGTACACGTGCCGAGGGCGGGGCGGGTGGGGGCATGAAATGCCCACCCGCACCGCACCGGTGTACCTTAGGAACTTGGGTGCGGTGCGGGTGGCAAAAACCTGGTTTTCCGGCCTTTTCGGCGGCAAGCCTTGGGTGCGGGTAGACCCTAAAACGATCCCAACAAGCGACCTTGCCGTAAATGCTGGGTGAGGGTGCCGAAGCCCGAAAACACCTCGAAAAAGAACACTCACGGCGATAATAGGGACGACTTGTCCCACGGCACGGCCCGCCACTGTGCCGCCCCGGCGACCGCAAGCGCGGTGCTCCGGCGCAATCGCCAAGCGCCAACCCCGGAAGGTGGCAATACCGCAAGACCAGCCCGGACTGTGCACGCTTGCTGTCCTAACTCAACCCTCGCGGACCCGGACCTATGTGTGCCGGGCCCGCTGGACCCGAAAAGGCCAACATAATGAAGAATCCAACCAAACGCGGACCGAAACCCAGTCCCATCGAAGTAGAGGTTTGGGGCAACCCGGAGCAGTACAACCCGACCGAAGGGATGCACTGGATCGGCAGGTTAAACCGGCTCTTTGAAGCAAACCTCGGCTACCGCTTCCACACCGAGCGCCTGACGCGGCAACAGCTTCTCCGTATGAGCGTACACGGCGCGTTGTTCGGCGTTGTGGGCTATCCGCGCAGCCATGCCTTTAATACCCACGGCCTTGTCACCATTGACGGGCAAGGGCCGTTTGACGCGATCTATGTGCGGGACTGGTCGGCACCACGTCTCCGTGCTGTGCCGCCCTATGCCGCCAACCGGAAGGAACTCACCATCCTGCCGGGCGTGCTTCTCGCGCCCAACGGCATCGGCGTTGACCCCCTGACCAGCTATCCGGCCACGGTCGAAGCTGTCTGCCGGGGCTTGTATGACGCTTGGGTGGCGGCGACGGGAACAGTGCGCCGGACCGGCGATAAGCCCAGCACGCCATAAGCGGGCGAAGACAGCAGCACACCTGACGATGATGGTGGCGCGGCAACCACCGCGCCCTTGCTCTATTCATACCGTCAGCCGCCGGCCGTCTGACAGCAGACGCACCGTGTCGAGCCAGCGCCGCATGTGGGCGGCGTTACTCGGCTCCGTCACATAGGCATAGAGCGCCTGCATGACGGTCTGCTTCTCGGCATCGCTGCGGCAGTTCCAGAACAGCCGGTTCAGCAGCACATGATGTTCCGCACATACCGTTGCCACCCTGCCGGGGTCCGGCACGCCAGCGCTGGCCTTCGGCACGCGGGGTAGCTTTGCGGTAGGCTTGGGTTTCTTCATCTTCGGCTGGTCCAAATTCTGCCGCTTTGAAAACACCTCCGGCTCGCCCACGGTCCACAATACAGCAGCAGCCGTTTGCTGTTCGAGCGCGGCTAAGTCTTCACCGGACGGCGGACCCGCATCGCGGACCCGGACCGGCAATTCCTGGTAGAGCACGCGGGACCATGTTTCGTCTTGCTTCCGGTCGATCTGATGCCTGCGATATTTCCAGCGCAGCCAGTCGAGCACGGCAGGCGGCAGCGGCTCTCGGCGGCGCGCAAGGCCGCTTTCCTCCTGAAAGGCCCATTCATGCTCGCCGAGGTCGATTGTGCTGCCGGCCATGTCAAGCGAATCCAGGAACTGACCCCTTTCTCGAATTGAAGAACTAACCCCCCTTTCATTGGTTCGTGGTTTCGTTGGTCTCTGGCGCCGATCCGG
>NZ_LMFV01000018.1:0-449 GCF_001427285.1 Mesorhizobium sp. Root552
CCGACTCGTCCTTACCAACGCGGAGACCGCCGAGCTGGATCCAGGCGAAGTTCAGGGACCAGCCTTCGCCATCGTAACCGTCGCGGCTGTTGAAGCGGTTTTCGGTGTAGGTCTTCAAGGTGCCGAGCTCGGTTTCCGAACCGGTCCAGGTGCGCAGCGTGAAACGAGCCTGCTTGTGGTAGGTGTCGTTCAGGCTACCATCGCGAAGGTCGGTAACGTCAGTATGGCCTTGACGGTCACCAACGCCGATGTCGTAACGGACGTAACCGCCGATGCGCAGGCAGGTCTCGGTGCCGGGGATGTAGAAGTAGCCAGCGCCGTAGACGTCGCAGATCTTGACGTATTCAGCGGGTTCCGGCTCGGCGACGACGACAGCGTCGGCGGCGCGCGCACCGGAGACTGCGAACAGGGCCGCAGCGGAGCCAAGAAGAAGGCTCTTAATGTTCATT
>NZ_LMFV01000018.1:473-39826 GCF_001427285.1 Mesorhizobium sp. Root552
AGACGCGCACCGCGCCTCTCCTTCGAAAGTGACATTACCCATCGATCCGCCCGGTTCAACAATGATCGTACCGCCAATGGGCTATGGTGAATGCTATCCGGCTTCTGTGTTGCAGAAACATCACGATTTGCTCCCCATTGGAAATAAGTCATTAACCATCGAGCCTGGCAAAGCTACAAGATGCGGTACTTCGATGATGACACGCAAATCACCGATTTGAGGCGGCAGGGCTCAAGATGGTTACCAGACGACGGTTCTCCCGAAATATCCATAAGGTCAAGCTGTCTCGTCGCGAGAGCTTAGAAGATCGTCTGTTTGCAGAAATTTCCGAGCTTCTAACAGAACATGATCCTTCAATACATATGCCGGCCATTCGAACGGCATCGAGGCTGGCGGCAATCATTGCCTCTCAACTGGCAGCTCAAACGCAAGCGGTTCAACGTGCGCTCAAGGATATCGAAGAAGATATTCCTGAGTACGGTGCGGGCTTTGTAAGTGATCTCGTCGAAGCGGCGACCAAGTCAGTTATCAAAAAAATGAAGCGCTTTCGCCCTTCACAGTCTTCCTCAATGGAGAATGAAACACTTCAACTGGCGGACGACTGGGCTGGGCCTGTTGCCGGCCCCACTATGATCGAGCGACACTACGGGATCCCACGTTCCACTCTCTATAGATGGCAGAAGGTCAATGAGGTTGTCGCAATTAATACGCGTAGCAGCCGGAAGCCGGTTTTTCCACTGAGACAATTCGTGGATGGGCGTCCGGCACAGGGTATTGCGGAAGTCGTCGCCGCGTTTGGTGATCAAAAGCGTGCATGGCAGTGGCTTCTCACACCAAATGCGAGGCTCAATGGTGGTAAGCCCCTTGAGATGCTATTGCAGGGTGAGGTTGATGCGGTGGTCGATGTCGCGTCGTCACCATCAGACGACTCATGGACGCAGCCTTGCAGCTAGAAGTGCAAGTACCGCCTCATTGTCCAGGCCTTGCGTATCATCCCGTGCACCAGTTCTCGCCCGCGCGCGAAGCCGATCGAAGATTTCGGCCTGCCGATGGTTGGCCACTGCGCCATAGCTGGTGAAGGTGGTCAGCACGTGCTGATGGCCAAGGTTCTGGCTCCACGCCTTGAAGGTTTCCGGTGTGGTACACAGCTTTTCGCCCAACGCGGCCAGCGTGTTGCGGAAACTGTGCGGGTTGGCATAGGGCAAGCCGGCCCGCGCGAAGGCGTCCTTGAATATCCGCCGGATTGCTGCCGCGTCCTTCCAATGGTGGCGCGCCAGCCCCGCGGCCTCAAAACCGTTGTCACCCAGCGTCACCTTGGTTGCCGGGAAGAGCGGGTCGTTCGGGCCGAAGCCACGTTCCTTTGTCAGAAAGGAAACCCATTCGACAACAATTTGCTCAATGTCCGCGCCGACCGGAAAAAACCATGTCGTGAAGGTCTTGCGGTTTTTCGTGCGCACCTCGCGCGCGTCTTGAAACACGGTGCGCCGCTCAAATTCGACATGCTTGATCGACATGGAGGCGATGGCGTTATCGCGCGCGCCGGAAAGCAGTGTAAACGCAATCAGCGCCCGGTCTCGCCTTTCGATTTCGGTGCCAGTCGGCATGGCGTCCAGCACCTGTCGGATTTCTTCGATACCGGCGACCGGCCTTTCCCGCACCGCTTTGGCTATGCGCTCGTCATTTGCCGATGGCCGGAAGTACTCGGCGTCCGAATAGGTGAGCTTAGCGCGAAAACCCGACTGCCCGGCCAGCCACTCGAAAAAGCCTTTCAGCGCCATGAGCCGCGACGAGATCGTCGCCTTGGCTAGCAGCCTGCCGGTTTTGTCGTTGGTGCGCTCGCCAAGGTCGCGCTTGTATTTCTGCGCCCATTCGATGCGAAATTTGCGGAAATCGCGCCAGCCGGTCACGGCCTCGAAATCGGCGATCGCAGCAACCGTCTGGTCGATGCTGGCGTCGGAAAGCTGCCTGGCGTGCTTCAGATATTCGACATAGCGCCGCTTGGTGCGCTCGTTTTCGGGATGATGCTTTCGCATGGGTATCTCGATCCTTTCTCAAGTGTTCATTCTTGGAGGGCTATCCGCTATCGTTTAGGCGTGGCTGGCGCTCCACGATTGCCACGTCGAGAATTGCCTGGATCGCCGCAAGCTGTTTGGTGGAGGTGCGCCGATGCATGAGGCTGCCGCAGTCCGGGCACAGCCCCCGAAGATTGCCGGAATGTGTGTTGATCGGCACGAATTCCGCTATGTTGCCGGCCGGCCGGCGCGCGTCGCGACATTTGACGCAATAGCAGGTGCCAGACGGGCAGGTGCGTTTCGGATGCGCCCTGCCGGCCATGTAGGCGGCAAGGTCGTCGCCCAAGATTAGGAACGGCTTTCGGTCGCGGATCGCCGGTAGGCCATTGTTAAGCCAGCGTCGCACTGTGCCCCTGGTCGCGCCAATAACTCGCGCTGCCTCATCCACCGTATAGCTGTGGTGGCGCTTGACCTTACGCCGGTCGAGCCGGTGGCCGGACATATCATAGCGTCCCGCGTTCGATCAGTGCGCGAACGTCTTCGACGCGCCATGCCGTGATGCGCGGGCCAAGCTTAACCGGCTTTGGAAAACGGCCGTCCTTGATGCCAGCCCACCAAGTCGATTTCGAGACCGGGATGGGGCCGGCGGGCGCAAGAATGGAAGCCAACCGGATGAAGCCGGTTGCGGGAAGTTCGTCGAAGGGCGTCATTGTCCGACTCCGTCTGTTGGTGACGGATGTCGTTTTCTAGCGTCTCGCCGCTCAGTGCAGCCTGAAAGGGCAGGAACTAGTCTGGCCGGTTTTTGGCCTCGGCCAAATACCTGTAAATCTTTGATATCCGGCTTTTTACGGCGCTTTCGGCCGGCTCTTGATTGTATGTCGTCTGAAACCAAGAAAGCATTTTTCGCACGAGATCGGCTTGAGTTTGGGGCAAACCATCAGGGAGGTTCGCCAGCCGAATTATCTCCATCGTGAAGGCATCCCAATCATATTCTTGAGGTCGGCCACCGCGATTTGGAATTTGCGGGGCAGCATTATGCTTTGGCTGGCCAGACAAGTTCTGAGGTACGATGCGGACTGAACCTTGATTTTCCTCAAAAGGTGCCAACGTGTCGAAAAGGAAAGCGGGATATAAGCTTTTCTGTCGCGCAAAGGCTTCCAAGTCTCTTCTTGTGACCAAGGAATTTGCATGGATTCCAATCATCGAATAGCCATTGGTCGTCGTATCAGCCTTCAGAATTTTGCTGATGATGGCGGATGTAAGCATCTGCCTTGCCGCGATGACTTCCGATGGCTTGGATCTGTCGGCAAGGCTAATTTTTGCCGGATCGAACCCACACCAAAGTGCAGCAACTTGGTCCACTGTAAAAATATCAACGTACATCCAGTTTGAAACGTCGCTCATGCTCTGTGCGCCAAGAGGAGGCCGAGTCTTGATAAGATCAGGATTGTCTTAGTAGGTCCAGTTGGCCTGCCCACCATTCTGCCATGCGCACGCGCTCGTCCCAATAAGATGCTCTATGGTAGACGCGGCGCACCTCGTCTGCACCGATATGAGCCAACTCGGCCTCAATGGCGTCAGCTTGCCATTTGCCGCATTCATTTAGAAGCGTCGAGGCCGTCGCTCGGAAGCCGTGCGCGCTAACTTCCGCGCTGGAAAAGCCCATGCGACGCAAGGCTGAATTCAGCGTATTTTCGCTCATTGGCCGTAGTGAGGACTGCACTGACGGAAAGACTAGGCGCCCGCGCCCCGTCAATGTGTGCAAATAGCGAAGGATCTCAACGGCAGCTGCCGGCAGCGGCTTTTTATGCTCGCGTCGCATTTTCATGCGCGTAAAGGGTATTGTCCACACGCAGCCGCCGAGATCAAATTCGCTCCATTCGGCCTGCCGCAATTCGCCGGGTCGCGGATAGAGCAACGCCATGAGTTGCAGCGCGGCCCGCGTTTCCGCCATGCCTTCATAATCCCAGACGGCCCGCAATAGACCTCCGAATGCCTTCCTGTCTGTCAGCGCAGCACGGTGCGTGACGATGGGCGCGGTCAACGCGCCTTTCAGGCCGAAGGTCGGATCATTCTCGGCTCGTGCGGTGGCGATGGCGTAGCGAAACACTTGCCCGATGACCGCACGCAACCGTCGCGCCGTCTCGTAATTGCCTTCGCCTTCGACAGCACGCAGCGGCGCGAGAATTTCTGCCGCACCGATTTCGGCAATCGGCCGGTCGCCGAGATCGGCCTTCGCCATACCTAGCAGCCACCGTTTTTTGGTCAGCGTGGCATCTGCCTTGCCTTCACGTTCGACCTTGACGAAAAATTCATCGGCGATGGCTGCAAAGGTATTGGTATTTGCAACAAGCCTGTTGGTCTTTTCAATCCTAGCTTGTTGTGCCGGATCAACGCCATTTGCTAACAGTTTTTTTGCGTCGGCTCGTTTCAACCGGGCATCGGCCAACGAAATGGCAGGATATGCGCCAAACGCCAGCGTTTTTTGTTTTCCGGCGAACCGATAGGATAGTCGCCACAGTTTTCCCCCGGTTGGCGAAACCAACAGGTGGAGCCCACCGCCGTCGCTGTGCTTGGTTGGACTTGAAGCGGGGCGTAGCCCTTTGATTTGCGTGTCTGTTAGCGGCATTTGTTGGTATCTCAAACAATAGAAAGTTAGCCTTTCGTCAATATACCAACCAAAGTACCAACAAATCCATTGGATGCCAACAAACGCCACAGGATGCCAACGGACATTCAGGGAACAAAAAAGCCCGGAAAGCCGGGCCTTCTTTTAAGTTCCTGGACCTGGTCGGACAGTCTAAAACAGGAATTTGGTGCCCAGAAGAGGACTCGGCACTGTCACGGCCGCATCCTCTAACCATCTGATATTACACAGAAACTTAACCCATTCTTACGTTGGTACTATAACAGTCTCTGTCACTGACGCAAGCGTCATCCAGCGTTACATCTCGCTGGACCGATGCTTTGGACGGTATATGTCGGTCGCAGTGGCGCGAAATTCCCTTCGACGTGGCTCATACAGCTTCCCAGACCTGATTGAGGCTTCACGCAGCGAAGCAACCTTGTCCTGCGGCGGAAAGGCTCATAATGCTTGGCCACCAGTGTATCCTGAAGGTCGCTCGCCTGCTCGCGAAAAAAGCCAGTCTTTTTGAGTATGAGGATCGCCAGAACATCGCGAACATTGTGCAGGCCATGCGGCACAGTCCAAAATGGCTGGGAAAATCAGCGGGCTGCCAAGGTTCCGAACATTAGGTTGCGGTTATCTCTTTGCCCCAGGCTGGCGGCGCCGGATCGTCCATCATTGCCGCACACTGGCGTTGTGCTGCCATGTACATTAAGTGACAGTGTGGGGTGGGAGCAAAGTTCCCCTTGCGACATTTCCCCGTGCCTAAAGGCTTCCTCAAGCTATCGCATTATGGCTTCATCGACCGTTTTGCTTGCACCGGCTCAATAATCCGATACTGGGTTTTCAGACCAACCAAAGATTATTAATGTAGATTAATGTTGAAGTTGAAATCTCAGGTTGATCGTCGTATGCCTTCCTTCAGTCACCCCAAGGGGGTGGCTGGGCGTCAGAGCCGCTTCATGTGGCGGGAAGACATCCCGAAACGCTCTCCAATGTAATCGTGGGGGAGTGTTTGACGGTGATCCTTCCGACCAGTCGGGTCGGGGAGGTGTATCCGGATGCCAGCCTAAAGACATGTGCGATTGTGCCACGTGACGGCTTCTGAATTTCCCGGCCAATGGCTTTCGGAGCAAATTGCTATCAGTAGGCTGTTTTTTTGTAGGCGCAAACCTCGGGGCATGGCTATGAGCGCTTCTGACAAGGCGGTCACGGCTCGAACATTTCAAGCGAGCTTCGATAGGAACAACTCCATTTCCGCCTTTCTGATGGGAGCGCTTCCCGCAGTGGGCGGGACCGTGATTTCGGTGATGCTGTACACATTCTTCGTATGGGCGGTAATGTCGCTGGCGTTGAAGCGGTACGAGTTCCAGATGAGCCGTTCTGACCGCGAGTTGGCTTGGACCTTCACCGCTTTTGCCGCATTGATCGTGCTTACTGCGCTAATTGGACCGAATAGACCCGAAATCCCCCATTCGATCGTCTGGTTGCTGGCATTCCTTTCACCTTGGACCGTCATTCCGAGACTGCGGGCTAGCAGGGGTATCGATCTTCTTCAGCCCTATGTTGTTGGCGCGGCCATCGGTGCCGTGGGTGCAGCGCTGCAGGGCTCCATCCAGGCAGTTTTTTTTGGCGTTCAGGCCGAAGGGGGAGCCGGAAATGCCGCGGTCTTTTCCATCATGTCGCTGTGCCTGATGGGGATCGGGGGGCTGAACATCGCTTCGCGGTCCAGAACGCGCCAGTTGCTGGCGATCTCGGCGGTTGTCGGGGGCATCGTCGCGCTCGCCATGTCGCTTATCCGAGGCGTCGGCCTCGCGATGTTTCCTATCCTGGCCCTGCTGGTGATCTTTGCCCCGGCCCGGTGGCGCTCCGCTGTCTGGCGCCCCGCGAGCCTTCTGGTGCTCGCAGCCGCGGCAACCGCCCTTTACAGCGTGCAGCGCCTGCTTGATGGGCGCTGGAACCAAACCGTGCGCGAACTCCATCGCATCCTGATGGGAGAGCAAACCACCAAGAGTATCGGCGAGCGGCTGAGACTTTGGCGCGCGGGCTGGGATGCCTTTCTCGATTCGCCGATCTGGGGTCATGGCATCCAGAATAGGATGGCATCGCTCGTACCGGAACTGTCCAGCGACGGGCTACCTGTCCGCAACTTTACCCACGCCCACAACGGCTTTCTTTCCATCGCCATCGATGGAGGAATTCTCACCCTGACCGCGTTGCTGGCTGTCCTATGCGTGCCGGTCTTCATCGCCTGGCGCGCGCCGCGTGATCCCAACTACCGTATCCGGCTGTTTGTCGCACTGATCGTGTCCACAGCTTATGCGGCCTCTGGCGTGACCCAGATCATGTTCAAACACGACATTATGGACGCCTTCTTTGTCTTCGCCGCGATAGTCATTGCCGCATCTATTCCCGACCCTTCGTGGCACGCCGCGTAAGCGCCGCATATTTATCGCGGCAACGCTTATCAGTGTTCCGCTTTTGGGCGCTTTGTTCGGAGCGCCGGCGGCCCTCATCGCCACCTTACGGCCTACGCCGTGATTTTTTATGAATCAAGGTTCGACAGCATCGTTTGTCATAGCAGCGTGGAGAACACCTCCATTTAGCCCCGCTTCGCCGTGACTTCAGAGACCCGGCCGCGAAACGATTGTTTCTTCAATCATAGCATCTTCGCACCTAGAAGCCGTCCGCCCGGCAGAGCTGGTTCTCATGTTTCTGTCCTTTCAGATTGCATCGTTCAAGCAACCACTTGCTTGCGACTCTCGATTTATGCTTAAGAGCTCAAAGCTTTTGGGGGCAGGCAGGCATGAATCGGACTAACTTATTATTGGCCACATTGATTGTGGTTGGTGGTTTTTTCGCTATTGGTGTCGTTCAACTAGCGCCTCATTTTCGATGAGCAGAGGCGGGAAGATCGAGCCATCCCCCTGTTGAATTTCTCCAGAATGAGTGCAAAGACCCACCAAGAGGTGGGGTGCGAATGAAACAGGATATCGCGAACGGCGGAGGGGTTAGAGCCTCACTTCGTGCCGACATCCAAGCGCTACGCGGCGCTGCAGTACTCTTGGTGGTTCTTTACCATGCGAGCCTGCCAGGTTTGGCTGCCGGATACCTCGGCGTCGATCTTTTCTTTGTGATATCTGGTTTTCTGATCACCGGACTTATCCGCGACGGGATCGACCGAGGCGATTTCAGCTTCAAGAGCTTCTACTTTCGGCGAGCGAAGCGCCTGCTGCCGGCAGCCTATGTCGTCCTTGCCCTCGTCGTGCTCTGTGCTCCGTTCATACTCACCGATATCGAGTTGATTGATCTGCGCGAGCAGGTGGTGGGGTCGTTGCTTTTCGTGGCGAATTTCGTCCTTTGGGGTCAGTCAGGCTACTTTGAGGGATCCGCCGAGACCAAGCCCCTGCTGCACTTCTGGTCGCTCGCGATTGAGGAGCAGTACTATTTTGTAATGCCGCTGCTACTGCGTTACGTGCCGCGCAAGGCGTGGCTCGGAGTAGTGGCAGCTGTTGTCGCTGCAAGTCTCGTACTGAGCCTTTACCTTGCATCCACATACCCGGATGCGGCCTTCTATCTCCCTTTCACTCGCATGTGGGAACTTGGCATTGGTTCCATAGGAGCTATAGCGCGTTCGAGCTTGAGGAGGAGCCATTGGCTTGCCGCCACCAGGCTTCCCGCCGCAGTTATTCTTTTCGCGGTCCCGTTTTTCCCGACTGGGCTTTCGCATCCGGGGTTTGATTCCTTGCTCGTTTGCACAGCCACACTGATGATCATCCTCGGTCACAATGCCTCGAAATGGGAAGCTGCTCTACCTGTCAGGGCGCTGGCGCGCGTGGGCGACATCTCCTATCCGCTGTATCTGGTTCACTGGCCGCTGCTCGTCTTCACAAAGGCAGCCTACCTTGAGGAACCGCCCACGGTCGCGATCTGGCTGGCCGTAGCGATCTCCGTTGCACTAAGCGTAGTTCTCTATCTCCTCGTCGAGGAACCGTTCCGACGGGCAAGGCCCGCCAAGCCGCGCAGATTCGTCGCTGGGCTTGTTGTGTGTTCTGCTGCTATCGCTATCACGCCGCCGTCGATCACCGCATTTGCCGCCAGCGAGACCGACTACGCCCATATTCGGCGCAACAACTACGGCCTAGCCTTTGGCTGCGCCTACAAGCCCGATGAAGAATTCCGGATCAAGTCGAAATGCCGCACAAACGACCACCCCAAGGTGCTCGTATGGGGCGACTCCTACGCCATGGCGTGGTCTTCGGCGCTAATGGGGCCACTTGCTGGCGTTGGAATGCAACAAGCAACCATGGGAGCTTGTGATCCGCTCTATCAAACAGCGCGCTTCGCTAAAGAGTCGGGCGATCGTTACAATCGAGAGTATGCGCTGCGATGCATGGAATTCAATGATCGGGTGCTCTCGTTTGCGATGTCCTCCCCCAGCATCGATATTGTGGTCATCGCCGGGCGAATGCAGACACCGTTGAGTTCGTCCAATCTACTTCTTCAGAGAAAGGCCGATGGTTCGCTAGAGGCGTCAGAACCCTCGTTTGAGATCGTAGCCGGCGCGCTCGCGCAACTGGTTACAGAATTGCATGGTGCCGGAAAGAAGGTTGTTTTCATCGCGCCCCCCCCAGCAAACGGCGCGGACATCGGCAGTTGCCTTGAGCGAAAGGCCAGAGGCAAAATTACACTCGGACGGCAAGCTAACTGCTATATTTCCCTTGTCGAGAATCAGAAATACCGTGGTGATTCGCTTCGAATATTCTCAGATGCGGCGAAGAAGTCTGGTATAGAAGTCGCAGATGTCTTCAGCTTCCTCTGTTCCGATGGAAAGTGCAAAACCGAGATCAATGGAGTCATACTCTACAGGGATTACAGCCATCTCACCTATGACGGTGGAGCATTGATAGGTGAGAGGTCCTCTCTTGCAAAGGATGTTTTGACAAAAGCGCGATGAGCCAACTCAACTGCTACAGCGCTGTCACTTGAACCCGGCGTGCCACACCACATCGGTTCTCAATATAGAGGATGCCGCCCTGTTGCCTTGTGCGAACAGGTTCTCAACATTATGCGCTGCCGCGATACTGAAGCCAACAAAAACCTTGCTGAGACCATGCGTCACGTTGTTGTCGCAGGCGTAGGTTTTTACAGAATAGGGATAGATTTGACAATAATTTCCTCGGCGACTCACGCTTCAACCAACAACAATTCTATTTGCATCGCGCTTTCTGAAGGTTACGGTCCATGTCTGTTCCTTTCAGATTGCCAGACGGACCGTGTGTGTGTGACCTACGTGCGATATTTACGGGGCGGGGAGTGATATGCGTGTCTGTAATAGATGCGCCGGGCTAGGGCGCGTGTTTGTTTGCTCACGATGGTCAAAGTGCGGGTGTCAGCACGGGATAATTGCGGAGGACTGCCCCGGC
The DNA here is from genome assembly GCF_001427285.1 of Mesorhizobium sp. Root552. Classification (GTDB taxonomy): domain Bacteria; phylum Pseudomonadota; class Alphaproteobacteria; order Rhizobiales; family Rhizobiaceae; genus Mesorhizobium. The sequence goes on from NZ_LMFV01000018.1 coordinate 10,538, forward strand.
TTCTCCAAGATCTGCCCTGAGTGTGGCGGTAGTGGCGAGTGCAGGGTAACGTCTGATCTGATTAGTCATCCATTTTCTTCTAAAACGTCATGATAGCCCAAGAGGCGGTCGAAAAAATCTCGGTGACCATTATTATAATGCAACTTTTTTGCAGGCTCCGCGCAATTATTTTGATTGGTGTAAAGCGCTTCTGCACTTTACATGACTTAATTTGTTATCGGTAATTAAAAACTGGGTGTTCAATTGAAATAAATATTACCTGCGCTCGAAAAAGCGAAAGCACCGTTACCATTACCTACTGGGCAGGTGTTGGGCTGGATTAGCCGCTTCAGCAAGCAGAACCTAATAAACGAGCTAAAATAAATCCTGCAGTAACAAGCAACACGCGCCGCCATCATATGAACGCCCTTTGTTTAGAGTTGCCTCAACTTCACGCGGATTGCTCTTCCGCTGCCTCATCAGTAATTTTGAGTAGGACCACATGAAGATATGGCTCGTCCGCGACCTCGAACCGCTACCAACCGACCTCGGTGCACCCCGCTTGATGCGAGCGGGAATGTTAGCAAGGACGCTAGCTTCGCGCGGCCACCAAACCACTTGGTTCACCTCCACCTTCAACCATTATTCGAAGACCCACCGTGTGGCGGACGACCAATGGCTTCGTGCCGGGGAGAACCTGACAATCCGTGTCTTTCGTGCCCCTGGCTATCGCCACAACATTAGCTTTCGACGCATCCTGCACAACCGCTGCTTCGCCGAAGCGTTCCGGCGCTACGCTGCAGCGAGTGAAGAGCGTCCAGACGTATTGGTTACCGATCTACCCACCACAGAGGCAGCGAAAGTAGTAGTGGCTTTCGGTCTACGTGCCAGGATCCCGACGGTCGTGTCGATTAGAGATCTTTGGCCGGACTTCTTCGTCGACTTTCTTCCACCGAGGGTCCGACCGCTGGCGCGAATGGCAATCCTCCCACTTGATGCCCAGGCTCGTTTTGCTTGCCGTCACGCCACCGCCCTAGTAGGTATCTCGGAGCGCTATCTCGCCTGGGGACAAGCGAAAGGCACCGGTCGCACGGCGGCCCACGATAGGGTGTTCCCACTCACCTACCGGCGTCTTCCACCAGAAGCACTCGGTGAGACGGAAGCGGTTCTCACTAAGTTTGGCATATTGCCGGGCAAGCAGGTTGTGGCCTTCGTCGGCTCATGGGGTGCGACATACGATCTAGATTACGTGCTCGAGACCTGCCGACTCCTATTGGAGCGCGACGACATCCTCTTTGTGCTTGCCGGTGACGCCTCCTCCCGACCTGATCTCATCGAAGCTTTTCGCGCATTGCCCAACGTCGTCCTGCCGGGTTGGATCGATAGCTACGCCATTGCCGCACTGCTTGGCCGCGCGACGATCGGACTCCTTCCCTACGTGAGCAAAGCGCCCCAAGGCCTCCCCAACAAAGTGTTCGAATACATGGCCTACGGCACCTACCAGATGGCAACGCTAGGGGGTGAAATCACGGGGCTATATGCCGAGACCGGCATCGGTCGTTCAATGCCGGGTGCTTCGCCCGCTGCTTTCGCAGCAGCAATTGAAACCGCACTGGCGGACCCGGAAACTCTGCATGGGCGAGAGCGGCGCGTGGTCGTATTCGAGGAGCGGTTCGACGCTGATAAGATCTACGCGAAGATGGTAGAGCATATAGTTGATGTGGCGTCGGGTAGAGTCCGTTGATAATCGAGAGCGGCCAAGGCGAAAAAGGGAAACGCAGCTGTGAAAGCCTTGTTTTCGGAGTTTGATCTGGGGCGTTTCCGGAAAGCCGCAAACGGTTGCGTACATACATGCCCCACTTTCATTTGCACATTTCCCTAACAACCCACGTATTCGACAGGACACGACTCTTGAAAATCACCATTTTCGGCACCGGTTATGTAGGATTGGTACAAGCTGCCGTATTTGCCGAGTCGGGCTACAACGTCGTCTGTGTCGATATTGACGCCACGAAGATCACCCGCCTGGAGCACGGCGAGATCCCAATCTTTGAGCCTGGCTTGGAGCGATTGGTGAAGGAAAACTATGCGGCCGGGCGACTACACTTCACCACTGATGTGGCGAAGGGCGTTCTGCATGCCGGCGTTCAGTTCATCGCCGTCGGAACGCCGTCCGACGAAGACGGCTCGACTGATCTGACAAATGTCTTGGCCGTCGCCCGTGCTATCGCCGCGCAGATGGACGGCCACCGCATCGTCGTCATTAAATCGACGGTTCCCGTTGGCACTTGCGATAGGGTCCGGCAGACAATCAAGGAGGCGCTCGATGCTCGTGGTAACATTGGCCTCACCTATGACGTCGCCTCTAACCCAGAGTTCCTCAAGGAGGGTATGGCCGTTTCCGACTGCATGAAGCCCGACCGCATAATCATCGGGACGGCGAGCCAGAAGACAGAAGCAGTACTGCGAGAACTGTACGCTCCGTTCAATCGCAACCACGAGAAGATCATCGTCATGGATGCGCGTAGCGCCGAACTGACAAAGCACGCGGCCAATTGCATGCTGGCGACCAAGATCACTTTCATGAACGAGATAGCTAACTTCGCCGAGCAGGTAGGAGCCGACATCGAGAAGGTTCGCCACGGCATCGGCAGCGACCCGCGCATCGGTTATCATTTTATCTATCCGGGCGTTGGATATGGAGGCTCATGCCTCCCGAAAGACGTACGAGCCCTCATCCGCAGCGCTGACAAGATCGCTTGCGATATGAAGTTGCTAAAGGCGGTCGATGTGCAGAACGACACCCAAAAGGCCAGCTTAGTGCGCAAGATCGCCGCTCATTTCGGCGATAAACTTTCTGGTAAGACCTTTGCTCTCTGGGGTCTCGCCTTCAAACCCAATACCGACGACATGCGCGAGGCCCCATCGAGAGTGATCATGGAGGCGCTCTGGCAGGCGGGTGGCAAGGTGCAAGCCTACGACCCCGCAGCTATGCGCGAATGTCGCCGCCTCTATGGCGAGCGGGCTGATCTCACGCTCGCTGATTCAAAGGAAGTCGCCCTTCTTGGCGCTGATGCACTGGTGATCATCACCGAATGGAAACTATTCCTCGGTGCCGACTTTGAACACATCCGCAAAACCTTGAAGCACCCAGTTATTTTCGATGGTAGGAACCTGTACGATCCAGCTGTCGTGTCTCGCTACGGTCTTACCTACTACAGCATCGGGCGGGCCTGCTCTGGGTCCGCTATTCCAATGTGCGCGCCGTGCGAAACGGACGCCGAAAAGGCTCGTTTAGCGATGCCTGCCGGTTACGCGGAATCGGGGCTTTTATGACGAGATCTCTAACGGGTGGCCGCACGATAGAGCAAATGCCGCTCCCGCCCGGTTTGCATCTTGTGTTAAGGATCATTGGTCCCTTCAAAACGATTTTGCGAGTAGTGGGGTTCGAGCATGGCGCACTTCACCCTAAAGGGCACCTCCAGACAATAATCGTCTCAAATTACGAGTAGTACAAAGACATGTTTACAGGGAAATCAATACTCATAACTGGTGGCACCGGTTCATTCGGTAACACGTTCTTGCCGATGACGCTGGAACAATACAACCCAAGGCGGATCATCGTCTATTCGCGTGACGAGATGAAGCAATGGGATATGGCTAAGAAGTATCAGGGTGATAGTCGTGTACGCTTCTTCATCGGCGATGTCCGCGATAAGGAGCGCCTGTATCGTGCGCTCGACGGTGTAGATTACGTAGTGCATGCAGCCGCCACTAAGATTGTTCCAACCGCCGAATACAATCCCTTTGAGTGCATAAAGACCAACATTAATGGCGCAATGAACGTAATTGACGCCTGCATTGACAGGGGCGTAAAGCGGGTTGTCGCCCTCTCTACTGACAAGGCAAGCAGCCCGATCAATCTCTACGGCGCCACCAAGTTGGCCTCAGACAAGCTCTTCGTAGCCGGCAATGCCTATAGTGGCGTGCACGACACCAGATTAGCCGTGGTCCGTTACGGAAACGTCATGGGCTCACGTGGCTCGGTAATTCCCTACTTCATGTCGATTAAGGCGAACGGAGTGCTGCCGATAACCGACGAACGGATGACACGCTTCATGATTTCGCTGGAGCAGGGTGTGGAACTTGTCTGGCACGCCTTCGAGGATATGGAAGGCGGGGAAATCTATGTTAAGAAGATCCCATCCATGAGAGTGACCGACATTGCCCGGGCCATCGCTCCCGATGCGAAGCTGGAATTTATTGGCATACGTCCCGGCGAGAAGTTGCACGAGCAAATGATTGGCGAGGAAGACTCATTCTACAGCTACGAATATCCGGAGCATTACAAAATCTTACCAGCCATCCACAACTGGGCAATTAGCAAAGAGCGCATCAAGGACGGCAAGAAGGTCAAGGAAGGCTTCAGCTACACTAGCATTAACAATCCCAACTGGATGACCATTGATACCCTCCAGAAATGGATCGAGCACAGCCGTGGGAAGATTGGTAACATATGAGCACCATTCCTTACGGACGACAAGATATCTCACAGGCTGACATCGACTCCGTCGTTGAGGTACTGCGTTCGGATTTCCTCACCCAAGGGCCTGTGGTCCCGCGCTTTGAACGGGCCGTGGCCGATTATTGCGGCGCAAAGTACGCTATCGCAGTAAACAGTGCGACCTCTGCCTTGCATATCGCTTGCCTTGCCCTCGACCTGAAGCCGGGTGACTGGCTCTGGACGAGCCCTATTACATTCGTTGCAAGTGCCAATTGTGCGCTCTACTGCGGCGCTAATATCGATTTTGTCGATATAGATCCGCATACCTACAACCTCAGCGTTGAGAGTCTCGAGATCAAGCTGGCTGCAGCCGAGCGTCAAGGGCGCCTGCCCAAAATCGTCGTCCCTGTCCATCTGTGCGGTCAGTCCTGCGATATGGCACCCATTCACGCCCTTGCCCAGCGATACGGCTTTCGCGTCATCGAGGATGCCTCTCACGCCGTTGGCGGCCGTTACAAGGGTGTTCCAGTCGGCAACTGCCAGTTCAGTGACATCACCGTTTTCAGCTTCCATCCCGTAAAGATCATCACCAGCGCCGAGGGTGGCATGGCGCTCACTAACGATGCGGCCTTGGCTGGTCGGCTGGAGCTGCTGCGCAGCCACGGCATCACCCGCGACCCGGCACTCATGACGCATGAGCCGGATGGACCTTGGTACTACCAACAGATCGATCTCGGTTACAACTACCGGATGACAGAACTGCAAGGCGCTCTCGGCGTTAGCCAGATGGAACGGATCGACAACTATGTAACGCGTCGCCACGAGATCAGGCATCGTTACGACCTCTTGCTTGGGTCGCTTCCTGTGACCGTGCCGCAACAGCACGCGGATGCTTATTCGGCGCTTCACCTCTACGTGATCAGGCTGAGACTTGACCGGATTACCCGCAGTCATCATGACGCCTTCGTCGCGCTGCGCCAACGAGGAATCGGTGTCAATATGCACTACATTCCCGTTCACACTCAGCCTTATTACAAGCGTCTGGGCTTTACATTCGGTGCCTTCCCCGAGGCGGAAGCCTACTACGCCGAAGCAATTAGCCTGCCCATGTTTCCGACCCTCAGGGAAGAACAGCAGGATCTGGTCATCGACGCGCTCGAGAAGGCACTTTCTGAATGAGATTGGCGGTCGTCCCGGCTCGTGGGGGCAGCAAACGCATCCCGCGCAAAAACATTCGCCCTTTCTGCGGCCGGCCGATGATTGCGTGGCCGATCGAGGCCGCTCGGTCAAGCGGCTGCTTCGACAGGATCGTCGTTTCGACGGATGATGAAGAGATTGCAGCCGTGGCGCGGGAGTGCGGCGCCGACACGCCTTTCGTGCGCCCGGCCGAGCTCGCGGACGACTATACCGGTACCATTCCGGTGCTCGCCCATGCCATCGAATGGCATCGGCGGGAGGGTATTGATCCGCGGCATGTGTGCTGCCTCTATGCTACGGCTCCGTTCGTCCGCGCCGAAGACCTTAGGAGTGGCCTTGACCTTCTAGAAAGGGAGGGATGCGACTATGTCTTTTCCGTCACCAGCTACCCGTTCCCTATCCAGCGCGCCATTCGGCTAGTCGAAGCCGGCCGTGTCGAGATGTTCTATCCAGAACATTTCGAGACACGCTCACAGGATCTCGAAGAAGCCTATCACGATGCCGGACAGTTCTATTGGGGACGTTCTGAGGCTTGGTGTACAGGCAAACCAATTTTCTCCGTTGACGCCGCGCCACTGATCTTGCCCCGATGCCGTGTTCAGGACATCGACACTCCAGAAGACTGGAAACAGGCGGAATGGCTGTTCCACGCGTTGCAGGCGACTTGATGCCGGCGGATAGTATCAGGGTTGCATTCCGCGCCGATGCCTCCCTAGCCATCGGTACCGGCCATGTCATGCGCTGTCTCACGTTCGCCGAAGCCTTGCAGAAGCGGGGTGCCGACATCCTTTTCGTCTGTCGTGAGCACCGGGCTCATCTCTGCGACCTGATCGTGGATCGTGGCTTTAGCCTGTTCCGACTCCCTGCGCCCCGACCGGAATGGACACCTGGCGAAGATGGACCGGCTCATGCCCTCTGGCTCGGCACGGATTGGCAGAACGATGCCGAGGAAACGGCTCGAACCATTGGCGATTTTCATCCGGACTGGCTCGTCGTTGACCACTATGGCCTGGACGCGCGCTGGCAGAGCGCGCTACGCCGCTGTGCCGACAAGATCATGGTGATTGATGACCTTGCCGACCGACCACACGACTGCGACATCCTCCTTGACCAGAATCTGGTGGCGCGGAGGGACGTGCGCTATGTCGGCAAGGTCCCGCCGCATTGTACGCTTTTACTCGGGCCACGCTATGCTCTCCTGCAACCGGACTATGTCCATCTGCGTCGCCGGGCGACGGTTCGCGAGGGACCATTGCGCAGGCTACTTGTCTCCTTCGGTGGAGTAGACAGGGCAGGCCTGACGCAGAAAACAATCGAGGCGCTTCTGAAGCTACGCCGACCTGATATCGCAGCGGATATTGTCCTTTCTTCCGCATCCCCGCAGTTCACCGAAGTTGAGCGTCTTGTCGCCGGCCACACCGAGTTGCGTCTTTGTGACCGCGTGCCGAGCCTCGCGCCTCTGATGCTTGCCGCCGATCTCGCCATCGGCGCTGGCGGCGCGACGAGTTGGGAGCGGTTGTGCTTGGGCCTACCGTCCGTCGTCATCTCGCTCGCGAAGAACCAGCACCCGATCAGCAGCGAACTCGCGCGTCGCGGGCTGGCGCGCTGGCTCGGCCATTGGGATGCGGTCGATGGGACCGTCATCCATGATGCGCTAGCAAGCCTCGCGGAAACGGGGCTCGACCCAACTTGGTCCAAGAAGTGCCTCAATGTTGTGGACGGATACGGAGTGGAACGGGTATTTGCAGTGCTGATTGCGCGCGCAGACATGCCAATTGCCGTCCGGCATGCCGAGCTTGCCGACGAAGCACTGGTTCTGGAATGGGTAAACGATGCCGCAACACGACTCAACGCCTTCAGCGCTAAGCCTATTGCGGCGAAGGAACATCACGCTTGGTTCCGGATGCGCGTACGAGATTCGGAGCGCTGCGTATTCTATATCGCGGAAATCGCTTCGGGGATTCCGTTGGGTCAGGTCCGCTTCGACAAAAGGGGCAAGGAATGGGAGATTAGCTACGCCGTGGCGCCGATCTTCCGAGGCCGCGGGATGGGGTGGGCGATGCTCGCCGCAGCGATCGAGCGGTTGCGGCAGGAAAAGGGACATGTTGTGCTTGTTGCACAGGTGAAGCCACAGAACACGGCATCTCGTCGAATATTCGAGAAACTGGGCTTTCTGGTTCGCTCAAGTGAACCAGACCGTTACGTTTACGAACTCGCATTTTAGGGCAAAGGGCTGGCGATGCTTATTGGAGATCGCGAAATCGGGCGGACTGCTCTACCCTTCATCATCGCGGAGATGTCGGGCAATCACAATCAATCGCTTGGAAGGGCGTTGGAGATCGTTGATGCGGCCGCGGCCGCCGGCGCGCATGCGCTGAAGCTTCAGACCTATACCGCCGACACGATCACCCTCAACGTTCGCGGCGGCGCTTTCGACATCGCCGACGATAAGAGCCTTTGGAAAGGGCGAAACCTACACGATCTCTATAAGGAGGCGCACACCCCTTGGGAGTGGCATGCGCCGATCATGCAGCGAGCTGGTGAGCACGGCATGCTGTGCTTCAGCACCCCCTTCGACGAGACCGCGGTTGATTTCCTCGAAGGGCTCGGCGTTCCCGCCTTCAAGATCGCCTCTTTCGAGAACATACATCTGCCGCTCATCCGCAGGGCAGCGGTGACCGGCAAGCCGCTCATTATCTCGACCGGCATGGCAACCCTTGCCGAGCTCGATGAGACGGTTCGCGCCGCGCGCGAGGCCGGTTGTCGCGACCTCGTGCTCCTGAAATGCACCAGTACGTATCCGGCCACGCCTGAGTCCACCAATATCGTTACAATTCCGCATATGCGCGCGCTCTTCGGCTGCGAGGTCGGCCTATCGGACCACACGATGGGCGTCGGGACGTCTGTGGCGGCGGTGGCTCTTGGCGCCACAGTCATCGAGAAGCATTTCACCCTGTGTCGCGCCGACGGCGGCGTCGACAGCACTTTCTCTCTCGAGCCCGACGAGATGAAGGCGCTGGTGGTAGAGACGGAAAGAGCATGGCAGTCCCTCGGTCAGGTTTCCTACGGCCCTACTAAGGCCGAGGAGAAGTCACTGCTCTTCCGCCGTTCGATCTATGTGGCGCAGGACGTGGGTGCCGGAGATATGTTTACCCCGGAGAACCTGAAGATCGTTCGGCCTGGGCAAGGGCTTGCGCCCAAACATTACGAAACATTGCTGGGGCGGCGCGCTGCCCGAGATCTGAAAGCGGGCACGCCGACGAGCTGGGATGTTGCGATGTCGTGAGTTGCGGGATGAAAGCCATCATGAAAGATATTCGGTGATGAATAGAGTGGCTTCTCTTCAGGACATCCATTCCTATTGGAAGAAGCCTAACGAAGACAATGCTCCGGAAACTTACACGAAGGGGGCGGTCGCCCGCAGCCTTTTCCTACTCGATTGCATCAAAAAGTACGCGACGCCGCGATCGCGTATCCTCGAACTCGGATGCAACGCTGGCCGCAATATGGCATTTCTACACAACGCGGGTTTTACCCGACTAACTGCCATCGAGATAAACGCCAATGCGATTGATCATATGAGGCACACTTTTCCGGAATTGAAACGGGCAAAGATCATCATTTCCTCCATCGAGGATTCCATAAGACAGTTGCCAGGCAACTCCTTCAACATCATATACACGATGGCAGTCCTCGAGCACGTCCACCCAGATAGCAATTGGATTTTCGCGGAGATGGCTCGGGTAAGCCCGAAGATAATTACTGTCGAAGACGAGGTGACTGAAAGCCCTCGTCATTTCAAACGCGACTATCGAACTATCTTCCAGGATCTCGGTTACAAGCAGATCGAACTCATCGAGGCTGTTCCGGGAATGACGAGAGGATTTCGCTACAGATGCTTTGCCAGAAAATCAAGGTAGCGCACAGAGCGGTAGTGGGTCAGTTTGAAATTTGACCCCGTTTTTTGTAAGGGCCACGAACGACGGGCTTTTCGGCTGTCCAGCGTCGGCGCTGATGGGACCAAATTGGCTTAACTGAGAACGGGGGATTTCTGGTTCATCGTAGCCTTTCAAAGGAGCGAAGATGAGACAGAAAACCGGGACAGGGAAAGCGCCAGCGGAGCAGGTCATCAAGGACATCCGCCGCGTGACGCGCAAGCAGTATTCGGCCGAGGAGAAGATCCGCATCGTGCTGGAGGGCCTGCGTGGCGAGGAATCGATCGCCGCGCTGTGCCGCCGCGAAGGGATCGCCGAGAGCCTGTATTACACCTGGTCGAAGGAGTTCCTCGAAGCCGGCAAGAAGCGGCTGGCTGGGGACACGGCGCGTGCCGCCACCAGCGATGAGGTGAAGATGCTGCGCAAGGAGGCCCGAGATCTCAAGGAGATCGTCACCGAGTAGGCGCAGGAGTTGCGGATTCTCAAAAAAGCATGATCGCGGATGGGGGCGACGACGAATGAGGTATCCCGCATCCGAGAAGCTGGAGATCATCCGGCTCGTCGAGCAGTCGCACCTGTCGGCGCGTCGCACGCTGCAGAAGCTCGGCATTCCGCGCTCGACCTTCAATCGCTGGTACGACCGCTTCCATGCCGGCGGCGTCGACGCGCTGGAAGATCGCAGCCCCCGGCCAAGCCGGGTCTGGAACCGCATTCCCGAGGAAACGCGCGATCAGATCATCGAGCTGGCATTGAACAAGCCAGAGCTGTCACCTCGGGAACTGGCGGTCACCTTCACCGACGCAAAGGGCTACTTCGTCTCGGAATCCTCGGTCTATCGCCTGCTCAAGGCCCATGACCTGATCACCAGCCCGGCCTTCATCGTCATCAAGGCCGCCGATGAGTTCCATGACAAGACGACGGCGCCGAACCAGCTTTGGCAGACCGATTTTACCTATCTCAAGGTCATCGGCTGGGGGTGGTTCTATCTGTCGACCGTGCTCGACGACTTCTCCCGCTACATTATCGCCTGGAAGCTGTGCCCCACGATGAAGGCTGGGGACGTCACCGACACGCTGACCTTGGCGCTGCAGGCTTCCGGCTGCGACAGCGCCAGGGTCATGCAGCGGCCGCGGCTCCTGTCTGACAACGGCCCGTGTTACGTCTCCTCCGATCTCGCCGAATGGCTATCTGACAACGGCATGGAGCACACCCGCGGAGCACCTTGCCATCCCCAGACCCAGGGAAAGATCGAGCGCTGGCACCAGACGCTGAAAAACCGCATCCTGCTCGAAAACTACTTCCTGCCGGGGGACCTCGAACGCCAGATCGCGGCCTTCGTCGATCATTACAACCACCGCCGCTACCACGAAAGCCTCGGCAATCTAACTCCCGCCGACGTCTACTTCGGGCGAGGCGACATCATCACGCTGGAAAGGGAAAGGATCAAACGCGAAACCATCAGACAACGCCGCTTGCTTCATCGGCGAGTGGCCGCCTAAAATGACAACCCTGATGGACCAGAGCCTCCGTTAGCTCACCGCGCCACTGGTCCCAAAAAACCTGACGACGGACAGTGTCCGAAAAACCGGCAGCAGGCCATAGTCCGATGCTCCTGGTGGTCCAGCCCGAGGGGTTCACTCCAAAACCGGCTCAGTTCCGCGTGGAAACCAACACTTAGCGCATTGAACGCATACCGACTGCGATCCAATCGTCGAGAACGCTTCCAATGTCGAGTGCAATAGCGCCCTTGGCGCGGGCGTGCCCGACAAATATCTTGCCTATGATGCCTCCGGCCACCAGAACAAGATCACCCGCTGTGACCATCGAATCTAGCCGCTCGAGCAGTGCATGATAGATGAATGGTAGGGGCTCGGTCCCCTTGTTGTATTTGCCATTCAGAGATGTTCTCGCGTGCGTTGGAAGAGGTATCATTTCCATCCGGGGGAGACTACGAATGCTCCTTGGTAATTTGTCTGCCTTCACACTCCCGACGATTGTCACCTTGTTAACTAGATTAGCGAGCGACGCGATCACCCCAACGTCGCTGAACATGGAAACATTCACCGTGGCCCCGGCAATCAAGGCCTCTGGAGCTATGGCCTGCTCCACGCCTTGTAGTACTTGAAGCAACCCTCGACCCTGCACGGCCTGCGTCAGTGATCTGCTACGTTCGCTGTGATCGCGGATGAAGCGGTAGATGGATGGAATTCCAACCACATCGGCAGAAGCGAGCGCCTGTCGGCCTTGGTCGATAATCTTGGCCCTCAACTCCGCGTCAAGTTCCGTTCCCCACCAGTGCCGTTCCCGATTCGCGCTATCTGCTTCACTGAAGAAATCGCCTTTAGGAAAAAGATAACCTTCACCGTCGCCAAGGCGGATCATCGAAAACGGCTTACCTTGAATGATCGCGCTGCGGATAAGGGTAAGGAACGCCTCCGCCTCCGAAGTGTCTGTCCGTGCGTTCATGAAACGCATCCTTGAGCGTAGCGCATTATACACCGGCTGGATGTGGGAGGTAAACTCTCGAGATATTCCATACGGCGCGCTTTCGACGAATTGCCGCTCAGCATGGACGTGGTTCCACCCCTCAAGCGGCTGGCCCTCTAGGGCATCCATGTTCCTGAGTTTGAGTACCTCGAATGGTGTAGCTCGCTCCTCGAACTCACGTAGAGTTTGCTCGGCCTCCTTCTCCCTTCCCGGCGTGCTGCGTAACTTGCGTAGTAGCTGAATCTGCCGGTTGATCGATAACCGATCCTTCCGGGCGGCCGTCGCGTTGTGCCAAAAACTATCAAGTTGTGCGCATGTGCCGGACCGTAGCAACGCGGTCAGAAGCTGCTGCTCGAGTAAGGCTCGCGCCTTAATATTATCCTGGTAGGCATAGGTGAATCGGGCAATCTCATCCAGATTGTTATGGCTGATCTCAAAATTTCCCCATTCAATTTTTTTGAGATAGGCCCATGTTCCTGCGACAGATTCCGACGGCCAGTCCTTGAGGCTGTCGAATATAACATTGAGCGTCGGAGACCGGTTCTGAAACATCGCGTCCATAATGGTTATCATTGCGACGGACGAGATCCACTGTGCGCGCTCGTTGTGCCGCAGCCATTCGACCGGATCTCCGACGTTATGCAATGTGTATTCAATGAGTTCGGAGAGCTCCGGTCCCGGAAGATTGTCGCCTCTGGCACCTTGCTTACCTGCTCTCTTTTTGGCGCCCTGCCAAGCGGGTGCCTTGATCTCCATTGCCGTGTGTAAAGACAGATATCTTGCAGCCCTGTATGCCTGCACGGACAGGAAATTGGCTGTCCGATTGGCATTGTTCAGTATCAGATTTGCAGCCCGCGCTGATGTTTTTGGGTTGGCGTTGATCAATTTAATGAGGCCTCTCTTAACACGACCTCTGACCTGTGCACGCAGGCGCTCGGCCTTTGTTCCGCTTCTGACCAGGGGCACAGCCGATGACGGCACCTCACGCGCCAGCCGAGCGATCTCTTCTACGAACTCCACTTGCTCTTTCATGTACGTGGGGTCGGCAGAAGAGTCCCACTCGGCATAAGCCTTCAGCCAGTTCTCGCTGAGATGATAGGGATCCCAGAACACCTCGGAGAGGTCCTGGAGGGCAACCTTTTTGGTCAGGCCCGTCTTAACAAAGCCGTAGTAGTCGGCATCGACTGGGTCGAATTCGAAATTCTGGTAGACCGGAATACCGCGATGGAGAAGTTCGATCACCACGGAAGAATTGCCGACCAAGGCGATGTGATCCTCCGTTGGGATATCCGTCACCACCGCGACGTTGGATGATTCGAGCGAATTGTCGAGGAGCCTGACCGCGCCAGGATGCTGCTTTAAGAGGATTTTGCCTATAGCTGGGTTTTTTTCCAGTGCCGCAATCAGAGTGCGCAGCTCGTTTATGAGGATTCGTGAAGTCGGATAGATAGTAACAGTTATCCCTTGTTCGCGAGTTCGCGATAAGGTGTCCCTAGCAAACGCATCGCGATGTCGCGGAATGACGTAAACCTTGCCCCTAACTGGTCCGATCATTTGGTAAGTGTGGAGCGACTGTCTATTGCGCAGCACGCTGTACTCGAAGTCGAGTTCCGGGAAATGACTCGTCACTTCCGCGTGCTGCAGATAAATCCGTGGAATGCCAAGGCCTTTCATGATCATCGATAGAGCTACACGGCCCGGCGAATGATCGTTCGCCTGCACCAAAGCGGTGGGTCTGACTACGCCTTCTCGCGAGAAGGCTAGGAAATAACTAAAGAAGGAACGGCTATACAAAATCTGCTGATGGGCGAGCCCCGCAGTGATCGTGCTTCTTTCATTATAGAAATCATGCGCATCGGATAAAATTACTTTAATGACATCTTCAAATTCATGATTTACGTTTGATATGGTAATTCTATCACAATTTGAGTAATTTTTATCTGATAATTTAATGCGTGCACTAGAGCATACTCTTTCAAAAAACTTGAACTCCCGTAGGTTATTTTTGGTTGTCCCATCACACCAGATCCCAGAGAACTCTGGGGCGATAATATTGTATGTGCGACTTTTAAGCTTTCTTTCAAACAGCGTTGTCGCCGCGGCGCGTTTCTCGGAGATATCGACATCGCTGTCGAACACCGACCATTCGCTGTGGCTTAGCTTATGTTCCAGCAAGTCGTCATAATGGGGGTTGCCGTCGATAATCCTTGAAAACCGCCTCAGCCCCTCGCGGTGAAATTGCAACATTTTGACAGCAACAAACATGAAGGCTCTCGAAAATTGAGTTGAATAAATTGCGGATATATGCTTATCGCCGCTCTGCTTGCCCCCCGCCCCAAAGGCGAGCAGCTTCTTTCATTTCCACAATCCACATCTGAAGCAAAACGCAAATAGCAGTGAGCCGGTACTTCAACGGATACTCTTTGGTTCTGAGAAGTCGCCATGCACGGCTCGCGGGCGGCAAAAACGTGACAAGCGTCCATACAAGGCGCCGCCGCCTCGATCCTGCCGTGAGTTGTCCGCCCTTGACCCGTCGCGCCTTCGTGACGACGTCCTCACGCGTCTTGCGCGCCGGATGATCGACGCGGGCATGCGACACATATACGGGCACGCAGGCGCAGGCCCCGGCGCGCCAACAAAAGTCTGCGTCGCCACCTGAGAGGCGCGCGCTATCGAACCCGCCCAACGCTTCAAATAGACTTCGGCGCGCAGCGAGATTAGCGGTGACACCATATCCGCGACGGACGTAGCGTTCCTGCGGGATACCATTCACCAGATCGTAGATTTCCCAACGGTTGGGATAAGGCGAATCGGAAACGATCTGCACTGCTCCAGCCAGCAACGCCTTACCGGATATATCTCTTTCAGCCAATTCGTGTAGCGTCTGCAGCCATTCCGGTGCGGGCCGGCAATCCGCATCGGTGAAAACCAACCACTCGCCTCTTGCGCATTGCGCCCCGCGGTTGCGCGCTACGTACGAGCCCGGTGTTTCGCAGTGCAACACCCGCAAATTGTTGCGCGCCGCTTGCGGCAGTGCGATCTCGGTCGAACCGTTATCGACGAGGATCGTCTCGAACTGCGCATGCGCAAATGTCTGCAGTTCCAAGCAGCCGAGCAGCGCGGGCATCAGGTGCCATTGCTCGTAGACCGGGATGATGACAGAGAAGAATAACGCTTGCGCGCCGCTCACAGACCCGCCATCAGGCACCGTTGCCTCAGTGCCGTTGCTCATTCTAGCTTCTCAGCGCTGTTGGCCGCCTTCCGCATGTTCATCCAGGCTTGGTACTCAAAATGGACATTTTCCACCTTACCTTGGGCCTTGATTTTGCCCTCATCGAGCCAGATAAGAGTCTCGACCCACTCCTCTAGGACACGTCGCGAGTGGCTCGCGAGGAGCAAGATCTTGGCCTTCTTGATGAGTTGGGTCTGCAGTCCACTCACCGCGAGGCTCAGGGTCGGGTCGGCTGCGTTGATCCACTCGTCCATAATCAGTATTTCGCCGCGCACTAGTCGTAGCAGGCTCATCACGAAACGCGATCTCATGCCGGCGGAATAGCTGTGAATCGGTAGCTCGAAATAGCCGCCGAGGCCTGACAGTTCTTTGACATCCTCCACATGGCGACTGATCGCGCTCTGCTGCACACCCATGTAGAGGCATTTGAGCTCGGCATTCTGACGTCCCGTGAGGCTAGCCCTCAGTCCTGAGCCGAGGGCAAATTGAGGGCTCACCCGTCCTTCGATGTCGACAGTTCCCGATTGTGCGGCGAGCGCGCCAGCACACAGCTTCAGCAGCGTCGACTTTCCGGAGCCGTTCATACCGATGAGGCCAACGCGATCCCCGTCTTTCAGCGAAAGAGTAATCCCCCGCAAAGCGGCAATTTCCAGATAACGATGACCGACGAGGATATGAGCGCCAACGGCGCCGCGTTTGAGACTCTTTGTCGAATCCCCCCTTTTTCGTAGATAGTAGCTGACGTTGGCGTCCCTAATGTCGATTTTGGCCATTGCTATTTCACGTTCCTCACAAATCCTTGCGAACGGTGATAGGCGAGACACGCCACGATGCACACTGTAATCGAGACAATGACAGCAATAAACCAAGCCAGCGGCTTGATCGGCTCTATTCCGAACACTTGACGCGGCAGCGACAGATAATAGGCGACGGGGTTGTACTGCACCAGGACCGCTCTCGTCTTACTCGTCGTCTCCGCAACGCTCCAAAAAACTGGCGAGACGAAGAACATGAAGCGCACACCCACGCTAAAAAGCGTCTTCGCGTCTGGATAGAAGATCGTTACCAGATTGACTAAATATGCTGTGCCCATTGAGGTTGCCGCAATCAACAACAGGAACGGTAAGAAAAGTGCAATCTCGGGCCCGATTTTCGACGGACTCATTAGTAAGATTAGCGCTACAAGCAGTGCTAGATTGAGGAAGTAGTGGAAAAGCCTGTCAATGAGCAGCTTACCAAACAAACCGGGCAGCGAGAGATTGTTGTGCACGGCGAATTCGAACCGACTCTGAATTACATCCGTACTGCCAGTGATTGAGGCGGCGATAAAGCCCCAAAATATGTAGCCCGTCAGGACGTAGAGGAAGAAATCTCCTAGCGGCATCACATGGGAGTGACGGAAGACAAGCGCCAACATCGCCGAGAAAATTAGTGAAGAAAGTGGTATCCAAAGGACACCAAGATAGGTCCCCCGATGCTGCGATGTAGCTTCAATATAGCTAATGTGGAAGAAGCGTACGAGATCCGACAGGTGCGGCCTGATGCTTTTCCAGATGTGCATGGTTGGTGACAAAATAAGATCAAGTGTTGTTACTAAGGTTCGCTTACAGGTTGCCTGCAGCGGTCGCAACCTCGGAATCACTCGGATGGGACGAGGAGTAGAGAGGTTGTCCGCCTAATGAGACAGTTTGGCAACAAGATCAGGGGTATTTCCACGCTGCCAATTGCTCTGTCATCTGTGCCATAGCGTCGCTCCATACGAGCATGGACGCTGCGAGCATTGTTCGTAAGCGCGTAGGCCACCCCACGTAGCGGCTGGCTCGCTGATCTGGGAGTCTCCTGGATGATTTATCCTGGGAGGCTCTCGTGAGCACACACATGTCTGATAGCAAGAACTTCGAAGTTCTCACGGCCGAGCCGGTCCGGCTTGCGCACAGTCCGGCCCGACGCGTTCGGACCTGGTCGCAGGAGGAGAAGACCAGGATCGTGACGGAGACATTTGCGCCGGGGGCGAACGTTTCGGCGATTGCGCGTTCTCACGGCCTTGATCCCTCCCAAGTCTATGCGTGGCGTTGCCAGGCGCTGGAATCGGGCATGGTCGCGCCGTTGGCGGAGGCGCGGATCAAGCCGGTCAAATTCGCTCGCTTCGACGCGGTAGCCAGCGACATGGTGGAGATTATCATTGGCGATGTGGTGGTGCGTGCCGGTGGCGATGTCGCAGCGGATCGGCTTGCCGCGGTGATCCGGGCGGTGCGGGCGGCATGATCCCTGCGGGCGTTCAGGTTTACGTGGCGGCGACGCCGGTCGACTTCCGCAAGGGTGCGAACGGCTTGATGGCGCTGGTGCGGGACGGCGGGGTCGATCCGTTCAACGGCGCGCTTTACGTGTTCCGCTCGAAAAGAGCGGACAGAATCAAGGCGGTCTGGTGGGACGGGTCCGGGGTATGCCTGTTTGCCAAGACGCTCGAGGAAACGAAGTTCTGCTGGCCACGCATCGGGCCCTCGCGTGTTCAGCTGAACCACGCTCAGCTCTTGGCGCTGGGTGACGGGCTGGACTGGAAGAAGGTCCGGCCGGCGGTGGTGAGGCGGCCGCAATCGGTAGGCTGAAGAGCCTGTGGCAAGTTGAATCAGACCCTTGAAAGTGTTGGGAGAACGGCTGCGAACATGCTGTGATGCCCGTCATGGCGATGGCTGCCGAAGAGCTTCCGGACGACGTTGATGCGCTGAAGGCGATTGTCGTGGCGCTCGCCGAAAAGGCCGCCCTTCTGGAGGAGCAGGCGGCACGAAACATGCGCTCCACGGCCGAGCGGATCGAGGCTGCCGATACGCGGGTTGAGGTAGCTGAGGCGCGCATTAAGGCTGCCGACGAACGCATTGCCACACTGACGGCGATCGTGAAGATGCTGGAGCGATCTCGCTATGACAGGCGTTCGGAGCGGCTGGGCATCCCCGGGCTGACGGATGAGCAATGTGCCTTCGTGTTTGAGGAGATCGAGAGCGGCGTTGGCGAGGCGGTTGCCGATCTGGAAGCTGTGGCCCCCGATCGTGCGAAGCGCGCGCCGCGCCCGCGCAAGGGGTTTGCCGCCCATCTTGAGCGGGTGGAGCAGATCATCGAGCCGGAGGTGCCCGAGGGCTACGAAGGTCTGGATCGGTTGCTGATCGGCGAGGATGTGTCGGAACGACTGGACGTCACGTCGGCGAGATTCCGGGTGATCGTCACCCGCCGCCCGAAATATGCCTACAGACACTGTGACGGCGTATTCCAAGCGCCTGCCCCTGCCCATATTGTCGAGAGCGGCATTCCCACCGAGCGGCTCCTGGCCCAGATTGCCGTCTCCAAATACGCCGACGGCTTGCCGCTTTACCGCCAGGAGGCGATCTATGCGCGCAACAAGGTCGAACTCAGCCGCTCGCTGATGGCGCAATGGATGGGCAAGGTCGGCTTCGAGCTCCAGCCGTGGCCAGGTTCCTGCCGCACGTGTAGCCGCCCGTCAGGACCGCTCCGTCGCCATCGTGGCGGATCTCTTCAAGCTCTGGGAAAAGGAACTGCCGCGGATCTCAGGAAAATCGAAGCTGGCCGAGGCGATCCGCTACGCCACGTCCAGGCGGGCTGTCCTCGAGCGCTTCCTGACCGACGGCCGCGTCGAGATCGACTCCAATATCGTTGAGCGGGCAATCAGGCCCCAGACAATCGTCAGAAAGAATGCGCTTTTTGCAGGCAGCGACGGCGGCGGAAACACGTTGGCGACTGTCGCGACCCTTCTGCAAACCGCCAAAATGAACAGTGTCGATCCGCTCGCCTGGCTCACCCAGACCCTCGAGCGTATCGCTGATCGCTGGCCAATCTCCCAAATCGACCAGCTCATGCCCTGGAACTACAACTCCTGAACGGCTTCAGCTACGCGCTTACCATTGTTCGGGCGCCTTTCGTGAAGCGTTCTCGCGCTTTGGGAGTGTGCTCCATCATCGAGACGCGTACCTCGTCCTACAGTCCGGAACTTGCCGCTCGTCGAGCGAGTCATGAACGCACCAATTGCTCACGGATGCCTCGAAGCCCGACGAGCTCATCTTGTCGCGGTTGGAGCTTCAACAGGGCAGATGCGACCTAAGTAACGTGACTCTCCACGCTACAACCCGATACAGACTCAAACCTATTACCTTCGGCCGACCGCACGATAACATCCAGATTGTCTGCCGATTTGTCAATTTTTGTAAACGCTAAGCGACAACGGGATTTTAACACCTTCTGATACTGGCTCGCGGAATGGAAGAGGCCTAATGGCTCCCCGCGAAAGCGGATGCACACTTTCGGAATGCGCAACTCTTTGCACAATCGAGATGCCATGGCCCCGAATGAAGGCAATGACCGCGGTCAGCCTCGATCGAAATGCGGGATGATGCGATTTGCAATGGTAGCCGATTCCTCATCGAGGAACGGGAGTACCATCCGCAGCGCGGAAACATACTCGGCGTCCGAAAGGGTTTTGATGGCACTTTCGGTTGTCCGCTCGAAACGGGAACGAGAAATCTCGTCAAGAAGGTATTGCAGTCGGAGCCGCTCGACCGACGGCATGCCGGACTGACCGAGACGCTCGACGCTGAAATGCAGTCGCCACGGGTCAACAGGGTTTTCCTCGACAACAGGGTCTGCAGCGTTGGCAAAGTCTAGCCGCTGCATAACGTCGGTTAGGTCCTCCGGCCGGCTTACGCCGGCACGAGACAGAATTGCGGCCTGTTTCTCATTGTACGTCTCAGATTCAAGATTTGCTTCCATCATCAAGTCCTATTGGTTCGGTTGGTGAATGCAACAACAGTTGTGCTCTCATCTTAGAGATCACATGCACAAGTCGCGTTTTGTGGATGTTTCACGCACTGCCCCGCAGTGCTCATCAAGTGAAGTATAGCTTAATTTGAATGATCCGTCGTGCATTTTTGCGTAACGGCTCAATTTACCTTGGTAGGATAGGTGGAGGCTATATATTCCCCTCCTGCAACATCGAGAGAAGATGAAGCGCAGCTTGCGTTGCTTGCGATGGCTGAAAGGTCTCAGGGTTTCGTCCGAACCGCTGCTCTATCAGGTCCTTCAGCCTTTCCGTCGCCCAAGCCCGCCTCTCCGGAGTGCGGGCCAGGCCACACGCCCTGCTGACGAGATATTCTCGTCGGGCGAGACTGATCGGGGCGTCAGCGACGAGGAGGCTTCGAAGCTCGATGACTGCGATTCTCGCATTTAACTTTGCTTTGGTGTGATCGGGTCGACGCAAGTACTTTTCTCCAGATTGACCGCCGACACGGCGGTCGTTGGTGAGGCTTTGGTTTCGATAGGCGGTGCGACATTGCTTCGCGAAGAAGCAGTCGACGCAGATGGCCAAGCGGCATGTGCTACAGGTGCGCATGGTCGCCTTCTTTCATTTCAGACAGGATGTTTTGGAGCGCGCGGCCAGCGAGGCGGCTCTGCGCCGCATCGATGTAGTGCTTCTCGGTCATTGCAAAGGAGGTATGGCCCAACAGGTCCTTGGCCACCCTGACGTTCTCCGGATCCGCCGCCAGGATGAAGTTCGCGGCGGCGTTGCGGAAACGATGGGGGCTGACGGGAAAACCAAGAGCACCGTGCGTCCACCGGATCGTTCGGCGCCGGATCATTTTGTCGGTCATTGCCCGCCCGACATAGGTCCAGAGCCAATCATGGTCTTCAGCGCCTGGGAAGGCGAGGCGGAAACGATCGAGATAGACATCTGTTGCCTTCGTCAGTCGCTCCGACAGCCAATACTCCTGGAACCGGCGCGTCTTCGTGAGATCTTCCGGGACCATGATCACCCACCGATTACCGATCCTGCGTAGGTGCTCATTGAGGCGTAGCTGTGAGAAGGCCCGCCGGCGCATCGGCGCCTCCACAAGCGTGGCGATCAACAGCCCGTCGCGGTACATCATCGCCGCGCTCTTCGTGACCCGACACGCGCGCTTCGCCTTGACCTCCGCCTTGTCCATAAGTCGGAGGCCAAGTGCATAGAGGTCGCTGCTCAGTACCATTGGATGCTTGATTGGCTTGGCTTGCCGGGCGATGCGACGAGCGATGTGATAAAGCCAACGCCAATCACGATCCGGATACATGGCTCTAATGGAGTAGAAGAGCCGACCGAGTTGGTGTGAAATAGTCGTGTCGCGACAATTTTCGCGGAGGTAGGCGGCATAGTCCTCAATTCGGCTCCGATTGATCCGTTCAGGTGCCGACAGCTCCAGGCAATCAGGCTCGATAAGGCTCAAATAGCCGAGCCACAGCCCATATGCTGCCTGCCGACCTTGCCGCGTAGCAGCAGACAAGTGCGAGCATGGTGCTTCGTCGAAAATATCGGTGCTGTCGAAGCACGCCTCCCAGACCTGCTGGTCTTCGTCAGGCCAAGACGCAAAGGGAAGGGCGACATTGACGTGTCTAGTCATGGTTGCCTCCCTCACGCCGCTGAGCATCCAGCCTTGCCGGACCGGTTGAGAATTTGCGCGAAGCAATTGCCTGTTCGAGCAAAGCCTGATGATGCCTACCGGCACGAACAGTATCGACGCCGGCATAGAAGGTTGCCGTCGTGGCGAGCGACTTGTGGCCCAGGAGATGCTGCACGACCACATGCGCGCCGGGGTTGTTATCGAGTATGAACTTCGCAGCCAGATGCCGGAACACGTGCGGATTCATATGGATGCCGACATACTGCTTGACGTATCGCTGAATAAGGAATCGTGTCGTGGCCAAATCCTTGAGGCTTCCGTCGACATTGCAAAAGAGATACTTCGGCCTCACCCCCATAACGGAATGGGCAATCACCTCTCGAAACTCGATCAGACGGGCCGCAAGCATTCTAGGGATTTCGTAGTCTACCCCGGCGCCGGTCTTGGTTTCTTCAGCTGACAAGGTGAGCGTCGAGGTGCCACTCTCCCGAACAATCAGATGTTCATCGAAGGCAAGCGCACATAGATTGCCAAGGCGGACCGGTAGATACATCAGGATGTTGATGGCGAGAGCCGCCTGTGCCTCGGCGAGGCGCAACCGCCGTTTTTTTGTGCTCGCCTGTACGTCGGTCCATATGCGGTCCGGCGCCGAGAGCAGACGCTCCTTGAGCGTACTCTGATCGAACTGGGTGATCAGCAACTTGTTCTTGCGAGACATCTGAAACTGGACCTTGGGCACCTTGTCCTTCAGCCTCTTCAGTTCGGCCAAGGTTTCCGGGTCGACTTTCACCCATTCGTTGGCGATTTGCAGCAGGTTCATGGCCATGCCAAGATTGTCATAGCTGGACTTTCCGCCGGTCACTTCGTATCGGTGGCGCAGGATGCTACGGAAGGCGTCGACGCTCACGAGATCGGATAGTTTGCAAATCGAATTTCGGTCTGTGCCGGCCTCGACCAGTGCGTTGGCGGCGAGATGGATGCGTCGCAACATGACGTCGAGCGACGACTGCTTCAGTGCAACAGGCCTGGCGTCATCGGCGAAGACGTCTTCGCCATGGGCCCACTTGGCGTAGCTGTTCCAATCATCCAGAAACGACTGCGGGAGCGCAGTGAGCGGGACACGGGTACGGCGCAGGCGGGATGGCGGCACCGTGACTTTCTGCAGGCTGAGGTCGGGGAAGATGTCCACGACCTCATTCCAGTACCTGGTCATCGTCCGACGCACCTGATACTGATTTGGACGTAGCGAGCTAGCGGCCATTTCGGCCATCACGCGCTCGATGATCGCATCGCCGACGGCCTCGGGTGGCTCGCCATTGCGGTTGCACCAGTTGATCAAGCGCGACAGCCCGTTGCGCTGAGCGAACGTTGTCAATGCGTTGTAGATGGCAGCCCACGCTGGATCTTTGGGGCGGCGGCTCGACACCTTGTGAACGAACCCGGGCGCCAACTCGCTGGTCGCGAGCGCCTTGAGACATAGACTTTTGACATTTGCCAGGGTCTTCGGTGCGATGTTCAAAGCGGCAGGCTGGATGACCTCAAAGACCGCGCCGAGTTCCGGCACATTGGCAGGAATATCTTTGAGGCGCCGGCCCGACCAGCTTTCCAGGCTGCGCAGGGCTGACATCATTGCCTCGCGCTTTTTGGGTGGAAGAGACTGATAGCCGCGGATGGTTGCACCCACATCCGAGAGGGTGGGGATTTGAACGGCGAACTGATTCACAATCATGCTCCTTGTTACGGTTGAGACTGCCCGCTCAGTTCCTGAGCGGGCTCTTCAAGGAGCGAATTTCGGGAACACCTTCTTCTACGAAACACACGAACTCATCGTAGAATGAGCATTCCCTCTAGGCGTCGAACGGACTTCCGTCTTGGCCAGCTTTTCGCTCCTAGCTGAAAGGTACACCCCGCAGCTGGCGCGAAAATTCATTTGAATAACTCTGCAAGTCAACCTAAACCCGAAGTTAAGGTAAAGTATGGTAATGGTTTGTTTCGGTTTACCTTACTGTGAGATGGTTAATTTTATGAAAAAAGAAATATATATTGTAGAATATCGTGATATTCCTAAAAAGTATATTATAAAGAAATTGGCATGGTTTAGATATTTACTTCTGTGTGTATTGATTGATTATCGTTGGGCGAACTCCTCCTGCAGGTGCGCGCAAAGCCGCCCATGTCGCAATTCATCGTGTAGGAAATGCAACGCATATCAGAAGGCCTAAAACAGGATTCTCAGGGTCCCTCGCTGTCGTATCCGGCTTCGGATCTTGAAGCCAAAATGCGATACCTGAGAACATGCATCCCGTCGCTTCAATCAGTAGGCCGCGAGCAAGACGTGGTAGACCCTGATTGCTCCGGGAACCCGCTACTCGTTAGGCACCGAAGGCGCCGGTTCTTACTGACTGATATCCGGTGAGGTGTGGTGCGGTGGGAGTTCGATTTGTTCGATTGCGTTGGACATCATCTGTAAAGCGATGTGGCGGTAGCCACTAGATGCCCGTCTGTCGCTGTGGCCTTGGATCGCATCAGCTATGCTGTCGGGAATACCAAGTCTAGCAGCCTCCGATTTGAACCAGTGCCGCAGCGCATGATTTGGCGCTTTTCGCGGATCGGTGAAACCATTGGCTCGGATCCACGCAGCCAAGCGGTTCGATAGCCCTTTGGACGCATGCTTTCGCTTAGGATCCCCAGAGGTTCGCTGGTAGAAAAGCGGACCGTCGCCGCGGGCTTTGACGAAATCGAGGAAACCATCCTTGATGAGCTTTGAATGGATCGGGACGAGGCGTTCGCTCTCTGCATTCTTGATGCTGCCGCCATCCGTCGCAGGTGCAATCTTCACGACGGCAATGCCGTCTCGTTCGAGGATATGACTGCCGTGCAATTGAGCCATTTCGCCGATGCGCGATCCGGTTGCCGCCGACAGCCACGGCAGCCATCTCTTCCAGGGCTCTACTGCCGCTGACGCCAGCTTCAAAAGACCGGCCACCTCATCGCTCTCATAGGCCAGCATCTTCGTACCGGGTTTCGTCTTCCGAGAGACCCGCACGCCTTCAGCCGGATCGGTATCCATCAGCTTGTTTGCTACGGCGAACCGGAACAGTGCGCGGGCGCACCCAAGATGTCCGTTTGAAATTGTCTTGGCTGCCTTCCCGGACTTTACCAATTCATCCTTCCAGTCGACGATGTCGTTCGATTGGATTGACCGGATGTCGCTGGCCTTTCGACCAAGGTGCGCCTTCAGATTTCGGACAATGCCGCGCCAAGTTGACAATGTGCTTGCGCTAGGTTTGCTCTCCTCCTCCCAGCGCTGGAACAATTCATCCAGCGACACTGCTGCAAATTTGGAAAATTCTGTCCTAGTGGACGAGGCATCGGGAGCTAGCTGCTTGCTTCCATCCCTTGTGCCTGGGGCGACTTCGGATGGTACGGGAAAAGTCTTGTCATCCTGAAGTGCCTGGAAAGCACGAAGCTCTTCAGACAGAAGCAGCCGGGCAAAGACGATCCTCTGATCTCCGTCCAAACCCGGATTCAGGCGGTCGGCGGTCGTGTTGAACTCAGCCAGGTTGCCTGCCGCGCGCATCCTACTCAGGTCGCTGATTCGCCTGCGCATACGAAACTGCAGAAGATAGGCGATCACGGCGTCGAGATCGCCCTCCGCAACGAGACGATCGAAGTGGGTGAAAGCGTCGACATCGTCATGGCCATAGTCGGCAGGCGTCGGTAAAGCGATGAGGTCGCCGCTCCAGAGGCGTGCGGGATCGCTCGTGGCCTGTTCGAAAAAAGTGGCCTGCGCAACGATTTCGCGTTCTTCTGCTTCGGCGGCGTACCGTTTCGCCATCGCAAGGAGGTCATTTCCAGCTAGGCGCGATACCGACCCCTGCTTTGTACTCTCTGTTTCCGTACGAACGCGCTCGAACTGGTCTTCCAGTTCGACTATCTTTCGAGCCAATCTCGATTTGGCAATTTTCAGATCTTTTGTGCGCAATGAGGTCACAACCAACGTTCTGCCGAAGGCCGGCGCCACGTCAACTGGCACCCAGACGCGGCAATAATACGTGCCGGCCCGCAACATCATCCGCTCAGGCAATCCTGCCATGCGCTCTGCCCCATCTATAACAGTGACTGTTACAACTGGGCCAAATCGCCGAGCGATACCAAAAAGCATATCACCATCAAACGCTTAGCGAACGATGGTGCCCAGAAGAGGACTCGAACCTCCACGCCTCGCGGCACACGGACCTGAACCGTGCGCGTCTACCAATTCCGCCATCTGGGCTGGTGCGGGCTCATGTAAGCGGGCCGGTCCATGCTGTCAACGCGCTTTTTGAAAACTCCGGCTGGGTCGCCTTCTATCGTCACACTTATTCATCGCCACACCCGCTTTCGCGTCTGGCCATTGTCAAAGAACTGACCTCATCTGAGAGGTCGGGAGGACGGGCGGCCGTTCGGTCGCTCGTTTAGGTAAGTAGTGCGGCCTTGCGGCCGCCCGTCCGGTGGTCTTNNNNGCCGCACACCGTCATGCGACCAATCCGGCACCGACGCCCTTCCCTGATACCCGGTGCGCACCAGGTCTCCCGCAAGGGCGATGGCAGCGAGTATGCGGGAGGTGCCGAGGGTGGGGATAAGTGGAGTCGGGAGTTTTTTGGGAAGTGAGCGGGATCAAGGGGTTATTGAGGCGATGCCAGCGGATTTGTCCACTATTGAGCCCAATCTCGCAGGACCAACACCCCCCTCTGGCCTACCGGCCATCTCCCCCTCAAGGGGGGGGAGATTACCAAGATTGCCATGCTTTCATCCGGCCCTGAGGTCATAGAGGTGGCTGTAAGCTTGAAGCTGCCGATCTCCCCCCTTGAGGGGTAGATGGCCGGCAGGCCAGAGGGGGTGCTTGGCTATGCATCCGATCGGCAACCGGATCGAGCCTTTTCCTCCAAAGGGAGAGAAAGCGCGCTGTCGCCCAGAATACTGCGCCAATTTCCAACCGCTGCGAATGATCCCGGACATTCCTTTCTCGCTCCGCTCGAAAGCGAATTCCGGGATGACGAAGTGGAAGGGGCGCTTTGCCTTTTACGACCTTGGTTTTTCTTTCTTTGGATCGTAGTGGGCGAATGGGACGATTGTGGCGGGCAGGCGCTTCTGGTGTCCGTCGAGCTTGNGCTTTGCCTTTTACGACCTTGGTTTTTCTTTCTTTGGATCGTAGTGGGCGAATGGGACGATTGTGGCGGGCAGGCGCTTCTGGTGTCCGTCGAGCTTGCCGATCTCGACCTGGGTTCCGGGGGCGGCATGGGTGGCGTCGACGCGGGCGAGCGCGATGTTCTTCTTGAGGATGGGCGAGCGCATGGAGGAGGTGACCTCGCCGATCTGGGCGCGTCCGATATGGACGCAGTCGCCATGGCCGGCGGCGACGTTGCCGTCGATGTCGAGGCCGACCAGCTTGCGGATCGGGCTGTCCTTGCGCCGGATCAGCGCCTCGCGGCCGATGAAGTCGTCGGTCTTGGTCTTGAGCGGCACGGTGAAGCCGATGCCGGCCTCGAACGGGTCGGTCTGGTCGGAGAACTCGTAGCCGGCGAATATCAGCCCGGCCTCGATGCGCAGCATGTCGAGCGCAAGCAGGCCCATAGGCTTGAGCCCCAGCGGCTGGCCGGCTTCCCAGACGGCGTCGAACACGGTCTCGGCATCGCGCGGGTGGCACCATACCTCATAGCCGAGCTCGCCGGTGTAGCCGGTGCGCGAGACCACGACCGGCGTGCCATTGGCGCCGCCGATGCGGCCGATGGTGAAGCGGAACCATTCGACCTCCTCCAGCGCCGGCTGGTGCGGCGGCGTCCAGATGACGTCCTTGAGGATGGCGCGGCTGTTGGGGCCCTGGACGGCGATGTTGTGCATCTGGTCGGTGGAGGAGCGCACGAGGACCTTCAAGCCGAGCTTCTGCGCCGTCTCGCGCAGCCACTCGCCCGAATAGTCGTCGCCGCCGATCCAGCGGAAGTTGTCCTGGCCGAGCCGCAAAAGCGTGCCGTCGTCGATCATGCCGCCATGCTCGTAGCACATGGCGCTGTAGACGACCTGGCCGACGCTGAGCTTCTTGACGTCGCGGGTCAGCGTGTACTGCAGCAGCGCTTCGGCATCGGGGCCGGTGACCTCGAACTTGCGCAAGGCCGACAGGTCCATCACCACCGCCTTCTCGCGGCAGGCCCAGTACTCCTCGATCGGCCCTTCCTTGGCGAAGGAATTGGCCAGCCAGTAGCCCTTGTACTCGACGAAGTTGCGGGTGTGCTTGGCGAAGCTCGAATGGAAACCGGTCTCTTTGGTCATCTTGGGCTCGGAATCTGGAGTGGCGCGTCTGGCTATTGCCCGCGAGAACTTGTGCTCGCCCGCATAGGTCCGCACATGGATGTCGGTCAGGTCCCAGCCATTGGCCGGCGTGGTGTCGTCGGGGCAGGCGGACGACACGCACACGATGTCGGTCAGCGCCCGCAGGAGCACGTAGTCGCCTGGCCGCGACCACGGCTCGTCGGAATACATCACGCCATGCGCGTCGATGCCGGTGTTGAAGAAGAAGTTGACCGCCATCCAGCCGGCGCGCGCATTGACGCCGCGGTCGGCCAGCGCCCGGTTGAAGTTGTCCGAGCAGTTGACGTGGCCGGGATAGCCGATGTCGTCGTAATATTTGGCATAGCAGGCGAGCGCGAAGGCGTCGTGGCGGCCGCAGGTGTCCTGCACCACCTCGACCAGCGGCTCGAAGTCCTGGTCGTAATATTTGGCGTGCAGGCCGGGCATCGGATAGGCGTGGCCCATCAGGGAGCGCGTCGCGGTGACGTCGAGCGGCAGGTCGCGGCCCTTGTCGAGCTTGCGCGCCGCAAAGCACTGGAAGTCGGTGCACTGGCGCCCGTCGACGTCGATGATCTGGATGTAGTCGCCGGCCTTGACGAAATAGGACTCCGCCGTCTTCGACTTGACCCTGAGGTCGAGCACCGGGTCGGCCAGCGGATCGGGCAGCTCGAAGCGGCGGCCCTTGCCGACCTTGGCCCGCTGCAGCGTCATCACCAAAGGCGTTGCCGTGTCGTGGCTGTCGACCGGCATCGGTCCGCCCGGCGCCGCCGCCACAAGATAGCCGTCGCGCGTCACCGCAAAGGACTGCTCGATGCCGGCCGGCGTTGACGCATCGAAGAAGCGCACGGCTTCCGCCCCGCCCAGCTGCAGGCCGCGCCGCTCGATACCGGCGCGCAGGCGCTTGAGGCTGTCGTCGCCGCTCAAGAGCAGCGCCTTCAGCCCGGCCGCGTTGGAATTGGACTTCGTGCCGAGGATGCCGGCATCGCCGCGACCCTGCCGGTCGAATGCCACCAGCTCGCACGGCTGGCCGCCTTCGAGGTTGCGCACCGTCACCCTGTCGCCGGCCTCGACCTCGACCAGGACCGCACCCGCGCCCTCGACCTGGTAGCGCTCAACCCCGGGAACCATCATCCCAGGCCGCAAAACCAGACTCGGTCGAGGAGGTCCACTCACTATCCCGGCATACGAGGTCAT
>NZ_LMFV01000019.1 GCF_001427285.1 Mesorhizobium sp. Root552
CTTCATCGAGATGCGGCAGCCTAATATGACAACCCTGATGGACCAGAGCCTCCGTTAGCTCACGATGCCAGTTGGTCCCAAAATCCCTGACTACGGACAAGCTTGCGAAACGTCCCAACGTCATCGCCAAGATATCCGGCATCATCGCCTATACAGATCCCGACAACTGGACCGTCGAAAGCCTGCGGCCCTATGTTGAACACACCATCGCGAGCTTCGGCTGGGATCGGGTGGTGTGGGGCAGCGACTGGCCGGTCTGCAATCTCGGCGGCGGGCTGTCTGCCTGGGTCGCGGCCACGCATGCGCTGATCGAAGGCGCCAGCAGGCATGAGCGAGATAGCCTTTTGTCGGGCAACGCGCAGCGTATCTGGAAATAGCCTGGCCGCTTTTGCGGGAACAAAAAAGCCCCGGCGGGGAGCCGGGGCTGAGGTGGTTCTTCAGATGCCGTTGGGATCGGCACGCCGCATAGCTAGCATTGCTGCACATGTATCGCTTTGCGCAGGATCAAAGAGAAAGCGGACGGAAGTCGTCAAGACATCGCCACGAAACCCAAATAGGTTGCCTGTTCTCTCGTGACCCGGCTGGCAGGACCTTGGTCAGCCAGCGTTCATCTTCGCTATGCAAATTGTCTTTTCGGCCTAAGGGGGCACAACGGAGATCTTGAATATGAATAGTCTCAAACTCGCGGCCATTGCAGCCGTAGCCTTTTCCGCCGCGCTCGCCGGCTGTTCCCAGACCCCGCAACAGCAGCGGGCAACCACAGGCGCGGCGCTTGGTGCCGCCGGTGGTGCCCTAGTCGGGCAGGCGATCGGTCGGGATACCAAGAGCACGCTTATTGGCGCCGGCGCCGGGGCGCTGCTTGGCGCTGTCGCGGCGACGTCTGCGGGACCTCAGCCGGGCGAACGCGAAATGTGCCGTTATCGCGCGCCGGATGGCCGAATCTACATTGCCGAATGCGACGACCGCTACTATCGCGGCCAGTACTAGGCTGCGAACCTGTAGCCTGACAGAACAGTTGGCCGGTGCCCCAAGGCTCCGGCCATCGTTCTTCAATATCGGCCTTCATCCCTTGAATGGGTGATGAAGCAGTTTCCGGACCGCGCATAACGTCCCCGCCCAAGATCGATTGCGGTGAATGCGCGTGTTGTCAGGAATCCATATTGCCAAGACCAGTCGCGAGACGGACAAGCGCTGTCTGTCCGTTGGTGCCTGTCTTGCTGAAGATTGCCTTGAGCTGGCTGCGCACCGTTTCCGTCGAAACGCTCGCCGAAGCCGCTATTTCCGCTGGCCGCTGGCCAGCCAGGATCGCTTCCAGAACCCGCGTTTCAGCAGGCGTGAGCCGATAGGCAGATGCGATCCTTGCCGTATCGGGCACCGCCTTGCGCTCGCGGCGCGCCATCAGGATTGCCAGTGTGCCGCCCAGGAAAATGCTCGAGCCATAGTCTTTCGCGCTGCGTACGAAGGTGATTTCGGTGTCGCCATCGACAAATTTGGCCGTCCTCGTGCTGACAAGGCTGCGCCGAAGCGCCTGCCGCAAAGCGTCCTGCATCGCCGGGTTGCGAAAACTGA
Source organism: Mesorhizobium sp. Root552 (assembly GCF_001427285.1). Classification (GTDB taxonomy): domain Bacteria; phylum Pseudomonadota; class Alphaproteobacteria; order Rhizobiales; family Rhizobiaceae; genus Mesorhizobium. The sequence goes on from NZ_LMFV01000019.1 coordinate 1,570, forward strand.
CCGCTCCGCTCGCGCCGATGCGCAATGGAGAGCCGCTTGCCAGTCTCGCTTCACCGAGGGGCGAAGCGTAGATCACGCGCGCTGCCGTGTTGACGACGACGGTTGCAATCCCGCCGACCTCGCCGATCTCCGTGGCGAAGCCGCCGCCGAACGTATCGACGCTTTGCTTGCGGTAGAAGTCCGAGACGCGGCGCAAGTGCGGTGCAAGCTGGGTAAGATGCCGGGCGCGGGCGCTGTTGCGGCCGAAATCCGTGTCGCCGCAGAGGACCGAGCACAGAAAGAAGCAGCCGTTGTCACGGCTGATCGTGACGCCGATGCCGGCTTCCTGTCCCTGATGGCGCAGGAAGTCGTTGTAGTATTCGGTTCGAAGGAAGTGATCGCGTGGCACGATCTGCTCGCCGACGATGCCTTCGCCCAGCCTTGTCGCCGCGACCTGCGACATCCAGGGGTTAAGCGGCGCAAAGTGGTCGATATAGTCGCGCTGGACCGCCTCGGGGATGCCGTGGGCAAGCGTTATCGCGCCGCGGCCGCTGTGCGCGTCGTGATAGAACAGCGTCGCAACATCCGCATTCGTGGCCGTCGCGACTTCGTCGACGACTTCTTGCCAGTGGGTTTCTCCCAAAAGCGCGGAATAGATCAACGTGATCGCTCTTTCGCTGTTCGCAGCCGTCACCCGCGCCCTCCCCAAATCAATCGGATCAACCCCAATATCAAATGAAAAGAGAAAACAATATGCGAAGTATAATTCCAATCGTAATTTGTGCTGGTCTCGCACTTTCCGGATGCGAAACCACAGGTGGCGACGGATATATCACGCATTCGGATCATAATCTGACGGCGTCGGAACGAGCTGCTGTCACCAACGCGATGCAGAACTATCTCAAGGTTCCGGTGACGGTCTCCAGCCTCAAGGCGAGCTACGATCTCAACACCAGCGCCGTCATTGTCTGCGGATATGTCGCAGGTCTCGTCGCCGGTAAGCCAACACCGCCTTCGGTGTTCGGCGGAACGCTTTCGTCGCAGAGTTTCGTGCCGCTCAAGGTAGGCGGCAAGGGACAGGACCCGCAGCGCATCGCAACGGTGCGCGCGTTTTGCCAGGCAGCGCATATCAGCATCTGAGGCGGTGGCCCCAGGGCCTCGCCGCGATACCTAGACCATCATCCCAAGCAGTAAGGAAAGTCATGAAATTCACGACATTGATCGCAATCACCTCGGCTCTGGCAGTCATGGCCACGGCTACCCACGCAGCGGACAGCATCGGCGCCGAGCAACCGATTGCCGGCTATGACTGGTCCGGCACGTATATCGGCATCCAGGGCGGTGGCGCCTGGGCCAAGGCCGCCGACAGCGTCGACCATGTCAGCTTTAGCGGCGGCGCACTCGGCGGCTACGCCGGGGCGAACTGGCAATCCGGCAATCTGGTCTTCGGTATCGAGGCTGATGCAACGCACACCTGGAACGACGGCACAATTTTCGGTGTCGGCACCGGCACGGATTGGCAGGCGTCACTCAGGGGGCGGCTTGGCTACGCCATGGATCGCGCGCTGATCTACGGTGCCGGCGGCCTCGCGGTAAGCCGCGCCATCGTCGATGCTTCGCCGGCCTTTGTCGTCAAGGACACCTTCACCGGATGGACACTGGGCGGCGGTGTCGAGTACGCGTTGTCGTCGAACTGGACCACCCGCGTCGATTACCGCTACTCCGACTACGGCAGCAGTGGATTCGGCCTCGGTATTGGCGAGGTCAAGTTGACCGAGCATGCCTTGCGGTTCGGCATCGGCTATAAATTCTAACCGTTGCTTCAAGCGGCAGGACGTTTTCCTGCCTTGAAGACTTTACCCGATACCGAATCGTGTAACCGGCGACTGGCAGGCCAGTCGCCGGTTTGATTTTACTCATTCTGAAAAATACATTGGCCTGCTGAACTGGCTGGGCCATGTCCAAGGCCGTAGCCAGGCATGCACCGTATGGCGAACAGGCGTGTCCTGCATGCAATTTCCGGCTCCTGCGTTCCTTTCATTCATATCGCAGTCGCGGATTCGACTGGCAGATCAAGCATTGCCCGCTACATTGTTCGTGCGGCGTCAGGTGCCTTCTGGCAGCTATTCATTTTCGCGTCCCGAAGCGCCGAGTGTTGCGCACGGCACGATAGTGCCCTATTAACCGGCTGCATTTCCCAGCATTTCGATTATGTTGCCCTTCCTGCTCAAACGAGGTTTTTGTGACTGAAGAACAAGTAATCAAATCGGATCTTGCCGAGCTGACGGCAGATGTTGTCTCGGCCTATGTCGCCAACAATTCAGTTCCGGCCAACGAACTGACGGCCCTGATCCAGCAAATACACCAGACGCTGTCTGCTTTGGTGTCTGGTGGCTCCGTCAAGGAACCCGAGGCGGAGAAACAGAAACCCGCTGTGCCGATCAAGAAGTCGGTTACGCCGGACTACATCATCAGCCTTGAGGACGGCCGCAAGTTCAAGTCGCTCAAGCGCTACCTGCAGACCAGCCACGGCATGACGCCCGACGACTACCGGGCCAAGTGGAACCTGCCTGCCGATTATCCGATGGTTGCGCCGAACTATGCCGCACAGCGTTCCGCGCTCGCGCGCAGCATGGGCCTTGGCCGCAAGCCAGCGCCCGCCAAGCCTGCCCGCAAGAAGGTCGCCGCTCGCAAGCCGGCCGGCAAGTAACGCGGCAAAACGGCAACGTCGGACCTGAACACAAGGGGCCGCTCCCAGCCGGGAGCAGCCCCTTGGCTTTTTCATTGACGGCCTGATATTTCGAGCGCATTTCTGCGTTGACGATCTTGCACACGTGTGCAATGTGACGGTGAACTTCACCAACAGAGACTGCGAGGCCATGTTGATGGCAACCGGCGCTATAGAAGCCAGTGATCTGGACCGGCGTGAGGCCTTCTGCCGCCAGGTGGTGAAATCCGCCGGCGAGATCGCGCGCAAGGGGTTCGCCGACATCGCTGCCGGCGGCTACAGGATGAAGGGGCCGCAGGACTTTCTGACCGAGACCGATGCAGCGGTCGAGCGCCACATCAAGGAACAGGTCGCGCAAGCGTTTCCGCAGGACGGCTTCCTTGGCGAGGAAACCGGCGGCGCGCCGGCGCGCGAGACATGGGTTGTCGATCCGATCGACGGTACCGCCAACTTCGCCCGCGGCATCCCGCATTATTGCATCGCCGTCGCCTTCGTCAGTGGGGAAGAGACCGAACTCGGAGCCATCTACAACCCCAGCCTCGACGAATTGCATTTCGCAAGGCGCGGGCGAGGGGCCGTTCGCAACGGCAAGCCCATCCACGTGGCGGCGACGGCTGATTTCGACAGTGCCTGCGTCGAGTTCGGCTGGTCGAACCGCAAGTCGAACAGCGGCTACATTGCCGCCCTGTCCGCCATTCTCGACCGTGGCGCCAATGTCCGGCGCGGTGCGTCGGGCGCGCTTGGCCTCGCCTTTGTCGCCGATGGCCGCTCTGATGCCTATGCCGAGCTTCACATGAATCCGTGGGATTGCCTGGCCGGCCTGCTGCTGGTGAAGGAGGCCGGCGGCCTCGTCGGGCCTTATCTCAGCCAAGGCGGCCTTGTGCATGGCGGGCCGGTTATCGCGGCTGCGCCCGGCATCGCAGCCGGCCTGGCGCAAGCGACAGGCCTTCATCTCGACCTTGCCTGAACGGCTCGATGACGACCTCGCCAGCACCCGTGGCTTTCGCACCATGACGTTTCGGCTAGCGGTGATCGCCGACCCACATTTCCACGACGTGACCTTTCGGCCCGGCAGCGGAAGCCAGCCTGAAACCGCGTTCAGGACGCTCGCCGATACGGAAGAATCGACGCGGGTCTTCAACGAGAGCTTTGCGGCGCTGCCGCGCCTGCTCGACGACATCGTTGCCAGAGGCATCAAGATCGTCGTCGTTGCCGGCGACTTGACCGACGACGGCCAGCAGTCGACGACGCGCGCCGCCGTCGCGCTGCTTGAAGACTATTCCCGCCGTTTCGGCCTGCGCTTCTTCGCCGCCCTCGGCAACCACGATGTCTATGCGATCCACGGCCGCCATCAGTCAAAGCGCTTTCTCGATCCGGACGGCAGCCACACGCTGGTGACCAGCGATGCCTCGTTGCCGTGCGGCGCTTCGGTAAGCCCGCAAATGTATTGCGGCGGCTACGCGTCGGTTCTGCAAGCGATGGCGGGTTTCGGCTTCTTCCCCCGCAAGGATTTTCTACATTGGGAGACGCCGTTCGGTCAGGATGGCGGGCTCGATCATCGCAGCTTCGACATTGGTTCTGCGGACAGAAAAACGCTGCGCCGGATGGTCGATGCCTCCTATCTGGTCGAGCCGATCGACGGGCTTTGGCTGCTGTCGATCGATGCGAATGTGTTCGAGCCCCGGAATGGCGATCTCGATCCCAGGGCTGAGCAAAGCTTCATCGACAGCACGGATGCCGGCTGGAATTCGATGCTGCGCAACAAGCCGTTCATCCTGGACTGGATGAAAGACGTGGCGCGCCGCGCTTCTGTCGCCGGAAAGAAGCTGGTGGCCTTTTCGCACTATCCGCTGCTCGACCCGCTCAACGGAACGCTGACCGACGAGATGGCGCTTTTCGGAGACACGATCTTTGCCCGGCGCACACCCGGCACGGCCGTCGCGCGGGCCGCTGCCGCGACCGGCATCAAGGTCCATTTCAGTGGCCATCTCCATGTCAACGATACCGCCTTCTGGCAGGAGGGCAGCGACGTCCTTGTCAATGTCTCTGTGCCCTCGATGGTCGGTTTCCCGCCTGCCTACAAGGTCGTCTCGCTTGACGAGGACAGCATGCATATCGAGACGGTGCGCATCTACGATGTGCCCGGCTTCGATATTGCGTCGGGTGCCTATCTGTCCGAAATCGAGCATTCAGGCGCGCCGCTGTCTCCGCTTCTCGAAGCCACCAGCCATGCCGATTTTCTCAGCCGCCATGTGGCTGAACTGGTCAAGCGCCGCTATCTGCCCAACGAATGGCCGGCGGACCTGCGTGGCCTCGTTTTCCGGCTCGCCCTTGGCGACCTCGAACATCTTGCCGTGACAGCGCAACCCGTCGCCGCACAGGCTTTTCAGCTAGACGAGACTGCCGTCTGGCAGGGCTGGCGGGCGATAAGCTTTTTCGAGATGACGGTCGACTGGTATCGCCTGCGCAACGGGCGGCATCTGGCGCTCGATTTCATAGATCCCGCCCGCATCGAGGCGTACCGCCGGCTGGCGGCCGGCTTTGCTGCCGGAACATGGCCGCAGGAGAGCCTGCAGGCGCGCCTCGCCCTGTTCCTGCGCATGATGATGAATTATGTGGACGCGCCGCCGTCACTGGATTTCAGCGTCGATCTCGGCAATGGCCGTATCCGATCTCGCGATGCCGATTACCTCGGGCGCACCGAACGGCGCCAAACCGGCACTGCCTGAAAACAAGCTGTGCCGTCGTCGGATGCACTGTCTCCCGGTTCCGCCAGCAAGCGCATGATATGGTCGGCAATCTGGTCGATCGGCTGTTTGAAAGTGGTCAGGTTGTACGACGCCCAGCCAGCCTGTTCGATATCGTCGAAGCCGATCACGCAGATTTCCTGCGGCACGGAAAGGCCGAACTCGAAGCGCGCCGCATCCATGAAGCCGCAGGCAAGCAGGTCGGTGACGCAGAAAGCAGCCTGCGGCCTGTCCGATCCGCTGAGCAGGACACGTCCGGCCTCGAAACCCGATGCATAGGAGGTCGGCCCGGTGGCGGTAACGGTGACTTTCAGTCCGGCCTCGGCGGCGGCCGCCTGGAAGCCTTTCGTCCGGGCAACGAGGCTCGGCGTTCCAGCCAGAGACGAGACGACCGCAAGCCGTTCGCAACCTGCCCGCTGCAGCATCAGGAACGCCTCGCGGGCTGCCGCAGTATTGTCGAGCGTGATGTTCTTCGGGCCGTCGAGGTGGTCGTCGCGGTTGATGAGGATGACCTTTTGGCCGCTGGCCACGCAGGTCTTGATCAGGTTGGCCGGTGGGGCTCCCGAAAGGACGATGGTGGCGCCGGCGCGATAGTTGAGCGTCTGCCGAAGCGCAAGTTCGACGCTTGAGCTGTCGCCCGCCGTGTTGATTACCATGCCGACCCGGCTGATCGCCTGAAGCCGGCGTGTCAGGGCGTCGAGCATGCGCGCCTGATAGGGCGTGTTGATCTCGGCCCCGATGATGCAGACGATGCCGCTGTCTTCGTTGATCAGGCTGCGGGCGAGGTGATTGACGTGGTAGCCGAGGCTGTCGGCTGCCTTCATCACTTTCTGCCGCGTCGTTTCGGATACGCTTGCGCCGTCGGTGAAGGTGCGCGACACCGCCGAGCGCGAAACCCCAGCCAGCTCGGCAACCTGCTGTGCACTGACAAACGATCGCGCCGTTCTTGTCCCAGACATTTGTCCACCCCAGCGATAGCCGGTGCGTTGCAACCCCGTGCAACGTTCCGTGCCGCCACCCATGCGTTTCTAGATACAAGTCCGCAAAGCCGTCTGCAATGATGGAACAGCGACTTTGCGGGCTTTGTTGGGCCGGAGGTGGGCCTTTCAAGCAGTGTCGGGCCGATCCGATAGACTGGCGATGGTTTATGCGTCCGTTTCGCTGTCGCCCCCGCCAGTGCGCTTCGAGGTAAATCCGGCGTGACAGTATTGAACACGATTGCAAAGTTTCAAAAAACCTACCAATCTGGTCGCGGTCACGATGAGTGAACTCATTAGACGACGAAACTTTCGGGAGGAGTTCGTGATGAATCGTTCATGGCTTATTTCGGCCGCAGCGGCGGCGCTACTGGCAGTGGGCAGCGCGGGGGCTTATGCCGCCAGCCTGACCATGTATTGCGGTGCGGACGAAGCCTGGTGCCAGCAGATGGCGCGAGGTTTCGAGGACCAGACGGGCATCACCGTCGACATGACCCGCAAGAGTGCCGGCGAGATCTACGCCCAGTTGAAGGCCGAGGCCGACAATCCCAAGGGCGATATCTGGTGGGCCGGTACGGGTGACCCGCACCTGCAGGCGGCCGAAGAAGGCCTGACCGAGGAGTACACCTCACCCCTGATGAGCGAACTGCACGACTGGGCCATCAAGCAGGCCGAGACCGGCAGGCACCGCACGGTCGGCATTTATTCCGGCGCACTGGGCTTCGGCTACAACAAGGATCTGCTTGCCAAGAACGGCTTGCCTGAACCGAAATGCTGGGCTGATCTCGTCAAGCCGGAATACAAGGGCCAGATCCAGATCGCCAATCCCAATTCGTCCGGCACGGCCTACACGATGCTGGCAACGATGGTTCAGTTGATGGGCGAGGAAAAGGGCTTCGAATACATGAAGGCCCTGCACAAGAACGTCAACCAGTACACCAAATCGGGATCGGCCCCGATCAAGGCGGCAGGTCTCGGCGAAACCACCATCGGCGTCGTCTTCATGCACGACTCGGTCGCGCAAACGGTAGCCGGGTTCCCGATCGTCACTGTCGCTCCTTGCGAAGGCACCGGCTATGAAATCGGCTCCATGTCGATTATCAAGGGCGCGCGTCACCTCGATGAAGCCAAGAAGTTCTACGACTGGGCCTTGCGCGCCGACGTGCAGTCGAAGGCGCAGGAAGTGAAATCGTTCCAGCTTCCGTCCAACAAGGCTGCCAAGCAGTCGGATGCGGCGCCGGATCTCTCCACCATCAAGCTCATCGCCTACGACTTCAAGAAGTACGGCTCCAGTGAGGAGCGCAAGCGTCTTCTCAAGAAGTGGGACGACGAGGTGGCATCCTTGCCGCAATAGACGATGCGCGTCGAAAGCGCAGTCTCCCGCCTGCATCCGACCGTCGTCCTCTGGCTGGCGGTCGGGTGGGTCGGCTATGCCGTTCTGCCCTGGTATGGCGTGGATGGGAATTTCTTCTCGTTCTTCTGGCTGGGCGAGGGCTACCCGTTCGAGGAAGATGTGGCGCCTGCGCTGTTTCTTGTCGCCCAGGGCCTGAAGCTCTGGCTCGCGCCGCTCGCCATCCTGCTCCTCTTGCCCTTGCTCGCATGGGGACGGCGTAAGAACGATCCTTTCTTCGGCAAGCTGCTGATCGCCGTCGGCGCTCTCGGCCTCGCATGGATGCTGTTCCAGGGGTTTGGCATCGGCCTGCGCGGCTGGCGCTTCGGCTGGCTGACCATGCTCTTCGGTGAGTTGGAAGACCGCCAGTTCGGCATGGGTTATGGCGCGCTTTTGACTGCATGCGCCTTCCTGTTCCTGTTCACGCTGGGTCTGGCCGCGCGCGGCGCGGTCGGTGGCGACGTTTTCGTGGTCGGCTCCATCGGCTTCGTCGTCGCCATCGTCGCCCTGTTCGTGTTCATGCCGATCTTGCAGATGCTGGCCAATGCGCTCCTGACTCCCGATGGCGTCTATTCTTTCAGCGCATTTGCCGGCAAATTCCTGAGCGCCAAGCTTTGGTCGCTCGATTGCCTCGTGGGTGGCAGGCGCTGTGGTGTCGCCTGGAACTCGCTGTTCCTCGCCATTCTGGTCGGCATCCTGTCGACCTTGCTTGGCCTTGCCTTTGCGCTTGTCGCAACCCGGACGGGCTTTCGCTTCCGGCGGCTGCTGCGGGCGCTGACGGTGCTGCCGATCATCACGCCGGCCTTCGTCATCGGCCTCGCGGTGATCCTGCTGTTCGGCCTGTCGGGCGCTTTCACGCAATTGTCGGCGACCGTCTTCGGCACGCAGCCGACGCGCTGGGTCTATGGCCTGCCCGGTCTCCTCATCGCGCAGACGCTGGCCTTCACGCCTGTCGCCTTCCTCGTGCTGATCGGCGTGGTCGAAGGCGTCAGCCCGTCGATGGAGGAGGCGGCGCAGACGTTGCGGGCAGGGCGCTGGCAGACATTCCTCACCGTGACTCTGCCCTTGATGCGGCCGGGCCTTGCCAATGCCTTCCTGCTCGGCTTCATCGAGAGCATGGCCGATTTCGGCAATCCGCTGGTGCTGGGCGGCAATTTCGATGTCCTTTCGACGGAGATATTCTTCGCCATCGTCGGCGCGCAGAACGATCCGGCACTCGCCGCCATCCTTGCCATCGTGCTGCTGTTCTTCACGCTCGCTGCCTTCTACGCCCAGCGCTTCTGGCTCGGACGGCGCTCCTACACCACCATGTCCGGAAAGGGCGATGCCGGCGTGCACGCCCGCCTGCCGACTTCGCTGCGCTACGCGCTTTACGGCATCGTCGGGTTCTGGGTGGCGCTCACCGTCGTCGTCTATGCCACCATCGTCTACGGCAGCTTCGTCACGCTATGGGGCGTCGATCAATCGCTGACGCTGAAACACTATCACCAGGCTTTCGACGTGGGCTGGAACGAGTTCGGGTTGCATTGGCGCGGCTCCGCCTGGGGTTCGTTCTGGACCACCATCATCATCGCGCTCGTGTCGGCGCCGCTCACCGCCGCCGTCGGCCTGCTCACGGCCTATCTGCTCGCCAGGCAGAACTTTGCCGGCAAGAACGCGTTCGAGTTCGGCACCATGCTGTCCTTCGCCATTCCCGGCACCGTGATCGGCGTTTCCTACGTCATCGCCTTCAACGTCCCGCCGATCGAACTGACCGGCACCGGCATCATCCTCGTGCTGTCCTTCATCTTCCGCAACATGCCGGTTGGCGTGCGCGCCGGCATCGCCTCGATGTCGCAGATCGACCGCAGCCTCGACGAAAGCTCGCTGACGCTCGGCGCAAGCTCCTGGCAGACGTTCCGGCGCATCGTGCTGCCGTTGCTGCGGCCAGCCATCGTTGCCGCCCTCGTCTATTCCTTCGTGCGCGCCATGACGGCGATCAGCGCCATCATCTTCCTGGTCAGCGGCCGCTACGACATGGCGACGAGCTACATTGTCGGCCGTGTCGAAAACAACGAATACGGCATCGCCATCGCCTATTCGACCGTGCTGATCGTGGTGATGCTGGCGGTGATCGGGCTGATGCAGCTCCTCGTCGGCAGCCGCAGGATCGGCCGCCGTGTTTCCAATGCCCCCGGCGGCCAGACTGCAATCGCAGGAGCAGGTTGAGCATGACCAAGATTCGCGGCAACGCCGCCTCGGTGAGTTTCGAGCATGTCGTCAAGACTTATCCCGGTGTCTCCACGCCGGCTGTCGACGACGTCTCGTTCGCTATCGAAGCGGGCAAGCTGGTGACGTTGCTCGGCCCCTCCGGCTGCGGCAAGACGACGACGCTGCGCATGATCGCCGGCCTCGAAATGCCGACCAGCGGCCGCATCCTGATCGGCGGTGGCGATGTCACCCAGCTTCCCGCCACCGAGCGCGACGTATCGATGGTGTTCCAGTCCTACGCCCTTTTCCCGCATATGACGGTGATGGAAAACGTTGGCTACGGGCTCAAGTTCTCCGGCTACAGCAAGGCCGAGGCGACGGTGCGCGCCCGCGCCGGCCTCGAACTGGTCGGCCTGTCCGGCTACGAGGAGCGGCTGCCGAGCGAACTCTCCGGCGGCCAGCAGCAGCGCGTCGCCGTTGCCCGCGCGCTGGTGCTCGAGCCGCAGGTGCTTTTGTTCGACGAACCGCTGTCCAATCTCGACGCAAAGCTGCGCCGGCAGGTCCGCGAGGAAATCCGCGACATCCAGACCAAGCTCGGCCTCACCGTTGTCTATGTCACCCATGACCAGGAAGAGGCGCTCGCCGTCTCCGACCGCATCATCGTCATGAACAAGGCCGTCATCGCGCAGGACGGCAGTCCGCGCGAACTCTACGATGCGCCCGCAAGCGCCTTCGTCGCCGATTTTATCGGCGAGGCGAACGTCCTGTCGTGCAAGGTGGAATCGGTCAGCGGTCAAGTGGCGAAGGTCAGCGTCGGACCCATTTCGATCACGACGCCGGCACGCGGCCATCAAAGCGGTCCCGCCAAGCTGGCCATCCGGCCAAACCGCATCGCCATTTCACCTGCCGGGACAAAAAACAGCCTGCCGGGCACGGTGGGCAAGGCAACCTATGTCGGCAGCCACATGGAATATGTGGTCGAAACCGCCTCCGGCTCGCTCTTCGTCGTTTCGCCGGATGTGGGTGCGGTCCATGAACCCGGACAGGCGATCGGGTTGGTGTTTCCCGCCGGCGGGCCGGTGCTGGTCGACTGACCGGCGCTTCCGGTTCGGCGATTTCTCCAGGCATGAATGGCTTCAAGGCACGCGGGGCGGTCCGGTGCCGGGCCGGCATTCGCCCTGCTATGCTCTTGCGGCTTGCGCGATTTTCCTCATTTTATGCGCCTGTGCCGATTTCCCAAGGCCCGTGCCGACCGAGGTCCAATGATCGACAAGCTGGAATTCTTCATTGCGCTTGCCCGGGAGGAGCATTTTGGCCGCGCCGCCGAATTGTCGGGCGTCACGCAACCGACGCTGTCGGCGGCGATCAAGCAGCTTGAGGATCAGCTTGGCGTGATGCTGGTCAAGCGCGGGTCGCGTTTCCAGGGCCTGACGCCCGAAGGCGACCAGGTCCTGGTGTGGGCGCGCCGGATCGTTGGCGACGCGCGCTCCATGCACGAGGAAATGCGTGCCGCGCGCCACGGCCTCTCCGGTCGCATCCGCATCGCCGCCATTCCCACCGCGCTCGCCATGATGCCGAAGCTCACCACGCCGTTTCGCGAAAAACACCCCGGCGTCACCTTTTCCATCCTGTCGCGCACCTCGGTCGAGATCCTGTCGCTGCTCGGCAATTTCGAGATCGACGCCGGCATCACCTATCTCGACAACGAACCGCTCGGGCGCGTCGCCTCCGTGCCGCTCTACAGCGAGCGCTACCAGCTCATCACCGCCGCCGGAAACCAGTATTCCGACAGGCAATCGGTGAGTTGGGCTGAAATCAGCCGCCTGCCGCTTTGCCTGCTCACGCCCGACATGCAGAACCGGCGAATCATCGACCAGCATCTGGCCGAGGCCGGCGGAGAGGTGCGGCCGACGCTGGAGTCCAACTCCATGATCGTGCTGTTTTCCCATATCCGCACCGGCAAATGGTCGTCGATCATGCCGCTGACCCTTGCCGAGACGCTTGGGTTCAGCGAGCCGATCCGGGCGATTCCCATTGTCGGGCCGGATGCCGGGCACTCGGTGGGGCTGGTCGTCGCCCCGCGCGAGCCGAACACGCCGCTGGTTTCGGCGCTGCTCGACGAAGCAGTGATCCTCGCCCGCAATTTCAGGGCCAAAAATTGAACCTTGTTTCCTGATGGTTAGAAGTTTTTAACCTCCGTTGATAGGATTTTTCTATCGCCCAACGAAACAGGTGTATTGATTCCGCCAAATTTCTCTGTTTTCGTTATTACTTAGCGGGATAACGCTACGACGACGACCAGGGAGGGCGCTGCATGGCATTGCAGCCAGCAAGTACCGAGATCGCAGCTCAGGCTGCATCGATCATCGATGGAATGAAGGACCTCGAGGGGCCGCTTCTGCCGATTTTGCACGGCATTCAGGAAGAGTTCGGCTTCGTGCCGCAAGAGGTTCTTCCCGTCATCGCCTCGAAGCTCAATCTTTCGCGCGCGGAAGTCTACGGCGTCGTCTCCTTCTATCACGACTACCGCAAGCATCCGACCGGACGCCATGTGTTGAAGCTGTGCCAGGCGGAGTCCTGCCAGTCCATGGGCAGCGATGCCGTCGCCGCCCGTCTCAAGCAGGCTCTCGGCATTGATTTCCACCAGACCACGACCGACGGCGCGGTGACGCTGGAGCCGGTATACTGCCTTGGGCTTTGCGCCTGCTCGCCGGCCGCGCTGCTCGATGGCGAGGTCATTGGCCGGATCGACGCCGAGAAGGTCGATGAAATCATTGCGGAGGTTCGCTCGTGAAACCCCGTATCTACATTCCAGGCGATTCCGGCGCACTCGCGCTCGGCGCCGAAAAAGTCGCCAAGGCGATTGCGGCTGAACTGGCCGAGCGTGGCATCGAGGCCAAGATCGTGCGCAACGGCTCGCGCGGCGCCTATTTCCTCGAACCGATGGTCGAGGTCGAGACGGAGTCCGGCCGCGTCGCCTATGGCCCGGTCAAGTCGTCCGATGTGAAAAGCCTGATCGACAGCGGTTTGCTCACCGGCGGCAGCCACAGGCTGTCGCTTGGCGATCCGGAAGCCATTCCGTTCATCGCCAGGCAGACCAGGCTGACCTTTGCCCGCTGCGGCATCATCGATCCGCTTTCGCTGGAAGCCTACGAGCACCACGGCGGTCTTGCAGGTCTGCGCAAGGCGGTCGCAATGACGCCTGCGGATGTCGTCGCGCAAGTGACCGAATCGGGCCTGCGCGGGCGCGGCGGCGCGGGCTTCCCGACCGGCATCAAGTGGAAGACCGTCCTCGACACCAATGCGGACCGCAAATACATCGTCTGCAACGCCGACGAGGGCGACTCCGGCACCTTCGCCGACCGCATGATCATGGAAGGCGATCCGTTCGTGCTGATCGAAGGCATGACGATTGCCGGCATCGCCACCGGGGCCACCAAGGGCTTCATCTATATTCGCTCGGAATATCCGCACGCTGTGGCGGTGATGCGCAAGGCGGTCGAGATCGCCCGCAAGGCGGGCGTGCTGGGCATTCACGTGCTCGGATCGCCCAATACCTTCGACATGGAAGTGCGCGTCGGCGCGGGCGCCTATGTCTGCGGTGAGGAAACCGCCTTGCTGGACAGCCTCGAGGGCAAGCGCGGCATGGTGCGCGCCAAGCCGCCGCTGCCGGCGCACAAGGGCCTGTTCGGCAAGCCAACGGTGATCAACAACGTCATCTCGCTGGCGTCGGTGCCGATCATCATGGACAAGGGCGCTGCCCACTACAAGGATTTCGGCATGGGCCGCTCGCGCGGCACCATTCCGCTCCAGATCGCCGGCAACATCAGGTATGGCGGCCTGTTCGAGACCGCATTCGGCCTCACGCTTGGCGAGATCATCGATGATATCGGCGGCGGCTCGGCAACCGGACGGCCGGTCAAGGCCGTGCAGGTCGGCGGTCCGCTTGGGGCCTATTTCCCGCGCGACCTGTTCGACACGCCGTTCGACTATGAGGCTTTCGCCGCCAAGGACGGCCTGATCGGCCATGCCGGCATCGTGGTTTTCGACGACAGCGCCGACATGCTGAAGATGGCGCGCTTTGCCATGGAATTCTGCGCGGTCGAAAGCTGCGGCAAATGCACGCCGTGCCGCATCGGCTCGACGCGCGGCGTCGAAACGCTCGACAGGCTTTCTGCCGGCATCGAGCCGCAGAAGCAGGTCGCGCTCATTACCGATCTTTGCAACACGATGAAGTTCGGTTCGCTTTGTGCTCTGGGCGGCTTCACGCCTTACCCAGTCATGAGCGCGCTTACGCATTTCCCCGAAGACTTCAAGCCGGCGCCCGTCGCCGAAGCCGCCGAATAGGAGAAGCGGACATGGGTCTCATTCAAGAAATCGACTTTGGCACACCGGAATCCAGGGCTGCGAAACAGGTTACCCTGATCGTTGACGGCAAGTCCGTCACGGTTCCCGAGGGGACCTCGATCATGCGCGCCTCGATGGAAGCGGGCATCGAAATCCCCAAGCTGTGCGCCACGGATTCACTCGATTCCTTCGGTTCCTGCCGCATCTGCCTGGTCGAGGTCGAAGGTCGCAACGGAACACCCGCTTCCTGCACCACGCCGGTCGCCGAAGGCATCGTCGTCCACACCCGGTCCGAGCGCCTCGATGCGATCCGCAAGGGCGTGCTGGAACTTTACGTCTCCGACCATCCAAGCGGCTGGGAAGAGCAGCGCGGCACCGGCCAGAGCGAGTTCGATCATGTTGCTGCCGTCGTCGGCCTGGACGAGAATCGCTACGGGCTTGAAGGCCGCAACCACGTCGCGCCGGGCAACGGTTCGCTCAACATCGACTATCTCGTGCGTGACGAATCCAACCCCTATTTCACCTACGATCCCTCGCAGTGCATCGTGTGCTCGCGCTGCGTGCGTGCTTGCGAGGACGTTCAGGGCACCTTTGCTCTGACCATCGAGGGCAGGGGCTTCGATTCCCGCATCACCGCGGGTGTGAGCGAATCCTTCGTCGAATCCGAATGCGTCTCCTGCGGTGCCTGCGTGCAGGCCTGCCCGACCGACGCGCTGCGCGAAAAGCCGGTGCTGGAAAAGGGCATGCCCGAAAGCTCGGTCGTCACCACCTGCGCCTATTGCGGCGTCGGGTGCTCGTTCAAGGCCGAAATGAAGGGCGAGCAGGTCATCCGCATGATGCCTTACAAGGACGGCAAGGCCAATCATGGCCACTCCTGCGTCAAGGGCCGTTTCGCTTACGGCTATGCCACCCACAACGACCGCATTCTCTCGCCCATGGTGCGTGAAAACATCACCGATCCGTGGCGGGAAGTGACGTGGGAGCAGGCGCTGTCGCACATCGCCAACGAATTTCGCCGCATCCAGTACCAGTATGGTCGCGGCGCCATCGGCGGCATCACATCGTCGCGTTGCACCAACGAGGAAACCTATCTCGTCCAGAAACTGGTGCGCCAGGGCTTCGGCAACAACAACGTCGACACTTGCGCCCGCGTCTGCCACTCGCCGACGGGTTACGGTCTCAACACGACGCTCGGAACCTCAGCCGGCACGCAGGACTTCGATTCGATCGAAGAATGCGACGTGATGATCCTCATCGGCGCCAACCCGACCGATGCGCATCCCGTGTTCGGTTCGCGCATGAAGCAGCGGTTGCGCCAGGGCGCCAAGATCATCGTCATCGATCCGCGCCGTATCGACCTGGTCAAGAGCCCGCACATCAAGGCGGCTCACCATCTGCCGATCAAGCCGGGCACCAACGTCGCCATCCTGACCGGCCTTGCCCATGTCATCGTCACCGAGAAGCTCTACAACGAGGCCTACATCAACCAGTATTGCGATCGCGATGCGTTCGACGACTGGGCGGGGTTCGTCTCCGATCCGCGCTTCAGCCCGGAGGAAACGGCGAAGATTTGCGGCGTGGATGCCGAATCCATTCGGCAGGCGGCGCGTCTTTATGCCACCGGCGGCAATGGCGCGATCTACTACGGTCTCGGCGTTACCGAGCACAGCCAGGGCTCGACCTCCGTCATGGCGATTGCCAACCTTGCCATGGCAACCGGCAATCTCGGTCGCCGTGGCGTCGGCGTGAACCCGCTGCGCGGCCAGAACAATGTGCAGGGCTCGTGCGACATGGGTTCGTTCCCGCATGAGTTCCCCGGCTATCGCCACGTTGCCGGCGACGCGGTTCGCAAGATCTATGAAGACCTGTGGGGCGTGACGCTCGACCCGGAGCCGGGCCTGCGCATTCCCAACATGCTTGATGCCGCCGTCGAAGGAACCTTCAAGGGCCTTTACGTCCAGGGCGAGGATATCCTGCAGTCCGATCCCGATACCGGCCACGTCTCCGCCGGACTCGCGGCCATGGAATGCGTGGTCGTCCAGGATCTGTTCCTGAACGAAACTGCCCGCTATGCCCACGTCTTCCTGCCGGGCTCCACCTTCCTCGAAAAGGAAGGCACCTTCATCAATGCGGAGCGCCGCATCAACCGCGTGCGCAAGGTGATGGAGTCGAAGGGTCGCTACGCCGACTGGGAATCAACGCAGGAACTCGCCCGCGCGCTTGGCCTCGACTGGAACTACACCCATCCTTCGCAGATCATGGACGAGATCGCGTCGACGACGCCTACCTTTGCCGGGGTCACTTTCGATTTCCTCGACGAGGTTGGCTCCGTCCAGTGGCCGTGCAACGAGAAGGCTCCGATGGGCACGCCCATCATGCACACCACCGGCATCGTCCGCGGCAAGGGCAATTTCGTGCGTACCGAATATGTCGGCACGGACGAAAAGGTCGGCCCGCGCTTCCCGCTGCTTTTGACCACTGGCCGCATTCTCAGCCAGTACAATGTCGGCGCGCAGACACGCCGCACCGAGAATATGGTGTGGCACGATGAGGACCGCCTCGAAATCCATCCGCAGGATGCGGAAGATCGAGGCATCCGCGACGGCGAACTGGTGCGGTTGTCCAGCCGCTCCAACGAAACGACGCTGAGGGCCCTGATTACCGACCGGGTTGCACCTGGCGTGGTCTATACGACCTTCCACCACCCTGATACGCAGGCCAACGTCATCACCACGGACTACACCGACTGGGCGACGAACTGTCCTGAGTTCAAGGTCACCGCCGTCCAGATCGCGCCGTCCAACGGACCGAGCGAATGGCAGCTTGAGTATGAGGAACTGAGCCGCAAGTCGCGCCAGATCGCGCCACTGGAAGCAGCGGAGTAACCGTGAGTGGGAAAACCGGGCAACCTCAGGAAAGCGGCGTCGCAGTGACGCAACGGCCTGCGGTCGCCCGGATTTCGCGCATTGCGCATCGCGCCGCCAGCACCGGCGCCGCCAATCGCATGGTGCCGGAGGAAACGCCGATCGCACTGTCCTATGGCGGCACGACCCATGCCGTCATGATGGCTTCGCCGGCGGATTTCGAAGATTTCGCGCTCGGCTTTTCGATCACCGAAGGCATCGTCGGGTCGCCCGAGGAGATCGACGTCATCGACGTGCAGGACCTCGGTGCCGGCATCGATATCCAGATCCGCCTGAAAGACACGGCCAACCGGCGTTTCGAGGCGCGTCGCCGCCGCTTGGCCGGCCCTGTCGGGTGCGGCCTGTGCGGCATCGAATCCATCGAGGAAGCCATGCGCAGCGTCGACGACGTCGATGCTTCCAGGCTCACGCTGACGGCGCAGGACATCGTCCAGTCGGTTCAGATGCTGTCCAAGGTCCAGTTGCTGCATTCGCAGACGGGTGCGGTGCATGCCGCGGGCTTTTATGTACCGGGCGAAGGCATTGTCCTGGTCCGCGAAGATGTCGGACGCCACAATGCACTGGACAAGCTTGCAGGTGCGCTGTCGAAGGCTGGCATCAAGGGCTCGACGGGCGCAGTCGTCGTCACCTCGCGCGTTTCCGTCGAGATGGTGCAAAAGACCGCATCCATCGGCGCGCCCTTAATCCTCGCCGTTTCCGCGCCGACGGCGCTTGCCATCCGCACCGCCGAGAGCGCCGGCATGACCCTCGTCGCGCTGGTGCGTGGCGAGGATTTCGACATTTTCACTCATCCCGACCGGGTCGTTTTCGGAGCAGAAAAGCATGTCGCCTGACAAACTCATCTATCAAGCCAACCAGATCGCGACATTCTTCCATTCCAAGCCGCATGCCGAAGGCGTGGCCGGGGTTGCCGATCACATCAACAAGTTCTGGGAGCCGCGCATGCGCCGCCAGTTCTTCGAGATGATCAGCGCCGGCGCAAAGGGTTTCGACGAACTGGTTATCGAGGCCGCACCTGCGATCAGGCAGCCGCCGCCGGCCGAAGTCCTCCCCGGCGCACCGAAGGCCGGTTCTTCCAGCCATCACTAAGACTGAATCTTGCAATGCGCCGCCCGCTTCCGGGCGGACGGCCCGTATGCTTCCGTAACTCGGCCTACTTCTTCCTGGCGCGCTCGATCGCCTCGACGATCATCTGCCTGGCGCGGGTGGCGTCGTGCCAGCCGCCGATCTTCACCCACTTGCCGGGTTCCAGATCCTTGTAGTGCTCGAAGAAGTGCGAAACCTGTTCCAGCGTGATCTGCGGCAGGTCGGTGTAGTTGAACACCTTCTCGTAGCGCTTGGTGATCTTGGCCGACGGCACGGCGATGATCTTCTCGTCCTCGCCGGCATTGTCTTCCATGATCAGGACGCCGATCGGGCGCGCGTTGATGACGCAGCCCGGCACCAGCGCGCGCGTGTTGCACACCAGGACGTCGATCGGGTCGCCGTCACCCGACAGCGTGTGCGGCACGAAACCGTAGTTGCCGGGATAGCGCATCGGTGTGTAGAGAAAGCGGTCGACGAACAGCGTGCCGGCCTCCTTGTCCATCTCGTACTTGATCGGCTCGCCGCCCACCGGCACCTCGATGATGACGTTGACGTCTTCAGGCGGGTTGTTCCCGATGGCTATCGCGTCGATACGCATGGCTGACCCCTCTCGGCGTTGAAGCAATTCCGGCAAAAATGCCAGACCGGTCTTGCAACGGCAATTGTGTGAAAACTATGAAGCGAGGCCGCCGCACCGCGCAACCGGAGAGGCAACCTTCACGGAAGCTCCGATAGCGGCAGTTCCCGCGCCGGGCAATGCGACATGAACGCAACGGAAAGGTCCGGCAAGGACGGCGCTATTCCCAGACGAAGGCGACCTTCTTCAGCGCCTTCTGCTCGAACACCTCGACGCCCTCGGCGATGTCGCGGCCACCGGCGCCGGCGTAGAAGGCCAGCGCGTTTTCATTATCTTCCAGCGCCCACACCACCATGCCTTTCAGGCCGTGGTCCTTGAGACGCTGGCGAGCGGCGGCGAACAGGCGACTGCCAAGGCCGATGCCCTGATATTCAGGGCGCAGATAGAGTTCGTAGATCTCGCCCTGCTGGCGAAGCTCACGCGCACGGTTGCGGCCGATGGTGGCATAGCCGGCGATGGTCCCGCCGATCTCCACCACCAGCACCGATGCGGCGCGGCGAATGGCGTTGGCCCACCAGTCCGCGCCGCGGCGATTGATCATCGAGGTCAAGGTCTTGTGCGGGATGATGCCGGAATAAGCACCGCGCCACGCCTCGAGATGCACCTCGGCGATGTCGCGCGCGTCGCTCGGTTCCGCTTTCCTGATGTCGATCGTCAACGTGTTCATGATTTGTTAACCATAAACCCGTGCCGGTCGATTGCAAGGTCCGGCGCAAACCGCCGCTCATTTTCCCACGACCTGTTCAGCGATGGATGCCGCTTGCCTGTTCAGATTTCGATCAGGCGGTCATCCAGTTCGTTGGCGTCGCCGGGCGACACCGGGAAGTGCTCCGACAGCACCGCACCGACCGCCTCGATCGCCTTGATGAAGCCGTCGGCGAGACGGTCGTCGCGTGCCGCCGTGGTCAGTTCGCGCACCACATCGTCCCATACGCGCTGTTCGACGCGGCTGTTGATGCCGCTGTCGGCGATGACCTCGGCATAGTGCTCGGCCAGCGAGACGAAAATCAGCACGCCGGTGCGTGCGGCCGTCAGGTGGATGTTGCGGGCGAGGAACTGGCGCACCGCATTGTCGTGCGCTGCGCGGTGGCGCATCTGCCACGGCACCAGATGGATGCGCAGCGCAGGCGCCAGCCACAAAAGCGCGAGCGCACAGATTGCCGCCAGGCACTGGGCCAACACGAAATGCGGCAGGCGGATCGACAGCCACCAATATTCGGCCGCATAGGCAAGGATGAGCCCGGCAAGCAGGATTCCAAGCAACGCCATGAAGGCGGAAGGGAAGAAATAGCCATCGCTGCGATGGGCGACGACGCAATAGATCTCGCCGTCGGTCGTGGCTTCGGCGGTGCGTATGGCCGCCGCCACGCGCTCATGATCTGCCTTGCTGATCGAACGTGTCGCCATCCTCACCATCCCCCCGATGCGCCGCCGCCGCCGGAAGAACCGCCGCCGCCCGAGAAACCGCCGCCGCCGCCGCCGGATGACCAGCCGCCGCCACCCGACGACCAGCCGCCGCCGGAAGAGCCGCCCGACGAGCCGCGGTTGCTCATGTCGAAGGTCATGCCCAGCCAGCGATAGCGCCGCGGGCCGATCTTCTGGCCGAAGATCGGAGGCAGGATGGCCATGGCGAAGCCGCCGAAGAACAGGATCGCCCAGATGGTTATGAAGATGATCGGGATCCAGTCGTCGATGTTCATCGACGTGTCCTGGTTTCGCGCGCCGCGCGCCTCCAGTTCCTCCGGATTGCCTTCCAGCACCATGATGATGTCATCGACGGCCTTTTCGATGCCGCCGGAAAAATCGCCGGCGCGGAAAGCCGGCACCATGTCGTTTTCGATGATCAGCTTGGAATGCAGGTCGGTCAGCGTGCCTTCAAGGCCGTAGCCCACCTCGATGCGCATCTTGCGGTCGTCGCGCGCCACCAGCAGGAGCACGCCGTTGTTCTCGCCGCCCTGTCCCAGTCCCCATGCGCGGAACAGCCGATTGGCGTAAGGCTCGATCGCTTCGCCATCCAGGTTGGGAACTGTCGCCACCACGATCTGGTCGCTGCCCTTGTTCTCGAAATCGGCCAGCTTTTGCGTCAACAGCACTTCGCTTGCCACATCGATCATGCCGGCGTTGTCGACCACGCGGCCGGTCAGCGCCGGCAGGCTGGCGGCGAAGGCGGCGAGGGTGAGGAAGAAACTTAGAAGCAGAATTGCAAAGGCCCCTGCGATCCCTCGCACCCCCCTCTGGCCTGCCGGCCATCTCCCCCTCAAGGGGGGAGATTGGACTGTTGCTCCGCCCAGTCCATTGACCGGTGTTGCAGTGCGAATTGCAGCCTTAATACTGCCGATCTCCCCCCTTCGAGGGGGAGATGGCGAGCAGGCCAGAGGGGGGTGATTAAAGCGCAAGGGTAAGCTTCGATGCGATCGTCAGCCGCCTTGCCCGGTGCCGAAGTTCACCTTGGGTGCTTCCAGCTTGTCTTCTGCCACGGTGAAGTTCTGGAACGGCTGGTTCGAGCGGAACCAGAAGGTCGCCCACAGCACGGACGGGAAGGTGCGCAGCGTCAGATTGTAGTCCTTCACAGCCTGGATGTAGTCGCGCCGGGCAACCGCAATGCGGTTTTCGGTGCCTTCAAGCTGGGCCTGCAAGGCAAGGAAGTTCTGGTTGGCCTTCAGGTCGGGATAGTTCTCCACCACCGCCAGCAGCCTTGAAAGGGCGCTGGTCAGGCCGGACTGGTTTTCCTGGAAGGCCTTGAAGGCGTTGGGATCTGACAGCGTTTCAGGCGTGACGGTCACTTGCGTCGCCTTGGCGCGCGCCTCGACCACGCCTTCCAGAACGTCCTTCTCGTGGCTTGCATACCCCTTCACGGTCTCGACCAGGTTGGGGATCAGGTCGGCGCGGCGCTGGTACTGGTTGAGCACCTCGCTCCACGCCGCCTTGGCGTTTTCTTCCGCCGTTGGAATGGTGTTGTAGCCGCAGCCGGCCAGAAGCGGCAGCACGAAGGCCAGCATGAGAAAGGCCGGCAGGTTGCGAGGGAGGCGAGCAAGACGCTGGGCAAGCATGGAGTCAAATCCCTGATGTGGATGGTGGCGAAGCATTACCATAAAGCGGGGCCAAGAAAACGACCTTCGCGCTTTCCGAGCGAATGTGAAAAGCTCTAAGGTGGTCCTGAAGCAGGGAAGGTCATGGCTGAGAACCAAAATCCGGGCGGACGAGAGAGCGAGCGCGAACGCGAGGCGCGGCGCATCCTGAAAGGTATCGCCAGCGAAACGGAAGTGTCCGGCACGTCCTTCGTCAACCGGATGGCGAAGCGCACGCAAGACCACATGAATGCCGCCGACGCCGACCGGTCGGATCGCATCGAATATATTGGCACACGCATTGGGCGGGTGCTTGGACCTGTTATTGCCGTCGCATTGGTGGTCTGGTTCGTGATCTTCATTGTCCGGGGCGGGTAGCTTTTTCCATGACATCTGAAACCTCGGCCGTTCGTCCGGCCGTCATCGTCATTTCCAGCCATGTCGTGCGCGGCTCCGTCGGCGGCCGTCCTGAAATCTTCGCGCTGGAAACGCTTGGTTTTCCAGTCTGGGCCGTGCCCACCATCGTGCTTGGCTGGCATCCCGGGCATGGCCGCTCCACAAGGATCGTCCCGCCCGCCGACCAGTTCAGCGCCTTGCTATCCGACCTCGAACAGGCGCCCTGGCTTGATGAAGTGGGCGCGGTGCTGTCGGGATATTTCGGCAGCCCTGAACAGGCCGATGCGGTGGCCTCGCTGGTCAAGGCGCTCAAGCTGCGCAATCCGGGTGCTCTTTATGTCTGCGATCCGGTGCTGGGTGACTATGCCGAAGGGCTTTATGTGC
The DNA here is from genome assembly GCF_001427285.1 of Mesorhizobium sp. Root552. Lineage (GTDB taxonomy): Bacteria > Pseudomonadota > Alphaproteobacteria > Rhizobiales > Rhizobiaceae > Mesorhizobium. The sequence continues at coordinate 24,423 of NZ_LMFV01000019.1, forward strand.
AGGAAAAAACCGCGGCTGCCGTGCGCGACAGGCTGATGCCGTTGGCCGACATCGCCACGCCCAACCGCTTTGAGCTTGAATGGATGACGGGCGCGCCGCTGGCCGACCTCAAATCGACCACCGAGGCAGCCGTAGCTGCCGCCCCTCCGACGATGCTGGTGACATCCGCGCCCTCGATGATCGCCGATGGCATCGGCAATCTGCTGGTCGATCAAAAACAGGTCTTGCTCGCCGAGCACCGCATCGTGCAAAAGCCGCCGAAGGGGACCGGTGACCTGACCTGTGCCACCTTTCTCGCCCGGCTCCTTGCCGGCCATTCGCCTGAGAAAGCCCTGCAGTCGGCAACCGCCACCGTCTATGAGGCCGTTGCCCGCGCGGCCAAGCGTGGCAGCGACGAATTGCAGCTGCACCTCGATGCGCAGAGCCTGTCGCATCCTATGGCGATGGTGCAGATGCGCACGCTGTTGCACCCGTCGCGGACACGCAAGGCGTGATTTCCGATCTGCCGGTATCCATAGCCGGTGTCGATGGCTGCAAGGGCGGCTGGATTGCGGTTCGCGCCGATCCGGGGCAGACGCCGGCCGTCCGGATTTACACGGCATTCGCAGCGCTGGTAGCCGACCTGCCTTCGGATGCGATTGTCGCCGTGGACATGCCGATTGGCCTGCCGGATGTCACCCACAGGGGAGCGCGCGGCCCGGAAGGCATGGCAAGACCGCTGTTGAAGCAGCGCCAATCCAGTGTCTTTTCGATCCCGTCCCGAAGTGCCGTCCACGCCGAGACGGCACCTTTCACCACCCCGGATGAATGGTACGCGGCGCATCGGCGGGCCAGTGAAGTTGCGCGCCGAACCTCCAACCCGCCACGCGGCATATCCATCCAGGCGTTTGGCATCTTTCCCAAGATCCGTGAAATCGACGCGTTGCTGATCGCGCAGCCGCAGTTGCGCTCGCGTATCTGCGAGTCCCATCCGGAAGTCGCATTTTGCCGGCTCAATGATGGCGAGCCGATGAGTTTACCCAAGAAAATCAAAGGTATGGTCAATCCGGCCGGTATGGCGGAGCGCAAGGCTCTCTTGTGCAGGTGCGGTCATGAGGCGGACTTCCTCGACCAGCGTCCGCCTCGCGGCGCGGCAGCTGACGATTTTCTCGATGCGGCCGTGATGATGCTGGTCGCGGCGCGCATCGTGCGTGGCGAGGCGCGGCCGTTGCCCGATCCGCCCTTGCTTGACCGCCACGGAATACCGACCGCGATCTGGTCGTGACCTCTGTGCGCGGCGGCTGCGACGATAGTATTGCCTCGTGGTGCGATTCTTTATTGATCGGCAGGCCCTTTTGCCGTTAGACCCACTCCCAGCTTGACCAAGCTATTGCCATCCACAGCGGAAAGGCCTCATTCCCCACCATGCCACATCTTCCCGAACACCTCCTCACCGGACACCGCAACTTCATGAACGGCCGTTATTCGGCTGAAAGCGGACGATACGTTTCGCTGGCGCGCGAGGGCCAGGCGCCCGAGACCATGATCATCGCCTGCTGCGATTCCCGCTCGTCTCCTGAAACCATCTTCGATGTCGGTCCCGGTGAACTGTTCGTGCTGCGCAACGTCGCCAACCTCATTCCGCCCTACGAGCCGGATGGCGAATACCACTCCACTTCGGCAGCCCTCGAATTTGCCGTGCAGAGCCTGAAGGTGAAAAACATCGTGGTCATGGGCCATGGCCGCTGCGGCGGCATCAAGGCCGCTCTGGCCCACGGCAAGACGCCGCCCTCCAAGGGCGACTTCATCGGCAAGTGGATGAGCCTCATCTATCCCGCCGCCGATGCCGTGACCTCCTCAACACTGATGACGCCCGGCGAACGCCAGACGGCGCTAGAGCGCATCTCGATCCGCTATTCGCTGAACAATTTGCGCACCTTCCCCTATATCGCCGCGCTCGAGGCCAAGGGCAGCCTCAATCTCTACGGCGCATGGTTCGACATCTCGACCGGCGAGCTGTGGGCGATGAACAAGGACAGCGGCGACTTCGAACGCCCGGAACTCGGCTGACGGCGGCGCGTTTCCATCCATACGCCCGCTATTTGCCTCGAGGGATCTCTCTATGGCAATCCGATGCATGAGAAACGGACTGGCAGCACTGCTTCTGCTCCTGTCAGCCGTCGCCGCGCAAGCCGATGACGAAGCGGTCATCGACCGCTGGTACTCGGCCTTGCTCAAGACAGACCGCGCAGCCCTCGGCGAATTGCTGGCGGATGATGCCCGCATCAACCTGACCGATCTTGGCGTCGTCCAGACCAAGCAGGAATTCATCTCATCCATGGACGAGTGGGAGAGCGCGGTCGCCGGCGGCAAGATCAGGCACCGCATCGCCAAGAGCGAAGCAGGCGTCGTCACCGTCATCGCCTGCTACGATTTCCCTGCCAACGACATGCTGATGCAGGAAACCTTCGCCCTTTCCGGCGAACACCTCACCGCGACCTCGCAGGCGGCGATGGCGGAAACCTGCGACGCCTACTGAAGCGGTTGCGAATGCTGACCTGCACGCCTACATCGGGCGAAGCAGCGTCAACAGCGAAAGAAATCCCATGCCCGCAAAGACCATCGACCTCGCCTCGCATGCATTGACGGCTTGGCAGGGACCGCTCGACCTGCCCGACTTTACCCGTATAGGCGACGGCGATTTCGGCCCGGTCTTCGACGCTGCCCTTGAGGCCCATCAGGCCGAAATCGACGCGATCGCCGGCAATTCCGCCGAGCCCACCGTCGATAACACGCTCGCCGCGCTTGAACTGTCCGGCCAGGCGCTCGACCGTGTCTCCTCGATCTTCTGGTGCAAGGCCGGCGCCAATACCAACGACACCATCCAGGCGCTCGAGCGCGAAATCTCGCCAAAGATGTCGCGGCATTTCTCCGCCATCTCGATGAACGAGAAGCTGTTTGCCCGCATCGATGCGCTCTACCAGAAGCGCGCTTCGCTCAGCCTCGATGCCGAGACGTTGCGCGTGCTCGAAAAGACATGGAAGGGTTTCGTCCGTTCCGGCGCGAAGCTTGATGCCGGCGGCAAAAAGCGGCTCGCCACTATTAACGAACAGCTTTCCTCGCTCGGCACCAGTTTCGGCCAGAACGTGCTCGCCGACGAACGCGACTGGGCGCTGTTCCTCGATCAAGCCGATCTTGCCGGCCTGCCCGATTTCGCCAAGAGCGCTATGGCGGTAGCCGCCGAGACGCGCGGCCAGAAGGGCCGCTATGCGGTCACCCTGTCGCGCTCGATCTACGAGCCGTTCACGACCTTTTCCGAGCGCCGCGACCTGCGCGAAGCGGCCTGGCGGGCGTTCACCATGCGTGGCCAGAACGGCGGCGCCAGCGACAACACCGCCGTGGTGCGCGACATGCTGAAGCTGCGCGCCGAAAAGGCGAAGCTGCTCGGCTACGCCTCCTACGCCGCGCTCAAGCTCGACGATACCATGGCCAAGACGCCGAAGGCGGTGCACGGCCTGCTCGATCCGGTCTGGCAAAAGGCGCTGGAAAAGGCAGCCAGCGACCAGAAGGAACTGGAGCGGCTCGCCAACGAGGCCGGCAGCAACGGGAAATTCGCCGCCTGGGACTGGCGCTTCTACCAGGAAAAGCTCCGCGCCGAGAAATTCGCCTTCGACGAGGCGGAGCTGAAGCCCTATCTGCAACTCGACCGCATCATCGCCGCCTGCTTCGACGTCGCGACCCGCCTGTTCGGCATCCGCTTCGAGGAGAAGTCGGGCATCGCCGCCTGGCACCCGGACGCGCGCGTCTTCGTGGTGAAGAACGCCGACGGCTCCGAGCGCGGCCTTTTCCTCGCCGACTATTTCGCCCGGCCCTCGAAGCGCTCCGGTGCGTGGATGAGTTCGCTGCAGTCCGGCTACAGGCTGGGCGAGGGGGCTTCGCCCGTCATCTACAACATCATGAACTTCGCCAAGCCGCCGGCAGGCGAGCCGGCGCTTCTATCGGTCGATGAAGCGAAAACCCTGTTCCACGAATTCGGCCATGCGCTGCACGGCATGCTGACCGACGTGACGTGGCCGAGCGTATCCGGCACCTCGGTCAGCCGCGATTTCGTCGAACTGCCCTCGCAGCTTTACGAGCATTGGCTGACCGTGCCGCAGGTCCTGGAAAAGCACGCGCTCCATCACCAGACCGGCAAGCCGATGCCGAAGGCGCTGCTCGACAAGATGCTGGCGGCACGCACCTTCGGCGCAGGCTTCGCCACCGTCGAGTTCACCGCTTCGGCGCTCATCGACATGGCCTATCACGCGCGCCCGGATGCCCCGGAAGAGCCGCTTCGTTTCGAAGCCGAAACGCTTGAAAAGCTCGCCATGCCCGACACCATCGCCATGCGCCACCGCACGCCGCATTTCGGGCACGTGTTTTCGGGCGACGGATATTCAGCCGGCTATTATTCCTACATGTGGTCGGAAGTGCTTGACGCCGACGCCTTCTCCGCCTTTGAGGAAACCGGCGATCCCTTCAATCCGGAGCTTGCCGAGCGGCTGAGGAAAAACATCTATTCGGCCGGCGGCTCGAAGGACCCGGAACAGCTCTACACCGCCTTCCGCGGCAAGATGCCGACGGCGGATGCAATGATGGTCAAGCGCGGCCTGGTGTAGCCAGGCTGGCGTCGATCAGCAGTTCGGCGTTCCTGGCCACCGAGCGGGCCGGGCCGCCGGCGCCGAACAGTTGCCCCGAAATATAGGCCCCTTCGATCAGGAGCAGCAGCCCGTCGCCCAGCGTGTCGGGTTCGCCCGCGCCCATCGCCTTTGCCATGGCGCGCAGCCGCCGGCGCAGCTCGCGCTTGTTTTCCTCGCTGACGAGACGGGCCGGATGGTCGCGCTCGGGATATTCCACCACCGCATTGGTCATGCCGCAGCCGCGATAACCCGGCCTTTGCGTGCGCTTTCCGACACCGGCCAGGAACGCCACGATCTGCGCGCGCGGGTCGCCCGGATGCGCGGTCACGGACTCTTCAAACCGTGCCCAGAATTCGCCGTCGTAGCGCCTGAGATAGGAGGCCGCCAATTCGTCCTTCGACGGAAACGACCGGTAAAGGCTCGGCTTGGTGACGCCGGCCGTCCTGACGATCTCGTCGACGCCGATCGCCCGTATCCCTTGACGATAGAACAGGTCGCGCGCAACCTTCAGGATCTTTTCCGCCGCGCGCGGTTCGTGGCCGGTTCCGGCGGCTGGATCAATTTTGTTGGTGACTGGCATCAGAGGACTTCACTTGACAATGTTACCGATCGGTACGTATACGAAACCCACAACGCAACGTACCGGTCAGTAACATGATAGCCCAGTCACGCCCGTTTGGCCAGCGCTACGCCTTCGTGGTCGTTGCCGTCATCTTCGTCTGCCTGCTCATCGCCGCCGGCCTGCGTTCCTCGCCCGCGGTGATGATGCTGCCGCTCGAACACAGCCTCGGCTGGGGCCGCGACGCGGTGTCGTTTGCCGCGGCCATCGGCATTTTCCTGTACGGCCTGGCGGGGCCTTTCGCGGCGGCGCTGATGGAACGCTTCGGGCTGCGCCGCACGTTGCTGGCTGCGCTTCTCCTGATGTCCGGCTCCACAGCGCTCAGCTATTTCATGACCGAGCCTTGGCAGATGGTGGTCACCTGGGGCGTGATGTCGGGCATCGGCTCCGGAGCCGTTGCCATGGTCTTGGGTGCGACCATCGTCAATCGCTGGTTCAAGACAAATCGCGGTCTTGTCATGGGCCTGATGTCGGCTTCCAGCGCCACCGGCCTTTTGATCTTCCTGCCTATCCTCGCCGCCCTTGCCCAATGGGGCGGCTGGCAATGGGTGGTTCTCACCGTGTCGCTTGCCAGCGCGCTTCTGTTGCCGCTGGTTTATTTCCTCGTGCCGGAACGGCCTGCCTCCATCGGCATGGTGCGCTTTGGCGGCGATCCCGATGACGTGCCGCCGCGTTCGCCGGCGGCGCAAGGCAATTTCATCAGCCATACGCTCAACACGTTGTGGCGCGCGGCCCATACCCGCACCTTCTGGTACCTGTTCGCCACCTTCTTCATCTGCGGCTTCACTACCAACGGTCTTGTCGGCACGCATCTGATCGCCTTTTGCGGCGACATGGGCATCACTGAAATCCGGGCGGCGGGCCTGCTGGCGTTGATGGGCGTGTTCGACCTCATCGGAACCACCCTGTCGGGCTGGCTTACCGACCGTTTCGACCCGCGCAAGCTGCTCGGCGTCTACTATACCATTCGCGGCCTGTCGCTGATGTACCTGCCTTACTCCGGCTTCTCCGCCACCAGCCTCATCATCTTTTCCGTGCTTTACGGTCTGGACTGGATCGCCACCGTGCCGCCGACGCTGCGCCTTTCCAACGAAGCCTTCGGCGATGGTCATGGCCCGCTGGTGTTCGGCTGGATTCTGGCGGGCCATCAGCTCGGCGCTGCAAGCGCAGCCTATTTCGGCGGCATCATGCACGAAATGCAGGGCGACTACGTTCTGGCCTTCCTCATCGCCGGCATGACCGGCATCGTCGCCGCCTGCATCTCGCTGCTCATCAACACCAGCAAACCGTCGTTTGACCCCGAGCTGCAGCCTGCGTAGAAGCTGCGGCAACGGATGGCCGGGGTGCCCACATTAAAGTCGGGCGCCCGGTTGCTCCGCAGTCTTGGTAAGAACGGGGGCGGCCGTGCGCGCATTGATACAAAGGGTTTCCGAGGCCAGCGTCACGATTGACGGCAAGGTCACCGGCGAGGTCGGGCACGGCCTGCTCATCCTCGTCTGCGCCATGCAGGGCGACAGCGAAAAGCAGTCGGAATGGCTGGCGCGCAAGGCGGTCAACCTGCGTATCTTCAGGGACGAGCAAGGCCGCATGAACCGCTCGCTGCTCGATGTCGGCGGCGCGGCGCTTGTCGTCAGCCAGTTCACGCTGGCCGCCGAAACGAAAGGCAATCGACCGGGCTTTTCCACTGCTGCCGCGCCCGACGAGGGCAAGCGCCTCTACGAGCATTTCTCCGCACAAATTGCCGGACATGGCGTGACGGTCGCCAACGGAATTTTCGGCGCCGACATGAAAGTCGCGCTCATCAATGACGGTCCCATCACCATCTGGCTGGATACGGAAGCCAAGTAGGGCGGGTAGCGCTGAAGGCCGGATGAGGGGTGTTTGAGCGCAGACGCTGACGCTTAACCCTCCCCTTGATGGGAGGGTCGCGCCGCAGGTGCGGGGTGCGGTGAGCGATCTGTCCCTGCCACCCCCCTCTGGCCTGCCGGCCATCTCCCCCTCAAGGGGGGAGATCACTCGATTGCCATGCTTTCATCCGGTACTGAGGTCACAGAGGCGGCTGTAAGCTTGAAGCTGCCGATCTCCCCCCTTGAGGGGGAGATGGCCGGCAGGCCAGAGGGGGGTGTTGTTCTTGTGAGGCTTCTGATCGCGTAGNGGCTGTAAGCTTGAAGCTGCCGATCTCCCCCCTTGAGGGGGAGATGGCCGGCAGGCCAGAGGGGGGTGTTGTTCTTGTGAGGCTTCTGATCGCGTAGTGGAGAAATCACGCCTTCCCACAAAAATTCCCACTCCACTTATCCCCGCCGTCTCCGCCTCCCTCATACTCGCTGCCATCGCCCTTGCGGGAGACCTGGTGCGCACCGGGTATCAGGGAAGGGCGTCGGTGCCGGATTGGTCGCATAACGGTGTGCGGCTGGGTGATGAGCCCCCAATGAGCCCCCAAGTCCGGGCCTTGATCGGGGCTTTCAGCGTCATTGCTGCCCCCGGTAAGGCAAGACCACCGGACGGGCGGCCGCAAGGCCGCACTACTTACCTAAACGAGCGACCGAACGGCCGCCCGTCCTCCCGACCTCAATCGAGGTCAGTTCTTTGACAATGGCCAGACGCGAAAGCGGGCGTGGCAACGGTAAAGTACGACCTCCGTCAGCCGTCTGGCCATTCCTCGGGGTCCCCGCCAGCGACGAGCGTTAGCGAGAGAGCTTAAAGGCGGGGCAGAAAAATCCCAGACGCGAAAGCGGGCGTGGCAATGATGAAACATATCCATCTCTTCGTCATCCCAGGGCGGAGCAGGCCGAAGGCCGTTGCGCAGACCCTAGGATCCATGCCGTTACAGCGCGGCAGCGTGGAAAGGGTACAAATGAAGGCTCCCCATTCTGAGCCGCCCCTTCCACAGTGACCCTCACGGCATGGATCATCGGGTCGCGCCTTTCGCTACGCACAGGCTTGCCCGAGGATGACGAAGGGAACGAGGCAGCCTAGTGGCGAACAGGCGCTGGAAAATTACTGCGGATAGCAGGCGACCGGGATTTCCGGCCATTTGGCTTCGGCGCAACCGGCGGCGTGCTGCTTCTTCTTGAAGCTTACGCTGACCGGGCCGGTCACCATGGGATCGACGCCGTCTGGCGCATCGGCAAACAGCTGTTCCGCTTCGGTCGCGGCAAGCACCTTTTCCGACAAGGGAGCGCTGGCGCTCACCATGGAATGCGCCGCGCCCGCTGCAAAAATCGCGGTGATCGCGATGGCCGCAAGGGAAAAACCGGATCGGGGCAGCAAGGTCTTTGTCATCGACAATCAATCGTCAGTAGCGCGGATGGTTCCGCATTGGTTAACGAAACCTATCCGACAAGCTCTTAACAATCGGTGACCGGAAGTCTTTTGCCTGCGCTCCCCTTTCGCGATTGCGAAAAAAGCTGTATGAGCCGCGCAACCGAAAATGATGGCGCGCGCGGCTTGCTCCCTTGTCGCCGCCGTCAGCATCCCAGAGAGACACGTATGAACCTCCGTAACATCGCGATCATCGCGCATGTCGATCATGGCAAGACCACGCTTGTCGACCAGCTTCTGCGCCAGTCCGGCTCGTTCCGCGAAAACCAGCGCGTTGCCGAGCGCGCCATGGATTCCAACGACATCGAAAAGGAACGCGGCATCACCATCCTCGCCAAGGCGACCTCGGTCGAGTGGAAGGATACCCGCATCAACATCGTCGATACGCCCGGCCACGCCGATTTCGGCGGCGAGGTGGAACGCATCCTGTCGATGGTCGATTCGGCCATCGTTTTGGTCGACGCCGCCGAAGGCCCGATGCCGCAGACCAAGTTCGTCGTCGGCAAGGCGCTCAAGGTTGGCCTCAGGCCGATCGTCGTCATCAACAAGATCGACCGTCCGGACGCCCGTCACGTCGAGGTCGTCAACGAAGTGTTCGACCTGTTTGCTGCGCTCGACGCTACCGATGAGCAGCTCGACTTCCCGATCCTCTACGGTTCGGGCCGCGATGGCTGGGTTTCGGAAAATCCGGAAGGGCCGAAGGACCAGGGCCTTGCTCCGTTGTTCGATCTCGTCTTGAAGCATGTGCCGGCGCCGACCGTCGAGCCGGGCCCTTTCCGCATGATCGGCACCATCCTCGAGGCCAACCCGTTCCTCGGCCGCATCATCACCGGCCGCATCGCGTCCGGTTCGCTGAAGGCAAACCAGGCGGTCAAGGTGCTGCACCACGACGGCTCGCTTCTGGAAAACGGCCGCGTCTCCAAGATCCTCGCCTTCCGTGGCCTTGAGCGCCAGCCGATCGACGAAGCGCAGGCAGGCGACATCGTGGCGATCGCGGGCCTGTCGAAGGGCACGGTCGCCGACACCTTCTGCGATCCGTCCGTGACCGAGCCGCTCCATGCGCAGCCGATCGATCCGCCGACCGTGACCATGAGCTTCATCGTCAACGATTCCCCGCTTGCCGGCACCGAGGGTGACAAGGTGACGAGCCGCGTCATCCGTGATCGGTTGCTCAAGGAAGCCGAGGGCAACGTCGCGCTGAAGATCGAGGAATCCGCCGACAAGGACAGTTTCTACGTTTCGGGCCGCGGCGAGTTGCAGCTTGCCGTTCTCATCGAGACCATGCGGCGCGAAGGCTTCGAGCTTGCCGTGTCGCGTCCGCGCGTGGTGATGAAGAACGACGATGGTGGCCAGTTGCTTGAGCCGATCGAGGAAGTCGTCATCGACGTCGATGAGGAACATGCCGGCGTGGTTGTGCAGAAGATGAGCGAGCGCAAGGCCGACATGGTCGAGCTGCGCCCCTCGGGCGGCGACCGTCAGCGCCTCGTCTTCCATGCACCGACGCGCGGCCTGATCGGCTACCAGTCGGAACTGTTGACCGATACGCGCGGCACCGCCGTCATGAACCGGCTGTTCCATTCCTACCAGCCCTACAAGGGCGAGTTGCCCGGTCGCGTCAACGGTGTCCTGATCTCCAACGACCAGGGCGAGGCGGTTGCCTATGCGCTGTTCAATCTCGAGGATCGCGGCCCGATGGTCATCGACGCCGGCGTCAAGGTCTACCAGGGCATGATCATCGGCATCCATTCCAGGGACAACGATCTGGAAGTGAACGTGCTGAAGGGCAAGAAGCTGACCAACATCCGCGCCGCCGGCAAGGACGAGGCCGTCAAGCTGACCCCGCCGATCCGCATGACGCTGGAGCGCGCCTTGGCCTGGATCCAGGACGACGAACTGGTCGAGGTCACGCCGAAGACGATCCGGTTGCGCAAGCTCTATCTCGACCCGAACGAGCGCAAGCGCTTCGAGAAGTCCAAGGTCGCCGGCGCGGCATAGGCTGGACCGTCGAAATAGGGCTGGCTGCGCTCTTGGCTTAGCGTGCGATCCGATCTAACCGCTTTCATGCAGTTGGATCGGACCGTGACACCCACCCAGACAACAACATCGACTTTGCTGGCCGTCCTCGTCTGCTCGATGGGCATCCTGCTGCTTTCGGCAATGGATGCCGCAGTGAAGGGGCTCGTCCTGGTGATAGGCGCCTACAACACCTTGTTGTGGCGTTCGCTCTTTGCAACAACCACGGCTGGCGCCATCTGGGCAACCACATCGGCCTCATGGCCCAGCGCCAAGGTTCTGAGGCTGCATGCCTTGCGAGGCGTCGTCGTCGCCTTCGTCGCCTTGAGCTTCTTCTGGGGTCTGGGCCGTTTGCCCCTGGCCGAAACGATTGCGCTCTCATTTATCGCCCCGTTGGTGGCGCTATTCCTGGCCGCCGTGCTGCTTGGGGAGAAAATCGGCCGCTCTGCCGTGTCGGCGTCCATCGTGGGCATGGTCGGGGTGCTGGTCATCATGATCGGCAAGTTCAACCACACCGGCTATGCGCCCGATGTCGTCCTTGGCATGGCAGCGGTCATCGGCTCGGCAATCCTCTATGCCTACAACCTCATCCTGGCGCGCCGGCAGGCACTGATGGCAAAGCCGCTTGAAATCGTGTTCTTTCAAAATCTGGTCGTTGGCATTACGCTTGGCCTTGCTGCTCCGTGGCTCGGAATGTCCCTTCCGCAGGACCAGTGGCTGCCGCTTGCCGGGGTGACGATGCTTGCGCTGGGTGGCCACTTCCTGATGAGCTGGTCCTATGCGCGTGCGGAAGCGCAATACCTTATTCCCACCGAGTATTCGGCTTTTGTGTGGGCCATTATCCTGGGTTGGGTGTTTTTCGACGAGGCAGTTGGCTGGTCGACTTTGGCGGGGGCCTTCCTTATCATTATCGGCTGCCTGCTTGCCTCCCGGGCGAAGCCCAAGCTAGCCGAACCAATCGAAGTCGCTGCGGTATAAGCGAAATCTCCATCGGGAAGGATAATTGTCGTGACCTTCACCTCTCTCCTTATCTTTGCCGCCTCACTGTTCGTCGCCGCCGGCTCGCCCGGACCCTCCATCGCGGCGCTGGTGGCACGCGTCATCTCGAAGGGGTTTCGCGACGTTTTTCCATTCCTGCTCGCCATGTGGATCGGCGAGGGCATCTGGCTGTCCTTCGCCGTTTTTGGTCTGGCCGTTGTGGCGCAGACTTTCCACGCCGCCTTCGTTGCGGTGAAATGGGCAGGCGTCGCCTACCTCGCCTATCTTGCCTGGAAGATGTGGACGGCCCCTGTCGAGGCGAAGGCGGGCGAGTTGCCGAAGGAAGACTCTCCGTTGAGGCTTTTCCTTGCCGGCATGGCCGTTACGCTCGGCAACCCCAAGATCATGATGTTCTATCTGGCGCTTCTACCGACCATCATCGACCTCGCTTCGGTCACCGTCATAGGTTGGCTGGAACTGACGCTGACCATGGCGGTTGTGCTGGTGGCCATCGACCTTGCCTGGGTGGTGGCGGCGGCGCAGGCGCGCAAGCTGTTGAAGAGCAAACGGGCGATGAAGATCGCCAACCGCGTCAGCGCCGCCACCATGGCCGGCGCTGCGGCGGCAATCGCAGCGCGGTCATGATGCTGACTTGCCGGTACGGGATTTCCCCCGTCACATCATCTGGATGATGGGCGCGATCTCGACGCTGCAATTCGGTGCATTGAGGATCGGGCAGCCCTTCGCTTTTTCTGCAGCCTGGTCGATGTCAGCGGCCTCGATGATGGAATAGCCTCCGGTGGGATTGGTGCCGCCATTGTTCTCGATGCGGCCGCCGGGCAACACCGTCTTCGACATGCCGACCGGGTTCCCGCCATCGACAACCGACTTGCCCAGCTTGCCGAACCAGCCGTTCCAGGCATCCATTATTTCCTTGCGTTCGGCTTCCGTCGCCGGAATCTTGCCCGAGCCATGATAGACGTAGAGAAACTTCGCCATGTTCTCCTCCTTGCTGATCAGCGGCCTCGAACCGGCATGCGGCCCGGCCGCGCGCCGATCATCGGACCAAACAGCAAGGTGCGCAACGGAAATGCGCTGCCGCTAATATAATGTGAAGTCGGCCGTCACCGGGCCATCTTGTGGTATTCGGCGTTGGGGCGCATGTCGATGGCGGCAGCCAGGCGGTTCGACATGTTGAAGAATGCGGCGGTCGAAGCGATGTCCCAGATGTCGCGGTCGCTGAAACCGGCATCGCGCAAGGCCCGCCGGTCCTCCTCCACGATCTTGGCCGGCTCTTCCGTCAGCTTCACCGCGAACTCCAGCATCGCGCGCTGGCGAGGCGAGAGGTCGGCGGCACGGAAATTCATCACCATCAGTTCGCCCAGCACAGGGTCACCGGAAAGCTGGCGTACCGCCGCGCCATGGGCCGTGAGGCAATAGAAGCAGTGATTGATCGAGGACACGGCCACCGCGATCATCTCGCGTTCCAGCTTGGAGAGGCCCGATTCACCCAGCATCAGATCGTTATAGGTATCGGTGAAAGCCCGCAGCTTCTTCTCGTCGAAGGCATAAGACAAAAGCACGTTCGGAACCAACCCGAGCTTTTCCTCGCACTTGGCGAAGTAGGCCTTGGTCGCATCGCTCAACTCTGGTGCGGGAAGGTCAAGGGCAGTGATTTTTTCGGACATGGGACGTTCTTCTCCACTCAGCTTTTTGGCGGCAATCATGCATCGAGTTTATTTTCTTAAGGCGTAGTCAAACCTTTGTCGCCAAAACCTGCCCATCTGCTACGATAGTCGAAATTGCAGTCGGCGGAGGGAAAATTCGCATCATGGCCAGTCTAAAACCTGCTTCCAGGGCAAATTCGAAACCAGGAAAGGGCGATGGGGCGAAGATTTCGGAAAAAAGGGGCAAGTTGGCGGACCACCTTCTTGCGAGGACTCCTGAAGAAGATCTGGCAGTCTACGACGCGGCGGACCTCGACCGCGCCGCGGTGCTGGCCGAGCGCGCGGTGCTTCGACACAAGAAGGGCGAGAGCGTCGTTTCCGTCGAAACCGAGGGCGGCGTTTCGCGTGAAGGCAAGCCGGTGACGGTGATTACCGTCGTCAACGACAACATGCCTTTCCTGTTCGATTCCATTATCGGTGAGATCACCGAAAGTGCGGGCGAGCCGCTCCTGGTTACCCACCCCGTCATCAGCGTGAAGCATGGCAAGGCCGGTGTCGTGGAAATCACCGGTGATGCGAGTTCGGCAAAGGGAGAACCCGCTCTCGACCGATTGAGCGTCGTCCATGTCCATGTCGGGCGCCTGTCCGAGGATCAGGCGAAAGGCCTGGCCGAGCGACTGGAAAAGACGCTTGCCCAAGTGCGTTCGGCGGTGGCGGACTGGAAGCCGATGCTGGCGCGTCTCGACCAGGCAATCTCGGAATTCCGCTATGCGCCGGTGCCGCTCGACAAGGCCCATGTGGCTGAAGCGATCGCCTTTCTCGAATGGTTGCGCGATGACAATTTCACCTTCCTCGGCATGCGTGAATACAAATACAGTGGCGGCGAAAAGAGCGGTACGCTGGAACTCGCCAATAAGGCCGGTCTCGGCATCCTGACCGATCCAAACGTCCTTGTGCTGCGGCGCGGCACCGAAGCCGTGACCACAACGCCGGAAATTCGCGCCTTCCTGCATGGGCCGGAACCGCTGATCGTCACCAAGGCAAACGCCAAGTCGACCGTGCACCGGCGCATCTACCTCGACTACGTCGGCATCAAAACCTACACGTCCAAGGGTGCGCTTGCGGGTGAATTGCGCATCGTCGGCCTGTTCACGTCGACTGCCTACACGCGCTCGGTGATGAAGATTCCCTATCTGCGTTCCAAGGTGGAAACGGTCATCGCCAAATCGGGCTTCAACCCAAGCGACCATTCCGGCAAGGCGCTCATAAATGTGCTCGAGAGCTACCCGCGTGATGAGCTTTTTCAAGTCCCGGTGCCGACACTGAGGAAGCACGCGGAAGCTATCCTCGGGCTGATCGAGCGACCGCGTGTGCGTGCGCTGGTGCGGGTCGACCAGTTCGACCGTTTTGTCTCCATCCTCGTTTTCGTGCCGCGCGACCGCTACGATTCCGAGGCTCGTGAAAAGATCGGTAGCTATCTGAAATCAGTGTTCGAAGGCCGGTTGTCGGCCTACTACCCGGCTTTCCCGGAAGGCGGACTGGCGCGCGTCCACTTCATCATTGGCCGCTCGGGTGGCAAGACGCCGAAGGTCGAGCAATCGACGATCGAAGAAGCCATTCGCGCGATCGTGCGGACCTGGGAAGACGCCCTGCGTGAAGCGGCGGCTGACGCGGGCTCTGATGCGTCGCTCGCCAGCATTGCGGGCCGTTTCCCGGAGAGCTATCGCAACAGCTTCTCACCGGCTGCGGCACTGGTGGATGCCGGACGCATCGCGACGATCACCGCGTCCAACCCGATTGCCATCGACTACTATAAAGACCCCAGCCAGACACCCGAGCAGGCGTCGCTGAAGATCTACCATCATGGCAGTCCCGTTGCATTGTCCAGGCGCGTACCGGTGCTTGAAAACATCGGCTTCCGCGTCATCAGCGAGCGGACCTTCGAGATCGGCGAGGACGGTGGCGACAAGGTCTTCCTCCACGACATGGAACTGGAAAACGCTTACGGCAAGCCGATCGACCTTTCCCATGGCGGAGCGTTGTTTGAAGACGCATTCCTTTCGGTATGGCGAGGTGACGTCGACAATGACGGGTACAACGGGCTTGCGCAGACGGCAGGCCTGTGGTCGAACGAAACTCTGGTTCTGCGCGCCTATGGCCGCTACCTGCAACAGGCCGGAATTCCCCAGAGCCAGGATTTCATCGCCGCCGCTCTGAACCGATACCCCGAAATCGCGCGCGGACTGCATTCCCTGTTCGTCGCCCGTCTGGGGCCGGGTTCCCGGGAAGATGGCGTAGTCGCGGCCAAACATCTCAAGGCCAAGATCAAGGACGCGCTGGAAGACGTCCCGAACATCGACGACGACACCATCATTCGTCGCTACCTGAACCTTATCGAGGCGTCCTTGCGGACCAACCATTTCGCCGGGGGCAAGAAGGAGCGTGGTCAGTCGCTGGCGATCAAGCTTGAGCCGCGGGCCATAGACGGGCTGCCTGAGCCGCGGCCATGGCGCGAGATTTTCGTTTACGGGTCGGAAGTCGAGGGCGTACATCTGCGCTTCGGGCCGGTTGCGCGCGGCGGCTTGCGCCTTTCCGACAGGGCACAGGATTACCGCACCGAGGTGCTGGGCCTGGTCAAGGCACAGCAGGTCAAGAATGCGGTCATCGTGCCGGTTGGCGCCAAGGGCGGGTTCTATTCCAAGCGCCTTCCCATAGGTGGAAGTCGTGACGCCGTTTTCGAGGCCGGACGTGCCGCCTACATTAATTTCGTCTCCAGCCTCTTGTCGATCACCGACAATATCGGCATCGATCAGGTCATTCATCCTGATGGCGTGGTGCGCCATGACGGCGACGATCCCTATTTCGTTGTCGCAGCCGACAAGGGCACAGCGACATTTTCGGATACCGCCAACGCCATCAGCGAGAAGCACAATTTCTGGCTCGATGATGCCTTTGCCAGTGGCGGTTCTGCCGGATACGACCACAAGAAGATGGGCATAACCGCCAAGGGCGCATGGGAAGCCGTCAAACGCCACTTCCGCGAGATGAACCGCGACATTCAGACTGCGCCGTTCACCGCGGTCGGTGTCGGCGATATGTCGGGCGACGTGTTCGGTAACGGCATGTTGCGTTCAGAACAAACCCGCCTGATTGCCGCTTTCGACCACCGCGATATCTTCATCGATCCGGATCCGGATATGGCATCGTCGTTCGTGGAGCGCCAGCGGCTGTTCGACCTGCCGCGTTCGAGTTGGCAGGACTACGACAAATCCAGGCTGTCGAAGGGCGGTGCAATCATTTCGCGCGCTCAAAAATCGGTGACCTTGAGTGCCGAGGCCGCCGCGGCGATTGGTATCGGCAAGACGGTTGCCACGCCAGTCGAGATCATGCGTGCGATCCTCGCCGCCCCGGTCGACCTGCTCTGGTTCGGCGGTATTGGCACCTATCTGAAAGCGTCTGGCGAAACCAACCAGGATGCGGGGGATCGAGCCAACGATGCCATCCGCATCAACGCTGCGGACGTTCGCGCCAAGGTCATCGGCGAAGGCGCCAATCTCGGTGTTACCCAACGTGCCCGTATCGAATTTGGCCTGAAGGGAGGCCGCAACAATTCCGATGCCATCGACAATTCCGGCGGCGTCAATTGCTCGGATGTCGAGGTCAACATCAAGATTGCGTTGGCCGCCGCCATGCGCAAGGGCGCACTTGCCAGACCGGCACGCAACAAGCTGCTTGCCGAAATGACCAACGAAGTCAGCGATCTGGTTCTGGCAAACAACTATGAGCAGACGCTGGCGCTTTCCCTGGCGAGCAAGCGCGGCTTGGCCGACATCGCTCATCAGGGGCGCTTCATGGCGGCGCTGGAGGCGCGTGGATTGCTCGATCGCGTGGTCGAGACATTGCCTTCACCGGCGGCTCTCGCAGAGCGTGAAGCTCGTGGAGAACCGTTGACGAGACCGGAGCTCGGCGTTTTGCTGGCTTATGCCAAGATCGTGCTGTTTTCGGACATCGTTGCATCCGACGTACCGGACGGCCCTCATTTCGATCAGGATCTGATGGGCTACTTCCCCGATCGCATGGCGAAGAAGTTCTCGCCGGAAATCCATGGCCATCGCCTGCGGCGTGAAATCATCGCCCGCGTGGTTGCCAACGATCTCGTCAATCGCGGCGGCCCTTCCTTCGTCAATCGCCTGATGGAATCAACGGGACGTACGGCGGCAGACGTGGTGCGCACCTTTGCATTGATCCGGGATGGCTTCGCGCTTCCCGGGCTCTATCGGGAGATCGATGCGCTCGACAACAAGATTGACGGAGAGGTGCAGCTTGACCTCTACCAGATGGTCAGCCGCCTGATTTATGTAACAAGCGGATGGTATCTGAAGAACGACACCGGCACGGTGCCACTTGCCCAACGCATTGCCGAGTTGCAGGAAGCGCGCAAGGCGCTCGAGCCGAAACTGCTTTCCGTGCTCCCTGCATTCTCGCGCGAGCGGATCGAAGAACGGCGGCATGGCTTGTTCAAAGGCGGTGCGTCGGAAAAGCTGGCGGAAAGGCTGGCGCTTACAGAAGTTGCCGATCTTATTCCCGATATCGCACTAACGGCAAAGCTGGCCAACGCCGACATCATTGCTGCGGCCAGGGCATTCTTTGCGGTCAGCGATGCATTCCGGATTCCACGCGTGGAGGATGCTGCGCGCTCGATCATGCCGTCCGACTACTATGACCAGCTTGCCCTGTCACGGGCAACCGACACCATAGGCGCGGCCCGTCGCGGCATCGCGGTTGCAGCACTGACCGATCACGCCAAGGCGGCTGACCCAGTTGCGGCTTGGATGGAAGCGGGCGGTGAGCGGGTCGCTCGTACAAGGGAGCGTTTGCAGGCCCTGACCGAAGGCGGAGACATCACCGTGTCGCGCCTTTCAGTAGCGTCGGGCCTGATGAGTGATCTTGTCGGGCCTTCCGCATAGCAACCGGCACTGGAGGGACCATGGCCGACAAAGGCGTGCAGCGGGCATCCGGCCGCGGTATCTGGGGGTGGATGCTGTTCGACTGGGCAGCTCAACCGTTCTTCACGGTCGTCACCACTTTCATCTTCGGCCCTTATTTCGTCTCGCGCATGGCAAGCGATCCGGTGGCCGGGCAGGCTGCATGGGGCTACGGCATAGCGGCGGCAGGTTTCGTCATCGCCATCCTGTCGCCGGTCCTCGGTTCCATCGCTGACCAGACCGGCCCACGCAAGCCGTGGATCGCCTCCTTCGCGGCAATAAAGATTGTATGCCTTTGCCTGCTGTGGCTGGCGGCCCCGGGCTCCAGCCTGTTCTTGATCGTCCTGTTGTTCTCGTTGGCATCGGTGGCGGCGGAATTCTCCACGGTCTTCAACGATTCCATGATGCCACGTCTGGTTCCCAAGCAGGATATCGGCAGGATATCCAACGTTGCATGGGGTCTTGGCTACCTCGGCGGCATGATTGCGCTCATCTTTGTCGTAGCGTTGATGGCCGGATCGCCGGAAACCGGAAAGACGATCATCGGGGCCGAACCGCTGTTCGGTCTTGATCCGAAGCTAGGTGAGGACGCAAGGGCTACAGGGCCGCTGGCAGCTCTTTGGTACTTCGTCTTCATCTTGCCAATGTTCTTCTTCACGCCCGATGCCATCAAAGGCATGGCGATCGCTCCCGCTGTCCGCGAAGGGTTGGCGGAACTCAGATCAACCCTTGCGGAGGCTCGGCGCAGAGGCGGGATTTTGCGCTTTCTAGTCGCTCGCATGGTCTACCAGGACGGGGTCAATGCGCTTCTGGCGCTAGGTGGCGCATTTGCGGCGGCGATGTTCGGATGGTCCATCACCGAGATCGGCGTCTACGGCATCATCCTCAACATTGTCGCCATTTTCGGCTGCTGGATCGCGGCTCGTCTCGACACAAGGTTGGGGTCTAAGGTGGTGGTGATGATCTCGCTGGTGCTTTTGTCGATCGCCACCGTGGGTATTGTCTCGACAGGTCCGGGCTTTACCCTGTTCGGAGCGCTGCCGTTGCCGGCAACGGATTCCGGTTCGCTGTTCGGCACGGCTGCCGAAAAGGCCTACATCCTATACGGGCTTTTGATTGGTTTCGCATTCGGACCGGTGCAGGCATCGTCCCGATCCTACATGGCGCGGTCGGTGACGGCGGCCGAATCTGGCCGCTATTTCGGCATCTATGCGCTGGCCGGACGGGCAACGAGCTTTGCTGCGCCCTTTCTGGTCGCCACCATTACTGCCGTTAGCGGATCGCCCGCGCTCGGCATGGCGGTCATCATCTTCTTCCTTGTCGGCGGCATGTGGCTCCTGGCGGGAACGCCATATCCTGCAGACAAGGTGGAGTAAGAAATCAGTCAGTGCCGGAAGTGCCTCACACCCGTGAACACCATCGCAATGCCATGCGCATCTGCTGCGGCGATGACGTCGTCATCGCGCATCGAACCACCTGGCTGGATGACCGCAGTCGCACCGGCTTCGATCGCAGCCATCAGTCCATCGGCAAATGGGAAGAATGCATCCGAGGCAACCACCGAGCCCTTTGTGAGGGGCTCGGCAAGGCCCACGGCCTCGGTAGCGTCTTGCGCTTTGCGTGCGGCGATCCGCGAGGAATCGACCCGGCTCATTTGACCAGCACCAATGCCCACCGTCGCTCCACCGCGAACATAGACGATGGCATTCGACTTCACGTGCTTGGCTACGCGGAAAGCGAATTTGAGGTCGGCCATTTCGGCATCGGTCGGTGCGCGTCTGGTCACGATCTTTAGGTCGAGGTCATCCACAACGGCGTTGTCGCGCCCCTGAACCAGGAGACCGCCAGCAACTGACTTTACCGTGGTTGCAATCGTGCGGGGATTTGGCAGCCCACCGGTAACGAGCAAGCGCAGGTTTTTCTTTGCGCCGACAATGTCGATCGCATCGTCAGTCGCCTCAGGCGCGATGATGACTTCGGTGAAGGTCTTGACGATTTCCTCAGCCGCTTCGGCATCGAGCATCTGGTTCAAGGCGACGATACCGCCGAATGCCGAAACCGGATCGCATGCCAGAGCCTTCAAATAGGCGTCCTTTGTTGTGCGCGCCTCGGCTACGCCGCATGGGTTGGCGTGCTTGATGATGGCTACGGCAGCAGATTTGGACGGCTCGAACTCACCCACGAGTTCGAAAGCGGCATCGGTGTCGTTGATGTTGTTGTAGGATAGCTGCTTGCCCTGCATTTGGCGGGCAGTCGCAACGCCCGGACGCTTCTCGCCCGTAACATAGAAGCCGGCAGACTGATGTGGATTTTCGCCGTAGCGCATCACCGTTTCCAGCTTGCCGCCGAAGGCGCGCCATGTCGGGTGCTCGATGTCGAGCGTTTCGGCAAACCAGCCCGAGATCGCCGAATCATAGGCAGCCGTGCGTGCGAATGCTTTTGCTGCCAGCTTCCTGCGAAAATCGAGTGAGAGAGAGCCGAAGTTCATTTCAAGCGCGTTCAACAAGGGTGCATAGTCTTCATGATCGGTAACTGTGGTCACATAGGCATGGTTCTTCGCCGAAGCGCGCACCATCGCCGGGCCGCCGATATCAATGTTCTCTACGATTGCTGGGTAGTCAGCGCCCGATTGGCGAACTGTTTCGAAGGGATAGAGATTGACGACGACGAGATCGATCGGCTCGATCTTGTACTTGTGCATTGCCTGCGCGTGTTCGGGGTCGTCACGCACACCAAGCAGCGCGCCATGAATCGCCGGATGCAGGGTCTTGACACGGCCATCCATAATCTCGGGAAAGCCCGTAAGTTCAGACACGTCCCGCACCGCGATGCCAGCTTCTGCAATCGCCTTGGCGGTGCCGCCGGTGGAAACAAGCTCCACCCCCGCATGGGCGAGTGCGCGAGCAAAGTCTACGAGACCCGTCTTGTCGGAAACCGACAGTAGTGCGCGGCGAATCGGCACGAGGTCAGGGGCGGGAATGTTCTTGGAGGCGACTGCCATGGGAGTGGCCCTTCATCTGAGAGTGGGTGGGCCGTAACACATGAGCCCCGTAAATCAAGCGGCTATGCCGCTTTTCAAGGCATCAGCGGTAGTGTTCAATTCCAATTGGGGCGGCCTTCGGTGCGGATGCGCGTCAGTCGCCATTCGATCTGCGAGTGTTCGGATGCCTTGAATGACAGAACGAGCTGCCGGCTTATACGCGGGCCGCCGAGGCCAGCGAAATAGATTGATTCCTCGACCTCGGGGACCGGATCAGCACAGGCGAAAGCCCAACTGTCGGCATTGTCCGCAGTTAGCACCAAACGGTCGTCACTATCCTTGAACAACTTGATTTCCGGGTGGAGGTGAAAACGAACGGTCACGAAGTCGCGGCCATTGTTGTTGGCCACCTCGCCTCCCGGACGCAGGAAACGGTCCCTGCCTTCCAACAAGTTGCCTCTATTGGACAATGTCAATGCGCGTTCATGAACAATCCCGAAACGATGGACGTAGCCGTCGTGGCTGGCTGTAAAACCCTGGTGGTCCTGACCATCGTCACGATGGCAGGGCACGTTGCGTGGACCTCCAACGAGAGGGGAGCCAACAAGATTACTCACGCGTGGCGAATGGCTGAAGCGTGCCGATGAGGTATCGTTCAACGTCGCCGTGGAGTGAGCCGCAGTGGCCCGCGCCAAGGGCCGGAATTCGGGATCGCCATAGGTGTCCACTCCGGCATTGACGATGAAATGCTGCCGGCCCGACGACAATTCGAAGGAGAGGCACCCGGCGTGAGCCGTTGTGGACAAGTCTGGCGGTGGCGGGGCGCCGGTGTCGGCGATAACTGTCACATCACCCATGGATAGGCGTTCGTAGCCGGAATGCGGCGCGTGTAGCAGCGGGGCGCCAGCCGTGTCGTCATGGCGCAGGATCGCAGCGATGCGGTCATGGATGGTTGCGCCCATGCCATTGAAGCGGGCCAGACTGCCGTCCTGATGACGGAAGAAACGTAGTGCCGGCAACATGCGATCTATCGCACCCATCAATGCTGCGGGTGGCGCTTCCGCTTGGTTGGCGTAGGTTTGCCGCAGAGGCAGCAGGTCCGCCAGGATTTCGAGAACTGTCAATGGATTGCGGGAAACATGACCACCGTCGGGAAGGATCTGGCGGTCAAGTTCTTCACTGAGGTTACGGGTCGCCGCGCGCAATGCAGAGGCCGGCGTTGGCAGCGATAGTGCCGCAAAAGCCAGTGCGATACGGGCTCTGAGCCGGTCCTTGCCGTCAGGCATTTCGCGGACGATGGAACGCAAGTAGCGAATCTGGATCGCCAATGATTTCAGAAAAGCTCGATAGAACGGGAATTCTGCGCCTTGCAGCACCACCGAGGAGTGCTGCAACCACGCGATGATGCGCTTGGAGGTTACTCCCGGGTCCCAGGCAATGCCGCTGATATGACTGCCATGCATCGCGATCCAGTCGGAGACCAGGGCACGGGCATTGGCCGACGCCAGTTCGGTCCCGGCCGCACGCATATGGCGTAGCCAGCGGAAGCCATGCAGGGAGCGTTGCCAGCCTCGATTGGCGACTTCGATCTGAAACGGCGATTGCCCGCCGGTTTCGACCAAGCGCCCCGATAGCGGATACCGGCCATAGTAGATTTCGAGCGCAATCTGGGGGTCGGCTAGCCGCAGGTCGGGTGGCGCAATCAGTACACGTTCCGGCGTGCGCCCGGAGTATCGCCAACGGTAAGCCGGGCCCGCGCGCAAGCGTCGACGTGCTTTACGCCAAAACTCGCGCGCGACGAGCGCCCATAGGCGCGTCGTGTTGATGGCAGCGGCAGCCAATGATCCTCCAGATGTCCCAATTCCCCGCGCAAGGGTAGATGATTCAAGAACTTATGCGAAGGCCCAATTGAATCGGAACGGCGATAAGTAGGTTCGCTTTCCACATGCATTTGCACGCCTGGCGGGAAAATTGAGGTTGACTCACTTTTGGCGAAGCTAAACTTTGCGCAGGCGTGCGGCAAAGAAGCCGTCCAGCCCTGACAGTGAGGCGCTACCTAGGTTCAAACCGGCCGGCGTGGTGCGCAAAGTCCCTTGTTCGGTTACGAAAGGCGCAATGCCGTCCACCTCGGAAATTGATACCGGATCGATGCGAACCCCAGGCGTCTCGGTGAGGAAGGTTGAAAGTAGGTCCTCGCCCTCCAATGGGTCCAGCGAGCAATTGGAAAAGACGATCGTGCCGCCTGGCTTGGTGATTGCCACAGCCTTGGCGATGAGCCGGCGCTGCAGGTCGGCAAGCTTGGCAATGTCATCGGGCGTTTTTGTCCACGGTACGTCCGGATGCCGCCGAACCGTGCCGGTCGATGAGCATGGCGCGTCAAGCAGCACTGCATCGAACGGCTTCTCCGGTTGGAATTTCAGGAGGTCAGCCTGGACAACGTCGGCGGACAGGCTAAGTCGCTCAAGGTTCTGACGCAGCCTTGCCAACCGGCTTTTGGACGTATCCATGGCGGTGACGCTGGCTCCGGCAAGGATGAGTTGCGCCGTCTTGCCGCCAGGCGCTGCGCAAAGGTCGGCAACGCTTAGCCCCCTGATGTCGCCAAGCAAGCGAGCTGGCAAGCTAGCGGCCGTGTCTTGCACCCACCAGGCGCCCTCTTTGAAACCCGGTAATTCGGTTACGGCAGCAGTCAGCTTTTCCAATCGAACCGAGCCTGTTGGCAATACGACGCCGCCGAGACGTTCGGCCCACATTTCCGGGCTCGACTTCACGGTTATGTCGACCGGCGCTTCCAGGCGATGTGCCGCGAGGATGGAGCGCGCTTCGTCGAGGCCATATGCCTCGATCAATTTTGAGAGGAACCACTCCGGCGCGTCGTCGGTTGCCGCCAACGTCTTGGCAAGTTCCGTTTCCTTGGCGCGGACCAAGGCTCGCAGCAGGGCGTTGACCAGCCCTGAAAACCGGACGGTGCGGGGGTCGGATTTTGCATGCGTAACGGCCAGATCCACGGCTGCGCTATCTGGTATGTCCAGGAACAGAACCTGCGCCGCTGCGACGTGTAGTATGTGAGAGAGGGCCGTGGCGTTTGCCGGCAACGGCTTGTCGAGCCTGTGGGAAATCAGGTTGCCGATGGTAACGCGATGGCGAAGGGCGGTTGCAAGGATGGCGCGAACCAGTGCGCGGTCGCGCATATCCAGCGACATATACTGTGGATGGCCATGCTCGTTGTCGGTCAGTCCGTCCAGTGGGGTGTGCGCATCGATGACAGCTGCAAGCAGACGTGCCGCTGCCTTGCGCGCAGCAAGACCGGGCACATTTGTGGTCGGGCCGTTGTCATGTTTTTGCCGTGGGAAGCGTCTTTGCAACGGTGCGTTTTGGCTGGTCAATTCCAAGGACCTTTTGGCCCTGTTGGATTGCGGCCCCAGGGATTGGCTTTCGGTTCCGGTGTTTGCTCAGTTTCGGGACGCGCTGTGCCGCCCCACGGCCCCTTATCCTCGTCTGTGCGCTGTGGCTGCGTCGCACGCTCCTGCGGGATAGGCTGCTCAGCCATTTCCGTAGCCATCGCTTGCAGTGCGGCGATGCGGTTGGCAGTGGCGGGGTGGGTGGAGAACAGATTGTCCATGCGTTCGCCGGAAAGCGGATTGATGATAAAAAGATGAGCTGTCGCGGGGCTTCGCTCCGCCTCGGCATTGGGAATGCGTTCTGCGGTTCGGGCGATCTTGTCAAGGGCGGAAGCTAGCCAAAGCGGATGTCCGCATATTTCCGCACCACGCCGGTCCGCCGCATATTCGCGGGTGCGGCTTACCGCCATCTGTACGATCATCGCGGCAAACGGAGCCACGATCATGGCGATCAGGACGCCAACGAAGCCGAGCGGGTTGTTGTTGTCGCGATTGCCGCCGAAGAAGAACGCAAAGTTTCCAAGCATGGAAATGGCGCCGGCCAGAGTTGCAACAATTGTCATGGTCAGGGTATCGCGGTTCTGCACATGAGCGAGTTCGTGTGCCATGACGGCTGCGACCTCTTCATGCGAAAGCCGCTCCAACAAACCGGTTGAGGCTGCGACCGCAGCATTTTCCGGGTTGCGCCCGGTAGCGAAGGCGTTCGGCTGGGGCGTATCTATGATATATGTACGAGGCATCGGCAGACCGGCGCGGGAAGCCAGTTCGCGAACGATCGCGTAGAATTCCGGTGCGTTCTTTTCATCGACTTCGATGGCGCGATGCATGGCCAGCACCATCTTGTCGGCGTTCCAGTAGCTGAACAGGTTTGTGGCTGCAGCTATGACGAGCGCTATCATCATGCCGCTCGATCCGCCGATCATGTAGCCTACACCCATGAAAAGCGCAGTCATGGCGGCAAGAAGCATGGCGGTACGAAGTGTGTTCATCGTCTGCTCCGTTTTGCCAATGCGGAAAGGGTCGATCCTGCGCACTGGTTCCGCTATATGATGGGAGAGAGTTTGCGGCGTTTCAATGCATGGGCAGATGGCATGACTGAGGAAAACAGCAGGTTGACCCAAAAGGGTGGCTCGAACGTGCAAAAGAAGCTGCCGGCGGCCGCGGAGCGGGCGCTTGCCGAGGCAGAAGCGAGGCGCAAGCAATATGTTGCGGCAGAAGCAGCGCGACCCAAGGAACTGGGTGGGCGTGGCGGCATGGAGCCCGGCCGATACGGCGATTGGGAAGTAAAGGGCCTGACGGCAGATTTCTGAAGCCTATGTGCGATCTCGATGAATGTGTTTAGCTCATCGGGAACCATCGACCTCACGCCGCGTTGCAGAGATGGACTTTCCTCTCTGACAATCGACGCTACGAGGTTCTGCGATGCTGATACGGCTTGGCTATGAAATCGCTGTCGAATGCGATCAGGACACGCCCATCGTATCGATGCTCGAAATCGACAAGGGGCGACAGGGCGATATAGAGCGCCAGACAGAGGTGCTGACGTCGCCGGAAGTTCCAAGCACCCTCTATTTCGATATCTATGGAAATACCTGCCGCCGTTTCATGGCGCCTGCGGGCAGTTTCCGCATCATGTATGACGCGATCATTCAGGATTCCGGCCTTCCTGACGAGGTTAACACCTTGGCCAACGAAATGCCGGTGCAGGATCTGCCGAACGAGACACTCGGTTTCCTTCTCGGCAGCCGCTACTGTGAAACCGATCATATGAGCAACCTTGCCTGGCAGTTGTTCGGAGGGATCCCTTCTGGATGGGCCAGGGTACAGGCAATCGTCGACTACGTGCACAACCGGCTTTCGTTCGGGTATGGCTATGCGCGTGCTACAAGGACGGCTGCGCAAGCCCACGAGGAGCGGGTCGGGGTGTGTCGGGATTTCGCGCATCTCGCGATTACGCTATGCCGCTGCATGAACATTCCAGCTCGCTATGTTAACGGGTATCTCGGCGATATCGGCGTGCCGGCAGATCCGGCGCCGATGGATTTCTCCGCGTGGCTCGAGGTGTTCCTCGACGGCAAATGGTACACGTTCGATGCTCGGCACAACGTGCCGCGTGTCGGTCGGATCGTGGTTGCGCGTGGGCGTGACGCCACCGACGTTCCATTGCTGCACAGCTTCGGGCCGCATAGGCTCAGTCTTTTCAAAGTGTGGACCTACGAGCAGGACAGCCATCCGGCGTCGCCTCCGTTTCATGGCATAGACAGAACGGTAGGGGTGGAGGCCCTTACATAGGAACCAGTTGCGAATCTGCGCTTGCACAAGGACATTTATAGGAATAATTTCCTTGTATGGAATCGCTCAACACCTTTCAATTCGTCGCTGCCGCATTGTTGGCGGCGATAGGGCTTTCACTCACTTCGCCAGTTCGCGCTGCCAAGATGTTTCACGGCCCCGTTGAGGCGAATGTAGTCGATGTCATTGATGGAGATACTTTCCTGGCGGACGCCCTGGTTTGGCCGGGCCAATCCCTGCGGATAAACATTCGAATTCGCGGTATCGATGCGCCGGAGATGAAAAGCCAATGCCCAACAGAGCACGATGCGGCTCTGCGCGCCCGAGACGGGCTTGCGGATATCCTTGGTGCCGAACCAATCCGGATTTCGAATATCGCCGGGGCAAAATACTACGGTCGCGTCCTGGCAGATGTCGTTGCAGCAAACGGGAAAGAGGTTGCCAGGGAAATGATTATGCGCAGCCTGGTCAGACCTTATGGCTGCGGCAAGCGGGTGGGGTGGTGCGACTGACCCGTTTCGATACGTGCCCCGTTTCGACACATGCAATGGTGTCCCGGAATGGGCAGTTTCAAATGCACCGATCGACGGTGACGCAAGAGATGGTAAGCGCTCAGTAAAGATCCATGCGACCTGGCAAAGACGTTTACACGGCTTTTACCATCCGTGCGAGCGAATACCAATAAAAACAATGGGTTGGTGAGTTGCGCCTCCTGTCGGTGCATGGACTGGCTGCAATCGGCCAGAATCCTGCAATGCACCAGGCAACGGCAATCGATGCCGTGTCATTTGGAGGCAGGGCAATGTGGCGGTTTTGGATGATAGGTCGATCGGCAGTGCGTTTTGGGGCGGATCGACGCGGCAATTTCGCTATTATCTTTGGCATGGTAGTCGCCGTTCTTGCTCTGGCTGTCGGCTTCGGCGTCGATACGGCCCAGCTCATGAACGCCAAGTCCGCTTTGCAGAACGCCGTTGATACGGCAGTCACTTCCACTGCGCGTGACCTTACCACTGGTTCGGCAACAGAAGAGGAAGCACGCAAGCGTGTGTCTGCATTCCTTACCGCCAACAGCTCAGGCGGTGCCTTGCCTTATGACAAGATCGTGCTCGACAAGCTGGTCATCGACAAGGCAGCCAAAACGGTTACGGCCAGTGCCTATGTCGATGTGCCGTTGTATTTCGCGTTGTTTGGGCAGAACAACGTCAAGCGCATCCACAACACCGGTGCCGCCGTCTACTCCGACAAGCACATCGAAGTTGCGATGATGCTCGATATCACCGGTTCGATGGGTGGCCAGAAAATCAAGGATCTGAAAATCGCTGCCCAGAATGCCGTCGAGGCCCTATTCAGAAACCAGAGTCCCACTAATCCGCGCGTGCGCGCCGCCATAATTCCCTATGCAGAGGCGGTCAACACTGGACCGTTGGCCGATAGCGTGTTCGTCGAACAGAAGGGCGGTCCGGATCTTCCACCCCCAGACAGTCAACCGGTTCTGGTATCGGGTGTCAGTTCGACGCGGCTAGACAAATGCGCTACCGAACGCAAGGACAAGGACGGGGCAGCGGACTTCACCGATGACGGCCCCTATAGTCAACGCCGCGACAACGCTGGTAACATCTACACCGCGAAGGTTAATCGCGACGACCGCATCTCGCTCGTTAAGGATGGACGCGGCGTAGTGATCGGCACCAAATGTCCCAAGGCTGAGCTCATTCCCCTGACGGCGGACAAGCAGAAATTGCTCGACACAATCAGTGCCTTCGCCGCCGACGGAGTCACGGCAGGKGGCATCGCTGCTCAATGGGGCTATTACATGCTGTCGCCGAGGTGGCGCGACGCCATTCAAAGCGCTGGTGCCGGCGACGGCCCGGCCGACTACAACAAGGACAAGGTTGGTAAGGTTGCGATCCTGATGACCGATGGCCAGTTCAACACCGCGTTCGCCGGTGTTCCTGTTAGCAATGACTCTCGGAACCAACCTCAGAATTATCAGGGAACCAGGGCCCGCATATATGCCGAAAGCGTCTGCGCTAACATGAAGCGCGACGGCATCGAGGTCTACACGATTGGTTTTGCCTTGAGCAACAAGGAGCAGGATGAGGCTAGGGCGGTGCTGCGGAATTGCGCCACCAAGGACACATCAGTCATCAAACACTTCTTCGACGTCTCGACCGGACCTGAACTGGACGCGGCGTTCAGGGAAATCATTGCCAACACCGAAAGGTTGGCTTTGACCCAATAGGTTAGTGGGCGCGGAGCTTGCGCGGCCGGGGACAGAGCCAGACAAGCAAAAAGGCCGCCGCTTCTTTCGAAGCAGGCGGCCTTTCCGTGTCTTCGTCCAGTGCGCAGCCCGTGACGGGTTCCCGAAGAACCCTTCGCCACGCGGTTCAGCACTTAACGGAGAGATTGCTCCCCGCAAAGGCGATCCGCCGGGATCAAACGCATGGAAACGAAATCACTCGACATCGGATCACCTCCTTTCAATTGGTTGAACACAACCACATGATGGGGTGCGTCGCCGGCGATTGCAAGAGGACGGCGGCGAGCGCGGGTTTCCGAGGCATACCTCTTATGACGGCAGCAGGCGCATAGCGTCGCCGATGCCAATGTCCCCCGTGTGGTCGACACGGCAATAGACGCCGAAGTTGTGCCTGTTGTGGCGAACGAGCGTGCGCAAGATATTTGGATCGTGATCGATCCCTTCCTGGGCTATGATTGTAAAGCCGCACCGGCGGCACGGTTCTACTATTGTCAACTCGACCGGGCCGATGGAGATTCTGCGTCCCATCCATTCTGTTTCGGGAAACGAGCCATCTATCTCGGGAATGTCGACCAGAACGCTTGGGCGAAATCGCCTTGTATCAATATTGCCGGTCGGATGAAGCGCCTGCAGTCTTGCCAGTGAAGCGGTTGTTAGAAGATGGATCGGCGCCTTGTCATAGCGCGGCTTTGTGAAGGCGCCGGCATAGCCGGGCGCCGGCGTTTTCTCAAAGGGTCGGATGGCAGTGCCGAAGCCGAGATAGTCTGATATGATTGCATCAGTTTCCCTGGTTGGCGCCGGCATCCATGTGTCGGTTCCTGGCACCAAGACTTCCAGCGATCGGTCCGACCTTAGTCTGGCGAGGATGTGCGGTACCTTTTGCCATCTGGCCACGGTATCCGGGCGAGCAATTTCGCCGTTTGCCAGATCGATCAGGCCGAAAAGCCTGTCGCCGTCGGCTCCGCTCGTGCCGACGGCCATTTTGCCCAAGAATTCCCCGCCAAGCGAGCTGGCAGGGTAGCGCCACAATTCCCTGACATGCCCGAGGTCGGTCATTGTTGCCTTCAATATATAGAGCATTGGAGGAGCGAGCCCCCAATGCCCTGCCTTCTGCTTCCCGCAATAGCGAAAGCGAAACCGCTTTGCGCCCCTGCAGGGAGGTCTCTAGGCACTTTCCCTCTTGTTCTGCCTGTTGGCAATGAGGTCGTCGACGACGGTGGGGTCGGCCAGTGTCGAGGTATCGCCCAGCGAGGTGTATTCGTCTTCGGCAATCTTGCGCAGGATGCGGCGCATGATCTTGGCCGAGCGGGTCTTGGGCAGGCCGGGCGCGAACTGGATCTTGTCCGGCGTGGCGATGGCTCCGATCTCCTTGCGCACATGGGCGATCAGTTCCTTGCGCAGCCCTTCGCTCGGCGTCTCGCCTTCGGCCAGCGTGACGTAGCAATAGATGCCCTGTCCCTTGATGTCGTGCGGATAGCCGACGACTGCCGCCTCAGAGACCTTGTCATGGGCAACCAGCGCCGACTCGACTTCCGCCGTGCCCATGCGATGGCCGGACACGTTGATGACGTCGTCGACGCGGCCGGTAATCCAGTAGTAGTCGTCGCCGTCGCGCCGGCAGCCGTCGCCGGTGAAGTACTTGCCCTTGTAGGTCGAGAAATAGGTCTGAACGAAGCGGTCGTGGTCGCCGAACACGGTGCGCATCATGCCCGGCCAGGGATGCTTGATACACAGGTTGCCGCTGCCCTCGCCCTCGATGACATTGCCGTCGCCATCGACGATCTCCGGCACGATGCCGAAGAAGGGTCGCGTTGCCGAGCCTGCCTTCAAGTCGGTTGCACCGGGCAGCGGGGCGATCAGGATGCCGCCGTTCTCGGTCTGCCACCAGGTGTCGACCACCGGGCACTTCTTCTCGCCGACGACGTTGTAGTACCATTCCCAGGCTTCCGGATTGATCGGCTCGCCGACCGAACCCAGGATGCGCAACGACTTGCGCGACGACGTCTTGACCCACTCGTCGCCCGCGCCGCGCAGCGCCCGGATGGCGGTCGGCGCGGTGTAGAAGATATTGACCTTGTGCTTGTCGACGACTTCCCAGAAGCGCGACGGCGTCGGATAGTTCGGCACGCCCTCGAACATCAGCGTCGTCGCGCCGTTGGCGAGCGGGCCGTAGAGGATGTAGGAGTGGCCCGTCACCCAGCCGACGTCAGCGGTGCACCAGTAGACGTCGCCATCGTGGTAGTCGAAGATGTACTGGTGGGTCATCGACACGTAGACGAGGTAGCCGCCGGTGGTGTGCAGCACACCCTTCGGCTTGCCGGTCGAGCCTGACGTGTAGAGGATGAACAACGGGTCTTCCGCCTTCATCTTCTCGGGCTTGCAGTCGGGCTTCACAGAAGCCGCTTCCTGGTGCAGCCAGACGTCGCGGCCTTCGGTCCAGTCGATCTTGCCGCCGGTGCGGTGCACCACGACGACCTTGTCGACCTTGATGCCTTCCTTGGCGGCGATCTCGATGGCCTTGTCGGTATTGTCCTTCAAGGGGATATGCTTGCCGGCGCGCAGGCCTTCGTCGGCGGTGATGACGAAGTTCGACTTGCAGTCGACGATGCGCCCTGCAAGCGCGTCGGGCGAGAAGCCGCCGAACACGACGGAATGGATGGCGCCGATGCGGGTGCAGGCGAACATCGCATAGGCCGCCTCCAGGATCATCGGCATGTAGATGGTGACGCGGTCGCCCTTCTTGACGCCGTGCTTCTTCAACACGTTGGCGAAGCGGCAGACATGCTCGTGCAACTCGTTGTAGGTGACCTTCTTCCCGTCATAGGGATTGTCGCCTTCCCAGATGATGGCGACCTGGTTGCCGCGCTTCTTCAGGTGTCGGTCGATGCAGTTGTAGGAGACGTTGGTCAGCCCATCCTCGAACCACTTGATCGAGACCTTGCCGTCGAAGGAGGCGTTCCTGACCTTGGTGTAGGGCTTGAACCAGTCGATGCGCTTGCCGTGCTTGCTCCAGAATTTGTCCGGGTTCTTCACGCTGTCGGCATACCACTTCAAATAGGTGTCGTTGTCGATCAGCGCATTCTTCTTCCAGCCGGGTTGTACACGGTGGACATGAACGTCGGACATTGCCTGCTTTCCTCCCGAAATCTGCTATCTGGGGTTGCGGGACGATGACGAGGGTCTCGCGCCGCGACGATGTGGCATTATTAACAGTTCAGTTCAATCGGCAATATTAGACGTTCGGTTGCATCGCAGTATGTCGCAAGAATCGTACACCGTGCAGCGTCCGGCACGAAATCTCCCAAGCTACCGACTTGACGGCAACAAAACCCGCTGGTCGTGCGTTTCAACGAACGATTAACCATGTGGGCGCACAGTTTGCGCAGGCAGGTACACGTTGTGAGGCAACCATGCGTGACCAAGGCGAACTGGAACTGATGCTGAAGGGCTACGGGCTGACGACGGCAAAGATCCTCTACCACTTTCCCGATCACCCCCATTTGTTGCAAACCTTCATATGGCAGGACTACGATATCGCGCCGAAGTTTCCGGTGCTGGTGAAGTTTATCGAGTTCTGGAAAGCAAAGCTCGAAGGGCCGCTACACTCGGTGAGCTATACGCATAAGGCGCTGATTGGCCCGAACGAGTGGCGAAAGGTGGACGGCGAGTTTTTGCTGCACTGACGGCAAGACATTCCGCAGGCATTTTCGCAGGACATCAGCACGAGCCGGAATGCCGGCGCCTGGGCGCGGGTAGCTGATACTGTCTTTTTCGGCTGCCTTCCTGCTGGCACAACCATTGATGTGCGTTGCGTCACTCTGGGTCGATTGCCAAGGCGGATCGCAAGGGTTATGGCTCGACCAGAATTCGCTGAACCCCTTGGTTCGCGAAAGAAGGAGAAAGCCATGAAAAACAAGCTTTTAGCCGGCGTTGCGATGATCGCATCGCTCGCTTTTGCAACCGTTGCGCAGGCTGATATCGTCATCGGCCTTGTCGCCCCTCTCACCGGCCCTGTCGCGGCATACGGCGACCAGGTCAAGAACGGCGCACAGGCTGCCGTGGATACCATCAACGCGAAAGGCGGCATCCTTGGCGAGCAAGTCGTGCTGAAGCTCGCCGATGATGCCGGCGATCCCAAGCAGGGCGTTTCCGCTGCCAACTTGCTTGTTGGCGACGGCGTGCACTACGTCGTCGGTCCGGTCACCTCCGGCGTTGCCATCCCGGCATCGGACGTATTTGCCGAGAACGGCATCCTGATGGTGACACCGACCGCCACGGCGCCGGATCTTACTGCGCGTGGCCTCACCAACGTGCTGCGCACCTGCGGCCGCGATGACCAGCAGGCCGAGGTTGCCGCCGCCTATGTGCTCAAGAACCTAAAGGACAAGCGCATTGCCGTGATCCATGACAAGGCTACCTACGGCAAAGGTCTCGCCGATGCCTTCAAAGCGGCCATCAATGCAGGCGGCGTTACCGAGGTTGCCTACAATTCGCTCAACCCGGGCGAGAAGGATCTCTCGGCGCTGGTCACGCGTCTCAAGGCCGACAATGTCGAGGTGATCTATTTCGGCGGCTATCACCCCGAGGGTGGCCTGCTTGCCCGCCAGCTTGCCGATGCAGGCGTCAAGGCAACCATCATCGGCGGCGAGGGCCTGTCCAACACGGAGTTCTGGGCGATCGGCAATGAAGCGGCTGCCGGCACAATCTTCACCAACGCATCCGATGCGCTGAAGAACGCGGATTCTGCCGATGCCGTGGCGGTCCTGAAGGACAAGGGTATTCCGCCGGAGGCCTTCACGCTCAACGCCTACGCTGCCGTCGAGGTCATCAAGGCGGGCATTGAGAAGGCCGGCAAGGCCGACGATACTGCTGCCGTTGCGACCGCGCTGAAGTCGGGTGAGCCGATTGCGACTGCCATCGGCAAGCTGACCTACGGCGAGAACGGCGATCTCACCTCGCCGAGCTTCTCGCTGTTCAAGTGGGAAGGCGGCAAGATCGTTTCGGCGGAGTAAGCCTACCGCAAACTTGTAGAAAAGGCCGGGGCGTCTCGCT
Source organism: Mesorhizobium sp. Root552 (assembly GCF_001427285.1). Taxonomy (GTDB): domain Bacteria; phylum Pseudomonadota; class Alphaproteobacteria; order Rhizobiales; family Rhizobiaceae; genus Mesorhizobium. The sequence goes on from NZ_LMFV01000019.1 coordinate 58,646, forward strand.
CCGGCCTTTTCTTTTGCGCGGCAGGATTTTGCTGCTAGCGACTGCCGAAGATCGCCGAGCCGACACGCACGCTGGTGGCGCCAAAGGCGATCGCCAGTTCATAGTCACCCGACATGCCCATCGAAAGCTTGCCGACATCCGCTTCGCGCGCCAGCTTTTCCAACAGGGCGAAGTGGGGACCGGGATTTTCGTCGGCCGGCGGAATGCACATCAGCCCCTCGATGGCGAGGCCATGGGTGTCACGGCAACGCTGGACGAAACCGACCGCCTCTGTCGGTTCTATGCCGGCCTTTTGAGGCTCCGAACCCGTATTGACCTGGACGTAGAGCTTGAGCGTGCGGCTCTGCCTGGCCATTTCCTTGGCCAGTTCGGCAGCGATCTTTTCGCGGTCGACTGTTTCGATAACGTCGAACAGGGCAACCGCCTCCTTTGCCTTGTTGGATTGGAGTGGGCCGATCAAGTGCAGCTCAATACCGGGAAAATTGCCTTTGAGGGCAGGCCACTTGCCCTGCGCTTCCTGTACGCGATTTTCGCCGAATACGCGCTGGCCGGCTTCGATCACAGGGCGAATCGTTTCGGCATCGAAGGTCTTGGATACGGCGACCAACGTAGCGGAGCCGGCCGTGCGGTCGGCTTGGCGTTCTGCGTCCGCAATCTTGGCTTTGACCAGCGCAAGTTGTTCGACCGCATTGCCCATATCATGTTCCTGTCGTTCCGAATGTGCCGTTTTTACCCCGGCGGTGCACCATATGGTTGACGGGTTCCGCAAACCGTGGTGAAGACCGGGGCCATGTTCCCGCAACCGGCGCAAGCCGCGCTGCTTTCCGCATGCTTTTAAAAGAAAACCCGGTCATGGCAACCGAACGATACAATCCGCGCGCGTCCGAACCCAAATGGCAGAAGGCCTGGGATGCGGAGAAACTGTTCGAAACGAAGAACGAGGACCCGCGTCCGAAATACTATGTGCTTGAGATGTTTCCCTATCCTTCGGGGCGCATCCATATGGGCCATGTCCGCAACTACACGATGGGCGACGTGGTTGCGCGCTATCATCGTGCCAAGGGCAAGAACGTGCTGCATCCCATGGGGTGGGATGCGTTTGGCCTGCCGGCTGAAAACGCTGCGCGTGACAACAAGGTAAATCCGCGCGACTGGACCTACTCCAACATCAAGACGATGAAGGGCCAGTTGAAGACGATGGGGCTGTCGCTCGACTGGGCGCGCGAGTTCGCGACCTGCGACCCGAGCTACTATCGCCATCAGCAGAAGATGTTCCTCGACTTCTGGAAGGCCGGTCTGGTCGAGCGCAGGTCGGCGAAGGTCAACTGGGACCCGGTCGACATGACGGTGCTTGCCAATGAGCAGGTCATCGATGGCAAGGGCTGGCGTTCCGGTGCTCCGGTCGAGCAGCGCGACCTGACGCAGTGGTTCTTCAAAATCACCTCGATGTCGCAGGATTTGCTGGACGGGCTCGATACGCTGGAGCGCTGGCCGGAAAAGGTCCGCGTCATGCAGCAGAACTGGATCGGCCGCTCCGAGGGCCTTTTGGTGCGCTGGCCGCTGGCCAAGGGAACTGCGCCGGCGGGAGAGAGCGAGCTCGAAGTCTATACGACGCGGCCCGACACCATTTTCGGCGCTTCGTTCATGGCAATCGCAGCCGACCATCCGCTGGCGAGGAAGGTGGCCGAGGCGAATCCGAAGCTGGCCGCTTTCATCGACGAGGTCCACCACATGGGCACCTCCGTCGCGACCCTTGAGACGGCGGAGAAGAAGGGCTTCGACACTGGCGTTCGCGTGGTGCACCCGTTCGATGCGAACTGGACGCTGCCGGTTTATGTCGCCAATTTCGTTCTGATGGACTACGGCACCGGTGCGATTTTCGGCTGCCCGGCGCACGATCAGCGCGACCTCGACTTCGCCAACAAGTACGGCCTGCCGGTGGTGCCGGTGGTGAAGCCCGAGGGCGTTGATGCAGCCTCTTTCCTGATCACGGAAGAAGCCTATTCCGACGACGGCAAGATGATCAATTCGCGTTTCCTCGACGGCATGAGCCCTGAACAGGCTTTCAACGAGGTGGCGACGAGACTTTCCGGCACCACCATCGGCAACCGGCCGCAGGCCGAGCGCAAGGTGCAGTTCCGCCTGCGCGACTGGCTGATCTCGCGCCAGCGCTATTGGGGCTGCCCAATTCCCGTAGTGCATTGCGACGATTGCGGCGCGGTGCCTGTTCCAACCGAGCAGCTGCCCGTGGAACTGCCGTCAGAGGTGACTTTCGACAAGCCGGGCAATCCACTCGACCACCATCCGACGTGGAAGCACGTCGATTGCCCGAAATGCGGCAAGAAGGCCCGGCGCGACACGGACACGATGGATACGTTTGTCGATTCATCGTGGTATTTCGCGCGCTTCACGGATCCGTGGAACGAGGCTGCGCCGACGACGCTTTCCTATGTCGACGGCAAGGGCGGCTGGCTGCCGGTCAACCAGTATATCGGCGGTATCGAGCACGCGATCCTGCACCTGCTCTATTCGCGCTTCTTCACGCGCGCCATGAAGGCAACGGGCCACGTCAATGCGGTCGAGGAGCCGTTCGAGGGCCTGTTTACGCAAGGCATGGTGGTGCACGAGACCTACAGAGGACCGCAGGGCTGGGTTATGCCTGCCGAGGTCAAGGTCGAGGAGGCCGATGGCGCGCGCAAGGCGACGCTTCTGGCCGATGGCACGCCAGTCGAGATCGGGTCGATCGAGAAAATGTCGAAGTCGAAGAAGAACGTGGTCGACCCGGACGACATCATCGCGAGCTACGGGGCCGACACGGCGCGCTGGTTCATGCTGTCGGATTCGCCGCCTGAAAGGGATGTGATCTGGACCGAGGCTGGCGTCGAAGGCGCGCATCGTTTCGTGCAGCGTATCTGGCGATTGGTGGCGGATGCGGCACCAGCCTTGCGGGACGTGGCACCCAAGGCCGGCACCGAGGGGGATGCCGCGACCGTTTCGCGCGCTGCCCACAAGATCCTGAAGGCGGTGGGCGAAGACATCGAGCGGCTGCATTTCAACAAGGCGGTTGCCCGCCTTTATGAGCTCGCCAATGTGCTGTCGCCGCAGGTTGCCGTCGTCAATGACGGTGGCGGGGAGCGTGCAGGCGCGGTGCGGCAGGCGCTCGAGTTTCTCATCATCATGATCGCACCGATGATGCCGCACCTGGCTGAGGAATCCTGGCAGGCGTTGGGCGGCAAGGGACTGGTTGCGGCAGCGCGCTGGCCTGCCTTCGATCCGGCGCTTGTCGTCGACAACGAGGTCGTTTTGCCGGTGCAGGTCAACGGAAAGAAACGCGGCGATTTGACAATTGCCCGCGACGCGGATCAAGCTGCGGTCGAAAAGGCGGCACTGGCTCTCGACTTCGTTCAGAAGGCGCTCGAGGGCAAGACGCCGCGCAAAGTCATCGTCGTGCCCCAGAGGATCGTCAATGTCGTTGCATGAAGACAGCAAGCCCGCTGTGACGCCCCGTTTGCGCCCGGTCATGCTCGCTGGCGTGTTCCTTTGCGCAGCGCTTGCCTCGGCTTGCACGGTGCGCCCGCTCTATTCCAACGCGCCGCTTTCGGCGGGTAGCACGGTGGGTGCGACCGAGGAAATGGCGTCGATCGCCGTCAAGCCGGTCAAGACGCGCTACGCGCAGCAGGTTCGCAACAATCTCATCTTCGGCTTGACGCGCGGCGCCGGCGAGCCTGCCACGCCGGCCTATTCGCTCGATCTCGATGTCAGCGAGCTGGTCCAGTCGGCTGCGACGATCCAGGTCACGACGGATCAGGACGAGCCGACCGCAGGAACTGTGACGCTGACGGCGGCCTACAAGCTTGTCGAGGCAGGCACCGGCAAGGTCGTCAGCACCGGCGAGCGCTCGATTTCATCTTCCTTCGACAAGCCGAAGCAGGAGTTCGCCTCCTATCGGGCGCAGATCGACGCCGAGAACAGGGCAGCGCGGGAACTGGCCGAGCTGCTGCGCCTGGCAATCGGGCAGGATCTGGCGAAGCGCAGCTAGCGCTTCGCCGTTCCAGGTCAGCCGATTTTCTGGCCTGTTTTTGCCCAGTCGGCGAGGAAGGCTTCGAGACCCTTGTCGGTGAGCGGATGCTTGACCAGGGCACGCAGCGTGGCCGGTGGCACGGTGGCGACGTCGGCGCCGATCAATGCCGCATCCTTGACATGGTTGATGGTGCGCACCGAGGCGACCAGGATCTCGGTGGCGAAATCGTAGTTGTCATAGATCTGGCGGATCTCGGAGATCAGGTCCATGCCCTCGATGCCGGTGTCGTCCAGACGCCCGACGAAGGGCGAGATGAACGAAGCGCCGGCCTTGGCGGCGAGCAGCGCCTGGGTGGCCGAAAAGCACAGCGTGACATTGACCATGCGGCCTTCCGAACGGATCGCCTTGCAGGCTTTCAGTCCGTCGAAGGTGAGCGGCACCTTGATGGCGACGTTGTCGGCGATCCTGGCCAGCACCTTGGCCTCAGTCATCATGCCGGCATAGTCGGTGGCGGTGACNCTTGATGGCGACGTTGTCGGCGATCCTGGCCAGCACCTTGGCCTCAGTCATCATGCCGGCATAGTCGGTGGCGGTGACTTCGGCGGAGACCGGACCGGCAACGATGTCGCAGATCTGGCGGGTCACCTCGTCGATCTTGCCGCCCGACTTAAGGATCAAAGAGGGATTGGTGGTGACGCCGTCGACAAGGCCGAGCTCGTTCAGCTCGCGGATTTCCTTGATGTCGGCGGTATCGACGAAGAATTTCATGTCAGTCTCCTTGGAATTCTTGCGCGAGGGAAGAGCGCACCCGGCGTTGGCCTTTGCTCTAGACCAAAGTCGGGGCAAGGTCACGCTTGATGAGTAAAGATTCGCCCTTTCGCACGGCGGCGCCGGTGCTGGTGCCGATGCCGGCAGAACGCCCCTACACCTATGCGGTTCCCGATGGAATGCAGGTGGTGCCGGGCTCGATCGTGCGCGTGCCGCTCGGACCGCGGCAGGTTGCAGGGATCGTCTGGGATGGCGCGGTCGAGAATGTCGATTCGAAAAAGTTGCGGCCTATCGAACAGGTCTTCGATTGTCCGCCCATCGATCATTGCGCACGCCGCTTCGTCGACTGGGTTTCCCAATACACGCTTTCTCCTCCCGGCATGGTCGCGCGCATGTTGTTGCGCGCGCCCGAAGCCTTCGATCCCGAACCGTGGATCGAGGGGCTACGGCGTACCATGGCGGAGCCGGACCGACTGACCGCTGCGCGATCCCGCGTTTTAGAAACGGCGTCGGACGGCCTTGCCTGGACACGTTCCGGACTGGCGCATGCGGCAGGGGTGTCATCAACCGTCATCGACGGCCTGAAGGCGCAGGGCGTGTTCGAGCCGGTGAAGATCCCGCCACGCCCGGTGGTTGCTGCGCCCGATACCACCTATGCCGCGCCCGACCTGATGCCAGACCAGCGCGACGCCGCCGAGATCTTGCGCGCCGGTGTCGTTGCTGGCGGTTTCGGCGTCACGCTGCTCGATGGCGTGACGGGCTCGGGAAAGACGGAGGTCTATTTCGAAGCCGTGGCAGCCGCGCTCGACAAGGGCCAACAGGTGTTGATCCTGCTGCCTGAAATAGCACTTACCCATGCGTTTCTTGAGCGCTTCCAGAACCGGTTCGGCGCAAAGCCAGCGGAATGGCATTCGGATTTGCCGCCACGCATGCGCGAGCGCGTCTGGCGGCAGGTGGCGGAAGGAACGGTGCGGGTCGTCGCTGGCGCCCGTTCGGCGCTCTTCCTGCCGTTCAAGGAACTCGGCCTGATCGTTGTCGACGAGGAGCACGATCCCGCCTACAAGCAGGAAGATCGCGTATTTTACAATGCGCGCGACATGGCAGTGGTACGTGGCCACATCGGCAGCTTCCCGGTCGTGCTTGCGTCAGCGACGCCGTCGGTCGAAAGCCGCGTCAACGCCATGCAGGGCCGCTACAAGCGCGCCGTTTTGTCGTCGCGCTTTGCCGATGCGGCACTTCCCGATCTCAAGGCAATCGACATGCGCCGTTCGCCTCCGCAGCGTGGCGGGTTCCTGTCGCCGGTGTTGCTTTCCCATATCCGGCAGGGATTGGAGAAGCAGGAACAGTCGTTGCTGTTCCTCAACAGGCGCGGTTATGCGCCGCTTACGCTGTGTCGTGTCTGCGGCCATCGTTTTGGTTGCCCGGTCTGCTCGTCGTGGCTGGTCGAGCATCGCTTTCGCGGCCAGCTCGTCTGCCACCATTGCGGCCATGCAGAGAAGCGGCCGGAGGCTTGCCCAGAATGCGGAACTTTCGATCATCTGGTCGCTTGCGGGCCGGGCGTCGAGCGTATCGCCGAAGAATTGGTCACGCATTTCCCCGACGCACGCACGATCGTGCTTTCCTCCGACATCATGGGCGGAGTGCGGCGGCTGAGACTGGAACTCGAGGCCATCGCCAACGGCGAAGCTGACATCGTCATCGGTACGCAACTTGTCGCCAAGGGCCACAATTTCCCCAACATGACGCTGGTCGGCGTAGTCGATGCGGACCTGGGGCTTGCAAATGGCGATCCGCGTGCGGCCGAGCGCACTTTTCAACTGTTGTCACAGGTGACGGGTCGGGCAGGGCGTACAGGCAAGAAAAGCCTTGGCCTTTTGCAGACCTACCAGCCGGACCATCCGGTGATGCAGGCGATCGTGTCGGGCGATGCGGAAAGCTTTTATCTGCGCGAGATCGCCGAGCGTGAGCGCGCCGCCTTGCCGCCGTTCGGACGATTGGCCGGCATCATCATCAGTGCCGCGACGCGCGCCGAAGCGGAATCGCACGCACGAGGGCTGCGCCGTGTGGTTGCTGAGAACGCTGAAATTCATGTGCTGGGACCGGCGGAGGCACCGCTGGCGCTGGTGGGTGGACGGCATCGGTTCCGGCTGCTTGTGCATGGCGAACGGCGCTCGGACATGCAGACTTTCATCCGAGAACTGCTTGCGGCAGGGCCGAAACGGCGCGGCTCAGTCCGCGTACAGGTCGATATCGACCCACAAAGCTTTTTGTGAGGTGAGGATAGGTGGCCTTCGCCTCACCGTACTAGCGGCGTAGCGTCCTCGAGATCAGGTAAAAGTGCAGAGCATGCACGCCGACAAAGCAGCCGGATATTGCTGTCACGGTCACAAAGCTGGCTTTGGAGCCCAAGGCGCCGGATGCGGACAAAGTCATGCCGATATAGGCGAGGGTGACGGTTGCCAGGATCGGCGTAAACATAAGCGCAATACGGCGCGAAGCCGACCAGTTGACCTTGCCGGTCAGGGACCATTGCATTGGCAGGCGTTCAAGCATGCTGAACTGCCTGTTTGCCCAAAGGGACATGCCGCCGAGCACGGCTATCAAACAAACGAAAATTGCAACCTCGAACATTGTCACCCGTCATTTTTAGCAGGCAGGCACCCGCAACCTCATCTACGCAGGATGACGACAGTGCCTTTGGGTTCAGATAATCTTAACGACGATTCGGTTGGAGGGGTAGGGATGGAGTTTTCGTTTCCGTGGCCAATGAGCCAAGGCGAATGGTTGGCATGGTCGAGCGCGATAGTAACGACCGCACTCGGACTTTTCCTTTTCCTGGCACCCGGCCTTGCATTCAGGGTGCTGCGCCTGCAGCCGCACCCCGACAAGCCGGAAGCCGTTACCGAAGGGCGCAGCCGCATCGCCGGCTTCTATCTCGGCCTTGGTTTATGCGCGATTTTGCTGGCGCAACCGCTGCTTTACATGGCGCTCGGCTTTTCCTGGCTGTTCACGGCTTTCGGGCGAATTCTCGGCATGATGACGGATGGAGCCAACACGCCCTACAACTGGGTAGCGTTGATTGTGGATCTCGCGCTGGCTTTGTTTCCGCTTGCGTTCGCCTTCGGCTTTCTGCCCTGAATCCGCCGCCTGTGACGGGTGCTGATCGCCAGATGCGACAATAGTGCCAGAAATCCTTGCCCGTCTGTGATTGCGGTCTGAAAAGGCCTGTGCTAGACGGCAATCGACTTTCAGCCGGGGGAAGCGAAAGCCGTTCCCTTGGGCTTTAGAAAACCTAAGTAAGGTCAAAGATTTAGCCAGAGTTTTTGCTCGCGCCAACAATCTGCGGCCTGTCAGACAAGAGAAAAGACGGACCGTGGCTCAGTCGTCCTCGCCAATCTCGGGTGTTGCAGAACGTTACGCAGGCTCTCTTTTCGAGCTCGCGCTTCAGGAAAATTCGGTTGCCAAGGTCGAGGCTGCCCTGACGAGTTTCGAGGCGATGCTCGCAGGAAGTGCCGATCTCAAGCGGCTCATCGAGAGTCCCGTATTTGCCGCCGAGGATCAAGAGCGCGCCATCTCCGCAATCGTGGACAAGGCCAAGATAACCGGTCTTGCCGGCAATTTCCTGCGTGTCGTTGCGCGCAACCGCCGGTTGTTTGCAATTCCCGGCATGATCAAGGCTTTCCGCAAGATCGCTGCGGAGCACCGTGGCGAGGCTTCCGCTGAAGTCACGTCGGCGCATGTTTTGAGTGCGGCCCAGCAGGCCGAACTTAAAACCGCTCTGAAAAGCGTCGCCGGCAAGGATGTGACCTTCAACGTCACGGTCGATCCCTCGCTGCTCGGGGGCCTCATCGTCAAAATGGGCTCGCGCCAGATCGATACGTCGCTTAAAACCAAACTCAATTCGCTCAAGCTTGCACTTAAAGAGGTCGGCTGATGGACATCCGCGCCGCGGAAATCTCCGCAATTCTGAAAGACCAGATCAAGAATTTCGGCAAGGAAGCCGAAGTTTCCGAAGTCGGCCAGGTTCTGTCGGTCGGTGACGGCATTGCCCGTGTTTACGGCCTCGACAACGTCCAGGCCGGCGAAATGGTCGAATTCCCCGGCGGGATTCGCGGCATGGCGCTTAACCTTGAGGCCGACAACGTCGGTGTCGTTATCTTCGGTAACGACCGCGACATCAAGGAAGGCGACACTGTCAAGCGTACCGGTGCGATCGTCGACGTCCCGGTTGGTCCCGAACTGCTCGGCCGCGTTGTTGACGCGCTCGGCAATCCGATCGACGGCAAGGGCCCGATCAAGGCCAAGGAACGTCGCCGCGTCGACGTCAAGGCGCCCGGCATCATTCCGCGCAAGTCGGTGCATGAGCCGATGTCGACCGGCCTCAAGGCAATCGATGCGCTGATCCCGGTTGGTCGCGGCCAGCGCGAACTGGTCATTGGCGACCGCCAGACCGGCAAGACCGCCATCATTCTCGACACCATCCTGAACCAGAAGGCCATCCACGAGAGCGGCCCGGATTCGGAAAAGCTCTACTGCGTTTATGTCGCCGTCGGCCAGAAGCGCTCGACCGTCGCGCAGTTCGTGAAGGTTCTCGAAGAGCGCGGCGCGCTCGACTATTCGATCATCATCGCCGCCACAGCATCTGACCCGGCGCCGCTTCAGTACATCGCGCCGTTTGCCGGCTGCACGATGGGCGAATATTTCCGCGACAATGGCAAGCACGCGCTGATCGCTTATGACGATCTGTCCAAGCAGGCCGTCGCCTATCGCCAGATGTCGTTGCTGCTGCGCCGCCCGCCGGGCCGCGAAGCCTATCCGGGCGACGTTTTCTACCTGCACTCCCGCTTGCTGGAGCGCGCTGCGAAGCTCAACGAGGACAACGGCTCCGGTTCACTGACGGCCTTGCCAATCATCGAAACGCAGGCCAACGATGTGTCGGCCTACATCCCGACCAACGTGATCTCGATCACCGACGGCCAGATCTTCCTGGAAACCAACTTGTTCTTCCAGGGTATCCGCCCGGCCGTGAACGTCGGTCTGTCGGTGTCTCGCGTCGGTTCGTCGGCGCAGATCAAGGCGATGAAGCAGGTTGCCGGCTCGATCAAGGGCGAGCTCGCTCAGTATCGCGAAATGGCGGCCTTCGCGCAGTTCGGCTCCGATCTCGATGCTGCTACACAGCGTTTGCTCAACCGTGGCGCGCGCCTGACCGAGCTGCTCAAGCAGCCGCAGTTCTCGCCACTCAAGACGGAAGAGCAGGTCGCGGTGATCTTCGCGGGCGTCAACGGCTATCTCGACAAGCTCTCCGTAAGCGATGTCGGCAAGTTCGAGCAGGGCCTGCTGGCGCATATGCGTTCGGCTGGCAAGGACGTGCTCGGCGCCATCCGCAAGGAAAAGGCTCTTTCGGACGACCTGCGCGGCAAGCTCAAGGCAGAGATCGACGCTTTCGCCAAGACTTTTGCCTGATTGGGCGCCAGAACAGGGATCGGACGCAGGAACAGAGTTTGAAGCATGGCGTCACTGAAAGACCTTCGTAACCGCATCGCCTCGGTCAAGGCGACGCAGAAGATCACCAAGGCGATGCAGATGGTCGCCGCGGCGAAGCTGCGCCGTGCGCAAGAGGCTGCAGAGGCTGCGCGCCCCTATTCGGAGCGCATGGCTGCGGTTCTGGCCAACATCACCCAGGCTGTTGGTGGTGGCGGTGATGCTCCCGCGCTGATGACCGGCACCGGCAATGACAACGTGCACCTGCTTGTTGTCTGCACCGCCGAGCGCGGCCTGTGCGGCGGGTTCAATTCCCAGATCGCGCGCTTTGCCCGCGATCATGTTCGCAAGCTGCTTGCCGACGGCAAGACAGTAAAGATCATCTGCGTCGGCAAGAAGGGTTTCGATATCCTGCGCCGCGACTACGCTTCGATGATCATCGAGCGCGTCGATCTGCGCGAGGTCAAGACGCTTGGCTTCGTCAACGCCGATGCGATCGCCAAGAAGGTTATTGCCCTGTTCAACGAGGGTGGTTTCGATATCTGCACGCTGTTCTACTCGCAGTTCAAGTCGGTGATCTCGCAGATTCCGACCTCGCAGCAGATCATTCCGGCAGCTGGCGCCTCGACCGGCGAGCAGGCGAATGGCAGCGCGGTCTATGAGTATGAGCCGGAACCTGGCGAAATTCTTTCCGACCTCATCCCGCGCAACATCTCGGTACAGATTTTCCGGGCGCTGCTCGAAAATGCAGCCGGAGAGATGGGTGCCAAGATGAGCGCGATGGACAACGCGACACGTAACGCCGGCGACATGATCAACAAGCTGTCGATCACCTATAACCGGCAGCGTCAGGCGCAGATCACCAAGGAACTCATCGAGATCATTTCGGGCGCCGAGGCGCTCTAGCATGCGTCCGGGAGGCCGGTAGCCTCGACGGAAGCGTGTAAGAAACAAACGGACGAAAAAGGGTAAAGACGATGGCGAAAGCAGCGACCCCCGCAAAGGCGACCGCTAAGAAGGCAGCTCCAGCTAAGGCTGCCGCACCGGCAAAGGCCGCAGCTCCGGCCAAGAAGGCGGCAGCGCCTGCCGCCGCGGCCAAGGCTCCCCGCGTGGCGGCAAAGGCCACTGGCGCCGTCGGCAAGGTTCGCCAGGTCATCGGCGCCGTCGTCGACGTGCAGTTCGAAGATCACCTGCCGGCTATCTTGAACGCCCTGGAGACGCAGAACGTTGGCCATCGCCTGGTTCTGGAGGTTGCCCAGCATCTTGGTGAAAACACCGTGCGCTGCATCGCCATGGACTCTACCGAGGGTCTGGTTCGCGGTCAGTCGGTAACTGATACCGGCGCGCCGATCCAGGTTCCGGTTGGCCCTGGCATGCTCGGCCGCATCATCAACGTCATCGGCGAACCTGTCGATGAAGAAGGCCCGGTCGATGCGATCGAACATCGCGCCATCCACCAGCCGGCTCCGGAATATGTCGACCAGTCGACCGAAGCACAAATCCTCGTCACCGGCATCAAGGTTCTCGACCTGCTCGCGCCCTACGCTCGCGGCGGCAAGATCGGCCTGTTCGGCGGCGCCGGCGTCGGCAAGACGGTTCTCATCCAGGAACTGATCAACAACGTCGCCAAGGCGCACGGCGGCTTCTCGGTGTTCGCCGGCGTCGGCGAGCGCACCCGCGAAGGTAACGACCTCTATCACGAGTTCATCGAATCGGGCGTCAACAAGAAGGGCGGCGGCCAGGGCTCCAAGGCCGCACTCGTGTACGGCCAGATGAATGAGCCGCCGGGAGCGCGTGCGCGCGTCGGCCTCACCGGTCTGACCGTGGCTGAATATTTCCGCGACCAGGGCCAGGACGTGCTGTTCTTCGTCGACAATATCTTCCGCTTCACCCAGGCGGGTTCGGAAGTGTCGGCTCTGCTCGGCCGTATCCCGTCGGCCGTGGGCTACCAGCCGACGCTTGCCACCGACATGGGCGCGCTGCAGGAACGCATCACCACCACCACCAAGGGTTCGATCACCTCGGTGCAGGCCATCTACGTGCCTGCCGACGACTTGACCGACCCGGCGCCTGCGACTTCGTTCGCCCACCTCGACGCGACGACGGTTCTCAACCGCGCCATTTCGGAAAAGGGTATCTACCCGGCCGTCGATCCGCTCGACTCGACCTCGCGCATGCTTGACCCGATGATCGTCGGCGAAGAGCATTATCTGGTTGCTCGTCAGGTGCAGTCGATCCTCCAGCGCTACAAGTCGCTGCAGGACATCATCGCCATCCTGGGCATGGACGAGCTGTCCGAAGAGGACAAGCTCACCGTCGCGCGCGCCCGCAAGGTCGAGCGCTTCCTGTCGCAGCCGTTCTTCGTCGCCGAAGTGTTCACCGGCTCGCCGGGCAAGCTCGTCGACCTCGCCGACACCATCAAGGGCTTCAAGGGCCTCTGCAACGGCGAGTACGACCACCTTCCGGAAGCTGCCTTCTACATGGTCGGCGGCATCGAGGAAGCGGTCGAGAAGGCCCAGCGCCTGGCCGCTGAAGCGGCTTAAGCATCATTGAGATTGCGCGGGCGTCGAGCTCGCGCAGATCGATCCAAACCACTGTGAGACGTCATGGCTGAGAGCTTTCAATTCGAACTGGTTTCGCCGGAGCGCCTGCTTGTTTCGGAACAGGTCGAATCCGTCGTCATTCCCGGTGCGGAAGGTGAGATGACGATAATGGCCAATCACGCACCGGTGATGACCACGATCAAGCCGGGTGTCGTCACCCTGAAGGCCGCGTCGGGCCAGGAAGAGCGCTATGTCGTGTTCGGCGGTTTCGCCGACATCCTCCCCACGGGCTGCACGCTTCTGGCGGAATCTGCAGTGTCCGTGAAAGATCTGGACCGCACCGATATCGCCCGCCGCATCCAGGAAGCGCGTGAAGACGTTGCCGACGCCAAGGATGAGGGTACGCGCACCAAGGCTGAACAGTTCCTGAATCAGCTCACCACGCTGGAAGGCGCTATCCTGCCGGCCTGATCACGCAGGGCTTTCGCTTCGATAAAGAGCCGGGTTTTGCCCGGCTTTTTTATTGACGGTGCCCTGAGCCGCTAGCCTACAAGCAACAGCCAAAAATGAAGAGACCCGCGCCTCCGGTAGGAGACGCGGGCTGTTGCCTGGGCGCTTGCGCGCCGCGGTACTCAGTACTGGGCCGCAGGTCTGCAACCATGCCCGCCCATGGTGAAGAATGATTTAACGAAACGATGGTTCGCCGATAGCGATGTTCGCATTTCGGAGCAGCCCTGGGGGAACGAATTTTGGCTCGTGCGCGCCCGTCAACAAGATGTTCCGGTGTTCGCGATCGAAAATAGATCGACCAGCCTAGATTGCTCACATTTTTCAATAGATGGTTGTTTCTATATTCTAGCCCGCCAGACGTAGGTCCTCCTGCCGATGGATAGCTTTTCTTCGCGAAAGAGAGATGTTTGCGTGCACTGTTCTTGACGGAAGGTGGCGCTCTTTTTGCGCCAGGTTTGTTTGAGTTGGTGTGCGGGTTTTTCACGGGCTGATCTTATCGGCCCATTCAGGAAGATACCTGGCCGGGGGTATGTCGGAACGACATCCCATCGATCCGTCTTTGCGGGCAGTAGGCGTTTACGTGGAACCGGTATCTTGTGCGCGCTTTCGGCTGCATTCCTCGTCATGTTGTTTTGCCTTCCTCCCGCTCAAGCAGCCTCCACCAAATGCCTGCCGGGTTCGCTTCGCGCCGCAATGGCGCACATTTCGCGGACCTATGGTCGAGTGTTGATCATATCAAGCTATCGCCGGGGTGCGATCATTGCGGGAACCAGGAAGCGGTCCAAGCACGCCCGGTGCCAGGCCGTGGATTTCAAGGTGAAAGGAAACCAGCGTGCGGCGGTTCGGTGGCTACAGTCGCAACCTCTCGAAGTCATCACCTATAGCGGGGCCATGCACCATATCCACATCGCCGTCGGCTCCTACAAAGGGCACCACAGGGTTGACGGCCGCGGACGCCGCAAGAGACGCTGACATCAGGTCGATCAGGGATTCGACCTGGCCGATCAAGCCAACTTGAGACGATAGCCGACGCCGGTTTCTGTCAGAATATGCTGTGGTTGTTCAGGATCTGCCTCGATCTTCTGCCGGAGTTGGCGGATGTAGATGCGCAGGTACTGAACGTCGGTTTCGCCTTTCCACACATTGCTCATCAGCATGCGATGGGTCAGCACCTTGCCGGCATGGGCGACCAGAAGGCGCAAAATGTCGTATTCCTTCGGCGAAAGCTTCACTTCGGCATCTTCCACGCGCACGATTCTTCGCACGAGGTCCACGGTCAAGTTGCCACTTTGGAAAATCGGCTGCTCGCCCTGCTGCTGCAGGCGATGCCTGAGCGCGGCACGGACCCGGGCAAAAAGCTCGCCGGTTCCAAACGGTTTGGTCACGTAGTCGTCGGCGCCCAGATCGAGCGCCTCGACTTTGCCTGTCTCATCGGCCCGGCTCGACAGCACCAGGATTGGTATAGTGGAATCACCGGTTCTCAAGGTCCGGATCAGGTCCAGTCCGGAAATGTCGGGCAACCCCAGATCGAGAATGATCAGATCGGGCTGTGATTTTTCGATTTCAGCAAGTGCATGCCTGCCGTCTGGCGCCTCCAGCACCTGAAAGCCTTGCGAGGACAAGCTCGTGCGCAGCAAGCGCCGGATCGCGGGTTCGTCATCGACAACAAGTATGCTCGCAGCGACAACACTCATGAAGCCACGCCTGTCTTTCTGTCCTTGGAAACCGGTAGTCCTATGGTGAAAACCGCCCCACCCCCTTCGCGATTTCCGGCTTCGATCGATCCTCCCATGGCTTCGATGAACCCCCTGCAAATAGCAAGACCCAGACCCGTACCGGCGCGCTGACTGTCGCCCTTGCGGACTCGGTAGAACTTGTCGAAGACCCGATCAAGTTCGTCTGCCGGAATACCTTCTCCCTCATCCAATATCTGCAGACGTACCGGCACCGTCGCGCCAACCTTGAAGGCCAATCGTGGTGCCTGCCGGTGCGTATTTCGCCGCATTGTCGAGCAAGTTGAAAAGCACCTGCTCAAACAACACTTCGTCAAGAGCAAGCATGGGAAGATCATGGGCAATGCTGGTCTCGACATGGTGTCCGGCAAGGATCTTGTCGGCCCGGCGCAGTGCGCTGCCCACCACCTCGCCGATATCGACCAAGCTCGTATTGGGCTCAAGCGCGCCCGATTCCAACCGCGTCATGTCGAGCAGATTGGCGATGAAGCGATTCAACCGTTCCGCTTCTTCCTGGATTGTCGACAGAAGTTCGTTGCGGTCGTCAAGCGCCAGTTCGGGAAGGGTGGCAAGGCTGTCGGCGGCGCCAAGGATCGAGGCAAGGGGCGTGCGCAGATCATGCGAGATTGAGGTCAGCAGTGCGGCGCGCAACTGGTCGTGTTCAGCGGCGCGCGCTGCCCTGTCGACATCATTGGCAAGATTGATCCGTTCAATCGCAATCGCCGCCTGATCTGCCAGCGCATCAAGCAGACGCCGCTCATCGGGCGACAGGATCGGGCCAGCCTTGTCGCTGTCGACACCGATGACGGCAACCGGCCCTCGGCCAGTGCGCATCGGCAGGAACAGCCTTTGCGCGCCAGGCAAGGTATCGGCACCTCGTCCCGTGGGTTTGTTGTTTTCCCAGGACCATTTCGCGGCCGCAAGATCGGCTTCTTCCGCGACATCTTCCGGCGGCCATGCGGATTTCAGTTCCAGCGAGCCGTTTTCCGGCAAGAACAGGACGACACGTACCTTCAACATCGAGGCTACTTGCGAAGAGATGGTCCACATCAGGTCGTCGAGCGAGGCGATGCCGGCCAGCTTGGCGCTGAACCGGTAAAGGTCTTCCGTGGTCTTTGCCCGGTTTCGCGCCACCGTGGCCTGGCTGCGTACGCTGGCGGTGAGATTGCTGGCGATCAGCGCCACCACCAGAAAGAAGAACAGGGCCACCACGTTTTCGGGATCGGCGATGGTGACGCTGTAATAGGGTGGCAGGAAGAAGAAGTTGAAGGCGAAAACGCTGAGCAAACTGGAGTAGAGAGCGGCTTGCAGGCCGAAGGTCACGGCGCTGGCCAGCACGGCGGTCAGGAACACCAAGGCTATGTTCTGAACGTCGAGGATGCGGGCAAGGAGCACGCCACACCCCGAAGCTGCGGCGACCAGACCGGTGGACGCCAGATATGGCCAGTAGTCGAACGATGTGGCGGCTGCTCGCAGGACCACTGCTTTGTTAGGCGAGGCACTGCTGTTTTCACCGGAAATCACATGCACGGAAACGTCGCCGGCGCGCCGCACGATCTCGTAGGTGATCGACCCGAACAGCATTTCGTGCAGGCGCGAGCGCTGGCTCTTGCCGATGACGATATGGCTGAAATTGTTCTTGGCCACGTAGTCGAGGATTTCCCTGGCGAGTTCCCGGCCGGGGATGGTGACCGCCTCGCCCCCGAGCCGCTCGGCAAGCCTCAGCGCATGGGCGATGCGGTCGCGCTCCGGCTCCGTCAGCCTGAGCGCGCGCGGCGTCTCGACATAGAGCGCCGTCCATGGCCCTTGCAGCCGTTCGGCCATGCGGCGACCATAGCGCACCAGTGCAGCCGCCTTCGGATGCTCGTTGACGACGACAAGGACCCGGTCGCCCGCTGCCCAGGGACCCTGTATGGCGTGCGCCTGCATGTGGGTCAGCAATTGCTGGTCGACCCGCTCGGCCGTGCGCCGCAGCGCCAGTTCGCGCAGCGCCGTCAGGTTTCCCGGCGAGAAATAATGTGCCAGCGCCCGCTCCGCCGTCTTCGGAACGTAGACCTTGCCCTCCTTCAGCCGCTGGATCAGGTCAGTGGGGGTGAGGTCGATCACCTCGATCTCGTCGGCGCGGTCGAGGAAGGCGTCCGGCACGGTTTCGCGCACGCGGATTCGGGTGATCTGGGCGACGATGTCGTTCAGGCTTTCCAGATGCTGGATGTTGACGGTGGTGTAGACGTCGATGCCGGCGGCAAGCAGGTCCTCGACATCCATGTAGCGTTTCGGATGCCGGCTGCCGGGCGCATTGCTGTGCGCCAGTTCATCGACGAGGGCAAGTTGCGGCTTGCGGGCGAGCAGGCCGTCGAGATCCATCTCGTCCAGCCGGCGCTCCTTGTAGTCAAGGCGCTTTTTGGGAACGACCTCGAAGCCGGCGACCAGGGCTTCGGTTTCCGCGCGCCCGTGCGTCTCGACCACGCCGATGACGACATCTGCGCCCTCGCGCCTGCGCGCGGCGGCGCTCAGCAGCATCTCGTAGGTCTTGCCGACGCCGGGGGCGGCGCCGAGGAACACCTTGAGATGGCCGCGCGTCTCCCGCGACGCTTCCTTGAGCAGGGCTTCGGGGTCGGGGCGTTTGTCCTGGCCGTTCTGGTCCGGCATCGATTATCCGTTCATTTGCCTCATCCTGAGCCGACGGCAGAGCCAACGTGAACATCGTCGCGGTTCGGCGATTCTGCAAGGCCGGCGCCGCCGGAACGACCTGCCTGTCGGCCCGGTTTCATCCTAGCCCGCCGCGTCGAGCGCCAGATTGAGCGTCAGCACGTTGACCCTTGGCTCGCCAAACAGGCCGAACGAAGGTTGCTCGGCATGCGCCTCGATAATCGCGCGTACGGCATCTTCGGAAAGCCCTCGTGCCTTGGCGACGCGCGGTAGCTGGAACAGTGCTGCCTGAGGCGAGATATGCGGGTCGAGCCCGCTGCCCGATGTGGTGACGAGATCGACCGGCACCGGCGTTCCCGGGTTCTGCGCTGCGAGCACTGCCGCATCAGCCTTCACGCGGTCGATCAGCTTGGCGCTGGTCGGGCCGAAATTGGAGCCGCCGGAGAGGGCGGCGTCGTAGCCGGCGCCTGCCGCCGACGGGCGCGGATGGAAATACTTCTCACCGGTAAAAGCCTGGCCGATCAGCGTGGAACCGACGATACGGCCGTCGCGCTCGACAAGGCTGCCATTGGCCTTTGTCGGGAACACCACCTCCGCGATGCCGGTGACGGCGAGCGGATAGGCCAGGCCGGTGATGACGGTCAACGCAATGATCATGACGAGTGCGGGTCGCAGTTGGGCAAACATTTCCAGGATCCTTCAGGCAAGGCCGATGGCAGTGATGACGACGTCGATCGCCTTGATGCCGACGAACGGGATGATCACGCCGCCGAGACCGTAGACGAGCAGGTTGCGGCGCAGCAGGGCGCCTGCACCGATGGCGCGGTACTTCACGCCCTTCAGTGCTAGCGGGATCAACGCGATGATGATGAGCGCGTTGAAGATGATGGCCGAGAGGATGGCGCTTTCGGGCGATCCCAGCCGCATGACATTCAGCGCCTGGAGTTGCGGGTAGAAGGCGACGAACATCGCCGGGATGATGGCGAAGTATTTCGCAACGTCGTTGGCGATGGAGAAAGTCGTCAGCGAGCCGCGCGTCATCAGCAACTGCTTGCCGATCTCCACCACCTCGATCAGCTTGGTCGGATCGCTGTCGAGATCGACCATGTTGCCGGCCTCGCGCGCGGCCATGGTGCCGGTGTTCATCGCCACGCCGACGTCGGCCTGGGCAAGGGCGGGCGCATCGTTGGTGCCGTCGCCGCACATCGCCACCAGCTTGCCCTTGGCCTGTTCGGCGCGGATAAGCTCGAGCTTGTTTTCGGGCGTCGCCTGGGCAAGGAAATCATCCACCCCGGCCTCCGCCGCGATGGCGGCGGCCGTCATCGGGTTGTCGCCGGTGATCATCACCGTGCGGATGCCCATCTGGCGCAAGGCGGCAAAGCGCTCGCGGATGCCGCCCTTGACGATATCCTTGAGGTGGACGATGCCGAGCAGCTTGCCGTCGCGGGCCACCGCCAGCGGTGTTCCGCCGGATTTGGATACTTCCCCGGCGATCTGCTGAAGCTCGCGCACCGCTTCGGTCGTCACGCCGGGCTTGAGTGCCCTTGCGGTCGCGCCGTGCGTGACCGAAGTGACGTTGGGGCTGCCGACAAAGGCCAGCATTGCGTCCACCGCGCCCTTGCGCACTGCGCTGCCATCGAAATCGACGCCGCTCATGCGCGTCTGGGCACTGAACGGCACGAAGTGGGCGTGCAACTGCCTCATATCGCGGCCGCGAATGCCGTACTTTTCCTTGGCCAGCACCACGATCGAGCGGCCCTCCGGCGTCTCGTCGGCAAGCGAGGACAGTTGCGCGGCATCGGCGAGCTCCCGTTCGCCAACGCCGGAGAGCGGCAGGAACTCGGTCGCCTGCCTGTTGCCAAGCGTGATGGTGCCGGTCTTGTCGAGCAAAAGCGTATCGACGTCACCGGCGGCTTCCACGGCGCGCCCGGACATGGCCAGCACATTGAAGCGCACCAGCCTGTCCATGCCGGCAATGCCGATGGCCGAGAGCAGCGCGCCGATGGTGGTCGGGATCAGGGTCACGAACAGGGCCACCAGGGCGACGATTGGAATGGTGCCGCCGGCATAGGCGGCAAAGCTCGGAATGGTGGCGACGGCCAGCACGAAAATCAGCGTCATGCCGGCAAGCAGGATGTTGAGCGCGATCTCGTTCGGAGTCTTCTGCCTTTGCGCGCCTTCGACCAGTGAAATCATGCGGTCGAGGAAGGTCGAGCCGGCGGCAGCGGTGATGCGCACCTTGATCTGGTCGGACAGCACCTGCGTGCCGCCGGTGACGGCGGAGCGATCGCCGCCCGATTCGCGGATAACGGGGGCCGACTCGCCGGTGATCGCCGCCTCGTTGACCGAGGCGATGCCTTCAATCACCTCGCCGTCTGAAGGGATGATCTCGCCGGCCTCGACCACCACGACGTCGCCGACCTTGAGGCTGGTCGCGGGCACCAGCTCGTAGGTCGATTGGCCGTCGGGCGACAGGCGCTTGGCATCGGTCTGGGTGCGCGTCTTGCGTAGCGAATCGGCCTGGGCCTTGCCGCGCCCCTCGGCCACGGCTTCCGCGAAATTGGCGAAGATGAGCGTGAACCAGAGCCAGACGATGACCTGGAAGGAAAAGCCCAGCCGGTCGCCGCCGATGACCAGATCGCGAAGGAAGATCAGCGTGGTCAGCGCCGCCACGACCTCGACCACGAACATGACCGGGTTGCGGATCTGTGCCATCGGGTGAAGCTTTTTGACGGCCGAACCGATAGCCGGCCAGACGATGCCGGGGTCGAAGATGCTGATGTCTGCGGATTTTGCCATGATCAACTCCTGTGGCAGACCGGTCAGAAGGATTGTCCGGCAAGCATCGCGAAATGCTCGACCACCGGACCGACCGCGAGTGCCGGGAAATAGGTGAGGCCGCCGACGATCAGCACCACGCCGACCAGCAGCCCGATGAACAAACCGCCGTCGGTGGGGAAGGTGCCGATCGAGGCGGGCACGGTCTTCTTCGCCGCCAGCGAACCGGCGATTGCCATGACAGGCACGATGACCAGGAAGCGGCCCATCAGCATGGCGAGCCCGATGGTCACGTTGTACCAGGGCGTGTTCGCGGAAAGCCCTGCGAACGCGCTGCCATTGTTGGCGGTGCCGGAGGTATAGGCGTAGAGGATTTCCGAATAGCCGTGCGGGCCGGCATTGGCGAGGGAAGCGAGGCCGGTCGGCAGCACCACCGCGATGGCGGTGAAGCCGAGAATGGCGAGCGGCAGTGAAAGCACGGCCAGCATCGTCATCTTGACCTCTCGGGCCTCGATCTTCTTGCCGAGATATTCGGGCGTGCGGCCGACCATCAGCCCGGCGATGAAGATCGCCAGGATTACGAACAAAAGCATGCCGTAGAGGCCGGCGCCGACGCCGCCGATGATGACTTCGCCAAGCTGCATGTTGACGAGGGGGATAAGCCCGCCAAGCGGCATGAAGCTGTCTATCATGGCATTGACCGCGCCGCAGGACGCGGCCGTGGTGATCACGGTAAACAGCGCCGAGGCGGCGATGCCGAAGCGGACCTCCTTGCCCTCCATGTTGCCGCCATCGATGCCGAGTGCCGCAAAGGCAGGGTTGCCGCCGGCCTCCGCCCAGTAGGTGACGGCGACGCCGGCGAGAAACAGCACCCCCATCGCAGCAAAGATTGCCCAACCCTGGCGCTCATTGCCGACCATGCGTCCGAAGACGTTGGTGAGCGCGGCGCCAATGGCGAAGATCGAGATCATCTCGACCAGGTTGGTCAGCGCAGTCGGGTTCTCGAAGGGATGAGCGGAATTGGCGTTGAAGAAGCCGCCGCCATTGGTGCCGAGCATCTTGATGGCAAGCTGGGATGCTGTCGGGCCGACCGCGATCGTCTGCTTTGCCCCTTCGACGGTCGTTGCCTCGACATAGGAACCCAGCGTCTGGACAACACCCTGGCTGACGTAGAACAGCGCCCACAGGATAGATGTCCGTAGTCAGGGATTTTGGGACCAACTGGCATCGTGAGCTAACGGAGGCTCTGGTCCATCAGGGTTGTCATATTAGGCTGCCGCATCTCGATGAAG
>NZ_LMFV01000020.1 GCF_001427285.1 Mesorhizobium sp. Root552
CTTCATCGAGATGCGGCAGCCTAATATGACAACCCTGATGGACCAGAGCCTCCGTTAGCTCACGATGCCAGTTGGTCCCAAAATCCCTGACTACGGACACCCGCCGTCCAACGGACAATGACACATCGCCAGAGCGAGATGCCGAGGGTCAGTCTGAAAAGCATCACAAAGGCGGCTCGAACGATGGTGTCTCAAGCGCAAATCCTCGCGTAATTTCCGGAAAAGAAGACGGGGATGCAACTTTCCCATTCGAAAGGCCGATCGAAAAGGACTCCGATCTCGTTACCTCGCCGACCGATGATGAGGATGAGCGCCCGAACGAAAGTTTCCCGCCTTTTGACGACCCTGCTTTCTCAGCCAAACCCGCAACACCGGCAATATCGGAATCTACGGTCGATCCCTTAACTATGCCGAAGGACTCCATCTTCGCCGGCCACCCCGATTTTTCTCAGGACGCAGGAAAAAACAAGCGTCCCCCGGGCTTGGGAAATTCGAAGCCTAGCAATGATGTGAATGAAAAGACGCGCCATTCGGACGGCTATAACCCTGCCTGAACCCTATTGAGCACCTGACACTTTTGCGGACGCAAAATGACCTTATTCTGTATCGGAACCTACTTGCCAACGTTCGGGTTTCCCTCATCTAAGACCGCAAAGGAGAAACCAATGAAAACGTCTCTTTATGTTGTTACAGCTGCATTGCTTGCGAGCGGCGGTGTTGCGGCAGCACAGAATACCGTAATCGCGCCGGCCGACACTACTGTCGTTGTGCCGGCCGAACCCGCCCCGGGTGCCGTGGTGATCCAGCCCCAACAGCAGACAGTTATCCGGGAATATGTGCACAAAAACCCAGCAGCATCCATAAACATCCTGGGGCTGGAATTGAGCCTTGGCACGAAGGTACCTGATACGGTCGTGATGCATGAGGTGCCGGACGTGAGCTATCGCTATGCTGTCATCAACGATCGAACAGTACTCATCGATCCGCAAACCCACCAGATTGTTCAAATCCTGAACTGACACTCAAGGCTTTGCCATTTCGGTCCAAGAAACCCCATCCGGCATTCACCCGGATGGGGCGTTGTCACAGAATAGCATGGGAAGGTTTGTCCTCCCCAGTACGCTTCCGTTTCGACGAGAATCTAAATTCTGCCCAGAACGACTAGGATAATGACGATGAGCAACACGACTCCTAACCCACCGCCGCCGTAATATCCTGTTCCATAAAAAGGTCCGCCGCCGAGGCCGCTAAATCCGCCCAACAAAATAAGCACAAGCAGGATGATGAGAATTGTCCCGATACTCATGATTTCTCCTCTCCGATGGGTTGTTCACGAATGCGAACCACAACGATTAGAACGCCACAGCGTTCCGGATTTCCCAAATGCCTTGCGCCAAATAACAAAACCCCGCCGCCGGAGGGGTCGGCAGCGGGGGTCTTGGGCACTGTTCGTCAGGATGCGAGGCTGACTGCATTTAAACTTCCCGAGGGCGGATCAGTTCCGACGTTCCGGTTATTCTTTTGAGTCAAGGGCGGGTCGCGTGACTGTCGACTCAACACAATAGCCAGAGCGCGGCTTTCACGCTCGGCCATACTTTCTGTGGCTGGCGCATCCTTGTTCAACTCAAGTTCCATTTGAGATAAATCTTCGGGGGTGAAAAACCCGCTAAAATTATCAGTTGCGCGCATAATGCCTCCTTTCAGGAGGTCGGGGCGAGAGCATGTTGTTAGCTGATAGTCGCCAACGCCCTTAACAATGGCTGGCGATACCGCAACATCGCACCGTGTGCGTCGTGAGATCATTTGGCTCAGGTTCGGTCGCGGGTCGGGTCACTTGCGCCCCCGCGAAGCCTCTCGCGCCATTATTTGAAATGAAGGATGCAACCTCAATCCTCGATGGGAGTTCCCTTCGTGGCGGCAGAGGTCATCATGAAACTATTCTCCACGAGCATCTGGGTGAAGGACGTCGAGTTCGGCGTAAGGCCGCTCGGATCGCTCGAGGAGGCACAGCTCTTTCTTGATGAGTGGCCGCAAGACAGAAGAGGCCCGTTCTACTACCTGGCAGCTCAGGCCATTGGAATTGCGCAACGAGAGCAAATCAGGCCAGACGAGGCGAGAGACGCGCTAGTCGCATTTCTCGAAAACGAAGGCATTCTTGCCGAGGCAACAATCGTATTGTGACAATACATTGGCAGCGCAGGGATCACACGGGCGAACTCGATGTTCAAAAAGTTACTTTGAGTTTGCCGCCTGCGCTCAATCCGTGCCAATAGCCAGGCTGTTCAATTTTGTAACGTTTGGCCTTGTTGGGATGCGGGTTCGATCGAGCGCCCGTAA
The DNA here is from genome assembly GCF_001427285.1 of Mesorhizobium sp. Root552. GTDB lineage: Bacteria > Pseudomonadota > Alphaproteobacteria > Rhizobiales > Rhizobiaceae > Mesorhizobium. The sequence goes on from NZ_LMFV01000020.1 coordinate 2,338, forward strand.
TATTCCACAACACCCCACACCACTCCAACCAACGCAAGTGACACAATAAGGATTATGAGGACAGGGCGCCCTCGCAAGCCCTGTCGTGCCTTTTTTGCAGGAATGTTTTTGGTCATGGGTTCATCGTCCATATTGGGAGAAACCTTGGGGCGGATGGTTCGTTCCATCTCACGGTCCGAGAATGTCCGGCACCTAGTACCCACCGATGATAGGTAACACCTCGCCTGTGATGTAACTTGAACAGTGCGAGGACGCGAGAAAGACGTAGGCAGGCGCTATTTCTTCCGGTTGCGCAGGCCGCTTCATCGGTGTCTTTGAGCCGAATTTGGAAACATCCTCTGCCTCCTTGTCGGAGGGGTTGAGTGGGGTCCAAACCGGCCCTGGCGCCACTGCGTTTACCCGAATGCCTTTGCCCACGAGATTACCCGCGAGCGAGCGGGTGAATGCGTGAATGCCGCCCTTGGTCAGCGAATAATCTACCAGCGCCTTCGATCCGTCGATGCCGGTGATCGAACCTGTGTTGAGGATGACGGCTCCTGGCCGCATGTGGGGAACTGCGGCCTTGGCCATGTTGAAATAGCCATAAAGGTTCGTCTTCATCGTCATGTCGAAATGCTCGGCTGTGAGGTCCTCGAAATTGTGGGAATGCACCTGAAACGCCGCGTTGTTCACGAGGATATCGAGTTGCCCGAAGGCATCGACTGTCCTTGCAACCGCTTTCTCGCAAAACGCCGGCTTGGAAACGTCACCCGCGATAATCAGACATCGCCGACCTTCCCCTTCCACGGCGGCTTTGGTCACGGCGGCATCGGCCTTCTCGGCAAGATGCAAGACAACGACATCTGCGCCTTCACGCGCGAACAATACGGCCACGGCTCGACCAATTCCGGAATCGCCGCCTGTGATGACGGCGACCTTATCCTGGAGCTTTTGCGATCCGCGATAGAAGGGAGCGTCATACATCGGCTGCGGGTCCAGGACGCGTTCGTGGCCGGGCTTGGGATAGTGTTGCTTCGGAAACGGCGGGACCGGATACCGGCGCGCTCCAGCCTGCATTGGCTTGTCCTGCGCTTTCCGGTCTGCAGCATCCGTTCTGGCAACCGTCTTCTGGATCCGTTGTTGTTTTGCAACGGCAGCGCCAGTGCTACTTCTGCTCGTCTCCGCCATGACATTTCTCCGCTGAAAGAAGTCCAACGCCTGAAGCGCCCGAAAGTTCTGCGAAGAAGACGCCAATGGAACAGAAGGGAAGCCGAGCGGTTTCCATCTTGGAATAAAGGAAAACCGATGAGCGACATTTTGATTAATAGGGCCGAGCGCGCGCGTGAGGCTGCCTACTTTGCCCGTCGTGTAGGCATCACGAAAGAGGAAGCGTTAGAGATTCTGAAGAAGGGAGCTCAGACCATGACCGATCAGACTATAGAAACCAAATCAAAGCCGGCAAGCGGTGTTGAAGATCCTGATGTCCGTTACCTGGCCGAACATACAGACCTGTCGCCCAAGCAGGCCAGGGAGTTAGTTGCGAAGCATGGACGTGACCGCAAGAAATTGCTCGAGCTGGCTGCGACGATGAAGGCCGAGGGATAGTCCTTCGACACCGCTTGGACCAACAACACATTTGGAAAGCCGATCGGAGGCTGAAATGACAAAAGTTGAGAAATCCAAAAAGTCTGAGACCACGAAACCTACGGGTAAACCGAAAGACAAACCGACACGGGATACCAGGGATAACCCCGTGCCTAACCCAAATGGCGACAGTGACATTCCCGATACGAGCACACGCGAAGAGGTCGAGAAGATACGCCCCAATCTGAAACGGTGAAGCGCGAGGGAGTCGCGAAAAGCGCTCGATCACATTTGCCCTCAGGCGAAGTTCCTTCGGAACGCTTTTCGGCTTCGGTTGTTGAGGATGTCTAACCTAAAGGAGCATCCAAATGGACCACACTAACCACGTTCGCCTGACACCCGCTGAATTGACGCCCGATATCCTTGAGGGCGCCACTGTCTTCGGTCAGGACGACGAGACCATCGGCTCTGTCGATCATGTCCACGGCAGTCAGGTTGTTATCGATGTCGGTGGCTTCCTTGGCATTGGCGCCAAGCCCGTGGCGGTGTCCGCCACCGACCTCGACTTCATGCGCGATGAAGATGGCGATGTTCATGCTGTGACATCGTGGACGAAGGACCAATTGAAAGACATGCCTGAACATAAGGACTGAGGAGGCTTTCCATGCCACGGGGAGACAAGTCCAAATACACGGATAAGCAGGAACGCAAGGCGAATCACATCGCGGAAGGCTATGAGAAACGCGGCGTTTCTGAGGAAGAGGCTGAACGTCGAGCGTGGGCGACTGTCAACAAAGACGATGGTGGCGGCAAAAACCCAGGCGGTTCTGGTCGGGGTAAGAACACAGGCAATCCCGCTTCCCACAAAGGTGGCGAGAAAGGCGGTCAAGCTGCCGCTTCCAGACCGAAAGCGGAACGCTCGGCTTCGGTAAAGAAAGCAGCTGCTACCCGCAAGCGGAACGCGGAAAATCACGCTCGTCACTGACGTCCATTGCGGCTTGGCCGGACCTGATCAAGTTCAACTTGGTCTGGCCAAGCGTGGGGACTCGCTTCACCATACACGGACCACCAGGGTCCATATCTTGTTGCGGAAAACGACAATGAGACGACCGACTGAGATTAAATTGCTGCCGGTCGATCAGCCGCTGCCCTGTTCTTTTTCTCGCGGTAGGTCTCGGGGTCGCTTGCCTGCCTTCCGAGAACAATCGCCAGCGCACGGTTTTCCCGCTCTGTCGGCGTTTCCCCGATAGGGGCATCCCTATCCAGTTTCCGTTGCATTTCATCCAACTGACCAGGTGTGAAAAACCCGGAACGTCTGTTCGCGATGCGCATCGTGGAGCCTCCTTTCACGGAGGTCGGGGCGGGAGCATGTTGTTCGCTGACAGTCGCCAACGCCCTAATCAATGGCTGGCGATGGTGCATTGTCCTCCCGAACTGCGACAATAGCGAGTCATATCTATTTCACGCGCACTATTGTCGGTACCGCGTCGCGCCCTATCATGTGATAGCGCTAACCCGCCAGCCTAGGACCGGGTATTGATATTAACTTGACATAGCAAAAAAAGGCCCGCCCGGCCAATGCCGAGCGGGCGTTGGGTGTCATTTACATCGGCCACTTCTGGTGGCCGTACCAGTCGTCCACATCGCGGCGTACACGGTCCTTTTCGAGACCATAGCGCTCCTGGATTTTGCCCTCCAGCTGATCACGCTTGCCGGCGATCACATCCAGATCATCATCAGTGAGCTTGCCCCACTGTTCCTTGACCTTGCCCTTTAGCTGCTTCCAGTTTCCTTCGACGCGGTTCCAGTCCATGGTTTTCTCCATAAGGCGGGGATCGCCTGTTTCGAAAACGCCTGAGCCACAATTTGGTTCGCACAAAACGTGTTCGTTTGGGAACCGCATTCACGAATGGCGATTTCCTCCTCGATCAGAGGGGACCTCATGACAAGAAAACTCGATCTGCGTACCGGCAAGCCGGTGTGGCTCGCTTACAGGGCGCCCAGCGTCCCCTCATTCCGATTCCGATGCAGGTTTGTTCGAATTTCAGCGCGCATAGGAAAGTCCGGGAACCGGAAATGAACGATGTCGTTTCTCCGCGTGAGAAACGGTTGGTCACCTCAAATGCTCGAGACGACGAACAGTGATGAAGCGGCCACTGGCGCGCAGCTTACATACGTCGATGACAGTGAACCGGGAATTCGCCGCAAAGGCGCACCGAGGCGCTTCTGGTACGTAGGACCGAAGGGCGAGAAACTGGGCGAAGGAAAAACTGTCCAGCGCATCCGCGCGCTGGCAATCCCGCCAGCATGGAAGAATGTCTGGATATCGCCAGACCCTGCAGGCCACATACAGGCCACTGGGAGAGACTTCAAAGGCCGCAAGCAGTACCGGTATCATGCCGATTGGGCAGCCGAGCGTGACGGCCAAAAATATGACAGCCTTGTCGAATTCGCCAAGGCATTGCCCAGATTGCGCGCCCGGGTGGATGCCGATCTAAGGCGGCATGGTCTACCCTTCGAGCGGGTTGTGGCAGCGGTGGTGTGGCTCCTCGACAATACGATGATACGGATCGGCAATGCCGCCTACGCCAAGGACAACAAGAGTTTCGGCCTGACGACCTTGCGCGACCGTCACGTCGACATCGAGGGGGCAAGCCTGCGTTTTGCTTTCAAGGGCAAGTCGGGAAAGGAATGGAAACTGAAGCTTGTCGATCGGCGCATCGCTCGCATCGTTCGCGGCGCGCAAGACATTCCGGGGCAGAAGCTTTTTCAGTATCTGGATGAAGATGGCATCAGGCGGCCGGTTAGCTCACAGGACGTCAACTGCTATATTCGCGAAGCCGCAGGCAATGGTTTCAGCGCCAAGCACTTCCGGACCTGGGGCGGTACCATCCATGCGGCGACGCTTCTCGCAAAGACAGAACTTCCCGAAGGCAAGGCAGCACAACAGCGCGTCCTGAACGGGATCATCGACAAAGTCGCAGAACGGCTTGTCAACACGCGCTCGGTCTGTCGCAAATCCTACATTCACCCAACCGTACTCAACGACTGGTTGGAAGGAAAACTCAACGGGAGGAACTGGCAAGCTGCAAGGGGCAGGCATGCGCGTGATGGTTTCAATGCGGACGAAACCGGGATGTTGAACTGGCTCAAGAAGGCCCGATCATGAACCTTTTTCCTGTTCCAGGCGTTTGGACTGCTGCGGGCCGTGTCAACCGGGCCCGATGGTAGCGGTGAACAGGAAGTCTTTTTCCCGGTTTCTCTTCCTGGCCAACGAAGTGGCAGACGAGCACCTATCCCATCCGGCCCGCAGCACTTTAAGCAATTTGCCCATCGCACGAAAAGCATGTTCTGGTGTTCACAATCTGCCTCTGTCCTCGAGCTATCACGATGAGGAGAGTGTTGATGGTGGCAACAGGAACCAACACTCAGGTTGCCTGTCGGATGCTTAGTTTTGATAAGTTTGATTCATGATAAAAATCAGCCTTCGGGTTTGAGTTCGGCTCGACAAGTGACACATTGCGAGCCTGCATCTAGGACCGGGTATTTTTTGTGCAACGATACTACCCTTGGGCGGAGAAGGTTGGTTTTCAGCGACCACCCCTCCGCCATCAGCTAAAATCGATGTAATTCTCTATAAAATCAACACGTTGTAAATTTGAGAAATTGAACAACCCTCACGTTCATCGCTTTGTTCAGCGCGCGCAGGCAAGCGCGCCAAGAGGGATTGCAATGTTGACAAATTATCGACAGGCAAGTAATCTTCCTAGCAGTGATAATTTGACTGTATTAGAATAACTGAATCATAGGGCAATGGAGCCACTGACAGCACGAGGTGCTGCGGTGGCTATTTTTTTGGGAGAAAGATAAGATGGCACGTAAGATCCGTGAACTAGTGCAGCGTTTCTACGATATCGTGAATGGGGCTGAGGGCGACTTCGACGAGATTTTCACCAAGGATTTCCATCTGGCGATAATGAAAGGCTTTCCTTTCGGAGGAGACCACGCCGGGCTGGACGCTACGAAGAAGTTCTTCCAGGATTTCGGCGCATATTTTGATTTCTGGGCAGTGGACACAGACCGGTTTATCGAAATCGATGCAGAAAATATCATCGTAACCGGAAAGTATCGCTCAACGGCGTCGGCGACCGGAAAATCGTTTGAGATGGAAACCATTCATCTTTGGACCGCTCGCGACGGAATGTTGACCACTTACAAGCACTATTGCGACACCGCAATCGTGTCCGAGGCGCTCGATTACAAAGTGCCGCAATACTGAAGCAGCGTTGTCGAGGCGTTTGCACTTAAGGCGGACAGTTCGGTTTCGTGGCTGTCCGCCATCAAATCGACCGCATCCAAAGCTAACCGATTGAGCAGAAGGGTCGGGCACCGGCCCACTGTTCGATCAAGCGCAGCGACAGCTCACGCATCATGCCGCCGGCGGCGAAGGCGTGGTGCGACTGTGATCAGGACCAAGCCGACCGCAGCCACCAGCAGCGCCAGGCTGATTGGGCGGCTGACGAAGGTCGTCGGATCACCCAGCGAAAGCAGCATTGCCCTACGGAAATGCTCCTCGATGAGCGGCCCCAGGACAAATGCGAGGATCAGTGGTGCCGGCTCTGCGTTCCATTTCATGAACACGTAGCCAACGATGCCGAAAAAGATCATCACATAAATATCGAAGACGTTGTTGTTCACGCTGTAGGCACCGATGCAGCAGAACACCAGGATTGCCGGGTAAAACAGCCGGTACGGGATTTTCAGGAGCGAAACCCAAACGCCGATCAGTGGCAGGTTGATGATTACGAGCATCAGGTTACCGACTAGCATGCTGGCGATCAGGCCCCAGAATACGTCCGGGTTCTTGGTCATGACTTCCGGCCCCGGCTGGATGCCATGAATGAGCATCGCGCCAGCCATCATGGCAATCGTCGGGTTCGACGGAATGCCCAGCGTCAGTAAGGGCACGAAAGCAGTTTGCGCGCTGGCGTTGTTGGCCGCTTCAGGCCCGGCCACCCCCTCCACCACACCGGTGCCAAAGCGCTGCGGGTATTTGGAAACGCGTTTCTCGACCGTGTAGGCGGCGAATGAGCCCAAGGTTGGCCCACCACCCGGCAACAGGCCAAGAAACGACCCGATGAATGTGCCGCGCAATGCAGAAGGAATGCACCTTTTGAATTCCTCGCGGCTCGGCAGCAGCCGCCCGATCTTGCCTTTCAGTACTACGCGTTCTTCAGGGTCCTCGAGGTTCTTGAGAATCTCGGCAACCGCAAACAGACCCATCGCCAGCGGGACGAAATCGATGCCGTCGCTCAAATCAAAGAAGCCGAAAGTCATGCGTTGCACGCCACTCGAAACGTCAGTGCCAACCAGCGACAAAAGCAGCCCGACAAAGACCATAGCCAAGGCGCTGAGCACGGATCCCTGAGCCAATATGACCGCAGCGATCAGTCCGAAAACCATGAGGGAGAAGTACTCGGCCGGCCCGAAGAACATCGTCAATTCGCTGAGGCCGGTGGCGAAGACCGCCATCAAGAGCACGGCTATGAAGCCCGCGAATAGCGACGACAGGGCTGCGATTGAAAGAGCGGGACCGGCGCGGCCGTTGCGGGCCATCTTATAGCCATCGAGGCAAGTTACGACGGATGAACTCTCGCCCGGAAGATTGACGAGGATGGCTGTCGTCGACCCGCCATATTGCGCTCCGTAGTAGATACCCGCGAGCATCACCAGAGCCGCCACTGGAGGGAGGTAGAAGGTTACTGGAAGCAAGATGGCGATGGTGGCAACCGGCCCCAGTCCCGGTAGAACACCGATCAAAGTTCCGATCAGTGCGCCGCTGAAACAATAGAGAATATTCTGGAACTGCAGCGCGACCGACAGACCGGCGAAAAGGTTCGAAAATGCATCAAGCATCGATCAACCCGCCGTCCAGAGTGGAATTGGAAGGCGCAACGCCCATACGAAAACACATGCCGAAAACAAGGTCATAACAATCGCGAGGGCCGCGACTTCGCCTTTGCTGCTATCGCGATCGGCAACGCTAACCAATATGACCAGCGTCGGCATTGCCACCAACAGGCCGAGTTTCTCGATTAGCAGGCCGAAGGACAGCAATCCGAGGAAAATGAAAGTGAGTGGGCGTACAGGCAAGGAGCGCAGCTTGTCGCCCTGAAAGAAAAAAGAGCGGGCGAAAATGCCAAGCCCCACCAGTGCGATCAGAGCACACAATATAGTGGGCATGTAGCCCGGCCCCATGCGCAGGATTGTGCCCACCCGCAATTTGGAAACCTGCCAGTAGAGCAAGCCTGCCATTGCCAGCAGTGTCGCTGCGAGGAGGATATCGTTTGGACTCTTCACCAAGCGCATGGAGGCTCCCTTCTTTTCTTTTTTGTTGAAATGCCCAATCACCGCCGAAGCAGCGGCGATCGTTCACACAGTGCGGATGTGTCGATGCGCCTGAGTGAATTTTGGCCGGCTAGCATCATGGTGCGTTCAAGTTCGGTGCGGAGAATTTCGACCGATCTCGACGCACCTGCAGCACCTCCAGCCGCGAGGCCGTAGAGCATGGCACGCCCGCAAAGCACCGCGTTGGCCCCAAGCGCAACCGCCTTGAAGATATCCCCTCCCCGCCGGATACCGCTGTCCAGAAAGATCTCGCAACGACCGTCCAGCGTCTTGCTTATTGCCGGAAGCGCGCCGAGCGAGGTTGCCGCCCCATCGAGCTGGCGTCCGCCATGGTTTGAGACCACGATCGCATCGACGCCTCTCTCGGCGGCGGCAAGGGCATCCTCCGCGCGCATGATGCCCTTGACCACTAGCTTGCGCGGCCAGATGGAGCGCAGCCACGAAACGCTTTCCCACGACAGCGCCGAATCCATCTGCGCAGATATGAAGCGCGCGCCGTCGATGGCGCTGCTCTGCCCCTTGGGGAGAAACTCGGTCAGATTGCCGAAGCCCGGCGGCCCATGCGGCACCACGACATCCAGCACCCACGACAGGCGAGAGGCGACATCTATTTTTGCGCGCCATGTCAGTTTGCCCGGGCCGGCATAGTTGTGCTTGTCGCCTTCGCGATTGCCGAGCACGATGGCATCGCTGGTGAGCACCAACGCCTCGCATCCAGCGTCCAAAGCGCGTTCGACGAGGCGTTTGGTGATCGCCGTGTCCTTGAGCATATAGAGCTGGAACCAGTGGCGGCCGCCGACCATCGCCGCGGCGACCTCCTCTATCGTGCTGCTGGACATGGTGCTTTGCGTGAACGGAAAGCCGGCATCCAGTGCGGTCCTGGCCAAGGCCAGATCGCCGTCCTTCGCCAGCATGCCATTATATCCGGTCGGAGCCACCACGATCGGAAGTGCCGAAGGCTCACCCATCACATCGATGGACATATCGATGGATGAAATGCCTGCCAATTGCCGTGGCAGAATCTGCACACCGGCGAATGCGGCCCGGTTGGCCGCCATCGTCAATTCATCTTCGGCACCGCCATCGACATACTCGAACGAGAAACGAGGAACCCGCAGTTGGGCGAGTTCGCGCAGGTCGCTGATGTTGCGTGCCCGCGTCAGGGCTCTAGCACTCGCCACTTGAAATCCTCCCTGGCACGACACGTGACCGTGACTAGACGGTGCTGATCACGTAGCCCTTGCCATTCTCATCATTGGGATCGAGATGCCACTTGGCGAAACCGACAATGGTAGACCGCCCTTTGACCGTCGGAACCACGGCACGGTTGCCGGCGACTTTGGTCTCTCGAACGATGCAGCCTTCGAATGTACCCGAGCCCAACAAGCCTTCCGCCTGAATCGGCTCGCCCACCTTGATGCGGCCGCGCCCTTCAAGCATCGCCAGCATGGCCGACGTGCCGGTTCCCCCGGGTGAGCGATCCATCTTGCCATTGCGATAAGTGTGGACGCAGCGATAGAAAGCGCCGGGCCTTTGAGAGGGTTGGTAGAAGGTCACCAGGTCGATTTCGGTGATGTGCGGCTTTTCCGGATGAACGAGCTTTATCTTCTCGTTGATCTGCCGCTTGGCGAGTACGCCCAGCTTAGCCAGGATCGCACCATTTTCCGGAGCAATGCGGCAGAATGTTTCCGGCAAGGGAATGGTGATGAAGTAGTTGCCACCGAAAGCAATGTCGGCCTGAACCTTTCCAAGCTCGGGCAACTCCACCGGAATATCCTGTTCGGCGAGAAAGGCGGGCACGTTTTCGAAGCGGCACGACTTGACCTCTTCGCCTTCGACTTCCACTTCCGAGACCACGATGCCAGCCGGCGTTTCGATGCGGATGCGATTTGGGCTCGACGATTGTGGCGTCAGATCGAAAGCCGTCATGATCATGGAGGTGGCGATGGTGCCATGGCCGCACATATCGCCATAGCCGTCGCCATCCAGCCATATGATGCCGACATCGGCCTCCGGGCTGGACGATGGAACGATCAGCGCGCCGAACAAATCGTTGTGACCGCGCGGCTCATTCAAGATGGCTTTGCGCACCCAATCGAAGCGCTTCTTGAAATGCTCCCGCTTCTCAAGAAGCGTGGTTCCTCCCGGAAAGAGGAACTGTCCGTTGATGATGCAGGTCGTTTCGCCTTCGGTTTGGGTGTAGACGGCGTCCACAAACGTCGTTCGTTTCATGCAATACCGCTCCAATTGAAGTTGCTGGATGTTGTTGCGCGCCGCAGCCGGGACTCCCCGCGGCTGCGGCGCTCTAAATGGCTGAGATCAATCGAGCGAAATGTTCGCCGACTTGATGAGCGTGCCGAAACGATCGATCTCGGAAGTGATGAAGGCCGTGAACTCTTCGGGCGAATTCGCCACCACTTCGATGCCCTGCTTGTCCATGCGCTCGACAAAGGCCTGCTCCTTCAGGACCTTTTCAAGTTCCGCATGAAGACGCTTGGTAGCTTCCGGCGGGATACCGGCGGGCGCGACCAGCCCGTACCACTCATAGATTTCGACGTTTGCCACCCCTGCCTCAGCCATCGTCGGCACATCCGGCAGGACCTTGGAGCGTTCGGCGCTGGTGACGACCAAAGGACTGACCTTCCCGCCCTCGACGGACGACATCACCGAAGAGATCACATTGAACATCATCGGTATCTGGCCGGCGAAAACGTCGTTCAGACCCGGAGCCCCACCGCGATACGGCACGTGAACCATGTCTACGCCGGCGGAAAGCTTCATTGCCTCACCTGAAAAATGCCCAGAGAGGCCGTTGCCAGCTGAGCCATAGGCAATTGTGCCGGGCTTTTCCTTGGCCAGCGCCAACAGTTCCGGCAGCGTCTTGGCCGGATAGTCGGGATTGGTGACCAGAGCGACGCCAACCCGAGTGACCATCGTCAGTGGTTGCGCATCTTTGACGGGATCAAATGGCAGATCGGGAACGAGATTGACACTCGAAGCGTAGGAACTCGCAACAATGCCAAAGGTGTGGCCGTCCGCAGGGGATCGCAAGATCGCCTCCGTTCCGGTCACGCCGCCGCCGCCTGTCTTGTTCTCAACGACGACCGGTTGACCGAGGGCATCACCAAGGCCGGGAGCTATCAGGCGAGCGATCGTGTCGCTCGTTCCGCCTGCCGGATAAGGCACGACAAGGCGCAGTGGCTTGCTAGGCGTCCATTCCTGTGCGAACGCCGATCCCGAAAACATCACGGCCGCGCCGAGCGCGGCAGCGATCCAGAAGTCTGCTTTATGCTTACGCCCGTTCAAATGCATTAGTTCCTCCCATTTGCATTGATGCAGATCGTTCATCTTCCAAACCCTCTCTCCCAAGGTCCGAAACATGCAGCTTGGCCGCGTGGGTCCCGGTCGACCCCAAGCGGCGTTGATCACTCCTTAATTGCGGCCACCTCCACTTGTCCGCGCGTTACAAGTCGAGCACGAGCAGCTCGCTTTTCGAGCGCGAGACACAAACAAGCATGACCTCTCCCGCCTCCTGGTCCTCGATGCTCAACACATCGTCATTGTGATCAGGGACACCGGAGAGCACTTTGACAAGACAAGTGCCGCAGATGCCGGCACAGCAGGAGTTGGTGACCTGGCAGCCGTTCTCCTTCAGGACATCAAGAATGCTGCGGTAAGGCGGGATGACCAGACGTTGCCCGGAGCGCGCAAGCTCCACCTCGAAGCTGCCCTTTTCCTTCCTGGCGGCCCTGTCACTTGGCGCAAACCGTTCCAGATGCAGCGCGCCTGCACGCCAGACCTGACACTTGGCCTCCACCGCATCGATCAGCGGGCCTGGCCCACAGCAATAGACAAGCGTATCGGGCTGATGCTGCCCGAGAAATTTCTGGAGATCGAGCAGCCCCATCTCGTCTTGCGGCACGATATGAGTTTCGCCACCGGCAAGCCCTGCAATCTCATCAAGAAACGCCATCGAACGCCTGCTGCGCCCGCCATATAGAAGAGTCCACGGCTTGCCTTGCGCCGCAGCCGAACGGATCATCGGCAGCATTGGCGTGATACCGATACCGCCGGCGACAAAGAGATAGCGATCCGCCTCAACAAGCCTGAAATTGTTGCGCGGGCCGGCAACGGTGAGCGTATCGCCCTGCCGCAACTGCTCGTGGATATGGCTTGACCCACCGCGGCTGGAAGGCTCGCGAAGCACTCCGATCCGCCACCTGTCGCGCAGGGAAGGATCTCCGCAAAGCGAATATTGCCGGACGATGCCGTTTGAGAGCAACACATCTATATGTGCGCCCGGCTGCCATTCCGGCAGGTCAGCCCCATCCGGAGCACGCAATTCGAGACTGACGACGCCTTCCGCGGCTGGCCGCAGTTCCGCAATGGTCAGATCGTAAAGTTCGCTCGCCTGTCCCAGCGACCGGGAATCGAATGTCGTCATGGTCTCAATCCGCGCCGGTTTCATCGACTTGTTCGGTCCGCCAAATCGCGGGGCAGGCAGAAGCTGCGCCGCCTCACCGCTGGGCTCAGGCGCTGCGAGCCTGGGCGACGGATTCTGGCGTAAAGGTCTTCCAGGCAATGTCACGCATGCCGCGCATCGCTCGCAGGATTTCATCGCGGTCGTGGTCAGTCTTGGCGTAAGCCGCCAGAACCTGCCGACCGAGGCCGACGTGGAACTTCTCGTCTGTCTCGATCTGCTTGTAGACACGGACGACCTCGGCAAAGTCGTGCCGTTCCCCAGCCTTAAACGTCGGTTCGAAGCTTCCGGACGCCGAGGTTTCCGAGCAGTTCCAAGCCGCAATGGCCGCCAGCGGGTGACGCTCGAGGCAGTCCCACAAGAAGTCACTCCACGGCTTGGCTTCGGGCGGAACCGAGGTCGGCACCTTGCCACCAAGCGACTCGATTGCCTTTCCGACGATTTCGTAGTGCTCGGCTTCCTGGAAAGACTGTTTGGCAAGCAAGGTGATGTGCTTGCGCTCGAACTCAAGGCCGTAGCGACGGATCTGTTCGTTCAGCAGGAAAACGTAGTCGATCTCTCGCCAGGCGCGCGGCGCCAGCCATGCAGCGAGGACCTTCGGATCGGGGTTCTTGTCATAGGAGGCAAAGAACGATTCCGTTGCAAGGCGCGTATTCTCAACCACAGAGTCGAGGATCTGGTCGAGTTCATCGTTGATTTCAGCGAGACCGTCCCCGCCCCTGACTCTGCGTACGTCAACCATCGTTTCCTCCTTGTCCGCGACACCCGTCACGGTGATCTGTTTGCACGACCTCGCCATCGGCCTGCCGCTATCCGGCGCGGTCCGCACAAGATCTGGATTTCCTCATTTGTCCGGGCGAGAACCTCGCCTCCCGGCTCGCTCCAAGCGGCCCGTTTCAGACATCCGGACAATAGCCGCGACGCCGTCCCAATCAAAATGATTGAAATTGCGATCTGATTTAGTTTTACTAAAGCAGAGATTTTCGGTTGGAGCCGGGATGTGAGAAAGCTTCCGCCATTGCGGGCGATACAGACCTTTGAGGCTTTCGGCCGGCACGGAAGCGTTGCCACAACCGCCGATGAGCTGGGTGTAACGAGCGGAGCTGTAAGCCAGCAGATCAAGCGCGCCGAGGACATGTTGGGCCTGCGCCTGCTGGAGCGGCATGGCAAGAACATCTCGCTGACGCCTTGGGGCCGCATCTACCACGAGAAAGTTACTCGGGCATTCGACCAACTTCGCGAGGCGCAGGACGAGTTGCAGTCTATCCGGGCCGAAAGCACACTGGTGCTGAGCTGCCTGCCTTCACTCGCAAGCAAGTGGGTCGGGCCACAACTGTTCGACTGGCAGGCCAACTCGGGCGCCCACATCCGTCTCGTCGGGACCGGCACCGAGCCACGCCAAGGCGAGGAACCGGTCGACTTTCGGATTTCCTATGGCGACCGGGTCAGAACATTTGAGCACTACACCGAGTTGTTCACCGACTGGGTCGTGCCCGCGTGCTCGCCCGTCTTCCTGGCCACAAACCCGGTGGAACGGCCTGCCGACATTCTCAGCCGCCCGTTGCTCGGCATCGAGTGGGATTCGAGCTACCAGCAACCACCGACCTGGGTGGATTGGGCAGCAAGCATCGGCGAGGCGCCGCCTAGCACACCACGTTACCTCCGGTTTTCGATTTCCAGCGCAGCCATCGATGCGGCGATCAATGGCCGCGGCTTCGTCCTGGCTCAGCTATCCATGGTCCACGACGACCTCGTCGCCGGACGACTGGTGGTTCCCTTCGACTTGCGGCTCGAGCTGTCCCACACCTACTTCCTCGCATGGCAGCGCTCGGCGCTCGAAAAGCCACTCGGGGCAGAATTGCGCGCATGGATCACGAAAATCTCGCGCCATCAGGCGGCTTTGAACCGCGGGCCCTTACCTGCCGGCCCGATCACACAATCTGGCGCCGCTTAAAGCGACGTTTGAAAATTTTTTTGATGGGAAATTTAGGCTTGCGCCAGATTTTGTTCGTGTGTGCGCGCTCTCGCGTAACACGGAATTCCGGCAATGCATACAAAATTATCGATATTGCATGCGACTAACTTTTGACTATCGTCCGCCGGATTCCGGGTGGATTTGTGCGCGGCAAAGCCGTTGAGAACAGGTTCGCCCGGTCCAGGATTGATCGCCACGTACCTTTGGGAGGGAAATATGGCTGAGGTTTCGAAGTCTATGCAGCGGCGCGTTGCCATTGCAAGTTTGATTGGAACAACTATCGAGTTTTATGATTTTTACATATATGGAATTGCCGCAGCGCTCGTTTTCAGCAAGATATTCTTTCCAAGCCTCGATCCCGTTGTCGGAACTATTGCGGCATTCGCCACCTTTGCCGTGGGCTTCGTTTCGCGCCCGCTTGGGGCAGTGGTGTTTGGACACTTCGGCGATCGGATCGGCCGCAAGGCCATGCTCGTTGCCTCACTGGTGACAATGGGCATAGCCACCGTCGCCATCGGGCTTCTGCCAACATACGAATCCATAGGCATCGCCGCACCGGTTCTGCTGTGCCTCCTACGCTTCATGCAAGGCATCGGCCTTGGTGGCGAATGGGGCGGAGCCGCGCTAGTCGCGACGGAGTTTGCGCCCAAGGGGCGGCGGGGGCTGTTCGGCGCATTGCCGCAGTTGGGGAGCGCGCCCGGCTTCCTTCTTTCGAACGGAATTTTCCTCGGGCTAAGCCTTTTCCTGAGCGACGAACAGTTCATGAGCTGGGGTTGGCGTATCCCGTTCCTGCTCAGCACGGTCTTGATCGTGTTCGGTCTGTATATCCGCCTCAGCATAGCCGAAACCCCGGTCTTCCAGCGTGTGCTGGACAAGGAAGTTCAATCGAGCGCACCGATCGTCAGTGTCCTCAAGACCAATTCCTTGCAGGTTGTCCTGGGTGGCATGTCGACTGCAATCACATATGTTCTGTTCTTTACCACCGGCACATTCGGCCTGTCATACGGGGTCAAAACCCTAGGTCTGGAACGCTCGCATATGCTCAGCCTGACGATGGTCGCGGTCATCGCAATGGCTGCATCGACACTGGTTTGCGGAATGCTTGGCGACCGCTACGGCCGGCCACGCGTCATCATCATCTCGGCACTCGTCGCCATCGTCTGGTCGTTCTTCTTCTTCCCGATGCTGGACACCGGAAACTCCTGGCTAATCGCATTGGCGATGTCGATCACTCTTGCCGTGATGGGCGGCGTGTACGGCCCGATGGGTGCATTCCTGCCGGAACTGTTCAAGCCAAGCCTTCGTTACACCGGTGCCGCCCTGGCTTACAGCCTCGGGGGCATCTTCGGTGGAGCATTGGCGCCGATCATCGCCACGGAGCTTGCAGCGACCTACGGCTCGCACTCCATCGGCTACTATCTCGCGGCGATGGCTGTGCTGAGTATTGTCTGTGTCATGATCCTGAGCCAGCGGATGCCGAAGGATTTCGGCGAGGTCGCGGATTCGGCAATTGGATCGTCGGCAGCCGACCGGTCCGCACATTCGGCTGCCTCCGCCAACTGAACGAAAACGCATATGAGGCGGGCAGCCGGCACCGGTTGCCCGCCTTAATATTGATAAGCCCCACACTTCCACGATTAAAGAATAGCTGGAGTAAATCTATGAAAACCCGCGCCGCAGTCGCTGTTGCCGCTGGAAAGCCTCTCGAGGTTATGGAGGTTGACCTTGAGGGTCCGCGCGAGGGCGAGGTCCTGGTCGAGGTCAAGGCGACCGGCATCTGCCACACCGACGAGTTCACGCTATCTGGCGCCGATCCCGAAGGCATTTTCCCGGCCATCCTCGGCCATGAGGGCGCAGGCGTCGTCGTCGATGTCGGCAAGGGCGTCACCAGCGTCAGGAAGGGCGACCACGTCATTCCGCTCTAYACGCCCGAATGCCGCCAGTGCCCGTCATGCCTGTCGCGCAAGACCAATCTGTGCACGGCGATCCGCGCCACCCAGGGCCAGGGCCTGATGCCGGACGGNACGCCCGAATGCCGCCAGTGCCCGTCATGCCTGTCGCGCAAGACCAATCTGTGCACGGCGATCCGCGCCACCCAGGGCCAGGGCCTGATGCCGGACGGCTCGAGCCGCTTTTCCATCGGCAAGGACAAGCTGTTCCACTACATGGGCTGCTCGACCTTCTCCAACTTCACCGTGCTGCCCGAGATCGCGCTGGCCAAGGTCAATCCCGACGCGCCCTTCGACAAGATCTGCTACATCGGCTGCGGCGTGACCACCGGCATCGGCGCGGTCATCAACACCGCCAAGGTCGAGCAAGGCGCGACCGCTGTGGTGTTCGGGCTTGGCGGCATYGGCCTGAACGTCATCCAGGGCCTGAGGCTGGCCGGCGCCGACATGATCATCGGCGTTGATCTCAACAACGACAAGAAGGCCTGGGGCGAGAAGTTCGGCATGACCCATTTCGTCAACCCGAGGGAGGTTGACGGCGACATCGTGCCTTACCTGGTCAACCTGACCAAGCGCGGCGCCGACCAGATTGGCGGCGCCGACTACACCTTCGACTGCACCGGCAACACCAAGGTGATGCGCCAGGCGCTGGAGGCCTCGCACCGGGGCTGGGGCAAGTCGGTCGTCATCGGCGTTGCGGGCGCCGGCCAGGAGATCGCGACGCGGCCGTTCCAGTTGGTCACCGGGCGCACCTGGATGGGCACCGCCTTCGGCGGCGCGCGCGGCCGCACCGACGTGCCCAAGATCGTCGACTGGTACATGGACGGCAAGATCCAGATCGACCCGATGATCACCCATATCCTCAAGCTCGAGGACATCAACAAGGGTTTCGACCTCATGCATGCCGGCGAGAGCATCAGATCCGTCGTCGTGTTTTAGGAACAGGCAGCAAAGCGCTTGCCAGCTTCCACTATTTAAAGGCCACCCAAGGTCCTACTCACAGGAGGAATAGAAATGTCTGAGAAACTGCATCCGGCCATCGACAACGGACTACCGAAGGAAAGCTCGAGTTTCGCCGGTGGAACGCTGGTCTGCGCCTGCAAAAGCCGGCCCGTCAAAGTGAAAATTAAAGGCCAGATCCTTCACAACCACGCCTGCGGCTGCACCAAGTGCTGGAAGCCTGAAGGCGCGCTCTTTTCCGCCGTCGCCGTGGCTCCGTCCGATAACGTCGAAGTGATAGAAAACGGCAGTAAGTTGAAAGTGGTGGACGCCAGCGCGCTGATCCAGCGCCATGCATGCACCGAATGCGGCGTGCACATGTACGGGCCGGTCGAGCGCGACCATCCGTTCAAGGGACTGTCGTTCGTTCATCCGGAACGGTTCGAGGAAGATGGCTGGTCTCCGCCCGGCTTCGCGGCCTTCGTATCGTCGATCATCGAGGCGGGCGTAGACCCAACCCGCATGGACGGGATTCGAGCCCAGCTGAAGGACGCCGGCCTTGAGCCCTACGACTGCCTGTCGCCCGGCCTCATGGACTATATCGCCACATGGACCGCCAAGAAGTCCGGCGCACTGCCGGCCTGAGCCGAAGCATGGCCGGGTGCTAGGTATCCAACCTTAGCTGACACCGGCAGAGCCCTGCAGCCGACAGTTGGCGTGCCAGCACCGTTTGCAAGAGCGCCAGTGGTCGGTCATGCGGCGCGCCCTAGTTAACCTCGTGCGGAGGTTGCAACGACCACCGTATTGGCCGGCGTGAATAGTCCAACCTATTGCACACACGCCGGCCAAGCTTTGCCTGTCTCGACAGGCGAGAGCCAAGAGCTGGTGCAGCAAGCCCTTTTCCGTTGACGCCCTCCCTGCGCGCTATTTCACGCCACCGCAAATCGACGTAAACGAAGGCGACGAAGCGGAGCGGCAAAATGACATTCGACTATTGCGTGGTGGGCGCCGGCATCGTCGGCCTGGCAGTTGCCATGGAATTGCTGCAGCGCGAGCCAGGTGTGCGGATTGTCGTCCTGGAAAAGGAAGGCGCTGTAGCCGTTCACCAGACCGGCCACAACAGCGGCGTCATCCATGCCGGCATCTACTATCAACCGGGTTCACTTAAGGCACGCCTTTGCCGTGAGGGCGCAGCAGCGACCAAGCAATTCTGCCGCGACAACAATATTGCCTTCGACCAGTGCGGCAAGCTTCTCGTGGCGACCGACAAGCTGGAACTCGAGCGCATGGAAGCACTGGCGAAGCGGGCGGTGCAGAACGACATCGCGTTCGAACACCTCGATGCCACGCAACTACGCAAAGCCGAGCCGCGCATTTCGGGGCTTGGAGCGCTGCTGGTGCCTGCCACCGGGATCGTGAGTTACCGCAAGGTGAGCGAGGCGATGGCCGGGGCCATCAAGGCAAAGGGGGGAGAAATCCGCTTTGGTTTACCCGTCACGGCACTGCGGGAGCAAGGCAACGGTGTGGTTATTGAGGTTGGTGGCAACAGGATCGAAGCCAAGCGGCTGATTGCATGCGCCGGGCTGCAATCCGACCGCCTCGCGCAAATGGCTGGCCTGAAGATCGAGCACCGCATAGTGCCGTTCCGCGGCGAATATCACGTGCTGCCGCCTCGCCTCTCCAGCATCGTCAAACACCTGATTTATCCGATCCCCGATCCGGATTTGCCTTTTCTGGGCATCCACCTGACGCGGATGATCGACGGCAGAGTGACGGTAGGGCCGAACGCCGTGCTCGGTTTCGACCGCGAGGGTTATCCGAAAGGCACGATGCGGGGGTCAGACATTGCAGACATGCTTGGCTTTGCCGGATTCTGGAAGCTGATCGCCGCTAACTGGCGCTCCGGCGTGACAGAGTTCGGGAATTCGCTTTCCAAGCGGCGCTATCTCGAAGCCTGCCGCAAATACTGTCCGGAACTCGAGGTCAGCGACCTGCAGCCGTGGCCAGCCGGTATTCGCGCACAAGCGGTGATGCAAGATGGAACATTGGTACACGACTTTCTATTCGTGCAATCGGAGCGCATGCTGCATGTCTGCAATGCGCCCTCGCCTGCGGCCACTTCCGCAATTCCAATCGGCAAGATGATCGTCGACAAGTTGTTGGCTGCGTGATCCAGAGACGCGGAAACAGCCGCAAGAACTGATTCCATTTGCCGACGTATCGTACTGATCGGAAACAGATTCTTCGGTTTCAGGCGGCGCGAACCGGCAACCGGGCACGCACGCCTGAATCAAGAAACAGCATCAACCTGTTGACCAAGCACAAAATCACAGTGCCGTGGCCACAAAAGTCAGAACGGGATTTCGTCGTCCAAATCACGAGAGCCACCGCCGCCACCACGGCTCGGGCCGCCGCCGCCACCACGATTGGAACCATAGTCGCCGGGGCCGGACTGGCCAAAATCGGAGCTTCGGCCACCACCGCCGCCGGAGTACCCCCCAACCTGGCCGCCCTCACCTTGCCCACGTGAATCCAGCATCTGCAATTCGCCGCGAAATTTCTGCAGTACGATCTCGGTCGTGTAGCGCTCGACGCCGTCCTTTTCCCACTTTCGGGTCTGAAGCTGGCCCTCGATGTAAACTTTCATGCCTTTCTTGAGGTACTGCTCGGCAACCTTGGCGAGGCTGTCGTTAAAGATGACGACCTGATGCCATTCCGTCTTTTCCCTGCGTTCGCCGGAATTCTTGTCACGCCAGCTTTCCGAGGTTGCTATGCGCAGATTGACGACAGGTTCGCCCGAATTTAGCCGGCGGATTTCAGGGTCTGCCCCCAGATTACCAACCAGGATGACCTTGTTGACGCTACCCGCCATGATACTTCTCCACGCTTATCCGAAACGAAATTACCGCAGCACCTTATAGCGAGACGCCTCATTCCGCTCGACTAAGGGCCTCTTTCCCACAAAGATTTTGTTCTCTATATGTTCTATTAATACCCTTTGATCGAGTCAAGAAAATTTCACCTGGTTGAACCGATCCATCTGCCCGGCCCTTGCTGTGGACAGGTGACTTGTCTTGAGATGCTGGTTTGACCCGCTTGATGCCCCTATATTGAGGCCATGTTTTGTAAATCGGCATCGGCCCTGACTGTAGCTCTATTCTGCGTATCGAGTACTGCTTGGGCGGACTCCGTTTCCAACGGCAGTTCCCGCACCACTCTGCCCGGAGTGATGGATGGCTATAGCATCGTCAAACCGCTTGATGCAGAACCGGATGATACGGTTCCACAGGGCAAGTCAGGCCAATTCAAGATCGGAAATGTCGATGTACGCATTTCTGGCGATGTCACCATTGACGTGGGAGTTGGCTCGACCCGACCGCCAAACCGCTGACACGACCTCACCCTCTCAAAAAGTGGGCGCCTGAAATGAGTAGCCCCGCCGCTGCCAGAGCAGAATGACGGGGCTTTGAATGGGTTCAACCCATAGTGTCGGGAGCATTTCACCGACTTTTTATCTTCGGATGCTTCGCGGATTCAACCGTCGATCCGACTATGGTTTCTGATTGTAAGGGAAACGATCAAACCGGACCGGGAACCAAGGGCCTTGGTTTGGTTTCGTGCTGATCGCGGCTCTACTCGGCGTAGAGCCAGATGGGACTGTCCGGTGGAGTCATGCCTCGCTCCTTCTGTCCGTTGCACATGGTGTCCGGAAGCGCTTCATTCGCTGGTCTGCGGCGTCTCGCAGACTGCCTGCCGGTTGCGAAGATCGCCGTTTGGCGATCAGCTTTCCTGACTTGCCAAGACTGGTCCTTCCTGGCACCTGCGTCAACCTTTTGCAGGCATATCGACCCAAAAGTGATCCACTGTAACATGAATCCGTATGGCCGGTTTTGTCAGTAGCCTGTTCATTTTTTGTTCTTTGCGCTTGCCCGCTGTCCTGAAAGACGCTTAAACGCTGGCGGGGAAGTGCGGCTTCTCTCGAAACCGCGTAGAGACGACCTATATTGGCGGAAGGCCGGGATAACCCGCCATTCCGAGACATCATGATCTGAGGCGGCGGACCGGCTATGGCCGACCAAAAATACATTTCCATTCGCGGTGCACGCGAACACAATCTGAAGAATGTGGACCTCGATTTGCCACGCGATTCCCTCGTGGTGATGACTGGGCTTTCCGGCTCCGGTAAATCGTCGCTCGCCTTCGATACCATCTATGCCGAGGGGCAGCGGCGCTACGTCGAGAGCCTTTCTGCCTATGCGCGCCAGTTTCTGGAGATGATGCAAAAGCCGGACGTCGATCAGATCGACGGCCTGTCTCCGGCTATTTCCATAGAGCAGAAGACAACGTCGAAGAACCCGCGCTCGACGGTCGGCACCGTTACCGAGATATACGACTACATGCGCCTTTTGTTCGCGCGTGTGGGTGTTCCCTATTCGCCGGCTACCGGGTTGCCGATTGAAAGCCAAACGGTGAGCCAAATGGTCGACCGTGTGCTGGCGATGGAGGAAGGCACGCGGCTCTACATCATGGCGCCGATCGTGCGCGGCCGCAAAGGCGAGTACCGCAAGGAACTCCTGGAACTGCAGAAGAAAGGCTTCCAGCGCGTAAAGATCGACGGGGTCTTCTACGAGATCGCCGAAGTGCCTGCGCTGGACAAGAAATACAAACACGACATCGATGTGGTGGTGGACCGGATAGTGGTGCGCCCCGACCTCGCTACCCGACTTGCCGATTCCATGGAAACGGCGCTGAAACTGGCTGAAGGGTTGGTGGTGGCGGAGTTTGCCGACAAGCCGCTGCCGGCAAGCGAAACCTCGGAAGAATCCGCCTACAAATCCAAGAACGAGACGCACGAGCGGGTGCTGTTCTCGGAGAAGTTTGCCTGCCCGGTGTCGGGATTCACTATTCCCGAAATCGAGCCCAGGCTGTTCTCCTTCAACAATCCATTCGGCGCCTGTCCAACCTGCGATGGCCTGGGCAGCCAACGCGCCATAGATGCCCACCTTGTGGTTCCGGATGAAAACGTGTCGCTGCGCGACGGCGCGATCAGTCCGTGGGCTAAATCCACGTCCCCCTATTATTCCCAAACGCTCGAGGCTTTGGGCACAGTCTACGGCTTCAAGCTGGGTGACAAATGGAAAGACCTTTCTGACGAAGCCAGAAGCGCGATCCTTCAAGGAACGGATGAGCGCGAGATTGCCTTCCAGTATGACGACGGCCTGCGCTCTTACAAGACCACCAAGACGTTTGAAGGCGTGATCCCGAACCTTGAGCGGCGTTGGAAGGAAACCGAATCCGCCTGGATGCGGGAGGAAATCGAGCGCTTCATGTCCGCCACCCCCTGCCCGGCCTGCAATGGCTATCGCCTCAAGCCGGAAGCACTGGCGGTAAAGATCGGCGGCAAGCATATCGGCGAAGTGACACAGCAATCCATTCGCAATGCCAACAGGTGGTTCGCGGACCTGCCGACGCAGTTGAATGACAAGCAGAACGAAATCGCTGTGCGTGTCCTGAAGGAGATCCGCGAGCGGCTGCGCTTTCTCAATGATGTTGGTCTGGACTATCTGACGCTGGCGCGCAATTCCGGCACGCTTTCTGGCGGCGAAAGCCAAAGAATAAGGCTTGCTTCGCAAATCGGCTCGGGCCTCACCGGCGTGCTTTATGTGCTGGATGAACCGTCCATTGGTCTGCACCAGCGCGACAATACACGCCTGCTCGATGCGCTGAAGCACCTGCGCGATATCGGCAACACGGTCATCGTCGTCGAGCATGACGAGGATGCCATTCTTCATGCCGACTACGTCGTCGATATCGGCCCTGCCGCCGGCATTCATGGCGGACGCGTCATCGCCCAGGGCACGCCGCGCGAGGTCATGGCCAATCCGGCCTCGATCACCGGCAAATATCTGTCTGGCGAACTGGAGATCGCAACACCAGCCGAGCGTCGCCCCGGCAAGAAAGGCAAACGCATCAAGGTGGTGGGCGCACGCGGCAACAATCTGAAAAACGTAACGGCGGAAATCCCGCTTGGCACCTTCACCGCGGTGACCGGCGTTTCAGGCGGCGGCAAATCCACCTTCCTGATCGAGACGCTGTTCAAGGCCGCATCGCGCCGCATCATGGGATCGCGCGAGCATCCGGCCGAACACGACCGGATAGAAGGACTGGAATTCCTCGACAAGGTCATCGACATCGACCAGTCGCCCATCGGCCGCACACCGCGTTCCAATCCCGCCACCTATACGGGTGCCTTTACGCCAATCCGCGACTGGTTCGCCGGTCTGCCGGAAGCGAAAGCGCGCGGCTATCAGCCCGGCCGGTTTTCCTTCAACGTTAAGGGCGGCCGCTGTGAAGCCTGCCAGGGCGATGGCGTCATCAAGATCGAGATGCACTTCCTTCCCGATGTCTACGTCACCTGCGACGTCTGCCACGGCAAGCGCTACAATCGCGAGACGCTGGACGTGATGTTCAAGGGCAAATCGATCGCCGATGTTCTCGACATGACCGTAGAGGAAGGCGTCGAATTCTTCTCTGCCGTTCCCGCCGTACGCGACAAGCTGGAAACGCTGAAACAGGTCGGGCTCGGCTACATCCATATAGGCCAGCAGGCCACGACGCTGTCTGGCGGCGAGGCGCAACGCATCAAGCTCGCCAAGGAACTCTCGCGCAAGGCGACCGGCAAGACGCTCTACATCCTCGACGAGCCAACAACTGGCCTGCATTTCCACGATGTGGCGAAGCTGCTCGAAGTGCTGCATGAACTGGTCGAACAGGGCAACACCGTGGTTGTCATCGAGCACAATCTGGAGGTGATCAAGACTTCCGACTGGGTGCTCGACCTAGGTCCCGAAGGCGGTGACGGCGGCGGCGAACTGGTGGCCTCCGGCACGCCTGAAGCGATTGTCGCCGAGCCGAGGAGCTATACAGGACAGTTCCTGAAGGAGCTGCTGGGGAGAAGACCGGGCGGCAAGAGGGAAGCGGCTGAATAGGGCGCGATGTCCAAGAACGTTGTCTTTCGCCCAAGACCAAGAGGGATACTGATCCTTGACTAACCCTGGAAAAATCCGCGCCGGCATGGGTGGTTGGACCTTTGAGCCTTGGGATACATCGTTTTATCCGGACAAGCTTTCGAAAGCCAAGCAGCTGCAATATGCTTCACGGCAAGTTCCGACCATCGAGGTCAACGGCACCTACTACTCGTCCTTCAAGGAGCCCACATTCGTCAAATGGGCGAGTGAATCGCCGGACGGCTTCGTGTTCTCGCTCAAGGGCAACCGGTTTGTCACGAATCGCCGCGTGCTCGGTGAAGCGGGCGAATCCATGATGCGATTCCTGGGTTCCGGCGTTGCCGCGCTTGGTGAGAAGCTGGGACCGATCCTTTGGCAGTTCGCGCCGACAAAGAAATTCGATCCCGACGACTTCGAAGCCTTCCTGAAATCGCTCCCGGAGAAACAGGATGGCGTGAAGCTCAAGCATGCGGTCGAGGTACGCCACGACAGCTTCGCGGTGCCGGAATTTGCTGTGCTTGTCCGTAAATACAACGTAGCCATTGTCTACGCCGACCACGAGAAATATCCGGCGATTGCCGATGTCACTGGCGATTTCGTCTATGCCCGACTGCAGACCGGCAAGGACGATAATCCCGACTGCTACGAACCGGACCGGCTGGATCAATGGGCCAAACGGGCGAAGATCTGGGCGGAAGGCAAAGAGCCAGACGACTTGCCGAAGTCGGATCAAAAGACCTTAGCGCCAGTTAAACCTCGCGAGGTGTTTGTCTACTTTATCACCGAGGGCAAGGTGCGAGCGCCGTTCGGGGCGATAGCTTTAATGAAGCGGGTTTCCGAAGCCTGAAACCCTTTGGCAAACTGAATCTAAAAGCGGGTACAACCCATTATTTTAATTACGAAAAACTGATAATAAAGCTTCGAAAGCACTTATAAGGGCGGTCCCAAAGTACCTGGTCCTGATCAAGCGCCGCGGGCGACTCGTTCGATCTCCTCACGCACCAATCTCTCAACGAGCGTCGGAAGATTGTTGTCGAGCCAATCCTGCAACATCGGCTTGAGCATTTCCTCGGCCATGTCGTCAAACGTCTTCTTGCTGCGCGTGGCGAAGGCCTCCGACAACTCACCGAAAGCAGCGGCAACTTGTCGGCTGGTTTGC
The DNA here is from genome assembly GCF_001427285.1 of Mesorhizobium sp. Root552. Lineage (GTDB taxonomy): Bacteria > Pseudomonadota > Alphaproteobacteria > Rhizobiales > Rhizobiaceae > Mesorhizobium. The sequence continues at coordinate 27,818 of NZ_LMFV01000020.1, forward strand.
TCGGATACAATCGCCAACCTCGAAGAAGATGCGTCGGCAGCCGGCTCGAGATGATCAACCTCGGCCAATCTTGAGGTCAGATTTTCTAACGGCTCGTTGTGGATGACCGGGACAGCCACATCGGCTTGGACGCTTGAGCTGCTGTTGGCAGCGGCGCCCCATGGCTGTTCATCAGCCAGAGGAGCCTGAACTGCGTCTGCAATCCCAGCCTCGCGACTTTCGGTTGTGTCGACTACCTCGCCCAGAGACGACGTACTGTTAGAAGGCAAATAGGCCGGTTTCTCGGTAGCCAATTGCGCACCAACCTCAGCCAACGTAACGTGGGGCCGCCGCCCCTCCGTCAGCGAGGCGGCTCCAACCTGCTCTACTGGCCGCACCGCCGGTTTTACTGCGGCCAGTACCTCCGCTTTGGACACTTGAGGTTCGGTTCTCAATTCTGCGCGGAAGGCTTCGACATCAGCAGTCGTTCGCTTTGCTGCAGGCTCGACGTCCTGGGCGACACCAGCAACATCATCAGGTTTGCGGCCGGTATCGCTGTCTTCGATGATCCTTCTGATCGAAGCCAGGATTTCTTCCATGGAAGGTTCGCGCTGAGCGCTGCTTGCCGTAGCCATTGTCACTTCCGCCGCCCCCGGTGCCCGTTTCGCCAGCCAACCGCAGCTGTGTCCGAATCACGAAGCAAGCGTAACCGACCAACGACCTTCCGAGAATCCCCAATGTGGAACCCGGTCGAATTTCAACAGATTACCGTCTGAAAGCACCCCGAAGAGAGTTCATGGACGGACAAAACGCCCCACGGCGACCAGATATCAGGGGCATAATGGTACTTTGTATAACGCATGACGGCGACAGAAAATCTGTCGCCGTCATGGTTCAATATCCAATATTTACAGTGAGTTAACGCCCGTCAGGCGTGCGAAGGCCGAACCACTTGTCCTTGACCGCCTCGTAATGTTCCTGAGGCTGGTACTTCGTGACCTGCAATCCCAGCCGCTCGACCGACAACCGTCCCATCGCCTGAAGGATTGCATAGCTTGCCAGCACCACGTCCCGCTCCGATCCCGCCAGATTGATCTTGGCGCTGATCACGTCAGCCTGCGCGTTGAGCACGTCAAGCGTGGTGCGCTGGCCGACATTGCGTTCCTCGACCACACCGTTGAGCGCCAGTTGAGCGGCATTGACCAAGGCACGGTTGGCAACGACGCCTTCCTTGGCGGCCGCATAGGATGTCCATGCGGCAGTAACAGCCTGACGAACCTGGTCACGGCTTACATCCACCTCAATGCGGGCCTGGCTGAGGGATTCCTTGGATTTGCGTACCTGCGCCGACGTACGGCCGCCCTGATAGATCGGGATATTCAAGGTAGCGCCGATATTGGCAGAAGTGGTCTCGCCGGTCGACAGTGTCGACGCTCCTGAGGAACTTACATGTGTCTGCGAAATGCCTGCCGAGGCCGTCACGGACGGAAGCAACGCACCTTCCGCGGACTTGACCGAGAAGGCAGCTGCATCCACCAGATGACCCGTGGCAAGGATTGCCGGGTGCTCCGCAGAAGCAACGGATACTGCCGAATCCAGGCTTGAAGGGATTTGCTTGCCCAGCGGCGCGGCTGCCTTCAGTTTGCCAGGCTCTTCGCCAACCAGTTGGTGATAGATTGCTGCGCTCGCGAGTGCCTGAGCACGGGCGGCGCTCACCTGCGCCTCGGCCCCGGAACGGGCGGCATCGGCCTGCGCGACGTCGGTGCGGGTGCCCTCGCCAACATCAAAGCGCGAGCGCGCAGCACGTGCCTGTTCGTTCAGGAACTGCAGGTTCTGCTGGGTCAGAGCCGCGACCTGCCGGTCGTGGATCACGTTCATGTAGGCTTGGGCGGCGCTGAAAAGGATGTTCTCTTCCGTATTGCGCAGGCTTTCCTGCGAAGCGCGAACGCGAGCCTCGGCTGCCGCGACATTGTTCTTGGTCTGGAAGCCGTCGAACAGCATCTGGTTGATCTGCACACCGTAGCTGCCGGTGGTCAGGCGCGAGGTGCCGGTATCACGGCGCGTATTGGTATAGTCGATGCTTGCAGAGGCACCAACAGTCGGGCGCCATCCGGACTTGGCGATAGCCACGTCCTCATCGACAACGCGAACGCCGGCGCGAGCCGAGTTCAACTGCGAATTGTTCTGGTAAGCCTTCGACAAAGCGCCGGTGATGGTCTCCGCCGAAACCGACAATGACGAAAGCGCGGTTGCAGAGACAAGCACGGCAGCAAAAATGGTCTTGCTAAAGGACGGCACGTCGACCCCTCAATCATTTATTCAACAGAGCCGCGCAGCCCAAGAATGCTCTTTTGTAAAGCAATCCCGGCCGCGCCCCCATTCCCACATCGCCGCCCGCACAAACCAAGCGGCTCAGAAACGACTTGCTAGCCTAGGCCAGCATGACATCGCGTCTGCTGCAAGAAAAATTCGATCAGAACTCAAAAACTCGGATACGTTCGAATCCAGGTAGTGGCTTAATTGCCGCATTAAATGCACGTCTACCCGTAACAATACCAGAGGTCTTAAGAAAAACACGGGCGACACCGGCATTTCCGCGCCCCTCTACTGCAACCAGCCGGCCTCCCTCGGCAAGCTGCTTGAGAAGCGTTTCAGGAACCTCTTCCACGCTGCCGCCGATAAAAATCACATCATACTGCGCGTTGGCGGCATATCCGTCGCGCAGTGATCCGGTAACCACGGTGACATTGTTGCAGCCAGTTTCTGCCAGCGCGGAAGTTGCACGCGCCGCCAATGCCGGGTCACTTTCCAGTGCAACCACCGAACGCGCCAACCTCGACAAGATGGCAGCCGAATAGCCGGTTCCGCAGCCGACATCGAGAACAGAATCATTCTCATCGACTTCCGCTAATTGCAGCAGCCGGGCAAGGGGTGATGGCTCCATCAGAAAGCGCGGCGAATCCGGGCCAGCTGCTATGCGGATATCCTCGTCGATATAGGCGAGGTCGCGAACGGCAGGATCGACAAAAATTTCACGAGGCACGTCTAGGAATGCTTCGATCAACGGAGCGCTGGTCACGTCGGTGGTGCGAATCTGCCCGTCCATCATCTTCACGCGACGTTCGGTGAAATCAGCGCTCATATCCAAGCCGCCTCGCCCTTCGCGCAGTGTGCGCCATACTCAAGCCGAAACGTCCCACTTCCCGCAACATGCAGGAATTCCGGAATTTGGAGGCCTCGCCCGGAATCGAACCGGGGTGCAAGGATTTGCAGTCCTCTGCGTAACCACTCCGCCACGAGGCCTCATTCTTCGGGCGTTCCAAGGCGCTTCAATAGGTTGGCGGCAAAGTGGCGTCAAGCGCCTCCAAACTCATTCCCAGCGCTTTCGTTCTCCTGCCCGCATTATAGTGCCGGCGTACACGATAGGCCGGCACGACGCCGGGTTCGCGTGAATCGAGCGGCCTCGGTCGATCACTGCGATCACAAAACCGTTACCACTGGAACCGTTTGAAACGGCACCCGTTTTTTTACAGGCAACACTCTCAGGGAGGCGTCTATGCGTTACATGAACCTAGTCACCCTAGCTCTCATCATCATTGGCGGCCTGAATTGGCTGGCGATGGGCGTTTCGGGTTTCGATATCATCGGTGCGGTCTTTGGTGGTTCGGGCACCGTAGTGGCCCGCGTCGCTTATGTGGTCGTCGGTCTTGCCGCCATTTGGCAGCTCATGCCCGGTTTCCAGAGCTTCACCATGGGCGAAGTCGACGCCGAACGGCACATGCATCACCAGTGAATGCGGCTCTTGGGGGCGGCAGGCCAATCCTGCCGCTTCCTCTACAGGCCCGAATAGCAGGTAGCTCCTTTATCGACCGGGCCTGCGGCGGCGTTCCCACCAAACGGCAAATCTTCGGCGCCAACGTCGGACCGTAGCAAATTCGTAAGACAGCACCAACAGTCCCAGCGGCACCATCCAGAACCCCAGCACGGGCAAGAACCCGAAAATACCTAGAACGATCAAACCAACGCCGATGACGATGCGCGCCCGGCGCGAGCGCGGCATGTTGAACTCATGCCCGAAGACATAGATTTTCCTTGCTGGCTCTGGCTGATTTTCGTCCTGCGAAACCATCTCACCCTATTCCAAACACAGCTTGGCAATCCCTTTCCAGGGCATACATGCAGTGGCCGGCATGCCAATATGGTCGCCGCAATGGGATATTGCGAGAAAGGCCACGCCAACAACCGCAAAAAAATGCAATTTGCTTCTTTGCAAAGCCGAAAGGGGTTTGCTATAGGCTGCCCCGTTCGCATGAGCCTGCTGTTCCCCGGTAGCTCAGTGGTAGAGCAACCGGCTGTTAACCGGTTGGTCGCTGGTTCGAATCCGGCCCGGGGAGCCATTCTTTTCAAAGGCTTAGCAAAACCCAGTAAATCCACAAAACCTGACTAGGTACGCTATAGGTACGGAAGCGGGCTTTGCTTGCCTTTCTCACCTGTCGCCCATTTTAGCCGCGCCGGAGAACGGGAGGGGTCGAAATGAGGGCACCAACAAGCAAATTTGCTAGTGCCGCCCTAGCGCGGCGATGCGGATTACACAATTGATGCGAATCATCGGGCGGACTTCTTTCGTCGAACGGGGGCCAAGCCTCTTACGGACCACGCTGCCCGGTGAAGCGACGCCGCGACGCCTTGCAAGGCAGAGAACCTAAAGGCGCGGTCGCCCGTTGGTGTGCGGCACACGACTTCCGGTTCCTTGCCTGTCCTTGGGTCTGCATGGGCGGACGACAGCCAATGCGCGAGGCAATGCCGGATATCGGCAAGGGGCACTATCTCAGCATACAGCGCCTCGAACTCCGGAGTAGATGGTTCGACCGCGCGCCAGCGTGACCGCAGGGGTGCCGTTGACGATTTGGGTTCGGGATTGATTGCCGCGATACGGTCGCGGATGGCTGCTTCCAGATATCCCCACGATAGCAGCACTTGGCCCACGGCGGCCATGAGGTCACGCATGTCTGGATCGGAAGCCGGATTGTCAGTCATGCTTGTCGTTTGGCCTGCCGTCACATCAACCGTCTCAACTCCAAGCGACTATGGCCGACCGCGTCGCTCTCAACAATGGGCCAGCCCCGGCAGGGGATTGCCGGCTCGCAGTGACCGCCGGGAGAAGGCATGGGCGCGGACCGCGCGATGGTCCGTGGACCCGGCTCCGGAGCAGGCCCCACCCCCCGGCCTGCCCCGGCACGCGCGCAGTTGGTCACACCCCCGGCGAGCACAAAGCGGCGGTGTTTTGGGCTTTTTGACCGTTTCGTCAAACGAGAGAAGGCGGCGCTGGCGGCGTTTCTTCGGTTGATTGCTTCCGCATGATATCCACTGCCGGTCTGCTGGCTATTGAACTGCCTTTTGCTTTGGCCAATGGTGCGGTGACAGCGAGGGGCAATCGGCTGCTGTAGCGCGATGATTCGCCATATATCCCTTGCCTGAACTGCAAGTGCCGGGGGACTGTCATGAATGAGCAACCAAGATCGCTGGATCAGCAATCCGGCGTCGAGGCGAAGACCAACGCCATTCGTGAGTTGCTGGCACAGTTTCGGGCCAGCGCCAGAACCGAGCGCGAGAAAGGCAACTATTTCGAGCGGCTGGCGGTCGATTTCATCAAGAACGACCCCGGCATGGCGCAGGAATATGAGGATGCCTGGCTGTTCTCAGATTGGGCGGCAAGTCACGGCGTTGACGGGCGTGACACCGGCATTGATGCGGTCGCCCAGGTTCGCGGCGAAGATGCCGTCTGCGCCATCCAGTGCAAATTCTACCGGGAAGGCCACCGCATCCAGAAAGCCGATATCGACAGCTTCTTCACCGCATCCGGCAAGCGCCAGTTCGGCCGCCGTCTCATTATAGACACCACCGACGCGCCGTGGAGCGCCAACGCGGAAGCCGCCCTTGACGACCAGTCGAAGCCGACTTCGCGCATCGGCCTCGACCGGCTCGAAGAAAGCCCGATTGACTGGTCGGCCTATTTGTTGCGCGACGAGATCAAAGTCGCAGCGGCCAAGCAAATCCGACCCCACCAGCAAGATGCGCTGGCTGCTGTCCGTGCCGGATTGGCGGAAGATGATCGCGGCAAGCTCATCATGGCCTGCGGCACCGGCAAGACCTTTACCGGCCTCAAGATTGCCGAGGACATGGCCGGACCCGGCAGGATGGTGCTGTTCCTGGTGCCGTCTCTGGCCCTGATGAGCCAGACCATCCGGGAATGGACCATTGATGCCGTGGTCCCGTTGCGGGCCTTTGCTGTCTGTTCCGACGTGCAGGTGGGCAAGCGCCGCAAGGCAGACAACGACATTGCCGAGATAGAAACGCACGACCTCGACTATCCGGCAACCACCGATGCCGCCAAGCTGGCGCAGAAGGCTACCCAGCCGGCAGCCGACCGCATGACGGTGGTGTTTTCCACCTATCAGTCGATACAGGTCATATCGGACGCGCAGCAGAAGCATGGCCTGCGGGAATTTGACCTCATCATCTGCGACGAAGCGCACCGGACCACCGGGGCGACGCTGGACGGCGAGGACGAAAGCAACTTCGTCAAAATCCACAACCAGCAGTTCATCGCGGGCAGGAAGCGCCTCTACATGACCGCCACGCCGCGCGTGTTCGGTGATGCCATCAAGAGCAAGGCCAACGAGGCATCCGCCGTGCTGTGCTCGATGGATGACGAAGCGCTTTACGGCAAGGTGCTGTTTGCACGTGGGTTCGGCTGGGCGGTCGAGAACGGCCTTTTGACCGACTACAAGGTGCTGGTGCTGGCCGTTGACGAACAGATGGTCAGCGGTGGCGTGCAGAAGCGGCTTGCGGACGGATCGTCCGAACTCAAGCTGGACGACGCCACCAAGATCATCGGCTGCTACAAGGCGCTGACCAAGCATGGTTTGAAGAATGAGTTGCTGACCGATCCGCAGCCCATGAAGCGGGCGCTGGCCTTCTGCCGGGATATCGCCACGTCCGAACTGATTGAGGAAGAATTTGCTGCGGTCGTCTCGGAATATCTGGCGTCCGATGAGGGCAAGCAAGCCGAGGGCAACGCCAAGCCGCTCGAATGCGAGATTGAGCATGTGGACGGCACCTTCAACGCCAAGGCGCGGACCCGCCTGCTGGATTGGTTGAAGGAGGACCACGGCAACCATGCTTGCCGTATTCTCACCAATGCCCGCTGCCTGTCGGAAGGCGTGGACGTGCCGGCGCTGGACGCCATCTTGTTCATGCACCCGCGCAAGTCGCAGATCGACGTGGTGCAGTCGGTCGGCCGCGTCATGCGCCGCGCCCCCGGCAAGAACATGGGCTATGTCATCCTGCCGATTGGCGTACCGGCAGGTATGACGCCGGAAGAAGCGCTGAACGACAACGAACGCTATCGGGTCGTCTGGCAAATCTTGAACGCGCTGCGCTCCCACGACGAGCGCTTCGACGCCATGATCAACAAGGTTGACCTTGGCGTGGACGTGTCCGACCACATCGAGGTCATTGCCGTCAGCAACAAGCTGCCGACCAGAAATGACAGCAAGACTGGCGGTCCCGGCATCGGCCACGGCAGCGCCGCCGGCGAGGATGACGAGCGCGAACCGGGCGACACCAAACCCACCGGGCCGGCCCAAGGCTCCTTTGTCTTTGACGAGTTCTCCAAGGCCATCATGGCCAAGATCGTCAAGAAGTGCGGTCGGCGCGACTACTGGGAGGATTGGGCGACCGACATTGCCAAGATCGCCCAAACCCACATCACCCGCATCACCGCGCTGGTGGAAAAGCCCGGCACGTCAGAGCGGACGGCGTTCGAGGCGTTCCTGGCCGAAGTCCGGGACGATTTGAACGACAGCATCAGCGAGGGCGAAGCCATCGAAATGTTGGCACAGCACATCATCACCCGCCCGGTGTTTGAGGCGTTGTTCGAAGGCTACAGCTTTGCCCAGCACAACCCCGTGTCGAAGGCCATGCAGACCGTTCTGGCAAAGTTGCACGAGCACAATCTGGCGAAGGAAGCCGAAAGCCTGCAAAAATTCTATGAAAGCGTGAAGCGCCGCGCCGCCGATATCGACAAGGCCGACGCCAAGCAGAAAATCATTGTCGAACTTTACGACAAGTTCTTCCGCAACGCCTTCCCGAAAATGACCGACCGGCTGGGCATCGTCTATACGCCCGTCGAGGTCGTGGACTTCATCATCCATTCGGTCAACGAGGTCTTGCAATCCGAGTTCCGGCAGACGTTGGGCAGCAAGGGCGTCCACATCCTGGACCCGTTCACCGGCACCGGCACTTTTATAACTCGCCTGCTGCAATCCGGACTGATCAAGCCGGACGAGTTGGAACACAAATACCGGCATGAAATCCACGCCAACGAGATTGTACTGCTGGCCTACTACATCGCCGCCATCAACATAGAAGCCGCTTATCACGGCGTTGCCGGCGGCGACTATGTGCCGTTCGAGGGCATTTGTCTCACCGACACATTCCAGCTTTACGAGCAGGATAAAGACCTCATCAGTGACCTGATGGCCGACAACAGTACGCGCCGCTCCCGGCAGAAGGAACTGGATATTCGAGTCATTGTCGGCAACCCGCCTTATTCCGTGGGGCAAAAGAGCGAGAACGATAACGCGGACAATCTGAGTTACCCCAAGCTGGATAGCCGCATCCGCGAAACTTACACGAAGCAATCCAAGGCGACACTGGCGAAGGGACTTTATGACAGTTATATTCGGGCCATTCGCTGGGCGAGTGACCGCATAGGCGATGCAGGGGTGGTCGCCTATGTCTCCAATGCTGGCTGGCTAGACGCCAATACCGCTGACGGCTTGCGCAAGTGCCTTGCCAACGAGTTCGCCAGCATTCATGTCTTCCACCTGCGGGGCAATGCGCGCACGTCCGGTGAACAGCGTCGCAAAGAGAAGGACAATGTATTCGGGCAAGGCAGCCGCACGCCAGTTGCCATCACCTTGCTGCTGAAGAACCCGAACGCCGCCAAGCAAGGACAAATCCGCTTCCACGATATTGGCGACTACCTAACCCGCGAAGGAAAGCTGGCCATTGTGTCGCGCTTCGGCAGCATCGGCGGCATCAACAAGGTCGGAGGGTGGCAGGCGGTTACGCCGGACGAACATGGCGACTGGCTCAACCAGCGCGACGGTAGCTTTGAAGCGTTTCTGACCTTGGGCGACAAGAAGGGCGACGACGCAAAACTGTTTGATAATTTCTCACAAGGGGTTCTGACTGCACGGGACGCTTGGGCCTACAACCCGAGCCGAAAGGTGGTGGCGGAAAACATGGGTGCGATGATCGGTGTTTATAACAGCGAATTGGACCGCTTCAACGCCGCCCACCCCTATGAAGACCGTAAGGCACGCGATTCCGCCGTGGACGGGTTCATTAATACCGACCCCAGCAAGATCAGTTGGACGCGGGCGCTCAAAGGCGATTTGGTCAAAGGAAAGAACTTTGACTTTGACGAGGGTTGTCTGACGCCGAGCTTGTATCGTCCTTTCACAGGGCAATGGCTCTACTTCAGCCGCACCTTTAACGAAATGGTCTATCAGATGCCGCGCATATTCCCGAGCACTGAAGCGGTTAATCGGGTAATAATGGTCAAGGCAAAGTGGCGTGATGGCTGCCTCGCCCTTATGTCGAACAAAGTCCCGGCATTTACTCCGGATGGCGGGGAGCAGTGCTTTCCCCGTTACCTTTACGATGGTTACATAGAACCGACGGGCTACACTGCCCAAGGCGGCCTATTTGCTGCCGCGTCAATCGTACAGAGCGGCCAACGCGATGCCATCACCGATGAAGGACTGGCGCATTTCCAAGCCGCCTATCCAGGCGAAGCTATCACCAAGGATGATCTGTTCTATTACGTCTATGGCTTGCTGCACTCGGAGGACTATCGCGCTCGCTTCGCTGACAACCTGTCCAAGCAGTTGCCGCGCATCCCTGCGGTAAGAACGGCATCTGACTTCAGGGCCTTTGTCGCGGCGGGCCACAAGCTGGGCGACCTGCATTGCGATTATGAGCAGGTCGAACCCTATCCCGTCACAATTGCCGAGGGCGACCTGCGACTTGCAAACATTGCCGACCCGGAACGCTTCTACCGGGTTGAGCAGATGAAGTTCGCCGGCAAGCGCCCAAACCTCGACAAATCGACCGTGATCTACAACGCCAACATCACCATGACCGGCATTCCGCTGGAAGCCTACGACTATGTGGTAAACGGCAAGCCCGCGCTCGAATGGGTGATGGAACGCCAGTGCGTAAAGTCCGACAAGGCCAGCGGCATCGTCAATGACGCCAACCGCTACGCCATTGAGACGGTCGGCAACCCTGCCTATCCACTCGAACTGTTCCAGCGCGTCATTACCGTCAGTCTCGAAACCATGAAAATCGTGCGGTCGCTGCCGACGCTCGATATAGCATCCTAATGGTGAAAATCTGACGTTTGCGGAATTCCTATTCCAACCCCTTCTCTCGAAGGTTCGCGCCCCTTTGTCGTAGACGTCATGACCCATAGCGGGACATTCTGGAGCACGTTGGGTGGCGGGCTTTTCAATGCTCGGTGCTGGGGTGGAATGTCCGAACGAAGGTAGTCGGCTATGCATCCTGACCGGCACCCCGCACCAAGCCGGGGTTCCGAGAACTAGCGCTCGTGGACAAAGGGTATCCATAGTTTGACTGCAGCGATGGCGACGAAACCGAGATACGATTCCTTGGTCTTGTCGTATCGGGTCGCAACGCGCCGCCAGTTCTTGAGCTTGTTGAAGAGGCGCTCGATTTGATTACGCCATTTGTACTTGGCTTTGTCATAAGGGATGGGCTCACGCCGGTTGCTTTTTGAGGGGATGATGGCCACGACGTCAGCGCTGGCGATCTCTTCGCGAATGGCGTCGGCGTCATAGCCCTTGTCGGCAAGGAAGGCCTCGATCCGGTCGGAAATCATCCGGAACAATGGCGCAAAGCCTTGGGTATCGTGCGTTTGTCCGGGCGTCAGCACGAAGCCGAGCGGGCGGCCTTTTGCATCGCACCGGGCATGGAGTTTGGTGGTGAAGCCGCCGCGCGATCGGCCAAGCGCCTCGGTCTCCTGAGTCCCCTTTTTATGCCGACCGCACAATGATGTGCCCGGACAACGGTGCTATCGATCATGTCGGCGCTTCGATCCCGCTCGACCAGTTCGGCCAGCGTTTCGAGCATGGCCTCGAACACACCGGTCTCGACCCAGCGCCGGTAACGGCGGAAGACGCTGTTCCATTTGCCGTATTCATCCGGCAGGTGTCGCCATTGCGCTCCGGTGCGCGCCATCCACATCATGCCCTCGAAATACCTTCGATTGTCCTGAGCAGGACGGCATCCGCGCCCTCGTTCAGCAGGCAGAAGCGGACCGATCAGCGCCCATTCCCCGTCCGTCAATCCAATCCGTTCGCCCAAGGCTGCCTCCAAAGGGAAGCCATCAAAACCAGATTCCGCAGTCAACCTTTGTCCACGAACGCTAGCGGCGAAGAGACCGACGCGTGGGTTACTTACGGCTATCTCCTAGGTGAGCTTTATGACACGGGCGCTTTGCCTTCATCGTTTTCCGGCTCATAATGACTTGCGGGTATTCTGACACAGTTCTAGCTTGGGCTACCACCGCAGGGGGAGAATCGGTGCGCCCGCCAAAATTTGCTTGGCCCGATACTGACGGTAGTCGGGGAATACTGATGTTCGCTCAGCAAATGAGCGAAATGCTGACACTGAACACCTTCGAGAGTTTCCGGGTCTACTCCCTCGATACGATCGCAAGACTCGGTGAAGCTCTGGAGCTTGTCGATGAGGTAAAGCGGGGTCGCATACCGCCTGCCACCCTGACGCCAATCTACAACGAACTGGCCTGGTCGTTCTCGAAGGACGAGGCAGCAAAGCTCCTTGCGGCAGATGAGATCGAGGCCCTTCTGCTTATCCTGCGGCAGCCGAACAGCGTCCGGATGGGTGACTTCGCATCCCGCATCAAGTTGATCCAGAAACTTGTCGTTCCTAGATACAAGGAGCGGCTTGAGGAACTTATCCTTAAGGTTTTCGGTGATCCAAAGCGCAGAACCGAGCTTAGGAAGCTTGTCGGCTTCTATTGCAGCCACATCATAAATCTTGGCTATCAGCGAAGGTTTATATTCGAGCTGGTTCAGTCCTACTTTTTCGCTCATCCGATACAGCGAGCACGATCAGCCACTCTCTCCAAGTTTTTCAGGGAGTTCGATGGCAGAGCTAAAAAATTCGTAGTACATGCGGCGGTAACCCGTGATCTCGCCCAATATCTCAAGGGATTGGGTTTCACCGTCAGGGATATGTCTTTTCTTACCGCCGACCAGGCGGCTTCCCTTTCCTCAAATACGAACGCCGCCGGCCTTTCCATGGCCCTCGAATGCATCTCCGAGCAGTTTGACCCTCATGGGGCCATGACCGAGGTGTTCCAAATGCTAAGCTCGCAGCGTGCGATTGCTTACCTTGATCCTCATGGGATGCGCTCCGAGTGGGGCGAAACCATGCACGTGGCTCGCGCCCGGGCGAAATCGGGTTCGACCGTAACCAGGGGCGATTTTCTTGTAAACATCTCGCCCCGAAAGGTGCCAAGTTCGGGCAACAGGCTGCGGAGCATAAGAAACTACGCCAGAAGCATTGCCACCCGGTTTGACGAACCATCTACCGAGCGACTGCTTAGTTCGATCAACACAGCCGCTCTTGCACGGACCTCTGTCAATCCCGAGAACCAACTCATCTCCTTCTGGTCAGCGATCGAGGTTCTGCTCAGTGAACCGAGGGACGACCCTCGGATTGTCCACTATGCCTCACTTATCGTGCCCTGCATTGCGCTCCGCCACACCAGGAGGCAAGTGACGGCGGTGTACGACGAGTTGCTGGTGACTTACCGCAGCCGCTTCCGGAGGCTGGTTTGGGAAACCGGCTCAAGTAAAACCCTTCCCGCGGCGAAGGCGTTCGCCGAGTTGATGTTCCTGCCGGAGTACGCGCCTCTTCGGACAAAGCTTTGCGGTGTACTGGCTGAAAGCCCCCTCGCCCTGCATCGGGTCTGGAAACTTCATCGGGACTATCGGGACGTGAAATGTGTCCATCGCACGATCACGGATCACTTCAACCGCGTAAATTGGCAGATTAATCGGATTTACAGGGCGAGAAACCAGCTCGTCCACGCCGGCCGAATGCCCTCCTATCTGGAGTCCCTCATACTCAACCTTGCGGAATATTACCGATCATCCGTTTCTACGATCATCAGCCGGGCGCGGGTGGAAGACGAACTATCAGATATCGACCAGATCGTTGCCGAAATCGGCATTCGATATGAGATCATGAGAACCAAGTTGAGTCACCGCCCAGCCAATGACGCCCAGATTACGCCGGACGACGTTGCGATGATTATGGATCACTGACTACCAATATCAATTAGACGCGCTTAATCCATCCCGCTGCGTGCCGTACTTGGCCCCCCATTTTTCAGACGGCCATCGGCATTCCATCTGCACCAGCATGTGCAGGGCTACCCCGCCCACGCCGGATCGAAGTGGAATCCCTACAGACAAATAAGGCGCATATTCCGCATTCCGACAGAGCCGCGCCCAGATTCTCCGCAAGCAGCCCGAGCAAACAAGTGGCTCGCAACTTGCTCGCTCAGTCGTGATCCACCGATCTTTTTCTGGGTGGCAAAGTACAACGCCGGCCTACTTCATCTAATAGTCAATAGTCCGCTTGTAGCGCCACCTCGACCTACGGTGTCGCCGAGTGAATGGCTGCCTTCGAGGAGATGCGAAGGCGCTCGCTATGGCTGACCTAGCACGGGAGCGGAACGGCCGCTTTTCCATAGCCGCGTTCCAGGATCGAATAGCGCTTTTGTTGTGCGGATTGGCAGTAGCGTCAAAACGTATGCTGTTAAGCGAGCAACCAAAATGTTAATCATTTGTAGTCAGAAAGGCTCGTGTCAAAAAGTGAACCGCCGTGGCTCGTAGCGACCTTCTTTTGTCGATTGTTCGCGCCGGTGCATCCGGCGACCGGGCTGCGCTGCGCTCGTCCGTGGAGGCTATCGTCGCGGAAGAGCGCGGCAAGAATCATCACATATTGGCTGATCGGCTCCAGCGTGCGCTGAACGCTGTCACGGTGACGCCGCCGACAATGGCTCACCCGTCTGCCCAAGCCGGCAAAGACACCATTCTTGAGTCTACGCCGCGCCAACGGTTGGACGATTTGATCCTGCCCTTACCGGTGAACCAGCAGGTCAAGCAACTTGTTGAAGAGCAGCACCGGGCAGATTTGCTTCGATCGCATGGCATGCAGCCACGCCATCGCGTCCTGCTTTCAGGCCCCCCCGGCAACGGAAAGACCTCTATCGCGGAAGGCATGGCCGAAGCACTTGCGGTCCAATTCTTCACCGTTCGGTATGATACGTTGGTCGGCTCCTACCTTGGCGAGACCAATACTCGCCTCGCTCGGCTATTCGACTACGCACGCACCGTGCCATGTGTTCTATTTTTTGACGAATTTGATTCGATCGGTAAAGAGCGCGGAGACAGCCATGAGACCGGCGAAATCAAGCGCGTCGTGTCGTTTTTGCTTATGCAGATCGACCAGCTTCCGAGCTACGTCGTCACCGTAGCGGCCACAAACCATTCGGAGCTTCTGGATCGTGCCGTGTGGCGTCGCTTCCAACTTCGCTTATCAATGCCGCAGCCCTCGCGGGATTCACTCGCGGTCTTGATCGATCGGCAATTTGACGCTTGGCCCGAGCCGACGGGTATAACTGCCAGGGTCTTGGCCGACAAACTTGGGGACATAAGTTTTGCCGAAGCTCTGGAATTTTGTCAGGCGGTGCGCCGGCAACATATACTTTCGCTCGCAAATCGTAGATTGAAAGATGTTCTGCAAGAGCAGATCAGTCTTTGGGCAACGCGAGTAAGACCTTTAGAAGCCGATGCCGCACGATCCGACCAAACCGCTACTGCGACTAAACGATCCAAAACCGGCTCCAAGGCGGCGCTCAGGAGGCGGAGGAGCCGCTCCCCGCAGGCTTGATCGGACTACACAAGTCCAAACCCACGGGCCGGTGTTTCACAATCTCCATAATGTCTTGGGTAGCCCAAACGCCTCGCTCCAGCTACGTGCCGACCCGAATTCCCTCGCTCCGGAACGGCTTCTGGTCTTTGAAGTCACTGGGTCCGTTGCGAACTTCGCAAAAGCGGTAGCGAGAATACCGGGGTTAGAGTTCGCTGGGGAAGAAGAGCTTGCAGCGGATGCGCTTGATGAAGCACCCGAGTTCTACCTGCTCGTGCCGCAACTTGCTGCGCTAAGGGAGATTGTCTCTCTTTGGTCGCGGTGGCGGGACAACGGCTCCGTTCCACGGAACTATACGCCGTGGCGAGACCTGTTTCTCCAGCTACGTATGGTTCGGCCTTGGGGACCAGCTGATCGCGTTACCACGTTCAATCGCGCGTACTTGGAAAGCATCGTTGACGGTGCGCCGGATAACGAACTCGTCCGAATTGAAGTCGAGTTAGTGTTCCGTCACAGCAATGCCGCCGCTATGGCTGCCGAGGCGGACGTAACTGGCCGAATAACTGAATCCGGCGGCCAAGTAGTCCACCGGTCGCGGCGAACCGAGTTCGCCTATCACGCTCTGCTCGTAGACGTGTCCGCAGCTGAGGTGCGGCGAATAGTTAATTTGGACCCAGCGTCTCTCGCCGGAGCAGATCCTGTCGTGTCGATAGTGCCGCAGAGCGTGGGAACGCCAATAGAGGCGGGCGACAGGGTGCCTGACGACATCGCTCGCGCGGTCCCAATCAATGACGACCCGATAGCGGCGGTATTTGACGCCGTGCCCGTGCAGACGCATCCGCTACTGGCCGGTCATCTCGCCGTAGACGATCCTGACAATCTTGAAGCGCAGGCGGTCGGACCTCGTGTCCATGGCACCGCTATGGCCTCGCTCACTGTTCATGGCGATTTGAATGACCCTGCCTCGCCGATCAGCCGACGCGTGTACTTCCGGCCCGTGATGTTTGCTCCAGCCTTGGGAGACGAGATTTTCGACAGTGGGAAACTCGTCATTGACGTGATCGTCGAGGCCGTCATGCGAATGCGTCGGAATGGCGGAATGAACGTGGTTGTGGTCAACCTTTCACTCGGCGATCGGACAAAACCATTTGGCGGCAAGATTTCTACCTGGGCTCGTGCTCTAGATTTTCTCGCGTATACTTATGGAATCCTGTTTCTCGTCAGTGCCGGTAACATCAATGATGGGGTGGAGCTTGGCGGGTTTCCAGACCAAGGCGCGTTCCATTCAGCTACAGCCGATGACAGGGAGAAGGCGATTTTTCAGGGGCTAGATGCGGTCAAAGCTGATCGCAGAGTGCTTGCGCCGGCTGATAGCGTGAACGCCCTAACAATCGGCTCTTGGCATCGTGATTCATCTCAGGAAGTGTTCGGTGGTGCCAGCCCATTTCCAGCATATGCAAATGTGCAAATGCCAAATCTGTCTTCGCGTCTCGGTCTCGGCGTGCGGCGCTCCACGAAACCTGAAGTCCTCCTGGCAGGTGGTCGGCAGAGGGTTCGTCTCGATCCGGTTGCGGCTCCGCCTGTCATTGTACCTCACCCCCATCCAACACGATTTTGGGGGTTGAAGGTCGCTGCTCACCCCGAAAATGGTGCAGTAGGCCTGCATTTCACTGTTGGTACAAGTGCCGCTACGGCGTTGGCGACACATTCGGCGCACCGCATTTTCGACGCACTTGAAGATGCATACCCGGAACTGATTGGTCCGATGCCGCAGGCCGAGCGAGCCGCCTTACTGAAAGCACTGCTCGTTCATTCCGCGTCATGGCGTGGTTCTGACGGCTTCATTCGACCAATTGTTGATCCAGATCTCGACTTGCACCACGAGCATTGGCGGAGAGAAGTTTGCCGATATCTCGGCTACGGTTTTGTCGACCCCGAGGATGCGGTAGCGTGCGCGGCCGATCGCGCAACCCTCTGGGCCACTGGTACTCTCGGACCGGAATCGTCGGTCACATTTGACGTTCCTCTGCCTGCGGCGATTGGGGCAAGCGCGAACCAAAGGGAGGTTCGGGTAACGCTTGCTTGGTTCACGCCGATCCGGCCGGGGCATCTGGCCTACCGCGCAGTGAAGCTGAAAATTGCCTCGCTACAAGACCCTGCTATCGAAGCTCTCGGCGTAAGAACTAGTCCGCAGCAGCCTTCAAATAGCCAATCCGAAAGCGGCACCATCGTTCATCGGAGATGGTTGGATTCGCGAATTGGGAACTTCGCTCCCGGCGCTACGTTCCCGCTGCAAATCCAGCGCGAGCGTGATCAAGGGACACCTATCGATGAGCCAATTCCCTTTGGCCTCGCAGTAACACTGGAGATGCCCGGTGCGGCGACGATCTACCAAGAGGTTCACGCAAACATTGTCGTCAAGCCTCGGGTGCGAGTCGCTGCCCAAACTTGAGACACTCTGGCGTTCTTATGCGACAGAAAAGCGGGAGTAGTGGTACCACCTTATGATGGTCGCTGCTGGCGCAACTCAACCGATCGGACGAGCGGCCTGAAGGGCAGAGAAACCATCTCTGAGCGGCCTATTCTCCAATGCAAGCAATCAGTTTTGTCCAGGCCCCGCGTGTGGGCCAGCCATTCGACAGGGGGCAGCCGCCGTCCAGCGACCTAGCTCGTGGACGACCGCTGAACAGCGTTCGCATACGCTAATGCCGGTGGCAGTCGTATTTGAATTTTGAACATACCTAGGTATATTTTCCTCCCATGTGAGATTGAGACGACAGGGGCGGACGATGGCAAGTGGCGGATTTTACAGCGACGAACAGGAAGCCAATTTCCGGGCGGCGAACGTGCTCCATCGGCGCGGCGGTCCGCTCGAAGTCGTCTGCGGGGCACGGACCCGGACCGGTGGGGCGTGCCAGGGCAAGCCCTTGGCCGGGTCCAGGCGGTGCATCAAACATTGCGGTCCGCACGCGGCGCGTGCTGTCCGGAACCGTCAGTTGGACGACATGAGGCGGGGCAAGATCACACCGGCCGAATTTGCCGCCCATGAGGCTCGCCGGGCCATGAACCGGCTGCGCGACAACTGGAAAAGTAACCCGTGGCTGGCCTGTCAGGCGAAATGAGAAATTGCCCCCCGGACGAAAGGAAGAACTGACCCCCTCTCTTTTGAGAGGACGGATAGATGACGACAGAGCTTTCGGCGAC
>NZ_LMFV01000021.1 GCF_001427285.1 Mesorhizobium sp. Root552
ACAGCTGCTCGCCGACATCGAGGACGGACTGGTCGACGTTGTTGTCGTCTACAAGATCGACCGCCTGTCGCGTTCGTTGATGGATTTCTCGAAGCTGGTCGAGGTGTTCGACAGAAATGGCGTCACCTTCGTTTCCGTGACGCAGAGCTTCAACACCACCACGTCGATGGGACGGCTGACGCTGAACATCCTTTTGTCTTTCGCCCAGTTCGAGCGGGAAGTGACAGCCGAACGCATCCGCGACAAGATCCGTGCGTCGCGGCAGAAGGGCATGTGGATGGGTGGCATCGTGCCGCTCGGCTATCGCGTCGACAAGCGCAAGCTGGTGATCGAGGAGAGGGAAGCCGCCACGGTGCGCATGATCTTCGAGCGCTTCGTTGCCATCGGCTCTGCCACCGTGCTGGCAAAGACCCTTGCCGCCGAGAATGTCCGTACCCGGCGCGGCAAGCTAATCGACAAGGGCTTTCTCTACAAGCTCCTGAACAACCGGGTCTATATCGGCGAGGCGGTGCACAAGGGCGAAAGCTATCCCGGCGAGCACCAGCCGATCATTGATCGCACCCTGTGGGACAAGGTCCATGCCATCTTACAGGAAAGCCCGCGCCGGCGCGCCAGCAACACGCGGGCGCAGACACCAGCCCTGCTGAAAGGGCTGATCTTCGGCCCCAATGGCGCCGCCTTCTCGCCGACCCACACGAAAAAAGGCGACAAACTCTATCGCTATTATGTCAGCCAGTCGGTGCTGAAGCGCGGGGCCGATGCCTGTCCAATCGCCCGTGTGCCGGCCGCGGAGGTGGAGACCGCCGTCATCGATCAGCTGCGTGGGCTTCTGCGTGCGCCCGAAATCATCATCGGCACCTGGCGCGCGGCCCGCCCCGAAATCGAAGACCTGCCAGAGGCGGATGTTCGTGAAGCCCTGGAGCGGCTTGACCCGTTGTGGGATGAGCTGTTCCCCGCCGAGCAGGCCCGCATCGTTCAGCTTCTGGTCGAGCGGATCGATCTTTCCACCAACGGTCTTGCCATCCGCCTGCGCACGCAGGGGCTAGTAAGCCTTGTTGCCGAGCTTGGCGCTATTTGTCCGGATCAGAAAACCACCGATAGCAGGAAGGCAGCCTGACCATGACCGTGCCCTTCACCAGCGAACACGACACCATCACCGTGCACGTGCCGCTGACCTTCGCCCGGCGTGGCGGGCGCAAGCAAATTGTCCTGCCCGACGGCACGTCATCATGGGCACCACCTCGCGCCCGCGTCGACAACACCATGGTGAAAGCCATCGCCCGCGGCTTTCGCTGGCGCAAGCTGCTGGAGGCCGGTGTTCATGCCACCGTCGAGGATGTTGCCGCTGCCGAAAAGATCAACCCGTCCTATGTCAGCCGCGTCCTGCGCCTGACATTACTGGCGCCGGCAATCGTCGAGGCCATTCTCGACGGTAGGCAGGGACCAGAGATAACGCTGGCGGCGCTGATGAAACCATTTCCAGTAGCGTGGGAAGATCAAACAACCGCGTTCTTGTAAAAATTTCCCTTTCGGCTTGAATGCGTATGATCGGTCAGCCTACTGAGGGACATGAGTCAGCAGTTTCAAGAACTTCGATCCGCACTCTGGGATGCGGCAAACACGTTGCGCGGCTCTGCTGTCGATCGCACTGATTGGAAGGGCTACATCCTCCCACTCCTGTTTTTCAAACGCATCTCGGACGTCTGGGATGAGGAAACGGTTGAAGCGCGAGAGCTCTATGGAGATGCCGATCCTTCGCTGTTTCCCGAAGTGCACCGCTTCGTTCTCCCTGAGGGTTGTCACTGGAACGACATCAGGGAAGTCCCGGCCAACGTCGGTGCAGCTCTCCAAAAGGCCATGCAGGAGATCGAGCGGGCCAATCCGGACACGCTGTTCCGCGTCTTCGGCTCGGCGGATTGGGGCAACAAGGAGAAATTCTCCGACGAGTTGCTGAAGGATTTGATCGAAGGGTTCTCCGAGATCGGCCTCGGCAACACCACCGTCAGCACCGACGTGCTGGGCGACGCCTACGAATATCTGGTGGGCAAGTTTGCCGATGTCACCCGCCGCAACAAGGCGGGCGAGTTCTACACGCCGCGTAGCGTCGTGCGCATGATGGTCGAAATCCTCGACCCGAAGGAAAGTGAAAGCATCTACGACCCCGCCTGCGGCACGGGCGGGATGCTGCTCGGGGCTATTGAGCATGTGATGCGCAAGGGCGGCGACCCGCGGACCTTCTACGGGAAGATCTATGGACAGGAGAAAAACCTGACCACCGCCGCCATCGCGCGGATGAACCTCGTCCTGCACGGGATCGAGGACTTCCAGGTGGCCCGTGAGGACACATTGCGGAACCCGGCTTTCACGGATTCCAGCACGGGTGGCCTTGCCGCCTTCGACTGCGTCATCGCGAACCCGCCGTTCTCGCTCAAGGAATGGGGGCGTGACCTGTGGGAGGCCGACCCCTGGGGCCGGGCCCAGTACGGCATCCCGCCCGAAAGCTACGGCGACTACGCCTTCGTCCAGCACATGATCGCATCCATGGCGCCGACCGGGAACAGCCGCATGGCGGTCGTGCTGCCGCAGGGCGCCCTGTTCCGGAAGTCAGCTGAAGGCTCGATCCGGCAGGCGCTACTGGAAAAGGACATGGTCGAGGCGGTCATCGGCCTTGCACCGAACCTGTTCTACGGGACGCAGCTGGCCGGATGCGTCGTCATCCTGCGCCGCAAGAAGCCCGAGTCACGCAAGAACAAAGTACTGATCATCGACGCCTCTGGTTTGTTCCGCAAAGGCCGGGCACAGAACTTCCTCGATCAGGAGCACCGCGACCAGATCGTCACTTGGTACCGTGCCTTCGAAGATGTTGAGGATCGCGCCAAGGTCGCAACGTTGGACGAGATCAAGAAGGAAGGGTGGACACTGAACATTTCGCGCTATGTCCTGCCGCCGATTGGCCAGGACATCCCCCCGCTGCCCGAAGCTGTCGAAGTGTTTAAGACCGCGCTGGCAGATGCCCGCGTGGCCGAGGACCGCCTGCGCAAGGTGTTGGTCGAAGGGGGATGGCTGCAATGAGCAGACTGACTCAACGCGAACTCGAAAGCTATCTATGGGGTGCCGCCACGCTGCTGCGCGGGTTGATCGATGCCAGCGACTACAAACAGTACATCTTCCCGTTGATGTTCTTCAAACGCCTGTCCGACGTCTGGGACGAGGACTACAGCCAAGCGCTCGATGAAACCGGTGACGAGGGCTATGCCACCGACACTGCCAACGACCGCTTCGTGATCCCCGAAGGCGCGCACTGGAACGACGTCCGTGAAGCACCGCGCGATGTAGGTCGGGCGCTGTTGTCGGCCTTCCTCGCCATCGAAGCTGCGAACCCCGAACGCCTGCAGGGCGTCTTCGGTAACGCAAACTGGACCGATAAGGCGCAGATGCCCGACAGCACGCTCAAGAACCTGATCGAGCATTTCTCCAAGCACGACCTGACCCTTGCCGCTGTGCCCGAGGATGAGCTTGGCAACGGGTACGAATACCTGATCAAGAAATTCGCCGACGACAGCGGCCACACCGCCCAGGAATTCTACACCAACCGCACCCTCGTCCATCTGATGGCGCAGATGCTGGAACCCCGGCCGGGTGAGAGCATCTATGACCCGACCTGCGGCACCGGGGGCATGCTCATCTCCTGCCTCGCCGAGGTGAAGCGCCGCGGCGGTGACATCCGCACCACCGGCCTTTACGGGCAGGAGCTGATCACCATCACCGCCGCCATCGCCCGGATGAACCTGGTCATCCACGGCGTGGACGATTTCCACATCGCCAGTGGCAACACGCTGACCGCGCCCGCCTTTGTGGAGGGCGACCAGTTGCGCAAGTTCGACGTGGTCCTCGCCAATCCGCCGTATTCCATCAAGAAATGGAACCGTGGCGCGTGGGAGCAGGATTCCTGGGGGCGCAACTTCCTTGGCACCCCGCCGCAGGGACGGGCGGACTACGCCTTCTTCCAGCACATCCTGTCGTCGATGCACCCGAAGACCGGGCGTTGCGCGATCCTGTTTCCGCATGGTGTGCTGTTCCGCAATGAAGAGGCCGAGATGCGGCGCAGGCTGGTCGAATCCGACCGGGTCGAATGCGTTCTGGGGCTGGGGCCGGGGCTGTTCTACAACTCGCCGATGGAGGCCTGCGTCGTGATCTGCCGCTCGCAGAAACCCGAGGCGCGCAAGGGGCGCATCCTGTTCATCGACGCAGTGGCCGAGATTGCGCGCGAACGGGCGCAAAGCTTTCTGCGGCCAGACCATCAGGCGCGCATCCTGTCGGCCTATCACACCTTCGCCGATGATCCCGGCTTTGCGGCGGTAGCAAGCGTGGCAGATGTGCTGGTAGCAGACGGCAACCTGTCGATTGCCCGCTATGTGAAGCGGCCCAAGGCGGTGGTGGCCGGTGGCGGAGCCACTCTCGCAGCGACTTGGGCGGCGTTTGACGAGGAAGGTCGCGAGTTCTGGACGGGCATGGACGCGCTGGTGGACATGCTCGATGGCTTGACGCCTGCGGAGGATACCGATGCTTGAGCGGCCGATTTCCAAGGCGGGGTGGACGCGCGTGGCCTTTGGCGACGTGGTGCGCCTGTCGAAAGCGCGCGTGGCCGATCCTGAGGCCGCCGGGATCGAACGTGTTGTGGGGCTTGAGCATATCGAACCCGGCAACTTGCGCATCCGCCGCTGGGGTGACGTAGCCGATGGCACAACCTTCACCACAATGTTCAAGCCGGGACAGGTTCTGTTCGGCAAGCGCCGTGCCTATCAGCGCAAGGTGGCGGTGGCGGATTTCGAAGGGGTCTGCTCTGGCGACATTTATGTGCTGGAACCGGCGAACGACCGGCTGATGCCGGAGCTACTGCCCTTCCTATGCCAGACCGATGCATTCTTTGATCATGCCGTCGGCACCTCGGCCGGGTCGCTGTCGCCGCGCACCAACTGGACCAGCCTTGCCAGCTTCGAGTTCCTGCTGCCACCGATCCAGGAACAGGCGCGCTTGGTGGAGATTCTGGTGGCCACCGAATGTAGCCTTGAGGCGTACCGCGAGGTGCAAGAACGCCTTTCAATGCTGTTCGACAGCACTGTTTCTGCGTTTGTCGCTCGCTGGGACGAAAAACACGAATTTGATGATGTTATCGTCGACACTGCATATGGCACTTCGAAGAAGTCAAACTCAGACGGTAAGGGCGTCCCTGTTCTGGGTATCCCCAATGTATTGCGTGACGAGCTTTACCTCGGGGAGTTCAACACAGTGGATCTTTCTGCCTCAGAGCTAAAAAAGCTCGCGCTTGAAGATGGGGATATTCTGGTCGTTCGAACGAATGGCAATCCCCTCTATGTCGGGCGGAGCGTATTAGTCGAGAACCTCGGTGAAAGATTTGCATACGCCAGCTATCTGATCAGGATACGTGTCGATAAGCGAAGGATTACACCAGCTTATGCTGCTTGTGTTTTCGGCTCTTTGCAGGTTCGGCAAGCCTTACGTCGTTTGGCAAAATCAAGCGCGGGTAATTTCAATCTGAACTCAAAGGACATTCGCTCGATCCGGTTGCCTATCCCAAGCATCGAAGAACAAACAGAACTTGTCGCGCAGGTTTCTGCACTACGGCGCACATCAAAAGAACTGAACAAACGGATTGACGCTGCGTTCGAACTCAATCGAAAATTATTGGAGGACATTTTCTCGTGACCTTCACCGAAGCCAACACTATCGAGGCCCATCTGCGCGACCTTCTCGCGGGCGCGGCCTTGGCCCGCCCAGCACAGCTTTCCATCGGCCTCGCCCGCACGGCCGACAAGATCGCGGGCCTCGGCTGGCATTACGTCGTTCCTGCCGACCTTCCCCGCCAGCCGCAAGAGGTGTTAGTCGAACCCCACCTGCGCGACGCGCTGATCCGTCTGAACCCGGACATCGCCGCCAACCCCGGCCGGGCCGATGACGTGCTCTACCGCCTGCGAGCCATCGTCATGGGGGCGCGGTCGGACGGGTTGGTGAGGGCGAATGAGGAATTTTCCGCGTGGCTACTCGGCGAACGCTCCATGCCCTTTGGCCCGAATGGCGAACACGTTACCATCCGGCTGATCGATTTCGATGATATTGAAAAGAACAGCTTCGTCGTCACCCAGCAGTTCATCATCCGCGCGGGCAAGACCGAAAAACGTGCCGATCTTGTCGCTCTGGTCAATGGCATTCCGCTGGTACTGATCGAGGCCAAGACGCCGGTCCGATCCAGCCAAAGCTGGCTCGATGCCGCGTTGCAGGTGCATGACGACTATGAGCGGAACGTGCCGGAGCTGTTCGTGCCGAATGTCTTTTCGGTGGCGACCGAGGGCAAGGAATTCCGCTATGGCTCGGTGCGAATGCCGGTCGATATGTGGGGGCCCTGGCGCGACGGCGACGGGCCGCAGACGATGGGCGCGGTGGAAAAGGCCGCCACCTCGATGCTGCGTCCGGCGATGGTGCTGGATATGCTCGACAGCTTCACAGCCTACGCCACGCAGAAGGGCAAGCACCGCATCAAGATCATCGCCCGGTATCAGCAGGTGGAGGGCGTCAACAAGATCGTTGCGCGGGTGGTGGCAGGCCAGCCGCGCAAGGGGCTGATCTGGCATTTCCAGGGGTCGGGCAAATCGCTGCTGATGCTGTTTGCCGCGCGAAAACTGCGGCTGCACCCGGCGTTGAAGAACCCGACGGTGCTGATCGTGGTGGACCGGATCGATCTCGACAGCCAGATTGCCGGCACTTTCTATGCCGCCGACATGGCCAACATGGTCCGTACGGAAAGCCGGAAAGAGCTGGCCGAACTGATGGCCAAAGATGCGCGGAAGGTGGTGATCACCACGATCCACAAGTTCGCCGAGGCCGACGGCGTGCTGAACGACCGCGACAACATCATCGTGCTGGTGGACGAAGCGCACCGCACGCAGGAAGGCGATCTGGGCCGCAAGATGCGGGATGCGCTGCCGAACGCGTTCCTGTTCGGCCTGACCGGCACGCCTATCAACCGCGCCGACAAGAACACCTTCTACGCCTTCGGCGCCGACACCGATGAAGGCGGGTACATGAGCCGCTACGGCCTGAACGACTCGATCCGCGACGGGGCGACGAAGGAACTGCATTTCGAGCCGCGGCTGGTCGACCTGCACATCGACCAGAAGGCCATCGAGGAAGCCTATGCAGAACTGACGCAGGGCCTGACCGACGAGGACCGGGATCGGCTGGGCAAGGCGGCAGCGAAGATGTCTATCCTGGTGAAGTCCCCGAAGCGGATCAGCGCGATCTGCGGCGACATCGCGAAGCATTTCCAGGAGAAGGTCGCCCCGAATGGCTTCGGTGCGCAGGTGGTGACCTTCGACCGCGAAAGCTGTCTGCTCTACAAGCAGGAACTCGACCGCCACCTGCCGCCCGAGGTTTCTGACGTGGTGATCTCGGTCAACAGCGGCGAGTTCGAGTATGCGGCGTTCAAGCGCGACCGGGATGCCGAGGAAAAGCTGCTCGACCGCTTCCGCGATCCGAAGGACCCGCTGAAGATCATCATCGTGACGTCGAAGCTGCTGACCGGCTTCGACGCGCCGATCCTGCAGACGATGTATCTGGACAAGCCGCTGCGCGACCACACGCTCTTGCAGGCGATCTGTCGGACCAACCGTCCCTATGGCGAGCAGAAGACGCATGGCCTGATCGTCGACTACCTCGGCATCTTCGACGACGTGGCGCAGGCGCTGAAGTTCGACGAGGAGGGCGTGCAAAAGGCGGTGTCGAACATCGCCGAGCTGATCAACGCCCTGCCGACCGCCCTGCAGAAGTGCCTCGCCTATTTCGCGGGCGTGGACCGAAGCCTGACCGGCTACGAGGGCCTGATCGCCGCGCAGGAATGCATCCCGAACAACGACCTGCGCGACGCTTTTGCGGCCGACTTCAGCGTGCTCGCGCGGATCTGGGAGGCCCTGTCGCCCGATCCGGTGCTGACGCAGTACGAGACCGATTATCGCTGGCTGGCACAGGTCTACGAGTCGCTGAAGCCCTCCAGTGGCACAGGGCGGCTGTTGTGGCATCGGCTGGGCGCCAAGACCATCGAGCTGATCCACGAAAACGTCCATGTCGATGCGGTGCGGGATGATCTCGACACGCTGGTTCTGGATGCCGAACTGCTGGAGGCGGTTCTCGGCAACCCTGACCCGGAAAATAAGGCCAAGGAAATCTCGGTCAAGCTGGCGGGCCGCCTTCGGAAGCATGCGGGAAATCCGAAGTTCAAGGCGCTAGGCGAGCGCCTGGAGGACCTGAAGAACCGGCATCAGCAGGGTCTCCTGCTGTCGATCGACTTCCTGAAGGAGCTTCTGGCGCTGGCGAAAGACGTGGTGAAGACCGAGCGCGAGACGCCAGAGGAAGAGGACATCGACCGGGGCAAGGCGGCGTTGACCGAGCTGTTCGAGGAAGCACGGAACGGCGACACGCCTGTGATGGTCAAGCGGGTCGTGGACGATATCGACGAGATCGTGCGCGCGGTCAGGTTCGACGGCTGGCAAGCGACGCACGCGGGTGAACGCGAGGTCAAGAAGGCGCTTCGCCAGACGCTCTTTCGCTACAAGCTGCACCAGGACGCAGAGCTGTTCGAGAAGGCATACGGCTACATTCGTGAGTATTACTGAACATGAAGGAGTTGCTCGACAACGCGGTGCTTTCGATCGAGCTCGGAGTTGAGGACTACCAGACAGGGGACGAGCGTCGTGTGCTGTCCGCCATCCGGAACCTTTACGCCGGCGTCTTGCTGCTATGCAAACAGGTGCTTTGGAACGAGTCGCCGCCAGGAACAGACGGCTCACTGATCTACAAGGATCTCGTTCCGCGAAAGATCGATGGCCGCGTTCTCATGGTGCCTAAGAAGCCACACCGGAACACGGTTGACCGACAACAGATCGAGGAGCGTTTCAAGGAGCTGGGGCTCAATCTCGACTGGTCAAAGCTCCAGGATCTTGCTCGGATCAGAAATGATGTCGAGCATCTGTTCATGACGGTGAAACCTGCGATTGCGAAAGAAGCTCTTGCTTCGGCCATGCCAGTCATCGAGCAGCTGTTGGTGGGGCACCTGCAGGAAGAGCCCGCACATCTCTTCAGAGATGGTGTCTGGAAGTCACTTCTTGAGAATAAGGATGTTTTTGATCAGCAGCAGGCGAGATGCACTGAATCGTTCCGGAACATGAACTGGGAGTCTGAGACCCTCGTTGAAGCGATCACAGAACTCAGGTGCTCGAATTGTGGATCCTCTCTGGTTCGGCAGATTGATTCCGACAACCAGAGCTTCGAGGCAATGGAGATCGATTGCGCGGAGTGCGGCGAGGCATTGGATCGTGAGGATGTTTTCGAGGCTGCAATCGGCGAGTCTTCAGCAACCGACGCATACATCGCCATGACTGACGGGGGAGAACCACCAGTTACCACCTGTCCCGAATGCCATCGTGAAAGCTGGGTGAACGGAGAGGGGTGTGTCCTGTGTCCGGGCGCTGATCTGACGTGTTCGATGTGCGGAGAGGAATTCAATCCGGACGACTTCAACTATGACACCGGCATGTGCTCATACTGCGCTTGGAAAATGGACAAGGTCACGCGCGAATAAGTCAGCGGGGTTCTTCACGCTCACCACCACGCAAAGTTGGACTTCAGATTCTCTCTCATGCCGAATCGCATAACAAAATTACGGCTCGAACTGAGAAAATAACTATGTATTTACAGTGACTTGCAACTCCGTACCAAATCCGTGCAGTCAGGAGCTTTGGAGAATATCGGCGAAGAGAGAACGAAATCGGCGTTTTAGCTAGCCGGCGGAGTCAACAGATTTGACCTGAAAACCCGCAGTTCTGCGCCATTCCGAGACCCGAAACCAGCAATAGAGAATGATTTCAATAGTTTAAATGGCGGACCGCCCGGGATTCGAACACATACGCCGAAGAAATCTGCTGGCGCTCGGCTGCTCCACAAGAAATGTCGGCTTTCGGGAAATCTCCAGTGTCAGTCGAACGGCCGGAATCGGGGCGCGAAGCTGCCGTTGGCAGACAATGCGGACCTTCGACATTAAAGAAATTGCCCATCGAGAAGGCACAATTCAGGCAAACTTTGCCTAGCCTTTCGTTACCTGTTCCTTCTTCGGTCGCCGCCCGCGCCTGTCGCCGAATCTTTCGCCGCTCTTTTTCCCCGCCCATGGTGGTGGTTGCTTCTTCTCTACCCATGGAAGCAGTCTGATCGGCTTCGCCTCCAGATGTCCGGTGATAATCGGGTAGCGGGCGATAATCAGCTGCAGCAGCGACAATCCCGCCGGATTGGTATAGCGGGTGGCTGTTTCGGTATAGCCGAGCCGGCCTGAGATGTCTTCGATGATACCGTCCGAAATCCCGGCTTGCTTCAGCGTGTCGGAGAAACCATGGCGCAGCGCATGGATCGGCCGTTCCCAAAGGCCGTTAGGAAGACATTTTTCGGCAACCGGAACAAAGTCCTTGTAGAAGCGATCCCCCGGGTCATTCTTCTTCAGGTATGGCGACATAAGCTCTGGAAAGAGGAGCTTATGTCCCAGTTCCTTGAGACGCTCTACATATTCGATGAAGTTCAATCGCAGGAGCTCGTTCGGCAGCGGCAGCAGGCGGTGCGACTGCGCGTTCTTGATCCGCCGGACCTCGTTCCGCTTGATCTGGATCGCCCAGATTCCGTCCCGCTGCATGACTTCGTCGACCATCAGGCCGGCGAATTCGTTTCGGCGAGACCCGAGATAGGTATAGAGCATCGGCAGGTAGTAGTTGGCGCAGTGAAAGGTAACGTCCCCAGGAAGCTCCGGCTTGTCTGCGGCCGACCGGCCGGTGAAGACCGGTATGTCATATAGGGGCCTGATCTCTTCAGGCGCTGGCTTGACCTGCTGGAGCCTGAGTTCGCCCTTCGGCGGTTTCCTTGGGCGCAATCCCTCGAAGGTCCACTCGGGGACCGCGAAGTAAGACGATCGCAGGTGCTTCAGGAAATGGTCGAGGTTGCCAAGATGTCGACGGATCGTCGACGGTTTCAACCCTAGCCGGATCTGCTTGCCTTTGGCTGCGTCTTCGTCGGCACGCCTGCGGCTTTCTTCGCGGAGTTCGCGGGGCGAAAGGCTGCGCAAGCGCGGGCTGCGCCCCCAATGCGGCAGAATGTGATTGAAGTGCTGTCGCAGCGCCGCGACATGCTCCTGGGTGATCTCCCGGGAATGCGTCACTCCATGTTCTTCCAGGATGCCGCGGAACATGCCGACTAGTACACGGACGTCGGACGCGGTGTCGTCCTCCCACTGGTCCTGATTGTTGGCGATCAACTTCTCGACCTGTTCGTCGAATCCGGAAAGGGGTAGATCCTTGCGTGACGTGCTCTTGCCTGAAGTGGCGACCGGCGCAGGAAGCGAATCCGTTGCTAAGGGTGGTTCGACTGTCTCGGCGAGGCCGGATGGCAGGTTGGCAATCGGGACCGACCTCTCCAGATCCGCTGGCACGTGGGCGAGGATCGTTTCCTCCGCGTCGGCGCCCCACAGTAAGCGGGGCTTCGCAGGGAGAGAAGAGGGAATGGCCTCAATCGCCCGCTCGAGTTCCCGGACTCCTCCCGTCAGCTTGGGCTTTCTGAGATCAGCGGCGGAAGCAAGAAGTGCATCGGCGCGAGCCCTGTAGATCTCTTCGATCGCCGCGTCCCGATTGAGCGCTGTGTCATCGAGGCCGACCTGAGCCATACGGTGAAGCACATCCCGCAGGAACGGGCTCCGCGTCGAGCCCTGCCGATCCGAAAGCAAGCCCTGTCGTTCGGATCGGTAAGTCGCTGCGATGAAGGGAATGTCGTCGGCCTCGGCGCCCGCGTCGAGAAGCGCCTCGCGGGCTTCGCCCCCGTCCTCGAACGAAAGCTCGTCCTTCGCGCCGTAGGCATTGAGGAGGCGGTAAGCCCAGCCGACCTGCCGGTCGGCCTCGTGCTGGGAAGGATCGCGAAGCGTGCCGCTACGCTTAGCGGCGCGGTCGAGTGCGTCAATCTCCTCGCGCATGGCCTCGGCCTCGAGCGCGAAAATCTTCGTGAGCTGTTCCTTGGTCGCCATTCTCGCTTTCGGCACCATCTGCATCTGGAGCAGCATGGCGTTGAGCCGCCGCGCCACCACGGATGCCTTCTTACGGTCCGATAGCCTAAGGCTCAATGAAAGCCGGGCGTTTCCGGCCGCGGCGAAGCCGACGGGAATACGCGCCCGCCAATAGAAGACCGGTCCCCTTAGGATGAGATTCTCGACCTGGTGCCTGCGCAATCCCATCCGCCCGTGCTCCGTCGGCCCCGGGCGGATGGACACCACCTGTGGGCATCAGTTGTGGGCACCACTTGGGCAAGGGCGATTCAGCGTGAATCTCAGGCGTTCTGAAAGGCCGGAATCCCGCGAGTTTCAAGGATTTCTGGGAGCGGTTTGGCTGGGGAACCTGGATTCGAACCAGGACTAACGGAGTCAGAGTGTTTAAAGACACTTTGAATCTGCTTAATTATTCTCCATATGTCGCACTCTTGTCGCGATCAGTTGAGCAAAGCACTGGCCGCCCGGTCCATCTGGCTTCCGTCGTCGCCCCTCGGGAAGAGGTGAGAATAGACGTCGAGCGTTACTTGAATAGAACTATGGCCCATGCGTTCCTGCACCACCTTGGGCGGCAAGCCGAGCCCTCCATCTTCGGGACGGTTGATGAGCCAGCTTGCATAGAAGTGGCGGAGCGCGTGCAGGCCCGAATACTTGGCGGCCATGATAGGCTTGCCGCGTCCGTTTTTCTTGCCGGTATCGACGGACACGCCTCCCGTAACCTGCGGCGGATGGAACCACCGCTTTACGATATTGGCATGGTATTCGATGCCGCCAGTCCCCGTGGGAAATACAAGGTTGAGTTCGCCTTTCGGGCACTCCTCTTTCCACGCCTTCATGGCGGCGACCAAATCGCCGGGCAGGGGGATGGTACGGCGACCTTTCGCGGATTTGGGGGAACCGATTTCTTGATAGGCGTCGGCGCGCTGACGGATGGTTACTTCCGCCCGGTCGATATCCACGTCGGACCATCGCAGCCCACGAAGTTCGGACGCCCGCATGCCAGTCAGCACTGCGGTCATAATGAAGATGCGCGGCTTGCCCGTCGCATGCGCCAGCATCGCCTTCACTTCATCTCGCGTCGGGATGTCGACGCCGACCTGGACCTGTACGACGTGGCGCGCCGCGACCTGTTTCTTGGCCTTTCTTCGACCGATATCCTTGACTGCATTGCGCACCACAAGGCCGCGTTCCTGCGCGTCAGAAAGCAGAGAGCCAAGACTGACGCGAACGGCCCGAACCATCGCAGGGGAGCGCCCCTGTGCCTTCAGCGTATCAAGGAACGCGCGAACGGCAGGCACCGATATTTCCGTGAGCCGCTTATTTCCGATGAACGGTTCGATATGCAGACGAAGATGCTGCTTGTATTGGGCGACAGTCGAACGCTCCAATCCTTCATCCTCGCACGCCGATATCCAGTGCTTGCCCGCTGCGGCCACGGTGATCGTGTCGGCGTCGGCCACATGGATGCGCCCGGAGACTTCAACGTGGGTTTGAGCGTCGAACGCAAGGGCATCCTTCTTGAGTTTGAAGGTTTTGATGTGGCGCTTGCCGTGCTGGTCAACATAGTCGGCTACCCAGGCGCTGCCGGGCTTGCCATTATGAATCCATGCGCGCTCGCGAACCGTCATGCCGCAGGCATATGCGACTTACGGAATCATTGCAACAAGAAGGAATGCGCGAAAAATCGCGCCAACAAGGAAACCGCTTGCAATGTTCGGTTACGCTATATGTAGTTGGTTGGCATTCACCCACTACAAAACTTAGCCAACCGCTCATCGAGCGCAAGGAGGAATAATGATTCACGATAACGACAACACGCTTGCCGCGGACCTTCTCCGCGGAGCTGACGCGATAGCGGAATATCTCGGCTTTCCTCGGCGGGCCATTTATCACGCCGTGACCAAGAACCACCTGCCGCACTTCCGCATTGGCGAAACGGTTTGCGCACGAAAGTCGACACTGACGGCTTGGATTTCCGAGCAAGAGTCGAAAGCAGCCTAACAACCAAGAGCCGGACCCCACCGGCCTTCACGCACAACCCAACAACGGGAACCATCAACTTGAAAATCTTATCGATACGACCGCTACCACAGGGTGGTGGCGAGAAGAATCTCGCGCGTTTTGACGTCGAGCTAAGCGAGCATCTGCGGCTCTATGGCCTGCTTCTACGGCAGTGGCCCGATGGCACCCGGCGTATTGCAGCACCGCAAGCCAACGGCCGCCACATGGCCACTTTCCACTCCGCGCTTGCCGCGGAAATCACCGACCATGCATCTTCAGCTTTTGAGGGCCTCAATGCCAATGACCGCACCAGCCACTAAAGGCGCCGCACCCGCTGAGTTCGATGGCGCCGCCATTCGGTCGCACGTCGAATTGCTCCACCGCCTCGCGGATGGTGTGGAGGGCGTGTTGGTCGTGTCCGTCTTTCATGCACAGACGACCAGCGCCAACGACGCACCCGGCACGGTGACGCACCATGTGCCCGGCGACGTGGACGGCATGGTTGCCGCCATCGAGGCCCACCGTGAAACCGTCGGCGCAAATGTCTATTGCGGGCTGCAGGTTATGCGACGTGAGCTTGCACGGGGGAAGCGCGGCACCGAGTCCGATATCGTTGCGGTGCTTGGCCTCGTCGCGGACATGGATTCCGATACGGGCAAGGACGGCGGCACTTATCCCATGCCGCCTAACATGGTGCTGGAAACCTCGCCCGGTAACCGGCAACCGTTCTGGCTGTTTGACCGGCCGCTCGTTCCATCTGTCGCCAAGGCGGTTGCAAAGTCGCTGAAGGCTGCCACAGGGTCCGACCACGGGACCGCCGATATTACCCACGTCTGGCGCGTGCCGGGAACAATGAATTGGCCCAACAAGGCGAAGTTGGAACGAGGCAGGTCACCAGATCCCGCAACCGTTGTGGTGGCTCAGCCTTGGGACGGCACGTTTACCGACACAACAGCACTTGCCGTGGCTTTGTCACAGTCCGCTGGTCACGTGGTTGCTGCACCCGTCGAACTTGGCGATCTTCCGACAGTAGACGGCGTTGAAGTGTCGTTAGAGGCCGCCGACTTGCTTGGCGCAAATGATGTCGGTGACCGTTCGGCACACGCCGCCCGTGTGGTCGAGCGACTGGCATTCGACGGCTTTGCTGCGGAAGTTGCAGCCGCCTTATTTCTGTCGGCCACCGGTGATTGGCTTGGCCGTTATCCTACCCGACACGCCGCCCGGGCCGACTTTTCCCGGCTATGGGGAAAGTTTGCCAAAGATACGACGCCTGTCGCAACTGGCGCCATCGCTGCACTCACGGCATCCAAGCCAAAGCGCGAACCACCCGTGCCTGCGAACGATAACAACCCCTTTCCCGGCATCTTGACCAGTGGCGAATTCGTAAGTGGCTTTGCACCACCAGACTACCTGGTGGACGGAATCCTGCAATCCGGATTCCTTTACTCAATCACCGGCCAGACCGGATCGGGAAAGACCGCCGTTGCACTGCTCGTCGCCGCCTGCGTTGCCATGGGTGAAATGCTCGCCGGCCTTGAGGTCAAGCGAGGCCGCGTTCTTTACTTCGCAGGCGAGAACCCCGATGACGTGCGAATGCGCTGGATAGGGCTTTGTCACGAGATTGGCATCGATCCGACCGATATCGACGCACATTTCGTCGAAGGGGTTTTCTCGATCTCGGAGTTTGCCCAGCGAATTGAGAAGGACGTCGAGCGCCTGGGTGGCGTAGCGGCGATCTTCGTCGATACCACTGCGGCATACTTTCCCGGCACCGATGAGAACAGTAACGTCGAGATGGGGCAGTATGCCAGGCTGCTTCGCTCACTCACGCGGATGGAGTGTCGGCCTGCCGTCATTGCTGCCAGTCATCCCATCAAGAACGCGGCCGCAGACAACCTTCTACCCAGGGGTGGCGGTGCTTTCCTAAACGAAGTCGACGGCAACCTATCTCTGGCGAAACGAGGCGATCGCAGTGCTGAACTGCATTGGCAGGGCAAGTTCCGCGGGCCAGATTTCAAGCCAATCATGTTCGATCTTCCGGCGATTACCGTCCCCACTCTTGTAGATAGTCGCGGGCGTGAGATTCCTACCGTGCGGGCTGTGGTCGTGGGCGAGACTGAGATTGCAGCGCGAGCACACGCCGCGACGAGGGAGGACCAGCGAATGCTGTTGGCCATCCGGCAGGACGGAAACAGGTCACTGCGGGAGTTGGGCGAGTTCCTAGGCCTTGGTGAAGGCGATGCCGCCAAGCGCAGGGCACAGACGATTACCGACCGGCTGAAACGCTCACAGCACATATCGTACGACCTGGGCGTGTGGAAGCTCACGAAGAAGGGCACGGATGCGGCCACCCAGGCGGGGAAAGCCGTGCACGAGGAGGATGCGCGCGCCGAAGCCATAAAGGGGTTTCTTGGCAACCACCGGCGCAAACGTGGTGGGGCGTACCGCGCACGAAAAGAGGGTACGGATGGTGAATAAATGATATAAATATCAATGGTTTAAGTAGCGTACCGCTTCAGAACGCTCACATTATCAAACCAAATTCTTTGGAGGTGTGTGTGTTTCACACACCCTCCAATGGTCGAAATCATAACCGTACGAACGTACCCTTTTCCTATAGAAAGCGCGTACGGTACGGGAGCAACTATGACCACCACCACACCCATCACCGACCTTACTGGCCAGCCCGCCACCGCCATCCGCCCGCGACTGGGACGACGTATTTCATGGGCTGAGCTTTACAGGCAACGGCCCGATCTGAGGCCGGTGAACGACAATTCTGACGCTACTCCGCAGCCTGCATCAATTCCGGCGCGTCGTCGAGGATGATCGCCAGATCGGCGGCGCTCAGCGTGATCGTATAGCGCTGGCTCGCACCCTTGCTGTAGATGTCCTTGACGATGAGGGTGAGATAGACGCCTTCGCTATCAATCGCGACATCTTCGGGCACCAGCGGACGATCTAGAAGCTCCTTGATCTTGCCGTTTTCGCGTTTTGCGGGTTGAGCAACAATGCGCATTTCACTTCTCCGATGCTTGTCGGAGTCGCTCGATGCAATCTTCGTGCCGCTGATTTAGGTTAGTTTATGTGTCAGAATGGGACGCACCCACGGTGGGCCGCTGCTCGTCCTTGCCCTCGTCAATCTTCTGGAGAAGCCGCGCGAGGGTCTCGGCTCGTAGTTTCGGAAGCCCTATCAGTGGCTTCCCGGATAAGACAGCGGGCTCATCGTTGCGGTTATCCCAGACTGTCCATCCTCCGTCCGGTGCGCAGAATATCGTGAACCGCTGCATGTTAAGCCCCCTTTACGTAGGGTAAACCTCGCGTGCCACGAGATCAATGACAGCTATCTGCAGGAGTGTAGTCGTCCAGATATGCGCCCACTTCCTTTGCGGCCGCGATGAATGCGTTGCGAGCCACGCTGGGAGGCTTACCGTGCTTTATTACATCCAAGCACGCCTTCATGGCCCTGAGCCGGCGCGCGGACTCTCGCGTTGGCCAGTCACGGAGCAACACGGACGCTGCGTCTGCCGTACTTACAATTATCCGATCACGATCGACGCGCCCAAGCTGGATACGGACGGGCTTATGAAACGGCCTACTCATGTCAAACGCAATGCGCAGCGCGCGCAGTCTCCCCATCGATGGCGGAATTAACTTAAGTTTGATCGAAGGGCAGCCCCGCTGTCAATGGGGTTGCCTCGCAACTCGGCGCCTCGCCTGCCAGGGACCGGTGCTGGCCAAGACCTTTGAAAAAGCTGTAGAAAAAAAGTTTTAGGCATCGGTAAAGCCTGCTTGCGTTTTGCGTGCGCGCTTTATGTAATGATCTGACGGTGCGTCGAGAGCATCGACTCAGGCGTTACAGCGCCCTTCACAAGACACCCTGCCGACCGGGCACAGCCGGCGGCGCGCCGTTCAAAGAACGGCAAAGCTGCTTACGGAGAAACCATGTCGAGCAAAAACTGCGGTCAGTACCGCAGGCTTCTGACGCACATTGAATTCCAGGAAATCATCCATGACTACAAAACAGAGACCGAAGCCCGCGCAAACGGAACACCTATCCCACCACCCACAGCCCGCCGTCGCGTATTGCCGGCTAAGCCAATAGTGGCGTCGCACCCGATACCGTCTCCACGCGTTCTGGCACCAGCAAATGACAACCATCGCCCGGTCGCCGTTGTACCCACCACCGCAAGCACGCCTGACAGGGTGGCCAATGCCTTGCCTCCAGCGTTACGACGAACGCTCTTCAGGCTCCGTGAACTGGCTCGACCTGTTGATATGTCAGTGCCGGAAATGGTGCTCGCGGCGGCGAATACTAATGCGGCTGACGATACCGGAATTGGCATCGATCACCGCCACGACATCACACCGGGCAACAGGGCGTTAGAGGACTTAATTGACGCATTTGCCGATGGCATGCGAACGCGCGTGGTGGTCGACAAGAAGGGGCGCATTGAGCGTTTCGTCGGCGGGATTCACTACCATCGCTCAGTTCGAGGTTCAGGCGAAATTGTGGAGGTCGGTGGGCGCAGCAGCCGCGGCAAGTTTTTCGGCCTTCGCGCGCATCGCGGCCAGATCGTTGCTTATGCAAAGAACGGAAAGCGTGCGCAGCCATCGTATGACATCGGCGACCCGCGCGGTGCAGACGACGCTGAACTGCCAAGGGAGACAACAGCGACGGTTTCCGCCCATCCTGTGCTTGCAGAAATAGAGCGAGGTGACGACTTCGCCGATTTTTGCGCCAAGGTGGAACCGGAAACGGCGCGCCTTCTGCGTGTCATCATGGACGCCGACTCTTTTCAGGAAGTGGCACGAGCCGCTGACATGACACCGACTGCGCATAATGGCCGCCGTATCACTGAAAAAATGTTGGCTTCAGTAACAAAACTTCTGGCTGCATGACCGTTTTGAGCGGTGAGGCGCGGATATAGGTAGGTGGAGAAAATCCCCATCCTCCCCGCAGCAAACTTGGCCGCCTCCCGGAGGCTTTTCTTTTGCCCCTCACAACCAACAACTTGGAAAATCAATGATGGTTTCAACCAATGAAGCCGTCGACGCCATCTGTCGACATATAGGCTTTGATCCACCTCGCGCGGGCGCCGTAGCGAAAAAACTAACGGAGGCCGGCACCATCCCTTCCGGCGGCCCTGGCAAATCACCAGAACTTGCCGCTACCCACGTCGTCGATGTCGTGCTCGGCTGCAGCGTGGACGCGCCCCTCCGCGCCGTTGCTAGCGCCGTCGAGCAATACCGCGGCCTAGTTCTAGGCGGCGCAAACCTGTCAACAGCGCCAGCCGCCATCGATCGCACGGCAGGCGACGCGCTCGACGTCTGGGCCGATATCGCGCTGCATGGCGATGCTGACCTCCTACGTCGCGACAGGATCGAAGTCGTATCGTCATGGCCGGAAATCGCCATTTATCGCGACGGTACGGTTACGCGGTTTGTAGCACCCGGTGCGCTCGCCAGCCACTGGCAGGCAAGCGGCCACCGGCGCAGCACCACAATTAACGGTGCGGCCTTTGTTGATGCGCTGCGCGAACCCTTCCTGAAGGAGCACAAATAATGGCGCTACTAAAGAAACCCACCGTGTCCGCCTCCGCCGATCCATTCCGCGTTCCGTCTCTCGCGGAAGTTGACAAAGACTACGCGGCCCTGCTGCTAAAGCAGTCAGATCTGGCGGCACGCCAGATCGATCTCGAACGTGAAAAGCGCTCGCTGGAAAAGGCGATCGCCGCCGACACAAGTGCGGAAGTGAAACCAGCGATTGCCGAACTTCTCGGCGACGCGCCGGGCAGCAAGGCGATCAACCGTCGCCGCGTGGCAGAAATCCGCTCGGAGATTTCCGACGTTGAACAGGCGCAGCGCGTTTTGCGCCAGCGTATCAGCGATGCCCGCGGTCGTGCTTCGACAGCGGTCGTGGCGGTTAGCCGGCCTGAATACGCCAAGCGCGTCAAGGCGATGGTTGTCGCCATGTATGCGCTCGACGCTGCGCACAAGGATTATGACGAATTGCGGTCCCAGTTCGAGGCCGAGGATATCAGCTGGACGAGCTTGATCCCCATGTCCCCGACATTCCTTGGTTCATCGAATGAACCTGACCGTCGAATTGCAAGATTTATCGCAGAAGCAGCGAGCGCCGGCTATGTCGATTGAAAAAGCAACCGAACGGCGCAGCAAAACCCAGCGACGCATCAAGCTGCCTGGAGGTGAGGTTCGGTACGCCGTCACCTCGCCAGAGGCGATTGCTCGCGTACTCCGGGCCAAATCAAAGCTTGGCCGGCGGGAATCCAGGCTGGATGCAGCGGAGGCAAAACTTGGGCGATAGAATTTCTGGTTTCGCGGCGCGGTTTGGCGATGAAACGGTGATCGCTGGCGAGTTTCGGGAGAAACTGGCGCCGGGGGCATTCACACGCACCCTGCGCGAAAAGCCGGATGTCGTCATGCTTCTCGATCACGATTCAGGTCGCGTGCTGGGGCGTGTCAGCGCCGGCACCCTGACACTGCGGGAGGATCGGATCGGCCTGTGGTTCAGCGTCGACGTCGATACCTCGACGCCGGAAGGTCAGACCGCGCTTGGCACGGTGGAACGACAAGACGTCAAGGGCTGTAGCTTCGGCTTCCGGGTGCGCGCGGAAGAATGGCAGGACGGTGGTGACAGATTGCCCCTGCGCATCATCACCGACGTCGATCTACACGAGATTACGCTGACCGCGTTTCCGGCTTACGCGACGACCAGTGCCAGCCTTGCCCGTTCGAACGACACCAGCGCCTCTATCGCCAGTACCAACGCAGCTAACGCCGCACGGCGACGAGCGGAGGCAGCGATGCGGAAGCGTGGGATATCATGCTGACAGGCCGGATTATCAACTTCACCGGTCGCTTCGGGTTCATCGATGCGGATGGGATGCACATCTACTTTCGTGCCAGCGACTGCCGGTGCGCGCCGTATCGTGGTGACCTAGTTCGGTACGACGTCGATGAGAGCGGCGGAAGGCCAAGGGCCATTAATGTGCGCCCCGTCAAGTCCGTGGCTATTTCGGAAGCTGACCGAGTGTTTGGGCGGGCGTAGGGGTACCGATGCCTCTGGGGTCATCGCTTTTCGCGCACCGGTGGCT
The DNA here is from genome assembly GCF_001427285.1 of Mesorhizobium sp. Root552. Taxonomy (GTDB): domain Bacteria; phylum Pseudomonadota; class Alphaproteobacteria; order Rhizobiales; family Rhizobiaceae; genus Mesorhizobium. The sequence goes on from NZ_LMFV01000021.1 coordinate 21,259, forward strand.
CACCAAAGCGTTAAATCCCGCAAGTTTTCAAAAAGTGTTCCCACGGTAGGGGGGTACATTAGAAGTCTGTCATGTCTCCTCTCTAGGACCGGCGATGGGCCAAAGCGCGCATTTTTCCAATTCAAATGTTGAGGTCAGATCGCAAGCAGATGCGATTCCCGCGCCGCCTCGATGAAAGCTGTGCGTGCACTCTCTGCTTTCGTGGGATTTTCCATTGCGGCGCGGCAAGCGTGATGCGCCGTGCGGATTGTCATGGAATTTCCAGGCATTCTCTCGCGGATAAATTCATCTGCGTCGCGGGCATTGAAGATATTTCTGATGCTCCCGAATAGCCCAACATTGACCGGTACAGGCACGGAAAACCAACCCTCAGACATAGCGGCGACTCCTACTACGTAGTGTCTACAAAACGCGCCAATTGGTCGAAAGTTTCATCCTCGCGGTTTGTTGAACCGTCCACCACACAGCCCGCCTCGCGCGGGTTTTTTCAAGGAAACAATATGGACTCTTACGACATTGCGCACGCTTCGGCGGAGCGCACTGCTGGCGCCTGCGTTGCGCTTGGCATTGACCCAATCATCACAGCGGACGCGCTTCTTACCGTGGCTTTGGCGACATGGGCTGCGGAAACTGGCCGGGTGGTCGACGCCGTCGATCTTTTGGCAACATGGGTGGAGGTGCGAGATGGCCGTTGATGTCGAAAAGCTTGTCGTCCAGCTTTCGGCCGACATTAAGAAGTACGAAAACGCCTTGAACCGGGCAATGGGCGTGACCAACCGGCAGGCCAAGGCGATCGAGTCTCGTTTTGTCAGAATGAACAAGCGCGTCGCGTCGTCGATGTCATTTTCAGGCAGCTTCGGGCGCGGCTTGATCGGTGGACTTGCCGCAGGATTCTCAGCGCAAGGCGTGCAGCATCTACTGGATAGCGCCACCAAGATTCAAAACTCACTGAAGGTCGCCGGGCTTTCCGGCAAGGAGCTTGAGCAGGTTTACGACTCCCTGTTTGTGTCGGCACAAAAGAATGCTGTTCCACTGGAAGCGCTCGTAACGCTTTACGGACGCGCTGCACAACAGCAGAAAGAGTTGGGCGTCACCAGCGCCGACCTCGTCAAGTTCACAGACAACATTGGGCTTGCACTGCGCGTGGCCGGCACGGACGCAACGACAGCATCGGGGGCGTTGCTCCAACTTGGCCAGGCGCTAGGTTCCGGCACGGTCCACGCTGAAGAATTCAGCTCGATCCTGGAAGGCGCACCGACTATCGCACAGGCGGCTGCCGCCGGCATCGATGCTGCAGGCGGTTCGGTCGCAAAGCTCAAGCAACTGGTCGTTGACGGACAGGTATCATCGAAAGCATTCTTCGACGGCTTCGAAGCGGGCGCGGCGATCCTCAGGGACAAGGTGGCGGGATCGGAGATAACGGTCTCTGCCGGCTTCGCCCGGTTGCAGAATGTGCTCGTTGACGTGGCTACCCGCATCAACGACTCGACCGATGCTAGCCAGATACTGGCAAACTTTCTGAGCGGGCCGTTGTCCGACGCGATCCGGGACGTCGGTGGGATATTTTCTTGGGCGGCCGAAGGGCCGATAGGCCAGTTTATCGACTACTTGAACAAGGCGGTTGATGCGGCCGTGCAGGCATCCGCGGACCTCGGCCAAGCCACCGGACTTGCGAAGATTGGGGAGCGGTTCGGCGCAAAGCCCTACATCGGCCAAGGCCGTATCCAAGACCGCATCGACGGCGCGTTCGCCGGCACCGCAGCACCTAAATCCAGTCGAGCCGGAACTGAACTGACGGTGAGCAATGGCTCGGTCGTTAAGCCAATCACGCTCGCAGACTACCCTGTCACCGGCGGCAAATCGGGCCGCTCTGGAGGCCGCGACCGCCCCGACGACCTGCAGCGCGAAATCGATCAGATCAAGGAGCGCACCGCAGCCATTCAAGCTGAAACCGCAGCGATGGCTGGTATCAACCCGCTGATTGACGACTACGGTTTTGCGCTTGAGAAAGCCCGCGCAAAGCAGGATTTGCTGACTGCAGCACAGAAGGCGGGCATTGCTATTACGCCGCAGCTTGAGGCGCAAATCGACTCTCTGGCCGAAGGCTATGCCAACGCCAGCGTTGCGGCCGAGCAGCTTGCGGAAAGCCAGGACAAGGCACGCCAGAGCGCAGAGGAAATGCGCGATCTCGGCAAGGACGTCATGGGCGGGTTTATCCACGATTTGCTCGACGGCAAGTCGGCCGCAGACGCACTGGCGGGCGCCCTTGGCAAGATAGGCGACAAGCTGCTCGATATGGCCATGAACGACCTCTTCGGAGGCGGCGGTGGGTCTGGTGGCGGCCTGCTGAGCATGCTGTTTGGCGGCGGTCAGTCATCGTTCATTCCGGGCATATTGTCCGGCGCGCGCGTGAGGCTGTTCCACAAGGGCGGCGTTGTGGGGTCCGGCGGTGGTTCTACCACAGTTAACCCCGGCGTTTTCGCAGGCGCGCCGCGTTATCATAGCGGTGGCATTGCTGGGCTGAAGCCAGACGAAGTGCCGGCCATCCTGCAAAAAGGCGAGGTTGTACTGCCGAAGGGCGCGCAAAGCCCGACAGGCGGCACCACCTTCGCGCCGGTCTACCACATAGACGCCCGCGGCGCTGACGCTGCGGCTGTGGCGCGGCTCGAGGCGGGGTTGGCCAAGACCAATCGCGAGATGCAGGCCCGCATTGAGAGCGGCGTGCGCAATGCGCAGAAGCGGAATGTTAAGTTGGGGTGATCAGGTCACGAGGAACGCGGCGAGAAAAACCGCCGTTGCAACGACGGCCAAATAGCTGACACGCCGCTTCGGACGTAAGACTTCGGCAGGTGATTTGATCTCGTCGGGCCGGACGGTTCGTTTCGGATGGAGTTGTGAAATCCGCTCGCTGGCTTGGGACGCGTTCCACGGCCCGACTGACGCCGGCGAGGCATGCCATTCGGAATATGCTTCCTGCTTGCGGCGTGTTTCTTCGTCAAACTGAAAGCGACGTGCTCCGCGCCAATTCGCTTGGAAGTCGTCTTTTGCCATCTCGTCGTTATATGCCATCTGGGCTAAAGCGCGGTTTAGCAGACTGGTAAAATGCAGCGGAAGAGCGACGCCAACTCATGCAATTTTAGCTGCTTGTGTAACGCCCATGAAGGCTCACAGCATTACAATCTTGAAAATGAGCTTGCATGAGATCACCGCGCTTTTGCGGGATAACCTGACGTCGACCGCACTGGCGGCCGCGGCGGTGATATTCGCGTGCCTACTCGCACTGGCCGTTAATGGAGTAAGGCTCAGGAACCCACTTCGGCGCAGCATGTCGACGACCGAACTTCGCTTTCGCAACGTATTTGCAATGATGAGCGAAGAGCGGCGGCAAGCAATGATCGCGAGCTACGTGCGCAAGTACAACTGCAACCGAGAAGAGGCGATGCGGCACGCTCTGGAGCAGCGCGACAGGGATGTCCGAAGCTGGCGATAGGATACTGGTCGAACACAAACACTGTGTAGAAACTCAACGGAATGTTGCGTTTTAGGACTTATCCGTTGCGGTCGTTGTAACAGCTTGTGTATGATCTTTCTGCGCCCCGAACGGAAGGTGGCAGCAACCACCTTCCGAACACGGGCATAGCGCCATCTGGCGTTGCGAGGTCTGCGGTATCAGTCTTTGTCAGAGACCCGCAGACCTCAGCCAGCACCAATCAATGTACAGTAACCATTGCGGACAAGACGACTCTGGGGCGGTGTTGTTCACAATCATTTTGTTCCCTGTGTGTTCCGGGGCCCCTTGGACGTCTTCTCGGTCAATACGGGGTGGATTTGGGAGGGCGGAAGAAGGTTATTGACGATCACCCCTGTTGCTCTCACTTTCAACAAGTTGATTGAATACGGTTAGAGAAAGCGCAGTCGGAACGATGACGAATAAACTTAGTACTTATCAGATTGTTACCGGTGGTTTGTCCGCGATCGCGGCCACAATCGCCGCCGCCATCTTTGCGCAGATGTTGAGCCAGTCCAATACGCTTGGCGAACACACTGAAAAGCTAAACGGTGTCGACACCGCTATTGGCCGTTTAGAAGCTACCATGATGAAGCGCTTTGACGCGGTGGATCAATCTATCTCCAAGATCAGTAGCAGGATCGACGCGTCGTCGATCGATCTCGGTTCCGTTATCGCGAAAATGGGAATTGTGACGCCTAACGATGTTTTCGATGCTGCTGTCTATGATGGATCTGTTTGGGCGTTTCCTGCAGACGCATCGGTCTCTGCAAAATTAGAGCAGGCAGGCATTCGCCGCGAGCAGGTCAACAGCGCTCTTTTTGGATATCGTGTTATGAGTCTAGATGCTCTTTCGCCGAGCAACCAGCAATAATCGAGCGGTTTGGCACTTGTTGCACTGCGCCCATTGACTCCCCAAGGAACATATTCCTACCATGTCCCATGGCAAGAGCAAGGCGACACGACTCCATCAACACCAGCACGCTAGAGCGCATCGAGCGGCAGGTTGGTCTGCTGCGTGGTGAAATAGCTGGACGCCTCGAACTACCCGGATTTCGGCGCTGGTAGGACGGAGATGAGGTCTGGCGCGGCCTGATGCGCGGCGATTGCTTCGGTTTTGGTCTTTAGGC
>NZ_LMFV01000022.1 GCF_001427285.1 Mesorhizobium sp. Root552
ACGGCTTCCACTTCATCAATGTCGGCAAGCTCGGCACCGGCGAACTGGACACCGCCTTCGTGCCGTGCACGCCGGCCGGCTCGATGCTTTTGATCGAACGCGCGCTTGGCCGGGACCTGTCGGGCCTGAGCGCCGTGGTCGTCGGCCGTTCCAACATCGTCGGCAAGCCGATGGCCAATCTGCTGCTCAACGCCAATGCCACGGTGACGATTGCCCACAGCCGCACCAAGGATCTGCCGGGCCTGTGCCGCAGCGCCGATATCCTGGTTGCCGCCGTTGGTCGTCCCGAGATGATCAAGGGCGACTGGGTCAAGCCCGGCGCCACTGTCATCGACGTCGGCATCAACCGCCTGCCGGCGGACGCCAACGGCAAGGCGCGCCTTGTCGGCGACGTTGCCTATGACGAGGCTGCGGCCAATGCCGGTTCGATCACCCCGGTGCCGGGCGGCGTCGGTCCGATGACCATCGCGCTTTTGATGGCAAACACCGTCATCTCCGCTTCCCGCGCCGCGGGACGACCTGAAACAAAGGGCGGAGCCGATGCGCGCAATCATTGGGGTTCGCAAAGCGGTCAGCACCAGGCTCTTGATTGTTGAGCGCAACCCCCTCGTGGTCGCCGCACTCAAGGACATGATCGAGCAGGACCACCGGTTCGAACTGACAAATGTGGCGGAGGGTGGCGAAGCACTTCTAGCGGTGCTGGGAACCGAACAGCCTGATTTCGACGTGGCAATCGTGGGTTGGCGACTCTCGGATATGAACGCCGGCGATGTGCTGGAAGAGGTTCAGCGCAGGAACCTCCAAGCCAGGATCGTCATTTTCTCCAACGACCACAACGTCGCCATCCTGCGCAAATGCGTTCAGCTGGGCGCCCAAGGCTTCTGCTATCAATTCGACAATCCGAGCGTGCTCTTCGACACGGTGCAGGCTGTCGCTAATGGGCGCATCTGCATTCCGTATATCGATGTCTCGAAGATCGGAGAAACGTCTCTTTCGCGACTGACGCCGCGCGAGCTAGAGCTGCTATCCATTCTAGCCGACGGCTGGACAAACCTGCAAATCGCGACCCGAACCGGCATCTCGGAAAATACCGTGAAGTACCATTTGAAGAATCTCTACGATAAAATCGGTGTTCACAACCGGGCGATGGCGGTTGCCCACTTCATCGGTGAAAGGCGTTCGAAGCGATAGACGCGTCCATACCTAAATTAATTGGCGGACTCCGCGGAAACCCAAAGCGCAAGACGTTTGCCAAAATAGCGCAGATTGAGGTTTGAAACCGGCTGGCATCAATATGCGGCTTGAACGATATATTTGATTGAATATAACCAGCCAACACCGTCGTTACCGTTGGGATCGGACATGAACATTTTCAGAGTTCTGCCAGTCGTTCTAGCACTGCTTCAATTCATTTTCTTTCCTGCGGCTGCGATGGCGGAGCGGCTCTTCGTCGATGCTGCTGGCCGATCGGTCAAGCTGCCTGACCATATCGAGCGCGTCCTTTCGGCAGGGCCGCCTGCGTCTGTGCTCATTTACGTATTGGCGCCGCAAAAGATGACCGGATGGGTGCGCACGCCTTCCGATCATGAAAAGCAATTTCTCGCCGAACCCTATCGCGACCTGCCTGAAACCGGCCGGCTGACGGGGAAGGGCAATACGGCGAACATCGAGATGGTGCTGGCCATGAAGCCAGACATCATCATCGATGTCGGCAGCGTCGATTCCACCTACGCCTCGCTCGCCGATCGTGTTCAGGAGCAGACCGGCATTCCATATGTTTTGATCGATGGAGCCTTTGCGCGCACGCCGCAGACGTTGCGTGAGGTCGCGGGATTGCTCGGCGTCAAGGCGAGGGGAGACGAGTTGGCAAGCTATGCCGAAAAGACGATGGCCTGGCAAAAGGAGTTGGTTGCCGGCATTCCCGAACAGCAGCGGCCGCGCGTTTATTACGGGCGGGGGCCTGACGGCTTGGAAACGGGTGCCGCCGGCTCGATCAACATGGAAATCCTCGGCGCGGTCGGTGCGACGAATGTTGCTGCGCTAGCGGGCTCCGGCGGGCTTTCCAACGTCTCGATAGAACAGGTGCTGTCGTGGAACCCCGACGTCATCATCACGCTCAAGCCGGATTTCCAGAAGTCGGTAATGCACGACCCGTTGTGGGCCGGTGTCAAGGCGGTAAAGGAAAAGCGGGTCTACCGGGCGCCGACGCTGCCGTTCGGCTGGTTCGATACGCCGCCGGGTGTGAACAGGCTGATGGCGGTAACGTGGTTGACGAGCGTACTCTATCCGGGCCTAGCCGAGATCGACTTGCGCCAGAGAACATCCGAGTTCTACCAACTGTTCTACGGTGTCGATCTTTCGGCTGGTCAGTTGGACGAACTGCTGGCAGATTCTTCGGCTAAATGAGTTTGCCGAAAATCGTTCCAGAAGCAGAAGACCGGCATCCCGATGCTTTTGGGAGGGTAGGGCGGTTCGTTCCGCCAGTTCTGCTTGTCCTGGTCATCCTGATAGCCATGACCGCGGGCAAATATCCCATTTCGTTGACCGATATCGCCCGGGTGCTATGGTCGCGTTTGATCGGCGAACCGAGCGGACTCGACCCGAACATCGATACCGTGATCTGGAATGTTCGTATGCCGCGCGTTGTCTGCGGGCTTCTTGTCGGCGCTGCGCTCGCCGTGGCGGGCGCCGTCTATCAGGGTCTTTTCCGCAACCCGCTGGTGTCGCCGGATATACTTGGCGTATCGGCTGGTGCGAGCCTTGGCGCGGTGGCAGGTATCTTCCTGTCGCTGCCGGTGCTGGCCGTACAGGCGCTGGCGTTCGGTGGCGGGCTGGGCACCGTCGCTTTGGTTTACTTCATCGGCGCCATGGTGCGTGGACGAGATCCGGTTCTGGTTCTGGTGCTGGCGGGCGTGGCCATAGGCGCTTTGCTGGGAGCCTGCATTTCGCTTCTTAAGGTGCTTGCCGACCCCTACAACCAACTTCCTGCGATAACCTTCTGGCTGCTGGGAAGCCTTGCCAGCATCAACACCAGTGACATGGTTTCGATCCTTCCCGCGATGGCTTTCGGGCTTGTGCCGATGGCCTTGCTGCGCTGGCGCATGAACCTGATGACGCTGGACGACGAAGAGGCGAGGGCGCTCGGCGTGGAGACCGGGAAGATGCGCCTGATCCTGGTGTCTGCCGCAACCTTGATGACGGCCGCCGCCGTTTCCGTCTCCGGCATAATCGGCTGGGTGGGTTTGATCATGCCCCATATCACGCGCAGTCTGGTTGGGCCTGATTTCGGCAAGCTCCTACCCGCCTCGCTCATGCTTGGCGGCGGCTATCTGGTTGCGGTGGATACCCTCGCGCGCATGGTTGCCGAGATCGAAGTTCCCTTGGGCATCCTGACCGCAGCAATTGGTGCGCCGTTTTTTCTATGGCTGCTGGCTAGTGGCCGCAAGGGTTGGCAGTGATGCTTGCGGCAAGGGACCTAGCCTTCGGCTATCGCGGACGTCCAGTCGGCCACGGTGTAACCCTGACGGTCAATCCAGTTAAGGTCCTGTGCCTTCTGGGTCCCAATGGCTGCGGCAAAACCACGTTGTTTCGCACGCTGCTCGGGTTGCTGGTGCCGCTTGGCGGCCAGCTCGAGTTTCGTGGAAAGCCGGTGCAGAGTTTCGGCAGGTCAGAATTCGCACGTCACGTGGCTTATGTTCCGCAGGCAAACTCGGCCTATTTCCCGTTCCAGGTTTCTGAAATGGTGACGATGGCGCGCGCCAGCCGCATTGGGGCTTTTGCCACGCCTTCTTCCAAGGACCGCGAGATGGCATGGTCAGCTCTGGACAGGCTCAACCTCAGTCATCTTGCTGATCGGACGTTTACAACACTGAGCGGAGGTGAGCGGCAGATGGTGCTCATCGCGCGTGCGCTCGCCCAGGAAACCGAGCTGATCGTTATGGACGAGCCGACAGCAAGCCTCGATTTCGGCAACCAGACACGCGTGCTCGACTGCATCAATGAGTTGCGCCGTTCCGGCCTTGCCATCGTCTTGTCTACGCATGACCCCGGCCATGCTTTCGCCTGTGCGGATGAAGTGGCTCTGATGAAAGATGGGCAGATTATCGGATTTGGGCCACCGGCCACGGCTGTCACGGCGGCGACGCTGAAGCAGCTCTACGGTGTTGACGTTGCGGTTGAATTCATGCCCGCAGCCGATCGGTCGATATGTGCGCCGATTCTTGGGAAGGTGCAAAGGCAGGGCTAGGCATATGGTACGCGAAAACGAAATAAGGCACGGCGAGAAGGCCATTGAAGCACCGCCTGCGCAGGATGCCGGGCTGGTGTTCATCGGTCAAATATGCACCCAGTGGAACTCGCGCATGGAGACGCCACGACAGGGGCGGCGTGACGGGCCAATCTGCCGTATCGAGCTTTTCGAACCCTGGGTCGAGGGCCTGGAGAACATTGACGAATTCGAGGAACTGGAGGTGCTTTACTGGCTGCATATGTCGCGACGGGATCTGGTGTTGCAGAGTCCGGCTAGCGATGGCGAGACGCGGGGTGTTTTTTCCCTGCGTTCGCCAGTGCGTCCCAATCCGATCGGCACCTCCATTGTCGGGCTTGTTGGTCGGGAAGGCAGCACCCTTCTGGTGCGCGGCATGGATTGCCTTGATGGTACTCCGTTGCTCGACCTCAAGCCGGAGCGGACACGTTTTACGCCCATCGCACCGCCGCAGCCTGGCGATTTCGAAGTAGGCTAGCCGACAAGCTCGATAACCTATCTGGAAAAGATTGGCCCGCCGGCAATGGTGTTTGCCGGCGGGCCCGCTGTCCTGGGAGGCAGCGTTTAGAACGTGACGCGCGTCTTTAGGAAGAAGGTGCGGCCCGGCTCCGGGAAGCCTTGGTTCAGTTCGTAGTTCTTGTCGAAAATGTTGCGGACGCCGAAGTTGACCGCCATGTTCTCGGAAAAGTCGTACTGCATGTTGATGTTTGCCAGGGCGAAACCGGCTGTCTTCACATAGCCGCCGCCTGTCGCATCAGACCAACGCCAGCTCGCCAGCTCCACATCCGGCGATACCGTGAAATTCTCGTACGGCATCCAGTCGGCGTAGATGCGCGCGGTATGTTCAGGCGTATCGACCGGCCTGAGACCGGGCCTGACCGGATCGACCAGATTGCGCTTGAGCAGCGTGTAGTTGGCCCCGATGGTGAGTTCGGGCAGAATGTCCCACTCGCCGGTCAGTTCGAGACCATAATAGCGCCCGTCGCCGATGTTCTGGTTTTGTGTGAGATCCCCGCCGCCTGGTGCTGCGCCGATCCGGATCGACTGGATGACGTCGGTGAGATCGCTGTAGAAAAGTGCCGCACCGATGCGCGCTGTTTCGGAAAGCTCCGCGGTTACTCCGAGTTGATAGTGGATTGCCCGTTCCGGCTTGAGGTTGGGATTGGGCTCCGCGGTTCCAAAGCGGGTGCTGTAGAGTTCAAACAGATTGGGAAAACGCGTCCGTGACGAGATGCTGGCATTGAATTCGAGCGCATCGGATGGACGGTAGATCGCCGCGAGTTGCCAGTTGGCGGCGCTGCTGCCGCCCACTGGATACTCCTGGATCGCTCCGCTTGAGTAACGTTGGGCCTTCAAGATGTCGTTCCAGTCGTAGCTGACGCCGCCAACGAAATCGAGCGTATCGGTCACGTGGAACGTGTTCTCCAGTGCCGCCGACCAGGTGTCCTCGGATCTTTCCAATCGCGGCTCAAGGAATGCCAGCGTCGGGTCGTCAGGACGGGCGTGCTGTTGCGGATGATGGGTATCACGACGGTAATGCAACGCTGCCTTCAGCGTATTACGATCTATCAATTCCGTGCCGCCCTCGACTGAAAAGCCGTAGGAGTTGTCGTCGTAGTAGCTGTCGAAAGCATAGCCTGCGGTCTGGGTCGTGAACGTGTTGTTGTCGAATGACGACAACAGGTTTTCGAAGGTGTTGTAGTACGCCTTGGTCCGCACGTAGGACGCTTCGCCAATCTGCGTGTGCGAATAGAGCGACAGGCTGGATACGTTCCAGTAGGGCCATGTCCAGTGCCGCGTATCGGGCGTAATGACATGGTAAGGCGCTTTGCGGCTGCCTTCCTGATGAGTGTAGCTGATGACGTATTCATCGGTATCGTTCGGTGTGTAGCCAGCCTTGAAGTTGAGACGCCAGTCGTCGACCTCGCTTAGGTCGCGGCGTCCTCCGTCCTCCACTGCCGTGGGCACGAAAGAGCGTGACAGGAAGAAGCCGTCGGAATCACGGATTGCTCCGCTCGCCTGCACGTAGAAGTCTTCCTGTCGCGAGCCGACGGATGCGAATGCCGTGGCGGCCGCCAGGTCGCCAGTGTTGCCAAGGTCGATGCCGCTCTGGAACTCGGCCTCCAGTTCCCGGGTTGGCTTGCGGGTCACGAGATTGACCATGCCGCCCATGGCGCCCGGTCCGTTGAGGGCCGACACGTAGCCTTTCTGGACCTGGATTTCCGACAGGTCGGGCGTCAGGAAGCGCCCAAAGTCGAGCCGGTTGTCAGCTGGCAGATAGACGCGGATGCCGTCGATCGAGAGCGGAACCTGGAAACGGTCGAAACCGCGCACGTAGAGAAGGCGTTCGTTCCGGCGGCCTCCGGTGGTCGAAACTTCGACGCCGGGAACAGTACGCAGCGCATCGTCGAGCGTGTTGCGGTTGGCCGAATAGACTTCCTGCGGGGTCACCACGCTTTGCGAAATTTTCTGACCGCTGGTGCCACCATCGGCGCTCTCCGCCGGCACAAGAATCCGGCCCAACTGGAAGACCTCGCTCTTCGCCTTTTTAAACTCGGCCTTCTTTTCCTGTTCCGTTGTCTGAGCCTGCTCCGTTTCGTCGGGCGCCGTCTGGGCAATGACCTGGCTTGTTGCCGTTAGCGTTGTGAGAACCGCTAACGCTGTACCTCTTTGAATATATCGCAACTCATATCCCCCTGAAAAAACCATACTGTTCAAATCTATCGGTGAAAATTTGCTACCGATTAGCAATCTCTCTATATTCATATGAATATATCGATGCCAAGAGGATTTCTTCAGGAGATAACAAATCCCTGCCGTCGCGAGTTGTTGTTCGACTTCGGCTGGCCATTTTCAATGGCAGCGCTCGCCAACTCCGTTTCGCCCACGCTGCGGATGGCACATTGGATGCGAGCGATAGCTGCCGCTGCAAATGCGGACCACCAGATCGTGCTTTGGGGTTGGGGAGGAGCTCGGACTAGCGGGCTGTCGGGGTCGATGGGTTTGCTAAAAGCCTTGACAGACAGGAGCGGGAGGACCGAACCGTTCGGTCCCGCTGTCCTTCAAGAAGACGGCTCCCGGTTACCAATGACATCATTGGTATGTTGGTCGGAGTGGCGGGATTCGAACCCACGACCCCTTGACCCCCAGTCAAGTGCGCTACCGGGCTGCGCTACACTCCGAACCGCGTGAAGCCATATAGTTTCGCAGTTCGGGCTGCAAGGCCAAAAACCTGCGTCGAGAGCAGAAGCGGACTATTTGCGATTTTCCGTGGAGGAAGGCCCGCGGAAAATCCCACTGTCAGACAGTCAATGGCGCAAGCGTCATCTCTCGGTAAAGGCCCGGGCCATGCTTTCCCGGATCGGCTTGGTCAAATAGTCGAGGAACGTCCGCTCCGCCGTCTCGATCATGATCTCAGCCGGCATTCCAGGCGTCGCCGTAAACCCTGGGATTCGGGCCAATTCGGTCGGCGAAAGCTTGATGCGGGCAAGATAGACTTCGCTGTTCGGCATGGTGGTGTCAGCCAGTGCGTCGGCCGAAACGTAGTACACGTCCCCGTTGAGTACAGGCGTGGTGCGCCGGTTCAGTGCCACCAGACGGATGGTCGCCTTCTGGCCAGGCTTCACGGCGTCGATGTCCTTGCGTTGGATCTGCGTCTCGATGATCAACGGCACGTCCGAGGGCAGGATTTCGAGAATCTTCTTGCCGCTTTCGATGACGCCGCCCGAGGTGTGATAGTACATGCGCACGACGGTGCCGGTGACCGGAGCGTTGATCGTCGAGCGCTGCAACAGGTTTTGTGCCTGCCTTGCTTCTTCACGAATGGCGTCGAGATCGCCCTGCGCGACCTGCAGTTCGTCCAGTGACTTCTGGTTCAACTCGGTCACTGTCTGGGCGATCTGCTGATCGAATTTCTGCACTTGGGCCTGGGTTTCCGATACCTCGGACTCCAGACGCCCGATCTGGCCGTCAGCATCGGCCATGGCGCGCTGTATCGCGTTCACTTCCGTCTTGCGGATCAAGCCTTCCGACAACAACTGCATCTTGCCAGCGTACTCGTCCTTCAGGAAAGCTCGCTGCTCGATCATCGATTGCTTTTGGCGTTCAAAGCCTTCCATGCGGAATTTCAAAGATTCGATGTTCTGTTTCAGAAGGCCTATCTCGCTGTCCATCCGGTTCTTGGCCGTTTGGAAATTGGCCAGTTGTCCGTCGATGATGGACCGGATGTCGCTGTCGCCTTTGTTGTCGGCGATGATCTGCGGGAAGGTCACGCTGGCACTGCCAGCCACCTGGGCCTGAAGACGGGCGACGTTGGCTTCGAGGCGAGCCTGACGCAGGAACAACTGCCGCTCCTTGACCTGAGCCACAATGCCGTCCAGCCGGATCAGTGGTTGACCGGCGTTGACGTGGTCGCCTTCACTGACCAGAAGCTCCTGGATGATGCCGCCTTCCAGATGCTGTACCACCTTGTTTTCACCGGTGGCGACAAAGCTTCCCGCGCTGATAACCGCCGCGGCCAGCGGCGCGGTTGCGGCCCAAGTTCCAAAACCGCCGAAAGCCAGCGCCACCAGCAAAAGCCCGAACATGGCGTGCTTGCGGATAGAGCGTGGCACATCGCCATACCATTCGATGTCATGGACATTGGCGATACTCGTACTCATTGGGCGGCCTGTTGAACAAATTGCACAGGCTTCTGGACTGCCTGGGCTTGCTGGTTGGGCAGATTGTTGCGGGCAGTGGCGGCGTTGTACGGGGCCAGAGCCTTCAGCACATCCTGGCGCACGCCAAACATCGAAACCGCTCCGTTCGATAGAAGCAGGATCTTGTCGACGCCGTTCAGCAGCGATGGACGCTGGGTGATGGTGATGACGGTGATCTTCTCCTTCTTGGCGTGGTCCAAGGCGCGCAGCAATGCCGCATCGCCTGCACCGTCGAGGTTGGAGTTCGGTTCGTCTAGCACCACCAGATGCGGATTGCCGAAGAATGCACGCGCTAGCGCAATGCGCTGTTTTTGTCCGCCCGACAGGGGCGAGCCGTCCGCGGCCACGATCGTTTCGTAGCCTTGGGCAAAGCTCGAGATCAGTTCATGCACATCCGCCAGCATCGCGGCCTTGTAGATGTCCTCGTCGCTGGCATCGTCGCGCATGCGCCCGATATTGGCCTTGATGGTGCCGGGGAACAGCTGGACGTCCTGTGGCAGGTAACCGATGTTTTCGCCGAACTGGCGCTGGTCCCAGTTTCTGAGGTCCATCAGGTCCAGACGCACGCTGCCCGATGTAGGCAGGATCGATCCTACCAGCATCTTGCCGAGCGTGGTCTTGCCCGCTCCGGAATCGCCAATGATCGCCAGCGATTCACCGGGAGCGAGTGAGAACGTCACGCCGTTCAGCACCACGCGCTTGGTGCCTTGCGGAACGAACAGCAAGCGCTCGACGTCGAGACGGCCCTGCGGCTTCGGCAGTTTCAGCCGCTCGAAGTTTAGCGGAGAGGCCTTCAGCAGAGCCGAGATGCGCTGGTAGGCTGAGCGCGTATTGAGGAATTGATGCCACCCCTCGATAGCACCTTCCACAGGCGCCAGCGCGCGGCCTGCAATGATCGAGGCAGCAATGACCATGCCGCCCGTCAAATGCCCTTCGATCGACAGATATGCGCCCCAGCCAAGCATGGCGACCTGGGTCAGCAAGCGTACGGCCTTGGAAATGGAAGCCGAGATAACGTTGCGATCCTGCGCCAGCACCTGCGCTTTCAGCGAGCCGGCTGTATCCTGGCCCCAGATTTTCACCGCTTCCGGAATCATCGCCAGGGCGTTGATGATCTGCGAATTGCGTGACATCGAATCGAGATGCAGGTTGGCCTTGCTCTGGAAATTTCCGGCCTCGTGGAATGGTTGGGCCGTCATCTTCTGGTTGAAGTAGGCGATGACCAGCAACAACAGCGCCGATACCACGACAATGTAGCCGAGATGTGGGTGCACGAGGAAAACGGCCAGCATGAACAGCGGTGCCAGCGGCGCATCAAGGAACGACAAAAGCGTGCCTGATACGAGGAACGAGCGCAGTTGCTGCAAGTCACCCAACGTCTGGTATTCCTTGCCGTTGCTGTGCAGCGACGCTCGTGCGGCTGCGCCAAGGATCGGCGCGCCGAGCTGTGCCGCCACTTCGACTGCAGTGCGCATCAAGATGAAGCGGCGCACGGCATCCAGAACGGCGTTCAAGACTACTGCGCCGGCGATTATGATCGTCAGCATGACCAGCGTATCAATGGAACGACTGGTCAGCACGCGGTCCGAAATCTGGAACAGGTAGACCGGAATTGCCAGGACGAGGATGTTGGTGGCAATCGTGAAGCCCATCACCACCAGAAGATTGCGCCGCACGGCCAGCACGCCGGCCTTGAGGTTGTCGGCCAGATTGACCGGGCCAAGGCGGCGGTGGAAGACGTCTCCGGCATTCCCGGCGTCGTTGCTTGCTTTGGGCAGTTTGTTGGCCGGTCGTGCCTGCGAGCCGTTGTTCGAGAGAACCGGCCCTGTGTCAGCGTCTATCGATTTTAGCTGTCCTGCCGAAACCGGGTGTTCGAGGCTCGACCGCTGGGGTCTTTCCAGCTCGGGCTCGTTTGACCGCTCATCGGAAACGGTCCGCGCCGGTGCGTGAGTTTCCTGAGGGGTGATCGAAACTTCTGCCAAAACCGGGTCGGGAGCAGGCGCGCGGGTTACCGGTTCAGCTTCCGCCGTTTCCGATTGAGGAACTGGCGCTGCCTGCGAAACTGGAGTTTCGGTAATATCTGCTTCCGTCTCATCATCCCGACCGGAAGTGGCCGATAGGGCTGCGCCCGGTTGATCTTCCTCTTCGATCAAGTCGTCAGAATCGTCCAATTCGGCCGGGTCTGACACGGTCGTTGACCTGGTCCGCAACTCGGCGGCCATCCTGTCGACTTCCGCCATCAACTCGTCAAAGGGCGTGTTGAAGCCCTTGAACTGAGCCGTGCTTGAGGAAGGTGCGGCGTAAGCTTCGTCGGACTGGTCGGAATCGACCGTTGCCGCACGGTTCACCGTCGCATTGCCAATATTACCAATATGTTGGTTCATGGTGCTCCAGCGGGAAAAGTGGTCAAGTCACGACCGATTGCATGATGTCGGTGTGTGCGGGATGGACACCGGGGTCGCTCTTGAAACCGCTATCGGTATCGTGGTTCTGGTCAGGCGTGAGCATGTCGTCGCTGAGGAATGCAACGGCCTCGTTCACCAGCTGGTCGGTTGGCTTTACATCGATCCCATTGTCGACCTTGATGATATCCGTCTGGACGAGAAGTTCATCAGAGTATTGGCCGCCGCCATAGTAGACCGTTCCGCCGGGGCCGACGTCGATGATGTGGGCCTGGTTGACCAGCACATTCGAACCGGTGGTGATGGACCAGTTGGCGTCTGCGGTAGAATTGACGCCGTGCATCGCAGCCGCGACCTGATCGGCGTCACCGAGAATATTGGTCTGCTGGATGTACTGCAGATCGTAGATGCTGCCCGAAATGTACAGCACATGGAGGCCCGCAAAACCCGCAAAAGCAGCGTCATTCAGCACGTCTGCGGAGAGAATCTTGTTACCGGCCGCGAAATCGTTCAGCGCGCCGTGGAAGCCGTTCGGCATTTCCGAGTTGTGGGGCGTGCCGATATTGGTGATCTTGGCTTCGTTCCACAACAGGTTGTCGCTGGTGGAAGCCGAACCCGGGCCGGAGGTATGGAAACCGCCCACGCCGCCGACGATGTCGTCGTCGAGCATGATGTTTTTCTGGTTGATGATGTTGGCGCTGTAGTAGTTTCCGCCAACCAGAATGAGATCGTAATACTTGCCGAGATCGAAGATCGACATGCTGTTGATGGTCTGGTTCGCGCCGGTTCCGATCATCGACGTAACGCCGGCCGACGACGACGAGATCACCATGTCGTGGTCGATCACGAAATTGAGTTGCTGGAGCCAGTTCATAGAGACGAAGTCGCCGGTTATTTCGGTAACCGCCCAGGCTTTGGGGAAAGTGGAAACGCCCCCGCCGGCGGGCTCCTGCGTCCCGGCGTTGATCGGTGTGTGCTCCATCGAAGCGATGTTGAAGGCAGTGGTGTTGCTTGGCGGGCAGTTCCAGCCCGACATGCTGGCGCCCACTGAATCGGAATCGCTCCAGGCGTTTATCTGGACGATGAGGTTCAGCGAAAAATGATCTCCCGCGACCGCAAATACGTGCCCTTCGAGAGTATCGTTGACGAGCGTGGCAGAGTTGATCAGAGCATTGAGGCCGGTGCTGATTTCCACGGATGCGGTTACAGCGATGCTGCCTTGGCCATGCACGATCTGGCCAGTGGCCGTCGAGCCGGTTTCCCATGTGTCGTTACCGGGTGCGGGTGCTGTCTCCTCCGGATCGTCCTTGACCAGCGGTGAAGCCGCGGGCAGGTGATCGTCGAACTTGGGTGCCTCGTCAACGACCGCGCCGTTTACATAGATTGCGCCTTCCGTAGGCGTTACGGTCGCCACATGCGTTTCGGTTGAAGTACCGTCGCCATTGTCGGTAGCCGTACTGGAAGTCTGTATTCCGTCGGCGTCCTGCCCACTTTCCAGGCCTGCCAGGAAATCGTGGATTGAATCTGCCGAAGCGGTGATGAACTGTCCGATGCCTTCGGACGATCCGGGCATGACCCCGCCCTGAACCGGCATGGCTTGGTTTGCGCTGTCCACCAGTTCCTGAAGTGCGGTCTGCGGGCTGCCGATCTGATCGAAAATCGCCTTGCTGCCGCCGACATTGACGAAGTCTTCGTCCGACAGGTTGTTTGCCTGCGAAACGATGCTGACCACCGATCCAGGTGGCTGGGGATCGAGTATCTTGAACGAAGACGTGGCGTGATGAAAAAGCGTTGGAGGCACGTAGCCTGGATAGATGATCGGCTGTGCCTGAACGTCTATCGGAATTTCCGGCGCAGCGTAGAGCGGTTCGCTGTAAGCGACAAACGGCTCGACGGAGTTCGGAGCGGGAACGTAGTGTATCCCTGGCTGGGGATTATCCAGATCATAGGGCGAGTCGAATTTTATCTGGAGAGGCTGATCCGAATGGTCCGCCGCTTCCTGTGCGCGGCGTGCGACGAATTCCATATAGTCGTCGCGCATTCGTGCCTGTTCAGACGCAATCTGGAAAAGCCCAACGAAATGGGCAATCGCCTCAGTGATTCTGTCCAGTGGCACGGTCTCGTTCCTCGATGTTGCTTAGCTTCCCGGTGAACGAAGGTGGGCTTTGACGGAAATGGCTACGCGGGATTCCCCGCGTAGCCGCTATAAATCCTCCGCTAGCGCGGATCTGGCATCAGGCGTCGCCGCTGTGGTCCACGTCGTAGTTGCCGCCAACTACGGTCTGGCTCAGCAGGTTTTCCATCAGGTTGGCGCCCATGACGATGTTCTGGTTGAACGCCGTGACGTCGATCGAAGCATCCGCGTGGGCTTCCGACAGACCATTGACGTAAGTATCGCCGTGGTTGTTCGAACCCCAGGTGCCGCCGTCTCCGCCAGCGCCGCCATCGCCAAAGTTGACCGTGCCGGCCGCGCCGCCAGCGCCACCAGTGCCGCCGGTAGCGTCGCCGCCGGTGCCAGCGCCAGCAACTGGAACAACGATCGTGTCGCCGCCCCATGCCATGCCGCCGTTGCCGCCGTCACCGCCGAGGCCAGCGCCGATTCCGAAGCCCGCGCCGTTGCCGCCGCCGAGGCCTACTGCGCCGGAGTCGCCGCCGTCACCGCTGGTGCCGCCGTCAGCGCTGTTGTTGGAGTCGCCGCCGAGGCCCTTGCCGAGGCCAGCCGCCAGCGCTTCGCCGACATCGCCAGAGGTAGCGCCGGAGTCGCCGCCATTCGCTTTGCCGAGGCCGAGACCGAGGCCATCGCCCGAGTCGCCACCGCTGGAATTGCCAGCCTGACCACCGTTCGCTGCGCCTGAGCCGGTTCCGTCACCCGCTGTGTTGCTGCCAGCTCCGCCCGTAGCTGCGCCACTGTTGTCACCGCCGACGCCAACGCCGACGCCGATGAGACCGAGGCCGAGGCCGGCTGCATCGCCGCCATCAGTGCCGGCATCGCCGCCTACGCCGCCCAGCGCACCGGATCCGCCGAGGCCGATGCCTGCCGCATCGCCACCGCCGCTGTCGCCGCCGTTGCCGGCAGGACCGCTTGCACCAGCGCCTGCGCCACTGGCAGCGGCTGCACCGCCGTCACCGGAGCCTGCGTCGCCAGACGTACCACCCAGGGCGCCAGCGAGGCCGAGGCCGAGGCCTGCGCCACCATCACCTTGTGCGTTGCCGCCGTTGGCCGATCCGCTCTGGCCGCCTTCGGAACCTGCGAGGCCGAGGCCAACGCCGAGGCCGAGGCCGGTGCCCGTACCAGTGCCTGCGCCGCCTTCAGCGCCGTTACCACCGGTCGTGTCGCCACCCTGGCCAGCGCCAATCGCGCTACCGCCGATGCCGAAGCCAGCGAGGTTTGCGCCGAGGCCGCCTGCGCCACCGTCAGCCGAACCATGGCCGCCGCCGCCGCCACCGCCGCCGCCGGCGGTGATGCCGTCATCAGACTTCGCAATACCGCCCTGGGCATTTCCGCTTTGGGTGAAAGTGCCGGTGTTGCTGACTGAAGCCTGACCGAGGTCGTCATTGTCATCGAGGTTGTTGGTCTGAGCGACGACGAGCGCCGCATCATTGCCTTCACCCTTGAGAGAGCCGTTCAGGAAGTCGTTGAAGGAAGCGCCGTCGCCAGGATTGTAGAAAATCTGGCCGTCATGGTTGACCAGCATCTGGTCGACCTTCGCGCCGCCGCTCATGTCGATGTCAGCGAAATCGTCATCCGAAGGCTGGATGCCTTCGAGGCTCACACCAACGTTCACGCCAACAGTGGTCGTGGACGTGTTGCTATTGCTATTCGAGTTCGAGTTCGAATTTGAGCTGGTGTTTGAATTGGTATTGTCGCTGAAGTTCAGGTTACCGTTCAGGTTGCCGTTGCCGTTCCCATTCAGGTTACCGTTGCCGTTGCCGTTACCATTCCAGTTTTCGGACGACTGGTATTGGCCCTGACCCTGGCCCTGGCCTTGGCCTTGGCCCTGAGCCTGCAGTTCGGCCTGAGCCTGAGCCTGCAGTTGATCCTGGTCTTGGTCCTGGTGCTGGCTGGGATCGAAGAAATTGAGATAGTTGGAGTTGGAGTTACTCGGCTTTACCATAGAAGTTACCCCTGGTTTTGCCGTGCCAACTCGACCCTATTCATCTCTTACAAGGACTTGGCTGCACGGCAGGTTTATGGTTCCGGGATTGGCCTTGCTGCGACTGCCTGTCGTCCGCACGGACGTACAGATGCCACAACCAGAAATCCCCACTTCTCATGTCAGGCATCGATGCGATGAGCACAGCTCCGCCCTGCAACTCAGCAACTGCCTGAATCACCTGCAAAAATGCGCTGCAATGTCGAATGCACTGAATCCCGCTGATCTGGGATGTTTGCAGTCTGTGACCGAGTGTTCGAGACGCATAGTCTGAAAATCGATCTAGATCGTTTGACGGTTGGTCGCGCCGGTTGCGGCGGAATTTTCCCGATTCAGGCCGAATATTGATTGCGATACAACGGCATCGTCGGCTTCCCTTGCGTCAGCTGCCCAGGCGAGCTCCGAGTGTCAACTGATCCTGGTTAGTGGGTGCCTACCTCTTTTTTAGGATGGCCTTGGCGGTGGGCAAGACCGCTATAGTGTCTCTCGGATCGTGGCCAGGCGGATGGAGACGTGGTTAACGTCCGATTCGCGAATGTTTTCGTAACCTGAGCATGTGTGCGAAAGGAATTGCATCGATGTCGGGCCAAAAGGGAGAGGTGGCGATGCCGCAAAGACGCGCTTCAGGCGGCCTCGACCAGATATTGCTCCTCGTCGGACGGTTGAACTACGCCTGGACGAATACGGAAAGCCTGCTGATCTACCTCATCGCCGGCTTGGCCAAGGTCAACAAGGAAACGGCGATTGTCATTTTCCTGACCCTCAACACGACCCGGGCGCGGATGGATCTGGTCGAACGTCTGGCAAAGCTACCGCAGACCCCCGAAAATTGTCGCGACGACATCCTGCTGCTTCTCGACCGTCTTAGCCAGCAGTCCAAGCTCAGGAACAAATACAGCCATTGCATCTATTCGTTCGACGAGAAGGGCGACATCTCGCACACTCAGCAGATGCGCATTTTCGACGGCAAGACGTCGATCAAATACGGCAAGGTTGAAGCGGTCGATGCGCCCGAAGTCACCCGGATCACCCAGTGCATCAATGATATCACGGACATCAACAAGGGAATCTGGGATGTCGTGAAGCGCAACAGGTTCCCGACCTAGTTTTCGCGCTATCGCGCGGTAGGTGTCGAATCCTGCTGCCGCAACCGCAGCTGATATCGATGTTCAAGCGCAATCCCGCCCCAGATCAGCCCGAGCAGCAGGTAGAAGTGCCGCCAGTGGTCGGTATCGATAAAGGTGCCCAGCCCGATATGGCCGATGTAGACGACGTAGGCGCATAGCACATAGGGCTGCCAGGGACGGTTGCGCAGTAGCAGGCGGAAGCCCGCGGCCAGGGTCCAGACCGTCAACGCCAGATAAGAAACGAAGCCCAGCCAGCCATAGTCCATCAAGGCTTTCAGCCAGATGTCGTGGGTGTCTTCGCCGTAAATCGTGCCGAATACCAGCGGTCCGATGCCAAGCGGGCGTTCCAGCGCGAGCTGGAAGCCGATGGCGTATCGGGCGAAACGGCCGAGCCGGGCGGAGTCATAGTCCTGCGCCAGCTTGGCGCGATTGGACAGCATGTCCGAGACGCCCGGTATCTGGATGATAACAATCATGGCGACGATCAACAGGGCTATCGCAGCCAATGTCATTACCACGATCCGCAGCCGAAATCGGCCGCTCAGGCTTTGCAGGAATAGAGCGCCGGTAAGCAGGACGGCGGCCACTGCGAACAAGCCCCATGCGCCTCGTGAAAAAGAAAAGAAAATGCCGCCGACGATGACCAGCAAGGGCATGGCCACCAATGGCATCCGCGATACAGGCCCGGTCAGGAGCAGGTAAAGCAGGTAGATGCCGGGCAGGGCCAGGAACGGACCGAACACATTCGGGTCTTGAAAGGCGCCTGCAGCGCGGTCGTATCTGGTGAATGTATCCGCGCCGGGAAAGGCGTGGAAATAACCGGCAATGCCCAGCAGCGAGGTTACCAGCGCTGACACCACATAAGCAAAGAATATCAGCCGGTATGTGTCGGGCTTCGCTTCGAGAACGGCAGCGTAGAAAATTGCGGTGAAGGCGAGAAACAGGGAAACAGCCAGATAAAGTGGCGTTTCCATCAGGTCCGTCATCTGCGTCATTGCAATCAACCCGCCGACATTGAACACGATCAGCAGGCAGACCAGAGGTGCAGTAAAGCGCGATATCCTGAGGCCGAACAGTGCCCATACCGCAATAAGCCCGACCATATAAATGTCATAAGGCGCGGGCTCGCGAATGACGAAGCCGGATAGGAATATGCCGAAGAATATCGCGCCAGACGCCACGAGGGCGATCAACTTGGCGTTGATCGCCTCAGCCGGCAGATCGTGCGTCAGCGTGCTCAATAGGCGTTTTCCGTATCGAGCAGCCGGATGGGCGTCAGCAACAGGATTTTCAGGTCGAACGGCAGCGACCAGTTCTCGATATAGAAGAGATCGTATTCGGTGCGCATGCGGATTTTCTCGTTGGTATCCATCTCGCCGCGCCAGCCATTGATCTGCGCCCAGCCGGTTACGCCGGGCTTGACCTTGTGACGGGCGAAGTAACCATCGACCACCTCATTATAGAGCAGGTTGTGGGATTGGGCGGCGACCGCATGCGGGCGAGGGCCGACGAGCGACAGCGAGCCGAACAACGCGTTGAAGAATTGTGGCAACTCGTCGATCGACGCCTTACGAATGAAGCGGCCGACCCGCGTCACGCGAGGGTCGTTCTTGGTGACAGTTTTCTTGGCTGTCGGGTCCGACTTGTCGGTGTACATCGAACGGAACTTGTAGACCTCGATGACTTCATTGTTGAAGCCGTGGCGCTTCTGCTTGAACAGGACAGGTCCCTTGGAGTCGAGTTTGATGGCCAGCGCGGTCGCCAGCATGATCGGGGAAAAGACAAGGATGCCGATCAGGCTGAAAACGATATCGAATGTACGCTTCGCAACCGAATCCCAATCGTTGATCGGCTTGTCGAACACATCCAGCATCGGCACCGCACCGATATAGGAATAAGAGCGCGGCCGGAATTGCAGCGCGCTCGAATGCGCGGACAGGCGAATATCGACCGGCAGCACCCATAATTTCTTCAAAAGCTGCAGCACGCGCCGCTCCGCGGTGATCGGCAGCGACACGATGAGCATGTCGATGCTTGCGATGCGGGCAAATTCAATCAACTCGGAAACAGTTCCAAGCTTGGGGTACCCGGCAATGATGGCTGGTGAGCGCTTGTTGTCGCGATCATCGAAAATCCCGCAGATGCGGATGTCGTTGTAGGGCTGTTTCTCGACCGAGCGGATCAATTGTTCGGTCGCCTCGCCGCCGCCCACAATAACCGCGCGCCGTTCCATACGTCCGTCTCTGGCCCAGCGGCGCAACAGCTTGGAAAATATCAACCGCATGCCGAAGAGCCATATGAAGCCAACGACGAACCAGATTCCAAAAAGCAGGCGTGAATAGTCTTCCGTTATCTTCAGGATGAATCCGGTGAGAGCCATCAGCGCGAATGTCCCGGCCCAAAGAGTGAGCATGCGGGGAAAGCTGGCAACCGGGCGCAGCAGCGCCGATATCTGATAGCAATCACTCAGCGCCAGCAAGATCACTGCAAGCAGCGAACCGATGGCCAAAACCAGCGGATATTGCCAGGCCAGATGAGTGAAAGCGCCGAGATAGAGGCAGTAGACGGCGAGACCTGACAGGAACAGAACGGCAAATTCGATAATGCGCCACACGCCACTGACCATCACCGGAGACATGGTGTCCCGGTGATATTGTGCGGCAACGTGCCGTGCGACTTCGTTCAGCCCCCCGGGCTTGTCATTGCTGTCGGGGCTTTCGAATTTGCGCACCGCTTCGGAGGAGAAGCGGTGGGTGGGGTCATTTCCACTCATCTGATGGCCTGTCAATTCTGCAGGCTGAATATCAGGCGAGACCTAAGAAACCCTTTTAGGTTGGCTGCGGTTTGAAATTTGTCGGCGTAGTCAGCGGGCAAGTGCCGCGAAATAGGCCTTCTCGATGTCACCCGCCATGACATCGGCGCCAAAACGCGCCTTGAGGTCGGCGCCAGCGGGCATGCTGCGATGATAGACGGCCAGATCGGCCAATGCGACAACCATCTTCTTGCCAAGTTCGACAGGATCCGGCTCCACGAGGGCAGGGGAATCCGGTCCGAAAATTTCCGGAATGCCGCCAACCGCCGTGGCGATCATCGCTTTTCCTGCGGCAAGCGTTTCCAGCACGATATAGGGCATTGCCTCGGCCCTTGAAGGAACGACGACAAGATGGCCCAATGCAAAGGCTTTTCGGGCCGGCATCGGGTCCAGGAACTGGATGCGGTCTCCCAGTCCTAGACGTTTCACCTGCTCGCGGTAGTTGGGGAGTCCGTCGCCTGCACCGACCATCACGGCGCGCAACTCGCGCCCAAGCTTCTTTTCGGCTCGCGCGATCGCGTCGATGAAAATATCGGGGCCCTTCAGATCACGCATCATGCCGATGTAAAGCAGGTCGGCTGCATCCGGATTCGCAAGGACCGGCTCAAATTCCGATGCGCGCAGGCCGTTATAGACGAGGCCGTTGAGCCCCCTCGGCTCGCCGACTTTCTTGCGATAGGCGCGCCGCTCGTAGTTGGAAACGAACAGCAGGTGATCGGTGAAACGCCCCATAAGGCGTTCTATGGCGAAGAAGGTTTTGCCTGTCGCCGTTCGTTCGTCGTAGTGCAGGCTCCCGCCATGGGGAGAATAAAGGCGGGCCACGCGAGACCTTGAAACCCGCAACAGTGAGCCGAACAGGCGCACATAAGCGCCACCCTTGGCGCCGTGGCCGTGGAGAACATCCGGCTGCAATTCCTTGATAATCTTGTAGGTTCGCCAGGCGGATGCAATGTCGCCCAGGCCAACGTGGCGCTGCATCGGCGTCCTGTGGATGCCGAGAGCGAGCTTGCCGCCCATGTCGTTGAACAGTTGCTCCTCGAATTCGCCGCCTGTCGTGGAATCGCACACGATGCCGACGGCGTGACCGGCGGCGAGCTGTGCATCGGCGAGGTCACGAACATGCCGGAATATTCCGCCAACGGGTGAGCGAAAGCAGTGCACGATCCGCAGCTTGGTCGCCACGTTTTCAGAATAGCCGTTCGCGGACATACACGGTGTCGCCCGGCATCAGCGGATCGGAAGTACGAACGCGCCCGGTCATGACCTTGCCGTTGATGTCGCGCGTGATGTCGGCGCTTTCCTGATTGGCGCGGGCCGAGAAGCCGCCTGCAATGGCAATCGACTTTTGCACTGTCAGGCCCGGAACGTAGGAATATTGTCCGGCAGCACCCACTTCGCCCATGACGAAGATCGGGCGGTAGCGATCCATTTCGATCGAAACGTCGGGGTCGCGCAGGTAACCCTGCCGCAGTTTCGCGGCGATTTCCGCCTCCAGTTGCTGCGCAGTGTGGCCGCGGGCGGGAACCGCGCCAACCAGAGGAAATGAGATGTAGCCGGATTGGTCGACGCTGTAGGTGTTGGTCAGGCCCTCCTGTTCAAACACCGTGACCCTGATGCGGTCACCGGCGCCCAAGCGGTAGGGCTGGTCGAGCACTTCATGAAAAGCGGCAGGCGTCGGTCTGTAACTTGAACAGCCAGCCAAAGCCGAGGCGGCAACGAGAGCGCTGAACAAGACTGCAAGGCTTTTCATGGCCGGATGCGTACCTTCGATTCATCGCCGCAGGGGCGGGCCTTAAGGATTGGCCTCGTTATCCTCCTGTTAGGGTTAATGGCAGGTAAAGGATTGTCTGTCGAAGGCACTGTTTTGTGCCTGGAAATCTGCTGCGCACCGCGATTGGCCGGCAATTCTTAATCAAGCCTTACTCGGATTTTAACCGGTGGGTTACCATATTTGTTTACGTTGCAACCCGACCCGTTTCCGGAGCAGGGCGCATGTCAGGTACTCAGTCGGCAGCTGCCGATATCGATGTCGATCTAAGGCAGCTTTTCGCCAGCCTTGCGAGAAACTGGCTGCGCATTCTCGGGGTGACGCTGGTTCTGACTGCTATCGCTTTGGCTTTTGCCCTGACTGCGACGCCGAAGTACAAATCCGAGACGCGCCTGTTGATCGAAACGCAGGAGTCCGTGTTCACGCGGCCGGATATGGGGGCAGGCGATCGGCCGATCCTCGATGAGGAAGGCGTAACCAGCCAGGTCGAGGTGATTTCCGCGACCGACATTTTGGGAAAGGTCGCCACCGATCTCAAGCTCGCTCAGCTTGCGGAGTTCGATGACGCCGCCGGCATGTCGTTCCTGGGCCGTTTCCTGACCATCGTCGGCTTGAAAAACGATCCCGGTGAAATCCCTGCCGAAGAGCGCGTGCTGAAAGCCATGCGTGAGAAGCTCAACGTCTATCGCGTTGAAAAATCTCGCGTTATCGTCATCGAGTTTTCGTCGCAGGATCCGAAGCTGGCGGCCGAGATCCCCAATGCCATCGCAGACACCTACATTGCCGTGCAGGGTGGCGCCAAGCTCGAATCGAATTCCGCCGCGACCGGCTGGCTGGCGCCTGAGATCGAAGACCTGTCCAAGCGTGTGCGCGATGCGGAAGCCAAGGTTGCCGACTACCGCGCCCAATCGGACCTGCTCCTTGGGCAAAATAACTCGACCCTGGCAACCCAGCAGCTTTCCGAGCTTTCCAGCGAACTGACGCGTCTGCGCGCCGGCCGGGCAGCATCCGAGGCGACAGCTGAAAGCGTGCGCAAGGCGCTCCGTGGTGGCGGTTCCCTGGATGCCATCCCGGAAGTTCTATCCTCAAACCTGATCCAGCGGCTGCGCGATCGCCAGGTGCAGTTGAAGTCGGATATTGCCGACCTGTCGACGACCCTGCTTGAAGGCCACCCCCGCATCCGTGCGCTGCGCTCGCAATTGTCGGACCTCGATCGCCAGATTCGCGTCGAGGCGGAGAAGGTGCTGGCGGCCATGATCACCGAGGCGCAGACAGCGCAGGCGAGGGAGGCTCAACTTGTCGCCGACGTTAACAAGCTGAAAGCGCAGGCGGCGCGTGCCGGCGAACAGGAAGTGCAGCTCAATGCACTTGAGCGTGAGGCCAACGCGCAGCGCCAGTTGCTCGAATCGTACATGACGCGCTACCGCGAGGCGTCATCCCGTCAGGATCGCAACTACCTTCCGTTCGATGCCCGCGTCTTTTCGCGCGCCACCGTGCCGTCCGAACCCTATTTCCCCAAGATCGTGCCGATTGTGGGCGCAGCCTTTGTCGGCTCGCTCCTCTTGATGGCGGTCATTACACTCTTGAGCGAACTGTTCTCCGGCAGGGCGATGCGTCCGGCTGCTGGTGTGCGCCTCGATCCCGTCGAAGTGGTTGAAATGCCGCCAGTGCGCGACGCCGCAGACGATATCGCGGAAGCGCGGCTGGCGGCACCTGCACGCGAAGCTACGCAGGTTGAGGAGGAAAAGATGTCTCATCGTCCCAATCTGGGCGAGATCGACATCGAAAAGGCAGCCGAAAAGCTCATCGCAGGTGGCGCTGGCCGCGCCATTTTCATTTCTCCCCAAGGCGACGACGCGGCAGCGAGTTCCATTCTTGTCGCCCGCGAGGTTTCGGACGCCGGCTTGCGCGTCATTCTCCTTGATCTGACGGCATCGGGCGCTGCATCTCGCGCCATGCTCGAGAGCGTCCTGTTTCCCGGCATTACCAATCTGCTCTCATCACAGGCACAGTTCAGCGACGTGATCCATCCTGACCAGTTCTCGGATTGCCATGTTATCCCGGTTGGAACTGCCGATCCGGTTCGGGCCATGCGGGCTGCCGACCGCTTGCCTATCATCATGCAGTCCCTGACCACGGCCTACGACCTGGTCGTGGTCGAATGTGGGGCGACCGATGCGCAAGGCATTCGCCGCTTGGCCGGCGAAGACACGGAAGTTTTCGTCAGTGTGCTGGAAGCGGCGGACAGCGTGGTGCAGGCCACCGTCAAGCTGATCGAAAACGGCTATCCCGACGTGATTTTGGTGACGCCGGCCGGCCATGATACGCCCGGTACGCCGCTACCCGGCAAGTCTGCGGCTTAAGCTATTCAGCTTCCCAAGCTGACTGCGAGGTTCACCGCGGCTGCGACGATCACCGTGTTGAAGAAGAACGATACGATCGAATGCACCAGCACGATGCGGCGCATCTGCGTGGTGGTGATGCCGGTGTCTGCCGTCTGTGCCGTCATGCCGATGACGACCGCAAAATAGAGGAAATCCCAGCCTTCGGGACGCTTGGCGCCCGGAAAATCCAATCCGCCGATTGGAGGTTTTTCTGTTGAGTCTTCCCGTTTGGCGTTCTTTTCGTCGTCCTTCCAATAGATGTGCGCATAGTGCAGCGCTGCCATGGCATGAATCGTGAACCAGCCAAGCGGCAGGGAAAGCAGGGCAAATACCAGTTCCAGAGGATGAGGACTGCCTTTGGAGTTTATGATCTGGAACAGCGAGCCGACCGCCACGGCGACGACGATCAAGGTCACGGCGAAGATGACCACGACCGGCTGGTCCGTCGCATCGGCATTTTTGCGCAGATAAGCCGGCGTCAACCGGGGCATCTGCATCAAAACCAGCAGGCTGTAGGCAGCGAAGAACACGTTGGCGCCGATCGAATAGGCAATCGGCACGGCGACGAAGAATGCAGCTGCAAGGGCAACCACGCCCAACAGAGCCGCCGCGATGAACTGCGTGTGCCTGTGCATCGGGTTTCCGGTTGCGGCCATATCGCGTTGAGGCCCGTGTTACGTTTCTTGTGCCGTCTTCACGGCGCGTCGCAGGATGCGGTCTAGTTCGCCCAGAAACCGTGATCGGTCTTGTGGCATGAACGCTGAATTGTAACCCTTGCTCTCGCCGGTTTCCCGCAGGTGCTGCTTGAGGTCGCGCATGGCCACGGCCATTCCGATCGTTTCGGGAGTAAAGGGGCGGCCCGTTGGGCCCAATACATGCGCGCCAAGCCCGACCGCACGTGCGGCGAGCGGAATGTCCGCGGTGATCACGACGTCATTCGGTTTGGCGTTTTCCACGATCCAGTCGTCTGCAGCGTCGGCCTTTTCCTTTGGCACGACGATATTGCGGATCATCGGATCACGGGAAGGGCGCATGCCGCCATTCGATACGAAGGTAACCATGATGCCGAGGCGCTCAGCTACCTTGACGATTTCCGCCTTGACCGGGCAGGCGTCGGCATCGACGAGGATGGTGGGTGGCGTCATCGTTACTCGGTGAAAATGGCCGGGTGCCTGGCACCCGGCCATGCTTCGGCTCAAGCCGGCAGTGCGCCTGACTTTTTGGCGGTCCATGTGGCGATATAGTCCATGAGGCCGGGCGACAGGCAGTCGTAGGGCTCAAGGCCGATCTTCTTCAACTGATTGCGGATGCCTTTCATCTTGGCCGGCTGAACGCCCGCCTCGATGATCGACGATACGAAGGCCGCGAACCCTGGCGGTTCCCAGCCGGCTTCCTCGAACCGTTCGGGATGGATGAAGGACAGGCCCTTGAACGGATGGTCGCGCTCGACCGGCCCGTACATGTGAACGCCGCAGGCCCGGCAGGCATGGCGCTGGATCAGCGCCTTCTTGTCCACGACCTTGAGCTTGCTCTTGGAAGCGGTGACCTTGACGTTTTCGCTGGGCACCACGGCGACCACCGAGAACAACGCGCCAGCCGGCTTCCAGCACTTGGTGCAGCCGCAGGCGTGGTTGTGCGCAACCTGGCCGGTGATCTCCACCTTCACCGGGTTGCTGACGCAATCGCAAACCAGCGTCCCGCCTTTGAAGCGGGCGCTCTTCTTCGGTAACCCCTTGTTGATACTGGGGTGCAGTTTCTCGGGCATGCTTCCTCCTCCCTTTATTCGACCCCGAACGGTGCGCCGGGGTCCGAAATCGTCAAAGCGGGTGGGGCTGGCCTCTCAGGATCAGTACACGACGACGGATCTTATTGATTCGCCGGCATGCATGAGGTCGAAACCCTTGTTGATGTCCTCGAGCTTGAGGGTATGGGTGATCATCGGGTCGATCTGGATCTTGCCGTCCATATACCANTCGCCGGCATGCATGAGGTCGAAACCCTTGTTGATGTCCTCGAGCTTGAGGGTATGGGTGATCATCGGGTCGATCTGGATCTTGCCGTCCATATACCAGTCGACGATCTTGGGAACATCGGTGCGGCCGCGCGCGCCGCCAAAGGCGGTGCCCATCCACGAGCGCCCGGTGACGAGCTGGAACGGACGCGTCGAAATCTCCTGTCCGGCTCCCGCAACCCCGATCACCACCGACTTGCCCCAGCCGCGGTGCGAGGCCTCGAGCGCCTGGCGCATCACCTTGGTGTTGCCGGTGCAGTCGAAGGTGTAGTCGGCCCCGCCGATCTGGTCGGCGCCGCGCTTGGTCATGTTGACCAGGTAAGGCACGATGTCGCCATCGATCTCCTTGGGGTTGACGAAGTGGGTCATGCCGAACTTCTCGCCCCAGGCCTTCTTGTCGTTGTTGAGATCGACGCCGATGATCATGTCGGCGCCGGCCAGCCTCAGGCCCTGGATGACGTTCAGGCCAATGCCGCCAAGCCCGAACACCACRGCSGTCGCGCCTTGCTCGACCTTGGCCGTGTTGATGACAGCACCTATGCCGGTGGTCACGCCGCAGCCGATGTAGCAGATCTTGTCGAAGGGGGCGTCGGGATTGACCTTGGCCACCGCGATCTCGGGCAGCACGGTGAAATTGGAGAAGGTCGAGCAGCCCATGTAGTGGAACACCTTCTCCTTGCCGAGCGAAAAGCGGCTCGAGCCRTCCGGCATCAGGCCCTGGCCCTGGGTGGCGCGGATGGCGATGCACAAATTGGTCTTGCGCGACAGACAGGACGGGCACTGGCGGCATTCGGGCGTATAGAGCGGAATGACGTGATCGCCCTTCTTGACGCTGGTGACGCCCTTGCCGACATCGACGACGATGCCCGCGCCCTCATGGCCGAGGATGGCCGGGAAGATGCCTTCGGGGTCAGCACCCGACAGCGTGAACTCGTCTGTGTGGCAGATGCCGGTCGCCTTCACCTCGACCAGGACCTCGCCCTCGCGAGGCCCTTCAAGGTTAACTTCCATCACTTCAAGGGGCTTTCCAGCAGCAACGGCGACTGCGGCGCGGGTTTTCATCTATCACATTCTCCCAAAGAGCTTACCCAACATATCCCGGTTAAAAATGGACACTGGTTTGGATTTCATAATTCTGTCAAGTCATCCATAGAGATAGACCACTGACGCCTGGCATCTTTTTTGCTAGAAGCGTTCCGACCAGTCATCGGAAAGCTCCCGGCGTGCTGTCCGGCGTCAGCGCTGATGGGACCAAAGCGGTTTAACCGAGAACGGAGGATTTCTGGTTCATTGTAGCCTTTCAAAGGAGCGAAGATGAGACAGAG